>CP058702.1:3077500-3913768 GCA_013414645.1 Candidatus Parvibacillus calidus | reverse complement strand
ATCGACAGGAAGCCTTAGCAACAAAGGCTCCATCCCTACATAGGTGGCAACCAGTGTCACTGAATCACTTTCAGAAAAAGTAATCGAATAGTAACCATATTCATTGGACACCGTCGATACTTTAATGGGGAAGATTGTTAAAGCGGCACCGATTAGCGTCTCTCCTGTCGCATCATCGGTAATGGTACCATGGAAGGTAACCTTTCTATGCTGTGCATGCATTGATTCAGTACACTGAAGCAATAATAAAAACAGAATGAGTAAAAACAAGAATTTTGGGGTCATCTTATCGATTAAAAGATACTTAGGATGGAGATGCTCATTTGCCGGATGAAAAGTTAAAAGCCTTGGTTTTTCAAAATAACGAATCCGAAGGACAAAAATACATAAGACAAACGAATTTAAATTATTTTAATATGGCCTTCGGCAAACATCGAAACATTTATAATAAGATAATTACCAAGCGACTCCGAAGTAAATATTATAGATTATTGTTATGGTATCGTTTTTGTAAGATTTATGTTGTGGTTTTTGATGAAAAGAGAGAATATGAAACCTGTTGCAAAAGAAGTTAAAGTGGTGTTACATGAAATGTTTAAGGATGTCAGAATCTGGGCTATCATGTTGATCGTTTTGTTTCTGCTGATATTCATTACCCGATTTCCTGTTTAAAACATACTTTAGAGCAAATCGTCCAATATTTTTCCAATCACTCACAATAAACCTTATTATTTTACAGCCTACCATGCGATGCCGGTAATTCCCGGCGTCCTGGGAGGGTGTTTTCTAAATTCCTGTTTATTTACCTGGGATCAATGCTATTCTACCTTTTGATCAATTCACCAAATTATACTCTTACAGGAGTTTTACAATAAAAACGCGGTTAACAAATTGTCAAATTCGGCCAATTGCGGGAATTTTCCGACCTTTGAAATACTATTTTTGTTCTTAAATAGTTTATACGGTTGACATGCTTGGAACCTGACAACAGAGGTTGCCAATAAAAGCATGGATTCGAAACTTTATTGAAATTAAAACGATATTTATGACGCAATATTCTGAGATAGAAGCGCTGAATGAGCGGGTGTACAAAAGTAGTGAATTTGTATCCCACCTGTCTGACGCCACTGCCAATATCATCGTCGGTCAGGAACACATGATCGAAAGGCTTTTAATCGGCCTGATCACCAAAGGTCACATCCTGTTGGAGGGCTTGCCTGGACTGGCCAAAACCCTCGCCATTAAGACCCTCGCCACCTTGGTTAACGGCAAATTTTCAAGGATTCAATTCACTCCAGACCTACTGCCGGCAGACATTGTCGGTACCATGATTTACAATCCCACTCTCAACAAATTCTCCGTAAAGAAAGGCCCGATATTTGCCAATTTTATTCTGGCTGATGAAATCAACCGCGCACCGGCAAAGGTGCAAAGCGCACTATTGGAGGCGATGCAGGAGAGGCAGGTCACTATCGGCGAGGAGACCTTTGCCCTCGAAGAACCTTTTCTGGTTATGGCTACCCAGAATCCCATCGAACAAGAAGGGACTTATCCATTGCCCGAAGCCCAGCTAGACCGATTCATGCTAAAGGTTACAATCGACTATCCCACCAAGGAGGAAGAGCAACATATCATCCGTCGACACATGGATGATTCAATCGGACAACTCCAACAACCAGTGGCTACAACACAGGAAATTTTAGATGCCAGAGCTATAATCAAATCCATCTATCTCGACCCGTCTTTGGAAAGATATATACTCGACATCGTATTCGCTACAAGGGATGTAAAGTCTGCCGGACTGCCCGATCTGGCGCCCATGATCCAATATGGCGCTTCTCCCNGGGCGAGTATTAATCTGGCATTGGCATCCAAGGCTCTGGCCTTCATCAGACGTCGGGCCTATGTGATTCCGGATGATGTGCGGGCGATAGCCATGGATGTCTTAAGACACAGGATAGGCATTACTTACGAGGCTGAAGCAGAGGGCCTCACCGGTGAATCCATCATCACATCCATCCTTAATATCGTCAATGTGCCTTGATGCACTTTCATACATTAAATAGTAGTGATGCGGTTCCTTGTTATTTTGTTTTGTGCTTTCATTTGCTTGCCGGGCTATGCTCAATTGACCAGCTGTAAAGATCTTTGGGAAGGGGAAGCAAGCGATCGGCAATACGTTATCAGCGGATGGGTGGATGGAACCCACACCTTCCGCATGTTTCTGTGTAGGAAAGGTGACGAGGTGCGGGGATACTATGAGATGATCTCTGCCAAGAAAAACACTGATGTGGAGGGCTTTTTCAAGGGTGATTCCATATTTCTTGCAGAATATAGCAAGAATCAAAAGGTATTAGGTATGATTCGAGGAATATTTGCCGGCACCGTATTTACAGCAGATCTTTCTTCCCCATCCGGAGTCTATTCCGGCAAAATGGAAGGATTGACAGTGGGATCCTGGGTGGAAGCAAAGACCCCGGTTCCANTAGATAACCCTGCAATTGTAGTTTTTACCGGTGTTGCCAATCCGGAAGAAACCATCGTTCTTTCCTTTCCCAATGACTATTCCTGTAAGGGAATCCTCCATAATACCGACNTTAAAAAAACTTATCACATGTCAGGGAAACGCCCTGATAACACAGAAAGAAAATACAACCTGAAAAGCTACTCCCTGCCGCAAGATGGAGCAAACATGACCTGTATACTCAATGACGAAATCCTTATTCAAAGTACTTTGCCCGGCAAAACTTCCGCAATGTCTGCAGGGATAAAGATTCCATTAGCCCTTATAGAAAAATCAGACAGATTGGTTTCATTTGAGATACATTACCCGGTCATCGGCACAAAAGGCAAGGAAAACAAATTGAATATAATGGTCAACGATATCAGGTATGAGTTTGACTCCTTGTTCGATATACACCTGAAAAATATTCATGGAGAAGAAAGGCCTTATTCCCGGGCAGGCACCATGGTAGCTTGGTTTGAACCATCGTACGTGTCTGGTCAGTGGCTATGTGGTCACTTCATCATCAGGAATAATGAAAGGAATACTTCTCATATCATGCCGGTCAATTATAACTACAAANAANATATCATGGTCAATATTGAAGACCTGATATCTTCCCCCAATGACATCGGCAAACAATGGAATTCAATCATCCCCAAGCAACCTGAGGCAAGTGATTTTTCAGCTAAAGATGCATCATACGGCGCCCCGGTATTGGCCTTTCGCGGAATAGCGCTTCNNAGTACGGAATATGATCCTATTTTCGACAGGCAATTGTTTCAGACCAACAAANAAATCAAAGGCGTTAGATGGAAATGGTGGAAACCTGAATATTGGATGATCAAATTTCAACAGTTCTGATGGAAGTCAATGAGTTGTTGCGTAAAGTCAGGAAAGTAGAGCTGAAGTCGAGGGATATGTCGCGGCTTCTTTTCTCGGGTGATACCCTCAGCTTTTTCAAAGGACGCGGCATGTCATTTGCGGAAGTGCGCGAATACCAATACAGTGACGATGTCCGGTTTATTGACTGGAACGTTACTGCACGTACCGGTGTACCTTTTGTTAAGGTCTATGAGGAGGAACGTGAATTGAATGTGATCATTATGGTCGATGTTAGCAAGTCGTCCTTTTTCGGGACCGGTACACGCCTTAAAAGCGAACTGATTACCGAGATGAGTGCTGTATTAGCTTTTTCAGCGGTACAAAACAACGACAGAGTCGGCCTGATTTTGTTTTCCGATAAAATCGAATTGTATATTCCCCCTCCAAAGGACGCAACCAAATTCTGCGCATCATCCGGGAAATGGTAAATTTTCGACCTGAAAACAAGAATACCGACATCAGAAAGGCACTCCGCTTCCTGAATACTGTAATAAAGAAAACAGCATCTGCTTTATGCTGTCAGACTTTCAGGATGATCTTTTTGGCGCCCAGATGCGCATAGCAGGACGCAAGCATGACCTCATCGCCATCCATATCGAAGACAAGGCAGAGCATCAACTTCCGGATGTCGGTATGCTGATTGCCGTGGATCCGGAGACCAATGAAGAATTTGTTCTCGATACATCGGATCCGGCCTTTAGAACAGCCTATCAAAAGCAATTTGAGGCAAGAAAGAAAAACTACAAAAAATTTTTGGCGAGAGTAAGGTCGATCAGATTGAAATCACCATGGGTGAGGATGAGAACTTTGTGCGTAAATTGTTGTACTTCTTTAAGTCAAGGGCGCGATGATTGAACAGATGATAAAACATGTCTTGGTTTTCTGCCTGATGTCGTTTTCGGCACTTTCGGTATCAGCCCAAATCCAAATGGAGGTAACGGCCGACACCAACAGCATCTTGCTGGGCGACAGAATTAAGCTGACATTTACCATTACCTGCGACCCCTCCATTTCAATCAAGAAGCTGGTTCTCGACTCCATCACTACAATTCCAGGCTTTGAACTAAGTGATGAAAAAGAATGGGTGGAGAGGAAGACGCAAATGTCAAAGATACTTACAAAAGAAATGATGTTCACAGCCTTCGAACCGGGGATTACGAATTTCCGGCTGTACCATTCTTTTATGACTATCAGAACACCGAAAAAAGGCTTTTCCAGACCCTGGCGCCTGAAAGTACTGCCTATGCTCAATAAAAGTGAAGACATTGCTCCCAATAAGGATATTGTCGTTGTGATTACCTTTTGGGACAGGTTCGGAGTGTACATCATCATATCCTTGGCAGTAATCTTGCTGGGGGTTCTAAGCGCCTTGTTGGTCAGCTATCTGAAACGAAGAAGTAAATATACGCCACAAGCGCCTGTGATGCAAATCAGTCCGGCACAGAAGGCCAGAAAGGAACTGGCGCTGTTGAGAAAAAACGAACTTTGGAAGGCCGAAGACCACAAAATGTTTCAGACAAAACTTTCCCTCATCCTACGGATTTATTTACAAGAGGCATTCGATATACCTGCCTTAAAATCCACATCACATGAGATAGTATCCCAATTGAAAAAACAGGGCTACCTTACAATGTAATAGATACAACGGACAAGGCACTAAATATAGCAGACCTGGTCAAATTTGCCAAAGCGCAAAGCAGGGAGGAAATCAATTTCTCCTTTATTGGCAAAGTGGAGACTCTAATCGATGAGGCAGAATCATTCAAAGGCAAAATTCCGGACCGATATGCTTGAACTTGGTAATATAGCCTTTCGTTTTGCCTGGGTGCTGTTGTTCATTCCACTGCTATGGTGGATGTTCATCATTTTGCGTCGACAACGAAGGACTTCAGGTGTTTATTTGCCAACTGCAGCAGCAGTCAAGGACTTCGTCACCTTGCGCACCAAACTTTTCAGGTATTTGCCATGGATCAAATTCGCAGGTCTTTCCTTTATCCTGATATCGTTGGCCGGGCCTCAAAGACTCGAAAAGAATGAAACCATCAACGACAGCGGAATAGATATTTCTTTGGTGATAGACTTGTCGAGTAGTATGCTGGCTAGAGATTTCAAGCCCAATCGCCTTGAGGTCACCAAGACGCTTGCAGAGCAATTTGTCAAAGAACGGCCAAACGACAGAATCAGCGTTTCCGTCTTTGCAGGAGAAGCACTTGCACAATGCCCTCTTACTTATGATCATCGTATGGTAGTCAATATCCTGCGCAACCTCAATGCCGGTGCATTAGATGATGGAACCGCCATTGGGATGGGACTAGTGTCGGCAGTGAACACCCTGAAAGATTCTAAAGCANAAAGTAAGGTCGTCATCCTGTTGACTGATGGTGTCAATACTGCCGGTTATATCGATCCACTTACTGCAGCTAAGCTGGCTGCTGATTATCACCTACGGGTATATGTGATAGGTGTCGGCAGTGAAGGTGAAGCAGAAACACCTATCAGCAGGACACCAAGCGGACAGGTCATATACGGTTATGTACCTGTCGAAATCGATGNNGTTCTGATGACAGAAATCGCAAACCTGACTAATGGCCAGTATTTTCGGGCTAAGGATGAAAATTCCTTACAACAGATTTATAACAGAATCAATCTATTGGAANAAACCAAGATCGAAAAGACCGTGTTGAAANAAAGATATGATGAATACGCCTGGTTCCTATTGATAGGCATTGGACTGATTTTGACAGAGACTATATTGAAAAATACCTGGGTGCGCACACCTTTATTTATTAAATACTAAATGGGACAATTGACACTGCAACGACCTGAATATCTCCTCCTCCTCTTGGTGGTACCTATATTGGGGATCAGTATGTCCTTATGGAGAAAAAGACGGCGAATAATCGCAGCTGACTTTGCCGGAAAGGAGGTATATCAANAAATAGCAGAACCACCAAAAGACAATTATCGGACACGAATAACCCTGATGTTGACTGCATTGATCTTGGCCATCCTGGCATTGGCAGGACCAAGTTTGCCCGGTCCACCGGAAAAGACGATCAAGAGGGCATCAGATATTTTCCTGGCCATTGATGTCAGCCGAAGTATGCAGGCACAGGATTTAGCACCCGACCGACTCACCAAGACCAAACTTTGGGCGGCAGAACTGGTCCAAATCCTCAAAGGGCAACAGATTGGCCTTGTGGTATTTGCAGGAGCTGCTTATATGTATATGCCATTGACCGACGATTATAATGCCGCCATAGATTTCATCAACGGGATCACGACAGAAATGGCAAGTTATCAGNGCGCAGCAATAGGTGATGCGATAGAGACCGCACAGAAGGCATTTGGCGACGAAACAAATAAAAGCCGAGGCCTTGTCATCATTTCCGATGGGGAGGACCACGACTCCAATGCCATTCAGGCTGCCGAGAAAGCCGCGAAANAAGGGATTGTAATTACCACCATCGGAGCAGGCACCGAANAAGGCGCTCTCATCCCTGAACAGGACGATCTGGGCTTCAAATATAAGTTGGACGAAGAAGGTCAGCCCGTTCGTTCTAAACTGAATAAAGAGGAACTAATAAAAATTGCCGCTGCAGCTCACGGCCGATACTATAGCCTTGACAATCCCCGATCCGCCCTGGAAGGTGTCAAAAATATGGTAGATAACCTTGACAAGGGAACATACGATGTCCACGAAACATCGAATAATATCAGTCTTTTTCCATGGCTTCTCTGGCCGGCATTTTTCCTTTTCCTGATTGAAATGATCATGAGCATGAATATTTCTATTAAGACAAAAAGTAACAACCGGACAAAGGTAACAACTGTAACCGCCCTGATGGTCTTCCTGCTTCATAACGCCTCTTACGGCCAAAGCGCCNACACCATTATGAAGGAGGGAAATATCGCTTATCAGGCTAAGGATTATAAAAAAGCAGCAGAACATTATGATGCCGCTGCCAAGAAAAAGCCGGATTTCAACAGTCTTTACAACGAAGCGAATGCCCTGTATCAACTGGGTAAATATCCGGATGCTGCTGAGAAAAATATGGAAGCCTACCAATATGCAAAGACTCCTCAGCAAAAAAATATGGTCACTTACAATCTCGGCAACTCATTTTTCCAAACCAAGGATTACGAAAAGGCCATAGATGCCTACAAGCAAGCCTTGCGCAACGACCCGGGAGATCTGGACGCCAAGGCCAACCTGACCCGCGCCNTGGTAGAAAAAAACAAGCAAGACGAACAGAAGAAGAATAACCAAAAGAATCAGGATAAGAATCAGGACCAAAGACAAGATCAGGATCAAAAAGACAACCAGAATCAAAATAATCAGAATCAAAATAATCAGAATCAACAAAAAAATGAGCCGGGTAATCAAGCCCAAAATGCAAATCAGTCCAATCGACAAGACAAGCAAAACAATCAGGGCAAACCTCAACACCTCAGCCCACAGGAGGCGGAGTCTTTGCTTCGCATCATGAAGGAAGAAGAANAAAATACCCGCGGCAAGGTGATGAAGCGCCAACAACCGGAATATAACCGCTCGGGTAAGGATTGGTGAGCATATGCACTATCTCACGGATGCCTTGCCATATGGCCATATTACATTTCCATGCTATATATTTTTTTCTTCGTACTTTCGTTTTATAAAAACACACTTTTTATTCTGATTATGGAAGAAAACATGGAACGAATAAAATCGATCGTCAGGAAGATGTGGATAGGCCTGGGAGTATTGGTCCTTTTTGGATTTGCTTATATCATATTCCTATCTCTTTCCGGCCTACCTACTTTCGAAGAATTGGAAAACCCGAAGTATGATTTTGCAAGTGACATAATCGCTTCTGACAACTCGGTTCTGGGACGACTGTACATTGAGAACAGGGTACCAATAACCTACAGTCAGATCTCTCCCAATATAGTCAAGGCGTTGATTGCAACTGAAGATGTCCGGTTTGAAAAACACAGTGGTGTAGACCCCGAAGCTGTGGCAAGGGTTATCGCCAAGACAGTTTTGTTGGCCCGTAAAAGCTCGGGAGGCGGTAGTACCATCACTCAACAGCTGGCCAAATTGTTGTATTCCGATCGGGATTTCAGCAATATGGGCCGGATTAGAAAGTCATTCGCTCTGGTCAATATCAAGCTCAAGGAGTGGATCACTGCCATCAAGCTCGAACGCCGTTATACCAAGGAAGAGATCATCGCTATGTATCTCAATAAATTTAACTTCATCTATGGGGCATATGGGATCGAAGCTGCCGCTGAAACATATTTTTCAAAAAACAACAAGGATCTGACCATATCCGAAGCAGCAGTTCTGGTAGGCATGCTTAAAAATCCATCCCTGTATAATCCGGTGCGAAGGCGTGAACAAGCAACCCTCAGGCGCAATACCGTCCTCAAACGTATGTACAGCAATGGCATCCTGTCTGAGTCAGACTATGAAAAACTCTCCGCANAGCCCATTCAACTTGATTTTAAACCAAAGACCCATATCGATGGTGATGCTACCTACTTCCGGATGGAAGTGGGCAAGGAAGTATCACAAATCATAAGAAAGATGGATTTGCAAAAGTCGGATGGCTCACTTTATGACATCTACAGGGATGGATTGAAGATCTATACTTCCATCGATGCCGATATGCAACGGATCGCTGAACAGGTCATGCTCAAACACATGAAGACTGTCCAGACAAATTTTTGGCGGGAATGGAAAGGTAAAGACCCCTGGAAATACAATGCTGATGCAAAGCAGTTGGCCATTCGTGAAGCTTCGATGAAGAACCTGGTTCGCTCATCCGATCGATATATCAATATGCGACAGAACATATTCGAACAAGAACTCGATGAAATAAATGCAAAATACCCGGAGATCAGTTTTTCAGATATCGAATTCGACCTTTGGACTGCTGCCGAAAAAGAGGGCCTGGATAAAACAGCCAAAAGATATAGGATCACAGATGAGCAAAAACGCGTGTATGAGCAAATAATGGCTGATCCGGAATATAAGATCACCGTAGCCAAGTGGCAGCAATTCCGATCCACGGTACGCAAAGCATTCAATGAAAAATATAAAATGAAAGTATTTGCTTACAATGCTGAAGGCCAGAAAGATACTGTGATGACACCGTACGACAGCATCCGGTATCATCGGATGTTCCTGCAGACAGGCATTGTAGCCATCGAACCGACAACAGGCCAGGTCAAGGTTTGGGTGGGCGGCATCAATCACAAATATTTTAAGTTTGACCATATCCGTACTAAAAGACAGGTAGGCTCCACATTCAAACCCTTCGTCTATGCCTCTGCTATTGCATTTCGTGGCATTAGCCCCTGCATGCGTGTTGTAGACCAGCAATATACCATCGAACCGGGAGAAGCGAGTTTTGGCCTCATCAAGCCATGGTCACCCGGCAATGCCGAAGGAAAATTCAGCGGTAAAAGTATGACACTTTATGAGGCGCTCAGAGAATCCCGCAACTCCGTATCCGTCTATCTTATGAAACAACTCCAGTCAACCGATCAGGTTTTGGAACTCGTCAACAATATGGGTATTGACAAGTCTAAAATACCCGCCCAGCCGTCTATTTGTCTTGGTTCTGCCGATCTCACCGTCCTGGAAATGACCGGAGCCTATGCATCATTTGCCAATAACGGCACCTATGTCGTTCCGTCCTTTATCAGCAGAATTGAAGACAAAAACGGAAAAGTAATCTATAAGAATGCTTCTGATGAAAAACAGGCTTTGGCACCAGACTACAACTACGTCATGGTCGACCTGCTTCGATATGCCACTCGTGGATCAGCAGGATTTCAGGGAATAAAGAGCGAAGTGGGCGGCAAAACCGGTACAACCAATGATTATGTCGATGGCTGGTTTATGGGCATTACCCCGAGCCTAGTTGTCGGTACTTGGGTGGGCGGTGACGATAGGTGGATTCATTTCAACAGCCTTACATACGGCCAGGGAAGTAAGATGGCCAGGCCATTCTTTTCTGAATTTATCCGCCAGCTGGAGTTACAAAAAGTTTCGGATTATGACCCCAATGCAAGATTCATTGTGCCTGCCGGATCCGAAAATATTGTGACGGATTGCAGCCAGTACAGTAATCCCAATGTTATAGACCAACCCAGAGACACCGTGAAAAGGAAACCCGGTGAGGATGATTTCTTTCAGTGATCGATAAAAATAATTGCTCCTGGCTGAAATAACCCAGGTTCTGTCCATTGGAGATTTTCACCGGATTCACAAACCCCGTTTTCCCAACCTTAGTGCGGTGAAATATTGGGTCTATAATATTGATAGTCTGTCACTTATAAATTTTTGGTGCGACAAAGGGACAACTTTTCCAAGTCTGCACTACATTCGTTGAATCCTGACAGCATTGGCCACGGCAATCAGGGCAACTCCGACATCCGCAAATACTGCTTCCCACATGGTGGCTTCACCGGATGCCCCTAAAATCAATACTGCGGCCTTGACACCAAAAGCAAACAGGATATTCTGCCATACGATAGTTTTGGTTTTCTTTCCGATACGGATGGAGAGCGGGATTTTCTTGATATCATCATCCTGAATGACGACATCTGCGCTTTCTATGGCCATATCGCTGCCCAAACCTCCCATGGCGATGCCTACATCACTGAGTGCCAGGACAGGAGCATCGTTCATGCCATCACCTACAAAGGCTATTGGTGGTGATGCCTCTTTGATCTCATTGGCTTTGGCAACCTTATCTTCAGGCAGGAGACTACCATAGGCTTTGCGGATACCAATTTCCCGCGCCACGGCTGCCACAACCTTGCTACTGTCGCCACTCAACATCGTCAGTTCTACACCCATATCAGCCAATTCGCGGACGACTGCTGCTGCATTTGGTTTGATCTCATCAGCGATTGTCACATATCCGGCGAATTTGTCGTCCACAGCAATTGCCACCAGCGTATACTCGATCTCTTCAAGGCTTACATCATAAGGAATTTTATTGACCTGCATCAAGGCGAGATTGCCCGCGAGTAAATGCTTACCATTGACTGTGCCGGACATACCCTTCCCCGCGATTTCCAGAACATCCTCTACCCTGATGCCTACGACTTCCTCCTGAACATACCTTTGGATCGCTCCGGCTATGGGATGTGTACTGAACCCCTGCAGAGCCTTTAGGTCGGTCAGGACTTCGATCCTGTTAAAACCTTCTGAGATTTCAACCTCACGAACCTCAAAATTACCACGGGTCATGGTACCCGTCTTGTCCACCACCACATGACGTATGCCGGCCAGTGTGTCCAGATAATTACCTCCCTTGACTAAGATTCCGTTTCGGCTGGCCGCTCCTATTCCACCAAAATAACCAAGTGGAATACTGATCACAAGTGCGCACGGACAGGAAATAACTAAAAATATCAATGCGCGGTACAACCATTGACTGAAGATATAATCAGAGACGAAGAAAAANGGCAACAGACAAATAGCCACTGCCAGAAACACCACTATTGGGGTATATACCTTGGCGAATTTTCTTATAAACAACTCCGTAGGGGCCTTGCGTGAAGAGGCATCCTGTACCATCCGGAGAATGCCGGACAATTTACTGTCCTCATAAGGTCTGCTCACCTCCATCCTGCAAGATTCATTTACGCTAATCATCCCTGCCAGGATTTCTTCGCCCTTAAATTTCGTGGCAGGTACGCTCTCTCCTGTCAGTGCAGCAGTATTAAAACTCCCGCTTGCTGAAAGCAGTATCCCGTCCAATGCAGCCTTCTCGCCCGGATTGAGCCTCACAATGGTGCCTGGTGGCACAGTAGCTGCCTTGACTGTCTCAAATTTATCACCATTGACGATGGTGACTTCGTCGGGTCTTTGATCCAGCATCATCTTGATATTTGCCTTAGCACGCTGGACAGCAAGTGTCTGGAAAGTCTCCCCAATCGAGTAAAAAAGCATGACCGCAACAGCTTCAGGGTATTGCTCTATCCCCATTGCTCCAAGTGTCGCGATACCCATGAGCATAAATTCCGAAAACACCTCCCCCTTGGCTATACTCTCCCATGCCTCCTTCAATACAGGCCAACCTACCGGGATATAGGCAAGAAGATAAAGGCCAATTCTAACCCATTGATCGTAAAGAACCNNGTAATGATCCAGGATGATACCGGATATCAATAGCACGAAACTGATTATCGCAGGTCTGAACAGGTGCCACCATCCACCATCTACAGAGGCATTATGATCATGTTCTTCCACATGATTATCTGCATGATCGTGATTGCAACAGGCAGGCTCAGCAGCAACCAGTGTGACATCTGACTTCTGATTGATCTTTTGTTCCAGCGTGCAACACAACTGATTTCCCGCTGCATCATAAATATGCACATGTTTCTTCATATCCGGATTATTTATCGGATGAATATCATTACATTGAATGAGACAAAGATACGTCTTCCATTTTCAACGATTAAAAATACATTCCTTCTCACCCTGATTTTGGTATTCTTTTGCATACAACAATTTATTCTTGATATTAATAGCGTTGTTTGATTCAGACAAAATGCAAATGAGGCTTAATAGACAAAATTAATGCACATAATCGTGGGAGGCCTTGATATGACAATCTTTGAAGCCAATCAAAGGTTATGAATATAAAAGTTATTTTATTGTGGAATTCCAATCACTAAAAAATGGATTTGTCAATGTCATTCAATGTTATATATGCGGAGCCGGTAGACGGCAGTTTTTAAGAGGTGAAAGAAGAAAAAAGAATCTTTAGGGGAGCGACATATCAAGCCTCAAAGCAACGATCAAAGCGCCACCGGGCGCCTCAAAAATATGCCTTGATGCTTGCATTGCCGGTATGCACCACATTGATTCCTTCTGACTTCCTGCCATCGTAACCAAAGCTCAACTGCACATTGTTTTTNAAATTGAGATCGTAGTTGACCGACCAAAGATAGTTGCGTCCGTTTTTCAAGCCCTCGAGCATCGCAAATTCAACGGCAGAGTTTCTGATTCCATCAAACCTGATCATCGAAATAGAAGCGGAAAGCCGAAGGTTGGATAAAGAGTTCTGATTGAAGTCAAAATTTAGCTTAATATCATTGGAAGCGGCTTTTTCATAGTGGGGTGCAAGGAGATTCTTTTGTTTCAGGAAGCGATAGTTCAGTGAAATACGATAATCGGATGCAATGATCCAGTTGAATTCGGGCCGAATTTCATCAGCGTCAATCGAAAAATTGTTGAGCTTGAATGCCTCCGCCTCCGAATCACTAAACCGGTGCGACCTGTTGTAATTGAACAACAGGGTATATGGTGCGCCCAATGAATATCTAATTACCAATCCATACACATCCGTCCTTCGTCGCTCGTATCCTGTTATCTGTACATTCCGAACATTGTTAGTATTGGCATTCAACTGTATCTCATAACGCGAATCACCCCGATTGTAAAANAAGGTATGTCTGAAGTTCTGGAGATAGGTCACCAATGATGTATCGGGTATATTTGTGTAGAATGGATTCCAGAATCCCTTTTTAGTGGTATCCTTTATTTTTCGGTCAAACCGGTATCCTGTCTGGGAAGAAAACCGATTGAAGAAGCGGGCTGTCTTGTTCTTACCGGTGGATTTTCCCTGCCAGCGGAAGCTTTGATTGAATGAAGTATTGAGCGTGGGGATAAATTGATTGGTAAGAATGTTGACACGGACATAATTCCGCATCTCCGGAAAGCCCTCAGTAGTAAATTCATTGACTTGTTGAATAGAATCATTATTATAATCATTCCACACATACTGGCCTGTTCCGGGTTGTACGGCGAGATAATTAAACTCTGTTTTTTGTTCCTGACCTGAGCTGACTTCAAAGAGTGTATTGCCGGATAGCCTGTTTTTAAGNGCGGAAAACAGATAATCAAGTTGCCCCAGATAGGTATCCTTGGAGTTGAATTTGGCTCCTGGTTTGATGCGATCAGCATCGAACGTTCTCACTGTGGCCGTAAGGTTGGCNGCGGAAGAAAGACCGGACTTCAGGGTTGATTTGATGCCGTATTCCAGGGCGTGATTTGCCAGGAGCAAGTCATGAGTAAATGGAAGATAGTCATTGCGCCGCTGTATATAAATCTCAGAACTGAAATTCTTGGAAAAAGTATTTTGAGCAGATAATCTCATTACATGAAAGGCAAAGGAGGTGGCAAGTAAGGTGTCGGAAGAGACGGAGCGCCGCCTGTTGTATTCGCCCTGATAAGTAGCAATCAGGTTTAGTCCGCCCAATCGGGGNAAGGCTCTCCTGATGCTTACATTAGGTCTGAGGAATGCTGAGGTTTCATTGATACTTTCCGACTTGAGGTAGCTGGCATCAGCACGAAACTCAAACTTTTTNAATTTGTAATTGAGGGCCGCCTCTTGTTTTACTCCCTTGAAATGTATCGGCTGAAACAAACCGGACAGTGCATAATTGAGTCTTAACTGGGTGCCGATGTTCTGATTCAGGAAAAGTCGTAAATACTGTTGGGATTCAAGAGGAATACTGGCGATGTTCCAGTCACGATTGAATTCCTGGCTTCGATATGGTGTGATTGGAATGAATTGAAGCCCTGTATGTTCATATTCTCCTCCGACACTCGCTGTCCATTTCCTTTTATCTGATACCAGTATGTTTTTNCTTTCGGCATATACATGAACGCCAAGCCCATAGTTATCTGCATCATCTTCGCTTGAAAANAGATTGTTGTCCTGCCCTGACAATGCTGTTTCCAATCGAATTACCGTATTGGTGTCCGGCTTCCACGCTGCACCCGCAGTAAACATTTGCCGCTGTGCTGGAGCAGTAAGCCTGGAAACAGGATTATATCTCCCCTTTGGCCTCCCGTCTGCATCTATGCCTGCAAATCTATATACACGGCCATTGATTCCATCATTCACACGATCGTAATAACCATTGTTCTGACCGACATCCGTAAAGTCGGCCAGATACCTCTTACTGCCCTCCTTCCATGGAAAAACTAAAAAGGAAAACGGCTGATTGTTGATGATCGTATCTTTCAGCTGATATGAAACAACCACACTTGTATTGGAAGGGTCTATCTCCCGGATTGAATTGACCAATTTATTCGATATGCTGTCCCCGGCTTGCTGGAGCGTCATTCTGTCCTCTGCACTCAATTCACGGACACGGTCCGAATTNTTGCTGTCGCGCTCGTTATAGGCATTCAGGTTAAAATCCCATTTTTTGGTCTGATAGCGGACATTCAGGTTGGCAAAGGATCTCAGATATTGCTGATTGGAGTATTCGTATTCCACCACAATCCTCGAATCCTTGGTGATGATGCGCGTTGGCGTAAAGGTTATCTCACCGCTGTTATAATCAATAATGTAATCCCGGTCAAAACCGCGCACCAACTGGATTCCGTCCAGATACACACGCTCTGTACCCGCTAAAACAATAACAAAAGCCTCTCCTTCCGCGCCGGGAAGACGATACGGNCTCTGATTACCTTCCGTAACAGTTAGGGTAAATCGATTGAACTTTCCTTTGGTAACGGCAATACCACCACTTGTACTCAACTTGTTGCCCTTGAGAGTGGCCGTGGTGGAAGCTTGCACTCCCTGGAGTTTNTTGAAATAATTGAGGAAGTAGCCGGGGGGNCGATTGAGCTCGAAGTCACCTACTGTGAGACTGCTGTTTTTCCTGGAAAGCACAATGTAAATCTTGTCGAATTCCTGCAGTTGTTGTGAATTACCTTCCGGCTGAATCGGAATAGAGTTGTCGGACAGAAGACCTACAATCTTAATATCATCACCCAACTCACCGGAGAGTTGCATGTTGAATGCACTGTTGAGCGCTAAACTTTGGGTGTTACCAAGTGAAATGCCTCGGGTAAATGCTCCGCGATAATTCATGGTGTTGCGTTCAGGAATAAGAGGCGAAGAGGCATACCGCAGTTCTCTTTCAGAGAGGGTTGGGTCCCAGACCTGCAATATCATCGAAGTGTCCATCAACCTGTATGGAAGAGAAAGGTTCTTAGAAAATATGCGATAGCTCAATACCACGGTTTCCATGGAAAGGCTGTCCGGCAAGGGAATTCTGCGTCTGACAATATTGTTGCTGATTTCGAAGAAATCGTTCAACACAAGAGTCGACCTGTCTTGCAGGTAAAACGACCATGTTCCCGGAACCGGCGTTTCTGGTATCGATAAAGGCAAACTATCAGGATGAAANAATATGGACCGAAGGTTGCCCAGTGGNCCNATCACTTGCGCCTTTGCCGATATCGACAATAACAAGGCAGGAATGATATAGGACACATATTTTCTAAACCGTATCAACAAGCAAATCCGGAATAATTTTACAATCAGAGTATAAAATTAACGAATAATATCACAAAGATGGTATTGCCTGATAACAGGTGCAAGGACAAAGGGAATATGCATGGAATTAAAGAATTGAAAACAATGATGCCATGAAACACAAACCCATCCTCCTGCATGAAATATCGATACCCGGACTAACACTTTGTATTAAGTCCGGAGCATCAAACAAGCGTTCTAAGCAAGGACGGTTATTGCTTTTCACCCTTAGCTGTTATTCTTCCAATAGGTTCTGTAAAGGCATCGTAACCATTGTCTGTTAATATTTCTCTGGCAGCCTCCAGGCCGTCGGGAGATACCGCAATGAGTAAGCCTCCGTTGGTCTGTGGGTCTGGCAGGATGCGAAATGCGTCCATTATATTGATTTCAGGAACCAGCTCGATCTTAGCGCCATAACCATTCCAGTTACGATAGGTCGCATCCGGCATAATGTTCTGTGCAAGATATTGATGCACACCGGCAAGAATAGGCACTTTCGAATACTCAAGAACCGCTGATAAGCCTGAGCCTTCCACCATCTCTACCAGGTGGCCGCCCAGTCCAAATCCGGTCACATCAGTCATAGCATGGACTGAATCCAACTTACCCAATTGTCCACCGACACTGTTTAATCGAGTCAGCTGGCTGAATAAAATCTCCAGATCTTCTTCGGTGATTGCCCCTCTTTTGCCGGCTGTGGAAAGAATTCCCACTCCAAGTGGCTTGGTCAAAAGCAGCAGGTCACCTTCCCGGGCTGTATCGTTGCGCTTGAGATGACGCATCGATACCCTGCCACTAACGGCAAGCCCAAATATCGGCTCAGGAGTATCTATGCTGTGTCCGCCGGCCAACGGTATTCCGGCTTCATTGCAGATCGTGATAGCGCCATCGAGGACTGCACGGGCAGCTTCCACTGGCAGCTTATCAATCGGCCAGCCCAGGATTGCCAGTGCCATGATGGGGTCTCCCCATTGCATAAACATCACTGATAGCATTGGCCGCCGCAACTTTCCCGAAGATAAAAGGGTCATCAACGATTGGAGTAAAGAAGTCGGTTGTTGAGATAAGTGCTTCGTTGTCGTTGAGCCTATATACTGCCGCATCGTCCCTGGAGCCATTGCCAACAATAAGCTTACCTGAAGTGATGCCACTGACACTGCCCTTCAGTATTTCATCCAGCACTTGTGGAGCGATCTTACAACCACAGCCTCCACCATGGGAATATTTGGTCAAACGAATCTTTTCTTCTGTCATAAATCCTTTGTTTTNTGGAGGATGAGTCTGGCATTTTCATAAGCATTGGTACCGGGCAATTCGATGGTCATGATAGCCGGTTGATAAATTCCACCGGAAGCATAGAATTTATCATAATACTTCAGCAGGATGTCAAAGGCATCACGGATACAACCGGCATCAAGATGAGCCAATGCATTCTTGGTTTCAAGCCCGCCCAGCCGCTTTTGAATCCTCAATACAGCGGCCTTCAGTTTTTCTGTACTAAATTGGCCATAGCCTGCAGTAATATAACCCAGGCGTGCCTCATGGGACACCTCGGTGTGAATCCTTGGTGCCGCCTTCATTTGATTGAAAAANGTATGAAAGATATTAACACAGCCAATCCTGTTACTCTCACTTTCAAGCCAAATCGTCTTACCGGGGTGTTCCCTACTAATCGTATACAACTCCTGTGCAAGCTTGTTTTCAAATTGCTCCACCGTCGGTTGAGGCGGCATGCCCAAAGCGCCAAATGCCGATCCTCGATGCCCTGCAAGACCTTCAAGATCCACCGTCGGTACACCCAGCCGAGCCATTTCCAGAAGAATTTCCGTCTTGCCGCTTCCGGTAAAACCACTCAATATCCTAAGTGAATAAGGCCTGGAAAACTGATCCAATACCCAATTCCTGTATTTTTGTAGCCCCCTGAGTGTAAAGACTCTAAATCCATACATGTCGAGGAGCCAGCTCACCGCACCACTTCGCATGCCTCCGCGCCAACAGTGCAAAAGAACTGTATTGGTACCCTTATGATGCAGGATATCCTCCACCAGGCAGACCATCTGCCTCATCTTGACACCAAAATAATCCAGGCCGATCTTGATGGCTGCTTCCCGACTTCTTTGCTTATAAGCCGTTCCCACCTCCCTCCTTTCATCATCTGAAAAGAGCGGCAGTGGCAGNCTTCCGGGTATATGCGCATGTCCATACTCCGAAGGACTCCGCACATCGAAAACCGGATGTTCTTCAGCCAGTTGCAGGAATTGCTCAATATCTATTTGCTGAACTGCCATAATGCAAAGCTATTAATTTTCAAAAACAATCAGGCAAACAATGGTGTAGGATCACGCCAATACCATCTATAGAAAAACAGTTTCTCCTGCAATGGCCGGGATGTTCCATTGCATGTGTTGATACACCAACCTGAGAGGTCTGCCAAGGCAAAAATGTGGCAGATGACAAGTGCTTCCGAAGTAGGTAGATGATTAATAGATTGCGAAATTGATTTCCCTATATGATCGGGCGATTGGCATGAAAATCCTTGCCCATTTGTGAAGTAAAAGGTAAGTACGACCGGAGACTCCTGGCTGAACAGTAATAATGATTATTATTTTCCTACTCACTTCAGGTTGACAAGGCAAACACCCTATCAATCAGCATTTCAGTCCCATTCCCGGACTGCCTTAATATTTATTTGGCAAAGTAAAAGCAGCCTTAATACTCACTTATAATGGATTGATTGATCCAACGACTGAATGTCAATTGGCCTTTACCCATTTTTGTATTCCCGGGCATTTGCCCAACCATTCCGGGTCAATGGTGATAAAGGTATCCCGAATCTTGGTTGTCACCCAATTGTCAAGCTCTGCTTCTTTNTTATACATCATGGCAGATTCCTTGATCCGAGAAAAGTCTTTNTCAAGGCTTGCTCTATGGGGGTCGGTACGTGCCTGAAGTAAAAGTACCTGATAAGCTGTCTCCCCATATGGATCTTTTAATTCAATCGGTGCGGACATGCCACCAATCTTCATGGTATCCAATGCGAAATATACATCAGGCTCAAGATCAGAAATTTCAAANAAGTTGGTGTTAGTCTTTGGATTAATCGCCCGACCTCCATTGCTGTAACTCGGATAGTTTTTGTTGCTGAATTTTTTNACAGCATCAGGAAAACTGAGCTTCCCGGTCCTAATCTGTAATACGATACTATCGAGCATCTTGAGGGCAGCCTCCTTGTCGGAAGATGATAATTCCGGCTTGATAAGTATATGACGAGCATGGAAGGAATTCCCGCGTCTTTCCAATAGTTGGATGAGGTGAAACCCGAATTCCGTCTCAACGATTGTACTCACCTGCCCTTCTTCCAGGTTGAAGACAACAGCTTCAAATTCTGGTACAAAGGCACCACGCTTGGCCCAGCCCAGGTCTCCNCCTGCAGCAGCAGAACCGTCCATGGAAAATTTCTTTGCCAGGTCTTCAAACTTTTCGCCATTCTCCACGATTCGCGTGCGGATACTGTTAAGCTTATCGATAACACGTTGGCGTTCCAGTTTATTTGGCTTAGGGTAATAGATCAATTCGCTGTATTCGACCTCTGAATTGTAGTAGGGAAGAGAGTCATACGGAATGGATTTGAAATATGCCTTGACTTCGGATGGAGTAATGGTTATCTTGTCCACCACCTTGTTTTTCATCTCATCTGCCATCATTTGATCTTTCAGATCTTCACGCAGTTCGTCCTTCATCTCATTGACCGACTTGCCATAATATTCCTCAAATTGAGCCATATCGTTGTTCATATAGGCAAGTACTCTGTCAAAACGGGCATTTAGCTGATTTTCAACTTGCTCGTCACTGACCTTTACTGAGTCAATCTTTGCTTGATTGGTGAGGAGTTTTTGCAACAAAAGACCTTCAAANATCTGACATCTCAGATCAGGGGGAACATTAGTCATGCCCCTGGTCTGGCCAAGGTAATTGTCCTCTACTTCATTGAGCAGCACAGTCTCACCACCCACCTGGGCTATGACTTTGTTAAGTACCTTAGGTTGAGCAAGGCACATTATGGGCATAAATAGGGCTAAAACACTAAAAATACGCGTCATTCCGATCAGTTATTTATGTTTGATAAGTGAGTTGAAAACGTTTTTATTGACGGTAACGCTGTATTCCTGCTTAAGTTTTTCAACCCACTGCTTGTCCAGAAAATCCTGATAGTCAGCGATAACAAAACCTCGCGCATCCTTCAGTTCCTTTCTGACCGGTTGCATTATGCTCTCCACTTTGTCAAAGGTACCAGTCCTGCCATCAGGATTTCTATGCAACTCTGACATTTCACCCTGTTTCCACTTCAGGCCTTTCATGTCGCTGGCACTTGACTTCTCCAGAGTCTCAGATGTATAGGAAACCTTATCCAGGCTATATTTNTTCTGCAATTCCTCAGGTGTATATTTCCTGGCCAATTCAAAGATGCGGTTCAGCTCTTCCGGTCCGGAAGCCTTAATACTATAATGCAGGACTCTGGCTCGTTCTTCCCACATGTATTTGTCCCGATGCTCATTGAAGTACTTTTCAATACCTACACTGTCTTGTGACGCCTTGTTCCAGATCTCGTTATTGGTAACTTCAAANAAGAGGAATCCTTCTTCATACTCCCTGGTAAGAGCTTTATATTCAGGATATTTGTATTCGAGTCGGCTCTGTTCGTATTCAATTGCCTTATTGGATACAAATTCATCAAACAATTCGTTGAATGCTATAGATGGCAACACGCTTTTATTCATCCTGACCCTTCGCCGAGTGTTATCGACAAGATACTTGCTAAGATCATCTGTGGTATATTTATTTTCGCCTATACTGAAGATGGTAGCCTTAGGTATGCCGGGAGCAGTCCAAATATTGGAATAGAAGCGATCCGTATTGACCGAATCGATGTATTGCCCCAAAACCTTATTTTCTTGAGTGAAATGATACTCCTTCTTGATATCCTCCACCAGCTTGTGCTTTGCAATACCGAATCGTTCATTCTGACTGACCTTGGTCATCAATGATTTCTTCACTGAATTGAAGTCGGACATATCTTTNTTGGAAATGCGCTTAACGATATGATAACCCAGTGCTGTCTTGAATGGCTTGGTGTATTCTCCGTCTTTTGTCAAAGCAAATACCGGATCCTCAAAAGCATTGTCATACTGACCGATAGTGATGAAGCCCAAAAAGCCGCCCTTGGGAGCAGATGCCAGATCGCCGGAATATTTTCTGGCAATCTCAGCAAAATCACCGCCTTTCTGCAACATAGCATAGATGGAGTCTATCCTGTCTTTGGCAAAACCTTCGTCAAAATCCTTGGTAATCCGCACCAGAATCTGTGCAATCTCCATCTCACCGCGTGCAGTTCGTGTATCCAATATCTTGACAAAGTGCCAACCTGCAGAAGTTTTTACCGGGCCTCCTGTCTCCCCTTTNTTCAGACTGTACACCAGATTCTCCAATGAGTAGAACCCGCCGGGATACATCGGAGCAAGGAAACCGAGGTCTCCACCGTTCTTCTTTGATGATTCATCTTCAGAATATAATTTAACCAGCTCTTCAAATTTGTCGCCCTTATTGAGCCTGACCTTGATTTCATTGATTTTTAGTAAAGGTTTGATGGTATCATCTGTTCCTGCTGCTATAAAGAGATGCGCAACCCGGGCATCGGTCTGCATCCTGTCGTACAACTCCTTAGCCAGTTTTTCATTGATTTCCTTGTCCATCAGATAGGAGTCAGCCAATTGGCGCTTGTAAGAATCCAGTTCCGAACGAAGGGACGGAAGGGTGTCCATCTTGAGGTCGCGTGCCTTGGCTACCTTGAGCTTGAACCGTGTATATAGGTCAAGGCTCTCCTGTAGTGACTTTTCAGAATAGTCAGCGTTTTTATTATTAGATTTCTCGTAGATATATTTAAATTCACTGACCGTTACCGGAGTTTTGTTTACTGTGAAAAGTACTTCATCCTTTTGACCAAAAACATAGTTGGAGATAAAGGTGATAAAAAGCACTAAAAGAAATTTATTAGACATACGAATTGTAATGGTTAATCGAAAAATAATATCATGGATTCCCAAAGCTATTTCAATAAACGAAAAAACGCCTGAATATTCATAAAATTACCGGACCAATCAGGCCATTGTAGACAGCAAAAGGAAGATCGTTTTATTAAAATCCTTGCTACACTTGCATTTTGGCCCTTACTTGGCGAGTGCAAAGATACTTTTTTTGCCAAATTCAAATAATAAAGATTTGTTAATAGGACACTGCTGCATACTCGACCTCATTGGCACATGGCAGGCATCAGAAAATATTCGGAGACTGATATACAAAGTCATGGCAACAGCAAAGAAAAAGGCTTCGATCAGAACCGAAGCCTTCTAACAGGTCGGGATGACAGGATTTGAACCTGCGACCACACGCCCCCAGACGTGTACGCTACCAGACTGCGCTACATCCCGATGAGGCGAAAATAATAAATCTTCCACTATAAGCAAGAAAATTCTAACCAATCAGTACAATAGAGTGAATGATAATGCACCCGGGCAATCATTCACACCCTTGAAGTATAGTTCAATTCCTTACCCTCTGCCAACTGATTATCATTTACAGATAGCCAACCCAAAGTACCGGTGGCACGACTCAATAGTATCATTTTAATATTATGCAGTATTCAGCCCCCAAATGCGGCTTTATAACTTATACATAAACACTCTGTAAATTGCAATTTGTTTTATAACAGTTCAAATGTATACCGTAAAACTGTGTACATGATAAAATATAATAAACACAAGGAAAACATCATTTGTTTCTCAGCATAATTAGCGGGGATCAATGATTTCAGATATAGTGATAACCTTTGGTATGAATAACAAATTGATTCAAATCGAAGATACATTTCAATAAAATTTCCGTAGCTTCGCATTTTACAATTTCAAATTTACCCGTTATGCTTATCCGGATATTTTCTCGTTTTTATTTCAAGCCAGGATTTTACCTTAATAAAATTTCAATGATTAGAGATGGTGGAGTCAATATCCGGGTAATTTATTCAATTTAATTTAATTTCCAGTTAATATATTATTTTCACAATTATGACCGAGACACTAACCCACACCAGCGCGGAAAATATCATCGAAAGGCTTTCGACGGATGAGAATGATCCGCGTCAGATGGCCGAAATCTGCGATAGTCTGTTCCAACACTTGCTGGACCACGCGACAGAGGCCTTCAGAATGCCTTTCAACACAGTATTTTCACAGCTTGCTTTCATAACCAGCCAATTTAAAGTCGAGCATACTCGAACCCGGNCACTTCATTACTACCGGCTGAACCATCTCCACCATCCGGATAAGTCTGATGTAGAAAACCTGAAGATCCGACGTGGTATACTGAGCCTGCTCAATGATATGGTTTTTGGTACAAAAACCGAGAGATTCGCCGACCTGCAGACATATGCACTCCGCTATGCCCGTTCTCCCAAAAACTATTCCGGAGTAGTTCGGGAAATGCGCTTTTCCATTACCGAGGCTCATCTTGAGGAAGGCTTTNTTCTTGGCTGGAATGAAGATGACCCGGACGCTATACGCAAGGTGGTTATCGACGAGGCAAGCCGCGAAGCTTTGCTTAGCGAACTGATGGAAGACCTGAACTATTTCAGCTTCCCGATGACCGTCACCCTGATTAATGTCAATATAAGTGGGAATGAATATCATCCTGAATGCATCATCCTCCTTCCTGACTTTCTAATCGATGTTACCGCAATCGCCGAATGCTACAGCTATGACGGCGTCAATCCCAAGTTGCATTTCATCAAGAAGCTGATGCCTTCCCATCCTTCCGATTCTTTGTTTTTAGGCCTTTGCGCCAACTCATTCTTAGACGAATTGGTATTCCGGCCTAATCTGGACTTTAAAGAGTTAATCCCCCAATTATTCAAGATAAGTCCGCTTTACCTGGCTTCCCTCAGTGACGATAAAGTAATAGAATTAGTCAACCAGGCTAAGGCACATTATCACAACATCCTCGATTTTGTACGAAATTACAGGGAAGGCAGCCGGGAGGAGTTGCAGCGCGCACTGATAGAACCGAGTTATTGTAGTCCGACATATGGATTACAAGGCCGTCTGGACCTATACATTGACAGCGAAGACAACCGTTCCATCATCGAATTGAAATCCGGGAAGCTTTTCCGTGAAAACAAATACGGAATCAACCAGAGCCATTACATTCAGACCCTTCTTTACGACCTGCTGGTCCGGAAAAATGAGAAATCGGACAAAGACTTACGGGCCTTCATCCTGTACAGCAGGCTTGAGGGGGACAGGCTGCGTTTTGCTCCCNCTGTACGCTCACTGCAACTGGATGCACTAATGACCCGCAACAGAATCCTCACAATGGAATACCGATTTGCCCTCATCGGGGCCAATGGCAACGACCCAACGGATGTCTTCGGCTTGTGTTTGGAATTGATGCGTGAAGGCCAGCAGNGGTACATAGCCCAAAACCTGAAGTTCCTGCATGACACCCTCAATGCACTGACCTCCGTGGAACTTAAATACCTCAAAGCATTCACAGGTTTCGTCGCCCGCGAATATTTCACTTCCAAGTCAGGCCTTATGCGCGATCGAAGTACGACCGGGCAGGCAGCACTTTGGTTGAATACGGCCGAGGAAAAGGCCAAAGATCATTTGATTATGGCAGGACTGCTCCCGGAAAGTGTAGAAATTACCCGCCGGGATACCCTGATCACCTTTAGAAAGTCGCCTATGACGGACTTACTGGCTGATTTCAGGATAGGAGACATCGTCGTCCTTTATGCTCCTGACAAGGAGGGTAATTTGAGGTGGGAAGGCAGACAATTGTTTAGAGGAACTCTGGTCGAAAACAATTCCTTCGATGTGACTATCCGGCTCAGAGCCAGGCAGAACAGGAAGGATCTCATATTCGCCGACCGGCACTGGAACATGGAANAAGATGTCATAGATTCGGGCATTACCGGTCAGTTCAGAAGCCTGATTTCGTGGGCAGCTTCGGATGTCTACAATCGTAAACTGCTGCTGGGATTGATTCCTCCTGCTAAGCCTGAACGACGGATTGAGATTGCTGATAATGATATTTCTCCCTATCATCGCGAATTGTTGGAAAATGCCCTGTCCGCACCGGATTACTTCCTGCTGTGGGGTCCACCGGGAACAGGTAAGACGAGATATATGGTCAAGAACCTCATCCAATTGGTCATCGCCAATACCGAAAAACCCGTGCTGGTCCTTGCCTATACCAATCGGGCCGTAGACGAATTGTGCAACGCAATAGAATCCATCAGCCCGGAATACTGTGAGAAATACATCCGTATTGGTTCGCGGTATGGAACCGACCCATCCTTCGTGGGCAATCTGCTCGATGAAAAATTACTGGAAATCAGTAACCGAAAGCAACTTCTAGAACTACTGCATACCAGGAGAATCATTATCGGCACCGCTTCTGCACTGCTGGGCAAGACAGAGCTGTTCAGCCTACTATCCTTCGAGTGGCGACTGATCGATGAGGCGAGTCAGATTCTCGACCCACAAATCATTGAATTGTTGAGTTATGTGCCGAAATTCATCATGATTGGCGACCATAAGCAATTGCCTGCAGTAGTGACACAGCACAGGAGCAGGTGTCTGGTTACAGACCGGGAAATGAATGATTGCGGCATATTCGACCTGTCACAATCTCTCTTCGAACGGCTTTATCTGCGCGCCATTCAACAGGGTTGGGATTGGGCATATGGTGTTCTACGCCGGCAAGGGCGGATGCACAGTGACATCATGACTTTTCCGGCAAGACATTTCTACGACAACAGACTGGAAACCCTATTTGAGNACCAGATAGCACAGGACTTCCTGAGGCCTGCAACAGAGGCCGGGCATTCGGGCCGGAAGGCAGAGCTATCCCGGAGAAGGATGTTGTTTTTCGATGTGAGGCAGGAAAATTTCGGTTTTCAGAAAATGAACAATGCAGAAGCTACACTGATCCGCGGACTCCTGCTGGACCTTCATGACCTGTACCGCGAATGTGGCCGCCGACTGGAAGATACCACTATAGGCATCATCACACCTTTTCGACNNCAGATCGTCAATATCTCTACCCTGATCGAGAGCCTTCCCTTCAAGCTTGACATCATCGTGGATACCGTGGAGCGCTTCCAGGGTGGGNCGCGAGACATCATCATCCTGTCCATGGTCGTGTCCTCCCCATCCCATGCCGCTTCGATCATATCGGCCAATATCGAAGGTATTGACCGTAAGATGAATGTCGCCCTCACGCGCGCCNGCGAGCGACTAATCATGATAGGAAATCAGGAAGTGCTGGAGCAGCTGGATTATTACAGGGAATTTGTGCAGGAATATGGTGTTAGTGCAATGAATTAGGGTGACGTGCCAATGAAAACTGATTAATAGAGATAGTTGGAAAAAATGTGTACTGAAAGTGCGTCTCCCGTAACCCGGCTAAAACAAGCATAAAAACAACTCCGAACTATACATAATCCATGGGATCAATTGCGTAATCTGGGTTAAAAGAAGTTATCCGGAAGAAGTTTTGGGTCATTTGATGTACAAAGCATGCCTAATGCGGTTGCATTAGATAATTTGCCATCGCGTAAGCGTCCGGTCATTGACACCCAACAATATTAGGTATTTTTTCACAAAAGCCACAAGCTATGACTATATTTGCACCCTCATAGCCATGTAATGCTTATAACCGAGGACACGAATATCATTATTGATCATGCCCGTAAGGTGTTTGATGCCGAGATCCATTGTCTGGAAGCCGTTAGGGAGAATATTGATGCGCGTTTTGCCGAATCCGTCCGGGCAATTCTCGACTGCCAAGGACGCATAGTCTTATCCGGTATCGGCAAGAGCGCCATCGTCGCACAGAAGATTACAGCAACACTCAACTCCACCGGCAGCCCCGCCCTGTTTATGCATGCAGCTGATGCGATACATGGCGACCTGGGTATCATCCAACCAAATGATATCGTCATTTTGTTATCCAAGAGCGGGAATTCACCGGAGATCAAGGAACTGATTCCATACCTGAAAAAGATGGGCAACAAAATCATTGCTATCGTGTCTAATCTGCACTCAGCGTTAGCTCACGATGCGGATATCGTCCTTCATATCCCCGTTGAAAGAGAGGCTGATCCCAACAATCTTGCACCAACCGCCAGCACAACAGCCCAAATGGCGATGNGGGATGCACTTGCCGTGTCCCTGTTAATGTCACGAGGCTTTACCGAAAAGGATTTTGCGCGGTTCCATCCCGGTGGCAATCTCGGAAAGCAACTATATACCGTTGTCGGAGACGTGTGCCGATACAACAACAAACCGAGTGTACCAACAAATGCCGGCATCAGGGATATTATTGTCACTATTTCAGCGGGCAGACTCGGCATCACAGCAGTCGAAGAGGATGGAAAGGTCGTTGGCGTTATTACTGATGGAGATCTGAGGAGGATGTTGGAAAAAGATGCTGATACCACTTCTATTATGGCCAGGGATATCATGACCGAAAAGCCAAAGACCATCGACAGCCAGGCACTCGCCATCAATGCCATGCAACGGCTCAAGGAACTCAATATCACACAACTGCTTGTCATGGATGGTGACAAATATGCCGGGGTGATACATATTCACGATTTACTAAGGGAAGGTTTTGTATAATAAAAATGATGTCCGAGAAATTAAATTTCAATAAATTCACAACGTCAAAGACAAAATAATAGATATGATAAGAGCAGGAATTACCGGAGTGGAGGCTTATGTGCCAGAAACTGTTCTCACGAATGCTGATCTTGAGAAAATGGTAGACACCAATGATGAATGGATCCGTACCCGAACCGGCATCAAGGAAAGAAGAATCTTTAATAGTCCCGGCAAAGGAGCCAGTGATCTTGCATTGCCGGCTGTCTTGAAATTGCTGGAGACAACTAATACCAGGCCGGAAGAGGTGGAGTTGGTAATTGTGGCCACCGTGACAGCAGACCATACATTTCCGGACACTGCCAATATCCTTTGTGATAAAGCAGGAATCAAAAATGCCTACGGTTTTGATATAAATGCCGCATGCAGTGGATTTCTTTTCGCCTTGACCACCGCAGCACAGTTTGTTATGACCGGTCGGCACAAANAGGTCATCCTCGTCGGTGTAGATGTCATGTCTTCCATTGTAGATTATACCGACAGAGCAACTTGTATAATTTTTGGCGATGGCGCGGGTGCCGTCATGCTGGAGCCGGTGGAAGATGGTACCGGCCTTATTGATTCTGTTTTAAAGGGTGACGGAGCAGGCAGACATGTCTTGCATATGAAAGCAGGAGGCTCCGTGAAGCCGGCCTCTCATGAAACTGTCGACGCCCGTGAAAGACNNTTCGTATATCAGGAAGGTAAGCATGTATTCAAGCATGCAGTCAATGGCATGGCTTCTACTGTGGCTGAAATCATGAAACGAAACGACTTGTCAAAAGAGGATGTTGCATGGATTGTTCCGCATCAGGCTAATATGCGTATCATAACCTCCGTAGCAGAGCAACTGGATTTTCCAATTGAAAAAGTCATGGTCAATATAGAGAAATACGGAAATACAACATCCGCAACCATACCTCTATGCCTGTGGGAATGGAAAGATAAATTACACAAGGGGGACAACATTATTCTTACTGCATTTGGCGGTGGCTTTACCTGGGGATCAACCTTGATACGATGGTCTATTTAAACAGCATGAAGCTTTCGATAAAGTTTCTTACTCATAAATTTAAATAACCGAACCAATCAATTTTTTTAACGAGATAATAAAAAAGCATTAATTTTATAGCTTTGCGCCCGAATTAAAAACTATAATTTATGGCAGATACAGGAGATATCAGAAAGGGGCTTTGCATCGATTACAACAACGACATCTATGTTGTGACGGATTTTCAACATGTCAAACCAGCGAGGGCGCAGCATTTGTCCGGACCACGCTTAAGAGTATGACAACAGGAAAGTCCCTGGAGAACACATGGCCCTCAGGGCATAAGCTGGATGTTGTGCGAGTGGAAAGACGAAAATTTCAGTTCTTATATAAGGATGATAATGGCCTCAATCTGATGGATAATGAATCATATGAGCAAATCACTATTTCTGAAGATATGGTTGATAGCCCACAATTTCTGAAAGAAAGTATGGATGTGGATATCCTTTACCATGCTGAAAAGATATTCCACTGAGGGTAGAATTACCTCAATATATCAACGTGCAGGTAACGTACTCAGAACCGGGCGCCAAAGGTGATACGGCAACCAATGCAAGTAAGCCGGCGACCATTGAAACCGGAGCTGTGATCAAGGTTCCATTGTTTATCAATGAAGGCGATGTAATCAAGATTGACACATTGACCGGCGCATATATCGAAAGAGCCAAATAATAACGGAACTCACCCGCTAACCCTAACAAACAAATTTGTTGACATGACCTACAAAGAAATTCAAGAGTTGATTCGCCAGGTGGCAAAGTCCGATCTGGCAGAAGTTAAAGTCAAGGATAATGAATCTGAAGTAACCATCAGGACCCGTTATTATTCTGAAGGAAAGACGAGTTCGGTTACCTACTCTCAGGCTCCCTCACCGGTTCAGCAACCGGCCGCAATGACACAGACTGTCGCTCCTTCTACACCAAAATCAGAGGCTGAAGCTCCGACAGAAACGAAGTCAACAGGACTAAAGGAAATTCGTTCTCCCATGGTTGGAACCTTCTATCGCTCCCCGGACCTGACAAAGCAGCTTATGTCAAACCGGGCGACACCATTTCAGCCGGCACCGTGGTGTGTATCGTTGAAGCGATGAAGCTGTTCAATGAAATCGAATCGGAAGTTTCCGGTACCATCGTTAAGGTCATGGTCGAAGATGCTACCCTGTAGAGTACGATCAGGTGCTTTTCTTGGTCGAGTAAAGGATTACGGGATTTATTTTAACCCGCCTTCACATCTATTCATCAACAGAATTGTTCTTATGTTTAATAAAATATTGATTGCCAACAGGGGTGAGATCGCTCTCAGGATTATCCGTACCTGTAAGGAAATGGGTATCAAGACGGTGGCTATCTACTCTACGGCCGACAGGGAAAGCCTACACGTGCGCTTTGCAGATGAAGCAGTCTGCATTGGCCCCGCCTCATCAAAGGATTCTTACCTGAACATCCCGAGGATCATGGCAGCCGCTGAAATCACTAATGTGGACGCAATCCATCCCGGATACGGATTTTTGGCTGAAAATGCCGACTTCGCTGAGGTCTGCACCCAATACGGTATCAAATTCATCGGCCCTACTCCTGAACAAATCAGAAAAATGGGCGATAAGGTAACTGCCAAGGAAACCATGATTGCCGCAGGAGTACCGGTTGCGCCCGGCTCTGACGGTTTAGTAGAGGATGTCAAGGAAGGGAAGAAGATCAGCAAGAAAATTGGCTTCCCGGTCATCATTAAGGCGACAGCAGGCGGTGGTGGCAAGGGTATGCGTATCGTATGGTCCGAAGAAGAATTTGAAGACAACTGGAATATGGCACGTAATGAGGCCAAAAACGCATTCGGCAACGACGGTATCTATATTGAAAAATACGTTGAGNGGCCCCGCCATATTGAATTCCAGATCATCGGAGACCAATTTGGCCGGGTGGCACACCTGTCCGAACGCGATTGCTCCATTCAGAGAAGACATCAAAAATTGGTCGAAGAAAGTCCTTCCNCCTTTATGACCCCTGAACTTAGAGAAGTCATGGGTACCGCTGCCATCAAGGCAGGAAAGGCAATCAACTATGAAGGCGTGNGCACTATTGAATTTTTAGTGGATAAGCACCGCAACTTCTACTTCATGGAAATGAATACCCGAATCCAGGTGGAACATCCGGTAACAGAAGAGGTCATCGATCACGACCTGATCAAGGAACAGATCAAAGTTGCAGCCGGTATACCTATTTCCGGCAAGTCCTATTTGCCTTCCCTTTGTGCGATGGAATGCAGGATCAATGCAGAAGACCCATTCCATGATTTCAGACCAAGTCCCGGTAAGATCACATCCTTCCACAGCGCCAAAGGACACGGTGTGCGGGTCGATACCCATGTATATGCCGGCTATACAGTACCTCCCAATTACGACTCGATGATCGCCAAGATCATTTGTAAAGCACAGACCCGGGAGGAAGTAATCCTGAAAATGCAACGGGCTNTGNATGAATTTATCGTGGAGGGCATTAAAACTACCGTGCCTTTTCACCAGAGACTGTTGCGCGATCCTAACTTTATCGCCGGGGACTTCAATACAGGCTTCCTCAATCATTTTGACCTGACTGAATAATCTTCAGATTGAAAGATAACAAAGCTCTGCGTTTGACATCGCAGAGCTTTTTTGTCCCGTTCCTATTGAATTCAATCATCCTGCCATGATATTGATGGGGCGGATTATCACAAATGGACGCATCCGGCTACTCCTATCTTCTGCAACGACTTCTCATTTGCTCAATAGAGAAGGGAGGTTTGTCGTACACCGAATGTAATCGTTTCCGGGATATTTCCTTTGCCCGCACATAAGCCACCCTGTTCTAATCTTGGCCATTTGAACAACGAAAGAAATTTCTTTGTATCCTTTGAAACACCAAAAGCCGTAATAACTAAAGATTATAAAGTTCAAGTGATCACAAACGATGTGACATAACGCTTGTGTCAATATGGTCATCGCGGACTTCAGGAACAACCGGTTGCACAGGTCAAATAACTGCCATTCGGCATGAATCGATAACGAAAAAGAGGCAGAACGGAATGATGTCCCTGATCCCCTCAATGCAATGAGGCGTCATAGAGGACAAAGACTAAAAAGATGCTGCCAAAAACACATGACAACATCTTTTTAATCTTATAATTGTTGAGAGAATCCCTAAGGTCATCTCGTTCGGGTAGAAATTTCCTCAATATTTTTAATTGGTTACTGTTTTTTTGATCTGAACGTTTTGTCTGAGTTCGATGGGATGGAGGAAATCAGGCGTAGAAGTTATTCACTGCAATCACTGCTTTGTTTACAACCTCATAATTGATGTGATAGTTGACAAACTTACCTGACTTTTCAGTAATCACGACCCCGCTGTTTCTCAGGATTCTCAAATGTTGAGAAGTGATAGATTGCTCAATCTTCAACGTATTGTATATTTTGTTTACGTTGATAGCCTGATGCTTGTCGATAAATTCCAGGATTTTAAGCCGCAGTGGATGTGCCAGCGCNCGCATGATTTCAGATGAAATCTGAAGTTTGTCATTGTCAATTGTAACCTTAGTCTTTTCATAAAAATATTTTGTAGCGTTTCTTAATAAATCACCTTCTATCCGAGTCATCCGACTTTGATATTCAGTTGTAGTTTGACCTTTATGCCACAAATTTGAAACAAATTTTTTTTAAAAAATTGCCACAATTTTTTGAATTGTGGCAATTTTTTTAAAATTAAGGGCGGCTTTAATGTAATCCTTAAATTAAGATTGTATATTTATCTGATAATCTGTTGTTTGTACTTGTTTATCAAATTTAACTTGCAAGCTCTTCGACTAGTCTGGAAATTTGTGCAAGACGGTCTTTATCCAAAGAATAATAGATAAATTTACCCTGACGATCTGTAACAACAACACCCGACCTGCGCAAAATAGCCAGATGTTGACTCGCAACCGATTGTTCCAATCTTAATTTAATATAAATGTCAGTAACAGTCATATTATCACCTTCTTCTAAAAGGTCGATGATCCGCTGCCTCAACTTGTGGTTGACAGCACGCAGTACCAATACAGCTTTTCTCAACGCTGTATAGTCCAACTGCACTTCTGACTTGCCACCCTTCAAGGAAATAGAGTCGTTTTTAGTTTTTCTCATATTCAAAATGCATTTAGTTTTGGATTATACCATTTACCTAACCAAAACTGTACCAAATTTTTCAAATTGAAATTTATTATTATATGAGAACAAATAAATTATTTTTATGTTTGTCTATCAGGCGTATATATATTATTTCTAGGGTTAAATTTTTTATAGCCCGACATTTCTGCTCATCTTCCTCCGGGCATTTTTNTTCTTGGATATGGTAATGTTAGGTGGTTTGAGGTAAAGCGGCTCTGCACTCGCTATAGAGTCAAAATCGGGATGTTCCACTCCTGCATCCATGACCTTAAACAGGTAGGACGCTATACTGCAGATTCCTGTTGTACGATAGATCCAATCTCCCAACTGACCTTCCAGTTTTAATGCTCCATCGCCGCTGCAACAAATCAAATCAGGACGGATATCCCCAATCAGATCTTTGAGCTCTATCGGAAGGATACATGGCTGAGGTTTCAGAATTTCTCTTCCATATTTATTATATATAGCAAGATATACCTCATTGCGCCTGGCATCCAGAGCTGAACAAAANACAGGGTTCAATGCATCTCCTGTTTGCTCCATTGATACAAATGCCATTGCCATCATCGGGTCGACCTCAATCAGAGGAAGACTCATCGCCATACATAATCCTTTTGCTATGGAATATCCTATTCTCAGACCGGTATAACTACCGGGGCCTTTTGAAATCAAAATGCCCGACAAGCTGCTCAGGTCCAGGCCGGCTTTTTTACAGCAACGGTCAACCATAAGTGTAATCTGCCCTGCCAGGGCCATACGATCAAACAGAATCTCCTCGGCCAATACGCTTTCCCGATTGCCGATCGCTATTGAAAAAGGAACCGAGATGGTATCTATAGCAAGAAAAGTCTTCATATCAGGGCTTGTAATCAGTTTTGATCTCTCCGGAATAGTTGGATAATCCAACCGTCGTAAANAACACGAGTTTGCTGATATCTTCTACCTTNTTAAAATCTATCAACATGGTATCGTCTGAAGGCCGATGGTAGTCCTTATGGAAGCCTCCGAATAAAAACACACTTGGAATACCTTTTTCGGCGAAATTATAATGGTCGCTTCTGTAATAAAGCCTCAAGGGGTGATCGACATTGTTGTAAGTATAATCCAGCCCGTATCTGATGGTTTTATCGTTACTTTCATTCAATATATCATCAAGCAAAGGATTAATCTTATCCGACCCAATCACATATAAATAGTTTTCCTTTTCTGCATGAAGCGTATCCCGACGACCGATCATGTCTATGTTGATGTCTGCCTTTATGTGTTTGAGAGGCACCAGGGGATTGTTTACAAAATAACGGGAACCCAACAGCCCGGATTCCTCTCCGGTACAAAAGAGAAACAAGACGCTTCTCTTCAACGGATATCCGTTGTCCTTCAATGCTTTTAACGCTTTTGAAATAGAGATCAGCGCTGCGGTACCGGTGGCATTATCATCTGCGCCATTGAAGATTTCACCGTTTATAATACCCAAATGATCAAAGTGGGCTGACAGTACAATGTATTCGTGTTTCAGCCTGGGATCATCACCTTCTATGAGTCCCACCACATTTCGATCCCGGACTAATGTGTGCGTTATCGACAGATCAATTTTAAATCCGCCCTGAACGTAATTGGAAGCCACATCACCACGCTTGACTCTGGCTATCATCCCTGCAAGCCTTGCGTGTTCTTTTGGGGCAAATAATCTCACCAATGCGGCTTCACTCACTCTGATGACCGGTATCGGATAATTATATACTATTTGCTCGGCAAATTTTCCTCTTCCCGGATATTCCGACGCTCCCCGCTTGACATAAGTAGTGGAGTCCTCTATCAGAATAACCGCTTTTGCCCCTTTGTGTACTGCTGTCTGCAATTTCCTGTCCAGCCCAAGACTCCATGAGGAGGGCTGTATGGTGTTGGATATCACGTACTTGCCTTTNTCCATGGGNCCACCATCCAGGATTAATAGAACCTCATCCCAGGCCTGAGCATATTTAAAGTCATTGTATGCATCGTCAGCAATGCCATATCCGGCAAACATCAAATGATCTGCACTCAATGAATAAGGCATAGGTAGTTCGTTGAGGTTGAATGTAAAATCACGCCCGGGCATAAGCTGACCCCTTATTTTTCCATCAGGGAGTGTAAGTAGAAATTCCGCCTTGTCCCTGTACCATTGCTTGAAAACTACAGGCTGAAAATATGTCTCCCTGTCTCCAATCGGGTAGAGGCCTTCATTTTTCAATTGACCGGCGATATATTCACTGGCCTTGCGACTACCGAAGGTCCCCAATCCCCGCCCTTCCAGCGAATCGGAGGCAAGCAATCCGACATGAGTCCTAAGCTCCTGACGATTGATGAAGTGTGAATAGTGAAAGAGTTTGAGGTCCGTTGAGGCAATTTCCTGTGCTGACAACAATGGAGCTCCCAGAGTAAGGCACAATAGAAATATCCATAAAATAACAAGTCCTGAAAAAAANTGTGTCTTTACGCCTTTGTATGAATCCATATTAATTGTTTCTCCCTTCGATTAAATCCTGTCCATTTTATTTTGTTTTGGCCGGGTCAGTACAAACTCTGTATTTACTGTCTCAAAGGAATAATAAATGAGAATACTTTTTACCTGGTCGGGAAAGCGGTCTCAATCGATTGACCTGATCCCTCCCGGATCCCTTACTAATAGTTTATTCAAATTCTGATCATTACGACCTAAACTTCGTTAACTCTTTATGGTACAATGCCGGAAACATGGCGCTACCACATTTCCGGCATTATGTCCGGGCAAAGATCAGCAGGCGAATGGTGCCACCCGGTCCTTATCGTTCGTCCATCTTGGGTATAGCCCCATCTGCCTTAGGAATATATGGGCCTATGATCTTCCTGATTTCCTCTTCAAATCCCTGGTCTTTGGATCGGCCGATCATATCCATCAAATCCGCAATAGCACTTTCTGTTTCTTCCTTGTCCGCCTGATATCCTTCCGACAACTCCACCGGAGTCATACTGTGGAAGTACACCATTTTNTCTCGGAGGTTTTCAGCCAATTGCTTCATGTATGGCTTTGCCCGGTCGATATTATCTGCGGTAGTCAGCATGGACAAGGCCGGTATGATGGCTCCGTCAAATGGAAAGTTCATGTTGGGGAATACCTTCAGTGTGTTTTCTGCCAGGTCTGCCGCCCGCTTCTTATCCCCTTTGCTGATCATATCAAATGCAGCCCTCATCTGTATCATGCGCAAAGCATTAACTGTAGGCGTATAAGAACGATCGACAAACAATTTCTTCTTTTCAAAATTGCCCCAGCGGAACTTTTTCATCACATTATTATATAGTGTGTCTGTTTGCACCCTGCCGGTTCCAAATACGCCGAATTGTCTGTCTGAATTGGATCTGACAGGTACAATTCGCAGTGCGAGTCCTTCAAGCTGCATGAAGTTATTTAAGCCGAGGAACTTGGAAGGATCTGCTGTGACAGAGAAATAAATCGGTCTGTCATTGATATTACTCGCAATGATATCCATCACGGCCAGGTCGCCTTTCAATATATAGTCTCCTTGTTCCTTGACGCCCAATGACAAGGGCAGTCTGTCCAGGATAGAATCCTGAGGCTTCAGGAACTTTTTATTGATCCACTTGGCTTTATCAATAGGGATGTATACGTTTTTGGTGGGCAGGAAGGATTCAGCCTTGGATCCTGAGCCTTCCAGCGGATGAGACTCCCCAATAAATCTGAGTACCCCTTCTGCCGGCAATTCCTGATTGGCAAGCTCTGTATCCACATAATACACCTGATTGCGCTTGTTACCTCTGTATGAGTCAGATGGAATCGTCATTTTGATATAAGGTGATTCATTGATCTTCCTTCTTTGCCCCTCGATATACCAATCCACAGCAATCAGAGACAGGTTGACCACCCGTACATCCGGACGGATTCCTTCCACCTCCTGTGCATACCACAACGGATAGGTGTCATTATCACCATAGGTAAATATGATGGCGTCCCTGCCCACCGAATTCAGGAAATTGGCTGCATAATCTCGTGAAGCGTAGATGCCGCGTCGGCCCATATCGTCATAGTTCTGGAAGGCCATCACTGTTGGAGCCAATAGAGCAATCAAACCCGCCACAGCATATCCCGGGAGGCTCATATGTTTGATTTTTCTGGCTACAAATTCACCGATAGCGAGACCTCCAAGCCCCACCCAAATAGCGAAGGTAAAGAAGGAACCTACAAGGACATAATCCCTTTCTCTCGGCTCAATAGGTGGTTGATTGGAATACACAATAATTCCAATACCGGTTATGATAAATAGCATGAATAAACCTATCCAATCATTCCTCCTCCTCTTTAAATGGAAGATGGTTCCAATGATGCCCAGAATAAATGGCAGGAAGTAATATTTATTTCTTGCCTGATTGTTCTTTTCAAAGGAAGGGAGCTGATCCTGATTGCCCAACCGCGTATTGTCGATGAATGAAATACCGCTCAACCAATTGCCCTTGGACTTATCCCATGGCACATAACCCTGATCTCCATTCTGCTTGCCGACAAAGTTCCACATGAAATATCGCCAGTACATCCATCCCAACTGATAGCGCCAGAAGAAGGAAAGATTGTCGCCCATAGTAGGCTTGCCATCATGCCCCATCCATTGCTTGTAGAGTCTAACCTTGGTCGGATCATCACCATGTCCCATACGTGGGAAGAACATATTATCCTCAGGCTTGTACTCATATTCATATTTCATATCGATCACTTCATATTTGTCACCTACACGCCCATAACGCGGCTCACTCTTGAGTCCGATGGGCTTGGCATCAAAGGAAGGTCCAAANAGCAACGGCCTGTCGCCATACTGCTCTCTGTTAAGGTATGGAACGAGCCGGGCAGGGTCTGAAGGATTGTTCATATTGATGGGTGGGTTGGCATTGGCCCTTATCACAGCCACTGTTGTAGTTGAATAGGCAACTATAATGAGCATCAAGCTGACAAGACCCAGCTGAAGATTGTGCATACCACGTGAATTGGCCTTTTTNATCCCCCAATAAAGGAGACCGCCAATGATGGCAAAGAACGGCACAAGTCCTGAATAGAAAGGCAAACCCAATGAGTTGACTGCAAATATGTCCAGTAAAACCAACAAGTCGGGAAGACCTACAATGATAACGCGTTGTACTATGAAGACGACAAGACCGGCAACAATTGAAATCAAAAGCCCGGTCCATGTAAATTTATTGAACTTTTTGAGGTAATAAAAGATGGCCAAAGCCGGGAATGTCAATATACTCAACAAGTGAACCCCTATGGAAAGACCGGCCATAAAAAGGGAAAATACTATCCATCGGTCACTGTGTTGTGTGTCTGGAAGATAATACCATTTCAATAAGGACCACAATGTCAATGCTGTAAAAAANGTAGACATGGCATATACCTCGCCTTCCATCGCCGAAAACCAGACTGAAATACAGAAAGTGGAAGTAAGTCCGGCAACTAATCCAGCCAGCAATAATCCAATGTTCTGCCCGGAGTCGGACTCATTACCCCTTCCTACTAAGGACAATTTACCCAGATACATGGTCGTCCAGCAAATAAACATTCCGGCAAATGCTGTAAGAAGACCTGACATAAGGTTTACAGCAAACGCAATGTTGGCCGGTGTGGAGGTAAACATACTGCCTATATACGCAAACATTCTTCCTATCATCAGGAATAAAGGCGCTCCCGGTGGGCGCACCACCTGAAGTTTATACGCTCCTAGAATAAATTCACCGCAATCCCATAGACTTCCGGTCCTCTCGACGGCAAAAACGAAAACCATGAAGGTGATTGCAAATGTTAGCCAGCCAGCAATATTTAAGGCTCTGTTGAAACTATTCATCCGTTAACTTTCAGTTTATAAAAAAGGCAACTACTCAATGCCACAGGATTCCACCTTTAGCGAACAGCACTGTATCCTTCCGGGGTATACCCGACTAAAGGGCAAAAACCTGGTGGCAAAGTTAAGCCCTTTCTTTTATTGGACAAATTATCCTCTCTTTTTATAACGTAGCTATCGGTGATTATATATTAATATTAAGTTAACACGTTATTGTTCCTCCTCTTTATCCTCCTTGTCTAACCCTTTCTTTTTCGTATCTTCATGTACCACACTACCCTGTTTCAAGGTCCTTGACACGGTACTATACGGTCCGGTCACCACCCTGTCTTTTTCCTTCAATCCACTCAGAATGTGGATATACTCATCGTCCTGTATTCCGGTCTTCACCGGTACCATATTGACAGTATCCCCTTGTTGAAGGAAGACAACCTCTATAAGGTCGGCCTTCTTCCCGCTTTTNTCATCTCTTTTGCCTGAGGGATCCTCCCTTGTTGTCACGGCCTGGATGGGCACGGACAGGACATCGTGTTCAGTCCTTGTATTTATCTCTGCCGATGCTGACATGCCTGGTCGGAAGGGGAAGGGTTTGCCCTTTATAATCATATCCTTGTAGGAGTTGAGGTCCATTCTGATCTTTACAATAAAATTGGTCACCTGGTCCGTATTCAGGGAAGCAGTAGTGTTTGTACTGCTGGAAGCGGTGGAGCTGTTGGCAATCTCTGTTACAACACCATTAAATTTTCTGCCATAGAAGGCATCCACTTCGATTGTTGCAGGGTTGCCCTTTTCTACCCGGACGATATCATTTTCTGAAACCTCCACCTGCACTTCTATGGAGTTCAGATTGGCAATGGTCATCATCTCTGTGCCTGACATCTGGATTGTTCCCACAACCCGCTCGCCTTTTTCGACATTTAGAGAACTGATGACACCATCGACAGGAGCGTAGATAAAAGTCTTGCTGAGGCTGGTTTTTAGCTCATCCAGGTTAGCCCTGGCACTCATGGTTCCGTATTTCGAAGCCGAGGCGTTTTCCTGTGCCTGTCTAAGGGAAGCAGCAGCTGACTTGGCAGATGCTATGAGACCATCCAAACTGGACTGGGACGCCTCCAAATCTGCCTGACTGATTACCCCGTCTTCAAACAACTTCTTATTCCTTTCATGCACTTTTTGTGCATTGGCAAGACGTGCATTGACCTCTTCCTGTTGTGCTTTGGCAGCCTTGATCTGAGTGTCGGAAATGTTTTCCTGTGCCTTTGAACTCTTGACAGATGCCTCACCACGCTGGACGGATGGAAGGTAGGTGTCGGCATTGATCTTGGCCAGTAATTGACCTGCTTTTACCGTATCTCCTTCACGCACATACAAGGCAATAATCTCTCCGGACACATCCGAACTTATCTTCACTTCATTCTCCGGGAAAATTTTGCCGGAAGCTGTTACAATTTCCCGGATGTCGTGCTTAGCGACGAGTTCAGTCGTCACACTGACTCCTTTCGGCCTATTTCTTTGTTGGATCATGGAGATAATTATCAATATTATCACGATGCCTCCAAGGCCTATCAACCACCAAAAACGCTTGCTTTTCTTAGCCATATTTTTTTCATTGATAAATTCTATTCTAGGATAATTTGTCGCCCTGCATAATAATCCAATACCTTCATCTTGAATATGTAATCGTACTTCCTGATGATGGTATTTCGATGTGCATTATCGAGGTTGTTTTTGGCCGATACCAACTCGAAGGTGTTGGCAGCGCCAATTTCAAATCGCTTTTGTGTGTCGTTATAAGCGCCATTCAGCGCATCATAGTTTTTATTGGCAGCGTCCAGATTCCTTCTGGCGGCCTGAGCATCTGTCAATGCTCTTAAAATATCCGAAAGCAGCTGTTGTTTAGCCTGACTATCCTGGAGCCTGACGTTTTCGGTATTTAGTCTGGCGTTTTGCACAGAAGCTTTTACCTGATTGCGGTTGTAGATCGGTATGCTTAGGCCGACGCCAAGACCAAAACCAAGGTTTTGATTCAACTGACTGAAATAGGGATTCTTTCCTGTTGTCACAGTCGGATTCAAAAATGACAGGCTGACCGGCTCATCATTGAGCAGGACTCCAGGTATCTGTTGTCTTTCAAGGGTAGCNGCCAGGATGCGTTGGCTTAATGTCGAATAGCTTGTCCCTGCAGATGCTTGGGCCTGAATGGAAGGAAGCCCTTGCGCNCTGGCGATTTTNTCTCCCAACAAGGCACTGCGAAGCTTATATTCCAGGGCTTCGAATTTTGGTTGTGACTTGATTGAATATGAGATTAATGCCTGATAGTCGATTTCTTCCGGGTTTTCCATCGGGAGGCCGATAGCTGGAGGAGCAATATCCATATTGAGATCGGGAGCAATATTCATCAGTTGTTTCAAATTGAGAAAACCAATGGTCACATCATTTTCGGCAGTGATAATCTGGGCCTCATTATTTGCCTGTTGGGCAAGTAATTCCAGTCGGGCATTGCGATTCTTTGATCCCGCAGCTATAAGCTTGTCCGTCATCGTCAACTGTTCATTGGTCTGTTCGAGGCTCTTTCGTGACACTTCAAGATTCTCCTTTGCTACCAAAATAACTAGGTAAGCCTGTGCTACATTAAGGGCTATATCACGCTCCATCTGACTCTTGTCCGCTTTAGAAGCCTTTAGATTTTCCACATTCTGGCGGATGGTATTGTTGATATAATTGAAATTAAACAACGTTATACCGGAATTCAGATTATAGGATTGGTTGCCAAAATTCTGACTATTGAAACTATTGGTGGTGGGGTCAATCTGTCGGCCAAAACTCTCATAAAAGGACGTACTTGCATTCAGGCTGGGGAATCGACCTGCCCGGGCAGTGGTGACACCTATCTCATCACGTCTGACAGCAAGGTCGGTTTGCTGAATCTGGATATTATTAGCGATTGCCTCCTGGATGCAACGCTCCAATGTCCATGTCTCCTGACTATAAATATTTGTTTGCCAAAATATTACGAAGAACAGGAAGAATACAGGCCTGTACATAACCTAAAATTTTTCAACAATGATAAGTTACAAGAGCTGTTTATCAAAAAAATCTACCAAATCAATTTAATATGTCGTGAAATGCCAGTTTTATATTACGAAATAAATTTAGCCCCGTTTGGCTATTTTTGTCCCAATACTTTTCCTAAAGTAACCATCATGGCTTGGCGCTCATCTCAAATACCAGCTCCCCTCCATTCTTTATCATTTCGTGGGTAATGTATCTCTCTTTCCAGGGNAAGCCCTTCCAGGTGATACTTTTGACATATACATTGTCCGGGGCCTGGTTGATGGTTTTTACGCTGAAAATATTTCCGTTTTCTAACCGAATTGTGGCGCTTTCCACCAATGGACTGCCCAGCATATACTGATCCGAACCGTAAGACACCGGATAAAACCCTATAGAAGAGAATAAATACCAGGCACTCATCTGGCCACAGTCATCATTGCCACTCAAGCCGTCGGGTCCGTTTCTGTATTGATTTTTAAGGATCATCCTTACTTTCTGCTGGGTCTTCCATGGGCTATCAGTCCAGTTGTAAAGGTAGGCTACGTGGTGGGACGGTTCATTTCCGTGTACATAGTTGCCGATGATGCCCTCACGGGTTATGTCTTCGGTCTTCTCGAAATACTTGTCAGGCAGGTCCTTTCCAAAAAGTTGATCGAGGTATTGCTCAAAACGTCCCTTATTACCTAACAATTGGATTAGTCCCGGCACATCGTGAGGTACATAAAGGCTATAATTCCAGGCATTCCCTTCTATGAAGCCCTGACCATGAGTGTCCATCGGGTCAAACTCTTTCTTGAACTTACCGTCTGACATCTTTGGTCTCATGAAGCCTGTTGTTGGATCAAATACATTTCTGAAATTACCGGACCTCTTGCCGAATTCCTGTTGGATATCCAACCTGCCGAGCTTTTCTGCCATCTTCATGATGCACCAGTCGTCATAGGCATACTCCAGTACTTTTGACACAGATGATGACGACTTATCTTCGGGAATAAAGCCCAGATCCATATAATAAGCCAGGCCTTCATATTTTCTGTTTCTTGCGGTCTTAACACAGGCATCCAGCGCTGCATTGGCATCTCCNCGATATTCATCCTTGATGATGGCATCTGCGATGACGGATACGCTGTGGTAGCCTATCATGCACCAGTTTTCATTGGCATAATGGCTCCACACGGGCAACATCTGCATGGCACTTTGGTTGTAGTGGGCGAGCATCGACCGGATCATATCCCGGTTGCGTTGTGGCTGGATGATATTGAACAGTGGATGCAATGCCCTATAGGTATCCCACAGGGAGAATATGGTATAGTTCTTAAAGCCTCTTGCCTGATGAATATTCTGATCGAGGCCCCGGTATTTTCCGTCAATATCCTGATAGATGATGGGTGAAAGCAAGGTATGGTAAAGGGCTGTATAGAAATTGACCTTGTCCTCCTCCGTTCCTGTCATGGTTATCTTGTTGGCNTCCTTATCCCAGGATGCTTTGGCTTCCTGCATGATTTCATCAAAGTTCTTTCCGGAAGTTTCACCTCCCAGATTAGCCATGGCGCCTTCGGTTCCTACGGCAGACAGGGCAACCTGAATTTCCAGGGCCTCATCCTGCGCCATATCGAAGTCGAAATACACCCTCAGTTTNTTGCCCGCCAGCTCCGGGAAGTTGTGTTCCTGGTCGAATTTGCCCCAAAAGCCCCGATAGACCTCTCTNTTATCATAATTGACACAGCCGTAGTTTTTGATCGGCTTGGAAAATTGCATGGCAAAATACACCAGCCTTGTACGCGCCCAGCCCTTGGTCTGACGATATCCAACGACCGTATAGTCATCCTTTACCTGAACAAAGGTCCAGATATTTTTGTCATCATAATTGTAAATGCCGTGCATCAGGTCGAGAATGATATGGGACAATCCGTCTTTATGGAATGTGTATCTGCGCACTCCGACCCTTTCACTTGCCGTCATCTCCGCGGTTATGTCATGATCTGCCAGGTCAACCTTGTAATATCCCGGCCTGGCCATTTCGGTTGCATGGGAAAAGCCGGACCGATAGCCGCTTTTAGGATTGGATGCAATGCCTGGATTGAGTTGCAGGGGTCCCTGGGTCGGCATGATCAGAAAATCTCCCAGGTCGGAGTGACCGGTACCGGAGAAATGCGTATGACTAAAGCCTACGATGGTTTTATCGCCATATTGATAACCGGCACAGTATTTATATACATCAGGATTGTATCGACCATCAACCGAATAGGGAATCGTGTCGGTATCTGGACTTAGCTGAACCATGCCAAANGGCACCGTTGCGCCTGGATATACATGGCCCATGCGCTGTGTGCCGATCATAGGATCGACATAGTCATAGGCTGTTTTTTGTTGAGCATATACAGAAATACCAAAGAAAAGAAGCAGAACAGGAATCAAACGCATACCGGCAAAAACATATTTGTCTGGCGAATATAAGGAGAGTTGGCAAGAATTGAGAATGGTTGTCTTAAGAGGCCCGGATAAAGGTTAAGGTGGATGCGGTACTGAAGTCGGGATAAAACGCAGATCGTGCCGAAGTGGGTAGGAAAATAATAAGTAAGAACCTTTGTGCTGCTTGTATTTTCAGACTATTAGCAAATCAATTTCCGCAATATTGAAACGTCAGGACAATCACATTATCACTGCATGGACACCAACAGGGAACACTCGGCTATTAATCATCTACCTACTTCAGGTCGGCCATCCGAAATGCTCAAAATCAATCGAATAGTTCTCTAAATCCCCAATTGAGAATGGTTGTCTTAAGAGGCCCGGATAAAGGCTAAGGTGGATGCGGTACTGAAGTCGGGAGAAAACGCAGATCGTGCCGAAGTGGGTAGGAAAATAATAAGTAAGAACCTTTGTGCTGCTTGTATTTTCAGACTATTAGCAAATCAATTTCCGCAATATTGAAACGTCAGGACAATCACATTATCACCGCATGGACACCAACAGGGAACACTCGGCTATTAATCATCTACCTACTTCAAGTCGGCCATCCGAAATACTCATATTTCAATCGAATAGTTCTCTAAATCCCCTTTNAACTGCTCCGGCGAAATGAAATGAATCGCCAGGAAACCTAAGGCCTCCGCAGCCTTATAGTTCCTGAAATTGTCGTCGATATAGACCGCATTTTGAGGGATGACATCATACCTTGTTTCGAGTAGTTTGAAAAANGCCGGATTCGGCTTTGCCATCTTTTCTTCCCCACTGATTAGCCTGCCGTCAAACCAATGCAAAAATTCAAATCTGTCAAGAGCGACATGGAAATTTTCTGCGCTCCAATTGCTCAATGCATAGAACCGATAGGCTTGCGTTTCCTTCAGCGACCTGAATATCTCCACAGTATCCCGGATTGGCCCTTTAAGCATCTCCTCCCATCGGCCATAAAAATCACGCAAAGGCTGCTCCCATTCCGGAAACAGTCGGATACGCTCTTCAGTAGCTTGTATCAGTGGCTTACCCGCATCCTGTTCTTCATTCCACTCAAAGGTGGCGACCTTTTCAAANAANTATTGCTCATCCTCCTTTGAAGGAAAATAATCTTTATAGACATACATGGGATTCCAGTCTATCAGGACACCGCCAAGGTCAAATACTATCGTATCTATCATGTTTGAATTATTAATATACGAGGACATCAATCATGTTGTTTTCGGTGATTCGAAACTAAGTATACAACGTCAGCCAAAGACAAAGGTTGTCCCTTTAATGCCAACGCGTACTGAAATACAACTGGTAAAAAGCCGGATCTCCCGACCCGGCCTTTCATTAATTATTTATCGCCTTTCAAAGCCTTATCTATTCGCGCCAGAATATCCTTATAATGATACCTGACCGAAGAATTCGCTGCTGTGTCGGCCCTAAGTTTAGCCGTTTGCCTGATTTTCTCTAAATGCCCGCGTGCGATGGAAGGCACATCGGTATCATTCAGATTGACAGTCATAGGAACCGAGCCGTAACTGGTTCCTATCTTCAACTCTACGGATGAGGCAGATCCCGGGTTGAGCAGGGAGATCAGTTTTGATACATATGCCTTTTGTAAGTTACGTTGATAGATGTCGACTCCACTTTGTTTCTGGATGATATTCGCCTCAAGATCATTGAGTAAATCTTCTACCGAATAACCGGTTGTCCCTGAGAATTCCATCAACCGGATGAGCTTGTCACCGGAAAGCACGTTGTGGAGTGTCGATGTCTGGATTTTATTGATGGCATCAACACCTGCATTTGGTCTAATCTTGGAAATTATGTTCTGATCGACCAGCCATAATGGTGCTGTAAACAGGTTTTGATTGAGGAATGCAACCGCTTCCTTCTGGATTGACTTTGGTACCGGCCTGAATGGCTGGACATCCATATCACTTGTCGTCGGATCATCATACACACCGCCGACATTTTTTGCCACATGTCCCATATATCTCCTGAACTGGCCTACCAGTGATTCGTACATTTCTTCAAGTTGTGTATAACTTTCGCCATCCTTTACACTCCACTCGATCAATTTGGGCAGGATGCGCTGTAAGTTCTTTATGCCGTAGGCAGAGGCTTTCATGGCGTTATCCCCCAGGTCTTCTGTCTGATAGCGTGGATCGTACTGGCTTATTTCTGTACCGAATCGTAGTCTCGGGTTTTTGTATGCTTCCTTAATCATGTTGTTGAGGATGACAGCGTCTTCCTTGTCATCCTTNGCCCCTACATTACTGTAACCCCATTTGATCGCCCACTTGTCATAGTCTCCGATCTGTGGATATAAGTTGGTGACACCGTCTTCCGGTTGAGCGACATAATTGAACCGAGCATAGTCCATGATCGAGGAAGTATGCCCATTTTTTGTTGTCCAGTCTTTGTCTCGCAATTTCTCAACGGGTGTGGCATAACTTGCCCCCATATTATGTCGCAGACCGAGCGTGTGACCAACTTCGTGTGATGAAACAAATCGGATAAGCCGACCCATCAACTCGTCATCAAACTCACGCTTGCCTGCTTTGGGATCGGTGGCCCCGGCCTGAACCAGGTACCAGTTGCGCAACAGCTGCATGATATTGTGATACCAGCCGATGTGGCTTTCCAGTATCTCTCCGCTGCGTGGGTCGTGAACATTAGGTCCATAAGCATTCTGGATATCGGATGCGAAATATCTGATGACAGAAAAACGTGCATCTTCAAGGCTCATTGTCGTATCATTTTCCGGCCAATACTCTCCGCGGATGGCATTCTTCCAGCCTGCTGTCTCAAATGCCGCATTCCAATCATCGACGCCCTGCTTCAGATAAGGTTTCCACTTATCAGGTGTAGCCGGATCTATATAGTAAACGATGGGCTTAGCAGGCTCAATCAGTTCTCCGCGTAGTTGTTTTTCAGCATCAGAGGCATTTTTGACCAAGNNACGCCAGCGTGTAACATAGGTATCTAAGTTTGATCGCTGGGATTCTTCTCCATAGACTGTCCATTGGCCGGAAAAGAAGCCTACCCGACTATCAAAACTTCTCTTCCTCATGGGCTTCTCCGGTAAAAGTATCATGGATGTGTTCAACTCCATGGTAACAAAACCAGCATCTCCTCCTGAAGGTAAATAGCTGCCTGTGGAAGGCGCTGAGCGATCGCCCATGGAGGGCGGCACGATATCATAAGTTTTGGTCGTTCTGATCTCAACATTGATGGGATATGAAGAAATTTTGTTGATGAAGGAGGAATTTTTNTGCAAGCTTTTTAGCTTAAACAGTTGCTTATTGATTGGTCCAAGACTAAAACTATGTTCGTCCCCATTGAAAAAGTCAGTCACGTCAATGACATACGAATTNGCCCTTATCTCCTTTTTGATGGATTTGACAGAAAACGAACCTACAATCGGTTCACTGTTAGAATTCTGGACTGCCTGGAATATAGGCTTTGAGCTGTCAGGACTGTTGACTATCAGGGTCGTACCCCGCATAAAGATCTTTTCTCCGGGACCCTTTTCCCAATGCAACATAAGCTTCTTGATCTGCTCTCCTCCGTATATACCTCCACCGGCAGCTGTCTTGACATACCTGGTAATGGCTAACATGGACCGGTTGAGTATGGTATCATTGATTTCAAAATACCATTTGTCCTTGACATTATGCACCCCAAACAAGCCCCAGCGACTCACGGCATCCTTTCCTATTACCTTGTCATAAGGCTGCAATCCGTCCTTAGATTTCTTCGCGGAAGTATCAGCAGGTGCAGTCACCTTGGGCTTAGCCTCCTCTTTGGATTTTTCTTCCATTGCGCTTGCGACGTCACAGTCATCAAGCAAAAACTAATCAATAAAAATAACGTGTCATCATTGAATTTACTCTTTCGGGTAAAACTAAGGATTTTTACCTGAAATAAAAAATAGCCGAGGCATTACACTACCACGGCTATTTGAAACACCTTCCGCTCAAGTCTTGTCAGAACTTTAATCCAACAGAAATACTTGCCATCGTCGGCAGGCTGTTTTTATTGTTTGAATACATATTGGTCAGGCCCCATTCATAGTTGATATCGAGAGCCAAAAACAACAGGTCGATGCCGGCACCTACGTTTGCACCGTAATTCCAGNNAACAAAATCTGACGCAGAAAGAGCGCCTCCATCCCTGGTTGCCAGGAGTTTGTTTGCTGTCCCACCACCGTGAACCCTGAGCTTGAACAATTGAGAATTAATCAGTTTATATCCTACATTGACGGGTATTTTCATGAAAGAGGCATTCCCGGTCTTGATGTTTTTGATATCCTCCAGAGAGGAAATAGTAGCTCCGGTACTTACATAGTAGACACCGGGTTGGAAATAAAACCGCTTGCCGAGTCGCAGATCCAGACCTGCCTGCCAGCCCTGTTCTGCACCGGCCCGGTCAAAACCCTGTGGTCTGCTTCCGACCCAGAGATAATTGATTCCGGCTTTAGGACTCACTGTTAATTGGGCGAAGCTCATAATCGGCATGCTCAAAAGGCAACAAAATACTACGAATCGTGTCATGATCTGCATTTTTAGGTTAATAAATCATCGTCGGATGCACCTGATATTGTGGTTATCCAGTCGCACATTTTTTAAGCGATTCAAGTGAAATAATTATTTTTGTAACTGCTGTATTTTTAATTTTTAAAATTTAATTAAGAGAAACCTTAATTTTCAACGGGCAATCATGGCAAAATTTAACAAATCCGAACGAGTCAAAACCCAAAAGGTTATAACTGCTCCCTTTCCCGGATCAGATGCAGACAAATTGGGCAATTTGATTCCCACCAGACTGATGCCTTTTTTGATTGTTGTTTTTGCCATACTATTTTATGCCAACAGTTTAGGCGGATCCTATGTCATGGACGATGCCATCGTTATTTCTGAAAATCAATTTACTATCCAGGGTGTTGCAGGATGGAAAGGCATCTTCAGCCACGATACCTTTTACGGCTTCTTCAGGGAAAGTGGANAAAACCATTTGGTGTCAGGGNGAAGATACCGGCCTCTTTCCCTTGCCTTGTTTGCCCTGGAGGGACAGGTATTCGGCTTCAAGCCCTTTGTCTTTCATCTTTTCAACCTGTTATATTATGCTCTGACCTGCTTTTTATTGTTCAGGCTATTCCATTATCTTNTTGAAAGCAGATATGGCCGGACCAATGCCACGCTGATTGCCTTCTTCTGCTCCCTACTTTTTACCGTCCATCCTATACACACAGAAGTAGTTGCCAATATCAAAGGTCGGGATGAGATACTGACCTGTCTGCTGGGTCTTGCAGGGACGTGGTATTTTATTCGAAGCATTGACAGGGGACGGTTAGCTCTTTCCATTCTCGCGGCTNTTTTATGGTTTCTCTCCTTGCTGGCTAAGGAAAACGGCATCGTTTTCATCGCGTTAGCTCCACTTGCCGTGTGGTTTTTTAAAGATGTAAAAATGTCTGACATCCTAAGATACAGCATTCCCGCAGTTGTCATGACCATCCTTTACCTCATCCTTCGAAGAACAGTTTTTTCGGCTCCGGATAGCGGTCCCATCATGGAATTGATGAATAACCCCTTCCTTACCTGGCATATCAATGGCTACCTGCCGGTTACATTTTCAATAAAACTCGCCACCATAGCAGTAACTATGCTCAAATATATCTTACTGCTGATCTACCCATATCAATTGACCAGTGATTATTATCCTCAACAAATTCCATTGTCCGATTGGTCCAACTGGCGTGCAATTCTGGGTTTTCTATTGTATGCCACTGCCATTGTCATCTGTCTGATCAGATTGAAAAAGAAGGAAATCATCACATTTGGCATACTTTTCTATCTGGTTGCCTTGTTTCCAATGTCAAATATTCTCTTTCCGGTGGGAACACTCATGTCAGAACGTTTCCTTTTCATTCCATCCATTGGTTTTGCATTGATAATCAGCCGATTGATACATATCTATGTTGTTAAGGGAAGTTTAAATTCCCGTCTCAATCTTNTAATTCTGGCTTTAATCCTAATTTTGAGCGTTAAAACAATAGCTCGCAATAAAGATTGGAGTGACAATTATACGCTGTTTACTACCGATGTCAAGATATCCGACAACAGTGCTAAAATGCTCAATGCTGCGGGTGGCGCATTACTGGATAGCTGTATCAGAGTGAAGGACCCGATTGTGAAGAAACAGATGGCAGAGGAGGCTCAGCGCTATCTTCTACGCGCGATTGAGCTCCATCCTTCATACAGCAATGCCTATCTGCTGCTGGGTAATTCCTACGCCTACACAGACAATCTTGAAAAAGCAGCGGAAAATTATCAGCTTGCATTGCAATACAATCAGAATTTTATGGATGCAAAAATCAATCTGGCAAGTATGTACAAGGAATTGGGCAGAAAGGCAGGTGAGAAGGAGGGCAATCTGCCAAAAGCTAAAGAAATGCTCGGCAAATCGCTGCAACTTAATCCTAAAGATCCTGAGACCAACAGATTGTTGGGAATAGCGATCGGAATGTCAGGCGATCCAAAGGGTGCTTTAATTTATTTTAAGGCTGCTCTTGAAGCAAAACCTGATGACGCCTTTTACATGTTTGACCTCGGTAGTGCATACGCCAATGCCGGAGACATGGAAAAGGCAAATTACTATCATGCAGAGGCAATCAAANAAGATCCGTCCTTGCAGCAAAGATTGAATAAGTGAAAAAAATCGGATTATACTAAATACAGGCCTCGGCCTGATCTTCCTGGCAGGCGTCCTGATAAGCGTCATGTCAGGCAAAACTCCTGTGAAAAAATCAAACCAATATATCAGACACAACAACAATGGGTTGATTCCATCATGAAGACAATGACGATGGAAGAAAAGATTGGCCAGCTGTTTATGGTGAGAGCGCATTCGGATAAAGGTCCCGACCATATACGCTTTATCAAACATCTCATCAGCACTTACAAGATCGGTGGCCTTTGCTTCTTTCAAGGAACTGCCGAAAAGCAAGTGGACCTGACCAATGAATACCAAAAACTTGCTTCACCGGTTCCGCTTATGATTTCAATGGACGCCGAATGGGGGCCTGCTATGCGCTTCAAAACCGGTGTGGTCAACTTTCCTAAGCAAATGACCATGGGTGCTGTCCAGGACAATCGCATCATCTACCAGTTTGGACGAGAGGTCGCAAGGGAGCTGCTCCGTATAGGTGTGCATATCAATTTTGCACCGGACGTAGATGTCAACAACAATCCGGCCAATCCCGTCATAGGCACCAGATCCTTCAGCGAAAACAAATACCTTGTCGCCCAANAAGCCTATATGTACATGCTGGGCCTTCAATCCGGCGGTGTGATGGCATGTGCCAAGCATTTTCCGGGGCATGGCGACACCAATGTGGACTCACATCATGACGTACCGGTCCTGCCTTTCGACAAGCAACGGCTCGAGTCCCTGGAGATGTATCCCTTCAAGGTGCTGATCAATCAAGGTGTTCAAAGCGTAATGATTGGACACCTGGTAGTTCCGGCTCTCGACTCCATGCAGAACAGACCGGCATCCTTGTCCAAACCAATCATTACTTCATGGCTGAAGGAAAAACTTGGGTTTGAGGGTTTGGTCATTACCGATGCCCTTGATATGAAGGGGGTCACAAAGAATTTCCAGAAAGGTGAAATTGAGGTATTAGCGCTGAAAGCAGGTGTGGATGTACTCCTGCTGTCAGAAGATGTTCCTGTCTCCATTGCAGCAATCAAAAAGGCACTGAAGGATGGAAAACTGACCGCTGAACGGATCGATGAAAGTGTTCGGAAAATCCTGGAGGCCAAGTACCGATTCGGATTGACCGGGTCCGTCAATATTTCCACGGCCAACCTTGCCTCCGACTTAGTCACCGGAGAAGCTCGCGCCNTCAATCAAAAAATCATAGAACAGGCAATCACCATGGTCAAGAATGCCGATGGGCTGGTCCCCATCGGTAACATAGAGAAGAAGATATCCACACTGGCCATAGGCGCTTCCACCAAAACTCCTTTCCAACAGCAAGTTGATGCCTATTGCAAGGCAAGTCACTTCTTCTTTAACAAGGAAACAAGCTCATCTCTGTCAGAAAAATTATCCGGTATGGATCTTGTCATCGTGGGAATTACCGGCATGAATAACTCCCTGAAGGATAATTTTAGGATAAGCAAGGACGCAGTGGCCCTTGTCAACCAATTGTCAAAAAAGACCAAGGTGATAGTCGTGGTCTTCGGCAATCCTTATGGGCTAAGTAACTTCGTAAGCCCTTCAACGGTTATCTGCGCCTACAATGATGACGCCTTATCACAGTCTTTGGGGATTCAAGCCGTATTTGGCGGTCTGCCCATCAATGGTAAATTGCCAGTCACAGCCCTCCCATATCCTTTCGAAAGTGGAACCNAGGTGTCTGAGGCGACCAGAATAAGCTTCGGCGAACCGGAAAGCGTCGGTATGGACTCCGGTACGCTCGCTAAGCTGGACGAACTGGCCAGGGACCTGGTAAGCAGACAGGCAGCACCCGGTTGTGAGATGCTGGTGATCCGCGATGGCAAGGTGGTTTACAACAAGCAATTCGGACGATATACTTATGATAACCGTTCACACCAGGTGGAGCAATATACCATGTACGACCTTGCTTCCATTACAAAGATAGCAGCTACCACGCTTGGAATCATGAAGCTATACGAACAGGGGAAAATGGATGTTTACAAGTTTCTGGGATCTTACCTGCCTGAATTGAAAGGATCAAACAAGGAATTCATGGTTATCAGGGATGTAATGGCTCACAGGGCAGGATTGTTTCCCTGGCTTCCATTTTATAAGGAGACATTGGTCAATGACGGGTTCAGGACCAGAACTTCTGCCATGATCTACGATTCAAAGAAAAGTGATGAGTACAGTATTAAGGTTGCAAACCGTCTGTATATGCGAAGCGACTTCATCAATACCCTATGGAATGAAATCATCCGCAATCAAAACCTGCAAAGCAATGATTATAAATATTCCGACCTGGGATTTATCATGCTCCGGAAAGCAGTTGAGAATATTACAAAAGAGCCGATGGACAAATATCTTGAATCCACATTCTACAAGCCAATGGGTCTTTACAGCATGACCTTCAAGCCCCTTGAAAAGTTTCAGAAAAGCGATATTGCCCCCTCCGAGGACGATCGCTATTTCAGACAACAGGTGTTACAGGGCGATGTCCATGATATGGCCGCTGCGATGTTTGGAGGAGTTTCAGGCCATGCAGGACTATTCAGCAATTCGGTACATCTGNGGACACTGATGCAGATGCTCCTTAATGGGGGTAGTTACGGAGGCAAACAATATCTTAAAGCCGAAACCATCAAGTTGTTTACAACAAGACACCCGGCCGATACAAGACGTGGCCTTGGATTTGATATGCCTCAGACTGACTGGAGCATGATTCAGAATGTAACAGCAAAAGCAAGCCGCAATACATTCGGGCATTCCGGATTCACCGGAACAGTAGTCTGGGCTGACNCCCAATCCAGACTCATTTTCGTATTTCTGTCCAACAGGACCTACCCGACCATGGATAACAACCTGCTGGAAAGACGAAATTACCGTATAAAAGCCCATGCCATCACTTATGAAGCAATCAGCAAATACGATCATACTGATGACTTAAATGCTTCCTTATGAGGACTGTGCTGAGCCTTGTCGTCCTTTGTCTTCCTTGCTGGTTGTCCATGACTGTCTTACATCCCTTTCACGTAAGCAACACCGAATTCAACTATAACGCAACCGATAAAAATCTGGAGGTGTCCTGCAGGATCTTTACGGACGATTTTGAAAAGGCACTTGGCATGTATTTTAAAGAAAAAGCAGACTTTACCGACAAAAATTGTCCGGGAAAATGGAAATTATGGTTCGGGATTATATGAAAACCCATCTCGCCATCAAAATCGACAATAAAAGGCTGGCTCTATCCTGTCTCGGATTTGAGCCGACCATGAGGCGGTCAATGTGTATCTGGAACACCCGCTGGCCTTGCCTCCCAAAAAATTGAAGTACAAAATACTCTTGTATATGAAGCCTATGAGGATCAGGTCAGTGTAGCGCACTTTATCGTCAATGGCCAAAGAAAATCCAGCAAGCTGGACTATCCGGATAAAGTACTCCATTTCACCTTTTAAATATGATCAGGACTATGATCAACCTGTATCAAAAAACAATTGGTCAAAAATTCGTTGCTGATATCAAAAGAAGTCGGATATCCGTTTTATGTGAAAAGAAAAATTAATCTTGCGAAATGAGGAAAGTAAAAATTATAGGAATTGTTCTTGTATTTGCCTTTGTGGGCATGGGCGCTGCCGTATATAACAACGATAAGCTATTCGAAATAACANAAAATCTCGAGATTTTCTCCAACCTTTATAAAGAACTAAATACCTATTATGTGGATGATATCGACCCGAACAAACTGATGAAGGTTGGTATCGATGCCATGGTTGAGACGCTCGACCCTTATACCAATTATTTCAGCGAGACCCAGATAGAGACCTGGAGATATTTATCTGAAGGAAAATATGAGGGTATCGGAGCCAATGTCAAAAACATCGGAGACGAAATCACCGTCATCGAGCCTTATGAAGGTTATCCGGCCTATGAAGCAGGCCTGAAAGCCGGAGACGTCATTCTTTCCATCGATGGCCAGTCCACTAAAGGCAAAAACAGCAATGACCTAGGCGTTCTATTGAGAGGCGCGCCCGGTTCTTCCGTACAGTTGGAAATCAAACGTCCTGGTGTAAAGGAAATCAAGACCTTCAAGATCAACCGTGGTGAAATCAAGATGAGCAATGTCCCCTATTCTGGTATCGTTCGTGATCATGTCGGTTATGTATCTCTGTCGACCTTTACACAGGATGCCGCTAAAAATATCGGTGATGCCATCCGTGAAATGAAANAANACGACCCACAGCTCAAGGGCCTGGTACTCGACTTAAGAGACAATGGGGGCGGCTTGCTTATAGAGGCAGTCAATATTGTCAACCTCTTTGTCGGTGCCAATGTGGAGGTAGTAAGCACAAGAGGTAAGGTAAGGGATTGGGATAAGGTGTTTTCTACCCGTGGACCGGCACTGGACGAAAAATTACCCCTCGTCGTCCTCATCAATAAACAGAGTGCTTCTGCTTCTGAAATCGTAAGCGGTTCGATTCAGGACTTGGACAGAGGTGTTGTGATCGGCCAGCGCTCCTTCGGAAAAGGCCTTGTACAAAACACCAAGGATATAGGGTACAACAGTAAGTTGAAGCTAACCACCTCCAAATATTATATTCCCAGTGGACGGTGTATTCAAAGTGTTTCATACAAAAATGGTGAACCTGTCGATATTCCGGATAGTCAAAGACATGTCTTCAGGACAAAGGGAGGAAGAAAAGTGCTTGACGGTGGCGGTGTGACTCCGGATATCTATGTGGCTCCGGATTCAGGTGATGCTCCAATCAAAGCGCTACTTGATGATTTTGTCGTTTTCAACTATGTCACGAAATACATGATTGCCCATCCCAATATAGCACCGGCAGATCAATTTGTTTTTAATGACTTTGATGACTTTCTTAAATACGTCGAGTCCAACAACTATCCGTTCACCACGGCTTCTGAAAAGAAATTCGAAGAGTTGACTAATTCTGCCAGGAAGGATGAGTTCTATGCTCCATTACAAAGCGATTTGTCAGCACTTAAAATGAAAATACAGAAAGAGAAAAGAAATGTGCTGATCAAGCACAAGACCCAGATCAATACTTTTATTACAAAAGATATTGTCAACAGGGCATATGGCCAGCATGGAAAGATAATCAACAGCATCAACCATGACCGGGAAGTAAGTGATGCCATAAATTTGCTCAATGATCCCACCCGGTATAATAAAATACTGAAAGGAAAATAAAAAGGCAGAAGTCATGTGACTTCTGCCTTTACATATTGTTCAAGCATAGAATTACTACATCTTCACCAATTTTACATTGGCGATACCTTCATTTGTGACAACACTGAGGACAAAAGGCCCCTGCGGCAATGTGCCTACATCAAGCACCGCTCCCTTGTCGGTGGTGGCGAAGGGCAACCGCACCTTTTTACCATTCATACTTATATAATCAATGCTATGAATGACTGTATAGTTCCGTGTCTCTACAATTAAATTTTCATAGACAGGATTGGGATACACCTTTATCCCTGTTTCATAGTTAGAAAAACTCTTGGAAGGAGTCAGCCTGAAGGCTTCAAATAGCGCCGTACAGCCTTTAGAGTCAACTACACTGAGCTGGTAAGTCCCTTCATTCAATTGGTTGATGTTCCTTGTATTGGCAAAATATTCACCGTTTTTAGTCCAGGTATAGGTAAATGGCGGCGTGCCTCCAATAACAAAGAGCGAAATAGATCCGTCGAAATGATTAGTCCCGGGATTGATTGTGATATTCTCCAGCGTAATGAAGTTTGGCTGCTTGACCGTAGATTCAAGGACAACCATACACCCGAGGGTGTCTCGAAGCACTACTGCATACTCACCCGCAATCAGATTGCTGATACAAGCTGTTGTTGCCCCATTTGACCATTCAATGGAGACTGATCCAAAGTTATTCTGATACATAACACACAACTGTCCGTTTTTATCCCCATAGCAATCAGGCTCATCCACAGTGATAACATTTCCCGTCAACAGACATTCAAACTGATTGATCTGGAAGTCAACCGGGGTGGAGCATCCCTTTGAATCCTTGGCATAGGCAGTATAATTACCCGGAGGTATATTATCTATTAAAATTTCGTTTCCACCCAGATAATCTACCCCTTGAAAGGATACCTTATAGGGTGGCNNGCCTCCATTGAGAAAGACCTTAATCGAACCATATGGTTTGCCTGGACCGTCGGGCTGTGTAAGTATATAATCGACATTCATCCGGCTCGGATTGATCAGGGTAGCCGACAATGTCAGCATACAATTGGCATTATCGTATATGGTGACGTAATACTTCCCGGCTTTAAGACTGTCGAGGATAACATCATGGGTGTCATCCGACCATTGGAAATAATAGGGTTCCTGGCCCGGTGTGATTATCTCCGGGAAGATTGCTCCATCTGAGCCACCAAAGCAAGTGGGGTTGATTGTGAGTAGTTTCGCTGAGAAGGCACAATTGCTGGCCGCCACTTCAATGGAATCCAGTTTGAGACATCCCTTCTTATCCGTCACTGTCAGATAATACATGCCGGCAGTCAGACCGGAAATAATTGCCGTGTTGGCACCATTACTCCAATTGTAAGTATATGGCGTCGTACCGCCACTAACATCCGCCCATGCGGTTCCATCACTGCCACCCAATATTTCTGGGGTGCTGTTCAGACTCATCTCCAGAAGTGGAGGTTCTGTGATTATCAGTGTTCTTTCTTCAACACATTGGTTTTTATCAATGATATATACAAGATATGTTCCCGCTTTTAGGTTGGTAGCCTGTGATCCTGAAGTGCCGTTAGACCAGTTATACTGAAATCCTCCGGCTCCTCCTGTGGCAAAAACCGTTGCATAACCGTCACTTCCACCATTACAACTAACCGGAAACGTATTGGTATAAATATGTATTTCATTACCCTGGTTGATAGTCACCGATCCGACCACATCACATCCATGCGCATCGGTTACCGTAAGCGTATAAGTTCCNCCTCCGATATTGCCCAATGATGGTGTTGTCTCTCCATTGGACCACAAATAGGAATAGGGCAATGGNTTCCCGGTCAGCGTTGTGAAAATAGCTCCTGTTGTTTGCCCAAAGCAGGTAACATCATTGCCATCCATAGATAATATAAGCGCTCCGGGTTGCGGTATGAATACATATGCCTGCCCCGAACATCCCTCTGTATCTGTTACCGTGAGAGAGTATGATCCGGCACCGACATCAAGGAGATTCGGATTGGTTGATCCATTGGACCAAAGATAGGTATAAGGAGGAGCGCCACCTGTTACCGATGAGGTCGCACTTCCGTCATGCAAACCATTGCAACTGACCGTATCTGCAAGGGATAAGAAAACGACCGGAATATTCTGCGATCCAATCGTGGTATCTCCAATAAAAGTACAACCTCTGGAATCTGTCACTGTATATACATAGTTATAAGGTTGCACGATATTGACAGTCTGTCCGGTATCAATCACNCCTTGTGGAAATGCCCATTGAAATGTGCAGGGNGGAGTGCCACCTATAGGTGTGGCTGTCGCAGTCAGCTGAGTAGTCGTGCAGTCCAGAATCGGGTTGGACAACAACACACCGGAGTGAAGAAGGGGCGGCTCTGCTATATACACTTCGGCAGCCACCTTATTACCGACAAAATCCTCCACTGTTATGGTATACGTGTTGGATGGAAGGTTATATATAGTATCTGTGGTGGCTCCGTTGCTCCATAGATAAGTATACGGAGGCGTCCCACCTGAAGCTGTAACCCACGCTATGCCATCAATAAGATTGAAGCAACTGATATTACGCGAACCAACCTCTATGGTCAAATCGGCTTTNTTGATTGGAAGCACAGGTCCGTTGGCCTTTATCTGGTGTGAAAANAATCCCAGAAAAGTTAAAATAATTACATTTTTAAGAAANAATGTTTTAGTGTAGCATTCTCTCATCGTTGTTCTTTTCGTTTACCCGATATCAAAAACAAATTATTTCAATTTATTAATCCTTGATAATTAAATATTTATTGCAATACCACCGAATACAATATTGTGTTCCATCCTCTATATATTACAATTCATAATTATACATACAATTTCTGTTCCAAAATTCAGGCAAAGTACCTGATGACACCTGAAATTATACCTCGCTAAGACCGCTGTGTCCCATTTCCATAATGTACGTATCGATCAGAACTTACAATATTAAAAGGGCAACGGTGGAATCAATTGATGAAAGCAGGTGACCAATCAAATATTATATACCCTTAATTATTCTCCTCCTAAACCATGGAAAGGGTGCAGATGACTGACCGGCAGGTTCTCCGGTTCCGGTAGATATCAAAATGGCCAATCAGGCCACATAAATGCAACCATCCCTTATGAATGACCGGGTTATATTTAAATTCTTTTTTGTAAAAATTCCCGCAGGCATCATATTTATCGAAATAAACAGCCTCCGCAAATTAAATGTTAAGGTAATGCATAAGAGCATCATACCGCTCAGCCAGCGTGTCGATATATTCCACACTGGAAAAGGTGGCTACCACCTTATAGTTGTAGCGTTCAAAAGTGGCTTTGACAAATTGTATATCCTGCAGGCTGATTTTCAAGGTAACATGGACCAGGTTACTATCTGAATCCAACGGATGCGAAATAAAACTGGAGAGGATGGCTCCTTTTTCCGATTCAACTATGCGGCTTATCTCGGTCAGAGAATAATCCAGCCTGTTGATCTCGAGTACCAGAATCGCACCCGGCTCATCAAGAGCAAACTCCATGCTTAGTGCCTGAAATGCATCTTGAAGAGATATTAATCCCAGATATTTAAAATTCCTGTCGGTCACCGGCACACAGGTTAGGTTGTTCTTGACAATCACTTCTACGGCCTCAAGAATATGGCTGTCATGATGAATAACCTGAGGATACCCTCTGAAAATGTACTCGGAAAATGGTGTGTTGGTATCCCAATCATAGATCATATCTTCAGATACCAATCCAATGACCATGTCTTCTTTTACCACCGGTAAATGCCTGACCATGTATTCCTCCATAAGCCGAAGCCCGTCTTCACCGGTTTGCTCCGGCTCAAGACAGGGGATGTTCTGGTTTATGATTTCATTGACAAACATTTGCAATCAGTATTATTTATACTAAAACGTCACGCGTAGAGCTTTTGTTTCCTTTTTAAAAATTCATCCTCGGTAATCACTCCATTTTGCCGCATTTCTCCAAGCTTCTTCAATTCGAAAAGCAATTCATCGGTTGACAACGGGACCGATTCGCTCTGTTCCACATTCGGCACCTCAGTTTTCTCAACCGTTTCGACAACCGCCTCTGTTTCATCCTCACTGATAGCAGGCCAGTCCACAAAGCCGGACACCTCGATGGCCTCATATTCCTTTTGAATCCTGAAATATGCCAGAGCATCCGTTGTCCGAATCCTGTCAAAGTCCTTGAATCCATTTTTAATCGCCCGTTGGAGGCGNCCAAGCAATTCCGCCTTCTGCTCCAGAACTGCATTACAACATGCCATCCTAAANAGTATCTCCGGATGATCCCCGCTTGCCTTTCGCGCACGTTCAAACTGCTCCAGAGCCTCCCGATACCTATAGTCTTCCAGCAACTTCACACCATCTTTATAAGCCCGGTTGGCGGTCAACGGCATCGGTCGCTTTTTNCTTCGTTCTTTTTGACTGAAACTGTCTTTGTCCCTGCCCGGTTCGTTCCGGCGATTCTCAAAGACGACCGTATCCTGCTTCGCATTTCTGTAACGATGCTTTGTTTGCCATTCCTTTGGCGTAGTAAACGGAATGTAATCATTGTACAACCTGTTGAATTCATCCTCGCTCATTGTCGCCAGGCGTATAAAATCGATAAAACCCAGGAAGACCGGGATAAAAGTCATGGAAAAAATTGCATAAAANACGCCCTGTCCTACCTTGCCAAGATAAAACTTATGGACACCTATCCCTCCTAAAAACAGGGCAAATATGCACGCGATACTCCTGTTTCTCATTGGATATGTATTATTTGGTACATTCATCTTTTTCAATAAATACAGCTTGTTGTAAAATTACCTGGCTATTTCTTTTTCAACAATAAAGGACAATAGAATATTCCAAATATCGCTTTTTATTCGATAAAATTAAAGTATTTTCAGACAATCGAATTCAGGAGCTTAAAAAATAACCGGTGAGGGGAAACAAGGAAGCCGATTTTGTTATGAACGAAAGCTCCGAAAAAGCAATCGGGATTGTGATGACCCGATCTGACATTTTCGATCTACCTGATCGGAACATTTAAAGAAATGATATGTATGAGTTATATAACAGGTAATTTTATGATTACCTTATTGCCGGATTTTTAGTGTTTCATCGAAAATGTGATCAGTCCGTAATTGCCGGCTTAATTCTGACCAATCAATCCCGCCAAAACACAGTAAGTTGGGAGATGATGGTTTGATGTTCAAAATCGTTATCGTCACATACAATGAAAACCATTTTGCGCNNTTCTTCCTTCAGATCCTTATATACTGCAAGCCCCTCCAGCTTCATACTATGATCAATGATGTGAAATTCCAGAAGTTCAAATGTACTAAGATCCATCATTCCGAATGCGCTTCCCGCGACCGCCCCGTCATCATACACCGATTGCGTGTCTTCNCCGTTTGCCAGGAAACAGATACAGCCATCATGGAGGATGGCGTCAGANAANGCTGCATGCCGGCCATTGATATCCGGCAACACTATACTTGAATAACCAGCCACTTCCGGCTCATCGGTCAGCCAGTTTCTGACTTTGATTATTCCGTTTTTCCGATCAGGCCCGTTACCCCGATTAAAGAAAAGGGCAAAATCTTCCTCTAATATTACACCCTCAATATTAAAGTTGTCCCGGTCAATTCCGGTCGATTCCATCATTGCCAGATAAAGATTCTTGATGGATAGCCGTTCGACGAAATCAAACCTTTCATCAAGTATGACCAGATCAAACCTGTTTTTNGCCGATCCCGAACCAAAGATAAAATACCGATTGCCATGACGAGAGAAAGCCTCAAAATCCGGCTTGTACTTTTTCTCCACATTAGCTTCCAGCGATCCATCCGCTTTAAGGCTGATTTCCTTNTTGAGCGTTTGATCATTGACGTCAAAGACTGATAGTACATTGGATTTGTCAGCAATAATATAGACAAACCCGTCGGAATAAATAATCCCTGAACTTCCACTGAAGGAAGAAATGAAGCCTCTTCTTTTTAATTCTACTATGTCAATCTGTTTTACTTTCATAGCGGTCAAAATTATGTGTTTTTCTAACTGTCTGATTAAAATTTCCGGAACTAAAACTGCATTTTCTAACCGCATGGATACTTCTTTGTTTCAGCCTGATAGCTCCTCTCCGGTATGGAGTCTGCCAAAATATTTTTTGCCAAAAACGATACAAATAAATAGGTTTTCACTTTCTTCCGTCTGAGGTGGACATGTAGAGTGCCTATGCTTCTTGGAGGAAAGAAGTCAAAATATTTCAATCACCAATCCATTTTTTAAACAATAATAGCTGCAATATCACCATCACTTCTAAATCATACGCCCGGAGCGAATATTTCCGGGACGGCTTTGAAATGGCTGTGTTTTGCCGCTGTAGGTACAATGAATGGAATGAATATTCTTTAAATAGGGGGATAAGGATTTATCCATTTAAAAGGAAATTTTACAGCAACGACCCATATCAACGATATGTTATGCCTGTTTACACACTTTGATTAAAAGCCATTATCAATCAACTTTTGAGGTAAATTCAAGGCCTAAATCATAATATATCTAATCCTCCTTCGCTTATTTCTAAAGCTTTATAAAACGACAGGCATGAAAGGTTCCAATCCTCTCACTCCTGATCTTGATCCAGTAGACTCCCGGCTTCAGGTCTTGCAGATTCAACCGGAGTGATTGTGAGGTATATTTTTCCTGATGCAACCTATGTCCCCGCATATCATAAACTTCAACTACCCCTGATCCTTCAAGATGCTCTACATGGATATGACCGGTTGAGGGGTTGGGAAATATTCTGATATCATTCTGTATTGTATGTCTTTCTGAAGTCATAACAATCCATTCATAAGCGCCGATGTCCACGCCACCTCCTTGTGGCCGGACAACCCCATCGATGTCCGTTTCCGGAGCATTTTGCAACGACCCTGAATCAATTAAAATGCTGCCTTCCTTCAGATGAAAATCAAAACTTTTGTAATCCATAAAATTTGAACCATACGCCTCATAGGTGTCCATCACCACATTATTATTTACCTGCGCATTTGCATTGATGGAATTGGCGACATTATTGGCGACGATACAACCTTCACTCGGCCTGCCATCTTTGTGGCTGTCTATCATAATCCAGGAGCCNCCGGGNCGTATATCGGGAGTCGGATCCAACACAGTATTGTTGCGGATGGTGCAGTTTCGCGCTCCCAGTAAAGTGATTCCATGCCAGTGATTGACAATGACAACGTTGTTTTCTATCAACCAGTTTTCATAAAATCCGTCAAAGCAGCCGATTCCCTGAAGTGCGCCAAGGAGTTTCTGATCCTGATCGACATAGTTGAGGATGATGTTGGAGCGGATGATGTTGTTTCGGAATACACCTTCTCCAATAATAAAGGATTGAATCCCGTCGTCATGATTTTCATCGACATCGTAGCAATTCATGATGGTGTTGCCTTCAAACAGGATGTCATTGCCTTGCATCCTCATCCCGTCGGCTGAAAAATTTTCAATGACATTGTTGATAGCATGGATATGATCGCCGGAGGCTGTTATGCCCATGACAACATTTTTCAAATAATTATTTTCAATAATCATGGAATCCCCTTCGATGATGATCCCGCTACTGGCATTGGCAAGCCATTCTTCTGCAGTCTCCCAGGGCTGTTCCCCGCTATATATCTCACAGTTCAGGATGCTGATTCCGGATGTCGGTCCGTGCCATCCGTGCGTCTCCAGAAAAACTAGCCTGTCATTGAGATAATATCCATATGGTTCGGTACTAATAATTAGGTTTTCAAAGCGCCAGTTCTTACAGGCCTGAAGTCGGATCTGCTTAAGGATTGGCTTATGACCTTCGTCAGCCATGATGGTGATCATTTTTGGATTAATGTAGCCCCGAAGCAAGAACTCTCCATGCATGCCGCTTCTAAGCATCAGCGTGTCCCCCGGCTCAACGGGGCCATTCTCATTCTTGATGATTAAGGTACTGCTATTCGGGTCATAAGGCAGGGGTGTATAAGAATAGGATTGAATAAGGTCGGCCGCCACCACTTCCTCCAGGGTGCGCCAGGGGTAATCATACGAACCATCATTATCCATACTGCCATTTACCGGATCAATATAAAAGATACGGGCTGAGGCATCATACGAAAAAAANCAACAGAGCAGAAAGAGGTATCGTAACATTGGAAAAATGGTTAGTTAAACTAAAACTATATTGCCACTACATCTTCCATGCAATATAACACATTTACAACGATTCGGTAAGAAAATACGTCCGTTTGTTGTAATACATACTATACAAATTAAATCAAATACCCACCGAAATTACGTTCCCTTAGAACTGGCCGTGTACCTCTCTACCATATTGAACAAGGCAATGAAACCCGATTATTACGAATGTACTTGCTTATCAAGCTAAAAGTAAAAATTAACTGGTATCTATCCCAATACTTATAAACAACTATATCTGCCAATACTTTTTAGGAGCCACACACCACTACCGCTAAATATAGCTGAAAAAGTGTCATCAGAGATATCCGGATTATAATTCAGGTTCGGGATTATCACTATTTTTGTACAAGGTTGCTGTTGGTGTATTATGGATGATAATACTAAATATCCGGGTCAGATCGAAATTGACCGGGTTGATAATATTAGCGCCGGACCAATAGGGACGGAGGGTTTGAATAATTTTTCCCTTGAACATGTTTCAACTACCCATTACTCCGATTGTCAACAAATTATTGTTTATCTTCCTGTATCATATGTACATTATTTATCGGTCAGCATAATAAATATTGAAAATGGCGAGATGATATTTGTTGATGATGTGAATAATCTTGTATTGGGTAGTGTGAAATTAATCCTTGCAAGTGATTGGATTCATCCCGGCAAATACAGGATGGAAATATTGTCTCGGGAAAATATTCAACATCACATTTGTTTTACAAAAAGACCGGACATGTTATCTTCCACTGATTCCGGACCTTTGTCTGAAGAANAAAAAGAGGATCAAACACCCATGGAGTATCGCGATGGATTTGGCAGAACAATTAAAAATTCTGATCTGGATATGAGAAAGAATGCAATAGAGCAAACCCTTGGAAAAATATTCCGGAGCGTAGAGTTTGTCAATCAAGGTAAGGAAGGTACGGTCATTTATCATGAATTTTCCCGAACAATTAAATTTTATATGGAGTTGGGAGGAAATGATATTGTCTTTTACTTAAATATTCCCTCTGCATCTGACTGGGAACATGTCACGGGTTTTTCATTACAAGAAAGAGATTCTATTATTGAATTTGTAGCAAATGAAACGCAAAAACACCAGGCCCCCAATTGCACCTATTCTATAGAGGAAGCTACAATATATTTTATTCACAAATGAAACTTAAGACAAAATGAAATTCCTGTTATTGCTGTTAATCTTCCTGATTTTCATAGTCATTTTCGCTGGTTGTGAAACGGGATATGTCAAAAAAATGGCACTTGGGTTTGGGTTACCATTGATGAGAACTATGGTAAACGAAACCATGCTATTGTTGGTGTGGATCAGGGTACCTTTAAGGTGTTGAAAAATAAAAACTATGCATCTGACCACATGAATGTATTTTTAGGGGGAAAAAGTTAATTATGCCGATCCAAAAACCTTTGAATGCCTGACTTTTGATGACTATAGCTATGCAAAGGATGCCGGGCATGTATATTTTCGCGATGCAATCATTCCCGGTGCGGAACCTTCGAGTTTTACAACCATGCAGTTCCCTTATTCGAAAGATAGAAAGGATGTTTATTGTGGAAATATTCCCTTAAGATTATCCCCGGAGGATGTCAATACCTTTAAGGTTACCAATGAAGATAAAATGATGGCAGGTTCTATTTCAACTATGAAATTGGAACACTTTTTAAAATATAATCCTGATTATTCCTGGTTGGCTGAAATGAAGGATACCATGGAGATGGTTATTACCGGGGAGTCCGGCACTGCAGTTTCACAGTCAAAGAAATTTAAGGGATATAAAGAAGTCAAGTAGATGATTTCTCCGGCACTTATCTTTTAGCGCCTATATTTACATGGCAGAAAAGCATGAAGTCATTTCGGCTTTATCTTCTCTTGCCACAGTTGCTGACCATACTGACGAGGGTGCCTGCCCGGAAGTATCAGTCTGTATTGCTAAGTTTTACAAGTCGCTGATGACTCCTCATTGTGTGTTCTCTCTTAAACAATGCCAATGATGTATATCATGCACGTGAGTAAAGGGATTGCCTTGACCTAAATTGATATAATTTCCTTTTCTGTTTTGTTAAGGACTCTTCTGATTGTTGGCGTTTTTCCTTGGGTCCTTTGAAAATCGTCCTGCGCCCTATCTCGTCCTCTAAGCTTCGTGTATCCTTGTCTCTTTTATGTCCTCATTCTGCTCCGCTTGATCAAATACGCCTGAAGCACCTGGTCAAAATCGCGGTTGATATCGGCCGATACAAAGTCAATTTTGTATTGCAGGGCCTTGAGACGTAGTTCCTCCTCATATTGTTTCATCTTGTCGGCATATTCCCTTTTGATCTCGTTGGACTGCAAGCGTAGTTTTTCGCCACTTTCCAGGTCGATGAACTCATAGGGGCGGTTATCAAACTCAAACAACAATTCGCGGGAGGCATCCACCACGTGGAAGAGGATTACCTCATGCTTATTATGTTTAAGATGCTGTAGTGAATCAAACATCGGCTCCATCCGTGCCGGGTCTTCCAGCATGTCGCTGAAGATGATGACCAGTGACCGCTTGTGGATCATATCTGCTATCCGGTGCAGAGAGTCCGCAGCAGACGTCTTCTTGTTAAATGTCTGATCATAAATATATGGCTCAAGCTGGGAGAAAATAAGCTGTTGGTGTGCACTGCTGGACTTGGCCTCCGAATGATACACCGGTTGTTCGTCAAANAGGGTGAGACCAAAGGCGTCGCGTTGCTTTTTCAAGAGGTAGGACAGTGCAGCGGCGGCAAGAGCCGACCATTGTAACTTATTCATCCGCACTTCGTTGTATACCTCTTTACCGGGAAANTGCATGGAGGAGGATATATCGATGACAATCCGCGCGCGAAGGTTGGTTTCCTCTTCATATTTCTTGGTAAAGAACTTGTCTGACCTTGCATACACCTTCCAGTCGATATTGCGGATACTTTCTCCCGGCTGATACAGCCTGTGTTCGGCAAACTCCACAGAAAAGCCGTGAAACGGGNNCTTATGCAGGCCGATGATAAAGCCTTCCACTACCTTACGGGCTATCAGCTCAAGGTTGGTATGTTGCTTCAGGTCAATGGTATCAAAAAGGACATGGTCGATGTGTTATGTGTTGTCAGTATTTTGGGGTGTACAGAGGTCTCCCATCATGGGGTATCTATACATCATATCGCTGTTCCGGCGCCTTCCAATAAAAAACCCTTACACAAACGTTGCTGCGTAAGGGAATATTTCTTCTGGCTAAGCCGAATTTTATAGGTTGGCTTCTATTTTGGAAGCAATCACCTGTCGGGAAGCGGCGCCAACATGCTTCTCCACCACCTCTCCATTCTTGATAAACAGCAGGGTGGGGATACTGCGAATGCCATACTTGAAAGAAACCTCAGGGTTATCATCTACATTGAGCTTGCCGATGGTTGCCTTTCCCTCATATTCCTTTGAGAGCTCTTCGATGATCGGACCGATGGCCTTACAAGGACCACACCATTCTGCCCAAAAATCAACCACTTTCAAACCGTCATTACCCAGTGCTTTCTCCTGAAAATTACTGTCTGTAAATTCGAATGCCATTTTTTAAACTTGTTTTATTAATGTTTTGAATACTTTTGTACAAACATATTTTTCTAAAAAGGTTCATCGGAACATGAAAAATACTTTTCCNCCGGTCTTTCCATTATGTTTGTTGTGACCGCGGTGTGTTACGTACTTNTTTACCTGCGTCCTGACCTTGCATTCCGGGTACAGACCAATGGTGTTTTTGCCCTCATACGAAGGTTATATACCGGCATGTCATCCATCTTGGTGACTCTTTTATGGATTCTCATCTTTATTAGCTATTTCAAATACCGGCATAGTCGTGGAGCTCCACCATCCCTTTTCCGTTGGATTAAATATCTGTTTGAGCCTGTACTTTGGATTNTTCACACTTTATTTCTGGTTATGGGGTTCAATTATCTGGCTCCAAGGCCGGAACATTTCCTGTTGAAAGATACTTCCGCTCCTGATAGCCGTGAGTTGCTGGAGGCCTTTCATTTTCATACCAATCTTGTCAATACGCTACGGGACTCCNTGGATTTGAAAAAGGAAATTACAGTCCGAGACATCCTGACAACGCATGGTGAACATTGGCAGAGGCAAACGGTGTCGACACTTGCTCAGGCCGGTTATAATGGCAGTGGTAAGCCTGAGATTCAGGTGGTCAGGCCGGAGGGCCTTTTATTGCGGATCAGCACTGCCGGGTTTTACAACTTCGTTCTGGCAAGGCCTACCATCGACCCTGGATTGCATGAGCTTCAGGTGCCGAACACCGCACTGCACGAATTGGCGCATGCCTACGGTGTTGCAAGTGAGGCAAGTGCCAGTTTTGTCGCGTATATAGTCGGAATTCAAAGTGAAGATCCGCTGACCCGATACTCTGTAGAATTGGCTTTGTGGCGAACCCTTCGTAATACTTGTTTTATGGTGGATAGTGCTGCAACAAAAACAATATCGGGATTTGTCAATCCTGAAGTAAAGAAAGATATANAAAATATACGGATGAAGATGGATCAGTATCCTGATTTGTTTCCCCGCCTGCGGGATTCGTTGTATGATNTTTTCCTGCGGACACAGGGTGTTGAGGAGGGTTTGATGAGTTATGACCTGTATCTTCCCCTTGTCCTGAGTTGGGAAAAACAGAAAAAGTTGCGGGAAATTAAAAATAATTAACTATCCTTGAATCCGGAATAATACCTTTGCCTTATGATTTTCGAATATATCCGGGAACTACCCTCCTTACCAGCAGCTCTTATCATAGGCTGTATAATCTGTATTTGTGTATTTGAGTTTATTAATGGATTTCATGATACAGCCAACGCTGTGGCCAATGTTATTTATACGCATGCATTAAAACCCATGCAGGCGGTTATATGGTCCGGAATGATGAACTTTCTGGGTGTTTTGCTGGGAGGTGTCGGTGTGGCGATGAGCATTGTCAAGCTGCTACCGCTCAACGACCTGCTTAACCAGTCCCTCAATGTCAATATTGCCATGGTGTTGGCGATTTGTATTTCCGCGATTCTCTGGAACCTGGGGACCTGGTATCTGGGCATTCCAAGCAGCAGCTCACATACGCTCATCGGATCGATCCTGGGCGCCGGACTGGGCTTTGCCACCATGTATCCCAGCGAAGGGGTCAACTGGGCCAAGGCCTCCGACATCGGTGCATCATTGTTGCTTTCACCGGCTTTCGGCTTCACATTTGCCATCATGCTCATTTTTATCCTGAAANAAGTCTTGAAGAAANAATCACTCTTTCAAAGCCCCCAGGATGGGGTCACTCCGCCCCGTGGCGTCAGGGCGCTGTTGATTTCAACGTGTACCATGGTCAGTNTTTTCCATGGCAGCAATGACGGTCAGAAAGGAGTGGGATTGATGATGGTGGTCCTGATGGCCTTTCTCCCCACACATTACGCATTAAATGAAAACTTTAATCCGGAGAAGGCAGTCCGATCCCTCGATCGCATAGAAGCGGTACTTGTCAAGGCAGCACCGGACAATATCCTCGAAAAAGAAATGTACAAAAGCATACAGATCATCGAAGACCTGAGACATGACATCCGGGAAAACCTCAACTCCACGGAAAAAACCAAGAAATTCCAGATAAGAAAAAGGATAGAGTCCCTTTCCAAAAGTATCAAGAGATATGTTGAAGACCCGGAGATTTTTAAAGGATCTAAGGAAAAGCATATTTTGAGATCAGAAATGGCCGTGCTTTCAGGATATACTGATTTTGCTCCGCTTTGGGTCATCATCATGATTGCTTCCTGTCTTGGTCTGGGTACCATGATTGGCTGGAAACGCATCGTTGTCACCATCGGGGAGAAGATCGGAAAGTCACATCTTACCTTTGCCGAAGGAGCCACAGCCGATCTTACTGCTGCTGCCACCATCGGCCTTTCCACCTTCTTTCACCTGCCCGTGAGTACTACGCACGTATTGTCGTCCGGAGTAGCGGGAGGGATGGTAGCATCGGGAGGAGTCAAGAATCTCCAAAAGAAAACCATGGTCAGTATTGCAATGGCCTGGATTCTGACTTTGCCGGTTTCTATCGCGATGGGCTTCCTCCTCTTTCTGCTGTTCAATCTTATTGGCCGTTGACCTCTTTGTCATTTTTAACCTGAATGGGTAATTATCCGGCACAACATCCCGGGTACATTGACTTTTCGACTCACAAAGCGGGGATGATGGTTTGACCGGATACAAGCATAAAACCTCAGCAAGATAAATGGAAAAACCGGGTCCTTTAGAAAGGGCCACGCAGCCTCCCATCCTGATTGAATTGCAAGGGAAAAATCAAATAATGGAAAGGATAAGTACCCTGAGGTCTCAGTTCTGCCAGAATTCGTGCATGCAGTAACCGTCGTAAAAGTTGGTAGCATAAGACCGCACTCCGATGCCTCGACCTTCAACGAAGAGCCTTCCGGACGACAACTATCATTTCCTGCTGAGCGCATAACCCCAAACAACAAAAATCACCGTACTCGCCATGATGATACATGTTGCCATCAGAGCATGATTTGAAAAGGCAGATACAGCAGCACTCGCCACAAAACACATACCCAGCTGCAGGGCATTTTGCAACGCCGATGCCTTTCCCGAATGATTGGCAAAGGGCTGCAATGCCTCGGCAACCATGATCGGATAACCGGCACCATTGGCAAATGCCATCATACTGAACGGAATCAGTAAGGCTGTAAGTGTCGGTACGGTAAACAGGCCCAACCATAAGATGGTGAGCATGCTGAGGGAGTATACAATCAACAAAACAGGCAAGACCTTCCTCCCGTCAACCCGACCCGAGATCAACCTGTAACCATATCCTCCGGACATAAAGGCGATGGTCTGAGGAACAAAGCTCAGGCCAATCTGGCTTTCACTATACCCGAGTTCCTTCAGGAAAAACGGCGCTCCGGTGAGCCAGGCGAAGAAACCGGCAGAACACATGCCGTACAACATGACATTGCCCATGTATTTTGATGACCGGAAAAANGTAAGATAGGAGATGGTATGTCCTCCATCGCCGGCCAATTGCCGTTGNGCGCCTACCAGACCAAAGGAATAGAGGATAAGGACACCACCCACGACCGCCAAAATCAGGAAAATAAATTGCCAGCCCAAGGCATTCAGAATCCATACCCCCAACAGGGGAGAAAGCGCCGGTGAAAGTGCTACAAGCGGCATGATCGAAGCGAATACCTTCTTCACCTTGTCTGCAGGATACCTGTCTATCACCAAGGCCTGCCAGCATACTGCGGCGGCACAGGCCCCAAGCGCCTGCATCAGACGTAACGCAAGGAAGATGTAAATATTGACCGTAAAAAACAAAAGTATAGAAGAAAGGGTAAATATGCTCAGGCCCGCCAGGATCGCCTCCGGCTTTCCGTACCGATCTGACAGCGGCCCCCATAACAATTGTCCGGCAGCATATCCGCCCAGAAACAGGGTCAGACTGGCTCCGATCAAAGCTTTGGATGTCGCCAGATCCCGGTGCATGATATCGAAGGCCGGCAAATACATATCCGTGGCCAAAAAGCCCACGATGCTGAGCAATGCCAGATAAAACGGAAAATGTTTNTTGGGTTGTGTCATGCAACTACATTCAAAAAAGAGCGCAAAGGTACGCTTTTTCAGGCGGCAAAAGGGAGAATCAACAAAAAATGGAACATTCGGTCCGGTTGAAACCGGGACGCGTCCCCGGATAACAGCAGTCAAAAGGTTGTAGGCCTCCTTCCATGGAAATAATGTCATCCGTACCGGAATACTTTGCCTGATCAGGCATGAGGCCTCCTTTATGTATGACCCAAGAATAAATGTCTGATCTGAAATGATAGCGTTCTTCTGTGCCATTCAATAATTTAATAAATGAAGACGCGTCAATGGTTAGAAAGACACAAGTCGTATAGATCAATGAAATTGGTCTATTACGAATGCGCATTCGGTATAACAGCTTTGTAGTGGTTGAAAAATGTGATGGAAAATTCAGAGATTCAATTAACGTTGGAACATCAATCTAAAGTTCAATTATAAGGAGAAGGGTTAAAGAATTGCTTGCCGGGAAGGTGCGCTGACCAGATCGGGAGGAATCAAATTTTGACTTTGATAAATCATGCTGCCTTTAATAACAGAACCCTCCGAATGATTTATTTTAAAAATCTAAAATTTTTGCCGGAGATGTAGGAATTTGAATAAAAATAAATGTCAATTCAGTTCCGCCATACTGATTATCGCAAATTCAATATTTCTTTAATCTTACTTTCAGGAATTCCGGTAATGTTGGATATAAAATCGATAGATGCACCATTTTCAAAGGATTTGACAATTATTTCAAATTGTGCTTTTTCTATACCTAGTTGCATACCTTTCTCAAGGCCTTCCTGAACTCCCTGCTCTTTTCCTTCCTTTACTCCTTTGCGATATAATTGTTCGGCGATGGTCATTGTTTCTGATTTTATGGGTTCCGGAAATTCATCTATAAAGGTATTCATTTCTTCAGATGATATATTCAGATTTTGTAGTGAATAAACAATTATTGACCCCAGATAGTTCCCATATTTATCTGTACGGAACTCCTCAAATACCCGTCGGAACTCCCCTTCTTCTATCTGCTTCATCAGCCTCAATAAATGTATTCGGAGAGTTGCCTTCATCAGGGAGTTGCTGATACTTAGGATTTCTTTCTCACTCAAGGTTTTTAAGTCGATAAAGATGCGGTCAAACTCCGGTACAAATGAATGTAATGATTCCGGAAAATCTTTAAAAAAGGATGCATTCTTTTCCTGTTTCCACACTTCCTTTCCGTGGTAATAAATGACAGGGATAATTAATTTGAGTTTTCCTTGCCCTTTCCCCTTTTGATGCAATTGTTTGCGATAGGCAGCAGCCAGATATTCCAGTATCTGTAGCCAGGTAAATGGATCTTTATGGGATTTTAATTCGAATAGAACCGAGACCTGAACAGCATCCTTGCTGTCTTTAACGGGTATGTCAAAGACCATATCAGCCAGACGGGTCTGCATCTTTTCATTGTGAAAGACAGAATCCTGATAGGAAAAGGCATCAATGTCGAGAATAGAAACAATATGCTCCGGAAGAAATCCGATTAGAAAACTCCTGGCAGCATCTCTGTCAGAGAGGATTTTCTTCATGAAGGCATCATGTGTAATGCGGGGAATGGGCGATTTTGACGGGGTGGATGATTTTGACTTTGCCATATTGGTGAATTTGAGTTGTAAATATAAACAGAATATTTGACCAATGCAAAATTCTAAGCTTTACCGGGAAGATATTTTATCAGGTATTCTCTTATGACTTCCGACGTTTTTGCTAGGGTGACGCATTGACCAAGTCAGGAAGAAGGGGTTAATGCTTTCTGATGCCATGTTCTATTTCGGGAAACAACAAGAAAAGGGATGGTAAACACGTATTTCCACCCCTTTAAAACCTTATAATATGAGGACTTTTTCCCGGCTAAAGCCTGTGTTATTTATCCCAGATTTTCTATGACGCGCTTCAGTTTGGTCTGTACTTGTGTGGCCACCTCTGCCAGCGACGTGTTCTGTACACCCTGCATGGAAACCAGCGGATCGACAGCGGAGACTTCGATTGCTCCTTCTTTGTTCTCCTGCATGATAACGTTGCACGGCAACATCGTACCGATGTGTGATTCAGCCTGAAGAGCCTGATGGGCAAAATTTGGATTGCAGGCACCGAGAATGACATACGGCCTGAAGTCCACATCCAGTTTCTTTTTAAAGGTGGCACTGATGTCGATTTCGGTCAGCACACCGAAGCCTTCCTCCTTGAGAGCGCTCTCAACTTTTGACCTGACCTCCTCCCATGAACCATGCAATGTTTTTGAAAAATGATATGACATATTATCTGAATTTTATTTCATTAAAAATTTCCCGTAAAGGTCGGTATAGCTAATACAAATTTGAGTGACAAAAGTTACAAAAGGGGCGTGGACGCAAGATCTAATGGGGAAACCGATCATTACCACATCTTCCGTAATAACTGCCTAACGACACCCATAAGCAAAAAAGAGGCAGCCTTGCGACTGCCTCTGAAACCATGATTCAAAACATGGTTACTCTTTCACAAAACGCATCGTCGTATTGGCCTCATCGGAGATGACCCGGATCATGTATGCGCCCGGAGCGTATTTGCTCATATCGATACCCCCGGATGCAAGCTGGTCTCCACCAATCTTGCCGGAGTAGATGCTCATCCCCATCTCGTTGTAGATATTGACATAGGCCGCATCCTTAACACCCTCAAGCCCGGAAACATATACATGACCGGATGTCGGGTTAGGATAGAGCGACAACAACCTGCCATTGGAAAATACTACCTGACGCACCTCACTGTACTTAAACGCACCATCGCGGTCCACCATCTTCAGTCGGTAGTAGTTGACCGCGCTCACAGGACGATTGTCTGTCAATGCATAGTCTGTCTTCTGTGCAGCACTCACCGTACCGATGGCTATGAAGTTTCTGCCATCCGTACTGCGCTCAACAACATACTCTTTCATGCCCTTTTCTTCTGCTACAATCCAGTTGAGTTCCACCATACCTTCTCTGGTTGCCCTGGCAGTGAAGTCAAGGAGGTTGACAGGAAGAGGATTATTTCCGGTATTGATGAAAAATCCGGAGAATGACGGCGTTGTCACCTGTACCCATTCTGCACCATTAACAGAGCCATTGGAAGTTTGTGTCAGTAAGGTATTATCACCTCCTGTCGGATAATCCTTACATCCTACGCCTGCATCATGTGTGACATTGAGATTAGCCAGATTAGCGGCTGCAGGGTCAACACCTGCAAGCGTGGTTCTTTCTGAACCTAAAAAGTACAACTTTATGTCATAGGGTCCGGATGGAGCAGAAATAGATGAGTAATTCCTGTCTAAATAATATTTCCCGGCTGCATCCTGTCTGACACCACCTGTATTGATGTTAACGTATGAATCGTCGAAAGCATCTGGGGCAACACCAGTGGGCTTCCTGATCTGCATGATCAACTTGCCATTATTATCAAGTATATTAACCCAACCGACATAAGCTGAATTAGAACCTAAATTATCGTTTGTTGCAGTGGCACATGTTCCTGTAGCCAGCATAGCTGAAGTCAATTCATCTACTGTAATACAGAAAGTACCGGAGGAATTTGCTGAATGCCACTTATCAACCTGTATATAATAAGTAGCCCCTGATGTCAGCCCTGTGGCATAAGCTATGGAAGCATCATCTAATACTGAACCACCATCCTCATCGCCTGTTAGTGCCGTGAACGTTGAATAATCATTGACATTGGTAGCCTCATATAAAGCAATACGCGTATCTGTTAATGTTCCGCCTACATTATGGTCTGTACTTATGCGTACTGCTCCGCTTGCAGGTGCTGTAAACTTAAACCAGACTGTAGCGTAGGCCGCAGTCTCTATGCCTGTAGGTTCTCCTGTTGTGTAGGTAGCATTAACATTTGTATAGTCGGCACCTACACAGGCAGATCCTACTGTCAGGGTAATTGCCCCCGGCGCATCATCATTAGTCGGAGGAACAATTGGAGACATGTAATATTGGCTGCCCATCCACTATAATTAAAACTACCATCTGATTTAAATACAAAGGTCAGCGCTCCGGAGGCATCTGTAGAAGTAAATGACTGCCCCGCAGCACTAAAGGCTCCGGTTCCTGTCCAGGCACCATCAGGGCATGTGGGTGGGTTATTGTAGTTTGACCCTGATGAAATTAAAGGATAAGTAGCATCAGGGCCGTCATATATCATAAGACCATCCCAGCTGGATTCTGTGTTAAAAGCAGTGAAATATACTGTCACCACTTCGCCCGGATTATCCGGATAGATAGTTGTGGTTATATCCTCATTGTCTGAATAATTACCCGAAGCTCCCCCACTATCATAGAAAGTACCTCCACACCCGGGAGGTGTCTTAAAACTCGCCGGGCCTGCCTATGTACTGTAGCCACTACCTCCACAATCTGATCGCACCCAGAAATAATAGGTCGTATTGGGATTCAGGACCAATAAACTGACCGATGTGCCGGCAGTCGGTGTACCTGAACCTCCGGGAGGTGTATTAATGGTAGAGTAGTAATACTCATACCCATTGGAAGGTGGCGAACCGGGCGGTGTCCAGGAAATATCCGCCGTTGTAGCTGTGATATTTGAGGATGTGAGAGCTGATGGCTCACTACATGAGGGCGGACTTGTCTCAACCAATGAAATATCATCCATCACAGCCCAGAAATCACCGCTATTTCTATTCACTACAATCCTGATATAGACCTCATCATTGATATTTATTCCAAACGAATTTGCCGGAGCGGCAACACATGTTGATGAACTTACATTATTAAATGTACCAAATTGTGTCCAGGGGCCTCCTGATGAGGTCTTATAATACAGATTAAAAGTAGCATATCCTGCAGGAGTAGCAGTTCCCGTAAAATAATCTATACATTTATAACTAAAATTTAAAGTAAAACTGCCTAATGTAGCAGTTCCTATTGAAGCAGTCCGCTCAAGGGTCGTGATTGGTTCTCCACCATAAATATTAGCTTTTGCAGAAGCCGTATTACAGGGAGTATATCCTGAACTTCCATTTGGAGTAATATTTGCTAAAAATCCACCACTAATGCTCCAATCACTACAGGATGAAGCATTGCAGCCATCAAAGCTTGTAGAATAATTTATTTGTCCATACCCATTATAAAAGTTTATAAGTACAAATAATAGAAGGTACAAAATCCTCATACTTTAAATATTTAAAAATTAACGCCTACTCTTTACAGGATTTTCGGCAATCTCCCGGATTCAATAAAAGGGTATTTCTATTCTTTATTATTCTTGTGACCTGTGAAGTCTTATCGGGCGGAAGCATTTGTATCCACAAGCGCCTACTGCTTTAGAAAGCACAAACTTAAACAAAATACCGGTAATATTATATTTTTATCAATTATTTTTTAAAATATATTATATTGCCTTTAATGCAATATGCCTTATTTTTTAATGCCTATAATTTTTAGCATTATTATATTTTGTTCTGGAATTGTCTGTCTAGAAGTGCGTCTTCTCTCTTTGATTGCTTGCGAAACGCACGCTATCTATATGACAATCAAGGATAAAAGGAAAATATGGGCGCTTATCCTGTGGAGTGCTTTTGAAGCCTTCCGGGTCTTCGTCTGATTGCAATGGCACCCCGCACCGGTGCCTTTTTCAAGGGCCTGAATGAAGTGTAATCAACACACTGCCCCTCCCATATCGTAAGATCCGGTGAGGCCTTTCTCAACTGAAATACAGGCTTCCCTTTTTGAGGTATGGTCTCCCTTTATAGGTTGTCTTATACCAAGATGATTTATATAATAGTCCATAAATTTTTGGTATACTTGCCCGGATAGCTATACTACTAGAGCCTCTGCTCTGTCCCGGGAGTGAAACAATCCGGGGTTCCGGGATGCCGAGGTTACAGTCGTATAGATCAATGAAATTGGTCAATAACAAATGTACCTTCGGTATTACAGGGTAGGTAATCCAAAGCACAGTGGCGGGAAAATGCCGGCCGGCCGCCATATCCCACTTAGTCCGCCATCTCTCCCGGTACAATGATATTCTTTATTTTGATGCATTCCCGGAATTTAACCCGTCGGGCTAAACCTCCACCTGACCATGATATCAAGGTAAAAAGAGGGCCGCTTGTAGCAGCCCTCTCTTGTATTCATTCTTTCTTCAGGATCATTCTTTCACAAAACGCATCGTCGTATTGACCTCATCGGAGATGACCCGGATCATGTATGGTTCTCGGAGCGTATTTGCTCATATCGATACCCCCGGATGCAAGCTGGTCTCCACCGATCTTGCCGGAGTAGATGCTCATACCCATCTCATTGTAGATATTGACAAAGGCCGCATCCTTTACACCCTCAAGTCCGGAAACATATACCTGACCGGATGTCGGGTTTGGATAGAGCGACAACAACCTGCCATTGGAAAATACCACCTGACGCACCTCACTGTACTTAAACGCACCATCGCGGTCCACCATCTTCAGTCGGTAGTAGTTGACCGCGCTCACAGGACGATTGTCTGTCAATGCATAGTCTGTCTTCTGTGCAGCACTCACCGTACCGATGGCTATGAAGTTTCTGCCATCCGTGCTGCGCTCAACAACATACTCTTTCATACCCTTTTCTTCTGCTACAATCCAGTTGAGTTCCACCATACCTTCCTTAGTTGCCCTGGCAGTGAAGTCGATCAGGTTGACAGGAAGAGGATTACTTCCCCGTGCAGATAGAAAGTCGAAAATGAATTGGCACTAAATGCTACTGCATGTGCATTATCAGCTAATCGATCAACGTCATCATAATTGGTCAGCAAGGTGCCTCCTGTTTCAGGCTCCTTACCGCATCTGCTTGCATTCTTTGTTGCCTTTAAATCACCAATTCCTGTAATTGACGGATCAGCTGTCTGCAATGCTGAAAATTCTGCATCTGTAAACCACAGATAAAAATCGACATTACTTGATGGCTGATTTGTTACCTTGATGGTAAAATCTCTGTCTAAATAGTAAACACCTGCTGCATCCTGACGAACAGGGGTGTTGTGTTTCGGTAAACAGAGGCATTTACCGTACCAAGGTCCTGACCATGTGCAAAAAGTTCGGCAATAAGATTGCCTGAATTATCAAATAGTGGTACAAATCGATACCCATTGCCATTAGCAACTGTAACATCTACACTTCCCTGACTACAATCAGAAGTAGCTAATGGAACAGTTAAGGTTGGGTCATACGCTGCTATGGTAAATGAGGTCTGACTCGATGAACTTGATTTTCTGAGTCTGATGTAAAGTGTGGCACCGGGTGTTTGGCCGGTTAAAGCCAATGCCGGCATATAACTAGCCGGAGTGCCATATAAATTAGCATCCTCGCTACAATTGATATAAGTTAGCGAGCCACAACTGCCGGAATACACCTGGAAGGAATAGTCATTGTCACTGTCGCTAGTACCTCCCGTAACAAAGGTTTCAATTGTAACATTGCCGGAAGCTGGTACGGTAACCTTATACCAGATATCTTTGTTATCACTATATATATTACATCCGCTCCCGAATGAACCTGATGAAGGAGTCGCACCTAATATAGTCCCGGCCACAGGCTGAGACGCCACCTCTGGTGTAACAGGCACATCGATAGCACCGGTACATTCATCATTTGAAAGAGGATTAATTGTCAACATACCATTGACATAGGTCGTCCCATTCCAGAAACCTCCTCCACCTGAGGAGTAACCACCGTATTTATATGGACCGCCATTTAACTGCCAGCGGCTGGCATAATAATAGGTTCCGGGAGCTAAATTGCTTCCGATATCCGCCTTAAACTCGTCGTTATTTCCTACTTCTACATTAAAGGTAGCCGATACCCAAGTCCAACCTCCACCGGATGGGTCCGTATCGGATGAACTGTAACCTATCCATGCACTGATACCTGATCCTGCGCCGGTACCGGGTGTAACACCCGGCTCGTAGCCTTGTGTATAAACTGTCAGATTTTGTCCGGCAGTAATATTACCGGTAGGAGGATGCTGCAGGTTACACCAGTCAACTGCATCTGTAGGTGCCACTATCACTGAAATGTCATCAAGAGAAATATAAAATGGAGAAGAATTAATATATCCCTTAATCCCAATATAATAAGTACCACTTGATGCAGGGGTAAAATTACCGGTAACTTCCTGATAATTGCCATTGACGATACCCAAGACTGACCACAACATTGGTCATACCGGCATCTGACGCAGTACTTCCATAAGCAAGGGTAATGTCAGCATCTGAACTTGTCGATCCATCCTGACGAGCATAGACACTAAATTTATAAGTTGTTCCACCTGTCAGCGTCAATGGGTAAAACAGCCAATCTGTGTTACCCCATCTTAAATATGCATTAAAACTACCGGTTCTTGGAGTCCGGTTATAAGAAGTTAGGGAACTATTTGCAGTCCAAACTTCAGCCCCAGCCATACTCTGCTGTGTCCAACAACCCCTACGGCTGTCTGATCGGTATAACCAGATTCGAATCCTTCAGTAAATGGAATGCTACCCGGTGAACACGCTGTCTTAAAACTCGCCGGGCCTGCCCATGTACTGTAGCCACTACCTCCACAATCTGATCGCACCCAGAAATAATACGTCGTATTGGAAGTCAGGCTCAATAAACTGACCGATGTGCCGGCAGTCGGCGTACCTGAACCTCCGGGAGGCGTATTACTGGTAGAGTAATAATATTCATACCCATTGGAAGGGGCCGGACTGGGTGGTGTCCAGGAAATATCCGCCGTTGTAGCTGTGATATTGGAAGAGGTCAGGGCAGATGGAGGATTACAAGATGGAGGAGTTTCTATTTTAAAATCGTCAAATCCTAAATAATAATCTCCTGAAGTCCAATTCCCGGTTATGCGAACTTTAACTGTTTGTCCGGCATACCCGGCAAGTGAATAGGTCTTGGCCTGCCATCCGGCTACACCATTGTTGCTTTCAGTCGCAATGTCCGTATAAGTAGCACCAAAATCAGTAGAAATCGCTACGACAAAATTACCGCTACCAATAGCAGGAGGACCATATGGACTACTAAAATTTGCCAACTTATAGGTAAATGATAGGTTCTCCGTTCCCGCTAATGTCCCTACATTTATTGTAGTAAAACTACCTGTAGTAGCACTGCTATATAAATTTTTATACAAATAATATGTTGTCGTCCCGCTTAATGCTGTGACAGAATTAGAAGGACCGGAATATGACGAAAGCGCCCATCCGGCAGGCAATGTAGCACTTGGGAAGCCTTCGGACCATGGTGGCGTTGTCAAAGCTTGGGTTGTAAAGCTCGCAGGTCCTGCCCATGTACTGTAACCACTACCTCCACAATCTGATCGCACCCAGAAATAATAGGTCGTATTGGAAGTCAGGCCCGATAAACTGACCGATGTGCCGGCAGTCGGCGTACCTGAACCTCCGGGAGGCGTATTACTGGTAGAGTAGTAATACTCATAGCCATTTGAAGGTGCAGGACTAGGCGGAGTCCATGAAATATCCGCCGTCGTAGTGGTGATATTGGTGGATGTAAGGGCAGTAGGTGGATAGCAGGATATGGTTGTCTGGAATGAACCTGTAGCAATATAGCCACTTCCGGATCCGGCGGCATCCGGTATGTGCGACCAGATGGATTCATCACCTCCGGATGCCTTTGCCTGCACCTGATATTGATAATAAGTACCTGCAGACAGGCCTGTTAGTGTCGCAGTAGCTGATGACACGGGGTTGCCTGCAAAATTAGTCCAGGCGCAGCTACCCACTTGCCTGTATCGGACATTGTACTGCGTAGCTCCGGTTGGCGCCGTCCATGATAGCGTAGCGCTACTTCCAGTAATGCCGGAAACGGCTGCAAATGCGCGCACCGGATCAGGATTGGACTGAGGAGTCCATGTATAGGTCAGACCACTGGACGGTGATACACCAGAATTAGCAGAGTTCAGGTAAACAGTACTCGAATTGGCATTGCCTGTCACGACATCACTCCAATTACAGCTATTTGGTGACCCTGTCACATCCAGCATCAGGTTGTTGATATCGGTGGACCAGTTTGAGGCAGTAGTACCAGTTGTCTTAAAGCCTATCTGGGGTAGCTAGTACTAGTCCCCGCCGTAAATAATCCATAAACAAAAGATATCGCTCCGGTCGATGTATTTAAGCGGACCTGAAAATTAAGCTTATCTCCGGTGATCCCAAACCGGTTGTAATCCTTCCATTCAAAGATGAGTTCATTGCCTATTTCCTGCCTCCACGCTGTACCTGAATGGTTATTTCTATTCAGGTCTCTTCCAAATGGAGCAATAACCACAGTGGACGTCCCCCACCCGATGCAGTGGAAAGTGGAGAATAGAATGCAGTAGTGGTAGGAGCTGTGGTATTGTACAGAATAAGACTACCATTGGAAATCATCCTGACATTGGTATAGGAGACTCCATTTACCGTAAATGCTGTAAGACCGGTGATGTTTACTCCTGCATCATCAGTTTCCACCCCGGTTACCTCAGTTCCGGTACCGCTGATCGAAGTGTAAGTTCCACTGCTTACGGCAAAATTATACTTGATGGCTAATTGTGCCTGCGACCCTGCTGTCCAGAAAGACGACTACCATCATGCAGGTTAAAAATTTTGTAAAAAGTTTTAACATAGTCATTCATTTTAATTTTTAAAAATTATTAACAATCATAATATGATTCTCAAAACTAAGTAATTAAAGATTCCCTTCCACTCTTCAAAGGATTTTCGGCAATCTCCCTGATTCAATAAAAGGGTATTTCTATTCTTTCTTATTCTTGTGACCTGTGAAGTCTTATCGGGCGGAAGCATCCTTATGCGGAGTCCTCCGGACCCTCCCTGAACCGGCAAATATAAGCCATAAATGCTCAGGTTGTATGTTTTTTGCCGTGTAATTTTTATAAAATTTTATTCGGATTTTTGTAAAATATGTTCATTATTATTAAAATATTGTTCAATTGGCGAAATTTTACACGGAGGCGGGCGCTTGTTTTGACCGGGGCGGCCTACATCCTTCTACCGGCGCCCTGAATGCATAACCGGTCAAAAACACAAATGAGCCGGGGGCGGTCTTCCTCCCCACCGATTTTCTCAAATCTTTCATTGCCCGCCGGAGTCCATATGTTTCGATAGGCGATAGGACAGGGGTAATAAGTCGCCTCCCATCCCTCTACACGATTAGAAAGATCCGGCAATGCATCCGGAAGGCCATCCATGGAAGATCAAGATGGTCTGTCCGTAAGTTGCTATTTTCAAGTTGGCGTATATACGATAGCATGGGATTTGAACAATTGCGTTTTGTCCCGTTATTCTTTTTTAATGGTGCAGACCACTTGCAAAGCCCCGGGATACTCCTGACCCGGCCTGCATTCCTGCCGGTAAATCCCGGTTATATAATCTGAGCCTTCGTAGAGTCCCGGTCAGCATCTCAACCGATTGTATGCATAATATCCGGGGACTTATTATGAAGATTTTTAAAAAGGAAGTTGATCCTGCTTTGTTTTCAAAGACCGAAAAAAGCGCCTCCCACATCCTTCCTTATAACCTATTATATTGAAGCCATCCCGGGAAGGTAAGGGAGACCGACATGAGCTATATCGCACAATATCATTATTTTACACACAATCATTTATTGTTATATAACTTTTTAACTTTTTCTTTTGGCTGAATACTTTTACTTTAGTCATCCATTATTTATACATCCATATTTTTAACCCCAAAAATATTCAGATGATAAATCGTATTGTACCAATAATAGGGACANTTTTTTTTGTAACGCCCCTGATGTATGCCCAGTCCGTAGTATTGCATCCCGCCTATCAAAGTATCGGTATTGAAGTTGATTTGCCGGCAGGTTTTGATGCCGATAATTCGACCTATTGTACCATAAAATATAAGCCGGCCGATACAGGAACCTGGAAGGATGCATTTCCCNCGGATCGAATTACTTTTTCCGGTCAGGATCAATTCAGGNGAAGTGTGTTTTTGTTGCAGGCCGGCACCCCTTGCGATATAGCGGTGAGTATCCACGATAGTATTCCTGAGGAAAAAGTTATATATCAACACACTGTAAGTACCTCGACCCTCAATGATCCCGAGACAATTGTGGGTACGAATATAAGATGGGTCGCTCCGGACGGTTCCGGCAAAGAATATACAAAGGATAAGCCGGGACAACTAAAGGCTTTGCTGGAGTCGNGGGATGTAACCTGTGGCACGACCATTTATTTAATGGACGGCGTATATACTGATCTTTCGATCGTTTTTCGATTGAACAGCTCCTGTACCGAAGAAAAACCGATCCATATTATGGCAGCTCCGGGCGCGCATCCCATTATCGATGGCGCCTATCAGGCGACGCTTGCCTGGACAAGGAATGAACATGACACGCTTCTATACCGCTCTAATTTACCTCCCAACACAGGATATACCAACATCTGTATCCTCAATGGCAACAACCTGTATCCATATCCCACCCTGAATGCATTCTGGTATTTTCACGATCACAATTTAAGAGATCTGAATTTTAATGCAGATGGATTTGTAAGGGATGAAAGTAATATCTGGATCAAGACAAAGGCCGGAACAAACCCCAACAACACAGACGTCACTATCTCAAAGGCATTTCGGTTTATTACGGTCTATGGCAACAGCCATGACGGGTACCTTCATTTTAAAGGATTGACGATTAAAAATATCGCTAAGAACCAAAAGGAAAGTCAGTCTATGGCATTTGATCTCAGGGATGTCAATCATATTTGGTTTGACTCCTGTCAATTTGTTTTCAATAATTTTGATATCCAGTTTGGGGGCAAGTGCGATCATATTTTGATTGAAAATTGTCAGTTTAAAAATGACAATGGCTTGTACAGTCATGTAATGATCAAACGATCTCCCCTGTACTTCATCACAGAAGCCACTTCCTATGCAAGAAACAGGAGACCGGTCCTCGTATTCAAGAACAATTCAAATGTTACCATCCGGAATAATGTATTCACGGGGACCAATAGTGGCATGTATCTCAACAGCAGCGCAGGTGTAGCTGAGGCTGATGTCTATGACAATGAATTTGTCGACAACTATGACGCTATAGAGTGTGATGGCAACTGGGTCAATTTCCGGGTGCTGAATAATAGATTTGTACGTCCGATGGCCGGTATTAGTGCGGCACCGCCTGGTATTGGGCCGCGCTATTTTTACAGGAATGTATTCTATGGTATGCGGGGCCGGGAAAATGTAAAGGATGATCCATACTTTGTGGGTTGTACCCCGCCCACAGTGTATTATTCACCGGCAACAGGTATAAAGACCAACTCTTCAGGAACAAATCCGGCCAGAGGAAATATGTATTTTTTCAACAATACTTTTTACTCTGACGACACCCTGGCCTTCACGATGGTTCNNTGGTTGGGCGAATGGAAANACATCTACTTCGTTAATAATATTTTTTCGGACAATATCAAGCATCCTTATTATTTCCATGGATTGAAAGATAAACCGGACTTTCAATTTTCGTCTGATCATGATAATTATTACAGCTATGACGAATCCTCCCCTTTAATCCTGGCTAAAGAGATGCATGGCAAATATAATTGCCACAGCTGGTTTGAGGTCGACTCTTTTCAGTCACAGATGCGTGCACTTACCGGAAGCAACAGAATATTCTTTAATAAGCCTTACCATCAAAATCCCGCTTTTAAGGACGTCAGCCATGGTGACTTTTCGTTGGAAGACTACAGTCCATTGATTGATGGAGGCGTCATCATTCCCGGTTTTTATGACTTTCAAGGCTCGGTTCCTGATATCGGGGCCATAGAGTCAAATAAATCCTCGGCGGTCTATGAATCTTCCACTCCTCAAAATACATTTACCCTCTATCCGAATCCTACGACAGGTACTGTATACATGAAAGGCCGGAATAACGAAATTCCCGCTTTTGTCCAGGTGTGGAATATCCAGGGTATCAATACGGGCATTGAGTACAATCCCGGGAGTAATAGTATCAGGCTGGGACACCTGCCTCCCGGCATGTATATTGTAGCGATAGGTCAGCAAAATGCCACTATTCTTTACTATAAAATATTGAAGATATAATCAGGCAAGAACCCTCCGGCCTGTCCTGAGGCTTAGATTCAACCGGTAAATGCACCTTTTAGGGGAATAGAAATATCCGCAAAGGGTGGGCGACAACACCCCGGAAGTCATTTCTTCCGAAAAAAGCAACGGGATAGCCCACAAAAGAAAGGACCTGCCATTCTTATTGGTCAGCATGGCAGGTTCCTTTATACGTGTTCTGCATAGTTTAGGGAGGAGTCTCAAGTTGGCATAATTCATTCCGGTATCGCAGTTTGTTTTTTAAATAGCCGGAACATCATGTCTCGCTGGTAGCCGGTAATGCGATATGTCCATGCCATTTCTGCCGGAAACATACCGGGACAGGGAGTCTCCCCATGTTTGTACTCAGAAGTCTTAATCTATTTGTTCAGTACATCTTCAATAGCTATGCCCAACGCATCTGCAACTCCTTTGCCATAATCCGGATCTGCTTTGTAGCAATTGGCAATATGCCTTTCCTGAATGAAGCGTTCAGCACCGCCTACTTCGGCAGCAGTATTCTTAAACAACAGCTGCTTCTGTGTGTCATTCATTTTTCTGAATAAATTGCCCGGCTGGCTATAGTAATCATCATCGTCTTCCCTGAAGTCATAATGATCGGCATCGCCCTCCAAACTCAAGGCCGGCTCTGTAAATTCCTTTTGCTCCTCCCACTGGTTGTAGCTGTTGGGGAAATAATGCAAGGTGCCGCCTTCGTTTCCGTCCACGCGCATTGCGCCATCTCTGGAGGCATTATGAAACGGACATTGTGGCTTGTTTACCGGTATTTGATAATGGTTGACCCCTAAGCGATAACGCTGGGCATCGCCATACGAAAACAGCCTTGCCTGCAACATTCTGTCCGGAGAAAAACCAATGCCCGGAACCACGTTTGCCGGGTTGAATGCAGCCTGCTCCACATCGGCAAAGTAGTTTTCTGCGTTTCTGTTCAACTCCAAAACACCCACATCAATCAGCGGATAATCTCCATGTGGCCATACTTTGGTCAGGTCAAACGGATTGAAGGGGCATTTNTTAGCCTGGTCCTGTGTCATTACCTGAATTTTCATATTCCACTTAGGGAAGTCACCTCTTTCTATGGCATCGAACAAGTCGCGCTGATGGCTTTCCCGGTCTTTGCCGATTAATTCAGCAGCTTCTTCATTGGATAGGTTCTGAATACCCTGGGCTGTTTTAAAATGAAATTTGACCCAAATCCTTTCATTATCAGCATTTATCAGACTAAACGTATGACTTCCGTATCCATTCATGTTTCGATAGGATTTGGGAATACCTCTTTCACTCATCGTAATGGTAATCTGGTGCAGGGCTTCGGGTAGCAAAGTCCAGAAATCCCAATTGTGGTTGGCACTTCTCAGATTGGTTTTCGGGTCTCTTTTTACTGCCTTATTCAAATCGGGAAATCGGTAAGGATCTCTCAAAAAGAACACGGGTGTATTGTTTCCGGTCAAATCCCAGTTTCCTTCCTCGGTGTAAAACTTCATAGCAAATCCACGAATATCCCGCTCTGCATCAGCGGCCCCTCTTTCTCCTGCTACTGTTGAAAACCGAACAAAGACATCCGTCTTCTTTCCTACTTCCGAAAAGATTTTGGCTTTGGTATATTGGGTAATATCATTGGTCACGGTAAAAGTTCCAAATGCGCCGGAACCTTTGGCGTGCATTCTTCTTTCGGGGATAACTTCCCGATCGAAATGGGCCAGTTTCTCCAGGAACCAATAGTCTTCCAGGAGCATCGGCCCTCTTTTGCCTGCTGTTTTTACATTTTGGTTTTCTGCAATCGGTCTGCCCGAAACAGAATACAGTTTNTTCTTTTGATCTGCCATAATACTTGCTTTTAAATTATTTTATTTATATCAACTAATATTTTACCATCGAAAGGGTTAGTCACGGGTCTGACAATCTTTTGAACCGTTTTCGCCCCAATTATCAGCGGGGCATCTGATTTTCCAACAGGCATTCATTTGCGCTCTCCCGGCTGGCTGCCATTCTGATTGCCGTTATATTTTTATTTTTTACCAAATCATTATTCCTTTAGATTATCCTGTCGTCAAACCAATACCTTTTGGGTTGCTTCACGCAAAAGAATTCGGGGCCACCCTTTACCTGATCTGCCGCATTATCTGTAGTCAAACGGATTAGATCTGTAAAGGGTTGACGTTGTCAAAGTATTTGCGGAAAACGCAAGATGCTATCCACATTATAGAATGCTTAAAAGGGGTAAATTGTTTGAGCCGGCAGTCATTTTTTCCGGTATTTCCAACATGGGATGTTTCCTGATTGCCTCCCGGAGATTTAATGGATGGCGCGTCCCGGGACAAGGCCACCAGGGATGAATTTTTAGCAAAACGATAGTATCAAATTAAACACTCACCCTTATAAAGCATCAAATAGTAACCGGTTGCTTAACAGATGGCACAATTGGATGGTTTGGCCCCGTACCATAATCCTATTATAACTTGTTACTACGACAACGGATGAGACGGTCAGTTGACAAAAGGGCTAAACCGATTCTAGCTTAACAACTAATCGTTGAGAGCAATGCTTCCTTTCACCCAAACAATTGAAGGGGACTAGGTGATATGCCTACATTATTTAGCACATAAAGACATAATTATAAAGTACATTTACACATGAAAAAAGCGGTTCTATTCATTTTATTTTCATGTATGGTCGGAGTTCAGACCTTTGCCTGTTACCATTCATCCGCTGCCACAAAAAACAAGGACCTGTCCCCGGACTCCCTGTATATGTATGTCTTTGTTTCAGAGACTTGTCCTATATGCCAGCATATGACCCTTCAACTCAGGGATTTACTCAAANAATATCCGGCAGCAAGGTGTACCCTGGTCTTCCCCAACTATACGGTCAGCGATTCAAATAGTGTGGAAAAATTTTTAAATAAATATAAATTGAATTGTAATTTTACCATAGACTATGATCAGAAACTAACCCGTGAATGGNGGGTAACCATTACGCCTGAGGCGNCCATATTTTCAGGAGATCAGGAGTGTATCTATCGCGGCAAGCTAAACAATCAGTTTGCCAGGTTAGGAGAAAGGCGTACTGTAATAACAGAGCATTATGCGGAAGATGCCATTCAATCTTACTTAACCGGTCAACCAATCAAAATAAACAAAACAGAACCTACGGGCTGCTTTATCATAAAATCTTAATCATGAGAAAAATTTTAGTCTTAGCAAGTATTGTGTTTTGCATGCAATATGCACAATCTCAGACAGTTACATTTGCAGAACATGTTGCACCCATCATATACAAGCATTGTACCACATGCCACAGGCAAGGGNAAATAGCGCCATTTCCGCTCACCAGTTATGAGGAGGTANAAAACAGAGGGGCCTTTATTAAGTATGTCACTCAGATCCAATATATGCCGCCCTGGAAGCCTGATAAAAATATCCGAAAGCTGCAAAATGAAAACTTTCTCAGCGATGAAGAAATCGCAACCCTGGCAGCATGGGTCGACCAGGGAATGCAGCGAGGTGATGTGTCCAAAGAGCCACCGGTACCTGTATTTCCTTCCGGTTCGCAGGTAGGCAACCCGGATATGGTGGTATCTTTTGCCCAATCCTATCTGCATAAAGGGACGGGAATCGATGAGTACAGATATTTTGTATTGCCGACCAACCTCACTGAAGATAAATATCTGGTCGCCCTGGAAGTAAGACCCGGAAATAAANAAGTAGTTCACCACACATTAGTCTGGGCTGACTCTACCGATATCTCCAGAAATGCGGATGCTGCCACCCCGGAATATGGTTTTGAGGGATCGAGTAATACGAGTGTCGCGCAGATCAACAATCAGTTGCCCGGTTATGTACCCGGCCAAAAACCAATAATATATCAGGATGGTCTGGCTTTTAAAATTCCCAAAGGATCAGACTTGTTGCTGCAGATGCATTATGCGCCTTCAGCGACAGACGAAAAAGACAGCACCTCCATAAATTTATTCTTTAGCAAGGAGCCACCGAAGCGGCTTGTTCAATCATTTGTAATGCTACCTGTTCCGGGGATATTGCAAGGGGATGTATTCATAATTCCTCCGAATCAGGTAAAGACTTTTCATGGCATGATTACGCTGCCCTATGATGTGACGTTGTTGGGTGTGGCACCCCATATGCATCTATTAGGACAGAACTGGCATATCTACTGTGAGTTGCCGGATGGGAAGATACAGGACGCATTAAAGATAAGTGATTGGGACTTTAACTGGCAAGGATCCTACCATTTTACCAAACCGATGATTCTTCCAAGAGGCACGAAACTACATGCCTTCGCAACCTATGACAATACCGTTAACAATCCACATAATCCCAATAATCCTCCGAAAGTAATCTCGTGGGGAGAANAAACATCGGATGAAATGTACTATCTCNCCCTCATCTTTCTGAATTATCAGCCGNGGGATGAAAACTTAGAGTTCCATGATGTATTATCGAATGATCAAATCAAGTATGATTTTGTGAAGGATAAAATATATCCGGTATATCCGGCTCCGGCTAAGGATGTAGTTACAATTCCCTTTACAATCTCCAGGCCTCAGCGTATTACCGTAGAAATTACCGATCTGAATGGAAAGGTATTAATTACAAAATACAATGAAACATTTGCTGGAAACGGGATGTTTAAAGAAGAAATAAACATAAGTAATTTAGTCCCCGGCACCTATATAGCTGTTGTAAAAGCGGGTAGAAACAGGATGACTCAAAAATTCATAAAGCAATAATCGGATCGTTATATTTTCAACTCTTTTTCTACCCTTGGATAATCCGGACTATATTGACCCAAGCATTATCCGCGGATTACACCATTCATCTGTAACTTAACCATGAGTGGAATAATTTGGTCTGTATTTTCAATTTGTGGAGCTTGTTCAATCATCTTAGGTTCAAATATTTATAGAATCCAATGATAGATAAAAAGCGCGAGATTTTAGATAGATCCCGCGGTTTTTGTTGGCTCGGGGTTAGAGAAGTTGTCGATTAACGGTTTCGTGCTTTGAGTTGGTGGGCTTTTGAAACCGGAAACTGTCTGCCAGCACCAACGTTTATTAATTGCTCATATGTTTCTATTTGCACTCTCCGCCCACTAACGCAAAACCCGTGTTAGCACCTGTGCATTATCACTTTGTTTTATATGTCTTGTATAATGTCCCACTTTGAGTTTTTCTGTCGTGGTCGAACAAACGCTTTTCAACTTGTCGAGCGGTTAATTTATTTTCTTCAGCTAATTGTCGTATTACAGTTAAATATTTATTCCATTGTTCAAGAGTAAATGCTTGTCCTTTTGCATTGTCTTTTACTAACCCGTTATTATGAAGCTGTCTCCAAACCCTAATGTCAATTATTGGATATTTTTTCTGGTCGTAAAACATTAAAAGTGCAGAGGCTGCTGGATATTTTACACCTATCAGTGCGGTCAAAATATGTATTTTTACTTTCTCGTCTTTTTGTTCAAAAGCAAGTTTAGTAATTTGTTTAAAGTCATCGTCTGAATTTTTATTGTAGTGATTTAACGGTCGAGGAGATTTCCATTTCAGTATTTTTATTGCTTGGTCCTTTGTCAAGTAGCCTTGCTTCTTAATTGTAGGTGTTAAATTAAACAAAGGCCTGGTCTTTTCGTCCTCGAAGTCAGTAGTTGTCCGAATGATGTCATTAATATTTAATTTTTCGTCATGTCGTCATGTATTATTGCTAACGTTTTGCGGATTTGCGTTGTGGGGAATTTTAGCACTACTGTTCATACGAAGCACATCAGCCCCCATAACACAAAACCGCTGTTCAAGCGACACCTCCGGTGAAATCCCCCAAAGCAGAGATAGTACTCACAGCCTCGCTTGTTATACTTATTTAATCCATCAAAAATAAGTAATAAACATGAAAGGCAATGAAATTTCAGCAAACAGATTAATCCCGAAGGTTCCTCCGTTAAAGACCAATCTCATTGAGCTATACGACTGTAACCTCGGCATCCCGGAACCCCGGATTGTTTCACTCCCGGGACAGAGCAGAGGCTCTAGTAGCATAGCAATCCGGACAAGCGCACAAAAATTTATGGAATATTATATAAATCAGCTTGTTATAATCTGGAAGATTTTTGGTGGGCTTTTGTATATTCGGCTTAATCTTGGCGGTTCGTTGTTTTTATTCTATATTTCTAAAAATTCTGGTAACCCGTAAAATTTAATGTCGCTTATGTTTTTAATGACGATGGGTATTTCGTCTTTTCTACGTTTGCTTAAAGCCATACCTCTGTCTGCTAATTCTGCCCAAGATTCTGTTGAGTTGTATATGCTGTTCATAATTGCTGATTCAAATCGCGCTCTTTCTCTTTTATCAGGAACTTGAGCAACAAAAACCCGGAACGATTTTAATTGGTTTTCTACGGCATTTAAAATTTCTTCCTTTCGATCATTAAATTCGTTACGATGTGTCCTTGCATATGACCAACCATGCCAAATTTCTACTCTTCTGCCCTGTTCTGCTTCATTTACATTAAACACAGTATAGTTACCACTTTTATATTCTAATGTATGTTGTCTAAATCTTTTTNNAGTGGATTTGGTTATTCCTGCGCAATACACCAAATATCCGTCATTATATTGAAATGTCCAAAGATAAATACCTTCTGTGTCAGGAATGGTGTCAAGGTTATTCTGATTTTCGTAGCCTGTCCACGAAAAAGGTCCTTGCCATGCTATTTCTTTAATTTCAAATTTTGAAATGTCTGAATGTTGTATTTCCACTTTTATCTCATCTTTCGTTCAGGTGTCGTTCTACAATGACCGCCAACATCCGGCAAATCAGCTAAGGAGCGGCATTTTACCATCCTGGACGCTACTCGTGAATGTTGTCATGGTCGTCCATGGACCGGGTCCTGGTCGAATCCGTTCTGCACTGCTTTTGGCACTGTTAGCAGAAGTCCTGATTTTTAATATGCTTGAATTAAAACTTCTGTTGGAATATGTAACTTTTCAGCTAGTTTTCTAATCATTTCAAGCGTTAATTTTCGTTTTCTATTTAGAATTTCACTAGCTCTACTTTTCAATCCAATAACTTCGGCTAAATCATTTTGTGAATAATTCAGTTGTTCCATCCTAAATTTAATAGCTTCTATTGGATCAGGAAGGTCAATTGGAAAAAANTCATTTTCATAATTCTCAATTAAAATCCCTAAAATTTCCAATTCATCACCTTCTTTTGTTCCAGGTTTTGAGTCGAAGATTTGCTCAAGTCTTTCTAAAGCTTGATGATAATCGTGTTCTGTTTTTATTGGTTTTAATTTCATCTTTGTCAAATTTTATTTGCGTCTATTTTATCATATTCAGCGTGAGTTCCAATAAATCGAATCCATATCATTTGATAATTAAAATTTATTTTAACGATTAAACGATAATTATTTCCCTTTATGTTAAAACAAACTCTATTATCCTCTAAAATACTTGCACTTGGATATTCAGACTTTAATTCATTCAGACTTTTCCAAGTTCCTTTATCAGCTTCTTGATACCACGATTTTAATTGTTGTTCACAATCAGAATGTTTTTCCCAAAACTCACGTAATATTTTNTTAGCTATAACTCTCAATTTTAATNNTCTTTTGACAAAGATAGTAACAGGTTCCCATTTTGGGAAATGTGTTCAATGAAAATTTTGTGCTTTGTGTTTTGAAAGGATTTCTGCTAACGGTTGTGTATATGTGTCGTAGCTGCGTCTAGCAGCTATGTGCAACATATACGGTGTTATGATCCGGCCTGCTTTATTCGCTTATCATTAGCTTGTGATCTTCCAGTTCAACGCTGAAGTTCACCTTTGCCTTCAATGCCTCAAAAACCCGCAATACAGTTGAAAATCTTGCATCGGTCGTTGAATTCTCAATCTTTGCTATTTGTGACTTCTGGACTCCTACAAGTTTACCAAGCTGTTCCTGGGTCAAATGCTTTGCTTTTCTTGCTCTCCTTATTGCATCGCCTATCAATTCAAGTCGAAGCTCTTGCTCAAAAGTTCTCGCTTTTCCGTCCCTCGTTTGCCAATATACTGGTCTGTCAACTCTTCTAAACTATATGTTTTCATCCCTATCTCTTAAATATTCTTTTCTAAGTTGTTTTGCTCTTGTAATTTCCCGCTTGGGTGTTCTTTCCGTTTTCTTGATAATCCCATGGGTTACGATAATCATAGATTTCTCTGTTTCGTCCCAAAATGCAAATAATCTATAGGCCTTCTTGTTATATAATGTCCTAAATTCCCAGATTTCTTTATCGATCTTCTTTAGAAGCTCTTCATCTCTTGACATCTTTGATTTCCAGATGTTGTAAAAAATCTTATCTCTTGGCTTTTCACCCAATGAATCTAAAAATTGTTTAGCTTCTTCCAGAAATCGGACTTTAAACATTCTTTAGTTTTTAACAAAAAAACAAAGATATAAGTTTCTTATTAACGACACATATTTGTTTTTATTTAGATCTTTGTTGATCGATCATAACGTTTTGCGGCTTTGCGAAGAAGCGGATTTCGGGCTCAAAACTTTCAACATAGCACAAAAGTTGATGCGAGGTAGAATGTTCAATGACCACTTCACCCGCTTTTTGCAAAACCGCTGTTCAAGCGACACCTCCGGTGAAATCCCCCAAAGCTAAAATAATACCCACAGCCTTACTTGTTATACATATTTAATCATATAAAAGTAAGTAATAGACATGAAAGGTAATGAAATTTCAGCAAACAGATTGACAACCAATGCAGAAGAGTGGATCAAAAAGCTCATTCAGACCTTGACCATTAAAGAGTACGGTGCAGGTACCATCAAGAGCTATGGCAATGAGATGACACTGCTCTTCAAGTATTTTAATCACAAGAAGGTAGAAAAAATCACTCAAGAGGATATAGAACAGTACATCATGTACATAAAGTCAGTCCACAAGGTGGGTCGTGCGAAGTGTCGCAGTGTAGCTCAGGCATGTAGTTTCTTTTTCAAAAAGTGATGAAGATCCATTACATCGTACCCAGTAATCTGTATCCAAAGAAACAGTTTCTCCTGCCCAATATCATGAGTGAGATGGAGGTGGCTAAACTGTTTGAATCAGGGCTTTCACTAAAGGAATATTGTGTTGTGGGCTTGCTGTATGGTTGCGGTATGCGCATCAGTGAGGTCTGTAATTTGCGTATCAAAGACATCGAGAGTGCTGATGGGCGGATCAAGGTAAGCCAGGGAAAAGGAGCAAAAGACAGATACACGTTGCTTCCACATCATCTATTAGACAAGTTACGTAGTTTTTACGTATCGGCCGGACGACCGAAGGAATATCTGTTTACAAGCGAACAGACGAATAGAGCCTATTGTGTAAGAAGTATGCAGGTAGTGGTCAATGGAGCCATGGCAAAGGCCGGTTTTGCAGAAAGGTCATACACGGCACATACGCTACGACATAGCTTTGCCACCCACATGCTCAACAGTGGAGCCAATATCCACGTCATCAAAACACTTCTCGGTCACGCGAAGCTGGAGACAACGATGATCTATCTACATCTACAGAAACATACCCAACTGGGTATTATCTCACCGTTGGATCAACTGCTGGCATCACAAAACGATACGACAAAGGATAATCCGGAAAGAAGTACGGATGCAAGAACTTAGTGAACTCAAGGTGCTGATGCAGCGCCACATCTTCGGTAATGATATAGCCAACACCTTCAATCCATATAGTCGTGCGGTGTTCGATCGCCTTAGACGCTGTCATACCATCCATATGGGTGTGCATCAGTATAGGTGTGATGATAAGGCTTGTGGGCATATCCACCTCCAGTATCACAGTTGTGGCGATAGACATTGTCCGCATTGTGGTGGAACGAAGCGGGATGCATGGGTGGAAGACCGCATGAGTGAACTGCTGCCTATTAAGTATTACCACGTAGTATTTACCTTGCCATCGGAGCTACGCTCCTTAGTGATGGGCAATAGGAAAGTGATGTTTGACCTGTTGTTTGAGTCGGCACATTATACCCTGTTGACATTAGGGCGTGATCCTAAATGGCTGGGAGGACAGTTGGGCATCATATCAATACTGCACACACATGGACAGGAGTTGAGCTTCCATCCGCACATCCATTGTATCGTCAGTGGTGGAGGTATAAACAAAGATGGACAATGGCAAACCAACAAGCGAGCCGCTGACTCCTTTCTTTTCCCACGTCGGGTGATGGAACAGATCTACAAGGCCTATTTCCTACGTCGCGTTATGCAGATGTTGGGAGATGGAGATTTGTTGTTTGAAGGCATAGACGTGTCAACAGCCATCGATGCGGTACGATACAAGAAATGGAATGTATATGCCAAAGCACCCTTTGCCGGACCTGCACAAATCATAGAATATCTCGGTCGATATACACACAAGGTGGCTATCACGGCACATCGGATTAAAGAGATAACGGATCAGACCATCACCTTCAAGTATAAGGACTATGCTGATAAGAGTAAGGTCAAGGAAATGACACTCAGCCATGCAGAATTTGCCCGGAGGTTTGAACAACACATCTTACCATATCGGTATGTAAAGATCCGTCATAGTGGGTATCTGAGCCATCGAGGCAAGACAGCACGTCTTGAAAGGCTACATCAGCAAATGAATCTTCCGCCACCGATGCCAAAGGTCAGTATCTCCACAGCACTTCGAGTATTGATAAAGACCGGTGTTGACATCACGATATGCCCGGTATGCAAAAGAGGTAAATTGATTTATGAAAAACCTTGATCCTGTATGAAGGAATCCTTCGGGATGTAATCACCCTACACAATCGAGGATCACCGAAAATCAACCTGAATTACTCTCAAATCTCCACAAAATGAGGACACTACACAACACTATTATCAATCCAACTTATTGGAACAAAGTGCGCTCCGTGCACTGTGGCACTGCCGTGCTTTCTATTCCGGAAGACAAGTGCTATCTTCCTACTTTGACGGAAAAAGTCAGCCATCCAACCTGCAAAAAAGATAAGAATCCACCTAAGAGAAATACAGTCCATCATCCGGTCTCGCTGAACACCGAATATTCAAAAGCCGGGCTGGCTTAGTGGCTTACGTTGGAAGATTTTTGGTGGGCTTTTGTATATTCGGCTTAATGTTAGCGGGTCGTTGTTCTAGTTTATTTGTTTTTCGCAATTCTAAATCCAAGGTCGTCAATTTTAAATTTTAATGGGTGACTTCTTCTGCGTGTCGTTGCCATTACACTCCTTTCTATGTCACAAAATCCGCCACCACGAAAAATGCGGTAAGAACCATAAACTTCTGTGTCGTATAGGTCAGAACACCATTCCCACACGTTTCCCAACATATCATAAAGACCCCACGCATTTGGTGTCTTTTGTCCAACGTTATGGGTTTTATTTTCCGAATTGTCTTTGTACCAAGCAATGTCATTAAGTTCTCCATATCTTATTCCTGTTGTGCCTGCTTTACAAGCATATTCCCATTCTGCTTCTGTAGGCAAACGAAAACCGTTCGCTGTTTTNTCAAAGATTATTTCTTCGTTTTTATCTTGGATTAAATAGCAAGGTGTCAAGTTAAATTGAGCAGAGATTTTATTGCAAAAATTNACTGCTTCTTTAAAAGTTATGGTTTCTACAGGAAGTAAATCTCCTTTAAAAGTGCTTGGATTTTCATTGGTTATTTCAAAATATATGTCTTGCGTAATAGGAAACTTGTAAAGCAAAAANGGTTCAATTTCTACAGCCCATTTTTCTTTTGTTCTGTCATCACGTAATTCAATCCTTCCTTTCGGTATTTCAACCATTTGGACGAGAATATTTGAAGTCATCTTTATGCTGTTCAAATTCATTAGGCTGAAAGTATTTTTAATGCTTCTGTTGTTGAATTAATAAAGTTGATATGTCTGCCTTTGTTGCTTTCATATATGAAGTCAGTTAAACTTTTGCTTGTGTATTTAGAGAAGTCGCCAACTATAGCCAAGCGAACTCGATATGTCGAGAATTTTTGAAGAATTTCTCCTGCAATTCCGGTTTTTAGGTCAAANAAGTTTGGTGTAATATTTTTNTCATTTAGAACAATTCTGTCAAAGCCTTGATAGTATAAGTTTCCTAATAAGTCCAACCCATCTTGAGATGTGGTAATGATTGTCTCGTCCGAAGTTATTTCGGCTATTTTTATGTCGTTTATATTGTGAGTTTCAATCTTCATTTTTCGTTTTACTTTTCCTTGTCGGTGTCCTTTACAATGACCGCTGTTAGCGGGTCGTTGTTCTTTTTCTCGTCATTCTCTTCAATTTATCTTGTAGTGTCCAAGTTGAATTAGTCCATTTAAGTTGTCATACTCAACCCAACTTTCTTTAATTTTTCCTTCTGTCACACGAAAGAAGCAATTGAAGTCTGCTGTTAGTTTNTTACCAGTTGGTGGAAAGTTTATGAGTTGTCCTAATTGTGTTCCCGAAAAATTTATTCTGGCAGCAACAAAGTCGCCTTCTTCAATTGCAAAAATTATTGTTTCTTGTAAATCGGGGAATGTTTCTAACTCTGCCTGATGAAATTTAACTAACTCAATATTTGTTTTTATCTCCTTTGGTTCAGATGAACTATGTCTTACGAAATCATTATCAACTAAAGTCAGAACCTTATCCCAATCTTTTTGATTTGTTGCATTGATAAAGTCCGAAACTATTTCTTTGTTACTTTTCATTTGCAGAATACTATTAATCTTTTCTATTCGTCATTGAGTGAATTAATGCCTTGTTCTTTTAGCTTTTTAAGGTGTTCTTTCATTGTCTTTACTTGTTCGGCTGGGTGTCCTTGCCAAACGGTTACTTCTCCAATAACTCTGAATGGCTTAGTTGAACGGTACGATTGTGTTGGATTTCCGGGAAATTTCTTGTCGGTCAAGTCCGGGTCATTTTCAATTTCTCCTGTTGGTTCTACTAAATAAATTCTTTCTCGTCCGTCACCAAATGCAAGTTCAGCTCCCCAAATTGCAGCGTCTAATGTCCCTGTCAAGAAGATGTATTTGACATTTTTCTGTTGTCCGTAGTTAGAGTTGAAACCAACTTCAATTAAGTCGCCAACTTTTAGGTCTGCCTTTATTCCGTGAAAGTATGTCTGAGCGAAAGGTGTTGCTCCTTGTCCGCTTGTTGAAATTGATTTATTATCGTTATTCTCCATTGTCAAAAGTTTATTTGTTCGGACTGGTCGGTCTTTACAATGCCCGCTAACATATGTATATACGCCATATGGCGTATATTTCGCAAATAAAGTTCCAACTTTTTGTCATATATCCAATCTACGCTACGGACAGTTTATAATTCTTAATTAGCCCAACTCTAATTTGAATTCTATTCTCTGTTGTCGGACAGTGTGGTGACTTATGCGATTCTATGCAAAATCAATATCCACCTGATAAATCAACATTCGATTTAAATTTTCAGGTCTTTTATTTAATCAGAATCTGCCTTGTCTTAGCCTGGACAAGGATTTATCGGAAGGTTCAGAATAGCATTACGGAGATTGATTTATTCTTACATTTTAACCATTTTAACAATCCGTGTTTCTCCGGTCAATAAAATTGGACTTTTACGACGGCACATTCTGTATTACGTTTTTATCAAGGAAACAGAAATAAGTTATCTAATTGGCATGACCCATACAACTCTGTTTTATTATTTGCCGGGCGCTGCAAATCTCTTCATTTCATGAATCTAAAAGGGTAATCAGATATACACACCATGGATACATGAAGTGATCTTAAGTACTGTTATTCACATACTGAACTTATTTTTTATGTTTATAAGTTGTAAAACCGATTAGAATATTCTGTTTTTTGCTATCTTTTATATTTGCGGAAGCCCTGATTTCGGGATAAAACCGATTCCTGTTCTTTGATTTCTTACATTTATTTTTGCACTATTGCCAGAGACAACCACGTTGATTTCGCACGTCATAACCAGAAACCATCATACTCAATATCATCGGAAGAACTAAGGCGCTACCGGCATATTGAATAATTATAAATCCTTTAAAATTAAAAATACAATGAAACAATTCTTTACCTGCATTATTTCAATTATCGTATTGAATATTGGTTTATCTCAAGGTGCCGTGTTTGAATTCAGCGGACCTGATAGTTATTTCAGCGAGCGTTTGACCGTTGACGGAGATGATATCTACTTTGCCTTTACTTCAGAAAGCCAGTCCATATATTCTACCTATATCGCCAGGTGGAATACATTATCCGAAAAGATAGAATGGTGTAGAAGGCTTACTGTTGACAATAATGTATCCATCAATCCGGTAAAAATCCTGCTCCGTAAAGATGGTACCATCCTCCTGGGAGCATATGACTATTCCTGGAAAGATGGTNTTTCCAACGGGAATATTACATTTATTCTGTTTGATAAAAATGGAAAAATACTGCAAACAAAACGACTGGGAAGTCCCACCGGAGGCATTATGAGAAATCTGTTGGTCGATGATGACGACTCTGTTGTTTTTATAGCTGATAGGACAAATGCCCAGTCTGAATACAAATCACTGGTAGGCAGATTGGACAAGGATCTCAATGTGGTCAACATGCGCGCAGTCTTTAAGGATTATTACACGTATGGGCTTGGACTGGATAAAGATAAAGAAGGAAATATATACACAGTAGGACATTCCCGCCCTGCTAATTCTGGTTCTTCAAGAAGTATCATCACAAAATGGAGTAAAGATCTGGATCATATTTCTACCATCATGCATCTGGACAAAGACCCGAATTCCTCGTTTAATTTCATACATATTGATGATGAAAATCAGATTCACCTGGGCGGTAATTTGAACAACCTTGTAAAATATGTGCGTTTGAATAAGGATTTAAAATATGAATACGGACATGAATTTACCTTTGGCTATCCACGAAATATCTGGAAGGACAAAAATGGTCATACCAATATATTTATTGATGGACCGAATTATTTTGTACGACTCGATAACAAGAATACGGCTCAGCAATTTATTTCGTATGGATCCGTAGGCAATACTTCCGGACAGCAATACATCCCCGATGAAGAGCGTATATATAACTTTTCATATAAAAATTCAGCGACGGAACCGCAAAACAGGCTTTACATCTCTTCACATATTTACAGTGCAGATAATAAATGTATTTTATTTGACATTTCCCATGATAACAATAAGCCTTTGAGCCTTGATAGTTTTGGAATCACAAATGTTACCATAACGGATGAATCGGCAAAGGCCATCGTGCCGGATGATATCATTGTCTCGGATTATGATCTTACAGTAAAGGAAATATGCAGGGTAGAACAGGCTTCTACGGAGNGGNAGAGAGCGTTGATACACCTTACCCTGTATCCGAATCCGGCTTTTGATCCTATTTATATAAAACATGATGACAATATCAAAATAACCAAAGGCGAATTCATCGGTATTAACGGGAATATAATCAACATACCTGATTCGGAGATTCAAAGTAAAACAATTTCAACCGCAGGGCTGATTACAGGAATCTATATATTAAGGCTCTACAGCTCGGATGGCAGGCAGATTATAAACAAAGTAAATATTCTAAAACCTTAGATTCTACGACCAAAAATAAGATCCCGGGTATTTGCCAATTACCTGGATAAAAGTTTTCCTTTCAAATAATCATTAAACCGCATACAAAATTCAGACATTTGTATGCAGGGATAATATTTACCCCGGTTTTTACCTATGGACAAATATTCCGGCCTCCTCCACCCAATCTCAACATTCATCCCTTCCGGTGTACCTCAACATTGGGCTGATCTGGGCTGCGGGACCGGTGTGTTTACCCGAATATTGGCGCAATATTTACCGGAATCAAGTAAAATTACGGCAATTGACAAGGTTCCTCAATATTTCCCGGAGACAATAGAAAATTCTGTAAATATTGATTTCAAAGTCGGTGATTTTAACAGTGAGCCATTACCACTCCAACAACTTGATGGAATCATGATGGCCAACTCGCTCCATTATATCAGGAACAAAGAGGCTTTCATCCTTCAAACAGAAAAATACTTTGCCAAAAATCCCGCCTTTCTGATCATAGAATACAATCGCACCAAAGCCAATCAATGGGTCCCCTATCCTATTCCGTTTGAACAACTGAAGGCCTTGTTTTCCCGCCTCAATTACACACACATTGAANAAATCGGCGAACAAAATTCGCTCTATGGTGGCGTGATGTATGCATGTCATGTCAGGAAGGAAGTTGATTGAAAAATATGCCACATCCATGTAATCGGGGTTATCAATCGCAAAATAGCGTCATAAAAACCATTCAACCCCACATCACGCAATTTTTTACCCGCCCGCCTTCCTATAATGATCCTTTCCATCTGTCAACCAATCCAGGCTAAAGTTGAGAAAGTACATTTTGTAAGGCACACTTTCGTCTTCTTCGACATAGACGCCGATGGTCCCATCCGGAAGAATGGTTATGGACGAATAGGCTGACTCGCCCTTACAGATGGTTTTCCTGACAGGCCAGGTCGTTCCTTCATCATAACTAAGCCACATGCTCACATTGGTCCGGTTTTTGGCGTTGGGCAAGGTGTGCAGGATCCGGTTTTTATCGTAACCGTCCCTGGTGGATGTATATCTGATGATGTCTGCATCACAGGCATTGCCCCAAATTTCATGCCATGTATTCTTCGGACCCCAGGTGACGCCTCTGTCGGTGGATTTAGCCCAAAGCCTGTTGCCGGCAGTCCTGCTGCTCAATAATATGGTTCCGTCATTCAGCTCCACGACCTTGGCCTCATCACCACCATCGATGGCCTTCTGAGAGACATGCCACGTAGTGCCTTCATCATCCGAATAGACCACGTAATTGTTGAGTTTGTGGTTTTCTTTCGACTCCCGCACAGCTATCACTGCCATGATACGGCCATCCCGGAGGGTCAGTCCCCTGCCGGAGCCGAAAAACGAAGATTGCCAGTGACGGCGGACAGAATCCGGACAATTGATTCCGTACAACTGACCGGTGATGTCTACCGGGTCGGACCAGGACTTACCATTGTCGTCGCTGACACTCACGTAGTGGCCCTGTGGCTTTTCGGAGGTAGAGTTCCACAATCCCGGTCCACCGACATACAGTGCCACCAGCTTCCCGGATAATGTCCTGGTGATACAGGCATCGCCGTAACCTTTATACCTGCCCTCACCCTTCGCCACAGTCACCGGTTCGGACCATGTTTTTCCGCCATCCGTACTCCTTTGGGCGATAATATCAATATCTTCCGGTAAGTCAATACTATTGTCCTTCCTCTTGTCGGTCAGAATAACCAGAGAATGGTCATCGGCAGTAATGATGGCAGGAATCCGATAATTTTTCGAACCATAATCCCCGGGAGCCAGCACCAACACGCGCTTTAACAAAATCTCACGACTCCCCTTAGGATTGCCGTTGACTATCGGATAATTCCGGTCGTCCACCCTGATTGACTCCAGCGCAACGTCAATTTTATTACCTTCTCCTGCTTTTGGTGAAACATCCACTGTCAGCCAGAGATGATTGTCACCCGGAAGGAGGCTTCTACTTGTCTTCAAAGTCAGGTCAGATTGCCGTATTCGGGCTGTTGCCAGCAGATCACCTGAAGACTTTACGGGATGGAAGGCATTTACATTGCCTGTATTATAAATCCTGCATTGAGTGATATCCTTCAAATGACTTGTGCCTTTAAAGTTTAAATGCACCTCTGACAAAACCGGCCGGCTACCTTCACTGACGGGAATAACAATGTGGAGGACAGGTTCATCGACATTTCCTCTTCCGATGTAGTTATTATCCTGAAAGACTTTTACAGAGTCCGGAATAATGGGCATCTGGCCGGACCTTGTCTGAGCCGGGCTTGTAGAAAATCCAAGGCTGAATGCAATTAAAAGGAGTAGGACAGACTTAAAATTGACCATAGAGGCAGATATATGTGTTATACTATTCATCCCGATTTTTNNTACTTTGTTTAGAATAAAAAATAAACATAACAAAAACAGGGAAATGGGGAAATGAATCGAAGGATTGTACGGCTAAATGCTCTTTTAGAATATTCAGATGAAAAGGCCTGAGTATCCTGACGGGCAGTCCGTCAGAATTGGTCATGACTCATTGATTAGTTATATATTGTTGTTTCAATCGAGGGTGATTAATGCTGTTTTAGTCAGGCGAGCAGCTGTATGGGCTGCATAACTTCCAGATGGTTTTAAGTCTATTGTCCGTTTTCTTAATAATTATTTCAAAGATTTTAATTGCAATTGCTCAACTGTGTAACCCGGTCCTCCGGGATTTCCATCGACGCTCATCGCCCGCTCTATTTCCAATTTGTTGGATCGTTGAAGGTGTTTTTATCCAAACATTAAAATTATTCGTTTCCCTAATCCAACCTCAAATATTCTATACAAAGTCGAAAGTTGTATGTCACATTTTTCGTTTTCAAGCCCGGATATATAGCCATTTTTCGTTCAAACTTTTTCGGCAAGTTGTTCCCGGGTCAAATTGGCTTCTTTCCTTGCCTGTTTCAACATTTCGCTGATTACAAAATGACTTTTTTAGCTTGTTTTTTTAAAATGGTGTGCAATGGTGACCCGTGCTATGCTCCGGGCTTTACTGTTGCCTGTGACTTGCGCTTCTTCAAGTACTCCACAATCTCTTCCTTCGTCATTTTTGACAACTTCTTGCTCAACCTATCTCTTTGTTCACGCATGTACTTTACAGCATCAAACGTTTTTTCAATTGTCTTCATATTTTTCAAATTCTCGCGGTGATCTTATTTCCAATGGTTTGTAGCCATTTCTAATGTTGATTGAATTATAGCCTCGTATTCTTTCAATGTTTAAAATGTGTTTAAAGTTCCAACTTACTAAAAATCTGCCTTGTTTATCGTTGCTAATGCAATATGTATACAATCTGCCAAACTTGTTTGCCCCACAACTTTCTCTTTAATATATTCAGTTGCAAGGTCTATCGCCTCATAAGTTGTTTCAATAAATTCTAGATAGTCAGCCCGCAAACTTTTCAGCAAGTCTTTCACCTGTTCCGGGGCATTTTCCAATTCATCCTGCGTCAACGAGGAATAAAGTATGATAAACTCCCCGATTTATCCCCTCAAACAATGAAATTGTATTCTCCTTGAACTCTTTTCCAAAATTCCCTCCGAAAACTGATGTATCTATGTATATCCTGGGCTTCACGTTTTATCATGTCTTATTCAAAGATATAGTTTTTTGTCCCTTTCTGACAGAATTTCGGATATTATGATCGTTACTCTTTCTTTGTGCGCAACGGTTCTCGGCTTGGCGATGTGGCGGATTTTTAGCGTTAAACTCCAATCGAAGAACTACTTTTCAAATATAGTAAAAACTTTCAAACAAAGCACTTCTCCCGCCATATTGCCAAACCGATGTTCAAGCGACACCTCCGGTGAAATCCCCACAAAGCTAAAATAATACCCACAGCCTTACTTGTTATACATATTTAATCATATAAAAGTAAGTAATAGACATGAAAGGTAATGAAATTTCAGCAAACAAATTAACTACCAATGGAGAAGAATGGATCAAAAAGCTCATTCAGACCTTGACCATTAAAGAGTACGGTGCAGGTACCATCAAGAGCTATGGCAATGAGATGACACTGCTCTTCAAGTATTTTAATCACAAGAAGGTAGAAAAATCACTCAAGAGGATATAGAACAGTACATCATGTACATAAAGTCAGTCCACAAGGTGGGTCGTGCGAAGTGTCGCAGTGTAGCTCAGGCATGTAGTTTCTTTTTCAAAAAGTGATGAAGATCCATTACATCGTACCCAGTAATCTGTATCCAAAGAAACAGTTTCTCCTGCCCAATATCATGAGTGAGATGGAGGTGGCTAAACTGTTTGAATCAGGGCTTTCACTAAAGGAATATTGTGTTGTGGGCTTGCTGTATGGTTGCGGTATGCGCATCAGTGAGGTCTGTAATTTGCGTATCAAAGACATCGAGAGTGCTGATGGGCGGATCAAGGTAAGCCAGGGAAAAGGAGCAAAAGACAGATACACGTTGCTTCCACATCATCTATTAGACAAGTTACGTAGTTTTTACGTATCGGCCGGACGACCGAAGGAATATCTGTTTACAAGCGAACAGACGAATAGAGCCTATTGTGTAAGAAGTATGCAGGTAGTGGTCAATGGAGCCATGGCAAAGGCCGGTTTTGCAGAAAGGTCATACACGGCACATACGCTACGACATAGCTTTGCCACCCACATGCTCAACAGTGGAGCCAATATCCACGTCATCAAAACACTTCTCGGTCACGCGAAGCTGGAGACAACGATGATCTATCTACATCTACAGAAACATACCCAACTGGGTATTATCTCACCGTTGGATCAACTGCTGGCATCACAAAACGATACGACAAAGGATAATCCGGAAAGAAGTACGGATGCAAGAACTTAGTGAACTCAAGGTGCTGATGCAGCGCCACATCTTCGGTAATGATATAGCCAACACCTTCAATCCATATAGTCGTGCGGTGTTCGATCGCCTTAGACGCTGTCATACCATCCATATGGGTGTGCATCAGTATAGGTGTGATGATAAGGCTTGTGGGCATATCCACCTCCAGTATCACAGTTGTGGCGATAGACATTGTCCGCATTGTGGTGGAACGAAGCGGGATGCATGGGTGGAAGACCGCATGAGTGAACTGCTGCCTATTAAGTATTACCACGTAGTATTTACCTTGCCATCGGAGCTACGCTCCTTAGTGATGGGCAATAGGAAAGTGATGTTTGACCTGTTGTTTGAGTCGGCACATTATACCCTGTTGACATTAGGGCGTGATCCTAAATGGCTGGGAGGACAGTTGGGCATCATATCAATACTGCACACACATGGACAGGAGTTGAGCTTCCATCCGCACATCCATTGTATCGTCAGTGGTGGAGGTATAAACAAAGATGGACAATGGCAAACCAACAAGCGAGCCGCTGACTCCTTTCTTTTCCCACGTCGGGTGATGGAACAGATCTACAAGGCCTATTTCCTACGTCGCGTTATGCAGATGTTGGGAGATGGAGATTTGTTGTTTGAAGGCATAGACGTGTCAACAGCCATCGATGCGGTACGATACAAGAAATGGAATGTATATGCCAAAGCACCCTTTGCCGGACCTGCACAAATCATAGAATATCTCGGTCGATATACACACAAGGTGGCTATCACGGCACATCGGATTAAAGAGATAACGGATCAGACCATCACCTTCAAGTATAAGGACTATGCTGATAAGAGTAAGGTCAAGGAAATGACACTCAGCCATGCAGAATTTGCCCGGAGGTTTGAACAACACATCTTACCATATCGGTATGTAAAGATCCGTCATAGTGGGTATCTGAGCCATCGAGGCAAGACAGCACGTCTTGAAAGGCTACATCAGCAAATGAATCTTCCGCCACCGATGCCAAAGGTCAGTATCTCCACAGCACTTCGAGTATTGATAAAGACCGGTGTTGACATCACGATATGCCCGGTATGCAAAAGAGGTAAATTGATTTATGAAAAACCTTGATCCTGTATGAAGGAATCCTTCGGGATGTAATCTGGATATTCCGGCATAAGCTGACCCCCAATTTAGCAGAAAAGAAATCTCAGAAACGAGTTATAATCTTTCAGCATTCTGCCATTCCGGCATAAGCTGACCCCCTGAAAGGATTTCAATAAGCATGAGGCAAATTCCGAGCATGTTGACCCCTTTCTTGTGAAATTTCAAAGAAAATGTGGATTGATGAAATGCTGCGTTTAGCATTTTGTGGCGTGAAAGACATTGGATTTCGGAGCATGTTGACCCCTCTGGGCAATTTGTGATATCAGAAGAAAGACTGATTCCGGAGCATATTGACCCCTGGCTTGGATTTTGGTTGTATTTGGTTTATTAACCAAAAAAGAACGTGCAATGGCAGGAAAACCAAAATGTATGAGTCAAATAAAACAACTCTTATTGATGCATCACCAAGGTCTGGGGATAAAGGCTATTGCCCGGNCGCTTGACATGAGCAAGAACACCGTAAAGTCTTATTTGGGCAAGCTGGAATTGATTGTAAGCAGTGCGTCTTGCCCGATGGATATCGAACAACTCATAAAGCTGGATAATCCGGTTTTGGAAGCCAAATTCTTCGCAGGCAATCCAGCCTACAAAACGGATGACGAACGCTATAGGCGTATCAGGGATCAACTTCCTTACTTTNGTAAACGGCTCAAACGCCCTGGCGTGACTCGCTATCTTCTTTGGCAGGAGTACAAACAAGGGGACGTCTGTGGATATGGATATTCTCAGTTCTGCTTCCACTTCAATCAATATCTCACAGCATCCAAGCCATCTATGGTGATGACTCATCATCCAGGAGAAAAGCTGTACATTGACTTTGCCGGAAAGAAGCTCAGTTACATCGATCGTTCAAGCGGAGAGATTATCGAATGTCAGGTTTTTGCAGCTTGCCTTCCTTACAGCAACTACGGCTTTGCCATCGCGGTACGATCTCAGACTATTCCGGATTTTCTGTACGCTTTAGAACAGTGCCTGATCCATCTGGGAGGCGTCCCCTTGGCTATAGTTCCTGATAACCTTAAATCAGCCGTTGCCCAATCCAGTCGATACGAGCCTACTTTGAATCAAGCCTTACAAGACTTTGCCAGTCATTATGGCTGTAGTGTAGTACCTGCACGTGCAGCAAAGCCAAAGGATAAGTCTTCGGTAGAAGGCCTGGTAAAACTAATCTACAACAGAGTATTTGCCCGTCTGCGTAATGTACAATTTTTCAGCCTGGAGAGTCTGAATGAAGCTATTACAGACAAAATACGTGAAAGACNNAACCAGACACGTATGCAGCAAAAGCCTTTTTGTCGAGAAGAACTCTTTGTGGCAGAGGAGAAAAAACATCTCAGACCACTTGTTATACAGCGCTTCGAGATAAAACATTATTGCCGTCTTACCGTCGGTAAAAACAATCATGTATATCTATCCGTAGATAAGCACTACTACAGTGTGCCTTACCAATATATCGGCCGTAGAGTGCAAGTGATATATACCCGTTCGATGGTCTATATATTTTCTTCAGGTAATCAGATTGCTGTCCATCCCCGGGACTATCGTCCATCTAAATACACTACCGAACGTAATCACCTATGTTCGCAGCATCAGCATTATTTAGACCGGTCTCCGCAGTATTACATTAACCGTGCCTCAAAGCATTCGGACATCTTAAAGAAACTGATACAAGGCATGTTTGAAAGTGATGTCTATCCCGAGATATTGTATAGATCCAGTGAAGGCCTGCTTCATCTAGCCAAAAATGCCGAAAAACAATCGTTTGAAAAAGCCTGTATCATAGCGATGAACAATGGAGTCTCAACCAGGCTATACAACTTTATTAAAAACTGTCTGGAAAATAAGACATATGACACTCCGGAAGCACAACCACCTCAACCGTTGCCTCCGCATAATAACATAAGAGGCCGTCAACATTACCAACAACTGGAATTATCATTTAATCATACTAAAACCAATGCAAATGAACCAAGTACAAACTCAAATGAGCCGTCTTAGATTACACGGCATGGCACAAGCCTTCCAATCTCTTACCGAGACGCGTCAGCATCTTGGGCTGACCCTGGAAGAAGGACTCGAACTACTACTGCAGGCAGAGGAACAGGAACGGGAAAACCGACGATTTAACCGACTGACCCATCAAGCCTCCTTCCGTTATAAAGCAAGCATGGAGGAGATCAAGATGGATCCTGCCAGGGGAATAGACCGTCAAGTGATAGCAACTTTAGCTATCGGAGAATATATCTCCAAAGGAGAAGCTGTCCTGATAACCGGTGCTACCGGTTGTGGGAAGAGCTTCCTGGCATCAGCTCTGGGACACCAGGCCTGCNGCCTGGGCTTTAAGGTAGCCTATTATAATACACAGAAACTGATGATGAGGATGAAGTTGAGCCGACTTGATGGAACAATTATCCGATTCTTTGAAAAACTCTCTAAGATTAATTTATTGATTTTGGATGACTTTGGGCTAACTCATCTTGATGGACAACAGCAGTTGGATCTGATGGAAATCATCGAAGACCGCCACAGCAAGGCTTCCACAATCATTGCAAGCCAACTTCCTGTCGGCAGTTGGTACGATGTAATCGGAGAGGAAACTCTTGCTGATGCGATTCTGGACCGTCTGGTTCATACTGCATACAGAATCGAGATAAAAGGTGATAGTCTTAGAAAAAACTGTAATATTGTCAGGTAAAACGTTCTTTTAAATAACCAAAATCCCAGGGGGTCAATATCACCGGAATGGGGGTCAATATCACCGGAATATTCAGTAATCACCCTACACAATCGAGGATCACCGAAAATCAACCTGAATTACTCTCAAATCTCCACAAAATGAGGACACTACACAACACTATTATCAATCCAACTTATTGGAACAAAGCGCACCTGCGCTGTGGCACTGCCGTGCTTTCTATTCCGGAAGACAAGTGCTATCTTCCTACTTTGACGGAAAAAGTCAGCCATCCAACCTGCAAAAAGATAAGAATCCACCTAAGAGAAATACAGTCCATCATCCGGTCTCGCTGAACACCGAATATTCAAAAGCCGGGCTGGCTTAGTGGCTTACGTTGGAAGATTTTTGGTGGGCTTTTGTATATTCGGCTTAATGTTGTGTGTTCGCCCTTTTTGTTATTAGAACGGTAAGTCTTCATCTTCTTTTTCTTCGGTTGTCTTAATTCCTTGCCAGTCGTTTACAACTTTTGTCCAGTCGATTTCTCGCTTCTCTTTTCCAGTCCATATGTCCCAAAAGTTCGGATCATTTGATTGTGGTCTATGTTCTTTGTCTAAAAACCTCATTTCAACTAAAACAGGAATAGGAAAAGCCCAGCCAACTAAAATTGCTTTTCTTGATGGTAGAATAGGAAGTTCTTTAAGTAATCCGCTAAGACTGTCAGGAACTAATTTTTTGACTAAATCTTGGTCTCTGTCATTAACTATCCTGTGCAGTAAAAATGTGTTGCATTGTGATAATACAGTTTGAGAAAGTTCTGACGGTCTTTGTGAAGATAAAACCATGCTAAGTCCAAATTTTCTACCTTCTCTTGCTATACGTCCAAATGTTTCTAAACAAATGTTGTTTGTGTTATTGCTAAACTCTCGTAAAAATGTATGAGCTTCTTCTAAAACAATAGTTGTAGGCAATTCTTGTTTATATATTTTTCTATATCGTTGAATTGCTTCAAATGTTAATCGTGAAAGAACTGCAACAACAACGTGAATAATGTCAGACGGAATTAGTGATAAATCAATTAATGTAATTTGACCGTTCTCAGCTTCATTAGAACCAATATATTTGTTTAACCAATCTACAAGTGTTATGTCTTCTTTGGGTTGAACAACTCCGTTTAATCTTTCATCAGAAAATAAAAATCTCATCCTTAATGAAAGCATTTGAACAAACTGCAAAATATTTCCACCTTGATTTTCCGCAAGTTGCTCTAAATATGGAATTAAGTCATTTAACTGGAATTTTATCGGTGTGTCTGGATTTATCTGACTTATCTCGGTTTCGTTTAATTGAATGTGTGATAAAACAGTATCAATGCCTGTTATCATTGACGTTATGTCTTGATGTGAAAAAGAATTGAAACCACTACGACCATTTGAAGACCATTCTCTGTTTGCTATTCTTTGCTTAAAGTCAGTATTTAATTGATTATAAGCATTAGAGAATGGTTGATTGTCTGTTGGAATTAATGACAAATGAAAATCTAAATCTGAAGAAATATTTTGAAGAATGCCAATCATTCCCATAAATTGAGCAAAAGTTGCTGTTGTGGGCAGATTGCTTAAAAATATCTGTAATGAATTTTTACTGGAATTCAAAAANCTATGAATTCTAATGATATTTGAATTTCCTAATTGTCGTCCTCTTTTTAAATCTACAAGTGATTGAAGCAAAAGCGGCCTTTGAGCTCCTGGTGCAGCTTGCGAGAAACTAATCCACTCTTGTGAATTCCACATCCACGCAGGAATTTTTAGTTGCTCAAACCCAGTTTCATCTTCGTCAAGTTTTATCGTAAATTTCCTTACTTTCTTTGAGCCTAAATCGTTGAAAGCATCAAAGTATTCTCCATTCGGGTCAAGAATAATAAATCTTGAATTTAGTTGAGTATTGGTTTTTACTTTTTCTGCTTCAGTTAATGACCATCTGATAAGTCCTGCAACAGAACAAGATTTTCCACTTCCTGTGTTACCAAGAATTGCCAAATGTCTGCCGAATAATTTGTCTGGATTTACTTTAATTGGGGAATTACTTGCAATTGGTGCTTTTCCAATTTCAACTTTCCCTTCAGGATTTTCTACAATTGCAGAGAGTTGTTTATCTGTTGGAAGTATAACATTGTCACCAACGGAAGGATAATTGTAAACTCCTCTTTCAATTTCGTAATTGCCGTTTTTTCTTTTTAAAACGCCCAAAGGTGTAATAAGCATTTTNCGCAGAGGGAAAGGCAAGTCAATTAAATCAAAATCTTTGAACCCTTTTCTTACAGGATAATTTGAGTGTTGAACCCCAATCCAGTTAATAACTCCAACAATAGCACCAGTTTCATTTGGAATTAAAACATAACCATTAATTTTCGGAAAATGTGTTGGAACACCAGTATTTATCGCAACATTTTGTGGTGCATCAACTTCTAATAGAACTTTTATTTCTATCGGTGAAACTGATTCAATAGTCCCAATTGTAAGGTTTCTTATTTCGTCAAAATCGTAAAAGTTACTCATTAGTATCAGGATTATTTACTTGTTCTGTTACTCCTCTTTTNTCAAGAGTTCTTACCAATCTTTCTTGAATTCTATCAATAGCTGCTTTCGGCAAATAATTATCAACCAAATTTTGTAAACTACCAATGTGATTTCCTATTATCAATGTGACTTGTGCAGGGTTCATTCTTTCATAGAAATTCATTATACGTCCAGAAGCTGTATCAAATGATATAATTACCAAATGTGTTGAAGGTAACGTAAGCATGTCTTCAATTACACGATTGATGTGTGTATCGCCAAAACCATAACCGTATGTTACTACAACAGAATTTGGTCTGCAAACTCCATTTGAAAAGTCACGAAATAATTCAGAATATGGAAAGTATGCAGTATCAATTCCTTTTGAAGAGTTCGGATAAATTACGGAAAATTCTTTCGGGGAAGATGGAATTAAATTCGTTGTTTCATCTACTCCAAATTCTAATGGCAATTTTGTTATTGAATTCTTATCAAATTTCCAATCAACAGAGCCGTGTAATTTTGTATATTTGATAACGCCTTCAACATATCTTGGCTCACCCCGAATTCCAGGTGGATTGTAGTGATAATCCAACTCTAATTTTGTTGTCCTGAAAATTGGCTTGATTTTCCCAACAAATCTGTCAATTGTCAAAATTCCTGCATTGTCCAATGCAAGTTCAATAAATCTGTCATAGTTTGTTGTGAAAATATTCGTTCTTTCTCTTGTTGCTGTTCTGCTTGAAAAACTGATTAGAAAAGATTTTAAAACATTTAATGCTTCTTGATATTTTGCACTTTTACTAAATTCATTTTCAGTTTTTATTATATTTCGAATGAATTTATCCAATTGAGCATTTATTTCATTTTCAAGTTTTTCAGCATCAGTATTTCCTTGAATTTTTAGTCCTTGCAACAATTCTATTGCACTTCTAAAATCATCTTCAATGTTTGCGTTTCCTCTCCCAAAATTTTTTGCAGTTTTGTCTGCCCAGTCTTTAATTTTATCCTTGTAGTTTTCAAACTCAATTCTGTCCATTCCTTGAGCTTTGACTCCAGCCAAAAANGTCAGACCAATTGGAAGTCCTGCACCAATGAGTAATGAAAAATGTTCGCTTTGAAAAATTGCAGTTAACCAAGGTTCAATTTTCTTTCTAAGATCGTCAATTTTAGATTCATCAACGCTTTCATTGCTGAAACAGTCAATGTCGTTATTGATTTTTAAAATATTATTACTGTTCCAGTCTATCATTTTTTATTTGTTTATGAAGTTCCTTTTTCTGTACTGACGGTTGTTTTAGGGTGACACACAACATCTGCACTTACGCCATATGGCGTATATTTTTCGTATAAATATAGTTCCTTTTTCTCAAATATCCAAAGTTTCCAAAGGACTTTTTCTGTTTTTACTAAGCTTATCCGGGATATAGGTATAAATCTCAATCGTCTGCTGTTAGTTTTGTCCCCAAAACTCAGATTTATGCCACTTTGACTTTATGATTTTGTACCAGACTCTAAAATATGCATCGCCTAAAAAGTCCCTGAAGTGACTGACGTTGAGTTATTTTTTCTGAAAAAGGCAGTTGTGCATTTATTATGTTTACGGGAATGGAAACCGATGACAGCGGCTCGTCTTTCCATTATACAATTCATTATAGTCTGTTGACTTAAATATATTGTACTTTATTCTAAAATAAACTGTCCAATTATTGTTGTTATATTTTAGTTTCTCTAATAGCCATCCCGGAAATAATCGTAAATGATTTTTAATATCTCTTGGATCTATCTCAGAGGTAGCATTTTTAAGAAAAAATACTCTAGTAGTTTGAATTCGTTTATGAACTTACTAAAAATATAATTGTAATTGTCGTCATAGCCACAGTTACATCCGGTATAATGTTCGAGAATACTTTTAAGTCCATAAGTAAGGGAAAGTACTTTTCTTTGATTTCTGAGTCTGTTCCTTCTGAAAGAAACTGTTGTAAGTTGGCTGCTCCATGCGTGAAATACGAATGTTCATATTCAGGTAAGTATTCGTTGATAAATACCGAGCAGTCACTACAGTAAAGAATTGGTTCAAGTCCATAGTCCCGGTTGCAAAATTTTATTTCAGAATGTTTATGCTCGCACATTTTAATGTCGTTTGAATATGATCGCCAACGATTATTTACTCACCAATTTCCACATTCCCCCTCCAAATATACCCCTTCCCCCAAAATATCCAAAATAAATTCTCCCTATCCAAATTTAAAATATACCGGATATCTATGGTGCCGGCCGGGTGGACGCTGTAAATATATCGACTCAGGGTCACGGGTATTCAGTTCATCGCCCTTAGCGCAGGTCACCACACTTCACTTCCTTTAAAAAGACGGTATAAAAACCAAAATACATGTTGGATGCCTTTCTTGGGTCAGCCTTCGACAAGTCAACCACTCCGGCGGATGGAGACGAAAAATATTATAATATAATAGTACAAGTTAATCCGGGAGTGCGTGTCGATGATTGTTTTATTCGGACATTATTGTTTTTAAAGTATATTCCGGAGAATTACCCGTTGATTTTCTTTCAACTTTGATATGGCATGACCGGTCAGAAAAATAATGTTGCGGAAAATTTTTCCTGATTTGACCTGTTGCATTTATTTGTTGAATCTAAGGCCTGAAATATCAGGGTCTCTGTTTTAAAGGTAAAAACTTACTGCTGGTGGTGGTTCGGTAATTTTGATATCATGATCGGCGCCTCTTCAAGAGATATCAGGTTGAAGCAAGTGTTGAAGGTAGAATAATTGGCAGGTAATTACCAATCAGTGGGAATCTTTAACCATCGAATCAAATACAAGAAATATGAGTTATAAAATTACTTCTTACTTGAATTGAAAAGTACCGGTTAAATTGTTGAAGATTTAACCGATGCTTTAATTCTGGGGCGCCACCTTCAAGCTGTCAGTTAGAACCAATCCGTTTGACATGGATGGATTTTTATAGGACTTTTCCAATCTATCTTATAAATCGGAATGAGCCGGAGTTTAGTTTATCATAAATTGAATAAGATATTTTGCGGAGAATAATCGCTATAATCACCGCGTAAAATGCGGAGAATAATTTGTACATTTACCGCAGTAATCCGAATCAAGATGGCAACATATATTCATCAGCTCAAAAATTGGGCAGATTTTCAATGGAAAGAGAAGGATTTTATTTCCTTGTTAACAGAGGTTAGAAATCTGCAAGGCAAACTTATGGGAAAAGTTGAACTGCTTGGATTTAAGTTAAAAGATGAAGCCAATTTAGAAACATTGATTCAGGATGTTGTTCAGTCTTCTGAAATAGAAGGCGAAATCTTAAATCCTGAACAGGTTCGTTCGTCAATTGCGACAAGGTTAGGCTTGGAAGATTCGGGTTTACAACATTCCGATAGACATGTTGACGGAGTTGTAGAAATGATGCTCGATGCTACGCAAAACAATGATAAAAGATTGAGCGATGAACGATTATTTGGCTGGCACGCTGCACTTTTTCCAACAGGAAGAAGCGGCATGTATAAAATCGAAGTAGCAAAATGGCGTTCAGGCGATATGCAGGTCGTTTCAGGTGGAATGGCCAGAGAAATTGTTCACTACGAAGCGCCCAAGGCCGAATTGTTAGCACAAGAAATGAAACAGTTTTTGGATTGGTTTAATTCAGAATCAAATTTATACGAAAGTTAAAAAATAAATAGACCAAAATTTGGTGTATTGGATTATTTGTTTTAACTTTGGTCTATAAAATATATCATAACTATGTCATTTGCATTAAACATTCCGGTTACAGAATCACTGAAAGAACTAAGGACAAGATTAAAGGCTTCTTCACCCATGATGGCACCTCGCATTAAAATGCTTATTGAAATGAAANAAGCAGGAGATCAAGGAATTTCAAAAAGGGAGTTGATGTCTTGTGTGGGTGCCAGTAGTCAAAGTATCCACAACTGGCGTACGGCTTATAAAAACGGAGGAATGGAGGCGCTTCTTCATAACGGCAGGAAAGGGAAAGTGGGAAAACCATCTATATTTACCTTAGAGGAACATAAGAAAATTGAGCAAAAGCTCAATGATCCCAAAAATGGATTAGCCGGATATGTTGAACTGCAACAATGGATTGAACAAGAATTTAAAAAAGAGGTAAGGTACAATACTATTCTAAAATATGCCATGAGACATTTTGGGTCAAGAGTAAAAGTGGCTCGTAAAAGTCATGTCAAAAAAGACAGCGAAGCCGTAATCACTTTTAAAAACTTCACGCAAACAATAGCTCAAAAGCACTTGCTGCTCCACTTTGCTACGAACGCATCAATCTTTATTTCCAAGATGAAAGTAGATTTGGACTACATACCAAGTATGGCAGAGGTTTAACTGCCAAAGGTGTTCAGCCTGTTTGTTCTTTCCAACAAGTGTTCCAATATACTTACCTTTTTGGTGCATTTTCTCCAATTACAGGAAGTCAATTTCTATTAGAATTACCCAGTTGCAATGCAGATAATTTTCAACTATTCCTAAATGAATGTTCCAAACAAGATCCGGATGAGTACAAAATCATCGTTTTAGATAATGGAGCATTTCACAAAGCAAAAAGTTTGGTCATTCCACACAACATAACACTATTATTTCTTCCTGCTTACAGCCCCGAATTAAACCCTGCAGAAAAGATTTGGCAGCACTTTAAAAGAAAATTTACCAACAAACATTATAAAACACTGGATGAAATCAGTGAGTTCTTCTCTCAAACTATTCATTATCTAAGCTCAGATAATATTAAATCTATATGCAATTACAAATATANNTTTCTTTAGATTCTTTTTGGTCTATTTAAATATTCATTTTCGTATTAGATCCGATATTGAAAGCTTCCGTTGCTCACCTGTGGTTTGTAACCCTACACCCATTTGATGATGGAAATGGACGTATTGCCCGTGCAATTACCGATATGCAACTTTCGAAAGCAGACGGAGTAAACCAACGTTTTTACAGTATGTCCGCTCAAATTAAAAAGGAAAGAAAGTCGTATTACAAAATACTAGAACACGCCCAAAAACGATTTAGATATTACACTGTGGATTATTTGGTTTCTTGAATGCTTGAAGAACGCCATACTTTCTTCTCATACCATCATGGATAAAGTGGTTAAGAAGCATCAGTTTTGGGTAAAAATGCAGGTCTGATTATAAATGAACGGCAGCAAAAATGCTCCATAAGTTAATGGATAATTTTGAAGGAAACTTAACTACTTCCAAATGGGCAAAAATAACCAAAACCTCGCAAGACTCAGCTTTAAGAGATATAAGCGATCTGGTAAATAAAGGAATTTTGATTAAAGCAAATTCAGGAGGAAGAAGCACTCATTATGTACTTAAATCCGATGTTTAAACTGTGCTAAATTTGAGTTGATTTTTCAGATAATTTTTAACCGCCCGAGCAACTAAACGGCATTATTCTGAATATATCCCGGGAGTAGTTCATGTTTTTGGTTGATCAGGTGAGATGGGTTTTTATTGCGTGTATCTACGTGCCATTCACAGGTGTTGATTCCTTATGGTTTGCATGTACTAAAAGTGTGTCGGGCACTGATCTTTATGGCCATAAATTCAGTTTCAGAAGATTATGCATTTTTTTCTTTAGATGCTCTTTTCTTCCTGGCTCTTTGTAAATAGCCTCATTGTGTTGATTACATTGTCCCTACTTTAGGGCAAAAGCGTCTATATTAAGGCCAGACTTTGCAAATCGATATGTCGTCTTTTCTCGTTTCGTCATGGCTTTTATTATTCTTCCCGGGTATGACTAAAGATGACATGAAAAAAGATATACTTAGGCGGTTGCTTACAATTTAAATAAGAAATTCCACCCTGTTTGTCCATCAAAAATTTGATTGCCAGGACATTCAACAAGGAATATTATTACATGTCGCTGGCGGACACCATAATTTATCATGAAAAAATCCGCATCAGATGGGCGACTTTGCTCCGGAACATTCAAAAATTGAAAAGGAATAAAAATCAAATTTTATTTCATTTCACAATTCGTAACATATTTATATTTCCCCGAGTTATAGGAACCGTCTTCCTCAAGATCATCTACATCATTTAATTTAAGATCGCAGGTATCGAAAGTCTCTATATTGATCAGTTTATAATCGCCGCCTTCATATAAGTATGTCTGAAAGGCGNNCTCAAAGCAACCCGCATCCGGGTTTTCACAGGAGGTCCATGACATAACGAGCAAAAAAACAAATAGCTTTTTCATACGATTAATATTTTAGGTGAAAAATAAAAGCCATTTCGGAATGTACACGGGCTATAATACAGTTGTAAAAATACATTAAATTGCTTAGAGAATCAATGTATTAACAAAATTCAAGCAAAAATTTTTATGCTGAATTGGTGATGACTTTTCAAAAGGGTTTAGGTAAAAACCAAAGCGGATATTTGATCAAATTTTCATTACAAGGGATCCAAATTAGAAAAGAATATTCAGTTATTCTTAATCCATCTCTCCCCACACAAAAACATGTTAATACCGAAGGTACATTCGTTATAGACCAATTTCATTGATCTATACGACTGTAACCTCGGCATCCCGGAACCCCGGATTGTTTCACTCCGGGACTGAGCAGAGGCTCAAGTAGCATAGCTATCCGAACAAGTATACCAAAAATTTATGGACTATTATATAAATCATCTTGGTATAAGACCAGAAAAATATTCTGTTAACGTCAATGAAAACAGCCGTTACAACACAATATCATTCATTCAATATTTTGCACTGTCCTTACGATTCCACGGTGACAATCCGACGCTGTTTGTTATCCACCGGTCAGCAAGTCAACACATCCCTGTATCATTAACGCCTAACTGCCCGGTATGGCCGGAGCAATAATTATTATTTAGCACCACGTTGGACGGCGTAGTGCCAAACGATAACTTCTTCAAAAAGCCGGATGTATGCATCAGACTGCATTCCTTTGAAATCTTTGGTATATGACCTCAAAGGCTCCATGAAGAGCTATCCGGTCTTTTTAATTGTATTATATCCTCTATACTAACAACTCCTCTCAAATCGCTTCTAATGGGGTACTTTTTTAACTTGTTTTTGAAAAAGGAGTTGTGCAATGATTACCAGTAGTATGAGCTGGTTTTTTCCTATGTTTAATTGATTTTATGCTTCTTCTTTTGGGTCAGCACCATATTCGTTTTCGCCTTTTGTTCCTTCTGTGCATGCTAAAATCAAATTATAAATTGGAATTAATAAAAACCAACCGCTTTTGTCTACATCATGCATTCTTCTAACACCAACTGCAATCCCCGGTATTAAAACTGCTAATACATAAATGTTGGACAAGATGGATGTTCCCATCACCCCACCGACAAAACCCAAAATAAATGAAATGATTACATTGATCAAGAAAAATACCAATATTCACTTCTTCTTGCTCGTCCGCTGAATGTCGCATAGTTCTGTAAAACTTTTAAATAGTAATTCATGTTTTTCGCTTTGTTTNTTCCCTACTCGTTTGGCTTTTCGGTTGCGCCCCGTTTTTGTCAGTGGTTTCTGGTCTCCACTNTTTATAATTATTTTACCAAGTGCAATCGTCAAGAATTGTCACATATTAAAGGTGGTGGTTCTCCTGCCTGTTGGTGTCTGCTGTTCTGTTGTTTAACCTTATTCATAACCGTTTTCAACTTGCCTTTCGGGCGGGTTTCGNAGTACAAAGATCCTGGTTTTCACGTCACCCCGCCAAACGCAAAACCGATATACCTGTTGCACAACTCAAATATACAAAATAGTAATTTATATTTTGAAACAATTGGCAGAATTCTCATCTCAAAGGATGTGAGGCAGGAAGAAATCTGAACCAAAATTATTCTATAACACCCCTTTGGATAACATAGAACCGCCTGATAATTTCAACAGGATGCCGTATAAAGGCCCAACCCGGATTTTCTATACAAGTAAGGTTATACGCTTTTCTGAAAACAATGACATATGAACTCAAAAGCCCCATTCCGGCCTATCCGATCTTTTTTATTTGTATTTGTCCTATAAACTGACATCCGCCCTCAAATCGCTTCTGATGGAGTCCTTTTTAAGCTTGCTTTTCTGAAAAGAGGAGTTGTGCAACGACTACCGCTGTTAGTGGCAGTTTTTATTTTCTCTCCTATATAGTTTAACGCTTTATCGTATGTCTCAATTCCGTGTCCTACGTTGTTATAAATTTCTGTTTCTTTCAATGTCTTAATTTGCCTTTTNGCATTATCAACTGACTTTTGATAAGGGAATAAAAGGTCTTTGTCCCCAACAAGCAAATAGGTTTCTACTTTTACATCTTCAAGCTGTTTGCCCATATAATATGGCTTTTGTGTCTTGTCTCTATATCGGCTTATTGCAAAAACCTCATAGTCAACAAGCATTTTTTCCGAAAATCCGGATAACTTATGATTTGGCTTAGAAAAAACTGCGGTATCAAGAAATTTTAAGACGTTTCTTTCATTCGGTTTTATTATGGGCAGGAGATTATAGTATAGATTCTTTAGCGTCAAAGAAAAAGGTTGTAAGCAACCGGGATTTAATAAAAATGCAGCCTTTATTCTTTCCGGTTTTACTATTCCAAGTTTCATACAAATAAGCCCACCAAANGAGGCTCCGGCAACAAATGCTTTATCAATATTAAGCTTGTCAAAAACTTCTGTCGCCCAAAGACCATAGTCTAAAGATTTAATGTCCGGTGTCATACCTTCACTTAAATTTGGAAGTCCGTTTGTCTCTACCATAAAAATTTTCATTTTATGATTTAAGTTATCAAGACCTTTGTCAAAGTCCCAAATTAATGAGGTGGTTCTGGCTCCCGGAAAAATAACAAGGGTATCTAACTGTTCGTCTCTTGTGTTGAGACCCCAAATGTGAGTCTTACCAAGTGATGTTTCAATTTCATATCGCTCATATTGTCTGCTGTTATTTTTNTCCAGCCGGGACGCCCAATTTTCAAAATAGTTTCGGTCGGCCGTTTCATCCTTAAACTGAGACTTGCTATATATTTTCATTTTGATCTGTGTTGTCGTTTAAAAGTACTACTAACATCTGTATATACGCCTTATGGCGTATATTTCCGTATAAAAGTAAGCTTTCCCTCAAATTTCCAATCTATCCAACGGTCTTTTTATATTCTTTCTCTGCCTATATGTTACTTTCGTGTAAATCTCAGTTGGATATTCCGGAGTTAAGTGAGCCATCCATCCGACAAAAAAGCCAGGAATACACCTAAGAGAAATACAGTCCTTCAACCGGGCTGGCTGAATGGAAAATATTCAAAAGCCGGGCTGGCTTCGTGATTTAATTCGGAATTTTTTGGTGGGCTTTTGTATATACAGAAAAATGACGTATAGTTGCTCGGTCTGTTACATTTTTAAGACATTCCTTACCACGCCTGTTCAGTATAGTAAATCCCTTGACGAAGTACGAAAAATGGTGCATCAGTTATGAAAAGCCCGTTCTTGAAAAAATTTTTCCTTAAAATAGGGATAGAAATATCAATCCCTATGGATGGTGCGGGAAAATGCTCTATACAATTCCATCTCACTTTAAAAGCAGGTTAGAGGGATTTTCCCCGGATATATCAAAAAAATTAAGGTCAATCACTTGGTCGCTTACCATACACACGGTATTCAAGGGTTAGGTGATTGCTTCATTGCTTCCACCGTAAATTGCAAAAACCACCCCACTAATAAGTCTTCCATAAGCCCGCCTTTTCTTATTGTGCGCCCATCGCATGTTGTGGATCGCTCCCAAAACATCCCTTCAATCCATCGAGGTCAGGACTATAAACTGAGGTTTAGATCGCATTTCCGCTTCGTTTCTGGAGGTTAAGCCTTATTTGTTAGCGATTTTACCTGATTCAAATCTAATGTATTCAAATATGGTGTCTAACCAATACTTAAAGGATTCTAAATGGTATTTAATTATACTTTATTATAGTTGCAGGATTCTGGTATCTGCTGTAGGTTCTGTAAATCATATAGACTAGCACGATTGCACCTATTACTATGCTCCATGTAATTTAATAGTTCCAATTGCATCAGCGACCATATTTTGTAGTGCTTTTCTTTTGCCTGAGGCTTCAAATTGAACGCCTGCTTCTACATCTAATGCTATATTCCTGGCCCCCAAGATACATATAACTACAACTGCCAGGACCCCCAAATTGAATGCCAGTGGCTTAGCTTTTGATTCAACTGTTGTATTTCGTTTAAAATTCTTAATGGAAGCTAAGTCAGCAACGATGGCTTCCCTGTTATTAACATCTTCCAGCAAGAAGGAGTCCTTTTTTGATGCCCCGTTTTTATCATACGTTATCGTGAAAGGATCTTCCTTTTCATTAAAAGAAATCTCTTGCAGGGATTCCAATGGAACAACACTTACAACTTCCAACATGCTTGATTTATTCATCGCTGCATATAGAGAATCGAAAGAGCTGTGCTTCTTTGTACTTGTAATTATTTGTTGTTCTGAATAGCCAAATACTTTTCTATTTTCTTCTGCAAGTGTAATAATTTGGTCCCTCATAAGTATAGTTTGTTCGAATTTAAGATTTCCTATGTTTTAATTTTGCTGATAAATATACGGCTTTCATTTAGATAATGGTAATTTATCCGGAGATGCCGATCATTTTATACTTAAATAGGATTATATTATTGGGTTTGAGTAAAATGAGTATTCTGGTGTAAAGTGAGCCACCCCGGGGAGTGGGATTGCGGTACAATGAAGCCTCCATGCTTGGTGACACTGCCGTACTTTCCATTGGGAAAGATAATTCCTTTCTTCTTTCTTTGACCGACAAAAGTCAGCCCTCCATCCGACAATAAAGTTAGGAATACACCTAAGAGAAATACAGTCCATCATACTGTGTCGCTGATTGTTATTCTGAGCATGTTGAAGTACACCGTATATTCAAATGCTCGGCTTGCTTATTGATTAAATTGGAAGTTTTTGGAGGGCTTTTGTATATTCGGGTTAATCTTGGCTGTCGGTGTTCTTTCTAACATTGGTGTCGGGATTTTCCAATGAAATAAGCAAGTACTTGTAAATCAGCCGTTTGGGTTTGTTTTTGTCTTTGGGTTGATTTTGTAAACAAATTAAATTAAGTCCAAAAGGCACATACGATGCAAATTTCTTTGAAGCACTGTCAGGGTCTGAAGCTTTGATTAATCCTGCTTCTAAAGTGTCGGAAATTATTTTTGAGGCAAACGACACATTATTTTTTGCAATATTAAAACGCTTTCGGACTGATTGATTATTAACAGGTTGATTGTTTACATAGTGTAAACAAGTATGCTGGTAACAGGCTCGTATTCTGTCATCGTTATTCATTCGAGTTAACGGAGTAGGAGCGTATAAGATTACTCGTGTATAGTCATCGCCTCTTATAAATTTGGGAGCAGGCAATTGAAAAACTTCTATGGCTTCTATGGCTCTGTCAATCCCACTTCCTCTTTCTTCACAAATATTTAATCTTCTCATAAGTGACGCTAAACTTTCATTTCTTGATTTTGGTGCAGTGTCTATAAAGCGGTTAGTGTCAACTAAAGGAACTCCAGGATTTGTTATTTCAATTCTATCTGTAAAAATCTCAATCATTACACCAGAACCCGTAACCAAAAAATCTTGATGAATTAAAGCATTTGCAACAAACTCACGAATGGCTTTTTCGGGATATACTTTTACTTTNTTACGTAAAGCATTTTCAATCACTTCGTTTGACGGGAGTTGGTCCATAATGTAATTTACTAACCCTTCAAAACCCGAAGCATAACCTCTACCGCCTTCTTGCTCTTTTAATGCATTAATCCTGCTGGTTTCTTTATAAACAATTACCCGAACGGCTTTACGTTTAAGCTCTTTGAAACTCTTTAAATCTTTCGCAAATAATATGGCTCCTAAATTTAAAATATCCCATCCTTTTGTGGATTTCTTAATTAAATCTTCTCCAGCCAACGTTTGCAAAATACTCAATTTAGTGTCGGGAAGTCTTTTATCTTGTAAAGTAAAATAGCTGTCATAATCCATTAATTTCAACACATCGTCATCGTCTAAATTATGCATAGCGACTTGTGCCTCAAAATCGAAACCCGATGAAATTGCAATGAGTTGTTTTACTTCATGTCGTGACAATCTTACTGTTTGACCTGCACTACGTTTATAGCTGTCGAAAATGTCGCTACCTCTTAAATGTACTGGTTTATCAGTATGTTCAGGAATACGAATAAATAAAACAGGGTAACCTTTATAATCTGTTACTGCATGTTCAATTCCAACTGGTTGAGCGAGATTGTTTCTCGCTATGTTTCCTAATTTTTGAACTACAGTGTCCATTTCATTTTTGCCCAAAGGCATTGGAGAACCATTGTTTCCGATACCAAAAGCCAAGTAGCCACCATTTGGATAATTTGTAAATGCAGAAATATGTTGAGCTAATCGTTCGCTTTTGTCAGACAACCCACTTTTCCAGTCAATTTCATTCAGTTCTTGCGGAATTGGATGGAGGCTTTTGGTTAATAATTGTATTGCTGTTTCAACCCAATGATTCATTTCACAAATTTACATTTTTTATCTTCTGTAACACATTGAATTATGGAGTATCTGTCTGTTACACTTAACGCTAACATCTGTATATACACCATATGGCGTATATCTAACAAATAAAGTTACATCTTTTTCTCATACATCCAAACCATCCTCAGGCGCTTTAATCTCTTTCTCTACCTACTCAACAATATGGGTTTTCCTTCGTCTTCATTACATTATGACCCAAAAGCTCTGTACAATACGGATATCCGTTCCTTCCGGATCAGATGCGCAGTATAACCATGCCGCCGGGTATGCGCCGTAGCTTATAGTGCAATAGCGACCTTTCCGGGACTGCTGAAAGGCTATTCAGGATATTTTGAGACTATGTGGAACTTATCGGGACATCCCTTCTCCCGGTATTTCTCTTAATTTTTAAATGCCTCCTTTGCAAGCCACTCCTGATACTTTTGCTTAAGGAACTGATTGCCCTCTTTCCTGTATTCCGGCGTGCCAACCGTGAAATGGTCACCCGGGTAATAAACAAATTCGAATTTTGAATTTAATTTTTTCATCTCGGATTCCAGCAGTACGACGGCATGGTTGAGCAGGAAATTATCGCCTGTACCTATTGATACACGGACCTTTCCGTCCAGATCCCCTTTTATCCTGTCCCAATTACTTCTTAGATAAAGGGAGATGTCATACTTTTTCCAATGTGAAACCACGGCAGTATCGATTTCTCCCGTTATACTATTGCATATACTTCGTGGCATTCCGTCACTTCCTTTTTGACTGAATACAGCATCAAAGGAATGCATTTGTTCACCCCGATATACCACATGCTCCATCCGGTACACATTCTTCATGGACGCCCAGGGAATGACACCTGCTATGGTTGCCACCAATTTTAACGAACTGTCTCTGTCATAATACATATTTTTGTCTTCATATAGGTTGACTTTCTGAAAATTCCGGAAGTCAACCGGATCAGGGGCGCTCGACCAACAGCCGGCAAATATTTTCGGATATTGTGTCTGAAGCCATAAGACGGTCCATCCTCCCGAGCTGTGACCGGTTAAGAATCTTGCCCCGTTGGACCTGTATTCCTTTTCCAGCAATGGGATAAATTCAGTAGTCAGTGCTTCTCCCCAGGGACCATTGTTGTCACTGTCGGCATATACGCAATGCCCCAATGAACAATTGCCATCCAGAAAAACGATAATAATGGGAATGCTATCCAGGGGTCCGGCAGGGGTCGAATTCCCTGAAAAATAATGATAATCACCTCCATACCCGGAAACCATATATAGCACCGGAAATTTTTCCTTCGGTCTTTCGTAGTATTCTTTGGGAAGGATGATCGCAGCATCCACCGTCATTGGCTTTCCATGGAACGTACTGAGAAGCCGGGATGGCGCTTTCATTTCTTTCACAAATTCAGTTTCCCGGAAGGATAGATTCGGAACGACCCGGTCAGCAACTATTTTAAAAACAGCCTTTGGGTTTTTGGAAATATGTACGCTTTGTGTGGTGTTGAATAAGTTGCCCGGACTATTGGCTATGGATCTGCCTCCGAGGTTTCTGTCCCAAACTATCTGAACATAGTAATCGCCCCGCTCTATGTCGGACAGAGGACATGGGTAAGAAATGGCATAGTCGTCAAAAGTAATTTCTTCGTTTGGTTTTATATTTTTCACATCAACGGAGAAGCAGGGAAAGGCCTCAAGCCCAACAGCTCCATCTTTGGGGGATTTATTTTCCTTTGAAAAATATGCGATGACTTTTCCGGTAAATGGTCCGTTGAAAACAGCATCAGAATAACTTGCCCTGATTTTTTGACCGGATGCATTAAGCCCCAAAAGGGTTGTAACTAAAAGGAAGAGAACAATTTTTTTCATGATAATTTTTGTAGTAGCTAAGCAGACTGCACAATTTCCGCTACATATTTGGTTTTATAGCTGAATGGAGTCATATGATCAAATAAAATTACTCCTTTTCCTTTAATCATCATCCATTCCGGAGATAAAATTGCTTCTTCCGTTTCTTAGACCAATTATACACCAACTATTCTGAGGTGTAGTGTCTGTACAGGATGAACAAATCAAAGGACAAGCCCTCGTTGTTGTATAAATTCTTTGGCCAACCCACTAATTTAGGCCGTCTTCCTCATGACAAAATAATACTTTTCCTTTCTTATTCTTCCGGTCGGTGTACTTTGTGGGGATGGGTTTTGGGTGTCCCGTTGATAAAGTCGGGAAAAATCATTTGTCGCTCCATCCGGGCTAATTGAAGATTCATGGTTGAAGGAATATCCCTTACTTCCTATGCCCAACCGTCTTGTCCGTAAAATGTCTTCACCCTGTGCCTCACGCGCTTGTCCTCTCACTTTGCGGTAGTGTTACTGTCCGGCTATTTGTTTTGCAGTTCCTTTATTTTCTTCAGAAGGATTTCCCTGTTTTTNTTAGCCGTCATCCATTTCGGAAGTCTGCTGCCCAAGCTTTTATTAAATAGCTCCTGTCCATTACGTTCTCTTAGTTTTGCATCAATATGATCCCGCAGAAAGTCAAGGTGCTTTATGTTATATGCCCATAAAACGTGTCCTTCAAAGTCTGTCCTTAACCATAATGGNGAAGCAAANAACGGGTCAATGCCATCGCCAATCACATATTGCCGGCCGGTGTTCGATGAGGGCGTATTTGAATCTGATTTTTCTATGCGTTTTTTATTGTATCCACAACTCAGGCATATGACTTTAATGTCACTTTGTTCAATGGGTAAGGCCGGAAATTCCCGGGTTTTNACGATGGCTTTTTTNGAACAATTCGGACAAACAACTAAAATGTCAGACTTTATAAAGTCGTATACAAATGTTTGATAGCTGTCGTTTTTTCTCAATTCTTTCATTTGAATTTCAATCTAAACAGGCGTTGTCTCCTTACCGCCAATGTATGGTGTAATGTTTTTATTGATCCCGATGTGAGTTTGATTGTTGCCTCAATTGTTCAAACTTGTTCATCATTATTATTTCATTCTTATGTGACATTCTTTTATTCGCCACATATCTATTGTCAGCCAATGATTCATACTTAGCCTGATTATTATCTATCAGCTTAATACTATTTACCAACATTTCTATTTCGGTTTCATAAATTCTATAAGCCACATTATGAAAAGAGTCTTCATAGTATATTGGGATGATTCTTCTTTCAATTAGCAGGCCTTCATCTGCCTTTTCAGAAATATAATGCGTAGTTACCCCTATTGGTTGCTCATGATAAATTGCCCACTTAAACGCATCTAATCCTTTAACATTAGGCAAATATCCGGGATGAGAATTAATTATCTTATGATTTGCCACCAATTCTTCCGGTAACAATCCTGCTCCGCCAATCAACAGGTGTTGAAATTTTTTTCCGTGCAANAAGTTGTTCAGATTGTGTATTTCATGTTTTGAAAAGGATATTTTTAATCTATCCGAAAGGTCTTCAATACTAACATTTGCACATTTTGAAGGCCTATGCCTGAATAGGGGAATAAAGTTTTCCCTTGCAATCCAAGGAATAACTATTAAATGAAGGTCCGAATATCCATTAATGATCAGGCTTGTCACTAAATCCTGTGTTTTACGATGTGGCGTGTCGTATGTTATTATACCTATCATTGTATCTCCTCTCTTATTTAATTTATTTTACGTCCAACAGCTCCCGGCCCGGGATTTGATCACAGCCCTCAGCTCCAGCCGAAGAGCTAATGCTCAAATGTAGTAAAAGTTTCTAACGAAGCATTGCGCACGAGATTTTGCCCAAGCTAGGGTGAATTAATTCTTTGGCATTCTCCTTTTGTCAGTGCGTTGCCTAAAATTTGGCTCTTTTGCTCGAGGCGAGGGGTCGGGGTTTTCCCTATTCGGTTGGCTGCTCATCAACCGGTTGTCCGCAGTAGGGGCAATACTTATGAAGTATTTCCAACTGACTATAACAGTTGTCGCAAAGTATTACCTTGTCAACTACTTGCTTAATAGCGTTGGTTGTTCTTACGGTAAATGTCGCCGGAATTTCTTTCAGAAAACTTGATTCGTTGCCTTTNTGAGTAATGAGAAAAAGCTTGTCTTTGGCTCTGGTAATAGCTACATAAAACAAACGTCTTTCTTCTTCCATCAGCAGGTCGTGATTGGCTTTNTTAATCACCTGAAAAATTCTGTCTTCAAGCCAAATGTCCGGGAAGCCGCCATTTCCTTCTGTCAGGCCGATGATAAAAACCACTTTTGCTTCAAGTCCTTTAGAAGCGTGGATTGTCTTGCCCTGAACGCGAATATTTTCGTTTTTGAATCTATAAAAGTAGGGNGTAAACATTTTGCTTCTTCTGTACAAAAACAAAATTTCGTCATTACTTATACCATCATTCAGAATCTCCCGGACCTTATCAACACAGAATTGAATGTTTTCTTCTTCTGTATTACCCGCAAAAACGACGATTTTATGTTCTGACATTTTAGAGGCCTGCACATCTTTTTCAACCTTAAATTTATTGTGCCTGATCACTTCGTTGCTTGCGCCAACAATATTTTGTGTGCTTCGATAATTCAAATTGAGTTTGATTGTCTTTGCATCCGTAAAATGATTTTCAAACTCTACAATATAACTCACATTAGAGCCTCTGAATCCGTAAATACTTTGCCAATCGTCCCCAACACAAAACAGTTGCGTGTCGTCAGTAAGCAATAGTTTTATAAGTTCAACCTGTAGATTATTTACGTCTTGAAACTCGTCAACCAAAATGTATTGATACTTGCTCTTGTATTTGTTGGCAATGTCGCTGTGATTTTGAAACAGGGAAGTACTTCTTGAAATCAAATCATTGAAGTCGAGATAGGACTTGTCGGTACAATAATGCAGGTATTTTCTTACGACAGGGATGGCTAATTCGTAAAAATTGCGAACACGCTCGTGCTGGTCGTTTCGTGCATTGTCCAAAACCGAATCCATATCGATATTTTCGACCTTTATCATATCCGTGATACGCATTATTTGCCGGACAAAATCCTTTACATCTTCATGATACCCGTTAAATTCTTCTTTGAAATTAATAGAAACTGTTTTGTGATAGTCGGAAGGCAGTCGATTTTTNACAATCTTATCAAGCGTATGGTTGAACAATGCAGAGTCTTTGGTCATCGCCTCAAAGGTTTTGACAAGAAGCAAATTCCCTTTCTGGATTTGTTCTTCTTTGTTTTTCATAGAAAAACTTTTATCGCTGATATGTTCAATGTACAGATTGGCTTCGGGGATGTAAAAGTCCGGTGTAAATGCAAAGTCTTTTACGTTTAATAATGGTTCATATTCGTATTTAATGCTGTGACGATACAACCAATCGGCAATAAATTGTTCGGATTTTGAACGAACTTTTGTGTTGTCAAGGGTAGTATAATATTTACCGTCTTTCGGTAAGTAATTGGGGTCAATTTGCTTTAAATGAATTTTATCAATGATGTAATCGAGAATATATCGTTTTAGATTGAGCAAATACTCCGTGTCTTCACATGCTTCAATCAGTAGTTTGTGAAAAACTTCAAATACTGTTTCCGGTGCCACGTGTTTTGCAAGTTCGTCTTCATCGTCCCGCTTTGCATCGCCAATGATTTTGAACTTGTTGTCAAATTCATTTACCCCATAATTCCGTAAGATATTGTAGCAAAAGCCATGAAAGGTTTTGACTGTCAACCCGTCAATCCATTTATATTTNTTCTGTTGATAATATCTTTCTCTGTCTTTTTCTGCAATACTTTTTCGTTTGTCAAACAGTTGTTTTTCGTAAGCCCCGCTTTCATCTGCTGCGATGATAAGGCGGTCGAGCATTTCGTTTGTTGCGTTTTTGGTAAATGTAATAGCGAGAATACTTGATGGGCTTGCACCTTTTTCTTCAATCAGATAAATAAGTTTTTGCAAAAGTGTTTTTGTTTTTCCCGAGCCTGCCCCGGCAAGGACCAACAGCCTTTTATCTTCGCTAATAACAGCATGCTTTTGTTGGTCGTTCAGCGCACTTAAATCTATCTTTATGTTAGTTTCCAACATGCAATTAATATTTTACAGGACAAAAGTCCGAAATATTTTTTAAAAATTGGCGAGAGTTTTCCCGGGTATTTTATGCTTCATGCTCGTCACTTTTAAGATTAACATCATACCAAAGCTGAACCAGCCCGGAAGGATAGCTAATACTTCTTTTGAATTTTAATGCCTGTTCCATGTTGCCTTCTTTAAACAGTCGAATGCCATCGCCCAGCAGGTGAGGAATTACGCTCACAATGATTCTGTCGATTAGTTTATTTTTTAATAGCAGGAAAACGATTTCCGCCCCGCCATCGCAATAGATGTCTTTGCCATCAATTGTTTTCAGTCGGTTTATTAAATCAACCACATTGTTTGAATACTCAGCGTGTTCTTCTTTACCGGTCTTTGTTTTAGAAATAACATATACTTTNTTGTCTTTATGAGGAACACCGTTGCCGAAGGATAAAACCTTGTCAAAGGTTCTTCTTCCCCAAATGATTGTGTCTATATTATTCAGAAATTCGGCATAGCCATAGTCCTCACCCGGTGACTCAACGATGGATAAAAANTCAATATTGTCGTCTTGTTTGGCGATATATCCATCAAGGCTCATTGCAATATAAAGTATCACTTTTCTTTTCATATGCGCAGGGTTTGGTAGCTTGCCACAAGTTGTTTATGTCTGTCAAAGGCGGGCATTTGAACCACACCGGCCTAACCTCTTGTAAATATATATAATTTTTGTCCTTACTCGTTCATCTAAAAATAGATTGGCGGGACATACAAGAAAGGGCATTATTGCACCAAGTAGTAGCGGGGCATGGATGCCATGAAGTATTTCGGGATGCGGTTTGTCTCAATTCCATGGTCATCCACTAAAAATCTTCACTAATTCCGTCTTCTCTACTGATAAAGACAAAGGACAATACCGATTGCTGCCAAAATTGCCTTATCAACTATGGAATGGGGGCTATAAGATGGGGAGAAAAGGTCGCTATGGGGGCTGTGGGTGTTTAAACCCTGGTCGTTGGTGGTTGGGGTGCTGTGATTTCAATAATCCGTTTGCAGATATCGACGGCTATTTCCTTNTTAAAATAACAGTCGTGTCCTTCGTTGTCATAATAGCTTTGTTCGATTTTCATTTGCCCAAACCAATGTATGTCAGGCTTGAAATAGTCATTGTTGCCATACAATAGTTCGATTTTCATGGATGGCCTTTCGGTTTCGTGCCTCAGTCTTGTTGAGGATACGGCAAATAAATATTGGGCTTTCAGGCCTGAAAGACACGCCTTCCAGGCAATAGTGCCACCTATACTAAATCCCAAAATGATCAACGCATCACTTTCATTGAGAAGAAGGTTCCTGACGGCAACATCAATACCCCCATTTACAAATTGCCTGTGTAGATTTTCTTCCGATAATTCATTTTGGCAAATATCTCCTAACACACAGCAGTCGTAATAGCGTATTTGAAAAAACTTTTCCAAGATGGCTATGTATTGCAAAATCCATTTTGGTTTATTTTGCCCCCATAAGTCAGAAAGAATGATTAGCTTATTCATCTTCTCAGTATTACAAAATTAAAACAACAAACCATCATTCCAACTGCCTCCTCAGTCATTTCTTTTATTATTCGCAATGTTAAAAATGCTATCAGAACAACAAATTGATTTTTGAAGAACATGATAAATCCTACCATCCTGTACCTCGTTATTCCGTATATTGCTTATTTCGTCATCCTTGTTTTCAGGAGAAAACCAACAACAATTAACCGACAAGTCGGGTAAGGGAACAAGGCAAAAGTCTAATACGTCCTTGCACACAGATTGGCTGTTTCTCCCCAAAATCGGCAAAAGCGGCCGTAAACACACCGCCTGCCCGGATATAACCCAAATATTTCATTGGAATGGCAAATATTCCGGTTTCTGCTGCTTCCTGCTGATAAAGCTTGGAAAGTACTGATTTGTTGCATTGCCATTGTCAGATTTCCAATTCTTTTTTGAGTATAAACTTTGGGTTTGTTTAGCCTGGCAATAATCGGATTGGCATCATCAACCACCTGAGTTGTCATCCCGCTCCCTTGCATTTCGTGAATACCCAATTAGCCGCACGTTTGGATTTCTCCAGGCGATAACATAACCGACAGGATAACCTTGATATAAACTGTCCATTAAGTCACGAACTTTTGAACTGTCCCAAACGAAAGGTCTTTGAATTTCCGGAATTGCTATTTCTCCTGAATTTACCCAAGCTAAAAGCGTCTCAATCAATTGTTGGTTTACTGCGTATTTCTGCATCTGTCGTTTTTGTATTTACTTGTCTATTTGTTCGTGGTAAAGTTTATTATTCTTTTCAAGTCGTCTAAATCCATAGTAAATCAGTATTATGCAAAGAACAAGTCCTGTTATTGCGGGGAGAAGAATTGATTTTCCGGCTTGTCCGGCATTGTAAATGCTCCATACAATTTTTCCTGTTGCCATAAGTACCACTACGCCAAGTCCCATTAAAAGGCTACGCTTCCAAAAGGCAAGCCCAAGAGCGAAAAACGAAACAGGAACGGTCAATGCCAACAGTATTTTCTTAAAATCCCATTGAAAGCTGAGCCAACTTTTNTCAAATTGTAAAAACATACTTACCTGCTCGCTTACCGTTTCGGGTTTGCTGAACCAAAACATGCTTGTAAAAAGACAAAACAAAGTTGCTGAAACTCCTGTCCAACTTCGTTTGTAAGCAAANAANCAAAATGGTATCAAAAAGACAGGACGAATAAACCAGCTCATTTGATTTTGGTGTCGCTCGAAAACCCAGTTTAGAAAGGGTTCGTTTGTCATTGCTGTTACGATAAATACCAAAGTCAATACNAAAAAAACGAGTGCAATGGATTTGTCGTGTTTTAATAATATTTCTTTCATTGTTCGTCCATTTAGTCTATTGATCAACCACAAGCTTCCGGGTTGAGTTTTCGTCCGCTGAGATGCAACGAACGGTTCTCTGCTTAGCGATGAGGCTGATTTTAACACAAACCTCCACCCGAAGAACGGATACTCAAAAATAGTAAAAACTTCTAACCGATGCACTTCAGCCCCGATTATGGCAATAGCTTGTTCCTGGTTCGTTTTATCTATTTTTTATAAATTTTGCTGAGAATGTTGCGCCNTTAATGGTTGTTGGCTTCAATATGTAGATACCATTTGCCAAATTGGAAATATCAAATTGAGCGGAGTTATATGTTGCGATTTTAACTCCATTCATTGAATATAGTTCTACCGTGGAAATTTCATCCTGAAACTCAATATTTAATACTGTTGACCCCGGGTTGGGGTAAATTTTTATTGTTNNCGTATTTAAGTTATCATTAATATCCATCGTGTTGGTGGTGTTCTCGATAATGCCTAATTTTTTCAGACTAAGATCAAAATTAAACCCATACCAAAGGATGTCATTATCTCCGTCATTGTCCATATCTGCCAGGTAAATAGCATCAAACACCTCGTCGTTGTTAATCAGTTGTTGGTTTTGGAAAGTGCCGGTTCCGTCGTTTGCCTGCCAAAACAAAGCCCTTTTATCATTAATACTCGAATATACAGCATCCGGAAAAGCATCATCATCCATGTTTGCTATGGCAAATGGAGGATTCTGGATGTTTGCCACATTGAAGGTTACAGATTGATTTAAAGCAAATGTTCCTCCTCCTGTATTTCTATAAACATTATATTGGTTAGAGGAACTACCCGGAAAAATAATATCCATTTGCCCATCATTGTCAATGTCGGTATGGGTAACAAATAAACAAAGATTAATATCCAATGTGTTAGGACTTGATAAACCACCCATAGTGTTGTTTAGAAACACTTGTGAACCATCCGATGAACACAAACCAATGTCAGGAAAGTTGTCTCCGTTAAAATCGGCAACGGTCATATTATAAAATTCAGCCCCATCGAGCAATACGATTCTATTGCCAAAAACACCTGAACCGTTGTTGAGATAAAGTGTGATCATTAAGTCGCTGTTGGCTACAATATCCAGGTCTCCATCATTATCAAAATCCGCAAAACAGGCTCTGATTGTTGCAACCTCTAATTCTGTATCTATGACGGTTGGGGTTAAACCATTGTTGTTAATCAATACTACCTGTGAATGATTTTTGTTGTTATTGGCAACTACCAGGTCCATTGTTGAATCGCCATCCACATCTCCCGCATCCATATAAAATGGTTTTGCTATCGTTGATGTCAGGAATAAAGGAACAGAAAAGGTGTTCTCTCCCAGATTCCTATACCATTTAATTGAATCGGCATGGTATGAAACCACAATATCCTTCAGGTCGTCATGATCAATATCAACGGCAATGATGTTTCTGATCTGGGCAGAGAAGTGGCTATCAATAACGGTTGGGCTGCCCAATTGNGCGCTTGCACTAAAAGAAAACAACAAGACCGGGATATAAAAAATAAATATTTTCATACTGACGAGGTTTTAAATGTTGAATATTTTATTCTGAGGAACAAGAGGCCGGGGTTAGGGTATTGGTGATGGAGGAACAAAAGCACAAAGTTTCAATTTATTACAAATGTACATAAATTGCTCTTGCATATTTACATAAAGTATTTTCCTGCCATTTAATCAGATTATAGCTTTATGAACCCATTTGAATCAGACCGAAGCCTTGGGCGGTTTGCTTTCTAATTCTTGTTTTTCCTGTTGTGATATACCCGGACTCCATGGTAAAGAATCGGTTTGCTAATTTTATCCTATTTTTACAGTCAAAGACAGAGATGAAGGCAATCGTTATTGGTGGTACAGGAGCAACAGGGGCATATCTGTTGCAGGAGTTGCTGGCTTCCGACAGGATAACTTCCGTGACGGCATTGACCAGAAGAGCGATATCGGTCGACCATCCCAGGCTCAATCAACAGATTGTAGATTTCGAACAATTGGAAGATGTAAGTATTTCGGGCGATCTGGCATTCTCATGCCTTGGCACAACCCGAAAAGCCGCAGGAAGCAAGAAGGCGCAATGGCGGGTTGATCACGATTATCAGCTGGCCTTCGCTCGAATGGCAAGAAAGGCCAATGTACCCGTTTTTACGCTGATGTCCTCCATGGGATCCGATAAAAATTCAGCGTTGTTCTATTCCCGGATGAAGNGCGCACTGGAAGAAGCCATCATACACTTGGACTTTGACCACACTTATATATTCCGACCGGGGATGCTTGAGCGCCCGGGTTCTGACAGGTTGATGGAGCGGTGGGTGGTAAGCCTCATGAAGGGCATGCGTCGACTGGGTATGCCCCAAAAATACGGACCCTCCCATATCAGCATCGTAGCTAAGGCAATGGTAGCGGCAAGCCTCAACCATGATGATACCTTGAAGATGTTCGATGTGGCAGACATAAACACACTGGCACAAGAAAAGTATTGATGATGACAATGGAAACAGCAAGAAAGAATTATTATATTTCCGGGTATGCGGCGCTCTCTGTCTTCTTTCTCGTGCTTTATTATGTAACTAATTTGCCGATATTCAAACAATGGGAACATTATCTGGCATTGATCCAGAAATTCACCCTTAGTCTTTCGCTTATTTCGGCGATCTTCCTGACCGGAAGGATTATTGAGCGACTGATCGACTCGAGGACCGAGACTGAAGGAGCGCGGCACAATCTCATCAGGATCACCCGGCTGCTAACTATTGTCTTCGTCCTGATTGTCGTGGTATCTTTTCTTTTTCAAAATCTGTATGCGGTTGCTATCAGTTTCGGATTGATTTCGTTGGTGCTGGGTTTTGCCTTACAGGCACCGACCACCTCATTCATCGCATGGCTGTTTATCATTTTCCGCAAACCATATCAGGTAGGTGACAGGGTTCAGATCGGCACCCTAAGAGGTGATGTCATAGAAATCAGCTACCTAGATACGATTTTAGAAGAAGTCAGCGGCACCTACCTGGGCAATGACCGGAAAAGCGGTCGGCTGATTCACTTTCCCAACAGCCTGATTCTAACCTCACAGGTGGTCAACTATTCCGGCCCTTTTGATGATTTTATCTGGAATGAAACCGCTGTGCAGATATCCTTTACCAGTGACCTGACATTCGTGGAATATTGTCTGAAAGAGGCGGCTGACAAGGATTTTATGGAGCAATATCCCGGCAAGCCTATGGATGACCTGCATGCAGCCGTCTATTTTCGGGTCAATACCTTTGCCTGGCTGGAGGCTGTTGTTTCTTATCCCGTAGAACCGGAAGATACGACCGGCAGACGTAACAGGATTCTTAAATATGGATTGGCATCACTCAATGCACATCCCGACAAGGTAGGCTTCCCTGAAGGGACTAAGAGATAGGGTGAGTCGGGAAAGTGAATTGGGTAGATAAGTAATAACTCAACTGTTCGCCGGGAAGGGCATTTCTGACATTGTCCTATGAGAAATTGGTTTCAATTCAACTTTTTTTGATTTGCTGCCCTCAGCATTACAGCAATAAGGCAATTTGCGGTTATTATTTTCCTACCTACTTCGAAATCCCCCTCGCCACACATTTCCCGGAATCAGTTCGAGGGCAAATCATCTTGCCTCATTGTAGTAAATAAATGTTGTTATATTGTCCGGGAACAAGAGATATCCTTTTCATGTCTTTTAAAAATTTTATAGATAACTGCGATAACCGGCCATTTATATCAGACATATAGTTCCCCGGTATTTATTGTTTCCTTTCGGAGAGGATGTCTTGATAATTCATTCAAATTGACTAACTTTGCATATTGATATTTAATATATGAAAAATATTTACATCATCCGGGGATTATCTGTCTGATTCCCTATATTTTATACAAACATTTATCCAAAAAGCATATGTCTTCCATACAAGAGTTTAACGACTATCGGCAACGCATGAATGACCGAATCATGGCCCAGGACAATAAGGTTATCAAGCGATTCTGGAGCCTTGACAATCAGACCTACCAGGCAGAAGCCCTTGATGTCAGGACCAAGGAAATGCTGGGCCTGGTGGCATCCATGGTATTGCGGTGCGATGATTGCATCAAATACCATCTCCAGCGCTGTCATGAGGAAGGCCTGACGACAGAAGAGGTGTTTGAAGTCTTTCTCAGTCGCCATCATCGTGGGCGGCTCCATCTGCATACCACACACCCGAAGAGCGGTGGAGTTTTGGGATGAGTTAAACAATCAGAAATAAATTATGGCTTCCATTTCATTTCTAGATGAACTCAATGAAGTTCAATACAAAGCTGTCACGACCATCGATGGCCCGGTCATGGTGATTGCAGGACCCGGTTCCGGCAAGACCCGTGTCCTTACCTATCGCATCGCTTATATGATAGAGCAAGGGATCAAACCACAAAACATCCTTACGCTGACCTTTACCAACAAGGCAGCACGAGAGATGAAGGAAAGGCTTGAAAAGACCGTTGGCCCCGAAGCCAAAAAGGTTTGGGCCGGCACCTTTCACTCTATCTTTGCCAAGATCCTGCGCTTCGAGGCTGAAAAGATTGGCTTTCCTGCTTCTTTTACCATTTATGATACAGATGATACCAAGTCGATGATCAGCCATATCGTGACCGAAATGAACCTGGATAGCAAGCTTTATTCGGCCAACATGATCCGCAATAGAATCTCTTCGGCCAAAAGCGCTCTCCTCAGCCCGACTGCCTATCTTCAAAACGAAGAGTTGATGAATCAGGACAAGCTCAATAAAGTGCCTTTGATCGGAAAAATCTACGAGCGTTACGCAAGAAGGTGCAAAGAAGCGGGTTCGATGGATTTCGACGACCTGTTGTACAACACCTTTGTTCTTTTCCATCGCAATCCGGAGAATGTCCTGGAGAAATACCGAGAAAGATTTCAATACTTGCTTGTCGACGAGTTTCAGGACACCAACTTCCTACAATATGCCATACTTAAAAAGCTCGTAAAATATCCCGGGAGCAAAGAAAACCTGTGTATTGTCGGCGACGATGCTCAGAGTATCTATGCCTTTCGGGGTGCAACCATAGACAACATTCTGGATTTCAACAATGATTTTAAGGGGCTGAGGACCTTTAAACTAGAGCAGAACTATCGCTCCGGAAAATTCATCGTCAACGCGGCCAATAATGTCATCACCCACAACAGAAGACAGATCAAGAAGGAAATCTGGACTTCACAATCGGATTCCAGGAGAATCGACCTGATCCGTCGCCTGTCGGATGTAGAGGAAAGCAGAAAGGTGGTTGATGCCATCTTCGAACATAAAAATCGCAATCACATCACCAACAGTGAAATCGCCGTCCTATACCGTACCAACGCACAGAGCAGAATCGTCGAAGAACAGTTGCGACGAGCCAATATTCCTTACCGTGTCTATGGGGGCCTTTCATTCTACCAACGCAAGGAAATCAAAGACGTTCTGGCTTATTTCAGGTTGGTGGTTAATCATCGGGATGAAGAAGCATTCCGTCGAATCATCAACTATCCGAAACGAGGATTGGGTGATACTTCGATCGAAAAGTTGTTTGCCTATGCCGCAGAANAAGGCTTGTCATTCTGGGAAGCCATCGACGATCAGCCCTTACCGGCCAAAGCCCAAACTGTCTTCAATGAATTCAGGAAAATGATTACAGGCCTGCATCAATTTGCTATGAACAATGATGCGGATAAGGCGGCCAACCACATATATCAGAAATCCGGACTTTCCGTGGTCCTCAAGGCAGATACTACTCCGGAAGGAAAGGGGCGCCTCGAAAACATCACCTCACTCCTCGATGGTATCAAGGAATATGTGGAAAATGATGAGGAAGTCCTCGATGAAAATGGTGATTTGGTGATTGAAAAAGGCCGCGGTCTCGTGGACTATCTACAAAACATATCCCTGATTACTGATTTCGATCAGGAATCGGACAATGGCGACCATGTCAATCTCATGTCGGTACACTCCGCCAAAGGCCTGGAATTCGACAGTGTGTTTGTTGTCGGGCTGGAGGAAAATCTCTTCCCCTCCTTCCTGTCTCTGAAATCCGAATCTGAAATCGACGAAGAACGACGTCTGTTCTATGTCGCCATCACCCGGGCAAGGAAATTGCTGACATTATCCTATGCCACCAGCCGCTACCAATACGGAAAACTTGCATACAATGAGCCGAGTCGCTTTCTGGATGAAGTGGGTGAAGATAATCTGGTCACACCGGTTCACCAGGCGAGAAATCTCGTAGAGGATCGCGCGCCACGCGCATCTGTATCCGGCATTTTTACTAAANAACAACCCGTAAAGGCCAATGTGGCTATACATGACATTGCGCCCAGCCCTGTCAGCGCCTTTCAGGTTGGCGTTACCGTGGTACATCCTCGTTTCGGACAAGGCACCATCAAAGCCATCGATGGCACGTCAGACAACAAGGTGGCCATCATCCAGTTTGATACGGGTGATGATTCAGATAAGCGTATCATGCTCAAATTTGCCAAGATGCAGGTAGTTGGATGATGATCCGGCGAATGATACAGAGCAATGTGGAACAGGAAATGTTCGGGTGTGAAGTAGGTAGAAGATTAATAGCGCTGTACACGTGATTTTAGAGCCTTTTCCTCAAAGCGGGACATCATTTCAGGCGTATTTGTGCAGTTGATTTAATTCGGTTTCCCTCAAGTCTTGTTGTGGCGGGACTGCCGTCTATTATTTTCCTACCTACTTCTGTTTTCCAAAAACTCCTTTTCATCCCCCTCAAGATTCGTTGGTCATCAGAAGGTCGAGGTCATCAACAGGTCCAGGTCCGTGTACTTGATGGCAAATCGGTCGGAAAGATATTTGTTGGTGAGACAGCCTTTATAGGTATAGACGCCATTGCGCAAATTGATATGGCTAAACAGTACATTCTCGATGCTTCCCGCACTTCCGGCCTTGGCAAGGATCGGCGTGATCATATTGCTGATGGCTACGGATGCAGTACGGGGTACGTTGGAGGCGATGTTGGGTACACAATAGTGTATAACGCCATGTTTTTCAAAAGTCGGACGATCGAGTGACGTCACTTCGGATGTTTCAAAGCAGCCGCCCTGATCAATACTAACATCAATGATGACACTGCCCGGCTTCATTCGGGCGACCATCTCTTCTGACACGATCAATTGTGTCCGACCTGCCTTGCTGTGTACTGCCCCAATAGCCACATCGGCATCGGAAAGGGCCTGGCCAAGATAGGTGGGGTTGATGGAAGAGGTGAAAAGACGCTGCCCTACCCGGGCTTGTATGCGCATCAATTTGTAGATATTGTTGTCAAATACACAGACCGAAGCGCCTAGTCCCAATGCCGTGCGCACCGCATACTCCGCTACGACACCGCCACCAAGGATAACTACCTTGGCAGGAGGCACACCGGAAATGCCCCCNAGAAGGACGCCTGTCCCTCCGGATGTCGTGGTGAGGAGATTGGCAGCGGTCAGGATGGCGCTGATGCCGGCTAGCTCACTCATGATCCGTACAAGTGGGAACGAACCGTCATCATCCATCATATATTCCATGGCCAGGGCAATGACCCGCTTTTGACGCAGTTTGTTGATGTAATCACTGTTGATAAGCGGTATTTGCAATGGTGATATCAGAATCTGACCCGGACGAAAGTTGTCCAACTCTTCATGGGTTGGCGGTGCGACTTTTAGGATGACATCGCATTTGAATGCCTCTTTTGTACTTTGTACAATCTCTGCACCTGCCTCCGAATATTCATGATCGGAGAAATTGGAACGCATGCCCGCACCGGTTTCAACGACGATCTTATGGTTATTACCAACCAAATAAGCCACCGATGCCGGAACCAGAGCGACACGATTTTCCATTTCCATCTGTTCCCGGATGATTCCTATCGACAGATTGGCATGCTTTTTCTTTACTTCCAGCATTTCTGTCTTAGGAAGATGTTCTTCAAAATAAACAGGATTTGACACTGTTGCTCATTAATTGTTGTTTCCAATATTAGCCTTTGGCTGGTTAAAGATACAAATTTATGTCAATTACATATTGCGAATGAATGAAATGTAAACACAAAAGCATTCCTGAAAAGCTTTCTTAAAACAACCTTGTGGTAGAAATAGGTTAAAGTGTCAAATGCACGAACTTTCGCAGGCCGCATCCTTCAATCGGCACAGCAGAACAGATGAGAGGATGTAAACTTCCCTTTTCTATGATTCCTTGAATTTACGGATAGTTCAATGGTGACAGGATGATTTATATTTGATTAAAAATAAAATTGAAATCGTACTTTTAGTATGATACTGATTGGGCCGCTTTCGGATGAAAACCAAATAGAACAGTGTTTTCAGAAAACTCCCTGTTGATATTCAATTTGCCGGAAATACTTCTTTTTACCCGGGGTTGTTTCGGCCTCCGATATGTAATAAAAGTGGGCTTAGTCAGACCATCGTCAGATCGGCGCGGCTGCACACTCTTTTGGCTTTGTTATCCTTCTATTCTGAATGCTTGAAGATGGTATTACCTTCCTTTTAGGACATTCAGTTAAATCTGAAAATTAATTTATCTCTGTTTACCGATGATTGTTATTTTTGAATCGGGTTTTATTCATTGCCTTCTGAATATTCATTTACACAAAAGATATAACACACAAGGCCTTGTCGGATGTTGAGGACTGCCAATGACATAGATAGACCGAAGGATTCAATACCCTTAATAACTTTCAAAATATGCATTTGAAAAACATAACCGTTTTCTGTGGTGCCAACAGCGGTGCCAACCCTGAATTCACCCTGATAGCCCGAAAGGTCGGCTCCCTGCTTGCCGGGAGGGGCATAGGCGTAGTGTATGGGGGCGCCAAAATAGGTATCATGGGTGCTGTAGCCGATGGTGCCNTTGCCCGGNGAGGCAGAGTCACCGGCATCCTTCCTCATTTTCTCAGTCGTGAGATTGCACATGATGGTCTTACCGAATTGGTCGTCGTTGACTCGATGCACGAAAGGAAGTTGAAGATGTACGCCATGTCTGACGGCTTCCTGGTCCTGCCGGGCGGCTTTGGCACCATGGACGAATTGTTCGAGACGCTTACCTGGGCGCAGTTGGGTCTGCATCAANAACCAATCGGCATCCTGAATACCGGCCACTACTATGATGAANCCATCGCGCTGGTCGAACGCATGGCAGCTGAAATGATTCTCAAGGATATCTATCGCTCGATGATGATTGTCGGTGATGAAATCGAGGAACTTTTAAGCAAAATGGAAAATTACAGGNCGCCACAAGTAGAAAAATGGATAACACCCGACAAAACCTGAACCGGTCATGAGCATAGATTTGCAACAACCTCTGGAAAATGACTTTGTCGGCCTTGTACCCCTACAGGTAGGCGATTTCGAATTGCTCTATCTGGTAGCCTCCAATCCGAAGGTGTGGGAGCAACATCCCAACAAAGATCGATGGAAACGAGATGTCTTTCTGACTTTCTTCCAGGGAGCCATGGAAAGCGGTGGAGCATACAGAATTGTCAATAAATCCGATGGCAAAACCATAGGTAGCACACGATTTTATGGTCATGATCCGGATGATGAGTCCATCATGATTGGTTATACCTTCTATGACCCCGAATATTGGGGGAAGGGTTATAATCCTGCCGTTAAGATCCTGATGATGGACTATATCTTCAGATTCGTATCAAAAGTGTTTTTCCATGTCGGTGCGGTCAATAAGCGATCCCGGATTGCCATCGAAAGACTTGGGGCCGTCAAGGTCGGCGAAAAGGAAATTGAATATTTCGGCGAAAAAGCTGCCGTCAACATTATCTATTGCATTGAAAAGGAAAATTTCCTGTCAAGGTATCACCATTAAGGTAGTTAAAGGACGCCTTCCGGAAATTGCATGGTAATGCAATGCAGTGAACCATGTTGCAGGATCAGTGAATTACAATCCACCGGATGAATTTTCCTGTTCGGGAAACATTTTTGTATTACTCTTACCGCCATGTCGTCCTGTTTCGGATCGCCATATACTGGTAAAAGTACGGCACCATTGATGATCAGGAAGTTGGCATAGGTCGCAGGAAGCCTGTACCCTTCCGGATGAAAACGGGCAGGGGCCATAGGCAATGGAACGAGGTTATAAGGGCTGCCATCGGAACGGGCAAATGTCTTCAGCTGGCACTCCATAGCCTTCAATGACTCATAGTGTTCATCTTCCTTATCATCACACGACACATAGACAATGGTATCTTCTGAACAGAATCTGGCGAGCGTGTCGATATGTGAGTCGGTATCATCACCGGCCAGATAACCATGGTCGAGCCATAAGAATCTATTGACACCAAGAATTTCCCTCAGGGTATTTTCTGTCATCTCACGGTTCAGATGAGGATTCCGGTTAGGGCTTAGGAGACATTCTGAGGTGGTCAGGAGAGTGCCTGTCCCATCGCTCTCCAAAGCTCCGCCTTCGATGGCCAGTCCATAGGTATGCACTGCCAGGTCGCCAAATATTCCTTTGGCCTGCAATCTTTTGGTAATGAGGTTGTCGTGATTGGCCGGAAACTTCAGACCCCAGCCATTAAAGATGAAGTCAAGCAAGGAAGGATGCCCCTCCTCCAGGATGGTAATCGCACTGTGATCCCTGGCCCAGGTATCATTGGAGGGAAGTTCGACAAGTATAAGATTCTCTTGAACCGCATCTTTCAACAGGGTGCTGACCAACTCGGCATCCTGGCATACAACAAGGACTTTTTCATACCGGGAGACCAGCGTGATGATCTCAACAAATGTCGGGATTACTATTTCCAGATATGGCCCCCAATCACTGTTGGCATGAGGGAAGGTAAATGCCACGCCACTTTGACGCGCCCATTCAGCAGGAAATATTCTTTGACCCATTTATTACGATTATTGCCACAAAAATAGGAATATGCAGCGAAGTGCAATGAATTTAAAGGATTTCTAAGCACACAATAACAATGAGGAATTATATCTACCACATCCACCCCATGCCCACCACAATACGGGTTAAGTTTAACACACCGCTTGACAATACTAGCTTTTCCTTCCCTTTATCTTAATATTTCAACGAAATTCTTGATCACATAATCCTTGCCATCGTTGGTTTTCAAAGACAATACATAATAATAGGTCCCTTCCGGAAGTGGCGAACCGTCATTATTTTTNCCATCCCATTCATTGCCGTATTCTGAGTTTTCATATACAGCATTACCCCAGCGATTGAATATTCTGATTGCCATTCGTGTAACATTGCACTTGGGAAAATTCGGTATTATCAACACATCATTCCTGCCATCGCCATTCGGAGTTATGGTATTGACAAAACCACCGTTGTCGTCCGTACAAGGAACCTTCTGCAATAGATATATAATTCCTGTATCGCATTTGACCGGGCAATCCGTCTCACACAACAGGTATGGCATCTTTATCAATTCCGGGTAAAGATTTTGCCGCNNTCCATCAAAATAAAATTCCATTCGCTGGTCACCCGCCTCACGGTTAAACAGCTTGCCTATCTCATTCCCATCATCATCTGTAATGATTTCTGATATTGGCCTGACTGAATAATCTGCCGGATTGGTTATACTATCGTTAGATATGACATCAATAATCAGCGGATTGTACTGGAAATGCCATTGCAGGTAATCATCGACTGCTGAAAAGTCCGCCTTGATAAAAGGCGTAATTGTCAACTCAGTATAACAGAGATCCACATCTACCACTGAGATGGTGTATACATCCGGTGTTAAACCTGTAAAGACTGGATTTTCTCCATATACTCCATGGTTCAGGGCATAGGCATATGGAGGCCTTCCTCCTTCGGCTGTAACTGAAATGATGCCCGTGGCACTATTGCAATCAAAGCCCGAATCTGTCAGAGTAGCCGTAAACGGATTACTCTCCAGAAGGGTTATCGTAGTATCTTTGGTACAACCGGCATTATCAACGACACTCAACATATAACTGCCAGCACTCAAATTGTCCATTGAAACCGGATAAGAGACCATGCTGCCATTGACTGTGAAGGTATACGGCGGTCGCCCTCCTGTAACATAAGCGCTGAAACTACCGTTGTGATCTCCACAAAATGAATGCTTCACTGACCCAAGGATAAGACTTAAGGTATTACCGGCATCGTGGACCTGTATGACTGAGGAGGATTGGCATCCGGCAGCGTCGATGACTGAAACCTTATATGTTCCAGGGCCTAAATGATCGAAAATTACTGTATCGGTACTGACATGGTCGATGGTCTTGTTCTTTGCCCCTGACAATGAACAGCTATATGGATAGGTAGCATTACTCACCTTGACATGGATCAGGCCATTGTTCTGTCCGCAATATGCCCCTTCCGTTGACAGAACAATGTCTGGTGCGCATGGGCAATCGACTGCTGTGATTGCCAGGTCATTGGCACAACCCTCCGATGTTGTCCAACGAAGGATATAACTTCCCGGTCCGGAAAAGGATGTCACCAGCGTATTTGCTGATGTAGGCTCAGATATACTGACAGTTAGACCTGCTGGCGTTGTTGAAACCAGATTCCAGTTGCCCGAACCGGAAGCAGATAGGATAACTCCTCCGGATTTTGTACAGACCTCCGCCACATCGGAAGAAACATGAGGAATGAGATGATATTGTAGCACAAATTTCATGGTATCCGCATAGCATGGGCCATTCATGTCCGGGTCATCAGTATATAGGGTCAGGGTGATGGTTTTGCCGGTATCAGCTTGTGTCGGAGTATAACTGAAGGTAAATGTATTTGAAGAAGTGTGAGTAACCGAGGCATTACCACTTCCATTGTGGCTGACAAGTACCGTAGTCGCATTGAAATATGTGTTGTTGGGGACGGAGATGGTTTTCAGGTCACAAGTGGTGAATGATGTTGCACTGAGATTCAGATCGGGCTGAGCCGTACAGTCACAATCATTCTTTGCCTCGACTGTGAGGGTATCACTACACCCTGAGGTTAACTGTCTGATAAGAGTATAATATCCGGTGCCGGAGAAGTTCTTTATGGTAGTCTTGACATTTGAGGGGTCGACTATGTCAAGTGTCATGCCTGGTGGATCGGTATCGATAAGAATCCAAAGACCTTCTCCACTCGTGGCACTGATGATGGCACTGTCNCGGGAAGCGCAGTCAACCTGTATATCAGGTCCGACTTCGGGATTTCCGTCAATGTGCAGAAAAATGGCAGTCGCAGGCTCACAGGGACCGCTTCCATCATTGTCGTCTGTCACGATGGTGATTTGAATGGTTTTACCAAAATCTGAAGGGGTGGGTGTGTAAGTAAACATGAATGAATTGCCGGGAAAGACAAGATGTTCCAGCGTTCCGCTTCCGTTGTGAAAGAAAGAAAGGGTACTGGCATTTAANAAGATATTGCTGTCTACCGTTATGGCTTGTNNTACGCAAACACTCTTTTCATCAATGCTTAATATTATTTCCGGCGGGTTTTCACAAGGGCAGATATCCTGTGCCGTGATGATAGCCTCGTCAAAACACCCGAATTCATTGGTCCATCTTAATATATAGGTCCCGGGGCCGGAAAAGTTGTTAACCCCTGTATTGGGATCATTCGGATCAATAATATTTAAGTTCAGACCCGGCGGATCAGTAGTTAGAAGTTCCCATTGTCCTGTGCCTGATGCTGCCATATAGGCGTATTCTAGGTGCCAGCAAAGTATATTCTGATCGATACCGGCATAGGCCTTTGGGTAAACAGTAAAGCCGATCTGGTCAAAACAGCCGTTGAGCGCAGTATAGGTAATGATAACCGCGCCNGGAACATTTCCCGTGACGAGTCCATTATTGTCCACCGTTGCGACATCAGGATTTGATGAGGTCCAGGGATTACTTTGGGCTGGCATACCACTACCTGTAAGTTGTTCTTGATTCCCTTCACACACCCAATTATTACCACTGATGTCTGGACTTGGATAGATGGTGATGGTAAATGTTTTTGGACTGCCGGAGCAGCTGGTATTGGATGGGGTGACGGTGATGGTGGCTGTCTGTGTACCGTTTACATTTGACGCCACGAAGTTGATATTGCCACTGCCGGAGGAGCCAAGCCCTATACTGGTATTGGAATTGGTCCAGGAATACGAAGTGGCATTACTTCCGCTGAAAATAACCGTTACTTGTGCGCCNCCACACTCAAAGATGTTGGAGGGTTGGTCGACCGTGGGTAGAGGTACCCGGGTGATAGTCCCGCTTACCGATGTGCCTGAAGGCCCGGTAAAGCCAATCCAGGAACAAGAAACCGTATAATTAATCAAGTCAACGGTTGGTGTTCCAAAAATAGTCAACTGGCTGTTATTTTGAGAAAATGACGTTTGCAACCCTGTTCCTGATAAGCCATCCACATTGAAGGAGCCGGTGATATTAATTATGATAGGAATTATAGACTCCCCTTCACAAACAGTCTGGTTTAAAAGATCCGGGTTGACCGCATCAACAGAAAGANNCTGGGAATAGACTTCTGTTGCCGACCATATTAGAAGTACACTTAAAAGTATGTTTTTCATAGTGGTGAATTTTGAATGATTTATGCCAAATCAATGACCTCAAAAGACAACTTGTTACTAATCATTAGTTTTCCGGTCTTACAATTCGTTCGTTATCCAATCCTTGCAGGTTACATACTTTCTTGTCTTCCTACGAGCCGGAGCCGCTCTTCCTTTTATGAAGCCTGCCAAACTAGTGATGCCTATGGGTGATAAAACCCCTATCCACATGCTACGATTTGTGTTTACAAATTTAGTGAAATCTCGATAAAAAAGCAGATTAATTATCTGAAATGTTTCTGTCTCAGGATGTTAATACCAAAAATTTATGGACTATTATATAAATCATCTTGGTATAATTTCTTCAACTCGGTTCCAAATCCTGCAAATAGACCGTGTTTTACTGTTATGACACTGAGTCGTCGACTTTTGAACAGGCTACTCTGATCCTATCTTTTTGTTGGTCCTGTGTTTCCTAGGATGGTTTTAAACATTTACCTTAATCAGGATCAGTAATAAGGGCGTCATAGATTAAGCTGGTAATGAAGGATTCTTGTGTGATTTGATTGGAGGAGAGAGTGGCCGGGATGGGCTGAGCTGGATTTCCTGCCTTTTACACCATACGACAAATAAATATTTTTATTCAATTACCTTAGGGCAATCATAAAGTATGGGAGTGTGTGTTTTCCGGACTTTTGTTACTGAATCCTCTTTGGATTATCCCTAAGGACCAAAGAAATTTGACTTGCAGATAGAATTGATTTAATTGCAATATTCAAAAACAATAAGCGCAAAATCGCCCTCCTGTCTTATCTGTCCCTGTATAAATTAAAAACCAAACATCAGCGCCTCTGAGAAAGCCATGGGTTTATTTTAATGATCAAAACGCCCTGGTCTTCAATGAAGCCTCGCCTGTTCTCAATACCTTAATGCCTTTTTCTCCCTCAATCAGTCTCCGTATTTACTCGGAAATTATTGTTTTAGTATCTTTGTCGGGCAACCAAATCAATATTTGACCTATCGAACTAAATTTCAAGCAATACGGCGATAGTGGCCCGGATGTTATCATCCTGCACGGTCTTTTCGGCACCCTTGATAATTGGCAGACCATTGCCCGGAAGTTGAGTGACCGGATGCGGGTCACCACCTTTGATCTGAGGAATCACGGGCGTTCGGCGCATGTTCCTGATTTTTCGATTGAGCTGATGGCTTCGGATGTGTATGAGATGCTGCAAGCCCTGCATATTGGTTCTGCCGTCATCATAGGGCATTCCATGGGCGCGAGGGTGGCCATGTGTTTCAGCCTTGCGTATCCGGCAGTGACCGATGGCTTGATTGCTGTGGATATGGCAACCAAAAAATACGAAAGGGGACATGACGACATCTTTGCCGCATTAGAGGCTGTTGATTTGAACGCCGGGTCCAGGAAAGAGGTAGAAAACATTTTAGCAAAACGTATTCCTGACGAGNGANCTCTTCAATTCCTGATGAAAAATTTGAGCCGAAGAGAAGGAGGTATCGGCTTTGAATGGAAAATGAACCTGCCGGTAATTAAAGCTAATTACGAAACCATCCTCCAGCCAATAGCATCAGAAATAGTCTATCAGGGACCGGTATTGTTCATTCGCGGTGGCAACAGCAATTACGTCGCTGATGAAGATTTGGCAGATATCAAAAAGTTTTTTCCCTATGCCGAACTGGCAACAGTCGCCGGTGCCGGACATTGGGTACATGCTGAAAGGCCGGATGCCATCCTTACATTGATAGAACAATTCGTTGCAGAATTATAATCCTATTTCAAAGATCCTTAATTCCTGTAATACTTTTCGAACCAGATATCGTAAAGTTCAGCGGACCTTAACCGCAGCAATTCCCTGTAATTGGCATTGCTGATGGCATACATATCGTATGGGAAGCGTGCCGAAATGAAGTCCCCTTTNTTATTGAGTGCCTGATTGTAATATTCCATCGCTTTGATCTTGTTGTCAAGTGTCCTCACTAACAAGACCTGCCTGTCCTGATTGCCATCCTTAAGCGTGATCGTGGCTATCTTGAGGTTGGCGCTGCTGAAATATCGCGTATTATAATCGGTTACCTGNCTAACCTCTTCTGTTCCGGTAATTTCCGGCTTGAAAATGATCAGGATGAAGTGTTGATCTGCATCGGTAGCCTTGTATATCTTTTCGGCTTCGGCCAGTTGTTGCTCGTTGGCATTTGAGCCGGTACCCAGGAGTCTGAGCATTTCCTTGGCTCTTTTCTCTTCCATGGTATTCGGATAGGCTTGCACCAAATCCTTCAATGCGGAGATATAGGTTTCTTTCCCTTTCAGGTATCCCAGAGACATGGCCGTGACCATTGCAAACTTAGGTCGAAGGATGTTTTTGATGCCGAAGATGCTGTCGCTTTTNTGTGCCATATTGAAAGCTGTGGCATAATCTCCTTTNTCCATGGAGGTGTACGTGGAAAGGTAGTAGTCATTGGCNTCTGCCTCCTTATCGGCTTTATTTTTAATATACTGCGGGTCGGAGAAATAAAGCGAATATTGATTCCCGTTGTATTTGGTCTTCAGCAGGTCGGCATAGTAATTTGCTTTTTGAGAGTTGCCCTTCATCATATAAGCAAAGTACAACTGATAGAAAGCCTGTGGTTCATGTGGGTTGTCCGGAAACCGCTGTAGCAGGTCTTCCAGCACCTCTATTGCTTTATCATAGCGCTCGATTTTATCCGGATAAAGCACGCCCAGGGCATTCATGGCATCCATAATTGCTGCTTCGGAACGAGCAATCGTTGCAGCATCGGTCGGCACGTCAGCAAGTACCTTCTTTATCTCTGACTTGGAAATGAATAAGGCAGAGAGACCTTCTTCCTTATCGGTGCTTGTGTTGTTGTCAAAACTCTGAAGTAATGCCGAATACCTCCAGTTGTCGGCCAGAGGTCTGTTGTTCCAGTCTTTGTCAAACTGTCTTTTGCCGTCCTTTAGCGTCTTATCATTATAGGCAAAGAAGGCTGTCGGCTTGGCGCCACCGATTTGGCCCGGATTGCCGAATGCAGGGCCGCCTCCAATAGCAGCCGGCTGAGAGCCGCCTCTGCCTACTTTAGGGTTGAATGTCGAGCCTGTATTGGATGCGGTGGCAAGCTTTTCCTTTTCACGTGCTTCCTTGATGAGTTTCTTGGCAAGAGCCTCCTGTTCTTCCGGTGTCATCCTGCCCACCATCAACAGGCTGTCCTGATACTGGATTGTTTCAATATTATAGGCTATATCCTTCAGGTTGTCCCTCCTGTCAACGATCTCCTTGAATCGTTCCTTTGTTTTCGGATAGGCAGTTGCTGTGGAGTCATAATAATGATATGCTAAATCAAATTGATCCCGTTTATAGAAAATATCGGCCAGCTTGAGGTAGCTCTCGGCCTTGGCCTCCGGACCTTTCTTGCTGACCTGGATACCTTTCTGCAGGTTTTTNATTCCGGCTGCGATATCGTTATTGCGTAGATTGATGTCTGCCAGCATGAAATAAATCTGATCTTGGTATTCGTCGTTTTTAAGGTCTTTCAACATCTTATTCAGCCTGGAATTGAGTTCTTCATCAGATATCTTTCCCGTAGCGACCGAACACCCAAATTTGCTCAAAGAAGCATTGAATGCCATTTCGTAGGAGGGCTTAAGCCGCTCGACCCGCTCAAAAGCCTGAGTAGCCATATCATAATTGCCTGCCTTCATATACAACTGTCCCAGGATATACGTCAGTCGCGCCCGGCGTTTNTTCTCTTTGACCATCGGGATGGCCTTGTTCAGATTTTCTATAGCCTGCGTATAACTTTCCTTTTTCATATCCACCTGGGCAGAAACCAACAATGCTTCCCGCCGTACTAAGTCATACGTACCGCCTTCATTGAGCAGCGACCGGAGGATTCTCTCTCCATCCTCATAATTACTTCGTTGAATGTAGGTCTTCGCCAACCAAAGCTGTGCCTGTTGGAATATCGGGCGGTGTTTGAAAAGGTAGTTTTTAGGTCTGATGGAAGGCTTGTCCTTTTTAGTTGCTACCACATTGTCTTCATCTTCCTTAACGGACTTTACCGGTTGTGTATCTGCTTTTTCCGTCTTCACTTCCGTCTTGTTGTCAGTCGGCTTGCTATCCGGAGTTGTTGTGCCTGCGGGCTTTGATTCCGGTGCTTTGGTGGTTTTCGGGGCGGTTTTGGGGTGGATTTGCCCTTTTTCTTAGCTGCTGCTGCTTTTTTCCTTTCCTTGGCTTTCTTTGGGCCGCTTTTTTCTTTCTTTGGCTGCCTTCTTACGGTCCGCCGCCTTTTGCTTGGCTTCCTTCTCCTTTGCTTTTTAGCATCGGCCTTTTCTTCCCGAACTTTCTCCTTTTCGGCTTCCTTCTCTTTTTTTACTTCCTGCCTCTCCTTTTNNCAATGGCTTTTTCTTCTTGCCCGGCGACATTCTGTTGGCTTTGTCACGAGCAAGCTGTGCTTCACTATAATTCTGAACAACATATTTAAAGGCATTTTCTGCTCTTTCATAATCCTTTTTCAGGAACAGGGCCTTTCCCATCTGAAAATAACTGTCGTCCACCCAATGACTGGCAGGATGAAGGTAAATATCTTTCTTGAGTTTCTCAATGGCAGCATTCAGGGTTCCTGAAGCGGTTGTGGAGTCCTGATCCAGCAAATACGGGTAGATAATCAATTGTTCCTGAAAATTGTCCGGATGCTTGCTTTCGATTTCCAGCATGGCCGCATCCAACAATTCATTGGCATTGAAATACCCGTTGTAGTATGCAGTCATGTTCTGATAGGCACGACCCAACAAGCCGACATCTTCCTTTTTCTTATGTGGAGAGGCACAACTGTTGAATATCAGCGCTATGACGAGTAAATACAGGAGTGCCGATTGATGTTTCTTCAATGTATATGTTCCTTTTGTTATAATGTTTTATAAGTCAGTAGACTTAATAACGTTATTTGTCTGAAAATTCGCACAAAGTTACATCAAAATTTTTACAAATTGGACAGATTGGCGGATATGAGTTGTCGCCAAACAGGTAAAAAAGACACCTGCATTGTTATCCATAGGATGATGTCTATCCTGTAATATCCTTCAAAACCCGACGGAGGTTTCTTACTTAACCTCCTCAAAGTGAATTTCTTCGTCCTTGTATGCCGAAGTCCTCTGCTGACGGGGATTACAATATGCCGCGGAGCAACATCCCACATTCAACAATGGCATCAAGGTAAATATAGCTCCAAAATCAGGAAAAACACCTCTCCACTTCGAATACCTTCGACCAGGATAATGGCTCCGAGAACAAGTCGCAATAAGCGTAAAAATTCCAGTTGTTATGCATGGCATAATGTTATATGGATACCGGGGATATTATTATCAATCGGTAATTATCCATATATAAGGGATATTATGCCGATTGGTTTAATGGCTGATCCTGCCTATTTCTGCTCCTTTGCCTTACACGTGTTGATTCCGAAAATCTGGTAAATGGGACAAAAACTTATATAGGATGTCAATGCGAATACAATGGCAAAGAAAAGTAGCAGCAAGGCCATATTGCCTGAAATAGCATTTGTTAGATATAAAGCAAGGATCAAAACTGCCAATAGCAAGCGGATAAATTTATCGCCGGTTCCTAAATTTTTTTCATGTTTTCTATTTCATTAAATGTTTGATAAAATTAAATCATTTTTTCAAATGACAAGTCATATTGTGGCAACAAATGGAAAATATTGTCCTCCAGCACGAATCATTCATAACGGCAAATGAGTATTTGATGGGATTAAATTCTGATTCCCGCCCTTTCTTAATCCTTGAATATTGCTAAATGACATGGTCAAAGGTGTATTTTATTTCATATTTTTATACTAAGTTTACTGAAAAATACTTCTTATTTCATGTTATTAAAAATACTCCAAATGAACCTCATCATCAGATTTTTTTCGGTATAGCCATGATTGCTCTTGCTCACATGGTCAATGGCCAATCTGTCAAACCGATACATACCGTCCATGGCAGTTTTACCCCACCTCCTAAAGAGGTTGTCCTTCAAAATCAAGAAAGCCGCAACCCTTCGCGTGAAAAAATTGTATGGATACAACTTGCGGATGATACCGTAAATGGTTTTCGGGATTCGATTGTCAATCGGTTGAGTCCTGTGGATTATATCGATGACAGGACGTTTGCTGTGAGGGTCGATGCAGTCGGATTGAAAGATCTTGCTGCTAATGAGGCTGTAGTGTCGATCTTTGATATGCCGGCAGCATTAAAACTGGACCGTAAGGTGGTGGAAGCGGATGACTCCGAAAAACTGGAGGTTAGGATCAGCTTATATGGAGCTATGTCTGATTCAGAGATTGAAAATCTGATCGGGCCGGTAAAAATAATCTCTCATCATGTTTCCGGTGACAAAACTTACCTGGTGATTGCCTGTGACCGGCCATCTGCCTTGGAGATAGCTGCCGGTCNNCAAGTCAGAGCCATCTCCGAAAATATATCTGCATTTACACCCCTCAACTTCTACAAGCGCTCACTGGAAGCAGTACAAGGAGCAAATGCATCCTTGCAAAATGGTGGATTGGGACTAAATGGCGCCGGTATCACAATCGGTCATGGTGACACAGGGNGTTTTTTCCATGAAGACCTGAATGACAGGGTAGTCCATTTCGCTCTGGATTCAGTGACCGCCCATGCTCCTCATACTGCAGGAAGCATGATCGGGGCGGCTAACCTCAAGGATAAACACCGTGGCATAGCACAGGAAGCAACACTGGTCAATGCCACTTATTTTGATATCATCTCGTACGACAATCAATTTTACAATGACTTCAATGTCCGCGTAACCAATAATTCATATGCGGTGCTGGATAAGAATATCGATTGCAATTCAATGGGCGAATACAATATATTCAGTGAAGAGGCGGATCAAAGTACCTATGAGTATCAGGACCTTTTGCACGTGTGGGCGTCGGGCAACAGTGGCACGCTTGCCTGTGGTGACCATATCGCCGGTTATGGAACTGTCCTTTCAGGGCCGCAATGCAACAAGAACGGTATCACCGTAGGCGCCATCTGGAGGCTGGAGGGTACACCTCTTGCCGATTTTTCAAGCAAGGGTCCGACAAGAGACGGCAGAATCAAACCGGAAATTGTGGCCCAGGGGACTAATGTTACCAGCTGCAATGGCAAGAATGACTATTACACCACAGCCGGTACCAGTATGGCTGCCNCGGGGGTCACAGGAGCCATTGCTTTGATGCAGGAAGCATACAAAAAGGCCAACAACGGAAAATATCCATCAGCGGCACTGTTGAAGGCTATTCTAATCAATACGTGTGATGAACTGCTGGGAGAAGGTCCTGAATTTTCTGTCGGATATGGCAAGGTGAATACCATGAAGGCTGCAAGAGAGGCCGGTAAAGATCATCATGATATCGGAAGTGCCTTTTCAGGGAGTGAAGATATATACCACTTTGATATTCCCGAGGGTCAGGCTAAGGCTGTCTTTTCACTGGCCTGGACTGATCCGCCTGCCAACCCGCTTTCAACCCGCCAACTGATCAACGACCTCGATCTAATCGTTGTCGGCCCTACCGGCCAATATCTCCCATGGGTACTCAACCCCAATCCGGACTATGTATTCAACGCGGCAGTGCGGGGAGTGGATAGTCTCAACAATCTCGAACAGGTCAGTATCCTGAATCCGGTCGCCGGAAAGTATGAAATCATCATTCGCGGCAAAAGGGTCGCAGGCAGCCAGGAATATGCTTTGTGTTATCGCTATGAAGCTAAANAAATGGAACTGTACGGACCATTTGGGGGTGAAAGATACATCCCGGGCGAGTTTCAATACTTTCAATGGGGCAGCCCATACAATACCGGAGACTCCACAGTGATTTCGCTCTCCCTGGATGATGGACAGACCTGGACTGAACTCGGCCGCCGTGCAGAGAATATCCGGACATTTAATTACATCATGCCGAATGTGACTTCCGACAAAGCCCGGTTGATGATCCATTCCGACAAAATGACCGGCGACACTTCGGGAAGATTCACCATTTGTCCTTCGCCAAAATTTAATTATATTTCTACCTGTCGGGGTGAAGCTGATTTGAGCTGGCCAACGGTAGATGGAGCAAGCGCCTATAACATATATCGGAAAACGGGCGCGTACATGGAGATTGTCGCCACTACTACCGACACAACATACAGGCTCGCCGGTCTTAATCCGGACATCGATGAGATGATCAGTGTCGCAGCTGTGTTGCCGGATGGCGGCGTTAGTCGACGTGATCATACCCAGTTTGTCAAAACTCTTGGTGTTCAATGTGATCACAAATTTGATCTTGAAATTCTTGAAATTACATCACCGGAGAGATTTGGCAGGGAGTTGACATCCACAGCATTGACCAATGAGGAGAAGGTGTCCATAAGGATAGTTAACAAAGGCCTGGAAGCGGCTCAGGGATTCAGTATACACTATGTCATCGACAACATCGAAACGGTGGAAGTATTCAATGAATTGATTCTCCCCGGAGAAACAGCCGAATATACCTTTCAACAACCTGCAAGATTATCTGAAGCCGGAAATCATCAACTCCGGGTGTGGATAGACTACAACTTTGATTCACCCTATCATTCGGACAATGCAAAAGAGATACTCATCAGGCAGATTCCGAACAAGGAGATTGTTTTAAGCCGGGAGCTAAGTTCAACTTTTCACCTTGGATTCGATGACCAGCATACCGGTGTGGCTCGCAATGGGGACAAAGGCATCCTCGGCGTGGATGAAATTGATTTTCATTCCAACAATCCACGCGGANAGTACCGAATGGTAGTGCCGTCAGGGTTCAACAAGTCGGGAAAAGGCGCCNTGACTATGGATGTCGATTATCAGGGAACATCCGTGCAGAATGAAGCAATATTTACCTTCAACCTAAGCAAATATACCTTGGACGATGATATCAATCTTGAATTATCCTATCTGAATCAAAATTCACCGCTGAAAGTAGATAGTTTGACGGCCAAGTTGTGGATTCGGGGAAGTGACAGTGATATCTGGGTTGAAGCATATAACCTAAAGGAAAATGAGGCCCGGGCCGGAACCTATACTTCAATCCGAAGTTTGAGATTGGATAAATTGCTGCGGGATGCCAACCAGCAGTTTTCCACAAGTACACAGTTGAAAATAAGCCAGCTTGTGGATGGACCTGCTGTGGCAAGAGATGGTTTTTCGGGGTATACTTTCGATGATCTGTATCTCTATCAGTCTCAAAGGGATATGCAGGTGACCAGAATCATCAGTCCCGCACCCAATTCCTGTGGCCTCACTGCCGATGAAGAAATAACCCTGGAAATAGCAAACACTTCGAATGAGCCGGTGGATTCCTTATCACTATGGTACAGTGTTGACGGTGTGGTTACCGGACCGATCGACATTCCACCGATGCTTGGCACCGAGGTGAGGACAATAAGCGGCTTGCCGGCAGATCTGTCAACAATAGGCGCTCACACCATTAAGGTTTGGGTTGCCGCACCGGGAGATACTTACCGGGCTAATGATACGCTTTCGGGATATACCGTTTATAACAATGGCTTCGTCGGGCAATTCNCCTATCTGGCTACCTTCGAGGCAGGCAATGAAACCTGGATTTCTTCCGGATTTCAATCATCCTGGATACGTGCAACACCGGACAAAGACAATCTGCAAGGCGCAGCCAATGGTGATTTTGCCATGGTTACCTCGTCCGATGGCAGGTACAATGGCTATGAGCGTTCTACGCTTACATCACCGTGTTTTGACCTGTCCGGCCTGCAGGAACCCTATCTTTCTTTTTCTTTCTGGCATGATACAGAGGTGGAATATGATAGTTGCTGGGTGGAATATAGTGTGGATGGAAGTGCCTGGAAAATACTGGAAAATACACATAGAAGTATTAATTGGTACAACAGACCATTCGCCTGGGATGGTCAGGATGATCACTGGCATGTGGCGGGCTTGCCTCTTCCGGTACAGCTCTTTACCGATCGGTCCGGGATTCAATTCAGGTTTGTCCTCTATGCCGATGAAAATGTACAGAAAGGAGGAATGGCCATCGATGACATTCATATTTATGAGGGACCTGATATCTACGTCGGCGGTGATAACAAGGTCAGTTTTCTGGCAAATCAGCACTGGCAAGACATTGTCGTCGACGGCAGAACCATCGCCGCCATCAAGTCAGAAGACCCGCAGCCTGAACCTTTTACAGTGGGTGTACATTTCAATACCGGAACCGAACAAAGGCATGATCAGTCGCAATATTATCTTGACAGGAGCCTTTCCGTCAATACCGCCTCCGGCACTTCAAAGCCTTACAACATCCGGTTTTATTTTACTGATGAAGAAGCTGAGCGCATCATTCATGCCGGTCCGGGCTATCATACGCCTAACTCCGCATACCAACTGGGCCTCACTTCAATATCATCAGAGGATAATGATGGGGTTTTTGGCAATGAAGTGAATCCGGAATATGATTTCTTTAGTTTTAAAAGAACTCAACTGGTGCCTTATAAGGACGGTTATTACCTTGAATTCAGGGCANAAGGTACCGGCGAATTTTTCCTCAATTCCGGGGGCAAGGAATTCAATCTTCCGCTGGGCAACACAACAAGCAACGTCTTTGGTGTTGGTTTGGCCGGGGACAATTTGACTGCTCGCCCGAATCCATTCAGTGATGAATTTGTCATTTATCTGGAGACAGCGCAAAAGAGTAAAATATATAGGGTAGAATTGGTGGATGTATCGTCCAGAATAGTCAATACCTATATGGCGCCCGGAGAGTCCTTGTCGGAAGGGTTTCCTGTCAGGACTCGTCTCCCGGCAGGCGTGTACCTGATACGGATACACGGAAGTGATCTCCATGCAGTGAGTCGCCTGGTCAGGGTGGACTGAAGGCAGGCAATTGTATGACCGGCCCCCAATCCACAACTAATAGCCTGCAGGTTTGTTATATCGGACAATCAACTGTGGCTTGCCCCGGGCGTGGGGAGATACAGTCTGTTTATAACGGTCTGTCATCCTGTTGTTTGTAATTATTCTGATTTCTTTTCATGTTGAATTGCCATATCTTTGCATCATGAAGCGTGTTGTCGTAGGATTATCGGGAGGTGTTGACTCCAGTGTCGCTGCCTACCTGCTCAAGGAGCAGGGATATGAGGTAATAGGCATGTTTATGCGCAACTGGCACAATGATGAGGTCATCCTTTCCAATGAATGTTGTTGGGTAGAGGATTCAAACGACGCACTGCTGGTTGCGGATAAGCTCGGAATTCCTTATTATGTGATCGATCTGAGTGCTGAATATAAGACGCGCATCGTGGACTACATGTTTGCGGAGTATGAAAAAGGACGAACGCCCAATCCGGATGTGCTGTGCAATCGGGAGATCAAGTTTGATGTATTTCTGGAAGCAGCTATGAAGCTCGACGCCGACTTTGTGGCGACCGGTCATTATTGCCGAAAGACAACCGATGCTAACGGCCGTCATCATTTGCTGGCAGGAAAAGATGGTAATAAAGACCAATCCTATTTTCTGTGTCAACTCAATCAGGACCAGCTCGCCAAGGCATTATTCCCTATCGGCGACTTGCTGAAGTCGGAAGTGCGTGAAATTGCACGACGTGAAGGTCTTGTAACTGCCGAANAAAAGGATTCACAAGGCCTTTGTTTCATCGGAAAGGTAGATCTGCCTACTTTCCTCCAGCAACAATTACAACCCAGGAAGGGCGATATCATCGAGATTCCTCAGGAGTTGGAACGCCTGGTGCAGTACCATGAGATTCCGGTATCTCCGGAAAACATAGAGGCCCTTTCTTCTCCATTTACCTTTGAAGCAACGGAGGGTATCAAAGTGGGCGAGCACCGCGGCGCCCATTATTACACCATCGGACAGCGTAAGGGTCTGCACATCGGTGGCCGGCCGTATCCATCCTTCGTTTTACAGACTGACACCAGGCATAATATCGTCTTTTCCGGCCAACAAAGTGACCATCCCGGACTCAATAGGTATGCATTGAAGATTGAGGCAGATGAAATTCATTGGGTCAACCCGGACTATGAGTTGTCCCCGGACTCATCCATAGAAATGGAAGTACGCATCCGTTATCGACAACCTCTTCAGAAAGCTACCCTCATCAGGAAACCCGATGCATTATATATTTTGTTTGAGGAGATGCAAAAGGGGATTGCACCGGGTCAATTTGCCGCGTGGTATCTAGGAGAAGAACTCATCGGGTCCGGAGTCATTGCCTGAGTTTTCGGCAGGAAAGAATCTTAGTCACCCGAAATTCTCCAAGATGAGACACAGGTGTAGGGTGTTAAGCGTGGTCTTTTTGTCTCATTTTCCTGACGTTGGTATTACCCGGGATATAGCTTTTTCTTTTCCCTCCGTATATTTCGAGGTAAGGAAAAACCGGCTCTCTACAATCGGCCTTATCTGTCAAAATAAAACATTGCATAAGTTGCTTCGAGCGACATCAGACCCCTAAAAGGGACGGCCGCCCATCAATGAAGCTACCTTCATCTTACTAAAGATCTCCGTTATGCTCCGGCAGTGTAACCATCAAACGATCAACGCCTAATACCAAAAATTTATGGACAATTATATAAATCATCTTGGTATAACATTCACTAATCACCTTTCAATAATGTCAATGCTGCATTTAATTCATCTTAGCATTAGAATTTGGATGTCCTCGCTAAGCAACTCATTTGTAGCTCAGGATTTCCAATCAATTCATGCACTTTTCACTTTTTGCTTTATTTCTTTGGTACAGCGGCCTGATGCCTCCTGATGTACTTGCCAGCATTTATTCCCGATGCGCCAAAATGTTATAAATACAAATGATTTACTGTAATGTCGGTTGAATTTCTATTTTTGCACATTAATCCAAAAGCTGCAAGTGAACACGAAGACAAAGCTTTTAGCCATCATATTCACGGTACTGATCATCGATCAGGCACTGAAGATATATATTAAGACCCATTTTCAGTATGGTGAGGATATGCCCTTATTTGGGAGTACCTGGGCATATTTCAATTTCGTAGAAAATAAGGGAATGGCGTTCGGACTGAGCCTGNGGGGAGATTATGGCAAACTGGCCTTGAGTTTGTTCCGTATTGTTGCCGTCATTTTTCTATGGATATACATAAGTCGCCTGATAAAAGCAAAGGCCCACATGGGTCTGCTGGTATCCTTTGCCCTCATCTTTGCAGGTGCTGTGGGTAATATTATCGATAGTGCCTTTTACGGTCTTATTNTTTCTGAATCATCATACCACGGTGGGGTTGCTACCATGTTTCCCGAGGGAGGTGGTTATGCCGGGTTTTTGCATGGCAAAGTCGTAGATATGTTTTATTTCCCGATCATAGATACGGTGTTGCCTGATTGGATCCCCTTCTGGGGTGGACAGAGATTTGAGTTTTTCAAACCGGTATTCAATGTTGCGGATACATCCATCAGTGTCGGTGTCGGTATTCTTCTCGTCTTCTACAAAAGATTCTTTGGCGAGCATGAAGAGACTGCTACAACCGACGTTTCAAACAAAGAATAAAGCTGGTGGAGAAGCCCTGTTTTCCGGGTATTTTGCTCTTACCCCTTACATTGGATGTATACAACCGTCTAAGTACATCTTTTTTCATGTTATCGGTGGTCATACCTTAGTGGGAAAATAAGAACCATGACAAAGTATGAGAAAATGGCAGATCGATTTGCGAAGTCCGGTCTTGATAAGGATGTTTTTGCAATAGAAGCAGGGAGAAAAGGATCAACAATGATGGAGCCGTCAGAGCCGTTATGTTGTATTCTTTTTTATTATACATGCAAAGCTAAAGGAATTAACACCTATGAATGGCTCGTAGATACCCTCAATAAAACTCTATCCTATCCTATCAACCGAATACATGAACTGCTCCGGGGATATAAAGAAATGATGGGTAGTTGCTCGGTCGATTACGTTTGTCTGAATGTAAGCAACCGTCTAAGTACATCTTTTTCAAGTCATCTGTGGTCATACCTTAGTAGGAAAATAATAATCATGACTAAGTATGAAAAGATGGCGGATCGTTTTGCGAAGTCCGGTCTTGATAAGGATGTTTTTGCGCGAAAAGCAGGGATAAAAGGATCAACACTGCGATATTATTTACGACGGGCCAAGGAGATCCGGGCATCTAAGGATGATAGTGAAGAATCTTCCGAACCTGAATTTATGGCTATAGATCTTGGTGCGTCAACGCATGTCGATCGCGAGATAACCATCACCATGCCCGGCGGTCTAATCATCCGGGTTCCGATATGTTAGGACTAAGTCAACATCAGCGGTATTATCTAAGAACAAGATATACTGACATGCGAAAAGGATTTGACGGATTATGCGGTCTGGTACATGACAAGATGGATATGAATCCAATGGATGGAAGTGTATATCTGTTTATCAATAGGCAGCGCAACAGGATGAAGATGCTTGTCTGGGAGATGGGAGGTTTTGTGCTATACTACAAAAGGCTGGAACAAGGTACTTTTGAACTGCCCGGTCAAGGGACAAAAAAGATACCTTGACCTTGGATTGGGAGTTGTTGGTACTGATGATTCAGGGTATAAAAACAGATAAAATAATACGAAAAAAGATACAAAAAGTATGAAAAGTGGCGTCATTGTTGTATCTTTAAGACATGACAGACGCTCAGACAATAGAACAACTGACGGCAGAAAACAAACTTTTGCTTGAACAAAACAGCACATTGAAGCATGAAACCGATACACTCAAGCGACTGATATTCGGAAGCAGGTCAGAGCGCTTCAAACCGGTGATGTATAATCCGGATCAATTAAGCCTTTTTGAGCCGGAACAGCAGCCTGAGCCTGTTGAAATTCCCAAGGAAAAGATTACCTATGAGCGTAAGAAGAAGCATCCGGGACGCAATGCCATACCGGACCACCTTCCTGTAAGAGAGGAGATCATTGAGCCGGATATAGATACTGCCGGCATGATTAAAATAGGAGAAGAGATTACCGAGACACTGGAATATACACCTGCATCATTGGTAAGACACCGGATCATTCGTCCTAAGTACGTTCATAAGGAGACATCAGAAATACATATAGCCACCCTTCCTGAAAGACCCTTGCCCAAGGCCATAGCAGAGGCGACCTTGTTGGCGCATATCCTTGTCAGTAAGTACATAGACCATCTGCCATTGTATCGCCAGACAAAGATATTTTCCAGAGACTTCGGTTACATAGTGGCACAAAGCACCGTGGTAGATTGGGTGGCACGTGTATGTGAGTTGTTGATGCCGCTATATGAAGCATTGGGTCGCTCTGTATTAGAGAGCAGTTATATCCAGGTAGATGAGAGTCCGATAAAGGTGCTGGCACAGAAAGAAGAAACAGGAAAGTCACCACCCAAGAATATATTCCAGGGATATATGTGGGTATATCATGCACCCCGATCAGAACAAGTATGGTTTAACTATCGTAAAGGCCGTGGAATGAATGGTCCTAAAGAAGTGCTGTGCGACTATGCCGGACACCTGCAGTGTGATGGCTATACGGTATATGATGACATCGCTGCGAAGCGGGATGAGATCACGTTACTGGGGTGTCTGGTACATGCCAGGAGATATTTTGATCAGGCCAGGGACAGCGACGATGAACGAAGTGCTTATGCACTCAGTTTGTTTGGAGAGATATATCGCCATGAAAGAGAGCTGAAGGAGAAGCCTACACTGGAAGAGCGTCAACAGATCAGGACCCGTCACACCATGCCATTGCTTAACACTTTGTATCAATGGGCAAGATATGAGTATGACAAGGTGCTTCCTAAAAGCCCTATAGCCAAGGCCATGAGCTATCTGCACCGTCAGTGGCCTAAGATAGAACGTGCTGCACAAGATGCACGCTTTGAGATGGACAATAACCTGATAGAAAACAAGATCCGTCCACTGGCACTGGGCAGGAAGAATTATTTATTTGCCGGGAGTCATGATGGAGCCGTCAGAGCAGCAATGATGTATTCGTTTTTGGTACATGCAAAGCAAAAGGAATCAACCCCTATGATTGGCTCGTAGATACTCTCAATAAAATCCCATCTCATCCTATCAACCGGATACAAGATCTGCTCCCGGGTTATATACAGATAAATGACGTGTAGTTGCTCGGTCGGTTACGTCTGAATCACTTTCCTTCTTTTTTTCTCGCAGAGAACGCAGAGTTTTTCACGCAGAGAACGCTAAGATTTTTCTTTGCGAGTTTTGCGTGGAATCTTTCATTTTTTCACGCTGAGAACGCTAAGTTTTTCCTTTGTGAGCTTTGCGAGGTTCTTTCATTTTTCTCGCGGAGAACGCTAAGTTTTTCTTTGCGAGCTTTGCGTGGTTTCATTATAAGTTATTAACAATTCTATGCACTCCATCTTTTAATAGTTTCGTATTAAAATTAATCAACAAAGCCAGTTTTTTATCTGCCAATTTCAAAGTAAGCAATCGTCTAAGTACATCTTTTTCAAGTCATATGTGGTCATCCCTTAGCGGGAAAATAATCATGACTAAGTACGAAAAGATGGCAGATCGATTTGCGAAGTCCGGTCTTGATAAGAATGTTTTTGCGTTAGAAGCAGGGAGAAAAGGATCAACAATGATGGAGCCGTCAGAGCCGTTATGTTGTATTCTTTTTTATACATGCAAAGCTAAAGAAATCAAATCCTATGTATGGCACGTAGATACTCTCAATAGAATCCTTTCTCATCCTGTCAACCGGATACAAGAGCTAATCCTTGGTTATATACAGACAAATGACGTGTAGTTGCTCGGTCGGTTACCATTGGATGACCTGCCGATACGCATCAATATTCCGTTTTGATGAATGGCGCCAAAAGTGAATCATCAAAATACTTCCTCATGCCCTTTAGCTTTGTTGAATATTGACGATTTGGCTCCGGAATTTATCTGGAATAAATCTTGTCATAAAGACTTTTGAATTCGTACTTTCCGGTCTTGTTGTACTCATGGCCGGCCAATTGCAGAGCCTTGTCCTTCTGGCCATTGAAGTAGTAGGCAACGATCAGGTTGTAGCTGGCCCGCAGCCTTAATTTCTCACTTTCAATCACGCGAATATTCTGACTCAGAAAGCTTACCGCTCCGGCAAAATCTTCCATTTCTATCATTCTTCCCGAACGACTGATGATGTCATGGCCCTTGATGTAATAGGTCCAGTATGACTTGATGTGTTCCGGATTAATATCCCGGATAAGTTCACTGCTGAGCTTTTGAGACAAGGTAGCCACCGTGACTATGTTGGTTGTATCCATTTGTGCATTAACTGCAGCCCTGGTCAATCCTTCTGTCTCATATATGTTTTCACTAAATTGAGGAATCTTATAGATTACCGAACCGGATCTTACATCATACAATCGCCAATAGGTGCGTAGGTACACCTGGCGTGCGCCNTGAACTGCAGGAATGGTGACTTTTCTGCCGGATGGATCGCGGGTTTCCTTCGTGATATCTTTATAGGTACGGGTTTCCGAAAACTCATATTGTTCCAACGATAGCAACCCTTCTGCTCCGGAAGCGACTTCCCTGATGCCGGTCTTTTTGATTTCAGTAGCCGGGCCGTTTTCCCGTCCTTCTTTCAACGGCTGTAAAATTCGTTTTGATGAAACAGGAAGTCCGCTTAATACGCTGTTGAGCATGGTGGTGCGTGCCTTGTCTGTCGGTGTAGGAAGGGTTGTTTTACTCGCTGCATATAACNNCACCGATCTATCAAGCAAGTTGACAGATCGCATGTCGACAGGGATGGAAAACCGGGGTGCAATAACCTGATCCACATGAGTATATGTGGCAGTCTTACATCCGGACATTATTACGGTGGACAAAACAGCAACAGCTATTAACATTCGTTTTACCGGAAAAAATTGCATGTAAGAGTTATGTTTATTGATTAAATATTGACTTCGGCCTAAAAATACAAAAAAGGATGAATCCTCATCTCTTTGGGGCGTTGTCCAACCAACAAATATCCTTTCGATTAATATTGATGGATAAAAACTATTGTCCCGGATTTTGTTTTCGCCATTGTGTGGCCGGGTATTTTCTTCATCCGGGGACATAGAGCTGTGTCGCTGGCATGTCACTTTCTCTTCAGTATAACAGCATCAAAGCTCCTCGGTTTTTATCATTTACTTTCGGGAGAAATCATTTATTTATCTAAATACAAATATTATCTGACTCATTGATTGAGGACTGTCGTCTCAACTACAATATACTCTACATCAGCTAAATCATTGACTCCATCACTCTTTCCCTCGTCATTGGGGGTGTAGGCATTGGAAAACATGAAGGCTGTTGTGGTGCAAGCGATGGATATAATGTCTTCCCCGCCACAAACTCCTTGCCCTCAATGTATGAATCTGTTTACTTTCATCGTTTTCAATGCAACTGACAATTGCCGGAGCGGTCTCTATTCAGGCAAAAAAACAACTTGCCATGTATTTTCTTAATGTAGCTTAACTGCCGCCTATTACAATATCCATACCTTTGCTCCCGTTATTAATTTATAAATTATCATAATTAAAACATGAAAAATTCTTTTTTATTTCTGACCGCAGGTTTTTTACTGACCTCTTGTACTAGTAATCCTGAAGGCGACAAAGCTGAAACTACCGAAGCACAACAAGCACCTACTGAAGCTGTCGGAACTGCTTATACCGTGAACACCCAGGAATCAACCCTTCGTTGGGAAGGAAAGAAAGTTTCTGCCACACACCACGGTGTCGTCAACATTAAATCAGGCAAGTTGATGATGGATGGAGATAATCTGGCCGGTGGTGAATTTGCCGTGGATATGAACACCATTGTAAATGAGGATCTACAAGGCGAATGGAACCAAAAATTGGTTAACCACATAAAGTCTGAGGATTTCTTTCACGTGCAACAGCATCCGGAAGCTATTTTCCAGATTACAGAGGTAAAGGCAACCGACAATCCCAATCAAGTGGTTGTATCCGGAAACCTGACCATCAAGGGCATTGCTAAAAACATCACATTCAACGCCGACGTAGTCGAANAATCTGCCGATAAAATCCAGATGAAGGCCGACTTCAATATCGAGCGTGAGCAGTGGGGTATTACTTACACCGGCATGGCCGACGACCTGATCTCTAAAGAAATTAACTTCAAGGTCAATATCGTAGCCAACAGCTAAAATAACCCAAAAAGACATGAAGAAGGGAGGCATAGGCTTCCTTTTTTGTTTGGAGATGATTGATTTTTGAGGCAAATCGAAACTGATTTACGTGGAATATTCTGCTATGAAACAATAATCCGGTACGGTGAAGTAGCCACAGGAAAAATTGAAGTGAATTCAGTATCAAAGACATGTTTCAATCTCACATTATCATTGAGTATTGAAATGCAGATAGAAGAAATAAAAATAGTTGTGACATTGGGTAGGCCTTCTATTATGTCTCTTTCATCACATTTTGCAAAAACTTATCAACACGATACATGGCAGGGAAAATCTCCGGATTAAAAGGATAGATGTTACTTAATCAACCATCTGCTACGGGGTCATTACTAAATCAACTATCTGCCAAAACCAAATAACTTTCTTCTGAAAACCACAGCTATGCCTTTGCCTTCCAGGACGATTACCTGAATAAAGTGTGTATATGGGAGACTTTTGTTATTATGCAAGCATCGGTAACAAATCATTGCCTGCCTTTGTAGTTCGTGGAAATTATCTTGGCGCACCCTTATATGATAAATGTCGCTGCTCCTGAGAATCAAAACAACGAATTGAAGGGATCCATTGGGCATTGATAGTTGTAAATGTTAACTATTCCGACAACCAAAACGAAATTCCATTATGGCTTTTGGTATGTTAAATGCATCATCGGGGAAATAAATAACTGCGGTTTCACAACTCTTTACATCGTCATCCCTTCTTGCTACCCTTTGCTGATATCCGGATGGTCGGATTGACAAAGAATACGCTCTTGAAGTGGGTGGTACAATGGTCAGCATCGTCTTCCATCCCTGTCCTCAAACATTAAAGGGTCATTTTTTACTTCAAACCCTTTTGGTGTTTATTTCCCAGGTTTGTAGCTAAACTGTTGGCAATATAGATGATGGACCGCTATTCGGCCTGGAGGAACAGGGAATAGGCAAAAGGCTTCGGCTGCACGAATCTATAATGCACATTGAAAGTGATTTCCGGGCTGAACATGGTCCTCTGGTGTGTTTTGAATTTTTATAAAATACTTTAATTTAGCGTCTTCAATACCTGCCTTTTTTGAATATCAACGACTAACAAATAGTGAATTTAGAAGAAATAACAGCAAGACTAAATCAATTGCGTGAATTGTCCGGCCAATTGGATGTGTCGGAAAGCCAAAGAAAAGGGATGATCGGCCTTGTAGCTGAATACACCAATCAATTTATCAATGGTTTGGCGNCGGTAAGCGGATTCAGCGAGAAGCAACCCGGCTCATTGGCGATTGGCAATGGTGGAATTCCCTTAGAGCAATTGTTGAGCTCCTATCAGAGCGAAGTTGTCGAAACGGGCATCAATGCAGCCTCCGGCACACATCTGGGTTATATTCCCGGTGGCGGAATCTTTGCTGCTGCACTGGCAGATTTCATCGCCGCAGTAACCAACCCCTATGCAGGGGTCTACTATGCTTCACCGGGTGCCGTCACTATCGAAAACGAGGTAATCCACTGGCTGAAATCCATATTTTCCTTTCCTGCCGATGCTGTTGGTAATCTGACGTCCGGGGCTGTCTCCATGCTCATTGCCTTCAATGCCGCCCGGGATAAATATGGCGTGAAGAATGAAAAAGTCAGGCAAAGCGTGGTCTATTTAAGCCAACAAGCGCACCATTCGGCCCAGAAGGCACTTCGAATTCTAGGATTGGAAGATGTCATTATACGATATGTTCCGCTGGACGACAGGCACAGGATGAACGCAGATATATTGGCATTGCTTGTTGCGGAAGACAAGTCAAGAGGTCTGCATCCTTTCCTTGTCGTTGCTACAGCAGGGACTACCGATACAGGTGCAGTAGATCCTCTTGATGCAATTGCGGATATTACTGAAATGCACAACCTGTGGTTCCATGTCGATGGGGCATATGGGGGATTTNTTATCCTCACTTCCAAGAAAGAATTGTTCCGGGGTATTGAAAGGGCCAATTCCATCATTGTGGATCCCCATAAAAGTCTCTTCCTCCCATATGGGCTTGGTGCTGTCCTAATCCGTGACAAGGATGCCGTCTTGCACTCCAACCGTTATGCCGCCAATTACATGCAAGATGCCCTGGGTGACGAACTTGTCAAANGCCCATCCAACCTGTCACCCGAGCTGACCAAGCATTTCAGGGGGCTGCGTATGTGGTTGCCATTGCAACTCCACGGCCTTGCGCCCTTTATAGCCTGTCTGGAGGAGAAGCTTCTGCTTACGGCATACTTTAGGGCGAAAATGGTGGCAGTGGGCTTTAAGGTCGGGCCGGAGCCGGATCTTTCCGTCAGTTATTTCTATTATCCGTTTGAATCTGATGCAGATAAGAAGAACAGCCTGTTGATGAAGGAAATCCATGCTGATGGAGATGTTTTCCTTAGTTCGTCCGTAGTCGATGGCCGGTATGTTATTCGTATGGCGATTCTTGCCTTCCGTACCAAACGTGAAACGATAGACCGTGCAATAACAATGATACTCCGATGTCTCGATAAAGTCCGGCATGTCGGTTAAGTGCTTACATCAGGGTATCCTGCAGGAAGGGCAACTTATCCGGATAGTCAGTCGTATAATGCAGTCCCCGACTCTCATGCCTCATCGTTGCACTCTTTATAATGAGATAGGAAATGGTGATGAGGTTGCGCAACTCACAAAGCTGAGGGCTGATGGTTGTCGTGTTGTAAAGCTCTTCTGTTTCCTTGTACAACAGATACATTCTGTCGTCGGCCCTCTTCAGACGGACATTTGAGCGTACGATACCCACATAGTTAGACATGATCTCGTTGACCTCTTTACGGCTTTGTGTAATGAGGACCATTTCCTTCGGATCGCTGGTTCCGCGTGCATTCCAGTCCGGTATTCCCTTGCAGATCACATACTTGTCGATGGTGGCGAGGATATCCATCGCTGCACGGTAACCAAACACCAGGCCTTCCAGCAGGCTGTTGCTGGCGAGGCGGTTGGCTCCATGCAAGCCGGAATTGGTACACTCACCGGCTGCGTAAAGCCGATTAATGGAGCTTCTTCCCTCATGATCTATCTTGATTCCGCCGCATATATAGTGACATGCCGGCACAATGGGTATCATCTGGACAAAGGGATCTATGCCGATGCTCTTGCATTTTTCATAGATATTGGGGAAATGTCGTAAGAAACCATCCTTATCCAGGTGTCGGCAATCGAGGAACATCTTATCCGCCCCCAGAATCTTCATTTCGTTGTCTATCGCCCTGGCGACTATATCTCTTGGTGCCAGACTCAACCGTTCATCATACTTTTGCATAAATTCCCTGCCCTGGGCATCCTTGAGGATGGCTCCAAAGCCCCGGACGGCTTCACTTATCAGGAAGTCCGGCTTGTCACCGCCCGGATTGTACAGCGCAGTGGGATGGAACTGCACAAATTCCATGTTACAAACCCTGCCCTTTGCCCGGTAAAACATGGCCATCCCATCGCCTGTTGCCACCAGGGGATTGGTCGTTGTCTGATACACCTGGCCTGATCCGCCGGATGCCAATACGGTCTGTCTGGCCAAAAAGGTTTTAATCTCGTTTGTCTTTCTGTCCAATGCATAGACTCCGTAGCATTCGATGTTGGGCGTCAGGCGGGATACATTGTATCCGAGGTGGTGCTGCGTGATAATATCGATGGCGAAATAATGCTCCAGAATCTCTATGTTGTCAAATTGGGCAGCTTTCTCCACGACAGTGCGCTGGATCTCACGTCCGGTAATGTCCTTGTAATGGAGGATTCTGTTTTCGGTGTGTCCGCCTTCCCTGCCAAGATCATATTCTCCGGTTTGAGTCTTATCGAAATTGGCTCCCCAGTCGATCAATTCCCGGACTCTTTCGGGAGCAGATTTTACAACAATCTCCACCACTTCCTCGTCGCATAGACCATCCCCTGCATCCAGGGTGTCGGCGATATGTTTTTCAAAGTTGTCCACCTCCACATCCCATACAGTAGCGATTCCACCCTGAGCAAAGTTGGTATTGCTTTCTTTNTCGGTTGTCTTGGCAAGAACCGTAATCTTCAGGTCCTTGCGTCGCTGAGCAACTTGAATGGCGAGGCTGGTCNNGGCTATCCCGGAGCCTACGATGACCAGATCGGAAGTTTGGGCCATGTCGGTTTGATTTTTAAAAAATGATGACAAAGATACAAATATAGAAGTTATGGAAATACCGCCAAAATTCAATCTTTTAGTCGCCGCAGTGTCGCAATTAACGATTTTTGCATCTTGAAACAACGCCCCATTCGGGCTTTTGTGATGCCGGAGTATCCGACTGTAATGACTCCATTCGAAGTTGACAGATAATAGAAGGCCTCAAAGGCTTCGTGAAGTAGGTAGTTTTTATTTCAGGCTGTACTTTGTGTTCAAATAGAGGGCATGCTTTTGTCAATATACAGAATGAAATTTTTCATTTCGATAGCTATATTCATTATGCACATTATTTCTTTAATAGGTTCGATACTTGAATGGCAAATATTTACCTATATTTTTCATGCCCCTTGGCGAATCCGGATCACACGCCTGCCTTGATTTTTATTTTTTGGCAGTAAAAAAGGATGGTATCAACAAACAATCTACTACTCCACCAAAGCGACCTTCATCATATTGGTCATACCTTTGGACTTTAAAGGCATGGAGCCAACAAACACTACCGTCTCACCACTCCGTACCCTGCCTTTGGATTTCAGGATCTGCAATACTTCGGTAATGGTTTCATCCGTGCTATTAAAGCCGTCGTAGTGGAAACAACGGACTCCCCACACAAGGTTGAGCATGCCGGCTATCTCTTTACGATCCGAAAAGATGAATATTTCTGCCGGGGAGCGATAGGACGAAATCTTGAATCCTGTATATCCCATGGCCGTCATACCGATGATTGCAGAGGCTCCCAGTTCTTCTGCTGTTTTAGCGGCATTGAAACACACAACATCTGACATGAAGGTTTCTGACTTGCGCGAAGGATAAGGGCGGATATGATTCTTCGGATAGTTCTTTTCAGCTTCGGCAATGATTCTGTTCATGGCGAGGACTGTTTCAATCGGATAGGCGCCGACACTGGTCTCTCCACTCAGCATAACAGCATCAGTGCCTTCGGCNACGGCATTCGCAACGTCCGTGACTTCAGCCCTTGTCGGTGACGGATTGGTAATCATACTATCCATCATCTGAGTGGCCACGATGACAGGCTTTCCAAACTGGACACATAGGGCTATGATCCTTTTNTGTATGCCCGGCAGTTTTTCTATCGGCATCTCTACACCGAGGTCTCCNCTTGCGATCATGATGCCATCTGTCGCTTTGACTATTTTCTCAATTTTTTCGACTGCCTGAGGCTTTTCAATCTTGGCAATGACGAGAGCATGATGTTTATGCTGTTTGATTTTATCTTTTAAGGCCTTTACCTCTTTAGGCCCTCGTACGAATGATAATGCAATCCAGTTGACCGGCTGAGTCATCAGAAACTCCAGATCATTGAGATCTTTTTCTGTCATCGCCGGCAGGGATACCAGTGTATCAGGAAGGTTTACTCCCTTATTGGACGACAATTCCTTACCATAGAGAACCTTTAGTCGTACAGTATCGACATTGTTTGTTTCTATCACTTCCAGGCCCACTTTGCCATCATCGATTAATACTTTCTCTCCTACTTCGACATCTGCGGCGAAGTTTTTATACGACATGTATATCTTTTCTGCATTACCAACACATTTTTCATTGACAAAAGTCAGGATATCCCCGGCATTTAGCTCCATGACGTTGTTCTCTATCTGCCCGACACGTAATTTAGGGCCTTGAAGATCTGCAAGGATGCCGACATTGATTTTATAGTCCTTATTCAATTTTGAAATCGTCTCAATCTGCCGGGCTGCAACTTCGTGAGAACCGTGGGACATATTAATCCTGAATACATCCACTCCGGCTTTAACCAGTTCTACCATGGTTTCATAAGAATCACTTGCCGGTCCGAGTGTAGCTACTATTTTGGTGTTTTGAAAACTTCGATCTGCCATAAGACAATGATAAATGATTTAAGGGGACAAAATTAGTGTACTTTTTACAATAATTACTCAACTCCTGTAAGTATATTATAAAACCAAGGGACATATCATCCCTGAATGGGCTTTTCCAATAACTTATCGGGAAGTAACTATCCTTTAAAAGCATCGAGTCCCGATTCTAATTCCATAGAAATAAAAGTAACCCCAAGTATGAGATGAAAAAATAGCAGCCAATTATACAATCCGGGAAAATCTTGCTTTAAGTATTTGGTAAAAATACGGTGGAGCGCTCTCAAACCGCCGGGCTATTCAATTTCAGGCTGACGAATCAGATAAAAATTCTAAACTTTTACTTTAATTCATCTTTAACCACGATGGTCTGCTTGTCGCTTTGATGATTATCGGCGTATTTAGCAATGATGGCTGCGATATCTGCTGGCTTTTCCCATTTGCTGAAATCGGCATCAGGCATCGACTCTCGATTNCTGGGGGTATCAATGATGCTTGGGACGACAACATGTNNACGGATGCCGGTATGCGCAGTATCTGCATTGATGATGTTGGTAAGTTGGAAAAGCAGGGATTTGGAAAGGCTGTAGGCTACAACATGTTTACCCTTCGATGTGTCAAGTCCCTGGCCGGAACCCACAAAAAACAACCTGCCTCCATGATTGAGCTTCATATGTTCATACAAAGGTTTGGTTAGATTGTAGGCTGTTTCGAAATTGAGGCGATATTGATGCTCCAGCTCACTGATGCCTGTATCAGAAAGGTCGCCCATGGCAAATCCTCCTGCCGTCATAACAGCAATATCGATTTTGCCAAATTTTTCCAACAGTTGCTTTACACATTCCTCCACGGCCAACTCGTCGAGTAGGTTGACCGCACACTCCACATAATTGGCAACATTTCGGGGTTGTCCTCCCAAACGGTGGACCAGGCCGATTACCTGATCCCCNCGATCCAGATAGAAATTAACCACTGCCGTTCCCAGATTGCCGGAGGCGCCACTTACAATCACTGTTTTATTTACCATCTTTTCGTAGGAGCTACTTAAATTCCAACTAGGTAAACAAAAAGANAGGATTAAAGTTATGGCAATACAAGAGGAATCAGAACTTTTGGCCATTCTCCACGATTTGAGTTCGAAAACTGAACTGGGTAGAAGAATAATAATTGACCCTCCAGCCGGAATCAGGGTTTCAAAACATCCCGAATGCAATACCATCCATTTAAACCATTATTTTGGAATTTGTAATCCGGGTGTGCCTGACATCGTGCTATTCCGGATTATTAATTTCCTACCTACTTCATGCTGTAGGAAGATGCGGCAGAATTGACCGGTTTTATAGAAAATATGACTGTGTTGATGGTCCCTCAATTTTTGTATATCCTTTAATTAATAACAGACCAACAATGCCTCGAACGAACTTCTAAATACACTGTTTCTATTGCTGACAAGCGATTGCTCCTGATGGATTGACACGATCCGGATTTTCTTCCTTGTGTAATCTATGAATACCGACAAAATTTATCCGGCTCAGAATTTGATTTTTTATATAAAATATCTCAAAATCAATGTGATATATATTTTATTCAATAAAACAATCCTTGGAATTCTTGTAAAAAGTCATATCTTTGCGCTTCTTTTATAAAGAGAATTTTTATGTCAGAAAATACTGAAGCCTTGCAGAATAATGGAAATTACGATGCGAGTAATATCCAGGCACTGGAAGGTCTTGAAGCGGTCAGAAAAAGGCCGGGGATGTATATCGGAAGTACCGACACTAAGGGATTACACCATCTGGTATATGAAGTAATCGACAACTCGATCGACGAGCATCTGGCCGGATATTGTGACAGAATAACTACCATCATTCATCCGGACAATTCCATCTCTGTAACTGATAATGGACGGGGAATACCCGTGGGAATGCATGAAAAGCTCCAANAATCAGCTCTCGAGGTGGTTATGACCGTTCTTCACGCCGGTGGTAAATTCGATAAGAATACCTACAAAGTTTCCGGCGGTCTTCATGGTGTGNGGGTGTCGTGCGTAAATGCCCTTTCAACCTACCTGAAAGCTGAGGTTCACAGGAATGGCCATATATATCAGCAAGAATATTCTGAAGGGAAGCCAACCTCGGAAGTCGAAGTTGTGGGCGATGCTGAGGATACCGGAACCATCATAACTTTCAGACCGGATGCTAAGATATTTGAGACGCTGGAATATAAGTTTGAGACGCTGTCCAACAGGATGCGCGAACTGGCCTACCTCAACAAGGGAACCACGCTAATTCTTATCGATGAAAGGCCGGATGAAAACGGGAAGACAAGAAACGAGACGTACCATAGTGATGGTGGCCTTGCAGAGTTCGTCACCTATCTGGATCAGTCCCGGACTTCCATCATCTCCAAGCCCATCCACGTCATTGGGAAGGAGGATCACATCGAGGTCGAAGTGGCACTACAGTACAACACTTCTTATGCTGAAAACATATATTCCTACGTCAACAACATCAACACCAGAGAGNGGNGGACACATGTAAGAGGATTTCGCATGGCCGTAGCCAGATTGTTTAAGCAATATGGGGAGGACAACGGTTTCTTCAAGAAGTTGAAATTTACGGTTTCCGGTGAGGACTTCAGGGAAGGTTTGACCGCCATCGTGTCAGTCAAGGCGCCGNAGCCGCAGTTTAAGGGGCAGACCAAAGGGGAGTTGGGCAACTCTGAAGTAACCAGTGTCGTCAGTCAGATAGTCGGGGAGACCTTAAGACATTTCCTGGAAGAGAATCCCAATGAGGCCAAGCGAATACTGGAGAAAGTCGTACTTGCCGCTACAGCGCGCGAAGCTGCCAGAAAGGCGAGAGAGATGGTGCAACGCAAGAATGTGCTGACCGGAGGGGGACTGCCCGGTAAGCTGGCGGACTGCAGCAACAGACACCCTGAAGAAAGTGAAATCTTCCTTGTCGAGGGGGACTCCGCGGGTGGTACGGCGAAGCAGGGTAGAGACCGTCATTTTCAGGCCATCCTGCCCTTGAGAGGTAAAATCCTCAATGTGGAAAAAGCAATGGAGCATAAGATCTACGAAAATGAAGAGATCAAGAACATGTTTATCGCTCTCGGTGTAAGTATCGAGGAAAAGGACGGTGAGAAAATCCTAAACATCGAAAAGCTCCGATATCATAAGATAGTCATCATGACGGATGCCGATGTCGATGGGTCTCATATTACGACATTGATACTGACATTTTTCTTCCGATTTATGAGGCCATTGATTGATAATGGCTATATCTATATTGCAACGCCACCGCTTTATCAGGTCAAGAAAGGCCAGCAAGCGATATATGCCTGGACAGAGACAGACAGGAAAGAAGCAGTAGCAGCACTTTCCAGGAAAGAAAACGATGACAGTGTGAAGATACAGCGCTATAAAGGTCTTGGAGAGATGAATGCCGAGCAGTTGTGGGAGACGACGATGGACCCATCCAGAAGGACTCTCCGTCAGGTGACAATTGAAGACGCAATCGAATGCGACCGCGTCTTCTCCATGCTGATGGGTGATGAAGTTCCTCCTCGCAGGGAATTTATAGAGGCTAATGCCACATATGCCAAGATAGACGCCTGATCTCCGGATAAATTTGTTTCATTTATATATAAAAACGCCCCATCTCCCGATGAGGCGTTTTTTCTTCTCTGAAGTTGAAAGTAATTCTCAGGTAAATCTGATTTCATCTTCGGCTATATCGAAAAANCGATATTCCGTAAGGGCAAAATTTGAGTTTGGTCTGATGTTTACCCATTTCTTATGCTTGAAATACCATTTCATCCGGATATTCAGCAAGCCTTTTGTCAGGTAAGCGTGTACATATGGGCGCACACTCAGGTTGACCTTTGAAATTGATTTGTTGGTCAAAAGATAGACGAGGTCTCTTTCGATCTCATCAGTAAGCAGGATGGCTGGCTGGACCTTTCCGCTTCCATTACAAGCCGGGCAAACCTCATCGGTATTGATCTTCAATGCCGGTCTAACCCTTTCTCTGGTGATCTGCATCAAACCAAATTTACTCAAAGGCAAAATGGTGTGTTGCGCCCGATCCTGAGCCATCAGTTCAACCATTCGGTTGTTGAGGGCTTTCTTATGATCCGGGTTCTTCATATCGATGAAGTCGATGATGATAAGGCCTCCCAGGTCTCTGAGTCGCAACTGCCTGGTTATTTCTTCGGCAGCTTCAAGGTTGACCGTCAGTGATGTGTTATTCATCTCTGACTTTGACATTTTGGGTCCGCTGTTGACATCGATGACATGCATAGCTTCTGTGTGTTCTATCACCAGATATGCACCACTGTTCATCGTAGCTGTTTTGCCGAAGGATGCCTTGATCTGCTTATTGATTCCAAAATGTTCAAAAATCGGGAGCTTACCATTGTAATGTTCTACGATCTTGACCTTTTCAGGAGCAATGCTCGACATAAACGACTTGATGTTGTTGAAGACCTCCTTATCATTGACCACCACACTGTGATAATCATCAGACAGAAAATCCCGGAGCAGGCTTGTTGTCTTGTCCGCTTCGCTCAAAACTTTNTTGGGNCCTTTGGCATTGGATAGATTTTGCTCTATCTCCTGCCATTTCTGGGCAAGATTGTTGATTTCATCGTGCAGGTCAGCGACTTTTCTACCTTCTGCTGCAGTCCTGGCGATGATACCGAAATTTTTGGGCTTGATGCTTTCTATCAATAATTGTAGCCTTTTTCTCTCCTCCGGATTGATAATCTTNTTAGAGATGGTCACTGCATTGGAAAATGGTGTAAGGACCAGATACCTGCCGGGAATTGTTATCTCACAACTGAGACGGGGTCCCTTTGTCGAAATAGGTTCTTTCAGGATCTGAACCAGCAACATGGATTTCTTATCCATAACTTCCTGGATCTTTCCGTTTTTGTTGATCTCCTTTGAAAGATCCATATTGTGGATATTGAATCCCGGAGTCTTGTTCACCAGCTGCTGTGTATATTCAATTACAGAAGGCAGCTTTGGTCCCAGATCGGTATAGTGCAGGAAGGCATCCTTCCTCTTGCCGATATCCAAAAATGCAGCATTGAGTCCGGGCATCAATTTACTGACCTTTGCCAGATAAATGTCCCCGACATTGTAAGAATTACTGGTTTTNTGCTTGTGAATCTCCACCAATCGGTGGTTTTCCATCAAGGCAATTTCAACTTCAGAAGGTAAAGAATTAATAATCAGCTCTTTATTCACATCTGAAAGTTTTAGTAAAATTTCTTTTCAAAGTATTTACCGGCATGCCGATTTTATTCAACATCCCGGTAAATACTGCGTTTGAGGTACCTAAGATACCTTTATCGATTCTTCTTCTTATGTCGATTTTTCCTTAGTCTCTTTTTTCTCTTGTGCGTAGCGATCTTGTGCCTTTTACGCTTTTTACCACATGGCATAATCGTAGATTTTTTTGTTAACTAATATATTACTTGTGCATGTTCTTCAATTGCGACATTTTTCCGCAAGTTCATGCGCTTTTTCATGTTGCCCTGCCCCTTCATAAGCCATGCTCAACAAACACGGCGTTTGAGGATTATCGGGATCAATCCTGTAAGACTCCTCCAGTCTCTCGATTGCCTTATCAAATTGGCCGGTCTTTATCGCCAGCTGACCAAGAAGATTAATTACCGCAGTGTTCCCACTTTTNTTATTGAGATCCAGCAACATTTTGATGCCCTTCATCACATCATCCTTTGGAGGAGCATCGGCATATATGGCTGCCAGATTAAGCCGGTGGATTGTGGCATCAGGCTCAATGGAAATCGCCTTTTCAAAGGCCTTTGCTGCGCGTCCTGCACAAAACTCCCGTTCACTCCCTTCAGAAAGCACCTTGACGCCCATACCGTAACTTGTCCCCGCTATTGACCAGGCGGTTGCCGTTTTTTCCAACTCAGCAACTTTTTCTGCGTAATAACCTGCCAGGCCATACCTCCTTTGGCTATACCAGATCCCGGAAATTCTCTTCAGATTGTCCAGGATATTTGCCGTATCCTTGCCTTCAGTAGCATGCTGCAGTCGTTCCACCAGTTCTAATGTGTCCCCGGATGCTGATAACCGAGCTTCCTTCAACAGCGCTTCCGGGCCGGTTGCTTCTGTGATTAGAGAGCGTTCTTTGTCTTTTCTCGCCTTTGCCTTCTTGTCTGTCAGGCTGAAGCCAAAATAAAGGATACAAAANAGTAAAATGGCGGAACCCAGGGCGATTTTCTTTTGGCGGCTGATTCCCGTCGGCCTATTATTTGCCATATTAATCCTCTTCTACTTCCGGAGCGACAGTCACCCTGTTTTTCACCTGCTCTGTAAAAGTCTTAGCCGGTTTGAAAGCAGGAATGAAATGCTCTGGAATTTCTATTGCCTCATTCTTTTTGATATGACGGCCTATTTTTTTGCTCTTTTCTTGATGATAAATGATCCAAAACCGCGGATATATACATTTTCTCCGCTGGACAATGTGTTTTTACTTCTGTAAAGAAGTGTTCTATTGACACCAGTACATCCACTTTAGCGACTCCGGTCTTCTCGGCAATCGTGGCAACTAAGTCAGCTTTTCTCATTATTTGTTGGTTTATAATAAGTTATGAAATAAAAATTCAGGCTCTTATAAAGCGTGGCAAATTTCGTATTTTTTCATTTTAAAAAATTTCTGACTACTTTTTTTCATAATTTGTTGAAATTCACAGAGTAGGATAAAATCACATACGTCGCACAGGCCGCGCAATACAGGCAATTAATGGACCTTTAATTTTTGTCAAAGTTTTTNATCGAGGCGGCATGTAGCTCGTTGACTTTCCTGGCAATATCCTCGATTTTTTCCTCCATCATGGTCCTGAATGTCTGCTTTACATCAGAAAATCCAATGTGTGCATGATATTGCCATATCTCCTGAATGTCTTCATATGCAATGGTATAGGGCATAAAACGCTCATTGTCCGATATTGCTATCAGCCGGGCCTCCTCGTCCGCCTTCCTGACTCTTTTATATACTACGCCATCCTTGTGGGTGATGATGATATAGGTTTTGTCGTCCCTGATATCCCTGAGGCTTTCTACAAAACGACATATGATTATANNGCTCGACTCCATCGGTAACATGCTGTCTCCTGAAATTTCAAATGCACGATAACGACCGCCCTGCAACGATGGAACCGATATCCTCGGCAAATCCGAGATATATTCCGGATCTGCCATGCCTGACATATAACCGGCCTCTGCCCTGGTCTCCACCAACTCTATCTGATTTCTCCCNTCTGTATCCACCGTCATAGCCAATACGCGCAGCTCTTTGTTCCTGAATACTTCAAGATTATCCATCGTCAGATCGGCCTTGACCAGTTGATCCAAAGTCACATCCAACGCTTCACACATCCTGCCGAGCATTTTCAGATTAGGCTCTGTATTTCCCTTCTCGTATTCGGAATAGGTTGTCCGCGGTATGCCGAAGACATCGGCAAAATTTTGCTGGGACATCTGTTTCTTCCGTCGAAGGTGTCTCAAGTTGATATGCAACATTCTTTGGGGCTTTTGTCGCCAAAGATATGTATTTTTTACACAATGACAAATATTACGGCATTGTTGACGAAAAATGCGGCATCTGCTTTTAAATAATTCTCCTATTCAAAAAGGGCTACAATATCATTGTCAAATATCCGGAAATTTTTGCCCGTCCGGCCTCCTCCTCTTTATCCATCAATAGCTATAGACCTTTCCACCACAGGCTTCAACATATGCCTCTCCATATAATGAGAATGTCATATCCGCCTGTCTTGCCAAAGATCTGTCCTGCTACAATATTGATTGCTCTCCGATAAAATCCTTCTAATTTAATGTTGAAATGCATTAAATGGTCTAAATATCCCTTTCTTTTTCATACATGAAAATTTTATCCCTCTTTGGGGTGTCCGAAACGGCTATTGTGATTTAATCATATTATTATCCTTGTGTTTGCGTTACCTTTGGGCAAATTTTACCATCAATCTGTAACAGGGAAATGAATAACAAGGATTTACTGAAGATAGCTGAACAGTTTGGGACACCTACCTATGTGTATGATGCCGAATCCATCAAGGCACAGTATGATAAGCTGGTGGGGGCGTTCAGCACAGATACACGATTTTTCTTTGCCTGCAAAGCATTGTCCAATATCAATATCCTTAAATATATCCGAAGCCTGGGAGCCGGCCTCGATTGTGTTTCGATCAACGAAGTTATGCTGGGGCTGAGGGCCGGCTTTGGGCCTGAGAAGATCCTGTTTACTCCCAATTGTGTCGACCTGGCTGAGATCGAAGAGGCGATTTGCCACAAGGTACATATCAATATAGACAACATCTCCATCCTGGAACAATTCGGAAATAAGTATGGCGGCTCTTATCCGATATTTATCCGTATCAATCCGCATATTTTTGCGGGAGGCAACTATAAGATTTCAACCGGACATATTGACAGCAAATTCGGTATCTCTATCCACCAGCTGAGACATATTGAACGACTTGTCAAATCGACAGGAGTCAATATCGAAGGCCTCCATATGCACACGGGAAGCGAGATCAAGGACGCCGATGTCTTCATAGAAGGGCTGGAAATCATGTTTGAACTGGCGGAACATTTTCCTAATCTCAAATACCTCGATATGGGAAGTGGCTTTAAGGTGGCATACCGGGATGGTGATATGGAAACCGATGTGGCTGAGCTGGGCCAAAAAGTAGCTGCGGCAATGGATCGGTTTGCCTCGGATACGGGAAAGAAGCCCGAACTATGGTTTGAACCCGGCAAGTTCCTGGTGAGTAAAAGCGGCCACTTCCTGGTCAGGACCAATGTCATCAAACACACCACGGCAACTGTATTCGCCGGGATCAATTCAGGCTTCAACCACCTTATACGGCCGATGTTCTACGACGCCTACCACGAAATCCAGAACCTGTCCAATCCAAGTGGTCCGGAAAGAATCTATACCGTAGTAGGAAATATCTGTGAGACGGATACCTTTGCCTGGGACCGTAAACTGAACGAAACCAGAGAAGGTGATATCCTTGTATTCCGAAATTCTGGTGCTTACGGCTTCGAGATGAGCTCCAACTTCAACTCGAGATTGAAGCCGGCAGAAGTGCTGTTTTTGGACGGCAAGATTCATCTGATCCGAAGAAGAGATGCGTTTGAAGATCTGCTGAAGAATCAGATTGAAGTGCTTTAGATACTGATCAAATACTGTTTGGTTAAATTTCGATCTATATAAGAATTGAGACGGATGGCAAGACAACACAATCACCTGAGGGGCAAAACCGACAATCGGAATACGTAACCAAAGAGAAAGAGATCTGTTTTTCAAAACGTATTAACTATCTTTGGCCGATGCAGCAAGATTTACACCTCGCAGGACTGATTATAAGCGAACCGACAACATTTCTGACAAATCTGTTGCTTGCTGTTACCGGAATTTATTTAGGATCTCGTTTTTATCCGGACNGGCATGCCGGGCCGGAATTCATCCGGCAATACGGATTATTCTTGATGCTTACCGGAATATCTGCCTTATGGGGCGGGGTCTTCAGCCATGGACTCAAGGTCTATTTCGCGGTTGAATATTCAATTCCGGGCTGGATTACTGCTTTTGTAGCTGCTTATTATATGGCCGGAGGGGCAATTTCCCACCTCCAATATTGCAACCTGGCGCCTTTTGATAATGATATCGTCGTCCGACGTATTAAAATGGTAAACTTGCTAATCTTGTTATCAGCAATAATATTCATTTTCATAAAGCCTCATTTTATAGTAGTGGCTGTCAATGCAGCCATAGCATTGGTTGCGGCAGGCTTGTTTTGCGAATGGATTGCCTACAAAAACACCGGCGACAAAGGCAGCTTTTTGTTTTTGGTGGCGGTGACTATCAGTATTTTGACCATTTTGTTATTCCTATTCAAGATCAACGCTGAGCCTTGGTTCAACACCAATGACCTGTCACACCTTGTCATGATTGGATGTATGTTTATTTTTGCAAAAGGGTTTGAACAGATGAAAATAAATATAGTCAGCGCATGATCCGGGTCGATGATAGTTATGTCGAAAACCTAAAAGTACAGGGCCTCAGAAAGCCCCGATTAAATACCCTTTACAGTATGTCGCGCATCTTCAGGGAGGTTTACCGGATTCCGGCTTATATTCCCGTGTCATACGTCTGTTTTCTGGAGCATGGTGTTAATTTTCAGTTTGAACATTTCTACAACAGACTTTTGGAGAGTCATGGGGAAATCATCTTTCTGGACAATTCACACCGGGTGGCCAATTATGAGGCCCGGACCGGCAAGAAGGCCTATGCGCTGGGGCCACTTTACCCTAAATACAGAAAGGCACACGATATCCGGCCACTCGGGACAGCTTCGGGAACCCTGGCCTTCCCTTCTCATTCGTCGAGTGAGTTTGACTTCAGCTCCGGATATAGTCGTTATGCACAGGACCTGCTGCAACTTCCGGAACGATTTCATCCCATCACCGTGTGTGTGTATTATTATGACTTGTTGCAAGGACGACACAAGGTATTTGAAGAGGCAGGCTTTGAAGTTGTTACCAATGGATATATCGGCGATGAGGCTTTTGTGGACACCTTTTATGACACTATGAGGCGATTCCGGTACATCACAAGCAACCATATCGGCTCCTACTCCTATTATGCCCTGGAAATGGGTCTGCCCTTCTTCCTATACGGACCGGATACCGACAAGGAATTTATCGGTATTTCTGACCTCAACGGCATCGATATGAAGCAATACCTCAGCGCCCAATTTTATGAACAGTTCAAGGCTGCCGTATCCATCGGCCTTCCGGAANAACCTATTGTTACAGAAGAACAAAAAAGGCTCATAGCCATCATTGAAGATGAANAANACACACTCCCCGCAGACATTGTCCGGCGAATGGTAAAGAAGGGCTGGATATATGCACTGGTAAAGAAGTTGTTGAAAAATGTAAACACTTCGTGGTTTTTCAAGGAAGGTATAGGTTCGGAAAAACACTTCAATCCTGTACCGTGATAGACACCAACTCACAAAGACAAGGCGCGTGGATTGATCCAAAGACTTGTTGTCAAAAACCAACTTTCCGCCAATCCGGAGGAGGTGCGATTCAGCATTTAACGGTAGTTCATTTATCAATATCCCGGCAACCGAGTAATCCAGCCATGAATACCCGGGTCGAGTTTTTATAAAATTCTCCTAACTTTGCGGCTTAAAATAATTTCCGGAACAACATGTCACAACTGAGCAAAACGTATAACCCACAGGATATTGAAGGAAAGTGGTACGCCTATTGGAACGAGAAAGGCTATTTTCACTCCGAGCCTGACAACCGAGAAGCATATTCCATAGTCATACCGCCGCCCAATGTAACCGGCATCCTGCACATGGGGCGCATGCTCAACAACACCATCCAGGACATCCTGATTCGACGCGCCTGACTGATGGGCAAAAATGCGTGTTGGGTGCCGGGTACCGACCATGCATCCATCGCCACGGAAGCCAAGGTGGTCAAATGGCTGCGGGAAGAGAAGGGCCTGAAANAATCAGACCTCAGTCGTGACGAATTTATGAAATATGCCTGGGAATGGACAGAGAAATACGGCGGCATCATCCTCAACCAGCTGCAACGTCTCGGTGCCTCCTGTGATTGGCAACGTACAGCCTTCACCATGGATGATGTCCGCAGCAAGGGCGTTATCAAGGCCTTTGTCGATCTGTACAATCGTGGTAAGATATATCGCGGCCTCCGCATGATCAATTGGGACCCACAGGCACAAACCGTCCTTTCCAACGAAGAAGTTATCTATGGTGAAGAGAATGCGCGTCTGTACAAACTGCGCTATGTCCGGACTGATGATCCGGGCAAGGCCCTCGTCATCTCCACTCAGCGTCCGGAAACCATCATGGCTGACACCGCCATCGCTGTACACCCTGACGATGAACGATACCGGGATTGGGTAGGTAAGAAAGTCCTGATCCCCCTCATCAATAAGGAAATCCCTGTCATCGCCGATGATTATGTAGATATCGAATTCGGAACGGGAGCATTAAAAGTCACACCCGCCCATGATATCAACGACTATGAACTCGGCAAGAAACACAACCTTGAGATCATTGACATCCTCAATGATGACGGCACCCTCAACGAAAAGGCAACCATCCTGATTGGCCAGGACCGCTTTGAGGCGAGANAAAACATCATTACGCTTCTGGAAGAGGCCTGTTTATTGGAAGGCACCATTGACTACCGAACCAATATAGGACGATCAGAACGCACCAATGCCGTAGTGGTTCNNAAGCTTAGCCTGCAATGGTTTGTCGATATGAAGGCGCTGGCGGGACCAGCCCTGAAAGCAGTAAATGACGGCGACATAAACTTTTATCCCAAANATCAGGTCAACACCTACAACCACTGGCTGGAAAACATACGGGACTGGTGTATTAGCCGTCAGTTGTGGTGGGGACATCGCATACCGGCCTATTATTATGCCGATGACGTGTTTGTGGCTGCTCGCCGCGAAGAGGCTGAGTCTCTGGCAAAGGCCAAAATTGGTGCGGATTTTGATGCCGCTAAGCTGCGGCAGGATGAAGATGCCCTGGACACATGGTTCTCTAGTTGGCTGTGGCCAATCACCGTATTTGACGGCTTCTCTGACGGCAAAGATTACGGCTATTATGTGCCGACAAGTGTATTGGTCACCGGTTGGGATATCATCTTCCTCTGGGTGGCCCGAATGATTATGGCCGGTTACGAATGGAAGGAAGAAAGGCCCTTTAAGGACGTGTATTTTACGGGAATGGTACGGGACAAACAGCGTCGTAAGATGAGCAAGTCGCTCGGTAATTCGCCCGATGCCCTGGGCCTTATCGACATGTATGGAGCCGATGGTGTGCGTTTCGGTATGATGTCGTCCTCTCCGGCCGGAGGAGACCTCCTGTTCGATGAGAAATTATGCGAGCAGGGACGTAATTTCTGCAATAAGATATGGAACGCCCTGCGGCTCATCACCTCCTGGGAGGTTTCTGATACCTCGGATGCTTCAGTCAGAAATAAAAACAAGCTCGCCTGTGATTTCATGCGACAGCGTATCAGCGAGGTTCAGACACAGACAGAGGCCAACTTTGATGCATACAGGCTTTCAGAGAACCTTATACTGATCTACTCTTTAATCTGGGATGATTTTTGTGCTTATTATCTGGAGATGATTAAGCCAACCTATGGTCAGCCCGTGGATCGTGAGACCCTGGTCGAGGCCAATGCCTTGTTTGCCGACCTGATGATCATCCTGCATCCGTTTATGCCATTCATCTCCGAAGAAGTGTATCAACAGGTCAAGATGAAAGACATGCCGGATTGTATTGTAGCCAGGTATCCGACACCTGCATTCAAAAATGATGTGATGGTGGAAGGATTTGCCTTTTTCAAAGATTTTGTTTCATTGATCCGCGATATCCGAAACCGAAACGGCCTGAAGCAACGTGACATCCTTCCGGTCTATCCCGAAGGGGACATCAGCAGCTACCTGTCTTTGTCAGGTTACCGTGAACTGATGGAGTCCATTGCATACGTGGAATTACGCTCTGAAGACAATCTGGATGCTGAGCGCTCCGTAACATCGCTTTTACGGACCGTCAAAATTTTCGTCGAGTTGCCGCATGTAGCGGGGAATAAGGCGGAAGCTCAAGCCGAGATCCTGGAAAAGATCAAATATTTCGAAGGCTTTGTAGCTTCCATCAACAAAAAGCTCGAAAATCAACGGTTTGTTGAAAATGCACCTGCAGAGGTCATCGAGAAGGAAAGGAAGAAGCTTGCAGATAGTCTGGCCAGCATAGAAGCATTGAAGAAGGAGCTGAAGTAGCGCACTTTGCATTTCATGGTGATTCGATAGGTTAATTTGCCCATACAGGCACAAAAACCGTAATTGTTGGAAAGAATGGCTTTTGCCCGTTCATGCTTAATAAATATTTTTAAGCGTTATCTGACACGTACTTCCTTTTGCAAGAGAGGAATTGACCCTGATTGCATGTTTTTTTAATGTTTTTGTTGTCCATACATACAATTCAAAAATAGAATTGTATTTTTAAGACATAAATATTTCCAAGGCATTGTATAGTCCGTTGCCCCTGAATGGTGCATAATCCGCATTGTCCGGGCATGTTTCTGTCATGCCTCCTCATTAACTTTTTAAACACTAAAAAACAAAGCCTTATGAGACACGTTTTTTACAATTTTCACTATGCTTTTCACCCAATTCATCTTTGCCCAATCTGTTGATCTCGACAAAGAGCAGATCAAGGTATCCTATGTAAAGTTGCCGGAAAAGCCCGTTCTCGACCCGGCGCTCAGGACATACTATATCAAGGCTTCAGGCTCTTCTCTTGATATCAATCAATTAAAAAAGGGCGTTTCCATCATGGGGTGGACCAAGAACACCTCCAACGGATTTTATATTGTGGATCTGNGGNAGCCCAAGGTCAGGTTATTCACCGCCAACACCATCGAAGAGACAGATCTCAAGGATGGGAAANAAGTAGTGACCGGATATTATCCCAAAATAGAATACACCCTTGAATTTGAAGCAAAAGTCACGGATAGCACCGGTAAGCTGATTAAAAAAATCCCCTATACTTCCAGAGTAACCACCTTCAATGGAGCAAAGGTCAAAACCAGGAAGGACTCCGATGCCAAATTATCACTGAAGGATCCGGATTTTCTAAAAGAAGTCGGCGGGTTCCTGGTACGGGTTGTTAATGCTCAACTCAATAATGACTTCGGCTATGAAATAATAAATAAAAACGAAGTACTTTGGATTTTGAACAGTAAGAAGCACCCTGATTATGAGGGTAGCAAGAACGCCTATGCAACTGTAAAGTCAGCATTTGACAAGATGGCTTATGACAAGCCGACTGACCAACTTCGCGCAGAACTCGAACCTGCCATCAAGTATTTTAAAGAGATGCCGGACCGCTATCCCGGGACCGATAAGAAGGAAAGANAAATGAAGTATTCGGCATACTTCAACCTGGCCTATATTTACTATNTTTTAGACGACCCGGAACAGGCTATAATGTGGGCAGACAAGCTGATTGCCAATGACTATGATCCAAAAGACGGGGCTAAAATAAAGGAAGATGCCCAAAAACTGGGGCCTGTCATGAAGGCCAACATGACCAATTCAAGACACATGCCTGTCAGTACCATCGACAACCTAAAGATAGAAATAGAAGAGCCTNCCGTGTCAATAAAAAATATGGAGCGATACAATCCCGTGGTCATTAGAATTAAAAAAGACAGCCAAATAGTCCATGNNGCTTTTTGCCCAAGGATTTTGACGAAGTCATTGCCAGTGCAAATGCCTATATAAGTCTTGTCGTAGTAAAGGAGGGGAAGGAAGAAGACGAGCTTTTTCTCCTTGCAGCCATCGACTATGTCAAAGTGGCGGAAGGTAATACCTATCGGGCAGTATTCGCCAGGGAAAATGATAAAAGAAGGATTGTGCTGGCAAAGGAGTTGTACAATAAAGGTAAGTATAAAGTCTTTGAGCTGGGCGAGAGCGGAATACTCTTCCAGCATCTGGACGAAGACGCCAATCTGTTTGCTCTAGGAACATGGGTATTAAGCTACAAAAAGTTCTATGCTTTCATGGCAAAAGACTGTCCCGCTGTCCGGAAGATGGTTGAGAACAAGGAATTCGGCGTTTCTGAAGAAAAAGCAATTAAGTTCTGTATGGCAATGGATGAGCATTGTAAATAAGATCGGTATACAAAGAGCAGGGGATACACGAAACACCATGCGTGCATCCTCTGCTTTTCTTGATGAAAACTGCGGTTATTGGTTCTTGACCGTATTCAATCCTTTGTATTATGGGTTTATACGTCGGGAGGATGAAATTACCCGGTCGCCTAGGACAATCGAATATCCTTGATAACTCAGCCGATTGAGATTGCCGCTGCAATTTTTTCGCGGCGGGAGGGATTCCTCTGAGTGGTTTGATTCGCTGCATTTAAATGGCATAAAGATGCCCCTTCCTGATGTTTTTGTCACAACCGATGTTTGCCTTCTGAATGAAAAAATATTTACTTGTTGAACTTTTCCTGAAAATCAACGTCTTTCAAACTGAAGTCCGCGATAAAAACCCGGAGGGAATCGATCCGGCAATCCGCGGATAATGCCTTTTCCATGAGATAAATGAAGATAAGAAAATGGGAGATTACAGTGACTTGATTCGGTTGGATGCTATTGCTTTGGGCGATCTGGCCTTTAGTATAGGAGACTATGCTACTGCCGTGGACAACTATAAAGAGGCCCTGGAATATTTAGGCTACTATCATGGAGATAATCAGGATTTTCTGATGCTGGAAGCAGGGCTGGTCGTCCGGATTGAAGAGTTGGAGAAATCTTTGGATTCGAGAGATCGACTGTTGTACCCGAAATCATGGACCCTGTCAAAAACATCTTTTGTCAAAGGAAGACAATGTGTGAAGTATCTCTATCTTGACCGCTATAAANAATCCGACCGCACGCCACTCTCAAAAGAAACCCTTAGGCTTTTTGACAAGGGTCATGCCTTTGAAGAGCGGTTCAGAGAGGAATTCTTTCCCGAGGGAACCAATGTCAAGGAAGACGTACGGCGATTTTCCTATTTTAAATCCTATACCGATTATTTGCTGCAATTGTCCGGCAGGCAGGTGCTTTTCGAAGCGGCTATCATTGAAGAAGAGGTGTTGATCCTTTGCGATGTCCTGGTAAAGGAGGATAACGGTGATGTAGAAGTATATGAAGTAAAAATGACTACCTCGCTCAATGACGCCATTCTCAATGACGTTGCCCTACAATACTTTATTTGCAGGAAAAAGTTTGGCGACAATTTGAAANAATTTAACCTCGTATTGCCGGATGAATCAGATGCAAGCGGCTTTCAGATCGTGGATCTTGCTGAAGAACTCAATTCAAAAATATTCCCTGTCGCCGAACAAATCGCTCAATTAAAAGACGTCCTAAAGAGAAGCGAGCCGGATGTTATGATGGGCTCTCAATGTCATTCTCCCTATCGATGTGAATTTGTCGAATACTGCACATCANAGGCGCAAAAGCAACAATAGGCCTGCCATGTGCCGATCCGGTATTCATCGTCCGATTGTACGCTATCATACAGGGAGTTCGCGGTCGCAGAATTACCTAAGTACGGTCGTTCCTGTCTAAAAGGCATGATTGACCCGCTGTAAGAACGCGACTCAACACCCTGATAACGACAATGCTCAGAGGCGTTGTCCGGAAAATTCATGTCCGTAACGGTTGACAAGTTCTGATAGCAGGTGCGATAAGCCCAAGGGTCTATTATATGGGCCTTTTCTCCGGGATGTACCATTCCATTTTTTTGCCACCACTCAAATGTCACATTTTTTTGCCCGACGCACAAGCCTACCCTTCACAATACCCAAAGTGCCATTTTTGCCTCCGCACCGAAAGACAGACCAACAATAATTCAAACGGTTTTTATATTGAAAAATGAGATGGCCCGGTTATTAAAACTATCTTTACGGCGCATTTCAAAATGACATGAACAGAATCAAAGAAGTGTTGGAAGAAAAAGGAATAAAACAGACCTGGTTGGCTGACCAACTGGGTAAAAGTTACAACATGGTAAACGGCTATGTGCAAAACAGACAACAGCCAAGACTTGAAGTGCTTTTTGAAATTGCCAAAATACTAGGCGTTAAACCACAAGACTTAATAAAAGAGAAAAATGACAAGCTTAGCACAACGACAGGAATTACAAAATAAAATTTGGAAAATAGCCAACGATGTTAGAGGTTCTGTGGATGGGTGGGACTTTAAACAGTTTGTTTTAGGAACACTGTTCTATCGCTTCATCAGTGAAAACTTTACCAATTACATTGAAGGAGGCGATGAAAGCATTGACTATTCAAAATTGTCTGATACCGTAATCACACCCGAAATAAAAGACGATGCCATAAAAACCAAAGGTTACTTCATCTATCCAAGTCAGCTATTTGTGAATGTGGCTAAAACGGCAAATAACAACCCCAACCTCAACACCGACCTAAAAGCCATTTTCGATGCCATTGAAAGTTCGGCAAATGGCTATCCATCTGAATCGGATATTAAAGGTTTATTTGCCGACTTTGACACTACAAGTACACGCCTGGGAAATACCGTTGAAGCCAAAAACAGCCGCTTGGCCGCGGTGCTGAAAGGTGTTGAAGAACTGAGTTTCGGTAATTTTGAAGACAACCAAATCGACCTTTTTGGTGATGCGTATGAGTTTTTGATTTCCAACTATGCCGCCAATGCCGGTAAGTCGGGTGGAGAGTTTTTCACCCCTCAGCATGTGTCCAAACTCATCGCACAATTGGCCATGCACAAGCAGGATAAGGTAAACAAGATTTACGACCCGGCTTGCGGTTCAGGTTCTTTATTGCTGCAAGCCAAANAACATTTCGACAATCATATTATTGAAGAAGGCTTCTATGGACAGGAAATCAACCATACTACGTACAACCTGGCTCGTATGAACATGTTTTTACACAACATCAACTACGACAAGTTTAATATCACCCTTGGAAACACGCTCCTCAACCCACACTTTGGCGATGAAAAACCCTTTGATGCCATTGTTTCCAATCCGCCTTACTCTATCAAATGGATTGGTGACGATGACCCGACACTGATTAATGACGACCGCTTTGCTCCTGCCGGGGTGTTGGCCCCAAAATCAAAGGCAGATTTCGCCTTTGTGCTTCATGCCCTAAGCTATTTATCCGGTAGGGGCAGAGCCGCCATTGTTTGTNTTCCCGGCATTNTTTACCGGGGTGGTGCAGAGCAGAAAATCAGAAAATACCTGGTGGACAACAACTTTGTTGAAACCGTAATTTCCNTGGCTCCTAACTTGTTTTATGGTACTTCCATAGCGGTAAATATCCTTGTGCTATCAAAACATAAAACCGACAACAAAACTCGGTTTATCGATGCCGGTGGCGAAGATTTCTTCAAAAAAGCCACCAATAACAACGTGCTGGAAGATGCGCATATCGAANAAATCATGCAACTCTTCGACAGCAAGGCAGACCATGACCATGTTGCCGTTTCTGTTGACAATGCCCGGATTGCGGAGAACGATTACAACCTCTCTGTAAGTTCTTATGTAGAAGCAAAAGACAATCGGGAAGTGATAGACATTACGGAATTGAATAAGGAAATTGCCGAAACAGTAGAGAAGATCAACAAGTTGAGGGCAGATATTGATGAGATAGTTAAAGAAATAAATGGATAATGATGGGATAAAAACACGTATTCACAGTTTAAAAATAAATTTTATGGCAGGAACATTTTCACAAATTTATATTCAGGTAGTCTTTGCCGTTAAAGGTAGAGAAAGCCTAATTCATTCTTCCTGGGAGGAAGAATTATATAAATATATTTCAGGTATTGTTAGCAACAAAGAACAANAAATGTTGGCCATTAATGGAATGCCCGATCATATTCATTTTTTAATAGGAATGAAACCCGGTTGTTGTTTATCCGATTTGGTAAGGGAGATAAAAAAATCAACAAACGATTTTATTAAGGGAAGANAGTTTACCCCTTTCAAATTTCAATGGCAAGAGGGATATGGTGCGTTTTCATATAGCCATTCAGCATTGGATAATGTAATTGCATATATTAAAAATCAAAAAGAGCATCATAAGAAGCAAACATTTAAAGATGAATACAAATCCTTTTTAACCAAATTTCAAATCGATTACAAAGACGAATATTTGTTTGAATGGTTGGAATAGCAGACCTCTTCGAGGTCAAATGATTTTAAAAAACAAAATATTGGGAGATGTGACCTCGAAGTGGTCGTATATTTATAGAAAAGATAATGAGATATGGGCCTGACCTTGAAGAGGTCAAATGTTTATAGAAAAATTAAAAGAATAAAATGCGACCCCTTCAGGGTCGAATAAAACCGAATCATAAATTCTATAAACATTTAATCCCTTCAGGATTTGATTATTACAAAATTAATACCATGGAAAACACAACCGGAAAATAGAAAACAACAGACCTCGAAGAGGTCAAATGTTTATAGAAAAAAATGTCATATGGGCCTGACCTCGAAGAGGTCACATGTTTATAGAACCGAATGTTTATAGATGGTGCGACCCGGAATGGGTCGAATAAAACAAAATCATTGATTTCATAAACATTTAACCCATCCGGGATTTGATTAATACAAAATTCATATAATGGAAAATATAATTACATAATTAAAAAATACAACCGTAGAATGGCAACTCCAAAGGGGTCGAATATTTATGGAATCGATAACGGAGAAGATGCGACCCCTTCAGGGTCGTATAAAATCAAATCATATTTTCTATAAACATTTAATCCCTTCAGGATTTGATTATTACAAAATTAATACCATGGAAAAAAACAACATTATTACAAAACACAACCGAAAATCGTAAAACAACAGACCCCAATAGGGTCAAATGTTTATAGAAAAATGTCATATGGGCCTGACCTCGAAGAGGTCACATGTTTATAGAACCGAATGTTTAAAGATGGTGCGACCCGGAATGGGTCGAATAAATCCGAATCATTATTTTATATAAAACATTTAACCCATCCGGGATTTGATTAATACATAATTCATTCAATGCAAAACATAATTATATTATTACAAATTACAACCGCAGATTGGAAAACAACAGACCCCCAATGGGGTCAAATGTTTATAGAAAAATGTGATATGGGCCTGACCTCGAAGAGGTCACATGTTTATAGAACCGAATGTTTATAGATGGCGCGACCCGGAATGGGTCGAATAAATCGAATCATTATTTTATATAAAACATTTAACCCATCCGGGATTTGATTATTACAAAATTCATAAAATGCAAAACATAACAACATTATTACAAATTACAACCGCAGATTGGAAAACAACAGACCCCAATAGGGTCAAATGTTTATAGAAAAATGTCATATGGGCCTGACCTCGAAGAGGTCAAATGTTTATAGATGCAAATGTTTATAGATGGTGCGACCCGGAATGGGTCGAATAAAACAAAATCATTGATTTCATAAACATTTAACCCATCCGGGATTTGATTATTACAAAATTCATACAATGCAAAACATAACAACATTATTACAAATTACAACCGCAGATTGGAAAACGATAGACCCCAATGGGATCAAATGTTTATAGAAAAAATGTCATGTGGGCCTGACCTCGAAGAGGTCAAATGTTTATAGAACAGAATGTTTATAGATGGTGCGACCCGGAATGGGTCGAATAAATCAAATCATTGATTTCATATACATTTAACCCATCCGGGATTTGATTATTACAAAATTCATAAAATGCAAAACATAACAACATTATTTACAAATTACAACCGTAGATTGGAAAATAACAGACCCCAATGTGATCAAATGTTTATAGAAAAAATGGGATGTGGGCCTGACCTCGAAGAGGTCAAATGTTTATAGAACCGAATGTTTATAGATGGTGCGACCCGGAATGGGTCGAATAAATCCAAATCATTGATTTCATATACATTTAACCCATCCGGGATTTGATTAATTCAATATTCATACAATGCAAAACATAACAACATTATTACAAATTACAACCGCAGATTGGAAAACAACAGACCCCAATAGGGTCAAATGTTTATAGAAAAATGTGATATGGGCCTGACCTCGAAGAGGTCAAATGTTTATAGAACAGAATGTTTATAGATGGTGCGACCCCAACGGGGTCGAATAAATCCGAATCATTGATTTCATAAACATTTAACCCCGCCGGGATTTGATTATTACAAAATTCATATAATGGAAAATATAATTACATAATTAAAAATACAACCGTAGAATGGCAACCCCAAAGGGGGTCGAATATTTATGGAATCGATAACGGAGAAGGTGCGACCCCTTCAGGGTCGAATAAAACCGAATCATAAATTTCTATAAACATTTAATCCCTTCAGGATTTGATTATTACAAAATTAATACCATGGAAAACACAACCGGAAAATAGAAAACAACAGACCTCGAAGAGGTCACATGTTTATAGAAAAATGGGATATGGGCCTGACCTCGAAGAGGTCACATGTTTATAGAACCGAATGTTTATAGATGGTGCGACCCGGAATGGGTCGAATAAAACCAAATCATTGATTTCATAAACATTTAACCCATCCGGGATTTGATTAATACATAATTCATATCATGGAAAAAAACAACATTATTACAAATTACAACCGCAGATTGGAAAACAACAGACCCCAATAGGGTCAAATGTTTATAGAAAAATGGGATGTGGGCCTGACCTCGAAGAGGTCAAATGTTTATAGAACCAAATGTTTATAGATGGTGCGACCCCAACGGGGTCGAATAAAACCAAATCATTGATTTCATAAACATTTAATCCCTTCGGGGATTTTAAGCAATAACAAACAATTTAATAATGAACAACAGAACAAAATTATTAAAAGACGAAAAAGTGCAGTGGAAAACGCTCGGGGAAGTGGCGGAGCTGAAACGAGGCACAACTATTACGGCAAAAAGTAAAACAGAAGGCAATATTCCTGTAATTAGCGGAGGTCAAAAACCGGCATATTATAATGGAGAATTTAATAGAGATGGAGAAACCATTACTGTTGCAGGTTCGGGTGCTTATGCAGGTTTTGTAATGTATTGGAATGAACCGATTTTTGTAAGTGATGCGTTTTCAATTAAAGCAAATCAAGAAATTGTTTTACCTCGATATATCTATCATTTCTTATTGAGTATTCAATCCCAAATTCACGATTTGAAATCTGGAGGTGGCGTTCCTCATGTATATGCAAAAGATGTGGCTCGTTTCAAAATCCCCATCCCGCCCCTCCACATTCAACAAGAAATAGTTGCTATTTTGGATAAGTTCACCGAGCTTACAGCAGAGCTTACAGCAGAGCTTACAGCTCGTAAAAAACAATACGATTACTACCGGGAGCAATTGTTAAGCGTAGATGATAAAGGCTTAATGAATGGCGTTAAAGCAGAATGGAAAACGCTGNGGGAGGTGGTAATTTTTCAGAGAGGTAAAAGGCTTGTAAAAAGTCAATTAGAGGAAACAGGGAAATATGCTGTCTATCAAAATGCAATGACTCCTCTTGGTTATTACCACGAAAGTAATGTAAAAGCAAATTCAACATTCATAATATGTGCAGGTGCCGCAGGAGAAATTGGATTTAGTGATGTTGAGTATTGGGCAGCCGATGATGTTCACTATTGTATAACACCTGAAAATATAAATAACAAGTACTTATATTATTTTTTACAAACTCAACAGAATAGAATTTTATCACAAGTTCGTAGAGCAAGTGTTCCAAGATTGTCAAAAAGCGTTTTGGAGAAATTAAAAATCCCCATCCCACCACTCTCCGAGCAAGAACGCATTGTGGCTATTTTAGATAAATTCGATACCTTAACCACCAGCATCAGCGAAGGCTTGCCCAGGGAGATAGCGTTGCGGCAAAAGCAGTATGAGTATTATCGGGAGCAGTTGCTTGACTTTCCAAAGAATAATATAGAATCATAAAACAGGACATCACAACAATCCACGATATTTTAAATTATCGCTTATTTAAACGATATTTTGGATTATCGCTTATTTAAACGATATTTGCACTATGGTAGCAATTATTAAAGGAGATATTATCGCATCAAGAAAGTTGGTAAACCAGGCAAAATGGTTGTTGCCACTCAAAAGTTTGCTGGCAACCTGGGGCGAAAACCCCAAANACTGGCTTATCCATTCCGGAGATNTTNTTCAAATAGAAATTAAAAATCCCGGGNAAGCTCTTCGAAAAGCCTTCGAAATAAAAGCCTTAATCAAAAAAGTAGAGCCGCTTAACGAAAACAAAAAGATAAGCACTATAGATGTAAGAATGGCTATAGGTGTAGGAGAGAAGAACTACGCAGCAGAAAGCATAGCAGAAAGTAATGGTTCTGCTTTTATTTATTCAAGCGAAAAGTTTGAATTACTCAAAAAAGAAAACAGCACAATGGGTATAAAAAGCCCCTGGAAAAGCTTTGACGATGAAATGAATTTGTACTTAAAACTCGCCGGAATTTTTATGGATAAATGGACCGTTTCTTCGGCAGAGCTGGTGCAAATCATTTTTAACAATCCGGGCATTACACAGGAAGAAATCGGGAAAAAGCTGGGTATTAAACAAAATTCCGTTAGCGGAAGATGGAACAGAGCCAATGTAAATGAAGTACTGGAGCTGGAAGCTATATACAGAAACAAAATTAGATCTTTACTACAATGATTGTACTGATAAAATTGATATTGGCACATTTTATAGGAGATTTTCTGCTACAACCTACAGCATGGGTAAAAGATAAAGAGGTAAAGAAAGCTAAATCCCCATACCTGTATACACACCTATTCGTACACGGCCTCATCGTGTTGTTATTATTATGGGATTTTAATTACTGGCTATTAGCCTTATTACTCATGATCTCACACGGTATCATTGATGCCCTTAAATTATATGCCCAAAACGAAAACAATAAAACCCATTGGTTTTTAATAGACCAGATATTGCATATTATAAGCATCTTAGGCTTGTGGGTGTTATTTTTCAAGCCTGAAACAGATTATAGCGCACTGTTATCCTCTCCAAAAATCTGGATTTATACAAGCGCCTGCTTTTCTTAACGGTAGTATCAGGCATTGTAATGAAAGAATTAATGTCAAGCTGGTCTAAAACATTGGGTGATGATAATGATGAATCATTGAGCAATGCCGGTAAATACATAGGCATGTTAGAACGAATTTTTGTTTTCATTTTTGTGGTGACAGGAAACTGGGAAGGTATCGGGTTTTTGTTGGCCGCAAAATCAGTATTTCGCTTTGGAGATTTAAAAGAATCAAAAGACAGAAAGCTGACCGAATATATTTTAATAGGAACATTATTGAGCTTTGGAATTGCTGTAGGTATAGGAATGTTGGTACTTAAATTAATTGAAAATGTATAAAACCATAGCAGAATCAAACAACTTCATCGTACTGGATAAATACACCAAACAATCTGTGGTGAATGAAGCTCCTGGTTGGTTTCAATCAGAAGCAGCTTTGGAGCAAGAATTTATCCGGGATCTGATAAACCAAGGTTATGAATATGCGAGTAATATCAATTCACTTCCTGCTATGCTCGCCAATGTTCGGGAGCAATTGCAATCGCTTAACAATATGGAATTTTCGGATGGAGAATGGTCGCGTTTTGTGGAAGAATATTTGGATAAGCCCGGCGAGAACCAGGTTGAGAAAGCAAGAAAAATACATGACAACTATATCTACGATTTCGTCTTTGATGATGGCCATATTCAAAACATCTACCTGGTGGACAAAAAGAATATCACCCGAAATAAAGTACAGGTAATTTCTCAATTTGAACAANAAGGCATTCATGCCAATCGCTATGATGTAACCATCCTTGTCAATGGCCTGCCTCTGGTGCATGTAGAACTAAAAAAACGAGGAGTTGAAATTCGTGAATCGTTCAACCAGGTGCATCGTTACAGCAAAGAAAGTTTCAACAGTGAAAATTCACTCTTTAAATACATCCAGATATTTGTGATTTCAAACGGAACCTATAGTCGTTATTTTGCCAACACCACCAAGCGTGATAAAAACAGTTTCGATTTTACCATGACTTGGGCAAGAGCTGACAATACAACGATTAATGACCTGAAAGATTTTACAGCAACATTTNTTGAANAAAGAGTATTGTTAAATGTGTTGCTCACCTATTCGGTTTTTGATACAAGCGATACCCTTTTAATTATGCGACCGTATCAGATCGCAGCCACCGAAAGAATGTTGTGGAAGATTGAAAGTTCCTATAACGCCAAAAATTGGTCGAAGCCCGAAAGTGGCGGCTATATATGGCACACAACAGGTTCGGGTAAAACATTGACCAGTTTTAAAGCGGCTCGTTTAGCCACACAATTGGAATTTATCGATAAAGTATTCTTTGTGGTTGACCGTAAAGACCTGGACTATCAGACCATGAAAGAATATCAGCGGTTTTCTCCCGACAGCGTGAATGGTTCGGACAGTACAGCTGGTTTAAAGCGAAATATTGAAAAGGACGACAACAAAATCATCGTTACCACCATACAAAAGCTAAACAACCTGATGAAGACGGAGGGAAACCTGCCGATTTATCAAAAGCAGGTAGTTTTCATTTTTGATGAATGCCACCGTTCACAATTTGGGGAAGCTCAAAAGAACCTGAAANAGAAGTTTAAGATATTCTATCAGTTTGGTTTTACAGGAACGCCTATTTTCCCGCAAAATGCTTTAGGTGCTGAAACTACGGCAAGTGTCTTTGGTCGTGAATTACACTCTTATGTAATAAAGGATGCCATCAGAGATGACAAAGTACTGAAATTCAAAGTGGATTATAACGATGTCAGACCTCAGTTTAAGAGCATCGAAACCGAACAAGACGAGCAGAAACTGAGCGCAGCAGAAAACAAANAAGCCTTGCTTCATCCGGAACGTATCAAAGAAATATCTCAATACATCTTACAGAATTTCAGGATAAAAACACACAGAAATCAGGGAAGCAACAACGGTTTTAATGCCATGTTTGCCGTAAGTAGTGTGGATGCAGCCAAATGTTATTATGAGGAATTAAACAATCTGCAANAAGATGCTTCGACAAGCTCAGCAACTAATTACAAGCCTTTGAAAATTGCAACCATCTTCTCTNTTGCACCAAACGAAGAACAAAGTGCCATCGGCGATATAGTGGATGAGACTTTTGAGCCTACGGCAATGGATGTTAGTGCCAAAGAGTTTTTAACCAAAGCTATCAATGACTATAACGCCATGTTCAGAACCAGTTATGGAGTTGACAGCAATGAATTTCAGAATTATTACCGTGACCTTGCCAAACGTGTAAAGAACAAGGAGATTGATCTAATCATTGTCGTCGGAATGTTCCTGACCGGTTTTGATGCTCCCTCACTCAATACATTGTTTGTTGACAAGAATTTGCGTTATCACGGCTTAATTCAGGCCTTTTCAAGAACCAATCGTATTTACCCCAATAAGGCATTTGGCAATATTGTTACATTCCGTGACTTGGAAAAAGCGACCATTGACGCCATTACACTTTTTGGCGACAGCAACACTAAAAACGTGGTTCTCGAAAAGAGCTACAAAGAATATTTGGAAGGCTTTACAGACATAGTTACAGGTGACGCACGCAGAGGTTATAATGAAATAGTAAATGAGCTGAAGACAAAATTTCCCAACCCTGACGAGATTGTAAAGGAAAGCGACAAANAGGAATTTGTTAAGCTGTTTGGAGAATATTTAAGAGTAGAAAATATCCTCCAAAACTACGATGAATTTACCCATTTAAAAGCATTTCAGGCAATAGACAAAAATGACCCGGAAGCAATTGAAGAATTTAAANAAGTTCATTTTGTAACCGATGAGGACATCGCTGCAATGCGCAACATTGAATTGCTTAAAGAAAGGAATGTTCAGGATTATCGTTCCACCTACAATGACATACGAGATTGGTTAAGACGTGAANAAAGCGGAAGGGAGGCAGAAAAATCTACCATTGATTGGGATGATGTGGTATTTGAGGTTGACTTACTAAAATCACAGGAGATAAATCTTGACTACATCCTTGAATTGATTTTTCAACATAACAAGAAAACGAAGGACAAAGACGAATTAATAGCTGAAATACGCAGGATTATCCGCGCAAGTGTCGGGAATAGAGCTAAAGAAAGTTTAATAGTTGATTTCATCCAAGAAACTGACCTTGACACCCTTCAGGACAAAGCGAATGTTATAGATTCATTTTTGCAATTTGCTCAAGCCAGGCAGAAAGCGGAAGCATTGGAATTAATCACAGAAGAAAATCTGAATATTGAGGAAGCGAAGCGATATATAACGACATCGTTAAAACGAAAATATGCAAGTGAAAACGGAACAGAATTGAATGCACTTCTGCCGAAGATGAGTCCTTTAAATCCTCAGTATTTGACAAAGAAGCAAAGCGTATTTCAAAAACTGGTATCCTTTGTAGAGAAGTTTAAGGAAGTTGGAGGACAATTATAAAAAGGGTATTGTTAATTTAATATAGAATTATTGATTTTGTGGTAAAAAATTATCACTATGAATTGTCCCAAATGCAAAAGCGCACAACACTGCAAAGACGGAATTGTAAAAGGAAGGCAGCGTTATTTATGTAAAGAATGTGGAATGCACTATACTGTTGAAAAGAAATCTGATGTCAAGACGGCAGAAGTTAGACGAATGGCATTAGAAATGTACTTAGAAGGATTGGGTTTTCGGGCTATTGGACGCATATTGAAAATAAGCTACGGAACAGTATATCGGTGGATAAAGGAATGGGGTAGCAAAGTGAGCCTTCCTCAAAACAGCCAACCCATTGCAGTCGTAGAAATAGACGAACTGCATAGCTATGTCGGTTCANAANAAAACTATTGTTGGGTATGGATTGCTGTTGATCGATTTGCAAGACGGTTCATCTCGTTTGTGTGTGGGAGCAGAGGCACAGAAACAGGAACAAAGCTCTACAATAATCTTAAAGAGATAAAAGTAGGGTTTTACTGTATGGACCATTGGAAGGCATACGAAGAAATCTTAGCATCAGAATTTCATATCAGAAGTAAAGCAGAAACCTACTCAGTAGAAGGCTACAATAGCAGAATTCGACACTACCTTGCACGATTTAAGAGAAAAGGAAAATGTTACAGCAAGGCTCAACACATGATTGAAAAATCTTTGAATCTTCTGTTTTTGAAACTGAATAATGAATTGCCTATACTAATTTAACAATACCAAATTCTTTTCTTTTTTATAACTTTATATGCTAAATTTTCAACTAATTATATGATTGTGCGATATCAAATTTTTGTTTTTATGGGATTGCTATCATGGATTTTTAAGGCTTGTATGTCGCCTCCTACTGAAGAAAAGCGATTTGCAAATGATGCAAAGATTGATACGTTTGAAGTGCCTATCTATCACGAAAAGGAGGTAGATTATACATACTACAAAAAGTATATTGACTCTACAAAAATACTTCCGTTCAATTATCGCGATGATGCGGTATTTTTTATGACAATGGATGATGAAAACCTTTATGTTAGCATGAAACCGTCGGTGGGTCTGTTGAAATCTGCTCCAGAAGAAGCCGAACTCCGAAAACCTTATCTCGGATTAACAGCCTTCGATATTAAAACCCGAAAGATGAAATGGCATTTGCATTATGACGACCCTGCTTTTACGCCGTTTAAGGTCAATGATGCTACCATACAGCTGAAAGTACCTACACTTATTGATGGAAAATTGATACAATTAAAATCGAGCTTTGGCGATCCGCAACTGGGCTGCTATTCAATCATTGAACCAAAAACAGGAAAGATTATCAAAACAGAAGAAATCACCAATGGCGGCTATATTATTTATGACCTCAAATATTTGCTTCAGGTAAACCATACGAACAAAGTGAGCAGGTTGAGTACTGAAGATGGCAGTGTATTGTGGACTTACAATTATCCCTTACCGCAGCCCGCCGACCCTAATGGACTTAATCTAATAGGTCAAAAGCTTTTCGCAAACAGATACTTGAAGGACGGTTTGGTCAATGACGATATTATTGATGCTGAAACAGGTAAAGTGCTTTATACTACAAAAATTAAAGAAACAGATTTGGGAAAAACAAAGCTCAATTTAGTAGCTTGTACAGACGATAAAGCATACTTTTCTGCGGTTGTTCATTGGGGTATGGATAGAAAAATGGCCAGTAAACAAGTACGTTATAATATAGAATACGATATAGCTAATCAAAAAGTTTTAAGACGCAGCGAATATGATGTTGAGAAATAAAGAACTCCTGTTGGAGGGATTTTATTGACAAGATTGCGCCGCCACATATTATCGCAGGGATTTGATCTCTGTCTTGGGCGCCGGACTTTTCAATCATCCGGATGCTCTCCTTCCTTTAGCTTTTGTCCATGGATTACCCCCGGTGGAACCGAATCCGCCGGAGCCGCGTTCCGTAGGGCTGATGTCCTCGACTTCCATCCACGAGATGGTTTCGTATTTTGCCACAACCATTTGTGCAACCCGCTCTCCCGGATCGATGGTCTGAAGCTCATCGGACAGATTGATCATAGGAATTTTGATTTCTCCGCGATAATCACTGTCGATTGTCCCCGGCGCATTGATTACGGTCAGTCCTTTTTGATGGAAAGTCCGCTTCTGGGCCTTATCTGAGCTTCTGTACCGGGTTGAAGTTCGATGTATAATCCGGTGGGGATAAGGGCGCGTTCCAGGGGTTTTAGTTCAAGTGTCATATCCGTATTGGCCCGTAAATCCATGCCGGCGCTACCGGCAGTCTCGTACTGAGGAAGAGAATATCGCGACTTGTTGATTACTTTGACCTGCATGGTATAAAAATTTTTGCTGTAAAGTATGCGAAGATAACATTTCCGTCATTAATACCTAATAATTGGAAGATAGTTGTGTCGGGAGGATGGTTGTCGTGTTTAATCCAATTAAATATACACATCAATCAATCCTTTCTTACCTTTTCCCGATTACCTTTGCATAATGTTAGCGATCAATTTGGAAAGGGCCAGAAAATATTGTGCTTATCAGGAGAGATGCCACTCCGAGGTGCGCAGCAAGCTGATTGAGTGGAAGATTTTGGAGAAGAACTGGAACAAATCATTGCCACCCTGATTAGTGAGAACTTCCTGAATGAAGAACGGTATGCCCGCGCCTTTGTTTCGGGCAAGTTTAACATCAATCATTGGGGGCGTCAGAAGATCACCTATGCCTTGAAGCAAAGGCAGGTTTCCGATTACAGTATCCGCAAGGGATTGGAAGTTATAGATGAAGAAGAATATCAGCAGCTCATCAGACGACTCCTGGAGCGCAGAATGAAGGAAAAGAAAACCCAGTCTCCCTACCAACTGACACAATATCTTATGTCCCGTGGATTTGAATACAATGAAATCGAAAAAGTACTAAGCCATGACGCCTGAAATCTGGATTTCCGAACTGCAATCACAGCTGGCCGGCCATCGCAACCAAGCCAATGCCGTGCATATCATCAGATACCTGAAGGGACAATTCGGGTCATTTGGTATCAAGCAGGGAGAACGGCGTCTTATCGTGAAACCCTTTATTAAGAATGCCCGTATTTTTGACACACAAGCATTAACCATACTTCTTGAAATACTTTGGCAATACGAAGAAAGGGAGTTTCAATATACGGGGATGGAACTGTTGGATACGTACCGAAAAAATTCGGAAAAGACATCAAAAAACCATTAGAACAAGCACTCACCGAAAAGTCCTGGTGGGACACCGTAGATTTTCTTGCCACACATACTGCAGGCAGATCCTATCAAGACGGGATGCTCACCACGGACGATCTGTATGCGTGGAATTCCTCCGGAAATATCTGGCTGATCCGGACTTCAATCCTCACGCAACTGAAATACAAGTCTTCCACTGACTGGGAAATGCTTCAGCAATTTATTCTGCCTCATCTTTTGCACAAGGATTTCTTTATCCGAAAAGGCATTGGCTGGGCCTTGCGGGAATATGCCAAGACAGAACCTGCACGTGTTCGGTCATTTGTGGAGCATCATGAAATGTCGGGATTGAGTCGCCGGGAAGCATTGAAAAATTTGTATCCGGGCGGAACAAAACGTTGAAGCAAAGCAGGAAGCTGTAATGACAGAAATTTGACAAGACCCATTGTTCTATCTTACAGTAATTTATAAAAATAGTGAAAACTTTTTGGTTAGGTGCGTTGGTTGTTATATTTTTGCACCGTTTTTGGGGCAAGGCCACTTAAACCATTGATTTTACTAAATTTATCAAGAAAAAACATGGCAAACATAGGTCGCGTTAAACAAATCATTGGTCCTGTAGTTGACGTTAGCTTTTCCGGAGAAGGCTCTAAGCTTCCGGATATCTTTAATGCATTGGTTATCAAGAGAGAAGGCACCAATGACCTTATCCTTGAAGTTCAGCAACATCTGGGAGAAGATAGTGTGCGTACTGTAGCGATGGACGCTACCGACGGCTTGCAGCGGGGTACTGAAGTCATCGATACCGGTGGCACCATCTCCATGCCGGTGGGCGACCATATCAAAGGCCGCTTATTTAATGTCGTGGGCGACGCGATCGATGGTATCGGTGAAGTAGAGAAAGGCAGCAATGCTTACTCCATCCATCAGAAACCACCGACTTTTGAGCAATTGAGTACAGAGACGGAGATTCTTTATACCGGTATCAAGGTTATCGACCTTGTCGAACCATACCAGAAGGGTGGTAAGATCGGTTTGTTCGGAGGTGCCGGTGTAGGAAAGACGGTATTGATTCAGGAGCTGATTAACAATATTGCGAAAGGATATGACGGTATGTCTGTATTTGCGNGGGTTGGAGAGCGTACAAGGGAAGGAAATGACCTGTTGCGTGAAATGATAGAGTCAGGCATCGTAAAATATGGCGACGAATTTAAGCATTCGATGGAAGAAGGAGGATGGGACCTCAGCAAGGTGGATAAAGAGTTGCTTAAAAACAGTCAGGCGACATTCGTATTTGGTCAGATGAACGAGCCGCCGGGAGCGCGTGCGCGTGTTGCATTGTCAGGATTGACCTTTGCAGAGTATTTCCGCGACGGAGACCTTAATGATCCAAACGGAGGAAGGGACATCCTCTTCTTCATCGACAATATATTCCGATTTACTCAGGCGGGTTCAGAGGTATCCGCACTACTTGGACGTATGCCTTCAGCGGTAGGTTATCAGCCAACACTGGCTACTGAAATGGGTCTTATGCAGGAAAGAATTACTTCTACCAAGCGAGGATCTATTACATCCGTACAGGCGGTCTATGTGCCTGCGGACGACTTGACCGACCCGGCTCCGGCAACAACCTTTGCTCACCTTGATGCGACAACGGTATTGGACAGGAAGATTGCTTCACTTGGTATCTACCCGGCTGTAGATCCACTGAACTCGACATCCCGCATCCTTGACCCGAATGTTATCGGTCATGAGCATTATAATTGTGCACAAAGGGTAAAGGGTATTCTACAACGTTATAATGAATTGCAGGATATCATCGCCATCCTTGGTATGGAAGAGCTTTCAGAAGATGACAAACTGGTGGTACACCGAGTTCGTAGGGTGCAGCGATTCTTGTCTCAGCCATTCCATGTGGCCGAACAGTTTACCGGACTTAAGGGCGTATTGGTTCCAATTGAGGAGACTATCCGCGGATTCAATATGATCATGGACGGAGAGGTGGATGAATATCCTGAGAGTGCCTTCAACCTGGTAGGAACCATCGATGATGCCATTGCCAAGGGTAAANAGTTGCTTGCAGAAGCTAATGCATAACAGAGAGGAACAAGAAATAATAAAAATCGGAAGATGCAACTATCAGTATTGACCCCTGACGTTGAATATTTCAACGGTGAGATTACTTCAGTCAAGGCGCCGNGTGTGTCCGGTGAATTTCAGATACTGAATAATCACGCGCCAATTGTGTCAGCACTTGCCGAAGGCAAGGTAGAAGTAAAGACCGCAGAAGGCAAGCTGATGTCATTTAAAATACAAGGAGGTTTTATTGAAGTTCTTAACAACAAAATTTCTCTCCTTGTACAGAGTATTACAGAATAAAAACCAGAAAAAGCTTTTGGTTTGAAAAAATGAATTTATCTTCACCGCCCCAAACCATGGCGAGGTAGCTCAGCTGGTTAGAGCGTATGATTCATAATCATAAGGTCGGGGTTCAAGCCCCCTCGCTACTCAATGATGATAAGGGTTTCTGCAATGAAGCCCTTTTATTTTGTGTGATTTCAACACGATTTCAACACAATTTTACCCCAAATTCAACACGATTTCAACACGATTTCAACGCAAATTGAAGATAAAACCGAAGGCACATTCGTTATAGATCAATGAAATTGGTCTATACGACTGTAACCTCGGTATTCCGGAACACCGGATTGTTTCACTCCCGGGACAGAGCAGCGCTCTAGTAGCATAGCAATCCGGAAAAGTATATCTGAACCCCGGATTGTTTCATCCCGGGTCTAGTATTCCTAGATTTTATGGACTATTATATGAATCATCCTGGTATACAGTTGCTTTTTGAACATTTCCTTACCTTTTTGAACATTCCCTTTTTCGAACATTACCACATTACCTGATGATTGCTGATTTGAAGCTGTGTTGCGCTTCTTGACCGTCAATGACAACCAATCCCTCCCGAGTAAAACAAGGCCAATCAACACCGTACACCGGTTGTCTTTCTCCTCCATGCTTCCATAGACCTCATTGTCTGAATCAAAAGTATAGCCGGGTTAATGCTTTCATCACTTGGGTCAGGTCGTTTCCCATATTTACCGGGATTTTGAAACAAATTCAATTCGTAGCGCCCTTTCTTTTGGAGGCCGATGACCAGGCACCGGCACACCAGAGCAAAGAAGTCATAACAGAGAACGTTGGATAACCAAATTACAATTGGCCCGGATGACATTCTTATCAAAAGGCAATGGTATCAGCAGACAAGCTGTTCTGGGTTTTTACCAAACAATAGTGCCTCATCCGCCCGGCCATCCAATCCAAAGCATTGTCATTGATATCGAAAGGCATCAACACCGGAAACAGTCAGGTTGTAGATGATTTCCGGCATTGATGCCAAGACGGGAAAGGTGTGACTCAGTCAGATTAACCAAGCCGACACCGGCCCCGATCTAATTACGCCCTCCCAANAACTTGAAGTTAAGGACCTGGATTTCGGTTATATACCGCTTATCACCATTTTTGTCTTCATACGAACGATTAATGATCTTTCCTTCTACCAGGATTTCCTTACCTTTTTCGACGTGCTTTTCCACAATTTCTGCGTGTTTTCCNCGGAATACGAGATTGTGCCAGGTGGTCTCCGTGATATACTCACCCGTCGCATTCTTGCGCTTCTCATTGGTTGCCAGACTTACCCGTGCGATTTTTCCACCATTGTCAAAAGTTTTGATTTCCGGTTGCTGACCTACGTTTCCGATCAGTTGGACTTGGTTGCTTAGCGTTGTCATAATGTAATGATTTAAAAGTTTATGATATGAATTAAAAGTTTATTCGCAATGAATTGATGCCCGGATTTATTCCCAAAAGTCATTCATTCCGATTGACAAGGCAAAGATGAAACACATGTCAATATTTATCCGGTAAATAAACGTTTGTAGTCGTTTGTAAACGACTGTAAGTGCTTACAAACGGGTAAAGAATGGTAGAAAGCCCCTGTTTATAGGCGTTTGAGGCGAATGACAAACCGGAAATCGAAGTTGTATTTTATAACTAATTTCGAAATAATAAACCTCTTACAAATCGGATTTCGATTGTGTCATTATGAAAAATATAGACATCAACGAGCCTGCCGTACTCCTTTCTTTAATTTTCCGGCTTCGCATCCTAAGGTAAAAATTGTGTCTTCGTAAAAGCACCTGACTTTTGGGAGGATAAACATGCTTATAGGGCAATCGTGATTCGCTTTGAATTTTGAGCAAGCGTCTTACCTCTAAGTTGGGGGACATCGGTAAGGAGAAAGAAGGTTCAAGCGACTGTTGGGCAGCACTTTCCTAAATTAAATAGGAATTAAACAAATAAATTAATACCAGCATTATTTTGTATTTTTGAAGGCTCGTTAAATGCCACACTGAGAGAATCTCTTTGTTTTTATTATCCGGCTTTGTAGATTTTCTGAATAAAAATTTTCAATTATTATGCGCCGAAATCTGTATCCACCGATAAGTCATCGTCCGATTCGAACGGATTCTGATTTGTCAGAAGTTTCGAGTGGGCGGCCCTTCTCGGCATCTATCAAAAATATGCAGGTGCCACCGGAATTTCATTTAACTTCTTCAGGCACGCAGAAAATTGTCCAAATGAAAAAGGCCGGATCGGGTGACACCAAAGCAGAAGCGCCAGATGATAAACCCGATATTTACTCAGAGAAGTACCCAAATTTAGACTCATTACCCGTTTTTGTTGACCGGGAAAAAGGTGAAAATTTTACATATAGTCTTGTGGCCGGTAAATTTAGTTATGCACAGTCAGTACTGCGTTCTTGGTTAGAAGAAATGGCGGGTCTGGGTGCAGACAAATCACTATTGGAAGAGTTGTCTCTCGGTGTTGAGGACTTAGATGCTTATCTCTTTGATTTTAAGAATAAAAAGAGTACCNTCGATGAGGATGATTTGATCTATGCTGAAGAGCTTTCTAAATTAATTATTGAATTAGGTTCAACCCTTTCCCCAAAAATAGAAGCAGAGAGAACCAAANAAAAGAAACCGGCGCCANAAAAAGTTAAGCCTCAATCCTCCGGCAAACAGATTTTATTTGGCAAGGCTTCTCTGGAAACAATGAAATCAATTAAANAAGTAGAAGAAATTGGTAGTCTTCTGGAAAAAACATTGGTTATTGGTACAACAATCAATACGGCAACTTCATTAGCGGACCCGGCTGAAGGTCTCTACATGATACTCACACTTGATGATCCCTTCACTCCTGTTGCTCAAGCATTATCAGATATTGATCAAATAAAGAGGTATCGCATCATCGAGGAAATTAGTTATTTACTTGCATTACATTCTAAAGAATTAAATGTTGAAGAAAGGCAATATTGGGAGAAACTTTTAGCAAGTTTTAGAAAAAAATAGGGTTATAGCCTGGTGTGATATATGATTCCATGAAGTTGATCCGACCTGAATTCAAGAAAGCATCTCTTATTACCACCGATAACAGGAAAATATGATGAGATTGCAGAAATATCTTTGGTCACCTGAATTCCTGAAAAAATCAATGATATCCTACTCTGCTTTTAAACTTACGTAAAATAGTATGGGCTATAGAACATTCCATTTTAAAGCCACCTGAATGACCCACATTGCGTTAATGCAGATCTGATCCTGCGTAAACAGGGGCATTCCGCTGATAAATGTTTATTTTGTGTACTACAGATTTTTGATACGCCGATATTTCAAATCCAATCGCTTCCTGTATCTTTTGAAAATCAAATTCCCGGCTGCTTTTGTCTTAAAGCCTTTGGGGTAGATGTATCAATCCAGGAAAAATTACTGTATTCTGTTGCAAGTCCGACGCAGGCAATAGTTTTTAAGGAAGCGGGGTTGACGTGGGAAAAGCGATTACACCTTGTTTAAAAGTAAAAGTATATCGGGATGGCTATAATCCGGATGGCTGACAGAACGATCAGAATCAATTTGGTGTAGATAGCTCCAATTTTTCGATGGTCTGTGGAGTTTCCATATGCGGGAAAATGGTGTCTCCGGAATAAAAACAACCGGATATTTTTTTATAGAGCAGGACAACAAACCTTGTATCAACTTTTGCTTATAAACTATTGATTTTCTAAAAGAGGGGGTAAAATCCTTGGTTATATTTGACTCACAGCTTACCTTTGTGCCGAATTTTGAAAAACCTGCATGGAACCCTTGCGGGCTAAGCAATTTAACGCATATGACAAAGTTGTATTCATCTCTCAATATTCGCTTTTCAGTCTTTCCCCGGCTGTATTTCTTAGTGCTTTTCACAATCCTGGTTACACCGGTGGTGAATTTTGCCCAAGATCATAGCCATGATGCTCCGGCAGGGGAAGTACATGATGTAGTGGAAGGTGTCCTCAAAGAAGAGGAAGAATTCAAGATGAACGACCTGATCTTCAACCACATCAACAATTCCAACGACTTCCACATCTTTGGTCACATAGCAGTGCCGCTGCCATGTATCCTTTATTCCAAAGAAGATGGCTGGACAATGTTTATGTCGTCTAAGTTGGAGCNNGGACATAAGGCCTATAACCGTTATGTCCTGGATGAAGGAATTGTANAAAGGCTTCCTGCCGACTTTCCTGACAAGGGTCATGTAGAGATCGGCCACATCAAACATACCAAGGAGGGATCCGTAGAGATAGCAACACTGGAACATCAAGGTAAGGAATACACGCTAGAAAAAGCCTCTGCCTTTACCGGCATGACTTCATTCTATGATTTCTCTATATCAAAAGTTGTCTTTTCAATGCTTTTGGCGGCAATCTTGCTTGTCATCCTGTTTTTATCCATCTCCAAGGCATATAGAAACAGATCCGGACAAGCCCCCAGAGGTTTGCAGAACCTGATCGAGATTATCGTTCTCTTTATCATCGATGAGGTCGCCAAGCCAATGCTCGGAGACAGATACCAGAAACACCTTCCCTTTATCCTGACTATTTTCTTCTTCATCCTTGTATGTAACCTGATGGGACTGATTCCATTCTTCCCATTCAGTGCCAATATCACCGGAAACATAGCCGTGACCATGGCTTTAGCCGTGATGACCTTTCTGGTCACCAACATCCTGGGTAACGGTAACTACTGGAAGCATATCTTCTGGATGCCGGGCGTGCCTCCGGCGATGAAGCTTTTCCTGGCACCGATTGAGTTTCTTGGTGTATTCATCAAGCCGGTTTCTTTAATGATACGACTTTTTGCCAACATCACGGCAGGACACATCATAATTCTGAGTTTAATAGGATTGATTTTTGTGTTTGGAAAAGTCGGAGCAAGTATGGGTGGAGCCATTGCCGGAACGGCACTCGCAATACCATTTACGCTCTTTCTAAACGTAATAGAATTTATTGTTGCCTTTATTCAAGCGTTTATTTTCGCGATACTTTCTGCATCCTACATCGGAGCAGCGACAGAAGAGGCACATCACTGATTATAAAAAGCGAGGAAAAAGTTTTCTTGCCCGAATTTGAAATTTTAATTGAATAACAAACAATTTAAATAATTACATTATGTACGCAGGAATTGGAGCCGGATTGGCGGCTATCGGTGCTGGTATCGGAATTGGATTTATCGGTGGTAAAGGTATGGAGGCGATTGCCCGCCAGCCTGAAGCTGTTGGTGATATCCGTAACAACATGTTGATCATTGCAGCCTTCGTTGAGGCGGTTGCGCTTTTCGCAGTGGTTGTTGCATTCCTTACAGCAGGATAATTAAATCCTAAAACATCTGCCCGTCGTGAAGACGATTGGTTTAATGACGGGCTTATTTTAAAAAAATTTCAATCAAAATAATATGGTTTTATTAGCCGAATTCAATGTGATCAAGCCCGAGTTTGGATTGTTTTTCTGGACTGTTTTGATTTTCTTATCCCTTTGGTTCTTCCTGGGTAAAAGGCATTTACTCCTATTGCCAACGCTTTGAAGGAGCGTGAAGACTCCATCAAGGACGCGCTGGCGCAGGCAGATATCGCCAGGAACGAAATGAACAATCTGAAGGCTGAAAATGAGCAGTTAATAGCTCAGGCTCGAGAAGAAAAAGCGGCCATGCTTAAAGAGGCTAAAGAAAATGCTGCACAGATCGTCTCTGATNGCCAAATCAAAAGCCAAGGAAGAGGCCGGTCGTATCTTAGCCAATGCCAATCTCGAAATCGAGAATCAGAAAAAGCCGCCATCTCTGAACTGAAAGGCCAGGTTGGCTTGCTGGCTGTACAGGTAGCAGAAAGTGTGATCAAGAAGCAATTGAGCAATGACCCATCTCAGATTGAACTGGCGAAGTCATTAGCGAATGAGATTAAAATGAATTAATACATCCAAGGAAAATCATTATAAATGTCTGTATCACAAGTTGCATCGCGTTACGCAAAGTCGTTACTTGATCTGGCGATAGACCAGAAAAAGACCGAAGCTGTGCGCGGTGACATGGCAGTATTCAAAGAAGCCTTGAAAAGCAGAGACCTTGTCCTCCTGCTCAAAAGCCCTATCATTTTCCCCGACAAGAAGATTGCAGCGTTGAGAGCTGTCTTCGAAGGAAAGCTAGATACCTTGACGATGTCATTCTTCGATCTGACCATCAAGAAGGGCCGGGAATCATTGCTGGTAGATATTGCAGACCAATTTACCGAACAGTATAATACTCTGTTTAATATCGCCTTAGTAAAGGTTACCTCGGCGGCCCCGCTCGATGAAGCCACTACCAACATCATCCTGGACAAAATAAAAGGACTGGTCGGTAGTGATAAGCAAATCCAACTCGAGACAGCCTTAAACCCGGACCTGATAGGCGGATTTATCATCCAGTATGCGGATAGACTATATGACAGTAGTGTGGCTTACCAACTGAATAAATTGAAGCAAACACTCACCCACAATTAATTATTTAAAAATAAAACTTATAATAACCATGGTTAATGTTAAACCTGATGAAATCTCAGCAATCCTGAAGCAGCAACTTTCCGGTTTTCATACCGAAGCAGAACTGGAAGAGGTTGGTGTAGTACTGTCAGTAGGTGACGGTATCGCCCGTGTCTATGGACTTACTAATGCCAAGGCCGGAGAGCTCGTTGAATTTGAGACCGGGGTTCAGGCTATCGTATTGAATCTTGAAGAAGACAACGTCGGTGTTGTATTGCTGGGTCCATCTGACGACCTGAAAGAAGGTTCAAAAGTCAAGAGAACCAATACCATTGCTTCCATCCAGGTGGGAGAAGGTTATCTGGGTCGTGTGGTCAATCCGCTTGGCCAGCCAATTGATGGCAAGGGTGAAATCACAGGTGATAAATATGAAATGCCTTTGGAGCGTAAAGCTCCCGGAGTTATTTTCCGTCAGCCGGTGACTGAGCCGCTCCAGACAGGTATAAAGGCGATTGATGCAATGATTCCGATTGGTCGTGGCCAACGTGAGTTGATCATCGGTGACCGTCAGATTGGAAAGACGGCTATTGCAATTGACACAATCATCAATCAAAAAGAATTCTACCAGCAAGGAGAGCCTGTTTATTGTATCTATGTTGCCTGTGGTCAGAAATCCTCTACCGTAGCACAGGTCGCAAGAGTCCTGGAAGAAAATGGCGCCATGGCATATACTACCATTGTTTCTGCTTCAGCTGCCGATCCCGCTCCGCTACAGTTCTACGCTCCTTTCGCTGGTGCTGCCATCGGTGAGTTCTTCCGGGATACCGGACGTCCTGCACTGATCATCTATGATGATTTGTCGAAGCAGGCGGTTGCATACCGTGAGGTGTCTCTTTTGTTGAGAAGGCCACCGGGACGTGAGGCTTATCCGGGTGATGTATTCTATCTGCACAGCCGCCTTTTGGAGCGTGCTGCCAAAGTAATCAGCAACGACGCCATCGCACAAAATATGAATGATTTGCCGGAATCTCTAAAGAAATCCGGCCTGGTCAGGGGCGGTGGTTCTCTTACCGCTCTTCCGATCATCGAAACTCAGGCCGGTGACGTTTCGGCATATATCCCGACCAACGTTATCTCCATTACTGACGGTCAGATCTTCCTGGAGTCCAACCTATTCAACTCGGGTGTACGTCCGGCGATCAACGTGGGAATCTCCGTGAGCCGTGTAGGAGGTAACGCTCAGATCAAGTCTATGAAAAAGGTTTCCGGAACATTGAAGCTCGACCAGGCGCAGTACAGGGAGTTGGAGGCATTTGCCAAGTTTGGTTCGGATCTTGATGCCGCCACCAAATCTGTTCTTGACAAGGGTGTACGTAACGTTGAGGTGTTGAAGCAGGCACAATATTCTCCGGTAAGTGTTGAAAAACAGGTGGCAATCATCTATCTGGGAACCAACAACCTGCTGAAGGATATCAAACCTTCCGATGTGCGTGAATTCGAAGAGAATCTCTTCGCTGCATTAGATAAGAATCACCCCGAAATGCTGGCAAATTTCAAAGCCGGAAAGCTGGAGGATGCTGATCTTGAAACATTGAGATCCGTCGCCACAACTGTTTCCAAAAATTTTGCCAGATAAATAAAATCAAGTCGGAGGGAAGAAATAAAATTTACTTTCGTTTCTTCTCTCCACCATTATAAATTATAACACTTATTCATGGGTGCTAATCTAAAGGAAGTCAGAGAGCGTATCAAGTCGGTTATATCGACCCAACAAATCACTAAGGCCATGAAAATGGTTTCGGCTGCCAAGTTGCGTCGCGCCCAACAAGCCATTGTGCAGTTGCGTCCTTATAGTGAAAAGCTCAATGAGATGTTGTCCAATATTCTTTCCAACCTGGATGGAGATGCCTCATCTGTATACAATGCTGAAAGGGAAATCAAACATGTCGCCATTGTAATCATCACCTCCAACAGAGGGCTTGCCGGCGCCTTGAATACCAACATCGGCAAAGAGGCAACAGCATTGGCCCGAACAAAGTATGCCGAACAACTGGACGCCAATAAGGTTACCTTTATCACCATCGGCAAGAAGGGATATGATTATGTAAAAAGAGTACATAAGGGGCTTCCGGTGATTACTGATTACATCAATGCTTTCTCTGATCTTTCATTCAGCAATATCGCTCCAATCGCATCGACACTGATGAATGATTTCGCTACAGGAAAATACGATGCGATCGAAATCTCCTATAGTAAGTTTAAAAATGCCGGTACCCAGCTGTTTAGTGCTGAACAGTTCCTGCCGGTCCTCAAGAAGCCATTGAGCGCTATGAGGGGAAATATGAAGGCCGATTATATTTTCGAACCAGACCAAAAGAGCCTTTTGGAATATTTGGTTCCTACCATCTTGCAGACACAGTTTCACAAAACTTTGCTGGACACCAATGCCTCAGAACATGGTGCCAGAATGACAGCAATGGATAAAGCAACCGATAACGCAGATACCTTACTGAAAGAGTTGAGAATCAACTACAACAAGGCGCGTCAGGAAGCTATCACCAACGAATTGTCTGAAATCGTAGGTGGTGCAGCTGCCCTTAACGGCTAAGGAACCAATCAACTCAAAATAATAAAATAGCAGCCGATCGCGAAAGTGGTCGGCTTTTTTGTAAAATCAATTTGCAAAAACACCTTCCGTTCATTTAGTCACAAAAACCACCATTCTCGAATTATTCAACCGATGATCCTTCCAGGAAGAGCCTCCACATCAGGTCCAAGACCAAGATCAATCCTATACAGAAAAACCATTAAAAATATTTTTGGCAACTTCCTGTGACGGCCGGAAAAATTATGGTCTCATCTTTACATCAACAATGAAGGAGATATTTTGACAAAAAGAAAAACGTCTCGTTCAAAATGTTATAGTTTTTGGAAAGGGTGATGCTTAATAAATTTTCCAAAGGGAATCAGGTAAAAGTACTTGATTCCCTTTTACTTTTCCCTAAAAATATCGGGAATACAGATACAATAAAATTGTCGGGTCTATACGGCTCTTTAATCTTACCGTTATTTGAAGAAATCTCCTCTAGTGTAATGGACCGGTTATGGCCTTGTTGATGTCCTTTCGTTCCAGCATGTCCGTATAGTCTTTATTGCCCAGGCGAAAGAAAACAGGCCTGACGGAACGCTTATTTACCTTGTTTTCCAAGGTACAAAAGAATGGAGTTGTAGTGTATTGTTCCTTCCAGGTACCGACACCAATCCTGACAGCATCTTTCCCGGAGTCTGTGAGGATAACGAAATAGAGATCTGAAATGGCAATAGAGTCCATGCCGCTATTGACCGGCCGAAACTGAGCTTCTGCCGGAATACATGATATAACCAGAGTAAGAGTCAGAAAAATATATTTCATTGGATTTCCGGTTTGAATTAATTTAGCCTTTGGATATTTTCATATTATGCATGTAAAGATACAACAGGACTGGTATAATCTGCTAGAACCGGAATTTCAAAAGCCGTATTTCTCCCGTCTGACAACATCCATTAAGGAANAAATAGCAGCCGGGGTAACCGTATATCCACCCGGCAAACTGATATTCAACGCATTTGAATTGACGCCACCACAACAGGTCAAAGCAGTAATCCTCGGCCAGGATCCTTATCATAATCCGGGTGAGGCAATGGGATTGTGTTTCTCCGTTCCGCGCGGAGTCTCTGTCCCGCCCTCCTTGCGCAACATATTCAAGGAGTTAAAAACAGACCTCGGTGTCGATCCTCCCAATCACGGTGATCTTACCACCTGGGCCAGGAATGGAGTGCTGTTGCTCAACAGTATCCTGACAGTGGAGAAAAACAGTGCCGGATCACATCAAAAACTCGGCTGGCAGGAATTTACCGATGCTGTTATCCGAAACATATCTGACTACTCGAAGTGTGTTGTCTTTATACTATGGGGAGCCTACGCCAGAACTAAGGTGCCATTAATCGATGCTGACAAGCATCTTATAATAACAGCCGCACATCCTTCTCCTCTGGCCAGGGGTGCTNTTTTCGGCCATCGGCCCTTCTCACATACCAACAATTATCTCATAGAAAATAACATCACGCCGATAGATTGGGCCATCAGTGACTAAGATGCTCTATACTTCTATTTGATCGATGTACAACCATTCTCCGGATCTAAAAACGAATCAGGAGGTTTTCAATTGTTGATCTAAATAGAAAATTTGTTCTATATAAAGGTATTGCTTTCCTCATTCTATGCCTGTAGGTTCTCTCCTGTATAGGTATCTTTTTGGTAAAAAGTGCCTGATTGCTATACTTCTTTTCCGGATCCGCCCAAAAAAAGAGAATAGGCTGTCATCGTAACCTATTCTCTAATCAAAAATTCATCCTCTCGGCTAAATCCCCTTGTGTAGAACTTGGCTCACTCAAAATTACTGAACCATAGAGACGTTTCACTTAAAATCGGGTGTATCCGAATTATTTTCTTTTGAGTTGGGCGTTAAACCTTTCAGTTGGGTTCCGGCGATTCATTGGTTTTGAAGTTGGACTTTCATAGGTACTTTTCTGTAACTTTCTGATGCTACAAAGTTCGTATCGGCACCTCACCTGCACAAATCCACCATTCTACGATTTTTAACTATGGCGGTCTACCTGAACTTTTTCATAAAATTTTATACATATATTTATTTTAGTAATAAATAATCATATAAAACCCCACGGCTTAAAAATAAATAAAATATATATTCTTTTGATTTTGTTAGCCTTATGTTAAATTCGTATCAATAAATCGCATTGCGTTCATTTTTAATCTAAAATAAATGAAATCCAAAGTCATTCGTTCTGTATATTTGTTGGAATACCTCAATAAAGCAACATAGTCATGGCCTCTCGCTCTCAGACTGAAATCATGCACTTATTAAGTTCCGGCTTACCGAAGCACGAGCTTGTTACAGCACTTCAATCATTGCTTGGTATTTCAAAGCCAACTGCTTATAAATATCTTTCGCAGGATGTTTCCATCGCCTATGACCATATGGTCAAAATTCTGGAATATCCGCCTTTTCAGCGTGTTNTCTATCAAGGAGGAGAAACCGGTCAAAGTAACATTGTCTGGAATTATCCTGTGTTCGACCGGCCGGTAACGGATGCCTTGGCCTATATCACTTCGATTCATAATTTCATCACGCTCTTCTCAGGCACCGAAGTAGAAATCAAATACACCACGTATGAAATACCCCTGTTTTATTATCTGTATTATCCCCGACTATTCGCCTTTAAATTATTTTGCTGGTCTAAGACCATCTGGAAGACACCCGGCTTTGAAAATGTTAAGTTCAACTATGAAGCCATCATGACCCCGGAAGTCCGGACAGTCGCTGAGGCTGCTTTACAGCGGTTTTCAGAGCTGCGGTCTACGGAATACTGGACGGACCAGCTTTATGACAACACGATTCGGCAGTTACAATATTTCAGGGATATGGAATATTTTGACAATATGAAGGACGTCAGGAATATCGCTCGGGATATTCACAGCCTGATCGGCCTGATGAAGGTAATGGCTTCCTCCGGCAAGAAATATAATGCTTCAAAATCCGGTTTTGCTGCTGACATTACTATTTACCGCAATGATATCTATTTTACCAACAACATTGTTTCCGTCCATGCACCCAAGCAGATCATCACATTCTGCGCATTTGATAATCCCAACTTCATCATCACACTCGATCCCAAGCTTGGTATGAGGACGGCCGAATGGCTGGAGAATATGCAGTCCGGATGTACACGATTGACCCAAAACAACGATTTGGTGCGGTTAAATTTCTTCAGGACCATGGAGGAAAAATTGAGTGTACTTGGGTTTAATTTTGAATAGCTGAGACATTAGAAGGGTTTTAGTGGCACGTAAAGATTTTGATTTTGGGTGACATTTTCATGAAAAGCGGAGTGGGAAATAAGATGTTATAAATCGAACTATGTACTTGGTTAATAGCTTCCCTGCCAACAGGGACAAGCGTTTCCGGCATTCCTTTCCCGATTTATTTCTTTTTCGACTCGTTTTTAATCGCATGTCTTCCGGATTGACCATGGGGCTTTATCTTCGGTTATTATTTATCTACCTACTTCGGTTGGGAACATTGTTATTTTGTCCCGTGTCTTCCTGTCCTTACTTTTGAATACTTAGAATTTGATTTTTGATACTTTGTGTTGGAGGTACAACCTGCATATCGAAAAATCGAACTATGTACTTGGTTAATAGCCTCCCTGCCGATTTAACTCATCGCATGTCTTCCGGATTGACCATGGGGCTTTATCTTCGGTTATTATTTATCTACCTACTTCGGAACATTGTTATTTTGTCCCGTGTCTTCCTGTCCTTACTTTTGAATACGATTTATTTCTTTTTTGACTCGTTTTTTATTAATGCATCCGGATTGACCATGGGGCTTTATCTTCGGTTATTATTTATCTACCTACTTCGGGTTGGAACATTGTTATTTTGTCCCGTGTCTTCCTGTCCTTACTTTTGAATACTTAGAATTTGATTTTTGATACTTTGTGTTGGAGGGTACAACCTGCTTATCGAAAAATCGAACTATGTACTTGGTTAATAGCCTCCCTGCCAACAGGCGTAAGCGTTTCCGGCATTCCTTTCCCGATTTATTTCTTTTTCGACTCGTTTTTAATCGCATGTCTTCCGGATTGACCATGGGGCTTTATCTACGGTTATTATACGAAAGTTAAAAAATAAATAGACCAAAATTTGGTGTATTGGATTATTTGTATTAACTTTGGTCTATAAAATATATCATAAATATGTCATTTGCATTAAACATTCCGGTTACAGAATCACTGAAAGAACTAAGGACAAGATTAAAGGCTTCTTCACCCATGATGGCACCTCGCATTAAAATGCTTATTGAAATGAAAAAGCAGGAGATCAAGGAATTTCAAAAAGGGAGTTGATGTCTTGTGTGGGTGCCAGTAGTCAAAGTATCCACAACTGGCGTACGGCTTATAAAAACGGAGGAATGGAGGCGCTTCTTCATAACGGCAGGAAAGGGAAAGTGGGAAAACCATCTATATTTACCTTAGAGGAACATAAGAAAATTGAGCAAAAGCTCAATGATCCCAAAAATGGATTAGCCGGATATGTTGAACTGCAACAATGGATTGAACAAGAATTTAAAAAGAGGTAAGGTACAATACTATTCTAAAATATGCCATGAGACATTTTGGGTCAAGAGTAAAAGTGGCTCGTAAAAGTCATGTCAAAAAAGACAGCGAAGCCGTAATCACTTTTAAAAAACTTCACGCAAACAATAGCTCAAAAGCACTTGCTGCTCCACTTTGCTACGAACGTATCAATCTTTATTTCCAAGATGAAAGCAGATTTGGATTACATACCAAGTATGGCAGAGGTTTAACTGCCAAAGGTGTTCAGCCTGTTTGTTCTTTCCAACAAGTGTTCCAATATACTTACCTTTTTGGTGCATTTTCTCCAATTACAGGAAGTCAATTTCTATTAGAATTACCCAGTTGCAATGCAGATAATTTTCAACTATTCCTAAATGAATGTTCCAAACAAGATCCGGATGAGTACAAAATCATCGTTTTAGATAATGGAGCATTTCACAAAGCAAAAAGTTTGGTCATTCCACACAACATAACACTATTATTTCTTCCTGCTTACAGCCCCGAATTAAACCCTGCAGAAAAGATTTGGCAGCACTTTAAAAGAAAATTTACCAACAAACATTATAAAACACTGGATGAAATCAGTGAGTTCTTCTCTCAAACTATTCATTATCTAAGCTCAGATAATATTAAATCTATATGCAATTACAAATATATTTNNCTTTAGATTCATTTTGGTCTATTTAAATATTCATTTTCGTATTATTTATCTACCTACTTCAGTGTGACCACGCTAACCACCATTTACCACAAGCCTCCACACCTGCCCGCTAAGCCTATTCTATCCAATAATCAGAAATTTAACCGGCCTTCCATTATCAGGTCGCTGCCGTTTCCTTATTACCCTTTCGGTGAAATGTAGGATTGACAATAAACAAAATCATCAATGTAACGAAGGCCAAACATAACAACAAAACTTCCAACCAATACTCCATCGGATGAATCCAAATCTCTTTGAAAAGATCCCATCTTCCAAGAATCTCTACAAAATTCCAGAATATTATGACCGTAGGCACTGCATACCTTACGGCATAATCAAAGGAACGAATCCTTACAAGTCGATTGATGAGGTAAAGAGACCAGAACAATGGTTCANNTGCGACAGTGTAGGTAATCCAGTGGCGGTCACCGGCTATGTGATCATCGTATATGGCGAGTAAAAGAATATAGAAAAACCAGAGCAGCATGATAGTCTCTGTAAAAACAATAATGGAAAATGGCTTTTTATAACCCGTTTGCGTCAGAATTTGATTTCTGAAACCCAAAACTTTCTGAAACCAGATGAAAAAAGTACAATTGGACCTGGAAAANAGATAGAACAGCACCGTAGTACATAGCAGACCCATGGATGAAAGCATGACAAGGTATTCCCGCTTTGTGACAATATTTCCATTCTCCATCAGATTGGCAACATTATTNTTCTCAGCAACCCACATAAAGGAAAATTCCACCCACCCGGTCCACACAAGTACACCGCCCAGGAAGCCCATTAATGTGGCAAAAGTCGGATTGCCGTTCTTAAGCAAGCCAATTACAATCAAAGCCACCCCNAGAAAGCCCATCGCTATAGCTCCATAATACTTGGCATCACCAAGCAATACCTCGTTGAGAATCATGATGGCATGCCCTATAGGCATGAGTAAAAGTACCAGAATAAATGCCAGAATCCCGTTTCTCAATGCAATCTTATCCATATCCTTTAATAATATTAATGAGCAAAGATATAATTTATATTTAGTCTAAATAACATTGGTGTTGTTTTTATATTTTGGTTTTGCCACAAAGTTCCCATCGGGATAATAAAATGATACCAATTTCGACCTAATGATTATTTTTGATAAGATAAAACCTGACAAATGGCTAACCCTACCGATACAACTCCCACAACATCTTCTTCAACCAAGGGCTATCTGCTGCCTTTAGTCTTTATCACAAGTCTTTTCTTTNTTTGGGGGCTAATTCATAATATTGATCCGACCCTAATCGCCCATCTTAAGAAAACCTACACCCTGACTAACCTCCAATCATCCCTGATAGATTTTTCGGTCTTCATCGCTTATTTTCTGATGGCTATACCGGCGGGGCTGATGATGCGCCGATGGGGCTATAAGGCCGGCATTGTGTTTGGTTTATTGCTCTTTGCCGGTGGTGCCTTTCTCTTCCTGCCTGCTGCCGATACCCACCAATATGTGTATTTTCTGGNNGGCGCTTTTGTTGTGGCCAGCGGCCTTACCTTCCTGGAAACCGCAGCTAATCCTTATGTCACTGTGCTGGGTCCACCCGATACCTCCTCTTTCCGACTCAATCTGTCTCAGTCATTCAACGGCATAGCGGCAGTCATTGCTCCTATCATCGGCAAATACACCATCCTCACACATGCTGCCGATGTCAGTAATGAAGACATTGCATCGATGGATGCAACGGCCAAACAAGAATTTATCCGACAGGCTTCTGAAAGTGTAAAGGGGCCTTTTATGATATTGGGCTTCATCATCCTGGCAGTAGCCATCATCTTCCTGTTTTTGAAACTTCCCGAGATCACAGAAGAAAAATCAGTTAAANAGAGAAGTTTTCTGGAAGTTTTGAAGGTCAAACATACCCGAAATGCGGTAATTGCCCAGTTTTTTTACGTAGGAGCGCAAATCTGCTTTGCCAGTTTTTTCCTCGTGTATGCAGAAAAGGCTTCCGGTCTTGACCATCTCAGGGCAAGCGACTACCTGGCCGCCTATGGCCTGCTTTTCATGCTTGGCCGGATTTTGGGCGCTATCATATTGAAGTTTGTTGCTGCCNCCCGGCTATTATTCATTTATGCCCTGTCGGCTTCGGCATTGACCGTCATAGCTATTTTCGGTTACGGTGCCTACACCATCTACTGTATGCTGGGCATTGCTNTTTTCCTATCCATCATGTTTCCAACTATCTTTGCCCTTGGTGTCGCAGGATTGGGCGAGGACACCAAAACCGCTTCCAGCCTAATCGTCATGTCCATTGTGGGCGGGGCTATCCTACCCTTAGGCTTGGGCTATCTGGCCGATATAACGGGCAATATTCAATATGGTTATTTGGTTCCTCTGATCTGCCTTCTGGTAGTGGCTCTGTTTGGATTGCGGGGTTATAAGCCCCAACAGGGATTGGTTACATAAAATCTTTCCTTTTCTCCTCTTCACGCCTTCCTTCCAAACTCACACTACAGCATGGGTATACTGAATATATTTAGATAATCCGTTGCTTTACAAAGCTTTCTTTATCCGGAAACTTTCTTGTCTTTCTATTTTGCGTATACTTCTTTAAAAATCTGACGGTCGGTCGGTATTGGAAAACTACCCGGTATGGCTCTGCGAAAATTCGATTGAAATATATGAATCTACCCCGAATAATTATAAATAGCAGGGAATCCTTGTCAAATCAAAATTTTATGCCTCCAGATCCGCCCCCAATGTCCTCATATCCTCAAANAAGCCGGGATAGGATTTGCCGACGGCTTCGGCATCCGTGATGGTCATACCTCCCTTCGCCTTTAATGCAGCGACCGCACACGCCATGGCGATTCGGTGATCATGCCAGGAAGATACCTCTGCTCCTTGCACCTCACAACTGCCATGTATGGTCATATTGTTGCCGGCAAGGTCAATGACAACACCCATCTTACCAAATTCGGACTGTAGTGATAATGCACGGTTGCTTTCCTTGTGCGTCAGTCGTTCGGCACCTCGTATGATGGTCTCACCCCGGCAATACGCCGCCAATGCCACCAACGGTGGAAAAAGATCGGGACAATCCGTTGCATCGAACAGGAAGCCTTTCAGTTCTGATGGGTAGATCTGTATCTTGTCTTCATGGACTTTTATTCCGGCTCCTGCTGATTTTAAGGCTTTCATAATTGCCTTGTCGGCCTGGGTTGATTCCTGCCGTAACCCACATACTGTAATCGGTCCGGCTATTGCTCCGGCAACCAACAAGAAGGCTCCTCCACTCCAGTCCGATTCCACGGTATATTGACATTGTCCCGGGGCCGTGTTCTTTTCCGGTTTTCCATGGAATACAAATTCTTCATAATGCCTGTTTTCAGGTACTTCCATGCCAAAAGACCGCATCACCTCTAAGGTAAGGTCGATGTATGGCTTGCTGGTTGGATTTCTGACATGAATGGATACGCCTTTTGCTCCTGCTGCTGCATAGGCCATCAACAATCCCGTGGTATACTGCGAACTAAGATTGCCATCTACGGTGATATTTCCGGGAACCAGCGGCCCTCGTACTTTTAAGGGAAGTTTGCCGCCGTTGCTTTCGACCTTCACTCCCAGCTGCGGCAGTATTTCATCAAAGAAGTCCATCGGTCGGCTCATCAGGCTGCCACTTCCTGTTATGGTTATTTCTTTTTCAGATAATGCCGCTATTGAAGTAAACATGCGGATACCCAGGCCGCTTTCGCCACAGTGTATCTCCTTACTTATCGGATTTATACCGTTACTTTTGACAATCATTTCGCCTTTTGAAATTCGGACATCAGCACCAAGTGCCTGAATAATTTCCACTGCCGCTTTATCGTCATTACTCAAGCCAGGATTGCGGATTATAGTGCAACCTTTGTTCAATAGTGCCGCTGCACAAGCACGCTGCATTGAGCTTTTCGAAGTAGGTGCTGTGATGGTACCGGCCAGTCGCGATGGCTTTATGATTGATTTCATCGATTCTTGTTGACTGTTATTGTTGTTATCGTTTATTTCAAAGGTAAATGTTTTTGGCGTTGGTCAGCATCTTCATCCTTCAAAGATTGAATTGATTGCTTCGTAACTATCCACATATTCAGGAAGCAGTAGAAATAGTCTGTCCATTGCGCACCTTCATTTCTCCCTGTTGCTGATTCCATAACAGATGGTCTTTATTCTTACAGTACCCACCAAATTCCATGCTTTCTCGCTCTGTCATTATTTTGTCGTCCTAAATGATTTTAATAAAAANTACGCCAAAGGAATAAAAATCAGTCCCATTGACACTGGTAAAAACATATTTCCTAGTCCCTTTGCTTCACCGTTCACATTCTGAATTGTCTTGAAAGTAATTAATCCGAAAATCGCAACAATTATGAATTTTAAATATCTAATCATTCTTGTTGCATTTGTATACAACCTTAATGCGTTTTCTTGAGTTACACCGGTTGGATAGTTAAATATGTGAGGATACTTATTTAGTATTGTCAGCCCAACGAATAGAACAGTTGCTATCAAAGGTAGCGTCAAAATGTTCGCTTTCCCAACAAACCCATCCGGTTGTCCTGCACCATTATAATGGGTAGGAATAATTTCAGGTAAGTTTGAATAGTTTGTAATAGTCAGAATCCAAATTGCAATAACAGAGGTCCAACCAAGAATTTCAAAGGTCTTGTCAATCGATGTCTGTTCCAATTTAATTTTTGGCCTTTCATTCATAATCATACCATTATATACCGAATATCCAGGATTGGGTTATATCTACCATGTTACCCATCACTCCTCTCCATCCATTATACGTTTCTGATGGTTAATACTTTCGATGTGGACTGCATCAAAATACCGTAGGATAAATTCTTTGCTTAAACCAAGACCTGCTCCACCGGATACCGCTCGGTCCATCACTTCATTCCAACGTGTCGTCTGCAGAATGGTGATATTGTTATCTTTCTTGTAACGGCCTATTTGATCAGCTATCTTCATCCTGCGACTGAGAATCTGCATCAGTTCATCATCCAGCTGATTGATCTGGTTGCGAAGTTTTTCCAGAGCAATATGGAATTCCGCTGAGCTGGTGTCTTCCTTCCGCCATTTGATTTGGTCCAACATCAGGCTCAGAGTCTCAGGTGTCACCTGTTGCGAGGCATCGCTCCATGCATGGTCAGGATCACAATGACTTTCTATAATAAAACCATCGTAGTCCAGGTCTATTGCCTTTTGCATGACTTCNCTGAGATTGTCACGACGGCCGCAGATATGAGATGGGTCGTTGATAAACAACATGTCCGGGTATCGCAACTTCATATCAATAGCAAGATGCCACATGGGTGCATTGCGGAATTCCGAGTTGCCATAACTGGTGAATCCTCTGTGAATCAGTCCTATTCTGTTGATGCCGGCCCTTGCTATCCTTTCCACAGCGCCACTCCAAAGTTCGGGGTCAGGATTGACGGGATTTTTAATCAATACCGGTATATCCACTCCTCGTAAGGCATCCGCCACTTCCTGTACACTAAAGGGATTGACTGTTGTCCTCGCTCCGATCCAGAGCGCATCGACCTCAAAGGCCAATGCATCCTGAACCTGTTTGGCATTGGCTACCTCTACGGTCACAGGCAATCCTGTAATATCTCCCGCTTTCTTCAGCCAAGGGAGGCCTTTTGCGCCCACGCCCTCGAATAACCCGGGCTTCGTTCTGGGCTTCCAGATGCCGGCACGCAACATGTCCACCTTGCCGGTAGCAGCCAGCCGGCGCGCTGTAGCAAGCATTTGCTCTTCGGTTTCAGCACTGCACGGGCCACTGATGATTATGGGGCGTTTTTCCATAGCGCATCCATGGTAGTCATCGTTGTTTGTTCTGTTGTCTTTGTGTTCATGTTTTTGTTTTTTTGTTATTAATGCGGGATTTATGTCAACCCACAATTCTCCTTATCCTGTTTGCGTTTTCCATCCAGTGTATCAACTTCGACTCATCGCCTGAATATAGCGCATCCCTGAATTTTTCCAGCTGACCTATGCGCCGNTTCAATACGTCCAAAACATTCACCCTGTTATGAAGGAAGATGGGTAACCACATCAGTGGGTTGCTTTTTGCCAATCGAACCGTACTTTCAAATCCGCCTGATGCCATGTTGAAGATGGCATTGTCTTCCTTTTCCTTCTCCAGAACAGTATTGGCCAGGGCAAAGGATGTTACATGCGAGATGTGACTGACATATGCAGCATGCAGGTCATGCGCTTCGGCTTCCATATTGAGAATACGCATGCCGATCTTTTCAAACATATGCCTTGTCCACGCTAAGGCATCGGCATCACTTGCGTCCGGATCACAAATAACAACGGCTTTTGCAGTAAATGCCTCCCTCAAAGCGGATTCAGGCCCACTGTATTCTGTTCCCCACATAGGGTGAGCGGCAACATATCTGCCCCGATTGCGATGGTTCTTAACAGACTCAATGAGTTGTTGCTTGGTCGATCCAAGATCGATGACAATCTGACCATCGATTCTATCCAATATCCCGGACAATTCCCGCTTAATGGCATCTACCGGTATCGCCAGGATGATGACTTCCGACCTCCGGATCGCTTCATCCAAAGGCAGAATTTCATCCACCAACTCCATAGCAATAGCCTTTTCTGCATGCTTCTCATCATTATCCACGCCTATCAGGTGGGATGAAAGCTTNTTNTCGTGAAGTCGCAACGCCAGTGAACCACCGATGAGGCCGGTTCCAACAATCGCAATTTGCTTTCTTTGACTCATCATCGTTGTTTTTTAGTGACTCTATCCTTCTACAGGCTTCTTCCAATACTGAAACCGACGAACAAAGGCTAATCCTTATGTACTTGTCCCCGGCATTGCCAAAAATGCCACCCGGTGTGATGAATACACCTGCATGATACAAAATCTTATCGCTCAGTTCATACCCATCCTTATACCAGGTGGGTATCCTTGCCCAGACGAACATGCCGCATTGATCAACAGCATAGGTGCAATTCAATAATTCCAGCACATTAAAAGCTTTTTCCCGGCGTTGCCGATATACTTCATTTACCTGACGATACCATTCCTCGCCCAGTGTGAGGGCCTTTGCCGCTGCCAATTGGACAGGCAGGAACATTCCGCTATCCATATTGCTCTTGAAGCGCAGTATCTCATCGATACGCTGCTGTGCGCCACAAAGCATGCCGATGCGCCAACCCGCCATATTGTGACTTTTACTGAGTGAGTTCAACTCAAGCACACAGTCCATGGCACCCTCCACACTCAGGAGACTCTGTGGCCTGTCATTGAGGATGAAACTATACGGATTGTCATGAATGATCAGGATTCCGTGCCTGTTGCCTAATTCGACCAGTCTCCTGAACAATTGCTCTGACGCCATCTTACCCGTCGGCATGTGGGGATAATTGACAAACATCATCCGTACCTTCAATGGTCCCTTAGATGCAGAAGTAATAAGGCTTTCCAGTTGATTGAAATCCGGCTCAAAATCATTTTCCTCCTTCAAATCATAAAACATCGGCTCAGCACCGGATAACTTTACTGCACTCGAATAAGTCGGATAGCCCGGATTGGGAACCAATGCCACACTTCCTTTTTCCAAATAGGTCATACATATATGCATGATGCCCTCCTTACTGCCTATCAATGGGAGAACTTCCCGATCGGGATTCAGGTTTACACCATACCAATGGAGGTACCAGTCGCTGATCGCCTTCCTAAGCACCGGAGAGCCCTTGTAGGATTGATAGGCATGGGTGTTGGCCTTGGCCGATTCTTCTAACAACGTCCTGATCACTTCCGGGTGTGGCGGCAAGTCCGGACTCCCTATACCCAGATTGACAATGTTTTTGCCGGCCTTATTCAGCTCATCTATCTCCCTGAGCTTGCCGGAGAAATAGTATTCGCCGATACCGTCTAATCTAACAGCTGTCTTTACCATATTCTTATCATCTATATATTTTGTTTTACAATGGATATGGATGGATTCATTATTGTCCTACCATACCAAATTCTTCTTATCAATAAAAGCCTCCTTTTCTATATTCACCGTATATACGCAGCGATTCTGTAATCGATCGGAGGCTTTCTATCACCCTCTCAAATTGGTGCAGCGAATCAAATTCCATATCGGCATGGAATGCGTATTTGAAGTCAGTCCCCGGAATAGGGAAGCTCTGGAGCTTGCTGAGGTTGATGCCGCCAACTGCTATTCTGTCGAGTACTCTGGCAAGACTGCCCTTGGAATGGTCTGTATGGAAGGTCACCGAAGCTTTATCTGCCTGTATGTAAGGCCGATCCATTTCTTCGTGCTGCAACACCAGGAATCGCGTATAATTGTTTTTAAGGGTGTGAATATCGGAGGCAAGAATCTCTAGTCCGTATAATTCTGCGGCTAAGGTACTTGCGATGGCCGCTGTGTGACGGCTTTTGTCGTGTTGAATATTGCGNGCGCTCAAGGCCGTGTCTTCTGTTTCGACCAATTTCCACGGATGATGGTCCAGAAAATCATAACACTGTTGCAATGCCATAGTATGCGAGTGTACTTCCCGGATATCCTCTATGTTATTACCCGGATAAGCTAATAGGTTGTGCCTTATCTGCAGATAAATTTCCCCGGTTATGACCATCCTGCCTTGGTGCAGGAGGTTATAATTGGGAAGGATGCTTCCGGCGATGGAGTTTTCGATGGCCATCACAGCATAGGTATCTTTATCCGTTATAGATGCTCCGGCAATCACTTCCCGAAATGTATTGCAACAGATGACGCTGACCTCTTCTCCAAANAACTTTCGCGCGGCTATCTGATGAAAGCTGCCTTCAATGCCCTGGATAAACACCTTCACCTGTGATGCCGCTCTTCCGGTGCCGCTTAATGGGNNCTTATCCCCGGATGTTTGTACAGCGGCTGGATTTTTTCTCTGTCATAGTTATCACTTCTCATAAGTGCAAAAAATCCCCGGCTTTTGGCCGGAGGATTCTCTTTATCGTTGTAAAATAATTTTATTATTCTATTTCAACCATAGCATCTCCGGCCTCCTTGCGTAAAAGAAGCAATAAAAATAAAAGCCGAAATATGATTGTATTGAAATCATGGGGACAAATGTAAACGGTCCGGAAAATATTTCCAATATTTTTTCAAAAAAGTGAAAAAATTTGTGGATTTTCATTGAAATCGGTTTGTGTTTAGAGGGATAGGGGATTAATGAAAAATAATTGATAAAAAATTATGATGTATACTACACTGTCTGTTTCCCAGGTGTTTTCAACACCGATTCAACCCAATAATGTGTAAATATTGGCCAACCCGAAAAGTTTAACGTATTTTCCTTTGGTTATTTTCCTCCTCCCAACTTCTTATTTCCTTTATGTCGCTGTGCGTCCCGATTGGTTTTCTTTTCAAAGTTGCGGTGGATGGCAGCTTCTACATCGATGCCGGTTTGATTGGCAAGGCAGGTGAGGACAAAGAAGATGTCGGCCCACTCATCGGCAAGCATGGTAGTGGTGTCTGATTGGGACTCCGAAGATTTAAACGATTGTTCGCCATAGGTACGTGCGATGAGGCGGCCATTCGCCGACCTCTTCCACAAGCAGAAGGCTGTTAGTCATCTCATCAAAATAGCGGACGCCGTGGTTTTTAATCCATTCGTCCACCCTGGTTTGGTATTCCTTGATTGTCATAGATCTTTATTTTTNGAATCAATAACGATGGTTACGGGACCATCATTGATTAGGCTCACCTTCATGTCTGCACCAAANAGGCCACGGGCAGTACGTTGTTCCATAGCCATATCCATCCTGAGTAAAAATTCCTCGTACAGTGGGATGGCTGTCTCCGGTCTTGCTGCCTGTATAAAGGAAGGCCGATTGCCTTTGCGTGTCTGAGCAAATAAGGTAAACTGGCTGATCACCATAATTCTGCCATCTTTGTCCCTGACACTTAGGTTCATCTTTCCTTCTGCATCAGAAAATATCCGCATCATACAAATCTTCTGTACCAGATAATCGATGTCATCCGCCGTGTCTTCCTCCGTGATGCCCAACAATATCAATAATCCGGGACCGATGGCATCATGCTCCGTTCCATTAATGACAACAGAGGCACTGCTGACTCTTTGTATAACTGCTCTCAAGGTTAAAATGACGGTTTATTAACATTAAAGATAAAGTTACTTTATTTGACGCTCCAAATTAATTTTATACAAATCAAAGAAATAGACCATATCATACGACAAATTGTGAGTAACTTTTTTGTTTTGTGGAGAAATAATATTTTTAAAACTTATATTCATTATTTTTAAATATGTTAGTGTTATTTCCCAAATTCTTCTTCTGAAAATTCCTATGATTACACATTTTATCACCCAAAATTTTCGTACATGAATAAAATAAATATGAATTGTGTATATGTTTAAACATATTATATTTATCTGTATATCAATATATTATAATGTTAGTTTTCTGTGGATTATTCCATAATATTGTTAGTAATGATATTTCAAAATTATTTCATTTTTATTATCCACATATTCACAGCCTTCAACAACAACTATTTTTTTCTTTATATAATTTTATTATTTTATTTATTAATATGAGTGTGAGGAAAAATGTAGGGTCGATTAAGTATATTATCCTAATTTTGGTTTTCTTAATTGCGAATAGGAAATGGAAGCAGAACTTATTATTAAGGACCGGCAGAATATTGAACAACACAAACATGCCCGAGTTGTGCGGAACTGGCTTTGGATAGGTGTCATCATGATCAGCATCCAGGTGATGATTGGTGGAATTACGAGGTTGACCGGTTCAGGCCTTTCCATAACCAAGTGGGAGATTGCCCTTGGAACTATTCCACCGCTGAATGAACATCAGTGGGTAGAAGCTTTTGATCTTTATAAAGACACACCACAATATCACAAGATCAATAAGGGTATGTCGATGTCGGAATTCAAATTCATCTATTTTTGGGAATACTTTCACCGGCTTTGAACTGCANGTCTTGGATTTGTTTTCATCATTCCTTTTTGTTGGTTTTTATATAGGAAGATGATTCATAGGTCCTTGATGCGTGACTTAATCATTATAGTTCTGTTGGGTGGAATAGTGGGTATATTTGGGTGGATCATGGTTGCCAGTGGCTTAGTCAACCGCCCGTGGGTCAATGCCTATAAGCTGACGTTGCACTTAAATCTGGCCTTTCTGGTCTATGCCTATCTATTCTGGACAACCCTAAAGGTTACTTTTCCGGAAAGGTCTGCGGCAATCATCGGGAAGCGGATAGGAATCATCAAGGTTATTAATATTTTGCTTATTGTGCAGCTAATATTGGGTGGGGTTGTATCGGGTATGAAGGCAGGACTCTGGTATCCTACCTGGCCATTGATGAATGGAGTGTATGTGCCGCATGACCTGCTGGATTTCAGTAATTGGAATGGAAATAATTTTGTGGCGTATGATAGTCATTCTTTTGCTGCATCATTCTTTCAGTTTTTCCACAGGAATGTCGCATATATTATTTTCATTCTTGGTTTTATGATATTTTTCAAATGGACCGGGTTACTGAAAGATAAAAGGCTATTCTTCAATGCTATGATGATATTTATTTTCACCTTGTGTTTTCAGGTTTTTATAGGTATTGCAACTGTGATGAGTTGTAAGGGCAGTATACCAGTTNTTTTGGGTGTAGTACATCAGTTGGGAGCCATTGGAATCATCAGTGCCTTATTGTATATGAATTTCAGGTTTGTCAAATCCTGATCATTGGTTTATGATCGATGCTTTTGTTCTATTTAGAAAATTAGAAAGCATATGATTGAAAGTTGGCTTTATATTAGTGTTTGAATAAAAAAATAATTAATCTGAATTTTTTTCAATCTTTGTTAAATGGATTATCCGGTAATAACATCAGGGAAGTTTAAATACAAACAATCCAGGGAAGATGGAAATGTATTGTTGTTGCTGCACGGTTTGTTTGGAGGCCTCAGTAATTTCAATGAATTGTTTGATTATTTTAAGGATTCACACAGGGTTGTAATTCCTGTACTTCCAATCTACGAATTGCCTTTATTGAAGGTTTCTGTATCAGGTCTGGTTGATTATATTGACGAGTTTGTCGATTATATGGGTTTCGGTAAAGTACATGTACTGGGAAATTCATTAGGAGGGCATATAGCTATTCTGTATGCACTAAAGCGATCCGATAAGATATCTTCAGTTATTCTTACCGGGAGCAGCGGATTGTTTGAAAGTGCCATGGGTAGTTCTTATCCACGGCGTGGTGATTACAATTATATTAAAAAGAAAACAGAAGCTACCTTTNATGACCCTACTGTTGCCACTAAGGAGCTGGTGGACGAAGTGTATGGTATAGTTAATGACAGAGGTAAGGGTATACGGATAATTGCAACTGCCAAGTCAGCGGTGCGTCATAACCTGGAAAACCAACTTCACAATATTACTGCTCCCACTTGTTTGATTTGGGGAAATAATGACACCATTACACCACCTTTTGTTGCTGAAAAATTCAATGAATTAATCAAGAATTCCGAACTTCATNTTTTGGATAAATGTGGGCATAGCCCGATGATGGAGATTCCTGAAAAATTCAATGTTATCCTTGCTGATTTTTTGAAAAGAGTGGAAGGAGCTTAGAGTTAAGCTTTATTGTTGGATATTGGGATTATGATATAGGGACAATGATATAGTTGAGGGATCATTCAACTGTTTTTCTTATATATTCCTTGATAGCATCCAGATCTTTATTAAAGTGAATTTTTTTAATTTCAGTTCTTTCATATTCACGAATAAATTTATTTTTTTCTATTTCAACATCCGGTAATATTTCATGGATAACTTCCTTGAATTTGTATGGATGTGCAGTAGATAATACCACAAAATAAGTATTTCCGTGATATACATTTTCCAGGTTGTAATTTGAAATTCCTACGGCTGTATGCGGATCAGCCAAATATTTGTTTTTCTTGTAAAAATGAGATATGGTTAGCCTGGTGATTTCATCATCAATGGAGTTGCTATTTATATCATGTACGATATTGTTCCACGTGGAACGATAGATAAANAAGATTCTTTCCATATTGGATGGATTGGCAACATCCATAGCATTTGATATAGTATGTTTACTCACATTACCTGGTTCATATATACCACTTTCTACATAATTTGGGAATACATCATTGGCATTGGTAGCTGCGATAAGTTTTTTAACAGGCATACCCATTTTCTTGGCATATACTCCTCCTGTTAAATTGCCAAAATTGCCACTTGGTACGATAAACGAAATATTTTCATGACCAAGTACCCTTGCCTGACGGTATGCTTCAAAATAATAAATAATCTGGGGAATCAATCTTGAAAAATTAACGCTGTTGGAAGATGTCAGATTCAATTCATTTTTGAAATGATGATCATTAAAGCAGTTTTTGACCAGTTCCTGACAATCATCAAAGGTTCCCTTTATTTCCAGGGCATGGATATTATTACCGAGACCGGTTATTTGTTTCTCTTGAAAATTAGATACCCTTCCTTTTGGATATAGAATAAATACCTCGACATGGTTGACATTATGGAAGGCTGAGGCAACAGCGGCACCAGTGTCCCCTGAAGTTGCAGTGACGATGGTTACTTTTTCTGATTTTTTAGATTGTAAATAACTAAGAATTTGTGCCATAAAACGCGCTCCAAAATCCTTAAATGCTCCGGTTGGTCCATGGAATAGTTCAAAAATTCCCAGGCTGGAAGAGATATTTTTNAAAGGTAAAGGAAAATTGAATGCATCGTTGATGATTTTTTTNAGTACATCGCGCGGTACGATGTCTTCATCAATGAATAAACCGGCAATATCCAATGCAATCTCGTGAAATGTTTTNTGGGTTATTTTTTCATAATAATCCTCGGGTAATGTAGGAATAGTTTCCGGAACGAAAAGTCCTCCATCATCAGGGATACCCTGTCTTATAATTTCATCAAAGGAATATCTGGTATTGTGTCCTCTTGTACTTATATATTTCATGGTTACTATAAATTATCAGAAAGACAATTGCTCCTTCGTGATTGATTTTAGAAGTAAAATAGGTTGCTTCAATTTTATTTTTAATAAATACATCAGCCATTGCCTTTGCTGCTTCTTCAGCTATCAGACTATTGTCGCACAGTGCAAATATCGATGGACCTGCTCCACTGATGGAACACCCTATTGCACCCTTCTGTTTTGCTGCATCCTTTACTTCATAGAAATGAGGAATGAGGGATGCCCTTTGTGGTTCTATGATAACATCATTCATACATCGATACAGTAAATTAATATCGGATGTATAGGTAGCGAGTATAAATGCTGCAAGATTTCCCGACTGTTGAATATGTTGCTGCAGGGTTACATCGGGTGCAATTATACTCCTGGCATCCTTTGTAAGAATAGTTAACGCAGGATGAACCATTGCGAGATATAACCCTTGTATATATGGCAGTTTGAATACATCTAAGGTAGCATTATCTCTGATAAATATTATACCGCCCATCAATGATGGTGCAACATTATCAGCATGAAAGGCACCATCAGCACTTTGTTCTCCCAATACAGCAAATGGCAATAGTTCACGTTTTGTCATACCTAAGTGTAACAGATTATTTATTCCCCATACTGCTGCTGCTGCACTGGCGGCACTTGAGCCAAGGCCACTGCCTGACGGCATTTTCTTGTGTATTTCCATTTCTATTCCGATATCTTGCATGCCAATATGCTCAAGTAGCGATACAGCTGCAACTCCTGCCGTATTTTTGTCAATATCTTTTGGTAAAGGGCGGTCAGCTCCCGTTATAGAAGTTATTTTCAGGCCTTTTGTATCTGATTTTCTTAAAATGATTTCATCCCCTGGTCTTTCCAGAGCAAGTCCAAGTACATCATAACCACAGGCAAGATTGGCGACACTGGCCGGTGCAAATACTTTTATTCCCGAGCTCATCAATAATCTTTTAACATAGTAACAATGGTGAGAATTTCAGCAAAGATTCCGGATGCAGTTACCTCTGCTCCTGCACCCGGCCCCTGGATAACCAAGGGTCTTTCCTTATATCTTTCCGTATTAAATACAATCATATTATCACTTCCATCTAAATTATAGAATGGACTCTTTTTTCCGACTTCTTTTAATGCAAGACTGGCTCCTTTTGATGTTATGGTGCCTATGAATCGAAGTTTGGACTTGTTTTTCTTCGCTTTATGCAATAATTTTTCGAAATAAGCATCCGCTTTATCTATTTGCTCCCAAAATTCTTCCATTGTGCGGGCGTTTTGTACTTCTTTTGGCAGGAAGGTTTTGATCTTAAAATCCTTTTCATTTATTACAAATCCTGCTTCACGACTCAGAATAACAAGTTTTCTCCGTACGTCTATTCCATTCAAATCGATGCGGGGATCTGGTTCGGTATATCCTTTTTCAGCAGCCTGACTTACTACTCTGGAAAATGAGTTACTTGCTGAAAAATTATTGAAAATATATGAGACAGATCCGCTAAATACTCCTTCAATAGATAATATATTATCCCCGCTTTCTTTAAGATTTTTCAATGTATTGAGAATTGGAAGACCTGCTCCTACGGTTGTTTCATGCAGGAAAAAGACATTATTTTTNCGCGCTGCTTCTTTCAGTTCAGTATACATACCAAACTCTCCAGAAACCGATATCTTATTGGGCGTACTTATTGAAATGCTGTGATTGAGCAATTGACTGTAATATGCCGGTATCTCTCCTGACGCAGTGCAATCAACAAAGATACTATTAGGTAGGTTGGCATTAATGCACATTTGAACAAATGCTTTGGCATCCGTTTTTTCACCTTTGTTGTCTAGTTCTTGTTGCCATGACTGCAGGTTGATTCCATCTTTGTTGAAGGTCATTTTACGTGAATTTGATAATCCAATAAGACAGATCTCTATATTGTTGACTTTCTTGAGATGTTCACGTTGCGCTTCTATTTGCTTTAAAAGGGTAGTAGCAATCAAACCGGTTCCTGTCATAAAGAGATTAACGCGGATTGTTTTTGAAAGAAANAACATTTCGTGCAGGACTTTGAGACTTTTAACTTCATTGTCCCGATGAACGACGGAAGAAATATTTAATTCGCTTGAACCTTGTGCAATGGCATATACATTGATACCGTTTTTACCTAAAGCACGAAACATTTTACCGGCTATTCCAGGGGTGCTGTACATATTTTCGCCGACAATGGAAATGATACTCAGATCATTTTGTACTTTGGCCGGTTCGATAAGCCCCGCAGCTATTTCTTTTTCGAATGCTTTTTCCTGTGCTTTGACAGCCTTATCGCTTTCTGCAGCATCAATGACATAAGAGATTGAATTTTCTGAAGATCCTTGTGAGATTAGGATGATATTAATTGCCTGATCGGATAAGGCCTGAAATAACTTGGCAGCACTGCCGGGTACACCCACAAGACCTCCACCTGACAAGGTAATCATGGAGACTTTTGAAATGGAGGTTACACCTTTGATGCTTGTGTTTTCCTTCGACTTATCGTTATTGATGATGGTACCCGGATGGAGTGGTTGGAAAGAATTCTTGATCAACAGTGGAATGTTGTTTTTNCTTGCCGGAATGACAGTAGGCGGATAGATTACCTTGGCGCCGAAATGACTGATTTCTGAGGCTTCATCATAGGTAAGTTGGGGGATTGTAAAGGAATCAAATACCTTGCGTGGGTCGGCACTTAATACCCCATTTACATCTGTCCATATCTCAATAACATCAGCACGTATGGCGGCACCAAATATTGATGCTGAGTAGTCAGAACCTCCTCTTCCCAGGACTGTTGTAGTTCCGTCAAAAGTTGAAGCGATGAAACCGGTGATGATGGTGGTCTCTTTATGTTTNTTGAAAAATTCTGTTATCAGGTGATTGGTCGCCATGAAGTCAACCTGTGCTTTGAGATGATGATGGTCAGTTATGATTAATCCTCTGGCATCAACAAACGATGAGGTTTGGCCTGAATTGGTCAGGTAGGAAGCAAGTGTGAGTGCAGAAATACGTTCTCCGAAAGATAGTAGCAAAGCCAGAGAACGGTCACTCATTTCTTTCAAAAGAAATATGCCTTTGAGTAAGCCTTTGAACTCGTCGATGATCGGGTTAAGCTTATTTATAAAAGTATTATATCCTTCTTTCTTTGGAAATAATTCCTTTGCAATAGACAGTGTCCTGTTAATAATTTCGTCCTGGATGGTCAGATAGCCCTCATCACCGGAACTTGCTTTGTTTCCACATGAAATAAGGGTGTCTGTGATGCCACCAAAAGCCGATACTATGACTATCGGGTTTTTCTTNTTAGTGGTGGATTGCCAGATGATGTTGGCGACATTTTTNATTCTATCGCCTGTTGCAAGGGATGATCCACCGAATTTCAATACTTTCATGGTGTATTATTATTAAGAAGGCAAAAATGATAATATTTCATCATATATTGAGAAAAAGGCTACTATAGAATTGAATATAGCAACACATTTAATAAAGACATATATAAAAAATTGTTTCACGTGGAACAATCGGGTGGTGGCAGGATGAAACTTTTGCAACAGCTCAAAGATTAGAATAATGGTGAAGCTCGAGAATTGCAAATGGGATACTTTATAAAGTTTTAAGCTTCACACCAAAAAGAACAGACATTTTGGTGGTTTTGAAAGGATGATTACTCTAAAAAGGTAGCACAACAATTGATTCCGGGTTTTTATATTTTCCGACCAACATGAATTTTATTTTCTGAATTTATTTTCCTAATCGTATAAGATAAGATTGGATGTGATTAGCCTGTATATTTCAGCATAAAGCAATCAACCCTTCACAGCATATAGAGATTAATATATAGTCAGATAATAGGTGACAAGGATGGCAGGGTAAGAACAAAAAAGGGTCCCCAACAGGAACCCTTTTCATTTTGTGGGAGCAAAGGGATTCGAACCCCTGACCCTCTGCTTGTAAGGCAGATGCTCTGAACCAGCTGAGCTATGCTCCCTTCTTTTAATTACCTTTCTTTAAAAGCGTTGCAAAGATATGGGTTTTTCCAATTTTGCAAAGTTTTTCACACATTTTTAATAGGTTATTTTAAGGAGCCTTAATTTTCCCTTGCGACTGCTCGGCATGATGGTACTATTAGCACTGACTTGCAGGGAATTCCTCAATTGTAGCTGGATATTGCTACCCGCCGTATTGAACATGACCCGGCGCTCTACGTTACCAAACGGATTGACGATGTATTCACTGATGGTATTTTCATTCTTGATTTCATCGTTGTACAATAGATGTAGTCGGGAAGGATTGGCGTGTATGAAATAGGATGAGAAGATAGCATTATCATCATAGGAATACTGTTTCTTTTGAAGTATTTTTTGCCATTCCAACTGGTTATTGGGTCCCAGACTGGTCAGAATAATGTCCTCAATATAGAAATCTGTACTGGTACTCACCGGCATAAAGGCACTTCTTCCTACATTACTCAACCTGCTTACTTCTTTNTTNTGTTCACAAAATATCAGTATCCCTCCATCCTGCCTTTCCTGACAACCATTCAAAGTAAGATCATAAAGCACATTTCTCGGACGTTGGTCCTGACCATAAAAATCCGTTATCGTTTGACGGGTAAACGGAATCTTTTTNATTTCACCCTCATACTTCATATTTTCATCCAAACGTATGATCAGCAAACCCTCTTGTCCGGTCAGTCCATCATCCATATATATTCCTGATATAATGATTTGTTTTTGATTATTGTCATAATCCAACCTGATATCAGTCAGTGGAACAGGAGATAATGGAATGGATAATCTGGAATGTCCTGTTTTATTTAAAGCGACAAGAGTATAGTTATTGCGGTATCTGTGCCTTCCATCCACGTACAGCATGTATGCCGATCCATCATTGGTAATGATTCGGCCTCGCTTATCGTCATCATAGAGATCATTCAGGATTTTCGGATCGGCCAACTCCCAAAGTACGGTATTGGAGTTTGCCTGATACATGATAAATCGACTGTTATGGGACGGTGCTTCGTCCAATGTGATCAGATGGCAGTTTTTGTCTTGTGATACACCCACCGGATATGCCTTGGTTTGGTTTTTNATATATTTTTGCAGAGCAGTGCTGCTCGCTAACCGCAACTGAGGATCATAGTTAACCGCAGAAAANATATACTCACCGTCTTCAAAATATTTGTAATAAAGAGTCAGCAAACTGTCTTGAGGTACATAGCCAAACAGGTAACTGCGTTTGCTATTATTGATGATCGAAGGAGCATTGATCTTCTGAAGATCATCATCAAACTGGTGCAAAGTAACATTTCTTCCATCCTCTTCCAACAGGGTTATCTTTCCGTTAAAATAGCCCAACAAGTCAAAGGTGTGACCATTGGGCATAGGTATTTCGCCGGAAAGCACCAGTGACTGNGCGCCACCAAATGAGGTAACCAAACTAAAGGCTATTGTCCATGAAATAAAGACTATCTTTTTGAGTTTCATACCCCAATTTTAACAAAATTTTAAGACGGACTTTCGACGGAATGGGATTAAAAAGTAGTTACTTTATTAACCCAAATGAATAGAAAATCAGTCAATATTTTCTCACTTAATCGCAAATTAATCAAATTGCTTGAAATAATAGAATTGATTTTTAAATATGGAAAAGAAAACTATGTCCGATAAATTAAACCTGGTGAACAGTTCAAAGATTCTCAGTTCGAGCCGGTTTGAAAAGCAATATCTAATGTCGGCGCTTTCTACCAGAATATTCATTGTTGGTCTTGGGNAAACAAAAAGTCTCAATGCGGCCATCAGGTATTTCAAAGGACTTGATAAGAAATACAATGGATTTACCAGCCCATTTTACTTTGACAAAGTGCTGAAACATAATGGTAAATTTNTTTGGAATCCATTTTTGCCGACTNTTTTCAGTGAAGCGTTCGAAAGATACATCATCAATGAATTTGAAAACCTGAAGGAAGACCAGGGACTGTTGTTACCCGGGGTTTCTTATATCGATTTTACAAGTTGTGGCAGTCAGAGTCGACTTAATACTACGATAGATCTTNTTGTAACAAAAAAATTCAAATTGTATGACCTGACCCATAAATTGTATATCAAGTGGAATCAACCCCGATCCATGAACTATATGCTTGCCCGATTCCTGAATGTATTGGATCCTCAGACGGAGCCTTGGCTTGTCATTGATGATAATGCCTATGAATACGATTATGAATCATTATCGGCCAAAGGAATAAAAGGTGTGATCATCAACCTTGGAAATGAATATTCAGAACAATTTGCAACAAAAAATATTGGGTATAATAATAATCCCATAGCTACCCTGATCAGAAACATCAGAAATGCCGGATTGATTGCAGGGATCAACTTAGGTATCCGTTATGCCATGGAAGATAACCTTCAATTGGTGCTTAAAAATTCCAAGGACCTGGGCGCTCATTTTATGATTTGGCAGTATGACTGTGATGATTTGGATGCAGAGCAGGATCAGAGGAAAATAAACCAGGCCGCTATAGAGAGAGCCTTTTTGAAGGCAGGAAGTAGTAAGGAGTATGAACAGTTTCCTTTGATATTTTACCCTGAATTTNTTGAANAAATAAATAAGAATAAATCATCAATCCGGAAGTATGCTGCATACTCATTTGAAAATGGCAATATGATTCAACATTCCGGTCCATATACCTCTCTTTTCCGTGAAATTTTGACCATCAGAAAAGCCAAGCCATACAATACCCAATATTCCGGGATATATGCACCTGCCACAAAAGATGATGGACAGATCGAGATTGGCAGACTCCTAGCTTGGTGTCGGAAGTGCGAGCTTAAAAAAGGAATGACAAAGAATGTATATCGCCAGGCGATGAGCAATCACATTTTGCCTCATTTATATCATTGAAGACAGGAATATACTTCTGTTACATTCCGGTGATTCTAATATCTATCCGTCTGTTCCTTGCCTTGCATGCCGGCGTATCATTGGCCGGACATAGTGGATGTGACTCTCCATAACCTTCCGCTTCGACCCTGGCAGATGCTATGCCGCGCTTTAACAATTCCTTTCGGGCAATGTTGGACCTTTCTTCAGAAAGCTTAAGATTCAATGCCTCATTGCCATCGGAGTCGGTATATCCCCCNATTTTTATTTTCACTGCAGTGAATGCTCGTAGTATTTCTGCGATATTGTCTATTTGAAGTTTGGAGTCCTCTGTTAGTTCAGATTTCCCTTGCCGGAAATACAAACGATCAAAGGTAAACCATTTTTGCTTCAGGACGGATTCGTCCTTTTGTCCCGTCAGGATGAAATCAACTAACTGGCGCTCTATGGAATTTTCATACACTTTCAGTGTCTTCCCATTAGGGAGTTGAAGGGTATATTCTCCACCCAACTCAGCCACCCAGTTACCCATATCATCCACATTGCCATTGACCATACCGTCATCAATAGTGGAGAGTCGGGATGCAATAGTGTCGGAGTTGTTTTGGATCGTAGTGTCCAATGTTGTATGTTCCGACATAACAGCNCCNTCCATATTTTTCCGAAAATCATTTCGCATAAAATACCAAACAAGGCAAAGACCAAGAATCAGCAAAAGCCAAGGCAGGAACTTTCCAAGATTCAAGTCTTGTTCCTCCTCCTTTGTTTCATTTACCACATCACTCTCAAGCGTCAATGGATCCGGAGCATTGATCAATGCAGCCAATTCTGAAGGCAACAAGGATGCATAAAATGGTTTCTGGTCTGTCATCATGGCTGTGAGCTCGGCAGCGTTCAAGCCATTGCTTTTTACTTGTTGTCCTATCGGACACATGATGAAGGGAGCGACCATGCTCATGATGGAGGCGGCCGATGACGATTTAACCCCGGAATCCGATGAGACCCAATCAATCAAAGCTCCTGACTTTTGTGCGAAGATATTTTTGATTAGAATAAGTCCCAGATTCATGATTTTATTAAAATCGTATTCTTTGTCTTTATTCGAGATTAGAGCGGCCATCTCATCAAAACAATGTTGACCAATCAGGCTCAGCACAGCTAACGAACCCTTTGGGGTAGATGTTTTCACCGTGACTTTTTCAAGGAAAGAGACAGCAATGGAGTTGATTGCAGACTTTGAATTTTCAAAACTTTCCCCGGTTAATTCACTTGCCTTTGATATAAGGGTTGACTCAAACTGCTCTTTAAAAAGTGGCAAAATATTGACTGCCATGGTTTATAACATATTAAAAATTAATCGTAAAAGCACATAATTCATGCCTCACCATCTTATTAGATGTAAAAAAATTAAAAAGTCACTCGTTTGAAGATGTTTTTGTATAATTTATAATTTGTAAAAATAACAAATGATCAGGGATTAAAGAATTAAAATCCAATTAAATGTGATTATAGGGTAAGGGCGGCAAATATTCTGGAATAAATTGGCAAGGATATGGAAGGTTGGCGGGGTTATAAAGTACACCGATGATTTGAGCAACTAAAAAGGATATAAAAATGAGTCTAAATACATACTTACCTTATCGGAATCAATTGACAGAAAAGCTGTAATTTGGTTTTTATTTACAGGTAACCAAAATGATCATGAAACTAATTTTTACTATATTTTCAATAGTATCCTTTATGGTTTTGGGATACGGACAACCTATTAAGAAAGTGTTTATTGAGGAGGGAAGTGGCACCTGGTGCACCAATTGCNCCCGGGGAGATGTCTATGTCCGGGAGTTGACANAAAAATATCCGGGTCAATTTGTATTTGTGACGGTGCATTTATCAGACCCCATGGAGATAAAGGAGTATGCTGATGCGGCGCCTNTTACAGGAATTCCTGCAGGGTGGTTTGACCGTTCTTCCATTTATACTTTGTTGCCCTTTACCGATTTGGATTCAGACATGGCAGCGCATCTCAGTAAGGAAGCACCGGCTGAGGTAACAGTGCAGACCGGGTGGAATGCTGATACCCGCGAGATTACTATTAAAGTCAGTGCCGAAATGGCCGGGAATCTCTCGGGTGATTTTCGATTGGCGGCTATTGTGGTTGAAGATGGAGTTACAGGAACAGGACCACAATATGACCAGGTAAATATCTATTCAGGCGGAGCTTTAGNNAGTATGGGCGGATATGAAAATCTACCCAACCCGGTTCCAGCTTCACGAATGGTATATAACCACGTTGCCCGCCATCTTGCCGGCGGGATCAATGGCGCAGAGAATTCCCTTCCTGCTGATCTGAACGCAGGGCAATCATATTCATATGTTTATAAATATGTGCTTCCCGAAGATTACAATGAAGAATATGTCAAAGTGGCTGGTTTGTTGATTGACGCCAATAAAGGGACCGTGTTGAATGCAGGACAAAGCTCATATCTTAATGGCAGTGATAATGCACGCCCCTTTTTCCATTCTGTACCTCAGGAAAGCGCTTTTGTAGGATTGGATTATCAATATGTAATTATAACTCACGACCCCGATTTTGATTCTTTGACCATCACACAGACGGGAGATTTACCGGAAGGCATTTCGTTTAAGGATGATGGTAATGGAACCGCTCAATTGTATGGTAAGCCGACAGTAAACGGAACCTTTCCTATTACCCTTAAATTATCGGATGGAAGGCACGAAATAGAACAGTCCTTTATATTGGAAGTTTCTGATGCTAAGGAAGATTGGATCCAGGTGGGAAAACCGGGTTTTTCCACCTTTGAGGCGACTTCCATAAGATTAAAAATAAATAATGAAGGGACTGCTTATGTACTGGCCGCAGACATTTCGGGTAAAAATATCGTGGTTTATTCAAAGGATAAAAACACAGAACTATGGAAACAACTGGGTGGCGTGATCAAAGGAGATGTGTTCCACAGTTCGATGACCTTATCCGACCAGGGTTTTCCGGTTGTTTTTTCAGATAAANAAGTTGTAGGTTGGAATGGTACTGAATGGAAAGCCATAGGCACAGACCTTCCGGGCAGTGACTGTATTTATCCTGCCATCGTGACTGCCGGAGACGGAACTTTATACCTTGTGTATTTTGATATCGATAAAAGCACGTTAACCTTTAAGTTTGATGGTTCAAACTGGCAGCCCTTGGGTACAGTTGATAAGAAGTATACAGTATGGAATCAATTCAAAACAGACTTTGCGGGCAGGCCGATGCTTATTTACGGAACCGAAGGAGTAAATATTTCCTATTCAAAGGTGGCTATTTTGGACAACGATCAATGGGTAGTTCAGGGTGGCGGCTATATTGGCNCGNCTTCTCAAACATATTTTTATCATGATGCCGTCGCCTCATCCACCGGAAACATATATGCGGGATTGACTATAGGTGCAGCTGAACAGGGCCTTAACATCTATCAACTGAAAGACGACAAATGGGAATTGATAAAAGCGAATGTTAGCGGTGGGGCGTCCAACTATTGCAACCTGAATGTCGGTTTAGGAGGGAAACTAATAGCTACATTTAGGGATGGGAAGAATGACAACAAGGTCAGTGCGATGATGTATGATGGTATAGAATGGCAATATCTTGGCAGACCCGGATTTACCAATGCTTCATCCTATATATCCATGGCCATTGATCCCGAAGGCAATCCCTGGGTGGCATATCAGGATTTTGGTGCCAATAAGCGTTTAAGTGTCAAANAATATATCAACCTGGTATCCTCAGTTAAGAACCCTAAAAATGAGGAGCCTGCCATTTGGTTGTTTCCCAACCCCACCAATGGTGAGTTCACCCTGCGTTATTCCGCAGGAAGTCGTTACCGAATTTTTGATATCTGTGGTAAAACCCTGATAAAAGGAACGCTGCATCAGGCCGGAACAAATCAAACAATAAAAGAACAGACGATAGATGCCGGAAACCTGGGAAGCGGTATTTATTTTATTACTGTAGAACGGGGCGGATTATCAAAAACCCTTAAATTCATCAAATTATAGGAACAAAAGAGGGTGCGCCGAGACCGGCCCAATTTTATTTGTTATAAAAAAATAGACCGACATGGCCTTTTGCCAAAAATTGAAAAAGGAAGGCAAGGACTCTCCGGCGTAATGGAAAAAGTATATAATACCGATTGTACCTTCGGCATCCCCGAATCGCTTAGCTCTCGGGACAAGTATACCAAAAATTTATGGAATATTATATAAATCATCTTGGTATAACAAGGGTCGGAAAATGACATACGATACTAACCGTGTTATTGCCGGCTTATTTGTTCGGCAGGCAGACAACTGTTCAATGCCCCATCGATTAATTTGTAGTATGGATGTACAAAAGGAGGGGTTGATCGTGTCTAATGATGGTTTTCAAAAANGAAAAATTCAATTTTTCTATTAATGCCTGAGAGGCAGTATTATCAGGTGTAGTCACAGCAAGGATAGTTTGATTAATGTCCTTCACCCTGGCCATCAGGGAGGACGCTGCTTCAAATGCCATTCCTTTTCCATGAAACTGTGGAAGAAAAGCAAAACCCAGGTCTACATACTCCAGATAATCCCGTTGTACCAAGGATAATACACCGACCTCTTTACCGGAATCTTTTTCCAAAACCACGAAATAATGGCTTTTGCCCTCCCGGAGTAGCCCGGCAATGTATTTNTTNGCCAGCAATAACGAAGTGATATGCCGATCACCGATATAATCTAACCATCCCCGGGTATTCATCAGGATAAGCATAAACGCGGCGTCGGTCTCCTGTATGGGTCTGATGAGCAGTCTGTTTGTTTCCAGGGATAAGTCAGAAGTCGTGTTGTCTGAGTGTGACATTATAAAGTCAATGGATTGATTTACAAAACAGGTAAATATAAAAAGTCAATTGGCGGGCGGTAAAAATCATTGTGTTCTCCAAGCAGGATATTTTCATTATTGGCAGTAGAAAACTTTGCAATTTCATTCTAAGTCTATTGTCTTTTCTGTAATAGAGTACCAACCGCAATTGAAAGCAAATTTATTTTATTAAAAACATCATCTTGAATCATCCACCTGAGAATTGCCCATTCCGTCAACGATGAATGTTTTATTGAATTGTATTACCTTAACCCAAGTTGCGCTTATGCGGATGAAATTCTGCGCAGATTGGAAGTTTCCGGAGGGTGATGTTCTATTTTGTGTACTACAGATTTTTTGACAAACGGATATTTCTTATAACCCATAACATCCAGTATTCTTTGAAAATCCTGTGTCGGAACGGAACTTTTCCTGACTTCAATAAGCTGGTCAGTCATGTTAGTGCCTCTTGTTGTAACCATCTTTTGTGTCCGTGCTATCCGAAGGATCTCTGTCCATGAATGGTTGATACCTGATACTTTAAGTCGTTGTCGTACCGTATTTACTACCGTATATGCCAATATTCCCAAATGTAAGTGTGCCATTGTGGCATCATCTCGCTTATGATATATCGGCCGAAGATCAAGGTCTGTCTTCAGACATCTGAATGTGCTTTCTATCTCTCTTATTATATTGTATATCTCCCATACAATTCTTTCTTCTTCCACATCCATATTTGTCCGAAGAAAATATACACCCTGCTCCGACTGTTCTTGGGCATGAAGTTGAGTGTCTTTCCGATAGTCTATTGATGTTACATTCCCGTTCGTGTCCGTCTGAACCCCGATCTTGTAATATTTTGAAACAGATGGGTATTTCTGTTGTATACGCCCAATGGCCTGATGTATCTTGTCTTCTTTTTTACAGTGTGTTTCCTTTGTAGCCTGGTTCGTAATGTGTCAAGGCTTTGTTCAAACCTTTGTTCAAACAAATCACTCATAGATTGTTCCTTGAGCTTTTTAGTCTGGCTGGCAACCTTCAGGATATAATCCGTATGCTTTTGTGAAACGACTCTTTCTATGGTAATTTTCTGTCTGTTCTTCGTTTCCAACTCTATGACATCTTGTTTTACGCTTGCTTTAACCTCCCTGACCTTTGCACGACTCACGCAAACGTATTTATAGCCCTTCTGCTCCAATAGGCGAAGATTCTCTTCCGTGGCGATGCCTGCATCCAGCACCACTGTTGAGCCTGATGCTTGCCCGCTCGTACTTACACGCAACTCATCTATTACGTGTTCCAGTGTCTTACAATCAGCCATGTTCCCCTCAAAAATGGATGAATACTTCACAAAACCATACATATTGGTCACCACTGCCAGCACAACAATCTTCGCATCATTGCGCTTTTCCTTGCTGCGTCCAAATCTCGCTATCCGGCTACTATCCTTTCTGCCCTCAAAGTATGTGTTGGTAAGATCGTACAGTACTATACGATCATTGATATCAAACAATTCGTTTGTCTTGACTGACAAATGATTCTCCAATCCTTCCTTGATACTATACAGCTTGTGCGCGCTACGATACAGCTTGTCTTTGTTGATCTTTTCCATCGGATAGCCCGTAATCTCACATACCGCTGAATTATCTCTTATCCACCTGCTTGTGCTGAATTCGGAGTTTGGGTACACTGCACGGCTGACCAACTGAGTCAGAGCCAGGCCAATGTGATCTTCTCCCCAGCCAAGCGATTTCAGATAACCATCAATGCCAAGCTCCTTTACCGCCTGATAGCAAAGCCATTCTCCTCCCATCTCACGGACATCTCTGTGTTGCATGCTCTCTGTATCGATATAGCTGAATTGCTTTTTCGGGCCTGCTCCGGAGTATCTACTTTCTTATTGGCAAGCAACTCGTTCCAAAATCGATCAACTTGTACATTAATAACTGCATCATCGCTTTCAAATATGTTAGGTCGCCCCAAAGCCCTGTCGCTAAGCCTCCTTTGAATCTCCACCATCTGATCAGGAGTGAGGTCCGTAAATCCGATGTTGAGCAACGTCCTGTGACACACCCGATCATTGGCATTACGGTAACTCTCCACCAACCGGTAGTAACCTGCCAGTTGTCCCGTAGCCGGATTGATACGAACGACACTCTTGAAATACATTCTGCAAAGGTCGGCATAGCTTCCCACACCCACAACACCCCCTGAGTACTACAAAGCCGTTTTTGAGAAGACGAAAAATAAAAACTGATTGATTATCTGCGTTTTATGTTTTATATCTATCTGAAATTGGCCGTTCTGAGAGCAAAATTTGTTGTTCTTTGACCGTTTTTTAACATAATTTGTTGAATAATGCGCAACTTGGGTTAAAATGACCATTTTCTAAAGGAATGATGGTGTCAAACACCGCTTCATATATAATCCCTTTTAACTGGGATTGAAGCCCATACTTTCCTTTTTCTGAATATATTTCCACTTTGGAAAAATGGGAATAGGCCCAGTATCCGACAATAAATGAGAAGAATAAAATGGGAATCAGATACAGAAACTTAGTATTGGGTGTACGAAAATCGCGATAACTATACCTGCGATATCGGGCAAGAAGACGATTTAATCTGTCCTTTAGAGAAATGTGAGCCATAGAATTGGATTGATGCGGGGTTAAAGTGTCTTTTGAATGTTCTCTATTGGGNGTACTTTTATGTAATCCGGATTGTGGATGCTGATTCCCGTTATGTTTGTTTCCCTGGATAGAACTTATTCTTGCAGAGATTTCGCCATAAAATATACTATTCGGAAATTTTCCCACAAACATTCTCAAGTCATTGATATCATGGCTGTCCCGGATGCGNCCATACTCCTCTCTTTCGGCTTTGGTCATCACATAGGTTTCCTCATCCATATCACCGGTTGTGGCACCGACTTTATCATATTTCCTCAAATAATTCAACAGGATGTTTCCTTTATCGACCCTTTTCCTTACGTCAGCTTCAAGGCACAGTTCAATAATTTCCTTGTATGGCGTTGGAATAGTATTGATTTTNTCAGAGATATTGCCGGTTGTTATATTCTGATAGAGCTTCAATCTCTGCGCCTCTGTATTGCCCGACATATCATCATAAAATGGCTTCATGCCGGTCATGACTTCAAAGACAATTACGCCGAATGACCAAAGATCTGTATTGAAACTGATGGGCTTACCATATAATTGTTCAGGAGAGGAATATTCCAGAGTCCCNCCGCCAATGCTTCCTGTCATAAATGAAATGTCTCCATCCTTGATTCGGCTGGTTCGAAANTCTGTGATCTTGGGTATGATCATACCTTGTGGATGTATGGCAATCATGACGTTGCCCGGTTTGATATCTCTATGGATGATGTTGTTTTCGTGCAGGAAAATAACTCCCTGCAACAAGCCTTCTACAACCTGCCTTTTACTCTCATAGTCAAGAGTCCTGCTTTGAAGAAATTGTTTCAGATTACCATCCTTGTAATACTGCATGACAGCATAGTCGAATAGCCCATTGGACATCTGAAACTGGTATACATTTTCATAATATGCTATATTGGGATGAAGCGGGAGGGACTTAATAGCTTGAAATTCAGATACCAATGAAAACTGCTTGCCCTCAATGATGCGCACCTTTGCAATCTTGACTGCCTTCCATATGTTGAGGTAATTATCATATGCCTTGTACACGGTACCGAAAGACCCCTCTCCCAACCATCCGTTGTCAAAGTCAATCGAATATCGCGTGAAGAATTCTTCCTGAGTCAAGAGTGCTTATTTTTACTTCAAAAAGTAAAAATAGTGATATAAATTTAAATGACGAAATTCAACAAATCACCAAACCTTGACCAACGCCACATAATCTTTCAAGGTATTGACCTTTGAAACCAATGGCTGATTCTTGATCGTATTGGGTCGTGTGATGACGATATCCTTGTTAAATGAATGTATGAATTCGATCAGGACGGATGATTTTATGGCATAAGAATAAACTTCCGAACCGCTCCGAACAGCATACAGTACGCCTATAATATTTCCATTGGGACCAAATACTGCTCCACCGGAATTTCCGCCCCGGGCCGGAATCGAAGTTTGGTATACCGACTTATTGTTTTTAATTCCGGACAGNGCGCTAATCTTGCCATCGGTAAACTTCACTTCCCTACCCATATTGAATGCTTCTGGATAACCAAGCGTAAACACTTCAGAACCGGTAGGGATGTCCGCTTTNTCGATGGCATAGGGGATCTTNTTAGGAAGTTTGAAATCATTGGAAATGATACGCAAAATAGAAAGGTCTTTTTCCTTGTCGGTACTCACGATCCTGGCAGGAAAGGTTTTTGTCTTTCCTTCCCATTTAAATTCTACCTCGATAAAATCGGCATTTTCAATGACGTGATGATTGGTAATCATATATCCTCTGTCATCTATAATAAAGCCGGTGCCTGTTTTAAATGCTCCATCTCCTACTATCATGTCGTCCATCATGGCCCGTATTTCTTCGTTCAGGTAGACTAATGATATATTCTGGAAAACGACATCCTTTCTTCCACCATCCGAAAACAAGCCGAAATATTTTTCCCCGAATTCATTTTTGTTGGAAGTATATACTTCAACGTCATTTATTAAAAATGAAATCTTTTCATCTAAATATTGGATTGTAAGGTTGTTGTTATTCCTGCCGGTATTAATGTTGCTGTTATCTGTTATCGGGACTTCAAAGAAGCTTTTGGACTTATTGACATGATAGATGCAGAACTTGCCCATACCATTGATACCAAAGCAGGAAAATTGATCGGGTCCGGAATAATCATATACAATGCCGTGAAAAGTGTTTTTGTCGCCTTTTATAGATCCTATGTTTGTACTGAACATGTATGAATCGTCAAAGGAATCCGAAAATGGCAGGATCTTGGCAAAATGCCCATTTTGTTCTGTTATTATATGGTATCCTACTCCAATTTCAAATTGACCTTCTTCCAAGGGCATTTCATATTCCCAGAATTGTCGGTTTTGGTTGGTGGAGAAATCTTCCATAAAGGCGATTAGATATTGATTATCTTTTTGTACAAAAACCCTCGGATCGCCTTCTCCCTTGCGGTTTCTATAACTTGCTTTGATGGATCCGTCTTCTTCAAACTCTATGAAAGTAGATCCGTATTTAGTTTTATAGGATCCGAATGACTTGATCTTGCCACTGGAATACCATTTCTTTTCATAAATGATATCACCATCAAGGCTAAACAGACGAATTGCCTTCATGGCGCCAGACTTGTAATACCTGATTTGCTTACCCCAATATACGGACTTGTTGTCATTGTCCCGGTTGATTTCCTTGGCCCCATCGGAGGTGGTATATCCCTCTCCCGACTTATAAAAGTCCTTAATCTTACCGATAATTTTCCCGGCTTTGTTATAGTTGATCACTTTATAATAAGCACATTCTGCTTTGGAGGACCGTATTCCATTGCCGTCATAATAAAGAATAACCTGCTTTTGAGCAGAAACGAAATTGGTGAAAAGAAACAAGGAAAGGGAAAGAATAATAAATCTCATAAGGTTTGGTTATTGTCAATGGATAATGTTTTTGCTATATCTCTATCGCGATCAAGGTACAATTATCGGCTGATTTTTGGACACATTGATGCCTGATAATTTCAACCTTTTCATTCAAATCTGACGTCTGTTGATTGAATACTCCGGCAAAAGCGCTATTCGTAGTTTTTTCCAACACACCATCAGAACATAGTACAAAGATACTTCCCGGGTTCAGATTTTTGATTTTTTCAACCTCAAGGTCGTCAGGGGCAGGCATGATTCCGGGAGTAATCGCCTTTGTAATTCTGTTTCTGAGTGGGTGGTTGAGGATTTCTTCTTCGGTTTTTATAATTCCTGCATCAAANAGTTCTTGAACGACAGAATGATCTTTGGTGGCTATCCATGAATTATTGTTTTCATTGAAGTAGAACAACTTACTGTCGCCGAGATGGCAATATAAGGCATATTCATTGTCAATATACAAGCATACCAGGGTTGTTGCGACATTTTTGTCCAGGAGGCTGTTTATTTTGTAGATACTTTCATATATCATGGATTTGAAATCAGCAAGATCCAGGATACCGGATTGACGGCTATAAGCTTCAGAGATTGTTTTTATAGCCAGGTTGCTGGCAAGANNACCGTTTTCCATTCCACCGGCACCATCACATACCAANAANAGCTTATTGTCAGAAGAAATAAAGTAGGCATCTTGCTGTTCTTCTCTTCTTCCTAAATGTTGAAAAGTTTCAATCTGCATAGCTCGTTTTTAATCCCGATGAAATTGAAGTTCAATTCTTCCCAGTCTGATGATATCTTTNTCATTGAGATAGATTTCCTCATCAGATTCCAGTCGTCGGTTGTTGATATAGATGAAGTTTTTACTTCCCGCATCCTTAATGGTAAAATCAATGCCCCCATCGGCATTTTGCCTCCCAGTGATTTCACAATGTTGCCTTGATACCAATTTATCAGTGGTGAGGATGGCAATATTTGCAATGGAGTCAATACTGTATCTGCCGACGATATAGTTACCTTCGCCGAGATAATATTCCTTGAAAGGGGCGAATTTACTGGCAAGAACGGTCAGCTTTGCCCTCGTCTTGACAGATCCGGCAGGAAAAACAATTGTTTTGTCGGATGAATCAGGAACTCTGGTAACAAAGTATTGCTGGCATGACTTATTGACACATTTGACCCGGATTTGCTTCCCTACATATTTTTCGATATTGGCAAGTATAATTCTCTCATCACAAAAAGGACACTTCAACTCCATACTTCAATACCACGAGGTTATCCGTATATCAAAAATCATCCGGGAAGGTATATCCATGTTCATGATGGCCATTTTCATCCAATGAATCCGGAGTATCCATATCATGATCGAAATATATTGTTTCATGACCGGCGCCATCAGAATTACCGTATTGATTATAATCGAAATGGTGTGCCAAATCACCNGGCTCTACATCCAGGATGCTATCGTCACTTCCTACGATCGAAGCCTGAAGCTCTATGTCATCATTCAATCCTATCGAATTATCGTAATTGAAGTAGGAATGGTCTATTTCTCCATTGAACGAGTGTGAGCCGGAATTAAAGTCATAATCATCAACTATTACTGTGGAGGGAACCTCAAAATCAGGTTGAAGATGAATGGCGTTTGGTCCGGCTTCCATAGGTGTATGACCGTATTCAAANGGCGCATATCCTTCAGCCTGGTCTTCGGGAATGAATGGTGAATTATGATTAGAAAAGGCACTGTGGTTGAAATCCTGTACGGACACCTCATATTGATTTCCTTTGTGATGGCCTGTTATGAAAGACTTTGAATAATCAATCTTTGAATCTATTGACAGGAAATATTCATTCTTCTGTTCATCCGTCATAGCATCCCATTCTTCCTTGTAATAGGTGTTATAATATTTGCCTTGATATTCAAATACGCCCCCNTGACCCAAAATATTTCTTTGTTCACGGAATGCTTCTCCGAAAGAAAGGTTGTCGGACGGATGTCCACAAGGCAGATCAGAGATAAAATTGATATGCATTTCTTCCGATTCTGTTTCGGGTATAATATTTGCCGCATTCTCAGCCGGGGCGCTCGCAACTGCGATGGTTTCTTCCGGCTTATCTACTGCGATGGTTGTTGCTGTTTTTCCTTCTGTTGATAATGGGGAGTTGTCATCCAGGGACTTGGCAGCTACTATACCGATTAAGCCTCCGACCGGAGCAAACAGGGCTGACCCCAGAAAAACTTTATTCATATACCAAGGTTGTCCTTTAGATCCCATTCCAATGGATTTTCCGGACAATTTGCCTGAAAGATTTGATGTAGATGTTTTTGTAAATGACATACTGTATTGGTTTAATGCTTTAATAATTCTCGCTTAAAATTAATATTCTATCCCTAATCCCGGCTTTAAATATGTATGAATCAAAGCTTAATTTGTATGAATCCGTAATTTTGAAGATTATGACCGGGGTATTTATTCAAATTGAAATTTATTGAAGGCCCGAAAAGACCCAGCATTGCTAATTTTTATTTAAATCCTAAGTCTTTTGTTACAGATAACGGCTAGCCGGGTGTAAATCACAACGCGCCTTTTTGAATAATAAAGATGGAATGCGGATAACTTTCAAAAGGTGTGATGCAGTAGAATAAATTGATTTGTTCGATATTTATAGTTTTTAATAAGTGTCTGACAAAACATCATAAATTTAAGGAAACCATCTTTTGTCTTCAGCATGAATAGCAAGAATTAAGAATATCAGATCAGGATTCAACATAATAATAACAAAATGCACAATTGAAGAACCCGGGATCCGCCAAAAGTAAACTCTTTGGGCGCCGGCCTTGTAGAATTCACCGTCGAAGAAACGTTAATAATTCTACATAGCTTTGGTTTTTTGTTTCTCAGTAAAATTAGTTATCTAATTGGTAAAACCAATGCTGAAAGCTTTGTAAAACGCGATATTTTGGTCGTTATTCATCGATTATTCCGCGCTACCGGTTGTAATAAATTGTCCGGGAGAATAAGTCCGGGACGAGATTTTCCTATTCAATAGTAAGCGCAGTACAAGGAGGGAACAAAACAGATTTCTTGTCTTACTAATGTCCTTATTTTTTATGAATATCGTGCGTGACAGGATCAGGCAGAACTTCAACCAATTATCACTATCTTTGCACCTATCTTTACGGAATATTGATGCAGAAACAAGTATTAGAAGCCGAACAAAAAGCGCTTGAGATCAATCTTGATCCAAGTATTTATGGCACCTTTGCTGAGATTGGCGCAGGACAGGAGGTCGCCAGATACTTTNTTCAGGCTGGTGCTGCTGCAGGCACCATCGCCAAGACCATGTCTGCTTATGACAAGACCTATTCCGATGAAATATATGGCGCAGAACCCAGTGGTCGTTATGTATGTGAGTCCCGACTGTACAAGATGTTGGACCATGAGTTTAAATTGCTGGTTGATCGGTTGGGAAAGATACGGCCGGACACAACATTTNTTGCCTATGCCGACACGGTTTCCGCCACCAATTATGCCCGAACCATCCCGGGTGACGGGTGGCTCGGAATCAGGTTCCAGAAAACGCCGGACAGTGGTTTCAATGATCTTGTACTCCATGTCAAGATGCTCGACAAAGACAATCGTCAACAACAACAGGCCGTCGGTATCCTTGGCGTCAACCTGATATACGCATGTTTCTTCCTTTCCGAAGATATGGACGAAATGCTCAAGGCATTGATAGACGGTTTAGAAAACAGGGTCATGATAGATATGATCCGGTTGACGNGGTCTTCATTTAAGCATGTGGATAACCGCGTCNTTAGCTTTAAGTTGGTTCGACATGGGTTGTCGGACGTAGCGATGTTCGATGCCAAAGGGAGAAATATCCACCCATCGGAATTTCTGTATAAGAAGAATGTATTGATCGTAAGAGGGGCATTCAGGCCTATTACATGGGCCAGTTATGATATTATCCGCAGTAGTCATCGACAATTTATGGCAGATGAGAATCTGAGCAAGGATGATGTCAAGGTTTTGACAGAAATCACCCTGGATATCCTTAGTGTTCATGGGGAGCCGAGTGAGAGTGATTTTCTGGAAAGGGCCACAGCGCTCAATCATGTTGGCATGATCGTGTGCATCACCAACTGTGGCAATCAGCAAAAGTTGATCAAATATATGGAGGATTTCAAGGTCCCACGCATCGGGCTTTCGTTGACCGCCGGATATACGGCACGATATATTGACGAGACCATCGAAAAATTCCGGGGAGGAAAGCTCCTGGAAGGATTGNGGGGCATGTTTCCCGGTAATGTAAGGGTATATGTCTATCCATCCAGGATGCCGGGAACAAAGGAAATTATGAATGCAAGATGCATCAAAATCGATCCGGACATGAAGTATCTATACGAACACCTCCTGACTACTCTCCAGATAGTCGATATTGAGCAATTCAAANAGNCATATCTGAAGATCAGCGCTCGCAGTGTGCTGAAGATGATCCAGGTGGATGATAGCCGTTGGGAAAAGTTCGTCCCAAAGAAAATAATCTCTCTGGTCAAAACAATGAAGCTCTTCGGGTATAAAGCTCAATCAAAAACCATTTCTGAATCAAAATAACATCATATGACAAGATTAGCGTGTTATAACATTGTCTTTTTATTTTTACTTTCATTCATGATGACTTCCTGTGAAAAGGAAGAGCCGGTAAACCCCGATACACCGAAAGAGGATACTACATTCTCATTTAAATGTAGTATAGAGGATATTCCCTGGGATGGTTCAATGAAGGCATTGGCCAATCCGCAGATTAAGTTACTGTTCCCTAAGGTCGATTCTTTACCTCAGGCGTTCTTTTCCGGCGACACCCTGCTGATTGGTGTCGGCGGGAAATACAATAACTATGATGCAACTTTACTGATGGCTATTCGAGTGGCCAACAAGGCCGACCTGAAAGGCACATATAATTTTGCCCATAAAATTGGTAGCCTCGAAGTCGGAAAGGGCATCGGAGTATTTGATGGGAGTTCGACAGATTTGCTTACTTATGCCACAGGACTTGACTTACTTGAGTATGTTGATGACTCGAAGGTTATTATTACCGAGCATAAAAACGGGCGCATTTCAGGAACATTCCAGTTCAGGATGGAGCATATCATTTCAAAACAGGGTTTTAATACGGTCAAAGAGGGTACATTTAAAAATTTCAAAATCAAGCAATAAACAAAGGGGCGGAAAGAAATGATCTAAGATCACCAGTACCCGCATCCGGGGCAAGGGTTTATTCTATGGATAGTTTCCTGAGTTACTATATTTCTTGATACTTTGGTTAGAATATAATAAAGGCTAAAAGACCATCGATGCAGGAAAAAAATACTGGTATTGCTTGTATCATTGGCTNTTTGGGGTTGTAATTCCGATGATTCAATGACAAAGAATAATACAACACAGATCAGCAAACAGGACTTTCTGTTGGGTCGATTTGACCCGCAGAAACATCCGGATTTTGTTTTGATAGATCAGAAGTATGCCGACAAAGAGGGCATGATGATGCAAGCCGAGGCTTACAACGCATTTCTGAAGATGGCTCATGCCGGCGAGCTTGACGGACACTCTTTCTGTATCCTTTCAGCAACCCGTAATTTCTTTTATCAGAAATATCTCTGGGAAAACAAGTGGTATGGTATCTTTCCGATCCAAGGCAACATCGATGCATGTACATCCTTTCAGGATGAAGTCTATCGTGCCAGGAAGATCATGGAATATTCAGCCATGCCGGGCTCTTCCAGACACCACTGGGGTACGGATATTGACATCAACGCACTCGACAATGATTATTTTGAACAAGGAGAGGGACTTGCCTGGTATCGGTGGATGACGGAAAATGCCGGTGCCTACGGATTTTGCCAACCCTATACGGCGGGTCGCAAATACGGCTACAAGGAAGAAAAGTGGCACTGGACATATCTTCCACTTTCCAAACAATATACAGAAGATATTCGTAGAACGATCACCGATGATATGATTGATGGCTTTGCGGGCGCGGAGCATAGTCATCAATTGGAGATCGTCGATCATTATATTCTGGGAATAAATGAAGCGTGCCGATAACGTCCACATGAATCATTTACCCAAAAAAACGACACCACTCAGGTGCTGTTTTCATTTAATACCGGCCTCCGGTAATCTTTTTGACCGAATATTAAATGAAAGCGGCAAAAATGCTACGTCCCGGCTAATTGTACTTCGTCCGGCCGTGATCGGACAAAGGATTATATTTTTATACTTGCAGTAACCGAAAATGATCTCCCGTCAGAAGGCCAGATTCCCGGGCCGGGATAAAACTGAGGCCTCTTGGTAAAGTATGATTCATCGAGGACGTTGTTGACATTGGCCTGGAGTCGTAATTTATCATTGACACGGACACTGAGATTCATATCCACCAGGGAATAAGCCGGAACAATACCTGTAGCGCCATTGGCCGATGGAGTGATTGTGTTGAGCGCATCAGCAAAGCTCTCAGCGGTATAGCTGTACTTGATACAATATGTCCAACGGTTATATTTCAGGGTGGCGCCACTGCGCGTTATTACAGTCGGGACGCTTTCCACTTTATTACCGTCTACTGAGATATTTTCGCTACCGGATCGGATCGTTGCATTCTTGTATCGGGCATCCATTAGGGACGTTGCATTAAACAAAGACAATGTCATAAATTTGCCCAGGGTCCAGTCTCCCTGAATAAATGCCTCTATACCTTTTGTGTGGGAATCACCAATGTTGGTTCTGTAGATAATCAGATTATTATCTGCATCCACTTGAGCAAAAGTTCCCAACCGATGCCTGTACAACAGGTAGAAGGCGTCAATGTCCCACTGGAGCCATCCGGCCGAACCCCTATATCCGAGTTCAGCATTATATCCGAAAGCGTCACGCAGGTTTTTGTCTGCCTTTTCATATAGGGATCCGGGAACGATATCTTTCAGAATGACCGGCCGATAGGCTTGGGACCAGCCGCCATAGATATTGCTTTTATCGAGATTGTATTGAAATGATGCTCCGAAAATCGGGAATTTGTGATCAATTGTATTGGGCAGCTCATCCTCCGGATATAAATTGATCTTGCCGGACAATCGGGACACACCATATTCCATCCTTGCTGCCGTGTTGAAAGAGAGGCGATCGGTTATGGCCCAGCTGTTTTCGACAAATACTGCAATATTGCCGGTCTTGAAATGCAGGTCCCGTCCCCAGCCCGGCTTGACCAGGGTAAGTGTATAATCGGATCCTGTTGTACCGACGCCCTGTTGTCGACGATGGAGGTCATTGTTTGTGACCTGTATGCCGGAAGTAATAGTATTCTTAAGATTAAANAATTGATATTCGCGCACCATCCTCAGCTCATTCAAGAAAGTATGGTAATTGTCAATATCTACCTGTCGGTTGTTGTATTGTCCGGTTGCAGTCACGATGGTGTCTCTCACATTGGCCGGTTTGTCAAACATGACACTGTTTCTGGCGCCCAATATGGCATTGGAAGTATAGCGGAGACTCGTATGGTCGCTTATTTTCCAATCGAAGGTCAAGTTGGGGATATGGATATCCGGTTGATAGTAATTGCGAGTCCTGGTAGCCTGGGTGGGATCCTCCTTAAACTCCTTGTCCGTCAATGCTCCTGCAAGATGTGTAATATAGTTGGAATGCGTGTATTCCAGCTTTAGCTTTATATTCTCACTGAAGTCGTAATACAAGGCCAAAGACTCTGCGTTATATTTGGAGTCGTTGAACCTACGATAACCGTCCACCGCCTTTTTATTCATCCAGGCAGCATATCGAAACTTACCGATTGTCCCACTGATGGAATTATAGGTACTCAACAGACCGAATGATCCTACGGTATTGATGGATTCAAATCCAATCTTGCGGCTGTCCGGCTGTTTGGTTATATAATTGAGCATGCCGCCAAATTGCCCGCCATATTGTTGGGCAGAAGTGCCGCGCACCAGCTCGATTCTTTCCACCGCCTCATAAGGCACATTGTAATGGCTCGCAGGATAACCATACAAGTCAGTGTTGGTGATGATGCCATCCTTGCGGATGTTGAACTCCCAGCCACGGTGAGGGTCCAGTCCTCGAGTGGAGATATTGACCTGATTGCCGGTGCCGTCCATATCATAGACAAAAATCCCGGGTATCTTGGCAAATATTTGACGACAATATTTTTCTGCCAGGCCATTGTTCTGATTATTCAATTCGATGACTTCGTTCTTTTTCCCGGAAATGATATAGGTACCTTCGACTTTATTGAGTCGGCGTATGTCACTTGTTGACTTCATTCCTCCAATGATCACAGGATCGAGTGTTTGCTTCTTGACCGTATCTTGATGATGTTGTGCAAGAGCGGGAAGCATGATTATGATTTGAAGGATTACGGTTTGTAAAAATCTCATGAAGTGAAAATCTGATTGATTGCAAAAGTAAGGTTGACCTTCCCGGCAAAAAAACGCACCGGTTAAATTTAATTTATTTTTAATGGTATCCCCAATTTCAGCTTCGTATTTATCCGGTCAAATAGGTGTCTCAAAAGCAGATTGGTTGATGCCACATAAATATCAATCAACAATGACAGTAACTTTGGATTGGGGAGATCAGTGATTGATTCAAAAGGAAGTGATTATTGAAATATGAAGACGGAGAACCATCTGCGTCAGTGAATTGTGGGAAAATGATTTTCCTGCCGCCTTCTCTTTGTCGCTGAAAGAAGCCATTCCCGGCCTGATGCCTCAAGGGCTGTCTTCCACCAGCAGCATTAAAATATGTGCAGCTGTCCAACTGAAATTCATGGCATTAAGACCCACTCCGGTCAAGGGATGGTAGTTTTCATACAAGGGCTTGTTGGTCGTCAAACCTTCTGCATGGTTGAAAAACTTCTCTTGCAGTTTATTTGCGTCATTCCAATACCCATAATTACGCAATCCTTTTAACCCGAAATACAATTGGTCGGTCCATACGGGACCTCGCCAGTATCCTTTTGCCGGATTGAATTCCGGATGCGAAGCATCGAGGGTTGGAAAAGGAAGAAAGGTATTGAATCTTGCTGTGTCCAGCACAACATGGACCACAGATCGCGCCTGCTCGTCGTCGGCGCATCGCGCCCATAAAGGGAGCCAGCCTTCCGGTCCGGCAACCTTTATCAAGTGGTGTTCGTTCAATTTNTTATCATAAAAATAGCCTGTCGTACTGTCAAAGAGATATTGTCTGATCTTAGTGATAAGCCACCTGCTTTCCTTCCTTAATTGTTGAGCATCTTCGTTCAGGCCGATTATATCAGCAAGATTGGCAAGACACAATTTTTCAGCGTATAGAAAAGCATTGAGGTCCACACTTTCCTGATCGAGTGACCATGCGTGTGTGTTGTTCCGGACCATGTTAGCGGAATCAAAGCGCACCGCATTGTCCATACCGCTCTCCCAGGCTGCAGCGAGCCTTGTCCCATCCGTCGATCCGAACTCACAAAGGCCATTGCCATCGTGATCCCGGTTTTTGTACCACCAGTGATGATATTTCAAAAGTCGGGGATAGATCGACTGTACAAATGAAGTGTCACCGGACCTCGTGAATATTGACTCCACAGCCCATGCTGCGAGTGGCGGCTTTGTATCCCGGTAATTATTTTCCGACTTATCCAGATATATGCAATCGGCTACCATTCCGAAATCATCCATATAATCGAACATGCTCAGAATATTGCTTTTTGCCAGAGCCGGGTTAAACAAGGCAAGCCCGACCGCCTGTTTCCAGGAGTCCCAACTCCAGAAACCATAGAATCCCTGATAGGAAACAGATGGAAAGAGGCCATCGTGGTGCAGGTCTCCCGCTGCCGACCGCCAGTTGGTTATCAATGTGATTATGGCCTTGACCGCCAGACGCCTCTTTTCAGATGGCAGTTCTCCTGCATTTGCAAAATAGGTGTTCAGGTAGTTATTCCAGCGATACTCATTGGTTGCTTCGGACTGTTGAAATGTCGCTGATTCTGTATTTATCGTGTGAATGTGTTCACGATTAACAGGGCTGTAAATATGAGATTCGATATAGGAAAGTTTTTCTCCCGGCTTCATGGATTGCGCATCGAAAACAATGACATATTGATGGTCCAGGATCCGTATGGAGGCGTCCCGATCCAAACGGAGTGTAAATCCGGGTGTAGCGCCGACGTCAAAATATATTTCGCGGTCTCTTTTNGTCAAGCGCCCCGATTCAAGGAACTTTCCTTCCAGATACGGTTCCACTTTCAACTTTTTATGGGTCAGGTTAGTGATTTCAGTTAAGATCATCGATTGGCGGTTGCTGACAAATATCAATCGCTGATGGATTGCGATATCAGATGAGGTATATTTTATCTCCATCATACCGGGATAGGCGGTCCCTGTTATTTGATCCGGTAAAAATGCCTTTTCTGTACCATCGATGAATATCCGGGGCCGGGAGATGTATTTGCCGACCCATCGACCCTCCATGCCCATAATCAAAGGCCCGGAAAAACCTATCTTTCCATTCTCATCCCGATGAAAACGATAGGCATGCCATGCCCCCAGATCACTGAAAACAGGTACTGCAACATCTTTNTCATGCAGGATAGGGGCCTCGAGTAGCAAGACATTTCGGAAGTCCCCTCTGGCTATATGCTGTCCGTATGAGAATTGATATAGGAAACAAAAAACGGTGAAGAGAACGGATTTCAAAGGCATAAACTAAAGAATATAATAACCAAAGATAAAGATGTTTCCGGTGAAAACTGATTCGGGAAGTGCTTTATCAATCAGCGGGAAGGCGTTAGTGATCAAAATCCTCGCTGTCTGCGAGCTTCGTAAAGCAATATTGCTGCACTCACCGATACATTGAGCGAATCGTTATGTCCCAGCATTGGAATCTTTATGATGCTGTCAGAAGTTTTACGCCAGAAATTTTTCAGGCCCTTGTCCTCANNGCCCATGACAAAAGCAGTTGGTTGTGTGTAATTGGCAGAGGTATAGTATGTATCCGTCTGCAGTGCGGCAGAATAAATATGGATGCCATTGTTTTTACACCACTGCAGGATATCCTCAGGGCCACCACATCCAAGTTGCGTTGAGAATACCGTGCCGACACTGGAACGAATTACATTGGGATGGAAAAAGTTGTGCTGTTGCTGACACGCTATGACGGCATCCACTCCTGCCGCATCACAGGTGCGAAGGATGGCGCCGATATTTCCCGGCTTTTCTACTTCTTCCAGGATGACGATAATGGGATTGTCTGACAATGTCAGGTCTTCCAGGTTGAGCTCCGGCTCCCTGACGGAGGCAATCACGATGCTGGTATCTTCGCGATATACCAACCGACTAAACAGGGCATGACTCAGCAGTGTTGTTCTGATATGGCCAAATCCTGCCGGATCAAACTTATCCCTATATTTAACATCCAGATAAATATCTTCCACTTCATATCCAAACACTATGGCCGCCTCGATTTCCTTCAAGCCTTCAACGACAAAAACACCTTGCTTCCGCCGGAAGGAATTGTCAGAAACCAGGCGTAACAGTTTTTTAAATTTGTCATTATGTGGNTTCTCCAGCAAAAGCATCTCCAAGAAATTAAGATGCAAGGTAAAGAAGTTCAGACAAATTGTTGAGTAGCATATGCGGAAATAAAGTTATCACAAACAGGAGGAAGCCGGAAATCGTTACATAATGGTAAGTGTATTAAATTATTTCAGGTGAAGCTGAAAACAGAGCAGGTCTGTATTTTAAAGCATGATGACATATTTTAAAAATCATTACTAACAAAAAAGTTGCTTGTTGGAATCAAGGCTTGAGATGTCCGTACTTTATGGCAATATCAGACAAGGTAAGGTCCAGTTCATTGTGAGCGGGATAATATTCCTTAAAAGTATAGTCTACTCCGGTAGGCACATGCACTATTTCGATGCCAAATTTCACTACAGCATCGTTGTATGACCAAAGAAGCCACACCTTCTTGTTTGCATTGAAGATATTTTCCCCATTTTCATCATACCAGTTAAAGACATCTTTAAAACAGACAACCTGACCTGTTGCAAGATTAGTGATATACTCATCGACATCACAAAAATTAAGGACCTTGGTTGTGCCGGGATTGTTTTCGTAATAAGTCGGAAAAAATATTGATGTACTTCCGGGTGGCAATATGATCGAATAGGTTGATAAAGGGCTTGCCGACAAATCTATCCTCATTGAGATAATCGTCACGCATCTGCTCAGGATAATTATTGGGAAGAGGGACAACAGTACACGAAAAATGATATTTTGGGGGAATGATCTCATATTTCCGGGAAAGACCATAATGAAAAAGAAAGTCCCTGAATTGAGTTTCGTTGTCAAAATACAGCGTGTCTGCATTCAGGGCCTGACCTGACCAGCTACCGGTATTCGTGTTAATATCTTCTTTATTACAGGCGTTAAAAAACAGAAATCCGACAATCAGACAGGTAAAAAGGAGGCATCGTTTCGGTTTCATATCGTTGCTTTTGTAGATTGGATGGCCATTTTGCTAAAAAGTTTAATTCGCTTTGTTGAAAAATAAATTATTAATCGTTGAAAGAATTGCTATCTCAAGATAGGTTGACAACTCAACGGATTAGGCAATAGAAAGGCTTTCAGTCTTTTGGGAGAGGGTGTTTTAATATGCCTGTATATGTTAAAAACTTAGCCGCACACCACCATCATCCATGGTTTCCTATTACCTTTGTGTCCATGTCCATCATGAAAAAACTGGCAGGAGAGACCATTTACTATGGTATCAGCAGCATCTTTGGCCGCTTTATCAATTTTTTCCTGACGCCCATCTATACTTACTCCGTTATCATTGACAAAGCTAAAATGGGACATCTGACGGAATTGATGGCCTATACCGCGATAATCCTCATTCTATTCACATGCAGGATGGAGGCGGCCTATTTTCGATTCGGGAAGGACAAAGACAATCAGGAGGCGGCCTATCGCAACTCGGTAACCACGGTGGTTTCATTGTCTGTTCTCTTTGGATTATTGCTGTTCATGCTGTCTCCGATCATTGCTCCGGTCCTGGATTACGGCGGAGAGNACATTTATTTTCAGCTGCTTGCCGTCATCATGACAATTGACGCCTTCTGTGAATTACCGCTTTCCCGCTTGCGGTTCGAAGGANAGGCCAAANAATTCGCATTTATTCGCATCATTAATATCCTGACCAATGTATGCTTCAATATTTTCTTTGTCGTTGTATGTCCGCGGTTGTATGATGCGGGATATTCCTTTGTTACAGCTTGGTTTGACCCTGAAAAGATCATTGTTTATATTTTCCTGAGTCAGGTCTTTGGCTCTCTTTCTTCATTGATTTTACTGAGTAAATATCTAAAAGGTGTAGGCCGGGTCGACATTCCATTATTGAAGAGGATGGTTGCTTATTCCTGGCCATTGATTATCGTCAGCCTGGTATCTATGTTCAATGAAATGTTTGGTCGTGTTATCCTGAAGTGGTTCCTTACCGGGCCTCTATCGGACAATGAAGCCCAGCTGGGCGTATATGGTGCCAATTATCGGCTGGCAACAATCATAGCTTTATTTACCCAGGCATTCAGATATGCTGCCGAGCCATTCTTTNTTAAGGAATCCAATAATGTGGGCGCTGAANAAACCTATGCCGATGTGACGAAATACTATCTGATCTTCAGTATCTATGGCTTTCTCTTTGTTAGTCTGTATATTGATATCTTCAAATATTTTGTCGGCCCCAAATATTTTGAGGGATTAAAAGTGGTGCCGATTCTGCTTCTTGCCAATGTATTCAATGGCCTGTACTTCAATGTGTCCATTTGGTACAGGCTTAAGGACAAGACATTGACCGGTGCGATGATTGCGATTTTCGGAGCTGTTTTGACGCTTTTCTTCAACTGGTATCTGATTCCTGTTTTCGGTTATATCGGTTCTGCTATTGCCACACTGGTCTGTTATTCTTCCATGACCATCATTTGCTTTGTACTGGGCCAGAAGGTGATGAAGGTTCCATATCAGGTCAGGACCATGCTCCTTTGGATGGGGGCAGCCATATTGATACAGATTGGCATTTGGTATTTGAGAAGTTTGGATATTTCAGTTTACCTTGTGTTGTTATGTTCAACCATCGGTATTGTATTGTTTTCCGGCCTGATCTGGAGTTATGAAAAGGAANAAATCAAGACCCTGCTTCGGTCTATCAAGCTTAGGAGCCGATAGTAAGAAGTAATTTGTGGATAAATGAGACCTATCCTATCCGGTGCAGGATATCCAGTGCCATCCTGTTTGCCACACCGGGTTCGCCGACGAGTGTCTTTAATAATCCGTAAGCTTCCAGCATTTTGTTGCGATAATCGGCGTCGTCTTCCAGTTTCAGTATTTCCCTTGTGAGATTTGACACGGAAAGATCTTCCTGGATAAGTTCCTGTACTATAGGCATATCGGGAATCAAGTTGACCAATGAAATATATTTGACCTTGACAAATGCCTTTGCTATGCGGATATTCAGACTGTTGGCGGCGTAGCAGACTACCTGGGGCGTGTTGAGCAAGGCAGTTTCCAGCGTCGCCGTACCGCTGGTAACCATAGCCGAGGATGCATGGTAAATGGTATCGTAGGTTTTATCGGTGACGATCGATACATTTTTCTTCCAATCAGGATGAATTTGGTCCAGGATGAAAGTGAATTCATCTTCAGGCAATAAGGAAGTCCTGGCTATTACAAATTTTTTNTGAGGCATCTGAGCCATGGCCCCGACCATTACGGGCAGGATTCTTTTCACTTCCTGGTGTCTACTGCCCGGCAATATGGCAATATAATCCCCTTTTTTAAGNTTGTTTTCAGAGAGAAATCCTGCGTCAGGTGTGAAACGCGAGATTGAATCGACCAGAGGGTTGCCTACATAGGTAACATCGTAATTCAACTGTTTGTAGAATTCGACTTCAAAAGGAAGGATACAATACAATTGCTCAACGGACTCGCGGATGATGTTGGCGCGACCTGCCTTCCAGGCCCATACAGTTGGAGAAATAAAATAAAANACACGGATTCCTTGCCGGTGGTTCCACTTCGCGATCTTCAGATTGAATCCGGGATAATCGATTAACACCAATGCGTCCGGCTTGTGCTTGGAAAGGTGGTTTTTGATCAGGCTGAAATTCCTTTTTATCGTAAAGATATTGGCCAACACTTCAACAAAACCCATGAAGGCAAGATCCTTGAGCTTTCTGTACAGGGCGACTCCTGCGGCTTCCATCTTCGGACCACCCCAGCCTTCCAGCACAATATTAGGTCGTGCTTCTTTGAGGGCAGTTGCTAAATTCGCCCCGTGAAGGTCCCCGGATGCCTCTCCGGCCAAAAGAAATATTTTATTTGCCATCAAAACTTATCAAGCAGTTCGGGTCCATACTCCCAAACCCACCAGCATACATAGGCAAAGGTTGGGAATATCAATCCGCGCATGGCATTGCCAAAGCGACGGTTGTTGAAATAATGAATAACAATCAGATTGCCACAAAGCGCTATTATCCCGATGGTCCGCTGGGAAGAGCGGAACTCGCCGAACAGTTCNGGCGCGATTCCCGCAGAGACCAGGGCGTCCTTAAGCATCAATATGAGGGCATACAGCACAATGGGGACCACGGTCCCTATGACAACGCCCAGAATCAAAGAGTCTTTAGTAAANAAGGGTTGGTTGGCTTTCATATTATTCTTCCAGGACTTTGTATTTTTCGATAGACTTATAATGAGTCAGGTCGTAATGGGATGGCACAATGGAAGCATATCCGTTTTGCAGGGCGTAAAGGTCAGTATCTTCACCATTGTCACGGTTGGTAAACTTTCCCGTCAGCCAATAATATTCCTGGTTGCGCGGATCGGTACCGACGACAAATTCTTCCATCCAATAGCCATCGGCCTGACGACATACCTTTATCCCTTTAAGTTCATCGGGAGCCACCTTGGGAATATTGACATTAAGCAGGCGGCAGTCTGCATCGAAGCCATGTCTGGTAACCTTTTCAAGAATGGTTCGCACGACTTGCTTGGCTGTGGTGAAGTCTGCATCGAAACTGTAATCCAACAGTGAAAATCCAATGCTGTCGATTCCTTCGATAGCCGCCTCCATGGCTGCACTCATAGTTCCGGAGTAAATAATATTGACGGATGCGTTGGAGCCGTGGTTGATGCCGGAAAGGCAAAGGTCGATGTGCTGATTTTTGTGAAGAAGATGTTTGGCCAGCTTCACACAGTCGGCCGGTGTGCCATTACATTCATAAGCGACAATATCTTCAAACACATCCACCTGATTGAGCCTTAGGGGNTTTTCGACAGTGATGGCGTGTCCCTGGCCTGATTGTGGACTGTCGGGAGCCACGACAAATACCTGGCCGAAATCACGAGCCACCTCGACGAGGGCAGCGATACCGGGAGCGACCATGCCATCGTCATTGGTAACTAATATCAATGGTTTTTTCATTATTTTAACCTGATTTTTAGCGGTTTGGAATAATTATTGTCCATATTGGGGTCTTTCCATTTCCCCGGACGAATGACTGCAAAGATATAAGCTTTCCCTTTTCTGAACTGTTTGCCGAAGACTAAATCCTTCTTAATGTCCTTTACTACTCCGTTTACACCGGGAATTGCTGGGAATGATGCTATTGTGGCATCCGTATCATCCAGGACCGGATCGGCTGAAAGGAGGATGTCTATATACTGACCGGCTTTTGGCGCNCTCACACCCGTTATAGAAAATTTGACCTGAAAAGGATAGGGTTTACCACGTTTTAATTTCCTGATGGGATTAACCATGGTGATTTCCTTCATGGCACCGTCATAGCTGTAGATGCCGCCCTTGTAACTATCGGCACTTCCAATCCTGACAGCCGTAAACATCGTGTTGTTGCCGGGAGTGGGATCGGAACCATTCTTGGGATTGGGCCTGATTACCGCGGTAATATATACATATCTCCCCGTATAATCAGCCGGGATGACAACCAGATGAGAAAAATCGACCTTGGTATCCATCTTGAGCGGAGCAAGCAATTTAGTCGAATTGATATTGTTGGTATCCAGATCCGGTTCATCTTCTTCGCTAACCCAGAAATCAATCTTTGTAGATGCCGATTCTGAGAAGCCATAATTCATGATAATCATGTTGATGGCTATGCCTTCACCCGGGAAACCCTCTTTCTTTAAAGGGTCCATTTTCAGGATAGCAAGGTCAGTACCCGGATATACCGTGTCCCTCATGGCAGAAAAAGGCTCGCCGATGGAGGGTTTGATATCGGAATGCAGGCCGAAGCACAGGGAAGGCATAAACAGAGAACAAAAGACAAATAGCATCCTGATCGCCGGAACAATCAGAATGAGCGTTTTCCAACGCATAAACCCAACGAATGTGGGTGCCACGGCGCCTCTATATTGAGGAGGAATGCCTTTCCACAGATAAATAATGAAATGGTTAAACAAATCGAATGTCATCAATATTCCCGAATCAATTTGTAATATTAATAAAATACAAGGATTTATTCTCAATAAATGACAAGTTGAATAAGGATTTGTTTTAATAATGCATCAAATTCGAGCGGAAGAATTGTATTATTTTGGAAGAATATTGTCCATTAAACAACCGAACCATGCCCTATGACAATCCTTCCCTCACATGGGATGATTTCATGAAGCCGGATATCCGCACCGGAACCATTTTATTTGCAGAAGCGTTTCCGGAGGCGAGAAAACCGGCATATAAGATTACCATAGACTTCGGGGAAATAGGCATCAAGAGGACTTCGGCACAAGTGACCGGCTTGTATGCCACCGATGACCTGATCGGAAAGCAAGTCGTCGCGGTAGTCAATTTTCCGCCCAAACAAATTGCCAATTTCATCAGTGAATGTCTGTTACTGGGGGCAGTAGACGGCAATGATGTTACACTGCTTACTCTTGATCTGCCCGTGAGAAATGGCTTGAGAATAGGATGACAAAAGAATTTAGCGGCAAAGGGATATTACAACCCTAAATAAAACATCTTGTTGAACCATATCTGTGGAGAAAATAGCTCGTTGTTCTATATTGAATTCATTATTTCATGCAGGTTGTCGTCATTCTCCAGATTCATCTTCTTCCTAAGGCGATACCGACTTCCTTCCACACCACGGATCGATATGTTGGAGAGAGCGGCAATATCCTTAGTGGAAAGGTTCATACGAAGGTATGCCGCCAATCTGTGATCATTGGGTGTCAGATTGGGATATTTTTCTTTTAGCCTGAGTATAAAGCCTTGATTGACCTCATTGAAATAATGTGAAAANCGCTCCCAATCTTCATCCAGAGTGCTTTCGTGCTGGAGTCTGTGGATGATCCTCGCCAGATTGGCAGAAATGTCCACATTTTTTGTTTTTTCTTTTTGGATGGTTTTCAGATCGGATTCAAGATGTTGGATAAAATCCTTTTTATGTGCCAGGTGCATGGCAAGAGATGCCAACTCGTTGTTTTTGAATTGAATATCTTTTTGCAGTTGTTCGTTTTTGAGACGGATAATCTCTTCTTCGCTTTGTGCGACTTTATCGGCATGTTCACTGACAAGTCTTTTATGCTTTTGGGTAAGTTGTTTTNNTTCCGTTTTAAATCTTTTGTCCTGCAACAGAAATAGCCCAAAAATGAAGGCGATCATACATAAAAGCACGCTACCGCGGAACCACAGCGTATTGTACCATGCCGGTTGAATGGTGAAATGGAATGCTATACTGCCTTTNTGAAGTACATTTCCTATGCGAGTCTGAACGGAGATTTGATAGTTGCCGTGATCCAGATTATTGTAGATGACAAAGGGTTCTGATGTCCAGGCCGAAACGCTCTTACTACTTCCCGTGAGCGTATATTTGTATTCCACTTGTAGGTCGCTGAAGCTGAAGCAGCTGAAGTCAAACCTCAGGCTATTCTGATCATGGTTCAGAGTCAGTGGTTTGTTTTTCGAATAAGGAATGAAATTTGGTTCGACGCCTTTGAGCAGAATTGAATCCCGGTTGCTCAGAATGGTACATTTATACAGGTATGTTGTGTATTGCAGGTCGGGAATCAGTTTTCTTTTATCGAATAAAAGGAAGCCCGACTCGCAATTGAAGAGGAAGATATCCTTGGTCAAAGGATATACTTTTTCGAAGCCGCCTGCCAGACTTTCGGGCAGTGCAGGAAGGATATGCTGCCGGTATTCGACTTTCCACTCATCCTTATAGNNAACCAGGAAGCCTATTTTCAGACCCTTTCTAAACCAAATATTTTGATATTCATCAGCGGAGATGAGCTTTGTTCCCGTATTGTATCCGATAAGGCTTTCGAGGGTCGGGTCGCGCCTGAATTGATCCCTCTTCGGGTCGTAGATAAAAATTCCTTTGTCGTTGGATGCATATATACGGTTATTCGTTTTAATGATATAATTTTCATGGTCGGACTCAAGGCCCCCGGACAAACCGTATTTACGGAAGGAAAGGGGNGATCCCATATGTGGTTTCTTCAGTTTGTACACTCCCCGATAGGGATGAGACATCCAGATATTGAACGAGGAATCTATAAGCACAATCCTGCTTGACTCATCAAATCCCGGCAATATGGATGCTACATATTGTTGACCTTCCTGAGTGATCATTCCAAATCCTTCATAGGATCCAAAGATTATATTTTGACTATCTTGTTTAATGAATCGCCACACACCTTTGCCCCGAAAAGCGGGCAGTAAATGGTCGTCAGCTACAATGGAAGCCCCTTCGTTATGCCCCAACCACAGGTTGTCGTCAATGACATCAAGATCCCAACAAATATCCTTGCTGTCGGCGACCTCTCTGAATACGGCAGGGCCAGACCTGTCCTGCAGCATCTCTGTGTAATACAGCCCGTTGTTGGTGCCAAGGTATAATCTGTCACGAAACAGAGCCATTGAGTATCCGGTGCCATTATAGGGGATATCAGGAAATAGAAATCGGAAAGGNGATTTGTATTCGATAAAGTCGATTCCGGATTCCGTAGATACCCAAATATTGCCGTTCCTGTCTTCCATAGCAGCCAGAATGGAAGTATTGATTAAGCCATTTTCCTTTTTGAGAGACAAAAGGACATTTCCGGATTCACTCACAATAATCAGCCCATGGTCCATGGTTCCTATCATGATATGCCCATCCCGAAGACGTTGCATCACAGTAATCCGCAAATTTTTATATAAGGGATTCAAGGTGAATGCATTCAGGCTACATTTTGTACCGACACAGTCAAAAATACCGGAGCGGTAACCTGCAATCCTCAGATTTCCATTGCTTATATCGCATATGTTTACGATATCAGCAGGGAGATTTTCTGCGATAAATACCGGTTCAAAACTATTACCATTGAACTTAAGCAGGGAGCCATCAGAAAGGTTGATATAATTAGCCCGGCGATAGGAAAACATTTTNTTAATTGTAGCAGGGGGCTGATATACACGGACACTTTTACCATCATAAATCAGAACCTCCTTAGTTGTCTGAAAGAGAACATATTTATCCTGATAACCAAGTTGCCAAACATCTGCAAAATTTCGGGTAGATTGCGGAATCAACGGGGTTAAGTCCTTGTATTTCAGCCGGCCATTCTCTTTTTGGTCAAAANNGCCGAATTCTCCCTGCCCACCTATGTATATTCTTTGGTCAGGGTGGACCAATAGTGATCGGACGATGGTCCGGTTGGCGATGGGATACAGGTCCCAGGAATTGCCGGTGAAGGTAAGAAGCCCAAGATTATTGGCAAACAGCATCATGCCGTCACTACGCTGCCCTATCTGCCAGTTTTGGGGAGAGGCGGCATAGATTTTCTTGGTAAAATTTCTGATTGGCGGTGTTCCAAGCTCAAAATTTTGGCCAAAGGAGAGAAAAGAATTAGTCATCAGAAAACAAAATAAAAGAATACGGGTGGGTAGGTAGCGGAGAGGGTAAAANAAGTACTTGTCGTAGTAAAAATGCATTCCCGTATTTCAAAAATAAGCAGTAAAAGTAAAAAATAAACAACAATGTCGTAGTAAAGAAGTAGTGAATAATTTTGAATTCTTAAGCATGTTCGGTATATTTGTTGCGATATAAGGCGGTGCCGGTATTTTTATTTGGCAGTGCGGCCGTATCGAACAGGGGAGATTATGGGGTGATTTTTTCATATGTCGTATAGCCTTCCATCATTTTAATCATTTATCAACTTAAAAATTTAGTATTATGAATCGACTTTTATTCCTTTTCTTCATCATGATCTTAGTAAAGTCAGGGATCGTGGCTCAAGACCAAATAATTCTGGATTTTGAAACGACTGAGACCACAACGACGTTCAGTTATTTTGATAATGGCGACTGGCCGGATGCACAGACTTCAGTGGTTGTTAATCCCGACAAGTCCGGAATAAACACCAGTGACAATGTACTTTATTTTGTCCGTGGTGTTGGTGGTCAAACATGGGCCGGTGCATATGGAAATCCTAAACCTACCAGAAAAATTGATCTGACCAACCATAATAGGCTTAAGTGTAAAGTATGGGCAGAAAAACCGGGTACCGTTCAGCTTAAGTTGGAGGGTGGCCCTGCAGGAGGTGCCGACAACTGGGAAAAAGTTTTGCCAATTCCGGCAACCGGCCAATGGGTTGAGATGGAATGGGATGTCACATTACCGGGCGATGCAGGCGAAAAGGTTCCGGCATTTGGTAAGATATACGACAACATTGTAATCTTTGCAAATTTCCTTCAGGAGACTACCGAAAGGGTCTATTTGTATTTTGATGACTTTGCTACCGGAGAAGGCGAAGCGGCACAACCGGTACCCGTTACCTTCGTTTTAAATGCAGCCGGATACAATGGCAATATTTCCTCGGCCAGTGTAGCGGGAACCTTCAATGGTTGGGATTCCGGAGCCAATGTAATGGCTGAAGTTTCTGCCGGATCCAAGTTATATACAGTTACGGTGGACATATTGCCAGGTGTCATAGAATATAAATTTGTCATCAACGGAAATACCTGGGAAGAAGGGTTGAATGCGCTGGATGAGTGCGTCACCAACAACAATGGATTTATCAACCGGAAGGCCTCCATTAGTGGGGAAACCAATCTGATTCCTGTATGCTGGAACAAGTGTTATAACTGTGGAGAATATGTAAGCCTGACGGTCAATCTTGGCTTCGGAGCGGCCAATCCACCATCGCCGGATGGCGTTTGGATTGCCGGTGGCGAANAATTTGAGGCTCCGGGAGGCAAATATCGAATGGAGGACTCTGACGGAGATGGTGTTTACTCTATCAATCTGACAAGAGGCATTGGATTCAAGTCCCATTTTACTTTTGCCAATGGTAACTGTGCAGACTATTCCTGCAAGGAAAGACTGGATGACCAGGCATGTGGAGACGCAGGTAACTATTGGGACAGAAAGTTGTTGCCGGTAACTCAGGATACTGTTGTATATGCATGCTTCGGGGACTGTTCTGAAGTCTCTTGTCTTGCTTCAACAAAGAAGGTCTTGGACAATCCGGGCTTTATGATCATTCCCAACCCGGCCTCAAGTGCTGTTACCCTAAAATTTGACGAGAACTTACGCGATAGGGGTTCTGTATTAATCCGTAATATTTATGGAAGTGTAGTAAAAACAGTTTCTTATACTCCGGGAATGGACGTTATTAAAATTGAAATTGAAAGTTTGACTCCGGGAATATATATGGCCTCATATGTTAAGGATGGTATGACGGGTACTAAGTTATTTATTAAGCAATAATTGATTAAATGTTGCCCGGCATTATGAATATGCCGGGCATTTTTTCATGGATACTTTGGATTTTAGGGGATTCCATTCGGCACCCCGGGTTAAATTTTTACAAAAATCAGATGTTTTTCCAATAAAATCTTGATATGCACTGCCACAGTGTTGCTGTGCTTGATTTTCCCTTCGTTGATGAATTCACAATCATTAACGGGGAAAGTATTTGAAAATGATTCAAAAGAAACCGTAGTTGGTGCTACCATCCGGATAGTCGGTTACGACAAGGGTACGGTATCGGATGAATATGGTGCCTACCAGCTATACGGACTCAAAACCGGAGACATAATCATCTTCAACTCGGTAGGATTGAAGTCCCGATCAGTTACTTATGATGGGCAAACCACGCTCGATATTTATCTGGAAAGAGAGGACAAGTTGCTCGACGAAATGGTTGTCGTAGGATACGGATCTCAAAAACGAAGCGATATAAGTGGATCCGTATCTGTAATAAAATCAGACGAAATCACATCCTCACCGGCTCTTCGTGTTGAACAAGCTTTGCAGNGGAGGGCGTCCGGCGTTCTGGTGACTCAAAATTCCGGTGCGCCCGGCGNNCCGCTAACTGTAAGAATAAGAGGTACAGGCACGATCAACAACAGTGATCCTTTGTTTATTGTCGATGGCGTACCGGTTGGTGGTCTTGACTTCCTGAACCCGTCTGATATCGAATCAGTCAATATCCTTAAAGATGCTGCATCCGCCGCAATATATGGAGCGAGAGGAGCCAATGGTGTGATTCTCATCACCACACGCTCCGGCAAACACAATCAGGAGGGAGTAATCAACTATTCATCATATTATGGTATCCAAAACGCCTGGAGAAAACCCCGACTTCTCAATGCCCGCGAATATGCAATCATATCCAATGAGGCACATATCAATGCAGGGGTCAAGCCCTTGCCGGAGTTTGCTGATCCTGATGCCTTGGGTGTCGGTACAGACTGGGTTAGTGCAGTTATGGGTTCGGCGCCGATAACCGAACACCAACTTGGAATGACCGGGNGTACAGAAAAATCAACCTACGCAGTTTCTGGAAACTATTTTAGTCAGGCAGGAATAGTGGGCAGACAAAAGTCCGACTTTGACCGCATCACAGGCCGGGTTAATATAAACCATCGTGTCAAGCCTTGGCTCACCATTGGCAACACAATAAACTATACGTGGCTGAGCAGGACAGCACTCACCGACAATAGTGAATTCAATTCGCCCCTTATCCGGGCGCTCAATATCGACCCGGTAACCTCGATCAGGAAGCCTGACGGCACCTTCAACTATTCGCCCTATACGGATACAGATATTGCCAATCCGGTCAACGCGATAGAACAGACCTACAACCGCTGGATAACCAATCGTGTGGTGGGCAGTGTTTTTGCAGAAGTAGAAATTATCAAAGGCCTGAAAGTAAGGTCGGCCTACAGTGTGGACAACACCTTTGCAAACTCCAGGAACTTTTATCCCAAGTATGATTTGAGTATCGACCCTGTGTTGAGCGATGCGCCGGCAACAGAANAANATCTCACCAACTCGGTTTCCTTCAATGACAACAGATGGACCAACTGGCAATGGGAAAACACAATCAATTATAAGTACAACCTGAATGAGGCACATCATTTTGATATGCTGGCAGGCACATCTGCCTTGCTGAATAAGCATTATTATAATGGTGGAGCAAACACCAACCTGCCGTCCAACAAATGGGAAGATGCCTATATCAGTAATACGATCGACCCCATCACATCACAATCGGCTTATGAAGGAGCGTCCGAATCAGCACTCAATTCGTACTTTGGCAGAATCAACTATGATTTTGAGGGTACTTATTATGCCATGGCTACCCTAAGGGCTGATGGAAGCTCCCGGTTTGGTGTCAATAACCGTTGGGGATACTTCCCTTCATTTTCCGCAGGATGGACCTTTACCAATGACGGCATTTTGGACAAAGTACTACATTTTGGAAAATTAAGAGCAAGCTGGGGTCAAAACGGCAACGATAATATCGGCAACTATGGCTATACCTCGGTAATAAGCTCCGGTCAGAATTATGTCTTCGGCCCGGGACAAGTGATTACCAATGGAAGCGTAGCCCTGGTAGCCCCCAATCCTGATCTTAAGTGGGAGACAAGCACACAGACTAATATCGGTGCAGATCTTGACTTCTTCAATGGTCGCCTGCAAGTAATTACTGACTATTTTATCAAGAAAACATCGGACATGCTGTATGCTATTCCTGTGCTTAGTACATCCGGCACCGGAGCTCCCGTACAAAACGTTGCATCAGCACTAAATCGGGGATGGGAGCTTGCCGTTAACTTTAGATCCCCTTACAAAAGCCCCGTTCAATACAGTTTAAGCGGGAATGCCACTTTTATACACAATAGGGTAACAAACCTCGGTACAGGAGGTGAACCTATTAACAGTGGCCGAATACAGTCAGCCAATTCTACCGTTGCACGTACGGATGTGGGTCATCCACTGGCATCCTTCTATGGCTGGGTCACCGATGGCATCTTCCAGACAGAAGAAGAGGTGAAGAATCATGCGTTTCAGTCGGAAGGTACGTCACCGGGAGATATCAGATTCAGGGACATCAATGAAGATGGGGTGATAGATATCAAGGACAGAACTTATATAGGCAATCCTATACCGAAAATGTCCTATGGGCTAACAGGAAACATCGCGTACAAGGGATTTGATCTGAATATGTTCTGGCTGGGCAGTTACGGTAATGACATTTACAATGCCACAGTAAGATATGATTTTACTTATGTCAACAGACCCGAAAGCACGTTGAACCGCTGGACAGGACCGGGGACATCTAACACCGAACCTAAAGTCAGTTTGAATGACCCTAATCAGAATGCCCGTGTATCGGATCGTTTTGTAGAAGACGGCTCCTTCCTGCGGCTGAAGAATATTCAACTGGGCTATTCCATCCCTACTCGTTGGATGTCCAAGGTCAGGGTGCGGGAATTACGGATCTATGCTGCTGCGCAGAACCTGTTCACCTTTACGCGCTATTCCGGGATGGATCCTGAAATAGGGATTGTAGGAAATGCCCTGGAATTGGGCATTGATAAAGGCTTTTATCCCCAGGCGAGAGTTTTTATGNGGGGCATTGAGTTGAAGTTTTAAAGAAAAATGAAAATGATGAAAAGACAAAATAGCTTGATTTTTGTATTAGGGCTGTTGGCCGTGTTCAGCATTTCTTGTGAAAAGGAGTTCCTTGATCGAAAGCCCATCATCGGTGTCACATCCAACAACTTTTACAAAACAGAGGCGGACGCTTTGGCAGCAGTAAATGCCGCCTATGCCACACTACAGTTTGAATTAAGTCCGGCAGGACATTTCCGCTGGTTTTGGGGCGATATTATGTCGGATGATTCTCAGAAAGGAGGCTCCGGGGATAATGATGTTGTGGATTTGATGAAACTAGAAACATTTCAGGGACCGACCAATACAGATTTACTTGAGTCGGAATGGAATGCTGACTACGAAGGAATCTACCGTGCCAATGTTGTATTGGAAAAGGTGCCGGGAATAGAAATGGACGAGGTGTTGAAAAAGAGAATCCTGGCAGAAGCCAAATTTATTCGAGCCTGGTTTTATTACAATCTAAATACCATTTTTGGTGGGGTTCCACTGGCGGACAAGGTCCTGGCGCCATCGGAATACAACAGACCGAAGGAAGATGCCGCTGTCATTTGGGCATTCATAGAGAAAGATCTGAAAGAGGCCATTGAAGACCTGCCTCAAAGGTCACAATATCAGGCGAAAGACTTAGGGCGGATTACGAAGGGAGCAGCAAGGGCCTTGCTTGCCAAAGCGTATCTATATCAAGGTAAGTATGCAGAGGCAGGGTTTCAGACAGGAGAGATTATCCAATCCGGAGAATACTCGTTGGTAGCAGATTATGGAACGATATTTACCAAGGCTGGCGAGAACAATGCAGAATCGGTCTTTGAGATTCAATATATGAACGCATCGNGGGGCAATTGGGGTAAAAATGCGGCCAATGAAGGTACCTTTACCAATGTATTCCAGCGTGCCAGAGGACAATTTGCCGGCTATGGCTTCAATATTCCGACACAGGATTTTGTTGATGAATTCTTCAAAGAGGGTTTTGAGGATCCCCGCCTTAAATATACGGTGTTCAGGATTGGTGATCAGATGGGAGATCGGGGTGAATTTACGGTTGCCAATGCCGGAGATGTAGGTTATATCTATCATCCAAGAAAATACTTCACCAATCAAAGTGAAGATGCTCCTTTTGGCGATCCCAATCCCAATGGCGAGAGTAATGACCGCGTCATCAGATATGCCGATGTCCTGTTGATGGATGCAGAAGCAGCTGCTAAAACCGGAGATGAAACCAAGGCGCGAGAGTCACTGAACCGGGTAAGAATGCGGGTAGGTGTGCCGGCTATTACAGCTTCAAGCAGTGCATTGCTGGATGCTATTTTTCGGGAAAGAAGAATTGAGCTGGGCCTGGAAGGGCATCGTTTCTTTGACCTGGTACGCACCGGAAGAGCAGCTGAAAAATTAGGCCCACTGGGCTTTAAGGACGGGGTACACAATATATTCCCGATACCGAATAGCGAAATCGTTTTATCCAACGGTATATTGAAACAAAATCCGGGTTATTGATTCAATCAAATTCATTCATGATGAAAAATATATTTATAGTTATAATAGGACTCTTCATTNTTCAGNGGTGCAGCCCGGATAACAACGACATCAATCTGGGGCCGTTGCCGCCAAAGCCGGATTTCTCAATTGAATATGTACCCGGTGATAGCAATAAGGTTGTGGTTAAAGACTTATCTTCTGATAGCTTCGTACGCTTATGGGAAATTGGCGAGGGAGGTATACCGGCAACATCATCTCTGGAGAGTGATACCATTTTCTTTTCCAAANAAGGAGAATATGACATTTCCCTTTATATTTCCCAANAAGGCGGTAATGGTACTGCATACAATACCAAGAAGATATCTATACCCAAAGATGTTGTGCTTCCCTGCAGCGGACCACTTGGCCTGTTGACCGGCAATTGCAGCACGACCGGCAAATGCTGGAAATTTTCCGATGTAGCAGGAGCCATTACAGTAGGAGAAACATATGGCGCTGCCAATTGGTATAAATCTCCGGCTAATGGTTTGGTCGCTTCCCAGTATGATGACCGATATTGTTTTGTCTTTGAGGGTTTCAAATTCGACTATCGCAATAATGGCAGCACGGTCAATCCGTTCAAGGGATATGTTGATGGTTCTNTTATTCCTGTTTCGGGTCCGTTTGCTTTCAGTCCTGGCACAGGACCAAATGGTGAAGATCAGATAATCCTGGCCAAAGGGCAGTTTATGGGCGCGATGGATAGTTATAGTGTACTAAATATTATAAAACTGACGGAAACAGAATTGATTGTCAGAACCNAATTTGCTGATGCGGCAGGCAATCCCGTTACACCGGGCTGGTTTGAATTCAAATATGTGGCAGATTGATGCAGAAGCTCTTCTTTATATTCCTCTTTNTATCGGCCTGGCTTGTGTCATTTGGCCAATATGGAAGGCTTGTATGGCAGGATGAATTTGAAAGTCAATCTCCCGTGCCGGATTCAACCAAATGGACTTTTGACCTGGGCGATGGCTGCCCATCAAATTGCGGATGGGGCAACAATCAGAAAGAATACTATACGAATGACCTGAGGAATGCGCGCATTGAGGAGGGACGATTGATCCTGGAGGCGCACCGGAATAACCGAAGCGGCCACCCTTATACTTCGGCGAGGATAACAACCCGCAAGTCACTCAATTTAAGATATGGCCGCATCGATGTCAGAANNGCGCGGCTTCCACGTGGACATGGCACCTGGCCTGCTATCTGGATGCTACCGTCAAAATGGGAATATGGAGGGTGGCCCCGAAGCGGTGAAATTGATATCATGGAACATGTGGGATGGGCGCAGGATTCTATTTTCGGAACAGTACATACTCAGAATTACAACCATATTATCGGTACACAACAGNGGAAGACGGTGCAACTGCCGGATGCATCACTTTATTTCAACGATTATTCCATCATATGGACAGAAGAAAAAATCGATTTCCTCATCAATGGGAAGGTTTTCTACACCTATAAAAACGACAGTACAGGTCCGGATAGCTGGCCTTTTGATAAGGAATTCTATTTAATAATGAACCTTGCCATAGGAGGTAATTTCGGAGGAGTCAAGGGCGTAGATGATGATATTTGGCCGCAGCGAATGGAAGTGGAATATGTTAGAGTGTATAATTGATGGCATATGAATAGATTTAGAAAAATAAGTTATGCTTGGCTTTGGCCTTTATTGTTCCTGAACGCAAGTTGCGACAAACCCAATGATCAGCCATCGGTAGTTAAGCCGGAGGTGACCATTGAAGACCAGAATGGGCTGGAANAAAATGAAGACTTTATTGCCCTGATCAGCATCAAGCTGAGCAAACCGGCAACTACCAATGTCGTATTGAGATACAGCACCAAAGATATTACTGCCAGGAGCGGACAGGATTACATCGGCGTGACAGATGTGTTGTCAATCATTCCCGCAGGGCAATCAGGCGTGCTTGTGCCGGTGACCATCATTGGGGATAAGGTAANNAAGCCCGACGAAACATTTGAACTGGTCATCACCCAAGCTCTCAATGCAACAATCGTGAAGCAACGCGCTTTGATTACTATTATTAATGATGATGCAGACAGCAATATCATAGAGGTGCCAACAGAAGGATATGTCTCTCCCGGGNAATATCCCGGGTATCAGCTGGTTTGGTCCGATGAATTTCGTCAGCCGACTATCGACAAAAGCAACTGGACTTTTGAGATTGGTAATGGCTCAAATGGTTGGGGCAACAACGAATTGCAATATTATAAGGAGGAGAATGCATCTATATACGCTGAGGAGTATCTTATGATCACTGCCAAGGAAGAGTCGGTAGGGNGATTCGATTATACATCTTCCAGGATGATTACCAAGGGCAAGAGGGAGTTTAAATTCGGCAGGGTAGATATAAGAGCTGCCATGCCAATCGGACAAGGTATTTGGCCTGCCTTATGGAGCCTCGGTGCAGATATTCAGACTAATCCTTGGCCCAACTGTGGCGAAATAGACATCATGGAGTATCTTGGACACGAATCTTCCAGGGTGCATGGAACGGTACATTGGGGATTGAATACCCATAAGTACAAAGGGAGCAGCACCCTGTCGGGAAATGAAGGCGATTTTCACAAGGCTTTTCACGTTNTTTCGATCATCTGGGAGAAAGATAAGATCGAATGGTACGTCGATGACAAAAAGTATTTCAGCATATCGGCATCTGAAATGGAGGGCCAGCCCTATCCGTTCAACAATGACCAATTCTTCATCATCAATTGCGCAGTCGGTGGCAATTGGCCGGGAAGTCCTAATAATTCAACGATATTTCCACAACGGTTTNTTGTTGATTATATTCGGGTGTTTCAGAAAACCTGATTGAATACGAAATGGTAAATATTGATAATGAATAGATCAAACCTAAATTAAATAAATCGAAAAACAACGTAAGCATGAGACTTAAACTAACGAAGCAATGGTGGCAAATGGGATGGCTGGTTGTACTTTCTCTGTACAGCAGTGGCATGACATATGCAGCAGATGTGCCGCCAGATTACTTTACGCATATCAAAACAACACCATTACAGTTGAGGCGCAGTGACAGGATCTGATGGGATGCCGGTAGCCGGAGCGACGATCACGGTCAAAGGACAGAATGAAGGTACCGTCACCGATGCTGATGGACGTTTTTANNATCAAAGTCGCCGAAGATGCCATACTTGTCGTTTCCTCCGTAGGATATGTAAGTGTAGAGGTAAAAGCGGCGAGTGTCGTGAATGTCGTCCTTCAGGTGGACAACCTCCTGTTAAATCAGGTAGTAGTAGTCGGTTATGGTAGTCAAAGTAAGAAGAATATCACCGGCTCCATATCATCAGTTGAGGGCGAGGAGTTTGCCAATCGGCCTGTATTCTCAACGGCACAGGCCTTACAGGGGAAAGCTGCCGGAGTTCAGGTGACTCAGCCTTCCGGTAAGCCGGGCGCCGAATTTTCGATTCGTATCAGAGGGACGAATTCGGTCAATGCCAATAATGACCCATTGTATGTCATCGACGGCATTCCTACAACGGACACACGTGGCCTCAATCCCAACGACATCGAATCCATGCAGATTCTTAAAGATGCTGCCTCAGCCGCGATATATGGGNCCNGTGCCTCCAATGGAGTGGCGCTCATCACTACCAAANAGGGGAGTGCCGGCAGCACAGCTACAACCTTCAACACCTATTTTGGATTTACACGCTTGGCAAAATCCATTGATGTACTTAATGGCAGTCAGTATATTGAATATATGAGAGACCGGGGAGAGGCAATCAGTGAAGAGAATGCCAATACCGATTGGGAAAAGGAGACCTTCGGTACAGGCATAAACCAGAATTATCAGCTTGCTTTTTCTGGTGGTACAGAGCAGGCGCGATATTATCTGTCGTTGGGATATCTGGGAGACAAAGGAATGGTAAGACCCGCTGAGTTCAAGAGATATTCTGCCAGACTGAATGTCGATTCCAGGATCAATAAATGGTTGACCGTGGGGTCTAACATCAATTTTTACAGAACCAACACCTACAACGCCGGCGACAATGCCAGTTCAGGTCGTGGTGGCATCATACTCAGCGCATTGAACAGTCCCNCGAATTTGTCTGTGTATGACACAGATAACCCGAAGCAGTTTTCAACCAACCCATTCCAGGCTTCCTGGGAGACACCACTTTCTTACATGAGCCGTGAAGATATCAATAACAGCAATCGTTTCCTCGGAAATGCATTTGCAGAGATCAGGCTGATGAAAGATCTGAAATTCAGGACTAATCTTGCTGCGGATATCTCCAATGGCGTCAATGAATTTTATGTCGATCCGGTTAGAACGGTATATGGTCGTCAGAATCACGGGATATCCAATGTATCCAAGTGGGAGTATATGAGCCTGCTTGCAGAGAATACACTTACTTATACCAATAACTTCGGGTTGTCCAATGTAACTGCACTTGTGGGGCTTTCCGTACAGGATAACAATTACGGATTTGCATATATTAATACCAAGGACCTGCCACTCGAACCGGTGAAGACAACCAACGCCGGAAATCAGGTTGAAGGTGCCGGAAATACGAAGACAACCTCGGCTATAGTTTCCCAATTCGGTAGGCTTATGTACGACTATGACTCCAAATATTTACTGACGGTAGCTGTTAGACGGGATGGATCTTCAAAACTGGCAGCAGGGAATAAGTGGGATATCTTCCCGTCTTTTTCGGCCGGATGGAGAATTTCTCAGGAAGAGTTTTTCAAAAACATACATGGAGTCAATGACCTCAAACTACGCGGCGGATGGGGGCAGACAGGCAATCAAGAGNGGGTAAGTGATTTTGCCGCATATGGACTACTCGGCTTCTCCAGGATTACTCCCGGCAATGTATTTATTGGTCCCGGAATACGGCGGCTTACCATCGCCAATCCTGAGCTTCGCTGGGAAAAAACGACCCAGACAAATATCGGCTTCGATATAACAGTTCTTGAAAACCGGTTGACGATGGCAGCTGATGTTTACTGGAAGAAAACCCATGGCCTGATCATGTCCATCCCACTGCCGTCAAGTGTCGGGGTAGAACAGCCATTTATACGCAATGACGGCGAGCTTGAAAACAAGNGGGTAGAATTCATGATTTCCAGTATAAACTTCAAGAAAGAGAAGTTTACATGGAATACGGACTTCAACATTTCCTTCAACAAGAACAAGGTCTCTAAGCTGGGCTTGCAGAAGATATATGATTATGCCAAGATATACAGCAATGGTCAGAACGCTATTCGTATGACGGAAGGTCAGCCAATGGGCAGTTTCTATGGATATATCTCAGAGGGTGTCGATCCGGAAAGCGGCAATATCAAATACAGGGATCTGGATGGCAACGGAATCATAACACCTGATGACAGGACCTTTATTGGACAAGCTTCTCCAAAGTTTATTTACGGTATGACCAACAACTTGTCTTTCATGGGATTTGATCTGAGTATTTTTATTCAGGGTGTCCAGGGCAATAAGATATTCAATGCCACCAAGATGGACCTGGAAGGGATGTTTGATAGCAAGAATCAGTCGATCAGGGTGCTGGACAGATGGAAAAACCCGGGAGATATTACGTCCTTGCCGCGAGCGAATGAGGCGGGAGACGGCAGTCTGGATAATATACATAATTCGACACGATTTGTGGAAGACGGTTCGTTCCTTCGACTGAAGGCGGTGACGCTTGCATACAACATACCGACAGGATGGCTCAAGCGGGCAAATATCCGCAATCTTTCCATCTATGCCACAGCTCAAAACCTGCTCACACTGACTAAATATTCAGGTTTTGACCCGGAAGTCAATGCTTACGGGGTCAATAGCAGGNGCGCGGAGTTTGGTGTGGATTATGGAACATATCCTCAGACACGACAGATCATATTTGGATTGAATCTTGGTCTTTGATGTCTGACAATGAACAACCTTAAAAATTTAAAATGATGAAAAAGAAAATATATTTAGCAATTGCGATGTTCTCGGGACTTTTTCTGACTTCCTGCGACAGCATATTGGATAAGGAACCGCTTTCTGAGCTGATTGACAAAACGACAGATACCGATAAGCCATTTACAGCCGCGGATGCCGAGGCGGCCATGGCAGCAGCTTACGCGGGGTTGAAAACTTCACAGGCGGAGCTGATGATGCTTGATTATTATGTCAATGGAGATGCACAGTCAGACAATTCGCATGCCGGAGCGGACAATCCGGATAACTTTCAGATCGACGACTATAAGATTTCTTCCACCAACAACAATGTTTCTAGAGACTGGAGATATTTTTATGGCCTTGTGGCACTGTGCAATACCGTCATTGAAAAGGCGCCGACTGCCGCAGACCTTACTCCGGCAAGGCGCGATGAAATGATTGGCGAGGCATCTTTCTTGAGAGGATGGTTATATTTTGGTATGGTGCAGTTGTGGGGAGGGGTGCCAATAGTGACCAAGCCTGTTCCTGCGATTTCGGCCGAAAATTTTGAGGAAGTATATAAAATATTATACCCGGATCGAAAATCTCTGGAAGAGGTGTATGCTCAGATTATTGAAGACCTGGTGCGCGCCGTCAATTTTGCGCCGACTGCCTATGGCCCCAACAAGATGCGGNGGACCAAGTATGCGGCCCATGCTGTTCTTGCCAAGGTATATGCCACCATCAATCCGCATGATTGGGCTAAAGTCAATGAACATTGCGATGCTGTCATTGCCGGAGGATTCAGCCTTTTGCCGGTTTATGATCACCTGTGGGATGGAAATCACGAAAACAGTGCCGAGGCCATATTTGAAATGAACTGTACCGATTGGAATACAGGTGGCAACTGGGGATCTTCCATGTTTGTCGGTACGGACTGGAAANAATTCAATACCCCAACGCATAACCTGGTGGATGCTTTTGATGCCGCAGGAGATAACGTTCGGAAAGCGAGTAGCATCAAGTTTCAGAAGGTCACCTCCTGGACCGATGCTTACTGGGATACTAACAACTACCCGTTCTGTTTTAAGATGAGGAATACGGCGNGGGGACAAAATCAGATCTTCCTGCGCCTGGCGGATATATATCTTTTGAAGGCAGAGGCGTTGACCGAATTGGGACAATTGGATAATGTTTCCGGTCTTTNNCAATATTATGTCAATCTGGTCCGAAGTAGGGTCAGTCTGACACCAACAACAGCGACAACAGCCGATGCACTACGTACTGCCATAGCCAACGAGAGAAGGCTTGAACTGGCTTTTGAAGGCCATCGGTGGTATGACCTGAAACGTACCGGTAAGGCAGTAGAGACGATGAGTGCGCTTGGATATAATATCAATGAGAATAAATTATTGTGGCCAATTCCACAGGGAGAACGGGATAAGAACATCAACCTGACCCAGAATCCGGGTTATTGACAGATACCTTCCCGGCCCGGAATTGTGAAGTGGTAGATTATGGTGAGCAACTATTTTCGGTGCTAAGATAACATTGCTTTTGGGTGGGCGATATTTATCGGAAGAATGAATATCGCCACGCCCCTTATCAATAAATAGACTTGATGGATATGAGAATCGTAAGACAGCCTTTGTATGTACTTTTGATGCTGGCATTGTTTTCCTTTAAATGTTCGAAGGATGATCAACCAGACACGCCTGTAGATGTGCCGGTCTCCGATGTCCAATTTTATCAAACATCAGCCGATGGAAGCTCCTTACTCCAAAAGCAGAAGCAGACACTGAAGTTTTCGAACAAAACGAACCAATATCCAATACTTAAGGTGGACAGCACACAGCAGTTTCAGGAGCTTGATGGTTTTGGTTATAGCCTGACCGGGNGAAGTGCCATTGTTTTGAATACGCTTTCTGCTTCAGATCGGAATAAGATATTAAGGGAGCTTNTTTCGAGAGATTCATCGGCCCTGGCCATTTCTTGCCTTCGGATAAGCATTGGTGCATCTGACCTGGATCCGGCGCCTTTTTCCTATGATGATGTACCGGAAGGCCAGACAGATATCAACTTAGAAAAATTCAGTATTGAACCGGACAGGACCAATCTTATTCCTGTCTTGAAGCAAATCCTGGAAATCAACCCTGAAATAATGATTATGGAACCACCATGGAGCGCTCCCNCATGGATGAAGACTAATAAGAATTTCAAGNGGGGCAGTCTTAAGAAAGAATATTTTCCGGTCTACGCCCGGTATTTTGTGAAATACATTCAGGCCATGAAGGCCGAAGGCATCAATATCCATGCCATTACTGTCCAAAACGAACCTCTTCATCCGGGCAACAACCCATCGATGCTGATGGAAGCTCAAGACCAAAGAGATTTTGTACGGGATTACCTCGGTCCGGCTTTTGAAAATGCAGGTATCACGACGAAGATCATCATTTACGATCACAATTGCGACAAACCGGACTATCCGATATCTATCCTGAATGACGCCACAGCANAAAAGTATATCGACGGCTCGGCTTTTCACCTGTATGCCGGGNAAATATCAGCCATGAGTAACGTACATGAGGCACACCCGGACAGGAACCTTTACTTTACAGAGCAATGGACCGGTAAGAATGAGTCGTTTGCATCCAATTTTATGTGGCATACCCAGCATGTCGTCATTGGTTCGTTGCGCAATTGGTCAAGGATGGTACTCCAGTGGAACCTTGCCAACGATCCCGGTTTCGGACCCCATACTGACGGAGGGTGTTCTGAGTGCAAGNGGNCGCTGACCATCGGAGGGACCATCACCAGGAATCCGTCGTATTATATCCTTGGACAGATTTCGGCCTGGGTACCACCGGGTAGTGTCCGTGTCGCAAGTGATAATCTGCCCGGACTTCAAAGCGTGGCATTCCTTACACCGACCGGAAGAAAGGTGTTGCTTGTTCTGAACACCACACAGACTAACCAGTCATTCAATATAGAATTTAAGGACCGGAGGGTGACGACATTGCTGAAGGCGCAGTCTGCCGGAACCTATATTTGGTAGTAATAAAAAAATAAGGATATGAATAAGATGGCCAAGAACCTAATCGTGTTGTGCATATTAACGGTGACTTTCCCGCTGGTGACCTCAGCACAGGGCAATGTTGCGGTCTTAAGTCCTGCAACGGAAATCGGCAAATCAGGTCGTGCCTTTATTTATACCACAGCATTCAACACAAAGCTAAGGCTGACCAGGTCCGGGATAAGTGAGTTCAGGCCCAAAGGGCAGCCGCTGGAGACAGAAATCTGTGTTTTTGTCGATCCGAACAAANAATTTCAGGAATATATAGGGGTGGGTGGGGCCATCACGGATGCATCTGCAGAGACTTTTGCCGCCTTGCCTTCGGAAAGGCAAAAAGAGTTGATTACGGCATATTTTGACAGAGAAAAAGGCATCGGATATAATATCATCAGGACGAATATCAACAGCTGTGACTTCAGTAGTGGCAGCTATACCTATGTGAAAGACAAGGATGTTACACTGGAGTCATTCGATATAGGACACGATCTGAAATTCAAGATTCCTATGATCAAGGAAGCACAGCGGATAATTGGCAACGGAATGCGTNTTNTTGCCAGCCCCTGGTCACCTCCGGCCTGGATGAAGGACAACAACAGTATGTTGCATGGCGGAAAGTTGCTTCCGGAATACAGAGATAGCTGGGCCAGGTATTATGTTCGCTTTATCAAAGACTATGAGCAGCAAGGAATTCCGGTTTGGGGTATTTCCATACAGAATGAACCTATGGCTACACAACGCTGGGAGAGCTGCATCTATACGGCTGAAGAGGAACGAGATTTTCTTAAAAACATCTGGGTAATGGAACAGGAAAAACTGGGAGACAAGAAAATCATTGTTTGGGATCACAACCGAGATCTGATATACCAGCGTGCGCAGACTTATATGTCTGATCCGGAGGCCGCAAGATTTATCTGGGGCATCGGCTTCCACTGGTATGAAGACTGGAGTGGCGGCACACCCATGTATGACAATCTACAAAGAGTATATGAGGCATTCCCGGAAAAGAAACTGTTCTTTACAGAAGGCTGTGCCGAAAGTTTTCGCCAGGATGGTTATAACAATTGGGAACTTGGTGAAGAATACGGACGAAGTATGATTCGCGACTTCAACAATGGCATGGTGGGATTTACAGACTGGAATATTTTACTTGATGAAAATGGCGGCCCCAACCATGTAAAGAATTTTTGTTTTGCCCCGGTCCATGGCGATACAAGGACAGGGCAACTCATATATACCAATGCCTATTATTACATTGGCCATTTTTCTAAATTCATAGAACCGNGGNCCCGCCGCATCACTGCATCATCGACACGCAGCCCCTTGCTGGCGNCGGCCTTTGAGAATCCTGATGGCACCCTGGTTGTCATTGTGATGAATCAGGGCGATAAGGATATGGATTGCCTGGTATGGATCGATGGGGCTGCTGCCGAAGCAAATATTCGGNGGAGAAGTATCAACACGATTTTGGTTCCTCCTGCCAGATGAGCCGGGAGAAAAGTTGAAGAATTTGCCGGGAGACCATGCTTTTATTACAACACAATCCCCCGTCGATTCTAATCACTGCCCCATTGATATAAGCCGCTTCATCGGATGCAAGGAAGGCGTATAGGGCGGCCACCTCCTCCGGTTGCCCGAGGCGTTTGACNGGCGCCTTGGCTTCCATACCCGCCAGGACATCTTCCGGCATCAACTGAATCATTTCGGTAGCAATAAATCCGGGTGCAACGGCATTGACCGTAATGCCCTTTCGGCCCAGTTCCTTGGACAGAGTCTGGGTCATGCCGATGAGACCGGCCTTGGTAGCAGCATAATTGGTCTGGCCGAAGTTGCCAAAGAGTCCGACCACCGACGATGCATTGATGATGCGACCGTAATTGTTTTGTGCCATGATGGGGGCGATGGCTCGTGTGCAGTGATATACGCCGTTGAGATTGACGTCAATCACGCGCTCCCATTGCTCGTCGGTCATTTTCAACAGCGTTGAATCCTTGGTAATGCCTGCATTGTTGATTAGAATGTCTATTCTGCCATAACGGCTGATGACATCTTCCGTCGCCTTTGCTATTTGTTCTTTGTCGGTTGTGTCCACGTGATAATAGGCAGCATTGCTTCCCTTGTCCTTCAATGCAGTGATGGCTTCTTCTCCTTTNTTATCCGCGACATCCCAGATGATCACATGAGCGCCTTCATCCGCAAAACGCAGTGCCGTGGCCCTGCCGATACCACTTCCGCCGCCTGTTATGACAGCAATTTTATTTTCCAGTCTCTTCATTAGGTAAAATTATGTTTTTAAATAAAATTGATTAACCCGGCAAAAATAAGGCCGTATCCATTGGAATAGGAATATTATTTAAACTAAAACGCCAAAAGGTCGCACCATAAAATATAATCATATAATCCTATATATCAAAAATATAAGTTAAATAATTATAAAAAGTCGCACCAAAATATAAACAAATAACAATATGATTATCCGAATGAATCCTTCAACTTTGTAGGCGTTAGACAGCAATGGTTTATATGAATACATCTATAGAATGGATCTGAAGCAGGCGACTATCTTACTTTTGGCAGTATATGCTGCCATCCTACTGTTTTTGGTGTATCGTGGTGCAAGGAAAACCCGTACATTGAAGGATTATGCCATTGGATCCGGTTTTCCGGCTATTGTCGTTGCCTTTTCCCTTGCAGCCAGTGTTTCGAGTGCGGCGACATTTATCATCAATCCGGGGTTCATTGCGTATTACGGATGGTCGGCCTTTCTGGCCATGGCCCTGGTGTTACCACTGGGACTTTATTTGTCTCTGATCTATCTGAGTAAGAGGTTTCAACATCATGGCAACTTCACCAGTGCCTTGACTCTGCCTCAATGGGCGGGTAATAGATTCAACAGCAAGGTGTTGGAGCGACTTCTTGCCATATTTTCGCTGTTGATGATTACTTTCCTGGTGCTTATCTGTGTGGGTCTGGCCAAGATAATCAGCAATTCCCTTGGAGCGGATGAGGTCTCTGTAATGATCGGTGTCGTTGTTTTTGTATTTGGATATATGATGTTTGGCGGGGCCAACGCTCTGGTATATACTAATTTTGTTCAGGCAGTCTNNTTCATGCTCATCGTGGCCGTCATCCTGATCGGGTCCGGATATGGCTACTTTGAAGGCGGAGTAGGTGATTATTACGACAGGCTGAATACGATTGATCCTATGCTGACCAAGGCCTTTAATCCAACCAGCCCATTGTTCCGTGATTGGTTTGAAGTGATTTTCTGCAATTTCGTCGTAGGAATTGCTATAGTATGTCAGCCGCATATCATCACCAAGTCTTTGTTGCTGCGGTCTGAAAAGGACATCAACAAGTATCTTNTTNATTCTGTCGTCGTGCTGATCGTCTTCTTTTCCGTTGTACTAGCCGGCTTCTATGGCAGAATGATGTTTCCGGATCTCAAACTTGACGGTAGCACAATCAATCTGGACAGTATCATGTCTTTATATGTTGTGCGGCGGTTTTCTGCAGGTGTGGGTGTACTTGTGGTGTTTGGTTTATTGGCGGCCGGAATGTCTACACTTGAATCGCTGGTACAATCGCTATCAATCACCATCACACAAGATCTGGTCCGGCCTGCATTGGGAAAGAAAGCCTCAAAGGTCAATCTCAAGGTGGTCAACAGATTTGTTATTGCTTTTCTGGCATTGGTGACCATATTGGTAAGTTACAATCAGATGGTCAATCCCACCCTCAGTGTGGGCATTCTGGCTCAGAACGGAGTCTATTCCTTCTTTTCAGCCGCTTTTATTCCTGTTTTGTTCGGAGTATTTGTCAAGGATGCTCCAAAGTCTTCCGTGATTGCCGCATCTATTGTGGCGATTGTTGTGCATTTTAGTGTGTATTACCTTGGGTTGACACCATATACATCGGGAGCGGTACGCAACCCGGCAGTGGCTTCCGCCCTGGCTATTGTAGCCGCATTTTTAACAGGGACGACCCTGTTGTTAATTGACCGANAAAAGAGAATAATCGAATGAATAACGCAAAATAATCGCCTCCGGCTGGTACGCGCCATCCCGAATCGTCGATAATCAATATTTCAATGAGATATTGGGAGAGGATGTGGACACATGGTTGCGCGAGAAAGTGCAAATATATGAAAGACGATGGTGTCCGGATGAGGAAAGTGTGGCTGACCTCGCCGAGCAAGCTATCCGACAGGCTATAGACCATGCGGGCATCCGGCCCGATCAGGTGGATTTACTTATCATTGCAACAGATACACCGGAATTCATTTCGCCATCTACGGCATCCGTCATTCAAGACAGGTTGCACCTGACCAATGCCGGCACCTTCGACCTTAATACAGCATGTGCAGGATTTGTTACTGCGCTGGACGTAGGCAGCAAATACATACAGGCGGATAATCAATATAATAATGTAGTAGTGGCGGGTGTCTATGCCATGAGCAAGTACCTCGACCTGCATGATAAAAAGACGGTTACGCTCTTTGCCGATGGCGCCGGGGCGGTAGTGTTGAGACGATGTGATGAGGGTGAAGGAATGATTGGGAGCAAGTTGACAACTCAGGGCCAATTCAATGAATGGATGGGTATTTACTATGGTGCCACAAAGCATCCCATCACTCGGGAAGCATTGGAGCATAATGACCAAAAACTGAAGTTCGTCAAGAAGATTCCACCGGAGATCAATCCTGATACCTGGACGCATATGTTGAGTGAATTGCTGGCAAAACACGGACTGAAACCAACAGAGGTGGACCATTATTTCTTTACCCAAATCAATATAAACACTATCTTTGAAACAATGGACCGCTTGCAAGTGCCTAGAGAAAAAGCAGCGACCATCATGCATCATTACGGATATACAGGCTCTGCCTGCCTGCCAATGGCCTTTGGCCAGTGGATGGATGCCGGCAAGGTAAAAAGGGGCAGATTGTAGCATTTATAGGTTCAGGAGGCGGATTAGCCTTTGGTGTTTCGTTGTATAAAATGTGACGATGGAAAAGGTGTGGCAACATGATTGGATGAGTAAATGGGCGATATACAGCCCGGATAAGGTCGCTGTTGGACAGTTGGACACCGGAGAAGTGTTGACATATGGAGAATTGAACCGAAATGCGGAAAAACTGGGATTACTGTTGTATCATCGTTTCGGATTGAGGAAGGGCGATCGGATCGCTGTACTCGATGAAATGACCAACAACCTGGTTACTCTCGGGTTTGCATGCCAGAAATATGGATATATTCTGGTCCCAATCAATTATCGGTTGGCTGCAGAAGAAGTCAGCGGTATATTCAGGGATGCCGATCCGGCAATTATTTTCGTTGCAGATCTCTTCCGGCACCTGATTCAGGATGAATTTACGGAAAGGGTGAAAACGATTGAACCTGATTTTCTCACAGCGGAATATACTCCGGTTCAGTTGCCAGAAATCAGAGAGGATGATGTGTTGTTTCTGATATACACTTCCGGCACTACCGGCAAGCCCAAGNGGGTCAAATACACCCATAAGATGGCTTTCTGGAACAGCATCAACACTTCCATTAGCCTTATTATCAATACGGAGACTGTAACGATCAATGTCATGCCACCCTTTCATACAGGAGGATGGAATGTTTTACTGATGCCTATTCTGCATCATGGAGGAACGGTATATATGGCGAAGAAGTTCGAAGCTTCCACAACGATTCAAGCACTGGAAAAGCATCGATGCACGGTTTTCATGGGCGTGCCAACCATGTTGTCCTTCATGGCGGACGACAAATATTTTGACTCCGCCGATCTCAGTAGTCTGGACTATATCATTGTCGGTGGAGAGTCCATGCCGATTCCGCTTATCGAAAGATACGACCGGAAGGGCATTGCAATCCGTCAAGGGTACGGAATGACAGAAGTGGGACCCAATCTCACCTCCCTACACCAGAGTGACGCTATTCGCAAGAAAGGAAGTATCGGACGGCCTAACTTTTACGTTATGACACGCGTCATTAATGAAGAAGGACTGGATTCAGAACCAAATACCCCGGGAGAATTGTGGCTAAGTGGCCCGATGGTTACACCCGGTTATTGGAACAACATAGAGGAGACCCAAAAGGCATTTGCTGAGGATGGCAGATGGTTCAGGACCGGCGACATCGTCATTCGCGATGATGAGGAGTATTATTACATCGTCGATCGCCTGAAAAATATGTTTATTTCAGGTGCGGAGAATGTCTATCCGGCCGAAATAGAAAGGGTATTGATACAATTACCGGAGGTTAAGGAGTGCGTCGTTGTGGGTGTAAAGGATGAAAAATGGGGTGAAGTCGGCATGGCACTTGTTGTGCGTAATAATGGAAGTCTCACGGAGGAGAAGCTGATTGAATATTGTCGCGGCCGACTGGCAAAATTCAAAGTGCCGAAATATTTCAGGTTTATGGAAGAATTACCGAAGACAGAGAGTGGCAAACTGGACAGGAAAAAATTAAAAACTATATTTTATTAAACAAACATTTAAAAAATTAATCTACGTCATGAAAAATTTTAGATTTCTAAACATCTTTNTCCTTTGCCTGGCTTTAATGATAGCAAGTTGTGGAAAGGAAGAAAACAAGGGTACATGCAGCGATGGCATTAAGAATCAGGACGAGACAGGTATTGACTGCGGTGGCGTGTGCGGTGCCTGCCTCGAAGGAACTCAGGGCAAATGGTTCTCTTATCCGGTAGCTCCAATCCTTGCTTCATTTGCAGATTCCATCTCATGTGAATTCAAGACCGATCTTACCTATACAGTTAATCAATACAAGGATGGTGCAAAGGTTGTCCTGACAGGAACCTATGTACAGACTAAGTCAGGTGTCGGTAGTATTTACAACATCAAATTGAATCAGACCTCTCCTACGGCACTTACTGCTGAAGGTATTTTAGAGGTATCAGGAGACAATAAGACGATGAAGTATGAAGTAGTTCAGACCGAGCCTTCCCTGGGGATTGCTCCTCCGACAGCAGCGGGTGGATTCGGCAGTACTGGTGGTGGTTTATTCGGCACCAATGTAGTTCAGAACTATGTACGCAGATAAGCTCTTATGATTGGAGTAAGAATCAAGCCGGGCGATTTCACCACGTGGACAGGAATTGTCCGGTTTTTTCAGATATTTGCCGGATTGACTATTTTGTTATGGTTTCCGCTGAATCTTGATGCTCAAGATATGACAGGAGCGGGTTTTAAAGGATTCGACAAGGAAGTACCGCAAAAAGCCAATAAGGAATTGCAGGCCTTTGTCTATTTCTATACCCAGGGCGTATCGATGAATATGTACCCACAGAATGACTTTCTGAAAGGGCAGATCGTCGGGCGTCTATTCGGAAGTAATACGACAAGCACCTCCGACAGTCTGACAGCATTCTATGTGGAGCAAAGGGCCATACCGTTCTTTGTATATACACCCCGGATCTTTGATGGAAAGGCGACGTTGCGTGCCTCTTTTGAGATCGACTGGACCTGGGGTGATGTGGCTTATGGTACAGGGNGAAATCAAGGATCTGCAGTTTCTGCTGACCAGGTCAATATACAGACGCAGAATCTGGAGGTAGAATTGGCACCGGTTAAGAACTGGACAGTCAATATCGGATTGCAGCGTATGTTTGACACCNCCCATGACCTGTATCGAACTACGGTTGACAAATTCATGCAGACAGGCTATCGGTTTGCCTTTTTCGGTACGGATGCAGTGGGAGTTTCCGTGCGTCGTCAGACAGACTATACCAAGACGAAAGGTGGCTTCTACAAGTTTTATGAAAACAATGTAGAAGTCAATGATGATGTGACGATGTTTGNNCTCAATCACCAGCACACGATTTCACCAAAATGGAATGTCGGAGCATCGATTTACCATGTCCGTGACCGGTCGGAAGGAAGAGGAGGTGTATCCATCCTTGGCCAGGGACCGTCAAGTCCGCTGACTCTGTATAATGGGACTTATAGGTTTCCTTTGGCGTCAACGCGTTATCATATGGATGCTACGTGGTTGGGAGGATATTTCTCCCGGAATGATGAAATGATGCTGGATCGATTCCTGCTAACAGGATTTTTCAATTATAATATGGGCAAGATCAGCGAATACGCTGAATCGACAAAGAAATTTGACAAGACTGTCTCCATCGGAGGCCTATCAGCCAATCTCCGGGCAGGCTATCGTTATGGTCAGACGACGGGCGATGCTATTACGGCAGAGGCACTTGTAACTACGGGTGATGCCAATGGTATATCCGATGGAAAATATTCAGGTGTGGTGACTGCCAATACCTGGGGAAGTCCGGCAGCTATATTTGTGGGCAGTGGTGCGTACATACTCTTCCCACATGGCAATGTAGTCAATCGTTTTGTGGCAGCAGTGACTGATATCTCCAATGGCGGGTATGGCCTTGTCGGAGGTACATTCAATGTGGCTAAGGATATCATACCCAACAAATTCCATTCCAAGATAGGCTTTGCTTCAGCTATTTCAGCTATCGAACCTGTCAATGGAGGCAAATTTATGGGATGGGAAGTGAATGGCAAGTTGGGATATGATCTTGGCGCCTTTCTGACCGTAGAGGCACATGCGGCTTACATGGGGTTGGGTAGCTTTTACGATTCCCCTTCTGTCAATGGAGGTAGCCAAACCAGGCCGGTCAATCCATGGCTCGGTTTTGTCTGTCTTAAATGGTTAATGTTTTAAATGGATGGCAATGATGGATAAATTTTATAGTATCAGAAGCAATGCTGGTGGTGGAAAAGCAGCCACTTTCAGAAACGCCACCACATTTATTAATCACAGGGGTGCGCTTGGCATCAGCCTGATTCTGGGCCTTTTTCTGACCTTGTCATCCTGTGCATCACTGAATAAATCCCTTGCTGTGTCATCGATGAAAGACGTGGACTATGGTATGCCGGTCAAATATGCCCACCTGAGCAATGATATCGAAATGGCGTATTCTGAAAGCGGTTCAGGCCCCCAAACAATACTTTTCATCCATGGCCTTGCCTCCTATATACCTGCCTGGAAGAAGAATATAGTATCGCTCAAGGATCATTACCGATGCATCGCAGTTGATTTGCCCGGATATGGAAAATCCTCAAAGGGTAATTATAATGTATCGTTGGAGTTTNTTGCCGATGTGATCCACGAGTTTTGTCAAAAGATGGGTATCGACAAGGTAGTACTGACCGGACATTCGATGGGAGGGCAGATTGCTATCTCTGCGGCACTGAAGTATCCGGATTTGGTAGAAAAGCTGGCGNCCGTAGCCCCTGCCGGTTTTGAGACTTTCAACAAGGGTCAGCGGCAATGGTTCCGAGATGTCATGACCGTTGATGGTGTCAGGCTTACAACGATTGAACAAATCAGAACCAATTATGCCTACAATTTTTACAATATGCCGGATGATGCGCAGTTTATGGTCGATGACAGGATAGCCATCCGAAAGGCTTCCGACTTTAATGAATACTGTTATCACGTCACACAGGGCGTCAAGGCGATGGTGGACTTTCCGGTCTTTGACAACCTAAAGAACATACGACAGCCGGTTCTGGTATTTNTTGGAGAGAATGACAATCTTATCCCAAACCGATTTCTCAATGGGNGGAAGACGGAAAAATATGCAAAAATGGGCAATAGCCAGCTAAAGAACAGCCGTCTGGTTATGGTGCCGCATGCCGGTCACTTCGTGCAGTTTGAAAAACCGGATGTGATAAATGAGGAAATGAAGAGTTTTCTAAAATAAAGGCAGAAGTTGAGTATAGATTAAAGGAGGAGGAGCGCTTAATGTTCCTCCTTTGCTTTTTAACCACCCTCCTTGATCGGGAAGAATATTCGAAACGATTTGAGTTTTATAAAAACGTCCAATCGCTATACCGGTTTCGTCGCGAACAAGGATTGGTTTTATATCCGGGCAATGCTATCAGATCTCATTGTCCCAGTGGAAATGAAAAGTGGCCGGATAAGAATAATGGAATAAAAACACATTATTACATAGAAATACTCAGTGCATATTCCAGTACTTCAGACATTCGATCAACGTATTTAAATGTAATGCCCTCGATATATTCTGCCGGAATTTCTGCCACGTTCTTTTCATTCTCCCGACACATGAGGATTTCCTTCAGGCCTGCCCTTTTGGCAGCAAGCACTTTTTCCTTGATTCCCCCNACAGGCAATACCTTGCCGCGCAAAGTAATCTCTCCGGTCATAGCCAGATAGGGTCTGATGGGTTTCTTGGCAAAGGCACTGCAGATAGCTGATAACATAGTCACTCCTGCGGAGGGGCCGTCTTTGGGNATCGCACCTTCCGGAACATGGATATGTAGGTCATATTGTTCAAAATCCTCAGGATTTATACCGATTTGGTCGGCGTGTGCGCGGACAAAGCTGAGTGCGGTGCTTGCCGATTCCTTCATGACATCACCGAGGTTTCCGGTCAGGATGAGTTTGCCCTTGCCCTTGCTCAGACTGGATTCAATGAAGAGAATATCTCCCCCNACAGAGGTCCAGGCAAGCCCGATCGCAACTCCTGCCGGTTGTTTTTCGGTGTATATATCATTGCTGTAGCGTTGGGCGCCCAGGATTGTATGAATGTCCTGTACCCTGATTTTCTTTAGGAATTTATCGCCCATGGCGATCTTCAGGGCATAATGACGCATCACGCTACTGAGCTTCTGGGCAAGCCGAACCCCGGACTCACGGGTATATTCACTGATGATGGTCACGACAGCATCTTCGGCAAATTCAATTGACCTGGGCTTTAGGCCATGATTGGCCATCAGTTCAGGAATCAAATGTCGTGAGGCAATCCGAGTCTTCTCTTCCAGGCTATAACCGCTCAGGTCGATAATTTCCATCCTGTCCAGCAAGGCAGGCTGAATGGTTGACAAGCTGTTTGCTGTCGCGATGAATAATACTTTGGACAAATCGTATTCTACTTCGAGGAAGTTATCGGCAAAGGAATTGTTTTGTTCCGGATCGGCNGCTTCAAGCAAGGCAGAAGAGGGGTCTCCNCTGAAATCTTTTCCCACCTTGTCTATTTCGTCCAGGATAAATACCGGATTGGACGGTTCCGCCTTGCGTATTCCCTGAATGATCCTTCCCGGCATAGCTCCGATGTAGGTCTTTCTGTGACCTCTGATTTCGGATTCGTCATGAAGACCACCAAGAGACATCCTGACAAATTTGCGCTTCAATGCATGGGCGATGGATTTTCCGAGTGATGTCTTTCCGACTCCCGGAGGGCCTACCAGACAAAGAATGGGTGCTTTCATGTCGCCCTTTAACTTCAGGACAGAAAGATGTTCGAGGATACGCTCCTTGACTTTTTCCAAACCGTAATGATCGTCATCCAACACCTTCTTAACCTTTTTNAGATCGAAGTTGTCCTTAGAATATTCACCCCAAGGCAAATCCAGCAGGGTTTCTATATAGTTGATCTGGACGCCGTATTCCGCCATTTGTGGATTCATCCGCTTGAGCTTATTGAATTCCTTATCAAAGATGGCTTTGACTTCTGCAGACCATTTCTTTTTNGCCGCTTTTTCTTCGATGTTTCTGTCTTCTTCCTCAAAAGTATTCTGCCCCAGTTCTTCCTGAATGGTCTTCAACTGCTGAGACAGGAAATAGTCACGTTGTTGCTTTTCAAGGTCGGTACGCACTTTTGATTCAATCTGGCCTTTGAGTTGAAGTAGATTGAACTCGTCATGCATGTTAGACAATAGCATGTTGGCAAAGTCCGGCAAATAGGCAGTTTCAAGCAACTTTTGTTTTCCGGAAGTGTCGACTGACAGATTAGAGGCAATGAAATTGAGCAGGAAGGTATTGCTCTCGATGTTGCGAAGCATGTTATTGGCTTCATTCGGGATATTGGGTGAGATTTCGATGATGTTCCTCGCCATATCCTTGATCGATGATATCTGCGCTTCAAACTCACGCGTATCTGACGGCTGGATGTATTCCAATATCGTAAACCGACCTTTCAGGTANGGNTCAGACTGCTCGAAAGAGTCCACCGCAAATCGGGACCTTCCCTGAATGACGATTGTGATTGAACCGTCAGGCATACGGATCAATTTGTGTATTTCTGCTATCACACCCACCGTATACATATCATCCGGGCCGGGATTTTCGACATCCTGCTTGATCTGCGTCAATACCATAATCATCTTATCAGAGGTGTAAGCATCCTCTACAGCGCGGATAGATTTAAACCTGTTGACCGTGATGGGAATTACCACTCCCGGAAACAGAACCGTATTTTTAATTGGCAGTACAGGCAGCAGTTCCGGATAGTCGATCTTNTTGTCCAGATCCTTCAAATCTATTTGTATGAAAGGATTGTCCGCTTCTTCAATAATTCCGGAGGCATAATGCAATAAATCGAACATGTAATTATTTTTAAGGCTGAATCAGCCGATTATTCAAAACTATTTGGGCTTTTAAGTATTGCAAAAGCCATTCCATTAAGGATTGTGCGACAAAAGGCAGCCCGCCCCCTCAAGGTATTGCCTGGTGCCTGATTTCAAGGAGCCGGATCTTTTGTAAGGGCCGGATCTTTCAGGAATATTGTCGGTCGAGCGCCGAGATAAATGTGTGTTGACCGAAGAAACCAGCGAATACGACGCGATTTTCTTCTAAATGATTGTGCTTATCAACCGGGAGCGTCCCAAAAGGACAAAATGGCAGTTGTATTAATTGTCTAAGCACAACGAGGGTCAGGAGTTATGAAGATGTCTCATGGACAACTTCACATGCTTTCGCCGGGTGGATAACAGCCGGGTGTGTATCCATCAGATAAGTCATTGTGCAACAAGGGGATGATCGCCCGACAGTCCAATTATTCTCGTGTTTGCCTTCTTCGCGAATAGAAAAAAATAAATATTGTGGAAGGGTATTTGCCCGTTATGTCGAGCCAGATTGTAGAGGAGGCATCAATATTGCAAAACAGCTTTGCTCAAAAATAGAATTATCCCTAATTATCGCTGCTTTAGTCAAGTTGAAGTTGATTCAACAATCTCATATATCAAGAATTTACTTCGCCTATAAGGAAACCAGAGCCGGTTGCTATTTACTGTTTCTTTGCCCGGAGGTTGATCAGCATGCCTATCTTGTCTGAAATAATCTTGTCTTTTGCAGTATTGATGACACCGCTTTTGTATTTCATGCCGTAATCCACCCGGTTAATTTCGAATGAAGGGGTAGTGGCGGTCAACAAACCACCTTGGTTTGACACGATGATATAGGCATCAAAACCAATCGACTTGGTAACATCACGTATTGTAAGGTCACCGGTGATATGATGTCTTGTCTTATCATTACCCTTGATGACGACTGATTTTTTTATCACGAACTTAGCTGAAGGGAATTTTTCCACATTGAAAAAATCGGCGGACTTCAACTGTGTTTCAAGTTTTTCCTTGCCGTCTTCCGGTTTCAAATCAGTAGAATTAATAGTATGAAGATCTATTTCAAAGGAGCCGGATTGAATCTTGCCATCTTTTATTTCCAGGTTTCCGCTTGTCACATCGACGGTACCTACATGTGTAGAGACCGGGTCGCTGGCAGTCCAGTTGATGGTGCTGGGAGCTTCAATGATAAAATTTCCGGATACGGTCGCCATATCCACTTCTCGGTCGGTGTTGCTATCGATGGGNGGAATGGTTGGCTCGACTATAATTGTATCTTTTAGTCCGGTTGCAACCTCCTGATTGTCTGTNTTNTTGCATCCTACTACTACAAGTACAGCGAAAATCAATCCCCAAATTACAGCGCCACTAAATTTCATCATTCATTCTATTTAGAAAATTCAATAAAAGGTCGATTTGACAAAGTAAAGTTATATTAATTTGCCAATTTGGGAGAAAACTAAATGTCAAAATATTTTACCCCGGTCAATCCCTCTTTAGTGATCTGGCGTATTCCACCAGCGTGCTTACATCGGGGAAGACTCTCACATTTAGCGGGAGTCGCGGGAATTCCTTCATATCCTCATCGGAAACTATGTACAGNGGTGTATTGCCAATGAATCCATTCATCCTGTTGATGATGTTGTAAAATTCATTGGTTGCGACATCTTCGTACAACACTGTAACAAAGGCATCCGGCTTGAGGGAAATGAAAACTTCCGACAGATCCTCTACCGGACAATTCTGACCCAGCTCCGTGCACCTGATTCCATGCTGGCGCAGACCACACTCGATGGCTGCCATACTGATGTATTGTGTACTGCTCCTGAACGGGTAAAGAACCAGGTGAATTGTATTACAACTCTTGTTGGGCGGATATTTTGCGGCTTCGCTGATGAAAATCTTTTTNACCACATTGAAGAAATGGCCGATATGTGACTGCCTTATCCTGCCTGCCATCATCAGAAGGTTGAGCCTTCCGGCAATTGGCAACAGCATGTTGATGAAGGTTTCGTAAGCTCCTGCTGCTTCCATCGAACGATATATCGTGTCGCCAATGGTATCTGAATCAAACCGGAGTATTGCCTTGATGAGCAGGTCTTCCTTTTCCTCATCAGGCTTGTTGTAGATTGTGTCCTCAGCCATCCTAGCCAATTCTTCCCGGGACAGTTTTGCCAACTTACCTATCTTATGTCCGTTTTGAGTCAGGTAAGCAATTTTAGAAAGCAATGATACTTCGGATTGGCAATAATATCTGTTGTTATTTTCCGACCTTTTGGGCTGCAGGATACCATACCTCTTCTCCCACATCCTGATAGTGTGTGGCTTGATGGATGTGAGTTGTGCAATATCCTTGATTGTATATAGTCCCAAAATTTATCTCCTCTTTTTGCATTAAAACAATCCATTAAATTAAATTGTTTATAGCCGTAAAGTAGGACTCATCTGTAAAAAGCGGTGTGCTTCCACTTCAACTTTTCAAATACAGAATATGAAGATAGGTATCGTATGTTATCCCACTTATGGCGGGAGTGGCGTTTTGGCGACTGAATTGGGCATTGGACTGGCCGATCATGGCTATGAGGTTCATTTCATTACCTATCAAAAACCTGTCAGGCTCAGTTCTTTTCATCAGAATGTCTATTTTCATGAGGTAGAACAGGTGGATTATCCGTTGTTTGAGTATGCACCCTATGAGTCTGCCCTTGCTTCCAAGATGGTCGATGTGGTGCGTTATGAAAAGCTGGATATTCTTCATGTTCATTATGCTATACCCCATGCTACAGTTGCATATCTTTCGAAGCAGATACTGGCACGCCATGGTATTCGCATTCCCATCATCACCACGCTGCATGGTACTGATATCACCCTGGTCGGTATCAATAAGACTTTTACCCCTATCATAGAATTCAGCATTGATGCAAGTGACGGCGTCACCGCGGTATCCAACGACCTTAAGCAGCAAACCATTGAGAACTTCGACATTAAGCATGAGATTCGCGTTATCCATAATTTTATCAACTTCAATCGCTTTCGCAAAAGCAACAAGGATCATTTCAGAAAAGCAATTGCACCAAACGGAGAGAAGATTATCACCCATACTTCCAATTTTAGACCGGTAAAACGCGTTGGCGATGTAGTGGATATTTTTGCCCGCATTACGAAGGTATTGCCCGCTAAGCTGTTGCTTATCGGGGATGGCCCAATGCGTAGTGAACTGGAAGAACGTACACGAAATTGCCCGCAATATGAAAATATCCGCTTTCTGGGTAAGCAGGATGCCGTGGAGGAAATTTTAGCAATCAGTGATCTTTTCCTGATGCCATCCGAAAAGGAAAGTTTCGGCCTCGCTGCCCTGGAAGCTATGGCCTGCGAAGTACCGGTCATCAGTTCAAATGCCGGGNGTATCCCCGAAGTGAATATTGATGGAGTGACCGGCTTTCTCAGCGATATTGGAGATGTGAATGCCATGGCCCATAATGCGTTGAAGTTGCTTCAAAATGATGAACTGCTCCACCAATTCAGGCAGAACGCCCTTTTTCAAGCCCGACAATTTGATATCGACCGCATATTACCTCAATATATCCGGTATTATGAAGAAATCATAGAAAAAGTCAACGCCGAGCAGGTTGTCTGATCAAATATTTTGTGAGGAAGCTGCCCGTTGTTCAAATTTTTTTCTTTAATGATGTAAAGTATAGTCCATTCCAGGTATCCCGCTTTCTATAATATACAGTTGCCGTAGTAGAACCGATGACATGCAGCTTTTCTCATCACAGACACTACCCTAAGGTGTTTTGGCAATTCATCCGTAGTCGGTATGCTCGTTAATGCCGAATATGCTGTGCCTGTCTTCAAAAGTATTGATATTGTCCCCGATAATACGCACAGGGTACAGATCAGAAGATGTGGTGCCTGGCCTCCGGCAGGGACACACCGAATCAAGGCAAATATGTGTTTCACGGAATCAATTAGCATATTTATCGCTCTTTTTTACTTAATTTTGCGTTGCAAAAATTAATTCGACATGCTGTGTATATATCATGAATCAACCGACCCGTACTTCAACATCGCCACCGATGAATACATCCTAAAATATATGGAGGAGGATTGCTTCATGCTGTGGCGTAATGACAATGCAATCATAGTGGGAAAATACCAAAACACGCTGTCGGAGATCAATTATGACTATGTCAGGGAAAACAATATCTCTGTGGTAAGAAGGATGTCTGGTGGCGGAGCAGTGTATCACGACCTGGGCAACCTGAATNTTTCTTTTACCAAAAGCGGAGCGGATTCTAATCTTACCGATTTTGAGAAATTCACCAAACCTATCGTGGATGTCATCCGTTCATTGGGCGTGGATGCTCGTTTTGAGGGAAAGAATGACCTGATGATCGATGGCAGGAAGTTTTCCGGTAATGCTGCACATATATACAAGAACAAAATCCTTCACCATGGCACCATCCTGTTCGCTTCAGAAATGCGTAACGTTGCAGAAGCCCTGAGAATCAACCCGGTGAAATATCAGGACAAGGCCCAGAAATCAGTCNCCAAACGGGTGACCAATATCTCTGGCNGCCTCAGGGAGCCGATGACGGTCAAGGAATTTACCGAAAAAGTGATGGACTATGTACTTTCTATATATCCGGATAGCCGATTGTATCAGTTTACCGAGGAGGACCTGGCGATCATCCGCAAGCTCAGAGACGAAAAATATGCGACACATGAGTGGAATTTTGGCAAGTCTCCGGATTACAGTTTTAAAAAAGCGATCAGAACATTAGGTGGCTTGCTGGAGATGAATATCGAAGCANAANAAAGGTGTCATAGAAGATGTAAAGATCTTTGGGGACTTTTTCTCTGAGCGCGGTATCGATGAGATCGAGCAGGCCCTTGTCGGAGTCCATCATGAGGAAAAGGCCATTCGCGGGGTCTTCAGCCGCTTTGACATCGGCCTATATTTTTCCAACATCACGGTTGACAATCTGATAGAGGCCATGTTTTGACCTATACTTTTATATTGGCATTGAGGACGTCGATGATGGTTTTGAGCGTAATAAATAATGGTTCACGACCTTCGGGNGTCACGATCGGCAGCTCGTCCGGCTCTAAAGCATCTTCGACAAAGGCGAGCAGGTCTTCCTGCACATAATTTTCAAANAATCCGTCGATACGCTGGCTGAATTTCTTGCCGGTGGCACGGGATAAGATATCCCAGTTGGCCTCTTCGGCGGCATCAATTTGTGCAGGAGTTACTTCGGCCACCTCCACTCCGTTCTCCCTGAACACCTTGTAAATGATGGTGGTGAGGAAGGTACAGTAATCAAATTCTTCTTCGGTCAGTAGCTGTAGATTTTCCTGATTGAGATAGGCGATGATGGCCGGCTGATCCCCGGCAATGGCGTTGAGGACCACCATCGGTTCCAATTCAGAATCCACTTCCCGGTCAAAAACCCTTTCAATCATTTTNTCAGTAAAGACCATATCGTTAAGTTTAATTTATTCTTGCTTTGAATGAAATTGATACCCATCTTGCAAGCGTCCGGCATTCACAGAATGAGTTCTTGTACTATTTTCTTATTTTAAGCAGGAATCCACCACCTCCGGCACCGCATATTTTGTAATATCCGGTATAGTCGGACAATTGCTGTTCCCATTTTTTAATCAAATGGAAGGGAATGAATTCTGTCATCCACACCAACTGAAAATAACTTATCTCAAAGAAATGTTCATGAAGTCTCCCTATATCGTCCTTCAGGCAGGCATCGATGGCATTGGTCACCAAGGGAATGTACAATTCTTTGATCTTTTGGGCAAAATTAGGATCTTCCATTTTNTGGGCAAACAATCTAATATAGTCGGAGCCATCCCTTTTGATGCCTGTATCCGTCAGGGTGAAGGAGTCCCTAATCCGATCCGCAATAACAACCTCTTCCGGGTAGCCGTCTTTCAGATGGAAAGATCGGTCATAATATGAAATCAGGGGNTCAATACCCGAACTGGAACCATGAAANAAGGATTCGATGGCAGCAAGGTCTTGCCGAATGTGTGAAGCGTCCTTGTCGGTCACACAGGCATACCTGTCGTAAATGGCGGCACTATATGCCCCGGAAGAGCCGACACCATAGCCCACCGGAATATTGGAGTCAAAAAACCACCCATTAGTGGCATCTTCGAGCAATCCGGCATGATCAACCCGGTTATGAAACTTTTGTCCGGATAAATAATCTGCAAAGCTGTACAAGTCGGTACCCTGATGTCTTGGATTGCCTTTGCCTTGGCTTNNGAAATACTGATTGCCCGGAATGGCCAAGCCCTCACTGCCCCATAACAGGGTATGTTCACCGAAAAGTATGATCTTGGAGGGATATTGCCGCATCACGTCCTCTGTTTACCGGAAGCTAAGGTAAATGTAGCGCAGGAAATAATGAAATAAAATTACGTTTGGAAGAAACACCCTTGAAATCAGGGCGGAATCCATCAGACAGGATCGTATTAATCAAGGGTCGTCATTAGCTCAAAAATCTATCTGTGCCATTTCGGGTAAGGAAAATGGTAAAAACCAAATAAGATTAAAGTCTGACAAACACGCGTATTTCCGAATTGAAAATTGCTAAAATTTAATTGTCATAATTAAGTTTTAAAACGGTCTGTTTTTGCAATAAAATATTTTTCGAAATTGCATAAACAACTGATATATAGGATGTTTTGTATTAAATACGGAACTTTTGACCTGTTAATTTCGTTGAAATTATAGCGTATATTTGATATGAAACCGAAAGCAAATATTTCAATCATCAGGTCTGTGAAGGAATTGTCCTGATGAGCAAATAAGGGTAGTAATAAATTCCAGCAAAGCATAATTACATAGGGCAATAACCAGATTGGGTGAGTCCGGAAAGAGAGGTAGGTCCCTTCTACCTAATGATATTGGTATGTGTAATTGGCAAAAGAAGGAAAAAATGAATTGTAAATAGTCAAAAATTGAAAAGCATGAAAGAAACTTTGGAAAGATTGAGCGAAATTACCGCTCCGGTATGTGTGACCTTGATTTTGAATACTCATCGAACCACTCCTGAAAATCAANAAGACATCATCGCCCTCAAAAATCTCATCTCCGAGACCTATGAACGATTGCAGCGTGAGCATGGAACAGATATTGCCAAGCGGTACACGGCCAAACTGCAGGGACTGGCTGAAGATATTGACCACTATCACAATGATCACGGGTTGATGCTGTTTGTCAATGATGAGATTGCTGAATATCTGAGATTGCCGATTCATGTGACAGACAGGGTGATTATCGACAAAACATTTGCTACAAGGTCGATTGTGCGGGCAATGAAGCGAGTATCCGACTACTATGTACTGGTACTTAGCAAGGGTAAAGCCAGGTTGATTGAAGCGAGTGGCGACGTAGTAGTAAAAGAGGTCAGAGGAGAAGGATTCCCGTTCAATGACAGCCAGTTCATGAAATTAAGCAGTGCAGAAAGCTCCAATGCTGCCAGGGCTTCTAACCTGGCTCACGAATTCTTCAATCGTGTGGACAAGGCCCTCAACAAGATAAGAAACGAAAATCCACTGCCGGTGGTTGTATGTGCTGAGGAATCCAATTATCACCTTTATTTGGCGGCGGCGGATCATCCAAACATCATACTGGGACATGTATTGCTCAAGAATATTGATGCAAGTCCGAACAGTATTGTAAAGGACTATGTGGCTCCGCAGGTGGAAGAAATGACACTCTTAAAGCATAGAGAGCGCATCAGTGAATTGTCGGCAGCCGTCAACAGCGGTCGGGCATTGACTGATCTCAACGAAATCTGGGCAGCGGTAAGGGTCGGACGCGGAAAAACCATTTTTGTGGAACAGGGATACATTCAGGCAGTGCGTAAGGAGGATGGTCTGTTGAAGCCAATCGCATTGGATGAGGTGGACAGTAAGGAAGACATTAATGATGTCGTGGATGAAATGATAGAACATACGATGAAGATGGGAGGCGATGTGGTTTTCGTAAGAAAGGGTGACCTCGAACAATTCAATAAACTCGCTTTGGCAACCAGATACTGATCTGCAATTTCAGAGGATAGTTTGGATAAAAAGAGAGGCAGAAGCCTCTCTTTTTGTTTTTGTATTATAAACAGATTCAACAAATCATTTCTTGGCCGGATTTTCAATCTTGCCCATAAACAAATAATTTCCGGAATTCTTATCCCGGACAACCATCACAAACGGCCTGTCAAAACTCACCTCCTCTGCAATGGGCGCGGAGGTGTTCTCTACACCAATGGTGGTGACCGCTGCTCCTTCCATTCCTTTTTCATCCATTTTCATGAAAACATCGTGCATCGCCCTGGAAAGATTGATCCTGCCGGAGGCTGTTCCCATCTTTGTAAAATCGGCTGTGGAAGAGAATGGAAGCACGATGCCCATGTCTAACAAAATCTTCTTCAGATCATAATGTAACAGTAATTCTGTCTTAGGGAGCTTGAGAAACATATCCGTCACTTGGCCTTTCCCAAANAAGTACTCAATTTTATCCCGGTTCAACTTATCGATATAGGTTGTTATCCCGTCCTGATTGGGGAGGATAAACAAAGCCTCAAGCCGACCATTGCCCATGGGAACCACCACTGCTATCTCATCGTTGTTTCGATGCAGGATGGCAGGCTCATGGCGATACATCATATCTACCTGGTTTTGAATATTTTTNGATGTCGTGAAATTTTGTTTTACCGTTAATTCAGGCGGGAATCCCTTGTCCCAGCTTGCCTTCATATACAGTGCATTGAGGAGAAACATGAATTCACCCTGTTGGACATCATCAAGCACTTTCTGAATCCTTTCCCGGGTGTGGTCGGAAGCCCATTTGTTGACAGCGTTGACCGTGGCCTCTTTATCATCGAAGTTGGACTGAAGCAATTCGGCATTATACAGATTGAGCAAGGATTTTTCATATGTAGCGTTAAACCGGAACATATTCGGATCATAAAACACGCCATTAGCAATCGATATGGTAAAATCCTTGTCATCAGCTTTCAGGTTTTGCATGATGTCTTTCAAGCCAGTATTCACTTCCTGTAGGCCGGAGGAAGGAGCGCCCATCAGTCTCATTATTTCGTCTAGCGTTGAGCCGGATGCGCCATTTGCAGCCATACCGAAAGCATACTGGATACTTAGTGGAGAAATGATGACATTATCATCTTCATAAGACGAGCGGACAAATTGTCTGAAAATGTCAACAGCGCCGGATTGAAGGCCCTTTGTCGTATTTTCGTTGATGGAGACAGAAGGCTTGTTGTCGTTGATATCATCCTTAGTGGATATGCAGGAATAGAAGGACAACACAAAAAAGTGAACCGATTAGATATTTCATAACAAATTGATTTTCTATTATTAACGCAAAGAAAAGGGAAGACGTTTGCCCTAGGACGATTTTCATGAAATAAATATGATCATTCGGGAATTTTACCGATTGATTCCATTGAATGAAGTTTCTGTTAGAAACATTTTAGTTAATTCAAGCTGATGACTCATTACATAATACAATAAGGGATGTCGGGCAAACAGGCTTAAAGAAAATTAAATAGAAACAAAAATATTATCAACCAGCTAACCTAAGAGCTTTTCCCATCGTTATATATCCAAATGGACTTCATATGAAAAAGCTGCTTTTCCTTTTCATTATTTCCCTGGGGATGATATCCTGTCACAAGGAAGAAATTAAAGGCGATTTATTTACGGATTCCTGTGTACAGAGTTTTATTGCGAAAAATAATCTTCAGATAGTTTCAGTAGATAAAGCAGACTGTATATTTTATTCCATTTATCAATATGAGGGACGATTCTATTATGAATTCAATTGTTGTGTTTGCGACCTGATACCACAGATTGTCAATTGTGATGGAAGCCTGTATTTGGAGTATGATTGGGACAAGATTCAAGCCTTCAAGAAANAATGTACGGTACTTCCCTATATCCTTGTAGTGAAATAAGGATTTGACAAATTCACCTGCAACAGGATGCTTTTTTTAAATATTTAAAAAGTCGTTTCTCAAAGCATAAATACCCGACTCATACAAGGGTCATTGGATAATCCCTTATTGAGGAGAATTCTATTCGCACTGTTTTCAGCCATGTAATCAATCAGAAGCATGGGAGAGAAAAATATTTTCTTAGGAATCACGGAGATGTGAAAGACGTCCTCAGATCGGCTTATTGTTCCGATTACACAGGATTCTCTAATATTTTGTGACACAGCATTTTATCATGCAATTTCAAAGGAAGCATATTTTTGAATCTACTTATCTAAGTACGCTTTTAAAGGAATATTTCAATATGGAATGAAGTTTCAATAGTGATAAATTCCGAAGGATAATAATAAAACAGGCTTACGATCACGATAATTCTCCCGGTTAATAGAAATCAAGCCCCTAAATAAAAATTGTTGATTGCTGCAGATTGGTAAGATAGCAGGGGTTTTCTTTATTAAAATACCAAAAAGGAAAAAGAAAGATTGAGTAAAAAGTTGTTTCGTAACGCAGCGATTCAACAGACAATAGTATATTTACATTTTGAGTTGACAGTTTGTCATAAATTGTGTATAAATAAATTTTAAGTCCACCCTAAGCAATTCCCTGCTTTTTAATACTTAAACCTCTATCAAAATGAAATTATTATTCTTGTTTTTGTTCAATGTGTTCTGTTTAATGCTTCAGGCCAAGGTGTGGCATGTCGGTCCTAACCGGGACTACACCCGACCAAGCCAGGTGTCATCACTGGTGGATCATGGCGATACGGTATATATCGATCCCGGAGTATATGACAATGACGCTTGCAAATGGAACAAAAACAAGCTGAAACTAATCGGAATTGTGGGTGATAATGGCAGGCCTGTACTGCGGTATGAGGGTTATGTCCCCAATGACAAGGGTATTTGGGTGTTTGACAATCCCGGAAGTTCTGATGATATCTATATCGCCAATCTGATATTTGACGGAGCCAGGGTGCCTGATAACAAAGGTAAAAACGGTGCCGGTATCCGTTTTCAAGCAAATAATCTGACTGTTGAAAATTGTCTGTTTCGCAATTGCCAGACGGGCATCCTGGAAGGGCATGGAGCCGTGAAAACCAGCAACGTCATCATACGAGGATGCGAATTTTTTGACAACGGCTATTCCGGATATGAACACCATGTATATATCAATGCATCGACAGACACCCTGGTCATCGAAAACTGCTATCTTCACCGACCTCGCGGGGAAGGTAATTCTATCAAGACCAGGNCGCAGAATGCGTATATCCTGTTTAATTTCATAGATGAGGAAGACGGTAATGGCAGCTATGAAATCAATATCGCCCAGGGCGGCAACAACATCATCATGGGCAATGTGATTGTCCAGGGAACTTCAGGTGGCAACCATGCGATCGTTGGATATGACGAAGCACTCAATGAGCAGGAGGACTTTTATTTCATCAACAACACAGTCATCAACCGATTCCCCGGTCACTGCAGGTATTTCAATATTGCACCGGCAACAGGAATAGCGACATTCAGGGTGTACAATAATGTATTTGCTTCAGTACCTACAGCGTCTCATACGTTTATCTCCGGTAATGTGCCTGCAGTGCTGGACAGTGCTGCCAACTACTTTGCCACGGATTATACTCAGGTCGNNGCTTTGTGGATCCCGATCAGGNGGATTATTCCATCCACGGTGCCGCTTCCGGTCTGATCAATCAGGGTGTAGCAGCAGGTACAGATAAACACGGCTATCCGCTTGTGCCGGACAGCATGTATCAGGGAATAGGAAAGCAGCTGTTACCGAGAATCATACATGGTCAGGCGATCGATCTGGGTGCGTATGAATATGCAACTACGGAAAAAGCAGCAACGATCCATCCATTGGTTTCAGTATTTCCCAATCCAAATACAGGAACATTTGAGATAAGGGTGAATCCTGTTAGTAAGAGCCTACCAAAGATTTACAATTCGGCAGGGATGAAAGTAGATGCCGGAATTTCTGCCTCTCAGGAAGGAATGATCAGGGTCTGCCTTTCCGGAGCCTTTCCGGGCATTTACTATGTTGTTTTCGTATCGGAAAATGGCAGTACGAGTGTACCGGTCATGGTGTATTGAAACCAAGGGAGATAAAGTGTATTTCGGCTAAGGCATGGGTGGTCCATATTTGTTTGCCAAGTCCGGGCCTTGCGGTTTGACGATCCTGCATAAAGTGGTAAGGACTGCCAGCAAAAGGAGTAGTTTAGAATGGCAGCGGGGTTGATTAGTCCTGCCCGCGACTGAATTTTCCATTCGGAGTTAAATATTTATTTGTCAGGGACATATAGAATGTCAGGAGGGGGACAATCTAATCAGCATCTTCCCATAGGAAAATTTCTTCCAGACATCCACAAAGATTATCCCGAGTGTTTCAAAGAATTCGTAAGATCCTGATTTATCTGCCATTCCTTACCGTGAATTTCAAATGGCAAATTGAGGCACAACCATAATAATTTAAAAACATACTAATTACGGTTGATATTTTCTAATCATGAAGGAGGCGTTATTTGTAATAAAATAAATACATTTATTGATGCAATGAATTCACCATATTAAAATCAAGCCGGATGAAAATTCATTAAAAATTTACATTTTACACAGCCAAAATAAAAACCAGTTGCGATATTGTTATTTTTTTCAATAATTTGCCATAAAATCAAATCAAATCACGTTCTTTTGCGTTCTTGTGAATAATGTATCAAACCATGAAAAAGTGCCTTTTAACGACGCTATTTATTGGGGCATTCCTAAATGTCGCCGATGCACAGACCCAAAGAGTGGACACTGTCTTTNTTGGAGGCAAGAAAATGCTTCGAGTCATCACCGAAAAAGGAGATACTGCTTACCTTGACCAATTGAGCGAAGTCTCCATTTCCTCTAAACAACAGTTTTCCAGCAAGGAAGAATACGACCGCTATATGCGATATCGTCGGTATGCTGCCATTGTATACCCCTATGCTCTGGAGGCTATGCGTATCTACCATGAATCACGAGAGGCCACCCGTAGTATGACGAAGCGCGAGCNNGCAAGAAGTATATGAAAACGCTGGAAAAGGAATTGGAAGATCAGTTTGAGGGCCCTAAAGAAACTGACAAGGACACAAGGCTTGATCTTGACCAAGATGATAGAGAAGGAGCTGGATGAGCCTTTTTACGATGTTATCAAAGAAATAAAAGGTGGCTGGTCGGCATTCTATTACAACACCACCGGAAAATTTTACGGATATCATCTGCGGGATGGATATGAGCGCGGCAAGGATTATATCTTAGATATGGTGCTGGACGACTATCGACTAAGTGTAAAAAAATAGTGTTAAGTGAAAGGTGAAAAAGCATAAGTGCTGGATGGAAGAGAATGTCTTGTGTGATAAAGGAAGACACAGTAAGGTGCATGAAATTCAACATCAAATGCAGATTTAACCTAAGACACAACAATTTCAGATTTACTTGGGATAATAGGTATTCACAACTTCAAATATACTCGTGAATAGAAGGGTTTCAGTAATAATGCTCCCGAAGCAGTAAAACCCAGATGGACGGTGAAAGCTCTGGTTAGCCTTTCAGATTCCGGCCAGGTTGTATCTGCAAGGTTTCACAGAGAGTCACACTGTGTTTCTCAAAGAATTTGTAATAATTCAGATTGAAATATCCGCAGAGATTCAAAATGCTGCCAAAACCCTCAACATTGGCACATGAGTAGGCTCAGGGAGAAAGCACCATTAGGTTTTCCCTTCATTCCAATAATAACTATCCGGATAGATTCGGAGTCCGAAGATAGCCGCGCCCACGCGCACGATGGTGGCACCTTCCTCGATGGCCGTTTCCAGATCACCGCTCATTCCCATTGACAATTCCTTCATTTCCACGCCGGGAAAGTTAAGCCTGTTGAGTTCACTTCGCAGATCGCTCAAAAGGCGGAAGCAGGGTCTGGCCGGTTCCGGATTGTTGGTGAAAAGACCGATCGTCATCAGCCCCTTTATTCGAAGATTAGAGAGTTGAGATACGCTGTATACAAGATCAACGGCCTCTTCAGGAGCAACGCCGAATTTACTTTCTTCTGATGAAGTGTTGACCTGAATCAGGACATCCATAGCCCTCCTNGTCTGTAGCAAGCGATGGTTTAGCTTATCGGCAAGGTCGAAGCGATCGATGGACTGCACACAATCCACGTTGTATTTGATGATGTCTTTGATTTTATTGGTCTGCAGGTGGCCGATGAAGTGCATTTCATGAGTTATGGACTTTAAGTCGTCATATTTTTCTTTGATTTCCTGAACCTTATTTTCGCCGATTAGTGTCTCGCCGGCAGCAAAAGCCAACTTTATATTTTGTGGAATGACGGTCTTTGTGGCAAGAAGAAGCCGCACCTCATCCGGGTGCCTGCCCACTCGAGTACACGCTTCAGCTATTCTGGTGCGGATGGCCCGGATATTTTCTATGATATTTTCCATGATATTAGCTTTTTACTTCGTAAGGGCTTTTAATCACCTAAAATTTTTCTTGATATCAAAACCCGGGATTTTATGCTCAGGTTTATTGACAATCTCACGAAGGCTGTTTATTTTTGTTCTAATTAAGGAACTACAATCCCCTTTATTTGTTCTAAAGAAAATAAAATCAGAAAGGTTATAAAATCATTGAGCGAATTAGTACTAACCATTGATGGTGTCGAACCACTCGAATTACTTGGAGAAAACAACTCCAAACTACAGTTGGTCAAGGCCAGATACCCGGATCTGGACATCAGTTCACGGGGTAACAATATCAAGATTTCCGGAGACAAGAAGTTGACACAGGAACTTAAGTCAAAGATTGAAATTCTTGTCCGGTATCTTAAGGAAAACAAGGGATTGCCCGTCACAATTGTTGATACGATCCTTTCGGGTTCCAATCCATACAATGATCTTGCCATAGAGGCAAACAGCAATGGCGGCAATGTCATAGTCCACAATAAGGACGGATTTCCGATTCGCGCACGGACAGTCAACCAAAGGAAGCTGGTAGATGCCACAGAGCGGGCGGACATCGTCTTTGCTGTTGGTCCTGCCGGTACCGGAAAAACCTATACTGCCGTAGCTCTGGCTGTAAAGGCTCTTAAGAACAGACTGGTCAAGAAGATCATTCTGACAAGGCCCGCGGTGGAAGCCGGCGAGAGTTTAGGTTTTCTACCTGGAGACCTTAAGGAAAAGATAGATCCGTATCTTCGACCATTGTATGATGCATTAGATGATATGATACCAGCGGATAAATTAGCGAAATTCATGTCGGACAGGATCATCGAAGTGGCGCCACTAGCCTACATGCGAGGCCGAACACTGGATAATGCCTACATCATTCTGGATGAGGCGCAGAACACGACTTCGCCACAACTAAAGATGTTTCTAACACGACTCGGGCCTAATGCCAAGATCATCGTCACCGGTGACCTGACGCAGATCGATCTGCCATACAGCCAGCAATCAGGGCTTAAGCGGNCGCTGTCCATACTTTCAGATGTGGAAGGTATCACCCAGATCTATCTCAACGAAGAGGATGTGGTGCGTCACCGATTGGTCAAGGATATCATCCGTGCCTATAACGTCAGTGATGCAGAGATTCGGGCAAAAAAGGAAAAGGAGCGCACGGAAAGGGAGGCCGCCAAAGAAGCTACGCACAGCGCAATTGATAAAATCAACAACGACCTGTAAAATGAAGGGAATACACTCAATGTCACTCATTATCCTTATGGTGTCTACAGCCATACTATCCAAGGCACAGGAGACCAGGCTTTATAATGAAAGGGCGGACGCCACCCAGGAAATCGCCATGGCTGTTACAATAGCACATAAGAACAACCAACATGTCCTTATCCAGGGTGGTGGCAACTGGTGTTCCTGGTGTATCAAGTTCAATAAATTTACCAGGGAGGATGCTCAGATCGATTCTATGATAAGGGCTGATTATCAGGTTGTCCATCTGAATTACAGCAAGGAAAACAAGAATGAGGCGATATTTGCTCAGTACGGATTTCCGCAGCGCTTTGGTNTTCCGGTATTTATCATTCTGGATGGTGCCGGCAATCGCATACACACTCAGAACAGTGAATATCTTGAAGATGGCAAGAGCGGTTATGACAGAAAGCGTGTCATTGAATTTCTCAAAGCATGGTCGCCAGCTGCTATCGACCCTAAAACCTATCAATTCAAAAATAACGCGATATGACATCAAAAGTTATCTACAAGGGACATTTGGAAACCGAATGCATCCACCAGAAGTCCTCAGAGAGCATCCGCACCGATGCGCCCACGGACAACAACGGAAAAGGTTCGGCCTTCAGCCCAACGGACCTGTGCGCCACATCTCTGGCCACGTGCATGCTTACCATCATGGGTATTTGAAGACGCGACAATGAGGTAGATATGGACGGCGCCTATGCGGAAGTGACTAAGCACATGGGGACGGATCCAAGAAGAATCGTGCGTATCGACGTCAATTTACACTTCCCTGACATGAATTATTCTTCCAAGGTTCAATCTGTGTTCAAAAATATAGCTAAGACCTGTCCTGTTGCCTCTAGTCTGCATCCTGACATCGAGCAGGCCGTTACATTCAACTGGTAGGAAGATCAATCTGCGATGGCAACATCCATACAGCCTTCTACGCTCCATTTCCTGATCGACCTAAGCATCAACAACTACCGTGTATGGTTTGAGGACAACCGTGAGGCATATAAACTGGCGCGGGCTAATTTTCTAGACTTCATACAGGAAATAATAGACGATCTGGCTCATGTTGATGATTCGGTCCATGGATTGCAAGCCAAGGATTGCGCCTTCAGAATATATCGTGATGTTCGCTTCAACAAGGACAAAAGTCCGTATAAAGTACATTTTGGGGCGAGTATCAAGCCGNGGGGAAGGAAATCGGGCAAAGCGGGTTATTACTTTCATCTTGAACCGGGCAAGAGTTTTATCGGAGGAGGTATCTATAACCCTGAAAGAGATCAGCTTTCCCACATCCGAAACAAGATCAGCGGGGACTATTCCGGGTTCACTAAGATTCTGGCAGAAGAAAAATTTCGGTCGTTGTACACTGATATTGATCGCACCGATAAATACCTTCTCAAGCGCGTTCCAAGGNGGTTTGAAGCCACTGATCCTGCCGCCGGATACCTCCTGCTGACCAGTTACTAGAGTACAATTAATCTGGATGACGATCTCCTCGTATCTCCAACGCTACACAAATATACAGTTGGGGCCTTTCAGGCGCTACATCCGGTTATCCGATTTCTGAATGAGGTGTAAGAATGACCAATAGCCACCTGTAGAGACCTTCGTCTTGTTGAAGTCAAAAGGGGTGCATACATGGCCACCATATACAGTATATGGGCCGGGNACAACAGGACATCGAAAACGAAGGTTGTTTATTCTACCGGAATATACAGGTCCACGATACATTTTNTTNTGTGGATGTTTGTTGAAATTATTTTTTATAATTTCGAAAGGTCTTTGTTTCCCGGGCTTATAACCATTTTCATTCATCCATATAAATAGGGACGACCATGCTTTTTCAAAATCCGGCAGATTGATTTCAAAGTTTCCAACGATGCATCGTCGCGGTTCAAATTCTTTGAATTGAATACCGGAATCCGGAGTTACTTTTTGATGGACAGGGATACCAATTTCCATACGGACTTTATCCGGAGAAGTAATTTTAAAGCTATCATTATAGATACGAACGAATTCGACATTGTCGCCATTAGTAAGTTCTTTTAGCGAAGCCCATTCAAAAATGCGTGAGAAGGCATCATCCAAACCGTCTATTCCGATGTGGCTTACAAAAACCAATTTGATGGGNGTGAGATCCATCACGTTTACAGTTGCATTCATATGTAACCAATTTATTAAGTTATTGATGCGCCAAAGGTATTGATCGAATTTTTCGAAAGTTTGTCCATTCTTGCTTTTAATAATTTTGTCATATTGAGACGAGTTTNNCATTTTTTTGAATTGGGAAGGGTTGATATTGTACATTTTCTTGAAGGTCTTAGTCAAGGACGCATTGCTTGAAAACCCATATGAATAGGCGAGTTGGGTGATGGAGATGGTTTTGTCTCGGATCAGGATAGCTGCAATATTTTCGAGTCGTTTTCTGGTAATATATTCGTTTAGTGTTTCTCCGGTATAGGCCTTGAAAAGCCTATGGAAATGAAAAACAGAATAATTGCCAACAGTTGCAATGGTAGAAAGGGACAGGTCCGAGTTAAGGTTATTGTCTATATGGGTCAACACTTTATACAGTTGATTCAAATGGAAATCGTTCATTCAGAATAGATTGCGTCGATAGTTCAAGGATGTTGAAAAATGCTTTCTTAGTATGAAACAGTATTTTAAACAAAAATAAAAACTGTCGTGCTGATCAATGGGATAAAATTGGATATTGAACAGAAGAGGAGATGAAAGGGTCTGAAGTAGGTAGATGATTAATAGCCACAAAACTTGTCGGTACTGCCTTTCGGGGGACGGTCTTACCAAAATTCAGATATATTATTCAGGAATTAAATTTTTCATTTGCCTCCAAATCCTTGTATATAGCGGTTTTGAATTATTACTTTCCTACATACTTCGATTTTTGGGGGATGGAGGGGCTGCCGCCTCCGAAGTAGGTAGATGATTAATAGCCACCATGCTTGACGTTATTGCCTTTCGGGGCAGCCTTGCCAAAATTCAGATATTTTATTCAGGAATTAAATTTTCCATTTGCCTCCAAATCCTTGTGTATGGCGGTTTTTGAGTTATTACTTTCCTACCTACTTCGATTTTTGGGGAGGATGAGGGTGATGTCGCCTCTGAAGTAGGTAGATGATTAATAGCCACCATGCTTGACGGTATTGCCTTTCGGGGCGGCCTTGCCAAAATTCAGATGATTTACTCGGGAATTAAATTTTTCAATTGTCGCCAAATCCTTGTATATAGCGGTTTTGAATTATTACTTTCCTACCTACTTCGATTTTCCCCCACCCACCCCTTGCACATCCCAAATCTTTTCCTTACCTTCACTGCCAATTCATTTTTTTAATCACCTTTTAATTCTTATCACCATGAATGAAGAGTTCAAAAGCCTAACCATCGATGCTTTCAGGCAAAAGTTCAGCACCATAGAACAGTGCATCGAATATCTCGCATCTTGCAAGTGGAGCAACGGCTACAGTTGCAAACAATGCGGCCATACCAGTTATTGCAAGGGAGCGCATTACGGCGATCGCCAATGTACACGGTGCAACAAGATAGAAAGCGCCAAAGCCAACACTCTGTTCCACAGCATGAAGATACCCCTTGATCAGGCTTTCTACATGCTATATCTGATCGTTATCGACAAGAAGGGTTGCCCATCCACACAACTGGCACGACAAACAGGCCTCCAGCTCAAAACCTGCCTGCTATTTCGAAGAAAGGTCATGACGGCCATGAGAAGCAACGACATACATCCTCTGGAGGGAGAAGTCGATGTGGTGACGACAACAGTGAGCATTGTCAAGGCCGACAAGCATGGAAAGAAAAGACCCCGGAAAGTCAAAGTTCTCATCGGAATCGAAAAGAAAGGCGGAGGAGCGGCAAGAAGCTATGTCAAGGTGATAGGCCGGGCATCAGCAATGAAAGCAAAAGCCTTTATCGGCAAAAAGATCGACAGTCAGGCTACAATCAACATGGATGAAGCGGCCCGGCGATGCTATAATGGTCATTGTATCATGCCCGGTGAAGGACCGGACAAGGCCCTGGCTCACAGGGTGGTCACCAACATGATTAACTGGCTATATGCCAGACACGACCATGTGACCTATCTGCAGGACTATCTCAATGAATATTGCTACCGCTACAACAGGCACCGCATGAAAGGTGAAATCCTGGATGACATCATCTCCAGAATGGTCAGGCATAGGCCGATGTCTTGTAAAAAGGCAGCATGAGATATTTGAACAATTCTGCTGAAAGAGCCGAAGTATTGCCGNGCTATACATAGTTGTGTTATACCAAGATGATTTATATTATTGTCCATAAATTTTTGTATACTTGTTCGGATTGCCATGCTACTAGAGCTCTGCTCTGTCCCGGANGTGAAACAATCCGGGGTTTCGGGATGCCGAGGTTACAGTCGTATAGACCAATGAAATTGGTCTATAACGAATGTACCTTCGGTATTAGAAAAATACAGGTTGACAAGGCTAAAATCTCTATAAAGCTTTTGTCACTTATTTTTCTTGTGATATACTTGGGCTGTCCTGCCTTTCATGGGAAATAATTCAGGCGGACTGAGGCTGCCTAAGCTCCGATTCCAATGGAATTGTCGGATCCCGTGGCTCAAATTCTCCTTCCCATCGTGCCACGACACAACTGGCGAGGCAGTTACCAAGCACATTGGTGGCTGTACGTGCCATATCCATCAACTCATCAATCCCGAGGATAATAAGTATGGGCCATGTTGGCAGATTAAATTGGGCGGCAGTCGCCAGTAAAATAACCAGTGATGCCCGTGGCACTCCGGCTACACCCTTACTGGTAAGCATCAGTGTGAAGACAAGAAACAGTTGTGTCGGGATATCCATGTGAATCCCGGCTGCCTGCGCTACAAAAATGGACGCAAGGGATAAATAAAGAGTCGTCCCATCAAGATTAAAGCTATAGCCGGTGGGTATCACAAAAGCTACAATCTTTCTAGGTACACCCAAACGTTCCATAGCCTGCATGGCCTTGGGAAGTGCCGATTCTGAAGATGTGGTGGCAAAGGCAATTGACATTGGTTCAAGGACCGCCTTAAGAAAATTGACTATCGGCACCTTGGCAATCAATGCAACAGGAAGAAGTACAAGCAGGATGAACAAGATTAATGCTACATAAAGTGTCATTAAAAGTTGCGCCAAATTGACCAATATCCCCAATCCCATGCGCCCGACAGTATATGCTATTGCCGCACCAACCCCAATCGGGGCGAAATACATGATGATATTAGTAAACTTGAACATTGTTTCGGCAAGGCTCTCACAAAATTCCAGCATAGGCCTCTTTTTCTTCTCATCCACCATAGCCAGACCGATTCCAAAAAGCACACTAAAGACAACGATTGGTAAGACTTCTGCATGATAAATAGAACGAGCTATGTTCTCAGGAAAAATATGCAGAATAATATCCTGCCAGGTTTGTTGTTGAACTTCCGGCAATGTCTCGTGAATATCTGGNGGCATTTGAATACCAACTCCGGCCTTTGATATGTTGATAGCGATTAATCCTATAAAGAGTGCAAAAGTAGTAACAATCTCAAAGTAAACGATAGACTTCCACCCCATCCGACCAACTTGACGAAGGTTGGAATGCCCGGCAATTCCTACAACCAACGTCGAGAACAGAATTGGTGCTATGATAGTCTTTATCAATTTCAAGAATACTTGGCTAAGGACACACATGTTTTGACCCACAACCGGAAATTCATGCCCAATCAACGCCCCGATGACCATCGATATCAGTATCCACGTCGTCAGATTGCGACGCATAATGGCAAAATAGATAAAACTTAAGCTCAATAAAAGATGGGATACAGATAAGATTCCCTTATCGACATTGGCACTGAAGAAATTATCTACCACATGCAAGATGCTGACTAAAAATAGAATTGCTAACAGTACTATAACACTTGTTTTTTTGACTTCATTCGTATGTTTTTCAGATCTTAAAAAAATTGCCAACAATTTAATTAAAACGGTTAAAATTAATTATTTTGTGGTTCGCGTCTCGATTCCTTTTGATTTTTTTAATAAAAGGAAAATTCATTCAAAAATGATGCAATGTAATTCTATTTTTCAAAACAAATAATCTTAATTACATCAAAATTCCAAAATTTATTTTGAACCTTCGGCCTTTTCTTCTAAATTTGTCGTCTTTAAATTCAAAATTCTCTCTATGAGCTACCAAAAATACTGATCCCATATCCATTTGTAAAGCTACCGGCATTGAAAATCCGGCAAGAGTTTATTATAATGCCACTCCGGAACAATTGATTGAAGAAACCATCCTTCGAGGCCAGGGCCTGCTTTCTGATAAAGGCGCGTTGGTCATTAAAACCGGCGAATTCACCGGGCGATCGCCAAAAGATAAATTTATTGTCACGGATGCTAAAACGGAAAATGAAGTAAATTGGGGTGGCTTTAACACTCGCTTTGATGCAGAAAAATTCGAAAAACTGGAGAAAAAGATGTTGCGGTATTTCGATGGTAAGGACGTATTCATTCGAGACAATTATGTTTGTGCGGATGAGAATTACAGACTTAATGTCCGTACGATTACTGAGTATCCTTGGAGCAATATGTTTGCCAATAACATGTTTCTCAGACCTTCAGCAGCAGACACTTCTGAACCGGAATGGACGATTCTTTGCGCCNCTGAATTTTATGCTGATCCGGCAGAAGATGGTACTCGACAGCATAATTTTTCAATTGTTGATTTTACACGAAAAAAGTTTTAATAGGGAACAGGTTATACCGGAGAAATCAAAAGGAATTTTTCTGTCTTGAATTTCCTTCTGCCGGTTGATAAGGGAGTATTCCCGATGCATTGCTCCGCCAATACCGGTCGCCAAGGAGACACGGCAATATTCTTCGGACTTAGCGGAACAGGTAAGACAACCCTCTCTGCCGACCCTGAACGAAATCTGATAGGCGACGATGAACACGGATGGACCAATGAAGGAGTATTTAACTTCGAGGGTGGATGTTATGCCAAGACAGTACACCTGACTGAGGAGAATGGTTCGNAAATATACCATGCAATCAAACATGGCGCCATTCTTGAAAACATGAAATTTGTAGAAGGCAGCCGCACTCCTGATTTTGAAGATGTTTCGATTACTGAAAACACACGTGTTTCCTATCCTATGCATCATATCGGCAATGCACTTCCGGTTTCAAAAGGCCCCCATCCTGCCAATATTTTCTTTTTGACCTGTGATGCGTATGGTGTGCTTCCTCCGATTTCAAGATTGACAAAAGGACAGGCTATGTATCACTTTATTTCAGGATATACCGCCAAGGTTGCAGGGACAGAAGCGGGCGTCAAAGAGCCTCAAAACACTTTTTCTGCCTGCTTTGGACCGTTCCTTCCGCTTCATCCGGCAAGATATGCTGCTATGCTTGGTGAAAAGATGGAAAAATTCAGTACCAATGTTTGGCTGGTAAATACAGGCTGGACAGGCGGACCCTATGGTGTCGGCAGTAGGATGAAATTAAAATATACCCGAGCGATGATTTCTCAGGCTATCAAAGGCAAACTAAATAATGTAGCTTATCATAAACATGAAATATTTGGCCTCAATATTCCGGTATCTTGCCCGGATGTGCCGTCTGAGATCCTGGATCCACGAAATACATGGTCAGATAAGGAAGCATATGACAGAACCGCTAAGAAGTTGGCGAAAGACTTCAACGACAACTTCTCCAAGTTTGCGGATCTGGCTAGCCAGGAGATTAGAGATGCAGCACCAAAGCACGACTGATACTTCAATGAAATATAATATTGAAACGCCACAGACAAGTTGTGGCGTTTTTTATTTAAATGGCCAATTATTCTACGGATAATCGTAGACGAATCTTTTCAAATACAAATGGATGGAATTATTTAAAATCATAGTTGATATCAAGAAAGAAGACATCATCGCCCTTTTCAAATATCATCAGAAACAAAAGCGAGTCCGCACTAACCTGATATACGTGGGCCTGATCATTCTTNTTACCTTTTTCTTTAAATCTGTAAAAGTGGAGATTGGAGAGGCCGTGCTGTTGGCTGCCATTTTGGTTCTTGTGTTCGCATTTCTTAACCCTCGACTGGGCCGATTACGCTATTTGAAACAGTTTGAAGCAAACAAAAACCTTCAGCAACCTCTTGAATATCATATTTTTGCAGACCGATATATGGTAAAAACGACTATCGCTGAGTCTGAAGTACAGTGGTCGACCAGGTATAATATCAGCCAGAACGATGATTATATCTTTATTTTTCATACAAAGGAATTGACATCCATGCTGCCAAAAAGGTGCATGACCGATGACCAACTCACTNTTTTTGGAGAATTAATCAAAAGGTTTGGAAAAGCTTGAGCGTATATAGATGCCGTATTTTGTAAATTTTGTGAAGGGCTTGTTTTTGAGGATGTTATTAGAATTGAATTTTATCACGAAGTAGGTAGATGCCTAATAGGTGATAATGTGTAAGCCACAACACTTCAGAATCTATATACTCTAACAAAAGATTTAAAAGTGACGGAATTTTTTAGCAGATTTTTACCAATTGAGTTCTGGTGTATATTTCCGTCTATTAATTTCCTACCCACTTCGTTTTTCACCACCCCACTTCAAATTTCGGTTGTATTTTGACCTCTGGAAGCCCGAAGTACAGCCTTTTTGGCAGGTCTTTTTGCCGTTCTGTTTTTGAAATGTAACGAATGACGACAAATTAGTATTTTTACGCCTACTATTCTGAATATTACTATTCTGATGGAATAAATAGCGGATGAATTTATTTTTAAAACTATTGAGATTTTCCCGGCCGTATCATCATTATATTCCGGAGTACATTATCTATGTTTTCTTTNTTACGATATTCGGCTTGTTGAATTTTGTCATGATTATCCCGCTGCTGGATTTCTTGTTCCAGGAAAATCCTATCAGTGAACCATCGTCTTTTCCGGCATTTTCATTCAGTGCGTCCTATCTTCAGGATTTATTCAAATATTATGCCTGGCAGTTCAGTGCTGGCGAAAATCAAAAATTTAAACTGCTTGCCTATATCACACTCATATTATTGACGGTAACTTCCNTGAAAAACTTTNTTGGGTTTATGAGCCAAAAGGTTTTAGCCAGAATGAGGGTCAATTTGGTCCGGAAAATAAGGAATCAATTGTTTGAAAAGTTGACCAATACATCCGTGGGTTTTTATCATAATAGACAANAAGGCNGCTTGTTATCGACCCTTAGCAATGATGTGGGAGAAATAGAGAACACCGTGGTCACTTCCATTCAGGTATTGTTCAGAGATCCTTTTGCAATCATTTTGACCTTCACCGCATTATTTATCATTTCTCGCGAACTGACCTTCTTCACCCTTTTGTTTTTTCCATTATCGGGGATAGCCATTAATAAAATTTCCAGGNGGCTAAGAAAGAAATCTGTTGAGAGCCAGAGTTTGTTAGGTAGCCTTATGTCCTATACTGATGAAATGATTTCAGGTAACCGTGTGATTAAAGTCTTCAACGCCGAAGGATTTGTACAAAGACAATACAGGATGCTCAATGACAAGTATACACGTGTTGCAAAGAGGATCGCCACCAATAAGGAGCTGGCTTCTCCCTTGTCTGAAGTATTGGGGGTAGGTGTGATTGCAGTAATCATCATTTATGGAGGACATCTGGTACTTGCAGGTCAAGGAGAATTGACGGCATCCATGTTTCTGGGGTATTTGGGGTTATATTTCTCCATTCTGAACCCCGCTAAGAATATTGGCCAGGCATATGCCAATCTTCAAAGAGGAATGGTCTCCGGAGCGAGGGTATTCGAAATTCTGGAACAGAAAGATACAATCCAAAATAGGCCGGGAGCCGTTGCAATAGATGGATTTAAGGAAGGAATCCGGTTTGAACACGTTGGTTTCAGATATTCGGGAGAGACGGTGGTATTGAATGACTTCTGCCTCAACATTCCCAAAGGGAAGACGATAGCGCTGGTTGGTGAGAGCGGAGCCGGGAAATCAACGGTGGCTGATCTTATCCCGAGATTCTATGATGTGACAAACGGTCGCGTCCTTATGGATGGAATGGATATTCGGGATATCACGATGGATTCATTGCGCAAGCAGATGTCGATGGTCACACAGGAAGCGATTCTGTTCAACGATACAGTATTCAATAATATAGCATTCGGTATGGATGATGTTTCATTGGAACGTGTCATGGAAGCTGCAAAGGTGGCCAATGCCCATGCCTTCATTGAACAATTGGAAGATGGTTATCAGACTATTATTGGTGATCGGGGCATGCGCCTCAGTGGTGGCCAGCGGCAACGCCTTACTATCGCCCGCGCAATTCTGAAGGACGCACCGATCATAATCATGGACGAAGCCACCTCCGCCCTGGATACGGAAAGTGAACGATTGGTGCAGGATGCAATCAATCGATTGACACATAACAGGACCGGAATCATTATCGCCCATCGACTTAGCACCATCAGTCATGCCGATGAGATCATTGTCCTGCAGAGAGGCAGTATTGCTGAAAGGGGAACCCATCAGGAATTGATGCAAAAGGGCGGATATTATAGGAAACTCGTGGAAATGCAGCAGCTGGAAAAGAAATAAGAAGAATAATCAGGCATTCCAGGTTGTCAATTCCGGAGGTAATAAAATGACGGCGCTATATTTAACCCGGGTTTCTGGCAAACAATAGGAAGTTCATTCCGTAAGCCCCATTATATAAAGGCCTCGTTGTCCTCAATCCGTCGGGATGATTTGGGCCGCTGACCCGATCATCCAATGATGCACGACATTCATTTCATTCTTGTCCGAAGAACTAAAAGATTACTGGATTTTGGGGGATTAGAAACATTAGTAAATAATGCTAAAAGTTGTATCTTAGCGACTTCAATAATTAAACAATAAAGACCGAAATGGCGTTTAATGACTTTGTTTCAGGTCTAAAAGATTATACATTATATGGATCCATTGAAGGAGCTTTTTAAGACAAAAGCGTTTCCTGTCAGAGATGAGTTGAAAACCGTCATAAAAGAAAGACNNGGCGAAATGAAAATTGCCGAAGTGAAGATCAGTCAGCTTGTAGGAGGGATGAGGAGTATCAAGTCAATGTTGTGGGAGACTTCATTACTTGATGCTGAAGAGGGAATTCGTTTCAGAGGGTATTCGATACCACAGCTGATAGAATTATTGCCTAAGATTGAAGGAGATTCTGAGCCGCTTCCGGAAGGCTTGTTTTGGCTTATGTTAACCGGTGATATACCCTCGCGGGACCAGGTTGAGTGGCTAAGTAAGGAATGGGAAAGAAGATCACAGGTGCCTGATGAAGTGTTTGCCATACTTGATGCCTGTGGCAATGACGTACATCCAATGACCATGTTCAGTATAGGTGTTTTGGCAATGCAACCGTACAGCATATTCGCAAAGCGATATGATGAAGGTTTTAGTAAAGCGGACTACTGGGATGCAACGTATGAGGACACGATGAATCTGATAGCCCGGCTGCCCCATATCGCAGCATATATTTACAGAAAGGTATTCAGGAACAATGAACATATACCATCGAAAAAGGGACTCGACTGGGCTGCTAATTTTGCGCATATGCTTGGATTTGAAAGGGATGACTTTAAGAGCCTGATGCGACTTTACCTGACTATTCATGCCGATCACGAAGGTGGAAATGCAAGCGCACATGCAACGCACCTGGTAGGATCAACCTTGAGCGATGCCTATCTTTCACTGAGTGGGNGGCTTAATGCTTTGGCTGGGCCACTGCATGGTCTTGCCAATCAGGAAGTGGTCAACTGGATCAATGAGATGGTGGAGAAAATAGGAACCAAGAAGCCTACAAAGGAACAGATAGCCGATTATGTCAATACAACGCTAGCGGCAGGACAGGTGGTGCCGGGATATGGACATGCCGTATTGCGCAAGCCGGATCCGAGATTTATGGAGCAGAAGAGGTTTGCTGAAAGATATATGCCGGATGATGATTATGTAAATATCGTATGGAAAGTCTTCGATGTTGTCCCGGAAATTCTTCGCGGACTGGGAAAGGTGACCAATCCTTGGCCCAATGTCGATGCACACAGTGGCTCGATTCTGATTCACTATGGTCTTACGGAAAGCAGTTTCTATACCGCGCNNTTTGGTGTCAGCCGCGCAATGGGTGTACTTGCACAGCTGTGTTGGTCAAGAGCCTTAGGCTTGCCTATCGAAAGACCTAAATCCATCACTTTTGACAATGTAAAAGAATTTATCAATAATCAAAAAGCTAAAAGATCAGACTATGAGCAACGTTCCTAAGGAATTAAAGTACAGTAAAGAGCATGAATGGATCAGGGTTGACGGAAATATTGGCACCGTGGGTATCACTGATTTTGCTCAGGGAGAGTTAGGCGATTTGGTGTATGTCGATATTGACACCGTTGGACAGACTATTGCAAAAGATGAGGTTTTTGGCGCCGTGGAAGCGGTCAAGACCACGTCAGATCTCTTTNTGCCGGTTACAGGAAAGATCCTGGAGGTCAATCCCGCAATAACTGAAAGCGGAGACGACGATCCCAGCCTCATTAATTCCTCTCCTTATGACAAAGGATGGATTGTAAAAATTGAAATAGCAAACCCTTCCGAGCTGGACTCCNTGCTAGACAGCGATGCCTATGAGGCATTGATTGGTTGATGGCAAAATTACATATTGATAGACATCGATTATTCAGGGTGCTGGCCCGTGTATGGATCATCACCCTGACTATTTTAATGCTATTGCCGGGCAAGAGTATTCCGGTCGTTCGGTGGCGACTTAATATTCCAATTGATAAAACCATTCATTTTCTCTCCTTTNTTNTTCTGGCAGCCGGATTTTTACTGGGCTACAGATGGGAAGATCGCAGCAAACGCAGGATCTTATTCGTTGAATTATTGGTATATGCATCAATAATGGAAGTAATACAACATTTGCTGCAGCCCAGTCGTGCCTTTGAAATGGCAGATATGCTGGCTAATATACTTGGAATAATAACAGCATTTATTGGCTATTATGTTTTAGGTAAATTTATANAAAAATTAACACTAAACCCGCCTAATTAAAAGGGTTTAATTAAGAAAGATTCCAAATAAAAGCTATTTTTGTACCTCGTTTGTCAAAATGAAATAACTGATAACTCCTTTTGTAAAAACAGTTGTTTTTTGCCGCCACACAACTTATTGAATTGACTAAACTTTTATTCATTTTAAATTACATTTCACATGAAAAGATTTTTCCTATTATTTCTTTCACTTAGCCTTTTTTCCAAAATTTCGGCACAACAGATAGGCTGGCAGCCTGTTTCCAAGGAAGTGGCAATGGGACGCAGTTGGGCTAGTGATGAGAATGTCCCCCTGGAAAACCTTTTTAAAGTAGATTTCAATGAACTCAATCAGTCTCTTTTGAATATTCCTGTATCCGCAAAAGTTGGTTTTGATATGGAAATGCCAATGCCGGATGGGAAAACGCAACTTTATACCGTTGTCTCAGATCCTGTAATGGAAGCAGAATTGCAGGCAAGATATCCCAATATCAGAACCTACAAGGTCATCTCAAAGGAGACCGGGNGCCTGGCAGGCCGTATCGGCACTTCCNCGGAAGGTTTTTATGGTGTTCTGGATATCAACGGTAAGGAAGTACTCATCAATAAGGTCAACAGGAACGATCGTTCTTTATACTCTGTCTTTAGACTGGTTGATGGAATAAATGCTGTTGATATGTTTAAGCCAATGGCCTGTGGTGCTGATTTTGCTGAAGTGAAGAAAGTTGAAACTTCCTCAATGGAGGATAAAATTGAGACAAGGGCAGTGGAAGTTAAGATGCAGCACTTCAGGGTAGGTATTGCCACAACATCAAGCTTTGCTGCTGAGATTGGACTGACCACTGTAGAGCAAGTACTTGCGAGGGTAACCCAGGTTATCAATCAGGTCAATCTCAGATACAACAAGGATCATGCAATGCACCTTGACCTGATTAGTAATACCACCAACCTGTTTAACATGACACCCGAAGACGACTTCTTCAAACAACAAAACAATGGTGGCCAGTTACTGTACTCGAGTCAGGAATTTNTTCAGATGAAATTGGCGAATAAGGACTATGATTTCGGCCAGACCTGGACACAGTATTGTGTTGATGTGGGTGGTGTCGTGAGCGGTTCTGCCTGTAATAATCAGTCTAAGGCACGGNGGATCAGTTGTGGACCAGCCAATGTAAGCTACTTTCTTCAAACAGTGAAACATGAGATGGGACACCAATTCAGTGCCAGCCACACATTCAACTCATGCAATGGCTCCACCCAACAGGCATCTCAGGGAGCATATGAGCCAGGCAGTGGAAGCACTATTATGGCATACNCCGGGGCTTGTGGCCCTGACAATATAGCCGGCGGAGCTGATGACTACTTTCATGTGATCAGTATTTTGCATGTACGCGGCCATCATCAAGCATATCCCGAATGCGGAACTTTTGCCGAAGATGTCAATCATATGCCTGAAATCATCCTGCCAAAATACAATTCGGATCTTCTGACTATACCCAAACTTACACCGTACGAACTTATTGGAAGCGCGACAGATCAGGATCAGGATAAGCTTTATTACATCTGGGAGGAATTTGATCAAGGAAATGGTGAACCATTGGGAACGAATTTTGAATCAGGCCCGCTCAACCGAACCTATCCGCCATTAACCAATAATAGTACCAGGCTGATTCCGCGACTGAATAATATCGTAAATGAAGTGTTTGATATCGCTGATAGATTACCTGAAGCCACAAGAGAAATGAACTGGAAATTCGTAGTAAGGGATTATAATCCAAATGCGGGCGCAGTGGCTACAGCTGACTTTAAATTCAGGGTTGATTCAAACGCAGGACCCTTCAAATTCAGCTTCNCCAACAAAAACACCGATTCTGTCCTTACTGTAGGTCAATACTTCGAAGTGAAGTGGGATGTTGCCAATACGGATAAAGAACCTGTGAACACCAAATTTGTGGACATTTTTTATTCTACTGATGGGNGAGTGAACTACAAGGATACTTTAGTTATAGGTACACCCAATGATGGTGCTGAATATGTAACAATTCCCCAAAAAGCTCAAAACAGTCGATTTAAGATTAAGGGACACGGCAGTATCTTCCTCGACATGTCCAGAAAGACCTTGCGTGTCGTGGAACCGGATAGCGCGGGGTTCTCCTATGATATATATCCTCATAATGCACTATTATGCCCGTTCGAACCGCAAAACTTCCTGATTAAAGGTATTTCCTGGAAAGGATTTGATAAACCGATAAAAGTGGAATTGGTTGACGGATGGCCTTCCAACACGATTATTAAGCTAGACAAGGAGATCATGAATCCGGGAGAAACGCTGACGCTTTCAATCGACACCAGAGATGTGACGGATGCCGGTTTCTATACCATCAGAATGATAGCTACAGCAGAGGGTCAGGATACGATATGGCGATATATGGAAGTGGAAATTTTACCTTCAAAACTGGAATTTACCGGGGCTGTCAATCCTTTGCCGGGTAACACGAATGAGTCACAGGTTCCGTCCTTCGCCTGGAATATTATACCGGGTGCAGATCGATATGAGTTCCAGTTGGCTTCCGATTCCAAATTTGAAAACATACTACATACCTACACCGGCACGGCTATTGCAATAGAGCCTCAGGTGGTACTTCCTCCTGGCGCCATCTATTACTGGAGGGTAAGGGCAAGTAACAGATGTTATGATGGCCCATGGTCGGAATACAATACCTTTCAGACCATACTGTTTGAATGCAATACAATCAATGCTCTGGGCCTTCCAAAGGCGATATCGAGCAATGTCACAGCTCCGCCGGTGGATGTTCTCTTTGACATAAGCAACAGCACAGGTGTGGTTGCCGATATCAATGTCAAAAATATTGATATCAGCCACTCCGATATTTCAAAACTGAAGATTTCCGCAAGGTCACCAAGTGGCAAGGAAATTAACTTAATGACAGGCAGATGTGCAGGTATTTCAGGGCTTTACACAACTTTTGACGATGTGTCACCACTGGAAATCAATTGCGGTTTGATCAAAGCAAATAAGACATTCAAACCCGAAGAGGAACTTTCAGCGTTTAATGGCGAGCCGGTACAAGGCAATTGGTCCATTCGAGTCACAACTATCAGAGGGGGATCCTCCGGAAAGATCAACAATATTGATTTTGACCTTTGTGCAAGTGTTACCACACCGCCTATCATCAAAGTCAACAATAATTTGTTCAAGGTTAATTCTGACCATAGTCAGGTTCTGGAAAATAAAGATTTGCTGTACACCTGTGAAAATACCGGTGATGGAAATATCTGGTACATCATGCTATCAGAACCGGCACATGGATATTTCACACTATACGGACAGGAAATTCAAAAGGGTGATCGGTTTACTCAAGGCCACCTGAACGACTGGNGGGTACAATACGTACCCTATGATTCCGAATATGAAGGAACAGACAAGGTCGACTTCCTGGTGCGTAATGATAAGTTTGCTTATTTGGCACCGGAACAATTTAATATAGACCTGAGTAAAACACATACTGTATCAACAAAGCCGATCAATAAGGATATTTCTAAATTGATCAAATTCTATCCGAATCCTACAAATGGTGAGGTGAATATTGACCTTTCAGACATCAAAATCCTGGAAACAGGTAAGTTGACAGTAACTGATATTGCAGGTAAAGTTGTAATGCAGAAACCGATTCCTGCCAATACGGATAGGGTTGTACTTGATCTTGGCAGGATGTCTGCAGGAGTCTATTTTGCCGGCATTTATTCAGGAAATTACCATGCAATGCAANAAATAATCAAGCAGTAAATTTTATTCAAACCAGTATGTCATCAGAGGCTTTTTCGGATTCCTTGGAAGGAGGGCGTTTTCGGGAAAGCCTCTGTTTTTTCTGAATCGCTCCATTTTTAATTAAAAACCGAACATAGTATGAAGATCATCAGACTTCTTGCATTTAACTTACTATTCATTTCTTTATATACGACAAGCCGCGCACAAATCAATATAAACTGGCAGACAGCAAACCCATCCTCAGAACAAAAAGCAGAGATTTCGTCCATGTTGCTTTTGCCACAGGATGCCAGGTTTTACAAAGCCTCCTTCCTTCATACCACGCTGGAGAGTGTTTCCGGATCAGAAGTTGTACAAGTAACCTTACCAATTGGTATGGATGGTGCTGAAGTAAAAGTTCACTTCGTTTACGACCCTGTCATGGGAGTAAGGGATCAGCAAAAATTCAAGGAGATTAGGACATTTAAAGCATTTTCGACCGAGGCGACACCAATGTCAGGAAGAGCCGGTATTAGTCCGACAGGGTTCTATGGAGTATTCGAATTGAATGGAAAACAGATCATGATTAGGCCGGGTGCTGTTGAACAAGATATGTATGTTGTATATGATTTGGGGCGAAAATTGTCCATGCTCGACTTTAGTCTTCTTGCCGGTTGTGGAACAGAAACCCACCTGAATGAGATTAAAAGGAACGAGACAGTCAATTTGCGGAGTGATGACAAAAGAATGCGCAACTTTACCATTGCAATCAGCTGTACTTCGGGATATGCCGATCAGGTGGGTCGGTCGGAGGGTCAGGTTATGGCCAGTGTCGTTGAAGTACTTAATCTTCTCAACTATCGCTACAACGTAGATTTTGGCATTAAGCTCAATTTGCTTGACGGAACATCCCAATTGTTTAATCTGGATCCCCATACCGACTATTTTGTCAATGAGACGAAGGGGTTGGAATTGTTGCAGCAGAATCAGGATTTCTTGGATAGCCTGATTGATAATTCATCGTATGATCTGGCACAAGTGTTTACACGAGGGTGCAGCGATGTGGGCGGTGTCGTGTGGGGGCGTACCTGTGTCAGTGATACCAAGGCGCGTGGTGTATCCTGTAGGACCAATGATAGCGACTATTTCTTTACGACTTTTAAGCATGAAGTGGGACATCAATTCAGTGGCGGTCACACCTTCAATGCTTGTAATGGAAGTACCCAGTATAACCCGTTTTCTTCTTTCGAACCGGGAGCCGGGNAGACGATACTGTCATATGGAGACAATTGTGGATCAGATAATGTCGGCGAGAGAGTGGATTATTTTCATGTAGCAAATATTATTGAAGTCAGTCGTTATGTCAAGGAAATAGAGAACAAATGCGGAACATGGGGGCCGGATATCAATCATACACCCGTAGGCTACCTTTCAATGCCCGAAGACAAAACAATTCCAATCCTTACTCCATTCGAACTGGAGGGAGGGGCGACAGATGACGATAAGAATCTTACATTCAACTGGGAACAATACGATCTGGGCGAGGGGGTTCCANAGACCAATTTTGAAACAGGACCCTTGTTTGTGTCTCAGGCTCCTGGTGGTGTAGGGTACAGGTTATTCCCTTCCTTGTCCACAATTAATTCCGGAATTAATTCCATTCGCGAGCGCTTGCCCGAGGTGTCAAGGGAGATGAATTTCAAAATGACCGTGCGCGACAATAATCCAAATGTTGAAATTTNNCAGGCTATCGTGTCCTATAAGTTCGATGTAACGGATCAGGCAGGACCCTTTAAGGTGACATTTCCGGATGCCCAGACAGATACTAGTTTTACTTTGGGACAGTATGTTGAGATTACCTGGGATGTCGCTAATACAGATCAATTTCCGGTCAGTTGCAAAAATGTAAATATTCTCTTTAGCACTACCAATGGCAATACATGGTCTGATACATTGGTTGCCAATACCCCGAATGACGGCAGAGAATCGGTAATGATGCCCAGGACTTCAGGACGTGCAAGATTTAAGGTAAAGGCAGCTGACAACATCTTTCTGGACCTTTCCGGAAAACCCTTGAAAATAGTGCAACCTTCAGAAGCGGGTTATAGTCTGGATATCCTGCCCCATGATATATCCTTGTGCAAAAACAGTATTTACACGCTTACTGTAAAGTCTGTCAGCTGGAAAGCCTTTAATTCTCCTGTAAAAATTTCGGTGTTTGATTCAGGACACCCTGCTTTTAAGGTTATTCCTCTANAAAGAGAATTTCTGCCGGGAGAGACAATGACCCTGGACGTCGATGTGCCGGATGTCATAGATGCCGGAACCTATCAGATCCGGTTTATGGCTACTTCAGATCAAGGCGATACACTTTTCAGAACAGTTACATTGACCATTGCGGACAACGATCAAAACATTTCCGGAACCATCAGTCCGGTTGCCAACGATCAGTACGTAACGCTTCATCCGGTTTTTGCCTGGGATCCCGTGGAAAATACCCATGGCTATCAATTACAATTGGCGACGGATCCGGCCTTTTCATCTCTGATCCTGAATGTGTCAATAGACTCAGAGGAGTATTTATCCGAAATAGAACTCAATAAAGCGACCATCTACTATTGGCGGGTCCGCTCTTTGGGGGAATGCGGTTATGGTCGCTGGACGGCAATGAATATTTTCAGGACAGTGTCCGAATTGTCAAACAGCGCACTACATCAGATCAATAATAAGATCTTAAAAGTCAAGACTAATGAGAAAAAGCCGGCCTTACATGAAGATTTGTACTACGTATCAGAATTGAATCAGAACGAATCACTGAAATATACCCTGCTTTCAGAGCCGGAAGACGGCGCCTTGTATCTGGATAACGCACGCTTAAAAGGAGATACATTTACTCAGGAAAATGTCGATGCCGGAAAATTTGTTTTCTCTGCAGAGGAATTGGATTATCAAGGAGAAGATGGATTTGCCTTTCTGGTGTCTGATGTTTCCAATCTCTTCATAGGACCGGAGAATTTTATAATCGATATCCGGGAAAGTTATCCATCCGGAACATCTCATATCAATATGGATGCCATGGTTGATCTGGCGCCCAATCCTACTTCCGGACTGATAGATTTGAAATGTGTTGGAATGGACCTGAAGGAGGATGTGGAGATTCAGATCTTAGACATCCGTGGAGTATCAGTGATGAGACCGTTTAAGGCCCAATTAAATTTGGGGAACCGCATAGACCTGACTTCTTTGTCTTCAGGCGTCTATCTGATTGTGGTACAATCGGGAAATTATATTGCCAAAAAGGCTCGTCAAAATCTAATCAACTATATTTGCCGGGTAAAATCCACATTGACTGACTTACGTTAGCGTTATAATGTGGTAACATCGTTGTATTATGTTCCGGTCGAAGTATTTCTGGACTCATGTTGGTTTGATGATTCTGGCTGTTGGTCTGCTGACAGGGCTGATTTTTTTCTTTTTAGGTCTATATACCCACCATGGAGAGAAAATCCCGATATCCGGACTAAATGGGCTTCAGGTCGAGTTGGCAAAACGGCAAGCTGAAGAAGATGGATTTGAGGTAGTTGTCACCGATTCGGTTTTTATCGTCGGACAAAAGGGCGGTATTGTTCTTGCACAAAATCCAGAAAAGGGAACCTTTGCCAAGGAGGGTAGAAAGATTTATGTCACGCTATCCAAGTATATGCCGGACATGGCGCCCATCGGTTCACTCNCTGCATTGTACGGAAAGAATTTCGAATTGAAAAGAAAGGTTTTGATGGAGGGGTACGAGATACAATCGGCAGTTGTAGGCCAATTGTATGATGCCGGGGAGCCGGGCTGTATCCTCCGGGTGATATACAATAATGATACAATCATTGATGCGAGGGGAGTACGGGACAATGTCAATCTTCCCAAAGGCGCCAAATTGAAGTTTATCGTATCCACCAACCAGGGAGGGCAGATGGAGGTGCCGGATCTTATCTGTCAAGAGTTTGATGAGGCAAGGTTTTCTTTAGGAAATAATTTTGAATTGTCCGGACGTTCCGGCACATCAGGCAAATATATAGTGGCACAGGAACCGGCATATACTCCAGGTGTGAAGATCGACAGAGGGACAACAATCATCGTCGATCTGAGTGATTCACGTCCTCCCGGATGCCCGCCTGATGAAGATGAATAGCAACAAATAAGACAGACATTTCGTTTTTAAATAAAAAATATCGAATGAATCGTTTTTCACTGAGGATTTTCTTTTTCTTATGGATATTGCTGACCGGTGTAAGTAGCGGCGCTCAGGTCGTCTATTATGGATTGACCGAAAACCCTGTTCTGTTCCCAGAAAAGCAAGTATCAGGACAGAGAAATTTAATCAGTGACAGTAGAGTGGTTGTCATACCCTCCGATAGTCAGACACTCTGCATCAATCGTCCGGAGATAGGAACCTTTGATACACTGATCCTTGATCAAGCCTCCGTCAATCCTGGTATTGATGTGAAAATAACGGAGAATTGCATTGTATTTATTGCAGAACAAAACGCAGAATTAGGGGATTATGAATACACCTTTGACTATTCGTCCTTTTCCGGCAACTCCCTGAAATATAGGGTTGCATTGTCGGTTGTGGAGCCGAGAGGATTGCCATTCTTCGATGATTTTGCCTACAACGACAAGTATCCTGATCAACGAAGATGGGTCGACAAAAATGTATTCATCAACAATACAATGGGCGACAATCCTCCAAGTGTGGGTGTTGCAACATTTGACGGGTTGAACAGCAATGGAAGCCCTTATGGTGGTGGATTCGGTCGGGCCGACTACCTCACTTCCACATTTNTTGATCTAAGTGGAGTACAACATTCTGAACCGGTTTTTCTGAGCTATTATCTGCAACCCAAAGGTAAGACGTATAATCATCAGCTGCGTGATAGCATTGAGTTGGAGTTTAAAAACAAATCAGGTCAATGGGAAAGGATTGTAGCATACAAAGGTATTGATCCTTCCTTTCCATCCTCTTATGTTCCGCCTTTTGAATATTACAGTGTCCAGGTCGATCCAAAATATTTTTACAGGGGATTTCAGTTTAGGTTTGTTAATTACAATTACCGGCTTGGGGTATATAGTACATGGCACCTGGATTATGTCAAACTTATCGCCAATCAGTTGCCGGGCCTTAACCAACAGGATATCGCCTTTACAGATCCACCCAACAGGATATTGAAGACTTATTCGGCGATACCTTACCGGCAACTGGCCGGTTTCGAGGATAAGGAGTTGGCAGATACAACAAAAATCAGGCTCTACAATCATTTCCTGGAAGTTGCTGAAGATTTGGGTAATCCACGGCTGGAAATACAGGAAATAACTACTGGTACGGAAATATACAATGGACAGCTTGTCAATACAGTGCCACAGCTGAACCCACCCGCCGGCTTCAATGCTTTTGACAATCCCTTCGACCCACAATCGATTGCCGCTTCTGTGGCTTCTGTTCCCGCAGGTCAATTGCCTTTGATTTTCAGGACTAAATACCATTTTGATCAGGACCAGGAAGTATCCTTTCTCGAAGAAAACAATACCGTCACTTCCGAAGCAGAAGTCGGATATGTTCTGGCATACGATGATGGCAGTGCTGAAANNCTCAACATCGCCGCCGAGGCCAACAACAGTGTAAAATCACAGATTGCGGTCAAGTTTCGCTTAAATACAGGAGATACACTTCGTGCCGTTCAATTTCATTTTCCTAGATTATATGATGATGTCTCCCATCAGTTGTTCAATCTTAAGATCTGGGTCGGCAGCTTGAAAGAAGAGCCGGATTATTACTATCAGCTGCAACGTCCGGTCTATGCGGATACATACTACGATACGCTTCAGGGATTTACAACCTATCCCCTGGTCAATGATCTGACCCAGGAGCCTTTGCCACTCTATATTCCACCGGGTGATTTTTACATAGGCTGGCAACAATTTTCTGTTTCTTCCACCGGGCAATTTATCCCGGTCGGGTTTGACAGGAATTATCAGGGAGGAGAAGCCTTGACCTATTACAAGTCGACCGGAGATTGGAAACCGATGACCGAGCTGACAGCATCGCCGCTGCTCAAGGGCATTCCCATGATTCGGGCAAAATTTCAAGATGCCTGGAAAACATCTTCCACGACACAGTCCAAAGCAACTGGTTTTTATGTTTTTCCCAATCCTGTCTCAAGTGTACTTAATATAGGCGCAAGTGAANAAATGTCCGATAATGCCACATACCGCATTATAGATATTACGGGAAAAGTTGTTATGACAGGTGACGTCATAAAGCCAATAGATACCGGGNGGTTGTCCGAAGGTATTTACTTCCTGCTCGTCAGGAATAAAGAGNGAAAAAATCTCGGCAATGCAAGGTTTGTCAAGGTCCGGTAATTCCAGCTTGTAAATATTTAGTGGGTTTTTTGCCCTCAAAGTCAACGAAATACGGCAAGGTGGTTGGTAAAGACTTGCAAAAAGCGAACTAGGTAGATGATTAATAGGCTGAATATCAGTGGATACCGGATCTCTGTATAATTTCATTGTAAAAACCACCTCGAAATGACATTTTTTTGGAGCATTCTCTGCAGAAGCTCCATTGCATCAGGCGAAGTGATTATTATTTATCTACCCACTTCGAAACTACCGCTCAACAACCTCTTCCCCGCCCTTGTGAATATAGGAAACCGGGAATTCTCCCAGACGAACTCTTACGCCATGGACAGTTAATCACAATTTGAATTGTCGTTGGTTGGCTCTTCTTTNTCAGGGGGAATCTCTTCTTCCTTCCAACGATGTGACAGGACCAGNGCTCTATGCAACAGATATTCGATCTGGCCGTTTAGGCTACGGAATTCGTCCGCAGCCCATTTNTCCAGAAGCTTTTGCGTATGCTTATCTATCCTTAATATGAATGGCTTTTTACTCAAGATCTGAATTTTATTTAACCCGGCAATACCATGGTAAAGCGCCATGATATTTGCATAGAAGGCGCTGCCTTCTAAAGGCATTGCCGGGCTGGGGTATGGTTAAAATCAATGATTCAGCGTGCCTGTATTGATGATAGGCTGAGCGGCACGGTCGGAACACAAAACGACCATCAGGTTGCTGACCATCGCGGCTTTCGTATGATCGTCCAGGTCAATAATGCTGCCCTCCTTAATCTTGGTTAGCGCCAAATCTACCATACCAACAGCTCCTTCTACAATTTTNTGCCTTGCGGCAACAATGGCAATCGCCTGTTGTCGCTGCAACATAGCTCCCGCTATCTCCGGAGCATAGGCAAGGTGGCTGATTCTTGCTTCTATGATTCTGATGCCGGCCTGGTCCAGCCTCTCGTGCAAGGCTCGCTCAAGTTCGTCATTGACCTTTTCTGCTCCGGAAAGTAGTGTTAATTGAGCGTTTTCGTCCTCAAACTGGTCATATGGATATTTGTTTGCCAGAACNCGTACAGCGGCTTCACTTTGGACCATGACATAATTGACATAATTGTCTACTTCGAATGCGGCTTTGAAAGTATCAGCCACTTGCCATACAATAACAGCAGCAATTTCAATTGGATTGCCGACCCCGTCATTGACTTTTAGTCTGTCTCCATTCAGGTTGCGCGCNCGTAGTGTGAGCTTTTTACTCAAGTAAAACGGGTTGACCCAAAAAAANCCGTTCTCCTTGGCGGTCCCTGCATACTTCCCAAAAAANGTAAATGCAATTGCTTCATTAGGGTAAATGACCTTAAATCCCGGCAGGACAAGCAAAAACAATATGCCCGGAACAATAGCAAATAATGAAATGGCAGAATCACCGAACATGACAGGAAGTAGTATTGTCGCTCCCAACAATAGGAACAAAATCAACAGGAACAGGAATCCGTTCTTGGGCTTTATATAATATTCGCCTTTCATGGTTTCAAATGTTTATTTAGTGATAGATTATTAAAATGATATCATTATAATATCAAATTGAAATTCGAGGTCAAAAGTTCCAATCGTGTTGTCTTTTTTAAAAATGTATAGGAATCTGTAAAAAATTGACATATACCCATGATGGAATATTTGTTTTTATAGCATATTCTTTGTTGTTCAAGAGTTGTTTATAGCCGCATGAACATTTGATTAAGATTCGTTAATATTTATACTTTTTTGGGATCAAAAAATACAGGGCCAACCAGTTATATTTCCTCATTTCTGAACGTATGTCCGAAACCAGACGAATGATAACCCATCCCTTGACGTCATTGAGCTGCCCGGATTTCTGTTTGGGCCACTTAGGCAATGAAGTGGTCAAATGATGTGGTAAAACCCAGCTTAAACCCAAATCCTTTATTAATCAAATCTCAGAGTCTTCGGGTATTACAGCTGCATTTTTGAGAGCATCGTGAAAAACCAATTACCTGAAATAGTTATTTAAGTAGTGGAAGGCCTCGTTTTTGTCACAAGGAATTGATGCGGACCTCTCTGATGGAATCCAAACCTAAGCCTGGACGGAACTTAATGAATATCCTGAAGTGACGGTTTTCTGTTCTGATATTACCAAGGGTATAACTGCCGGAATGATCGGGGGCTTTTCCGGAGTGAGATGGGGTATAGGAAATGACCTTGTTGGTCTTGAAGAAAGACTCGAGCATCCTTTCTGCTTCGGCGCGAGTCATAAGATCTCCCCGATCATCAAAAGTCAATTCAACTTGCTTATTAAAAAACCGGACAGGGCCTTAGCATCACCATTCCTGATGGCAGTCGTGATACGCTGCTGCCCGAACACAAGTGTAGTCAGGAGCAAAAAATAAAACAAAGCAAGTGTTCTAACCATTTTTTGTGATTCTCTTTAGATATATAACACAAATTTTATGCCAATATTATAATAGGAGAAAACTTTGTTTTATTGAACAAGTGGAAATTTTTAGGAAAATATTCGATGGCGCGAAGGTCCCGGGAGAAGATGTTGCTTTGTTTTGATATTGCAAATCAATCATTGGATCCCTGTATTTAGGGTACAGACTCAAGAACAATAATTAGGTAATATTTTCCCGGAGCCATGTTATAATTCTACAATCATGAATAACATCCGCCATCCCGCCTCATCACAGATGACGCAATATTTTTACTGCAAAATCCGGCCAATTTTAGTGGATTTGACAGTTTCTGATAAAAGCTGATTATTTTTACATCATGGAAGGAAAGAAAACAATATTGACCATTTTGGATGGCTGGGGCATCGGGCCGGTGCATTCCAGCGATGCCATTTATAATGCCCAAACACCCAATTTTGACCGCTTGTGGACTATCTATCCGCATTCGACATTAATTACCTTTGGTGAAGACGTCGGTCTACCGGAGGGCCAGATGGGCAATTCGGAAGTGGGCCACCTCAACATTGGCGCCGGCCGTGTGGTCTATCAGGAACTGGCCAGAATCAATAAGGAGATTCGCGAGGATGCAGTTCGGTATAATCCTGCCGTCATTGATATGGTCGATTATTGTGTCAGACAAAACAAGCCATTGCACATCTTTTGTCTTGCATCGGATGGCGGTGTCCACGCGCACATCAATCACCTCAACGCCTTTGTCCACTTGCTCTCTGAGATGGGTGTACAGGAAGGATATATTCACGCATTTACCGACGGCAGAGATACCGGTCCGACAACCGGGCAGGGCTTTATCCGCGATATCCTGGAGTTTTCAAAGGACACTTCCTTCCGGCTTGCCAGCATCATCGGCCGCTATTATGCGATGGATCGGGATCATCGTTGGGAGCGTGTANAAAAAGCCTATGACCTGCTTGTCCACGGAATTGGCGACCACAATCCGGACCCGCTGGCCTTTGTTCGGAGTAGTTACATTGCTAATATAACCGACGAGTTCATCGAGCCGTGGATGGCTGAAGGAATACGACACGGTGAGGCGCCGACTGTCCGTGAAGACGATGCGGTGCTTTTTCTCAACTTCAGAACCGATCGGCCACGACAGCTTACAGAGGTGCTGACCCAACATGCTCAGGAAAGTTATGGGCTGATGCCGATGAAGTTGTATTTCACTACCATGACGCAGTATGACGAGGAATACAAAGACCTCCACATCATCTACCAGAAGGATAATCTGACCCAAACCCTCGGCGAAATTGTTTCTGAAGCCGGACTGACACAACTTCGCACGGCAGAGACTGAAAAATACCCACACGTCACCTTTTTCTTTTCAGGCGGAAGGGAAGAGCCGTTTTCCGGAGAATTCCGCACATTGATTCCATCTCCCCAGGTTGCTACCTACGACCTGCAGCCGGAGATGAGCGCACAGGGCATATGTCAAGCAGTCCTGGACGCCATGGATGATAGAAAGCCGGACTTCATCTGTGTCAACTTTGCCAATACCGACATGGTGNGGCGCACCGGCGTCTTTGAGGCCGCGGTCAAGGCTGCGGAAACGGTGGACGGATGTCTGGGAAGAATCACAGAAAAAGCCCTTGAACTGGATTACAGGATGATCATCATAGCCGATCACGGTAACAGTGATTACATGATCAATGAGGATGGAAGTCCCAATACCGCCCATACTAAGAATCCGGTCCCATGCATCTTTGTCGGAAATGATACACAGGGCCTTACACTAGGTGAAGGGAGACTGGCCGATGTAGCTCCTACCATCCTGTTTTCTATGGGAATCAAGCAACCGGAGATTATGACCGGCCAAAATCTGGTACGATGATTAACCGGCTAACCGAACTGATCTGGTTGCGATGGCCTGCCGTGATTGTATCGTTGCTCCTTCTAAGCTGCAAGACGGAAGTAAAACAGTCAGGTGCGGCATCCAACCCGTTCTTTCAGGTGTCTGATTATATCTTGGATAATTACAGAAGAGAACGAAGCGAAAAGGCTTTATTCAAGACCATTACCATCAACGGGCAGACAGATACGCTCTTGCTTACCGACAGCTTAAATGCCGGTGAAACCATAATTATGGACAAACTCAACCTGAACAATCCGGACTGGATACCCAAATATAAAGCAGATACCGTTTTCGGCGTTTATGGCGATGCTGACAGATACCAATACCGGGCGCTTGATGAAGATTTGCCGGTGCAAAGCATCGAAGTCAACATGGAAAAAGGGACGGTGTCCAACATCCGGGTGCGCAGTCGCCGACGTAGTTTGATCAACCGCCACGACCAGTTCCTCACATATATTCCACATACAGGATACAGGTTATTGTCCTTACAACGTATGTGGAATGGCGATACACTGCGAATGGAAGTCAGTGCGGAGTTTCGGATGATGAGATGAAATTCGGTATTTATTCATTATCCCCCAGATATTTATTCGCCGGATTGGGCGCATAAAATCTTTCTGGTATGTTTGGTCCGTATCTGAAGATTGAAGAACAGATCAAGTATGGAGAGATCTACCCAATACCGGCCTTTTACATTTGGGAATGTTGTTAAAATCTCAAACATATGGACAAACACTGAAGAAGCCTGAATACATTTGCAGATAATAAACAGATACAGTAAAATGGATATAACCTCCGGCAACCATTGGGAATCTATGGACATGGATGTGCCATGTGTACGAAAGCATGGTATCAAACAAGCCACAACATCGATTGGCCTCAAAGAACTTTTTTCGACATGGACGGTCGGGTTGGAGCCAACAGACGCTAAATAATCATGAATACAACCGAGGTATTTTACCCTAAAAGCCTTGCAGATTGGAGAGAATGGTTGACCGAGAACCATCTGTCTAAACAATCTGTATGGTTAGTTTTTTATTCCAGGACATCAGATAAANAATCAATTACCTGGAGCGAAGCTGTTGATGTTGCACTCTGCTTCGGGTGGATTGACAGCAAANAAATTAAAATAGATCACGAGACATCACATCAATTTTTTAGTAAAAGAAAAGAGAAAAGCACCTGGTCAAGAATAAATAAAGAGAAAGTACAACAGCTTATTGACCAGGGATTAATGACAGTCGCGGGGTATGAAAGTATTGAAATAGCAAAGCAAAACGGTTCGTGGACAATCCTGGATGAAGTTGAAAAACTCATCATTCCGGCCGATTTGAACGAAGCATTTGGGAAACACAAAGGTTCAAAGGCGTACTTTCAGGGTTTAAGCAAATCGTCCCAAAAGATGATGTTAAGTTGGATTGTATTGGCGAAACGACCCGAAACCCGACTAAAACGAATTGAAGAAATAGCTATTCTTGCCGGACAAAAACAAAAACCCAAACAGTTTTGAAAACAAATCACGCAAGTACTATTAGTGTGAAAACAAATTTGTAACTGCGGATACACGCTAAGCAGTTACTTTCGCTAAATCTTTATCCGGGTGGTTAGTAAGAAGATGCTTATTGCGGTTTCACAAGTTGATGCCAAGCTTTACAAAATAGTTACGCCCCGGATTGATAAACTGGAAGCCGGATACTCTGTGACTACCCGTGTTGTCAGCGCCGGATACTGAGGCATAAGTTGTGTTCAGGATGTTTTTACACCCAATGACTAATTGTAACCTTTCTTTCCAAAAATAACGATTGAGAGTAAAATCCAAAAATGACGCGGCACTTATTTCTGATATATTGACATCACCAAAATCGACACTGAATAATGGTTGAGGACCATTGTACCTGTAATTGAGCATGGCGGCAATTTTTACTTTGGGTATGGTATAGTTTAAAGTAGCATTGTAGTCCAGTACCTTTCCTTTATACGGCTTTTCCTCCGACTCAATAATGGTGTTCCAGAATCCGAGACATGCTCCTAAAGCCCAGTTCAGCTGCTTCCATGAGCCGCTCATATCCCACTTCAAACCGGAAACCGTATAGATATCAACGTTGCTGTAATTATATTTAAGGGGNGCATATTGAAAAAGTGAAATTTTATCATTGATTTCAGTTCGAAATGCATTTAGTTTGGCATTCATCCACTGATAAGGATTATATTGAATGGTCAGCTGGATATCGTTTGATTTTTCCGGTTGAAGGTTTGGATTGCCTATGATATTATGGTTGACATCAATAAACTCTATATAACGTTCTTTTAGGTCCGGACTTCGATATCCCTGAGCATAAGATGCCCTGAGGACGATATTTTTCCCNAGATCTGCCTTGGCCTTGATGCCAGAAGTATAATTGTTTCCAAATTCACTATGGGTCAGGAACCTGCCCGAATAAGAAAAAGTGAAGCGTTTAAACAATGAATACCGGACTTCTGAAAAATAGGCCCATTCTGACATAATTGCTTCATGTTCATTAGGGTTTTCGACCTTGATCCGTCCTCCTTTTCCGGCATCAAAGGTATGATTCACACCGCCTAATACTTCCAGTTGCGGGGTTATCCTCATGGAGAGGTTCAGCTTGTTGAAAAANGATCTGAATCTTGTCGTGTCAGATTTGGTTTGTGTCTCGTCATATTGATTTTCCTGAAACTGAAACAAGAGGTTGTCTACCTGGCGGCCAAACCTGTTATAGGATGATTTCAATTCTATATACAACTTATGAAACAGGAGTCCATCGTACATAAAGGAGATATCTTCCCGACTGGTCAAAAAACGATCGTCAAACGCATAAGGTTTGAAGGCAGGTCTTTTGACTGGTCCATAGTCCACCAGAGACTCTTTGCTCAAATCATATTTAAATACCAGTGAATTATCTGCACTGACCTTATACTTGACAGTAGTTCCGGCACTCATTTGGAGTTTGGGATTCCAGGGATATTTGGAGCGTGTCTCNATCGAGCCATCCTGTAGGGTATATTTTTCCAAGAGACGAAGACTGTCTATGGGGTATTTGTCATAGTCGAAAAACCTTCCGTGCATATCCACATACCATTTCTTTGTCTGCAACCCAAGGTCCAATTGATGATTTTGCGTCCCAATGGATTCAATTTGGCTGCTTCCGCCCAAACTCCACTTTTTNGACTGACTGTCAGTGGTGATTATGTTGATGACACCTCCGGCAGCATTGTTTCCATATATAGTCGAAAGAGGCCCTTCGATGATTTCAATTTGCTTGACGTTAATCAAGGGGATTTGCGAAATATTGATCGCCCCATCCAATCGTCCTATCACAGGTACGCCATCCACCAAGATGGCTACATTGGCCGCCGAAATACCCCGAAGCCGGAGTTGAGTTCCCAGAATCGGATCATAGTCATATCTTACTGAGGGAATGATCGATAGAGCCTCTTCGAGATTGGTCACACCCCTTCTGTTGAGGGACTCAGTCTTCAAGACTTCTATGGAGTGCAAGGCCTTNTTGACATGGGTTGGTTTGTATTCAGCAGTATGAACATATTCTTCGGCGACAACACTCCTTTCAATACTATCCAGAAAGGCTTCCGTCGTGTGGGATTGTGCCGTAACCACTAACGGGAAAGCAATGATGATGAATATTGGAAACAAACTCCTCATGATAGGAAAAAGTCTTTCAATAAAGAGAGCTAAAAACCAGACTCTCTTTATTGAAAGCTATATTGTTATTTTGAAATTACAATTGAAAAAGCGGACCTGCGTTCTTTACCTTGCACCACAATGTGATACATGCCGGGCGTGATATCAGAAGGTAGGGTTATGGAGCTACGTGTATCAGTTGCTTCTTCCAGAACAACTCTGCCAAGGCTGTTGATTACACTTACACGGACGGGTTCAGGCTTGTCCGAGTCAATATATAGGACATTTTGTGCAGGGTTGGGGTAAAGTGTCATGCCAGGGAATTGTAAGTCCGGGTTGACTTTGCTGGTGGCCAGCTTTGTCCGTTCTACGGTAACGGTACCAGATGATGATCCGCTAAAATCAACGAAAACCAGCTTATAGGTTTCTCCATTTTTTGTTTTGACAAAATTAGCCCGGTCTTCATCAATTTGCCATCCTGAGGTCAGATTGAAAGATTTCCAATCATGACCAATCGTGGTCGGAGCGGAAGAATATGCTAAGGAATAATCAGACTCCTTGACAGTTGCGACATCTACACTATCTGCAACAACAGCTAAAGTCCCGGGAGCAAGTAAGAATCCGGTAACCGAATAATTGATGAAATGTCCGGGAGCGTCTTCAAGAGAAGTGATATATCTGGTAAACACCAAATCATAACCATTGTCTATCTTGACTATTCCTTTGGAGTCAAAGGAGTAATGTACCAGAGATTTTGGCCCGTTGGTGTTTCTTGCCACAGAATCTTGCACCTCATTGGAATTGTCAAGATTGGCATACCTGAAATGATAATATCCGTTTCTGTAAGCATCGACCTTAAACTTGATAAAATCTCCATTGCGTTTNTTAACGACATAAACTTCATTGCCGATTATTTGATGGTTTTGCGGATTATATTGGCCCCAGCCAAAATCGGTCGGGTCGTCCGGGTTTCTGGTCTCATTGAAAGCGCCAATGGTCCAGTTATTCTCTGAATTGAACAATTGAACATCATCAATGAAGATGGACGCATCGGTTATTGGCGTACTCCAGTCATTATCCAGGGCCACAAACAGCTTAACAGGGTTTTCTGCTAAAGATGCAGCTTCGTTGATGAAGATTCCGGCATCCGTCTGTCCTATATTTGAAAAGGCAATATCCCAGGCATTGTTGTTGACAATCTGGACACTACCCGTAGATAAGTTATAATATGCCTGCTGGCTGTATTGTGCGCCTGTTGACACCTCATCGTATGATTGCGTATAGGCAACAGAAATGAAAGAAACAGTCAAAAATAGTGTTAAAAACCTTCTCATAAATTTTATCCTTTTAAAGTAGAAGCTAAATAATCATTCTATGTGATTGAATGGCGCAAAGCTAAAAATTATATTTAGATTAAATATAAATAAGTGCCGAAAATTTAAATCTGTAAAAGTTAAGGAACTTGAATCGAAAGGTCAATTCCAAGTAGGTAGGAAAATAATAACGATAAAGACAATAGTGGTCTCACGCTTGTGGAATATTCTCGTAAAATTTATTNTTTTTCCAACACATCTACGAAGGAGTTTTTTGAAACACATGGTAATAGGGCATGCTGAGCTATTAAGCATCTACCTACTTGCTTTTTCTCTTCCGNGCNCTACTAACCAATTGACAAATAAATGGTTAGGCCCAATTTTGTTGGAAAACAAAACGAACCAAACCGATCTTTTCACAACATAGTTTTAATTCGGGGAAGGTAAATTCTGCCGGTTCTTTTGCAAATCATCATTTTATTTTCAATCTCCGGTTAAGAAAAATTCCGCACGATTCAATTTGTCAGTATCTTGGCACTTGAATTGGACGATGTACTCTAATGTCCGATTTTCATTAAAAAACCGGCCTATGTGGAATTATATTAGACAATCCATCGCGAGAAAGCGCGCCCGTCGTATCACCCGGAAATATGATACGGTAATTGATCATTTTGAAATAGAAGGAATAGGGAGGATCGACTTTGCCAACTGGACCAATCCTCTGGTGGAGAAANAAGTCATATCCCGGAGTCAGGTTGATTTCTTTGCTAAATTTTTAAAGCCCGGAGATCTTGCGGTGGATATTGGAGGCAATGTTGGTCATATGACGATAGCGATGTCGCTAGCTGCCGGCAGGGAAGGCCGGGTGGTCAGTTTTGACCCCAACCCCTTTGTTTATGACATTCTGGTGAAGAATGCCGGATTAAATCCCGGATTGACCCGGATCGACACCTTTCCTTATGCCATCGCTGACCATGAAGGTGAATTTTATTACAATTCTTCCGAAGCATCCTTCAATAATGGCGGGATATCCGAAGACACGAACAGCCGTCACGGACGTTTTGCCCTGGATCATAAGATTAAGGGCATCAAGCTGGAATCGCTGTTGGAGGAAAAATACCCGGAAGAACTTGGCAAGCTAAGACTGATCAAGATCGACACCGAAGGTTATGATAAGGAAATCATCCGCTCTATCCGTCCAATCTTGCAAAAATACAGACCAACAGTAATCACCGAGGTTTTCAAANAATAACGACGCATCAGCAAGAGCCGAACAATTCGAACTGTTGTCCTCATGCGGTTATACCATGTATTACTTCTCCGATTTCGTAGCGGATGCGGAGGTGGTCAGGATAGAAAATAAGGATCAGATGATGCAATGGAAGCATTTCGATATGTATGCCATATGTAATTGACCGCTGGACAAGAGGTGCCATAAAAAGGCAAACAGGCGTCCGGAACCATAATAAAAGGAGCGTATAGTCATTACCGGCCCTTAAGACATTCTGTTTTTGATGGCGGAAAACTTTTTGGCAAATTGGGCAGGCTTTTTGCTCCCGATACAATTATTTTTGCAAGATTTTGTCAAGGTTCAATTGAAGGCATGATCCGCTGGTCCTCCTTATGTCGTCTATGGACATTGACAAAATATCGAACGGCTGCCGGGAATTTTGATGGTGGACGAAACTACCTTTGTTGCCTCCGGAGGTGGCTTATTAAGGGTGTTTATACGAGGGATAAGAAAGAAACATGTTTAGATTGACTTTCGGTCAACCTATTTTGAATTCCCGGGATTGAAGTTGAAAATTCTTCACCACGACCGGTTCTGGTTAGTGTAAGCACGCCCATAAGCAAATTTTATTCTAAAAGTATTCAATTAATTCGACAAACAAATAATTGTCAATAATTTATTGTTGTGTTTTTCGATGTTTTGATATTATAATTTATCATTTTGGGAATTAACTTATTTTTGTTTTAAAAAGGAGGTCAAAATATTTTAGTTTTCAGTGAATGCGGCTTATCTTCGCTGAATATAATGTGTAAAAAGTACACATTATAAAATCATTATTTGGGACAAAAATTATTCAAGCAAAAATTATTTTATGAAGCAATGTTTAATTACACTGTTTGCTCTGCTGTCCTTCTCCTTCCTCCAAGCGCAGTCCGTTATTTCCGGCAGCGTAAAGGACGCANAAGGGGTTGGCATTGTCGGGGCAACCGTTTTGGTGACGGGATCCAACACCGGCGCAGCAACTGATATCGATGGCAATTTCAGGATTGACAACGTATCCGGCACCGCTGTTTCCCTCACTGTTTCTTCTGTTGGCTATACCACACAAGTGGTGAAGGTTGATTTTGCCGGCCGAAATTCAGCATCTGTTCAAGTGGTTCTGGTTGAAGACTATAAGCTTCTCGATGAAGTGGTTGTTGTCGCCTATGGTACCAGANAANGAGAAGATCTCACCGGATCAGTTACTTCTGTTGGTGAGAAGGATTTTCAGCGTGGAAACATCGCGACTCCGGATCAGCTACTGACCGGAAAGGTTGCGGGACTTCAGGTTACCAGTGGTGGAGGTTCTGCCGGTGGAGGCTCCAAGTTGCGTATCCGTGGTGGTGCATCACTCAATGCCAGCAACGATCCTCTTATCGTTATCGATGGTATTCCGGTTGAAAGCAATGGTATTGCGGGTTCGGGCAACTTTCTCAACACCATTAATCCGGATGATATCGAATCCATCTCTGTGCTGAAAGATGCCTCTGCGACTGCATTATACGGTTCACGTGCTTCCAATGGTGTAGTGATCGTAACTACCAAAAAGGGTAGTACAGGAAAGTTACAATGGAACTTCAACACACAACTTTCTGTCTCACAAGTCGCCAAGAAAGTGGATGTCTATACCGGTGATCAGATACGCGATATCATCAAGGCTACCGGTAATCAAGCCTACATCAACCTGCTTGGTACCGCAAATACTGACTGGCAGGATGAAATCTACCGTTCAGCATTCGGCAATGACAATAATCTCAGTGTGGGCGGATCAGTAGCAAATATCCCTTTCCGCGCCTCGGTCGGCTTCAACAATCAGGATGGTGTTTTAAAGACCAACAACTTCAAAAGGATGTCTGCCAGTCTGAATATCAATCCTTCATTATTTGATGATGACCTTAAGTTGAATATTGCACTGAAAGGGACTCAGACGCGCAACACATGGGCTGATGAGGGGGCAATTGGTGCTGCTGTTTCGTTTGACCCGACTCAACCGGTACATGCCGGCAATAAATTTGGCGACTATTATGAGTGGCTACAGAACGAGAATACGCCTCACCCCCTTTCCACACGTAATCCGTTGGGCCTTCTGNGGCTCAGGGATAACACCTCTAAGGTCAACCGATTTGTCGGAAATTTGCAGGCGGACTATAGATTACCATTCTTGCCGGATCTTCATGTTCTTGCCAATGTAGGCATGGACAGGGCATTCGGTCAGGGAGACGATATTATCAAAGCTTTGTCGGCAACCAACTATCAGACAGGGNGTCGAAGAGTTCACTATGAGCAGGGCAAGACCAATTCCTTGCTGGACCTGTCATTATTCTATGAAAAATCCTTTGGAAAGAATTCTTCCGTGGATATCTTGGCCGGACACAGTTATCAGGACTTCTATACCGATGTATACAACTTCCCATCCTATCCTGAAGTTGGAGACGTGGCCATTCCCGGCACGACACCCACATTTGATAGTGATCGCCCGGAATTCAGGCTGGAATCTTATTTGGGCCGTGTCAACGTGAATCTTGCCAACAAGTATCTGTTGACAGCTTCTATTCGTCGTGACGCGTCTTCCAAATTCTCAAAAGACAATCGCGTTGGCTATTTCCCGGCATTGGCAGCAGCCTGGAAGCTCAAAGATGAGTTTNTCAGCGGCTCCAATACCTTTTCCGAACTTAAACTGAGACTCGGATGGGGTGTGACAGGGCAGCAAGACATAGGATCGTATTATTCCTATCTGCCGGTGTATAATGTGAGTAGTTCAACTGCTCAATATCAGTTTGGCAATACGTTCTATCCTTTCCTTCGCCCTAATGCATACGATGCCAATATTCGATGGGAGACCACGACAACAAGCAATGTTGGATTGGACTTTGGTTTTGCGGACAGCAGGATCACAGGTAGCATTGATATTTACAAGAAAAAGACCAAGGATCTGCTGAGTGTGGTACCGGTAGCCCCAGGCTCTAATTTTGATATTACGCTCCTCACCAATGTGGGCAATATGGAAAACAAAGGCGTTGAAGTCACACTGAACACCATTCCTCTGAAGAGTGAAAAAATGATATGGAGCCTCGGTTTCAATGTTACATATAACGAAACAAAGATTACCAACCTGCTTAGAAATCAAGATCCATCTTTCAAGGGTATCAATGTTTCCGGAATCGGTGGCGGTACAGGAAATACAATAGGAAAGTTTGAAGTGGGGTACGCTCCGTATACTTTCTTCGTCTATAAGCAGGTATATGATGCCAAGACCGGAGNNCCGATCGAAGGCTTGTACGAGGATCTGAATCGAGACGGGAAGGTTGATGACAACGATCGTTACCTGTACACTAAGCCGGCGCCGGACCTTATGCTTGGTCTGAACACGCAGGTCATCATTGACAAATTGACCATCGGAATTGCAGGACATGGTGCATTCAACAACTATCTGTACAACAACTTTGCTTCTCAGGGAGCAGCATTGAGAAGGATTGAGGACCCGCTGAACTACATTTCCAACGGATCACGTATCTATGATGATACCAGATTTGTCAACAATCAGTATTTGTCCGATTATTTTATTGAAAATGCCTCTTTCTTCAGATTAGACAATATCAATATCGGATATAACATAGGCCGCATATTCAGAGACAAGGCATCCTTGAGATTGTCCGCCAATATTCAGAATGTATTCGTCATTTCCAAGTACCGGGGCCTTGATCCCGAGATTGCAAGTGATTCAGGTGTTGATAACAATATTTATCCGCGTCCGAGAATTTTCTCAATTGGGGCAAGCTTAGATTTCTAAATTTTAAATGAACAAGAAATGATTAAAATGAATTTGAAAAATATAATAGCCGGATTGATACTGGTGTTGATGATGGGCTCTTGTGCCAACAAACTGGATCTGTATCCGGTCAACGATCTGACACCGGACAAGGCATATGCCACCGCCGCGGGGTACAAACAGGTACTGGCCAAGCTTTATGGCACGCTGACTGTGACAGGCAATGCTGGTCCGGCAGGGAACCCGGACATCAAAGGCAATCTGGATGAAGGATCACAGGTAGGTTTTATCCGTGCCTTCTTCAATGCGCAGGAATTGCCTACCGATGAAGCTATTGTCGCCTGGAATGACCAGACTATCCACGACTTCCACCACTTGAAGTACACTTCTTCAGACCCCTTTATCCTTGGTATGTATGCGAGGCCGATATATAACATTACGCTCATCAATGAATACCTCCGCGAATCAACAACTGAAAAGGTCTCATCAAGAGGCATCACGGGTACTGATGCGGCAGATATCGCCAACAGTCGTGCGGAAGCGCGGTTCCTTAGAGCATTTAACTATTGGGTGATGATGGACTTGTTTGGCAAGTCAACTTTCATTACTGAAGCAGATCAGGTGGGAACAGCTCTTCCAAAGGAGATTGGAAGAACAGAACTGTACAACTACATCGTTGGTGAGTTGAAAGCGATCGATACTGAACTGAAGCCAGCCAGGTCTGCTGAATATGGCCGGGTTGATCAGGCAGCAGCATGGGCATTGCTGGCGCGTATTTACCTGAATGCCGGTGTGTATACAGGTACAACGCACTATGCCGAAGCAATAGACTACGCTTCCAGGGTAATCAATGCCGGATATACTCTGCAGCCGGACTATGCAAGATTGTTTATGGCTGATAATGACAGTCAAAAGGATGAGTTCATATTTACCATTAATTGTGATGGCTTGCACGGCAAATCCTATGCCAATACAACCTTCCTTGTACATGCCGCTTGTAGTGATGATTTTGCGGACTATGGCACCAACAATGGCTGGGGCGGCTATCGAGCCACTAAGGGACTTGCTGACAAGTTCAGCGACCTGTCCGGCAATACCGACAAANGAGCATTGTTTACAACATCTGTATTCGGAACCAGTTCAGGGCAGATTGCTATCCCTTCAGTGGGCGACTTCAAGAATGGCCTGCATGTTAAAAAATTCGTCAATGTTCGTTCTGACGGCGGGTCCGTGTCCGATCCGACGCGAGAATTTGTAGATGCCGATTTTCCGGTGTTCAGATTAGCTGAGATGTACCTGATCTATATAGAAGGTGTATTGAGGGGTGGAGGTGGTGATGCCGGGACTGCTCTGGAATATTTCAACACAATACGCACCAGGGCATGGGGTGGCAACACTGCCGGAAATATTACTACAGGCGATCTTACCCTGCAAATGGTTCTGGATGAAANNGCGCGTGAGTTATATTGGGAGGGTCATCGAAGGACGGACCTGATCAGATATGACCAGCTTACTACAGGTGACTATCTGTGGCCATGGAAAGGCGGTGTAGCCAACGGGACATCAGTGGATGCCAAATACAACCTCTATCCGATACCGAACGCCAACCGTGCTTCAAATCCTAATCTGACTCAAAACCCAGGTTTTTAATTTCTAAAATGCAGAAAATGAAAAATTTATTTAAAATAATATTTGGCGCACTCCTGGTGACAACACTTTTTCGTCCTGTGAAAAGGATGAGATAAAGGCGGAGTTTTGGGAGGAAAAGCGCCTATCCTTACAGCGAGTACGGAAGTGGTTGATATGAGCTTTGCCAATGCGGACAAATTGGGCGTCGATCTCAGCTGGACTAATCCGGAATACCAGTTTAACACGGGTGTTAGTTCTCATGATGTTACCTATTTGCTTGAGTTTGACCTTAAAGGTGCTGATTTCAAGACTCCTAACAGAAAACAATTGTCGCTGGAAGGAGATCTGAGTAAAAATTGTTGGTAAAGGAACTCAATGATTATATGCTCAATCAGATGGAATTGTCCACAGGTACAGAGTACGACCTGGAAGTACGGGTGACAGCATCGATCGATAACAAATATTCGGTTTTGGCATCCAATGTTGTTCCATTGAAAGCCACCCCATATGCAATTCCGCCTAAGGTGGAACCACCTGCTTCCGGACGGCTTTGGATTGTGGGAGATGCTACGCCGAATGGCTGGGACAACCCTCTTAAGCCTGATTTTAAGGACTCTCAAGAGTTTACAAGGGTTTCAGAGACTCTTTACGAATTAGAAATCGAGCTACCGGGTGGCGGTGGGTATAAACTGATTCAGGAAGATGGCGTGTGGAACNCACAGTATCATATGCTTGCAGGTGGTACCTGGGAAGGCGGCGACATTGAGAAANAAGACTCCGACCCTCAATTCCCGGGGCCTCCGGGACCGGGCAAATACAAGATTACTGTTGATTTTCAACGGGGTAAATTCTTCGCAGTGAAAATATAGAAGCCTGTTCGGAGATATAATGTTAATTGATCAAATAATTGAAGATGAAAAAATATATAATCTTTTTGTTTTAACTGCTTGTCTGAGCTTCTTTNTTACGGCTTGTAAAAAATTTGATGACCTCGAGACCTATAGCAACGGAAAGGCTGTTACAATTACAGCTTCGTCCCTGCAGGTAGCCCCTCCGGCATCGGACTCCGACAATGTGGTACTTACACTGAACTGGTCTGATCCTCAGTATTCTACAGAAAAGGCCAATTATAAGTTTTTGATAGAAATTGCAGAAAAGGGCCAAAACTTTGCCAATGCTAGCCAGTCAGTTGTCATTGGCGAGTTCAAGAAGAATTTCACCGGACGTGAATTGAACAATATTCTTGCGGGATTTGGTTTTCTGTATGATGAGCCGCATGATATGGAGGTGANNGTAGCGTCATCTTATCGCAATAATAACGAGCGCTACTATTCCAATATCCTGACCATCAACATGACAGCATATAAGGGACCATCGACTTCAATCGACGCAACAACCATGAATATCATCGGTGAAGCGGCAAAAGGCTGGGATGTTGATGTGCCTATGAATCTGATTGGAACCAAGAAGTTTGCCGTAGTGACTGAACTTCAGTGGGGAAAAGAGTTTAAGATTAGGCGCGATGCCGGCAGCTGGGACATCAACTGGGGCCTGGCAGATGATGAAACATTTGAATTTGGGAAAGGTATGGGGATCAAGCTCAACGGTCCTAACTTCAAGTTGCCGGATGGAAGTGGGAGCGACCTGTTCCAGATTATAGTTGATATAGACAACGGAACCTTGACGGTCAACAAGTTGAATGGTACCATGAATATCATCGGGNAAGCAGGCATTGACTGGAATACTGATGTGCCTNTGACTCACCTTGGAAATGGTGTGTTTTCCATTGTAACCGACCTTTTTGCCAAAGAGATGAAATTCCGTGAAGTGGCCGGCAGCTGGGATGTCAACTGGGGTATTGCGGATGGGCAGAGTCTGGAACTGGGCAAGCCGTTTAGCTTGCAGCGCGATGGCCCCAATATCAAGATTCCGGCAGATGGACGATATAAGGTTGTGGTCGATTTGGGAAATAATTCGGCAACCATCAGTGCCTCCAACTTCCCGGATAATCTCTATCTTGTAGGTGGTGGTGTGCCGGCAGGCTGGGATCCCGGCAGCTCGGCTCCATTTGTAAAGCTGGAAGATGGAAAGTTCAGAATTTATACCCCAATAACGCAGAATGGCGAATTCAAATTCTTACAAGGCAAGAGTTGGGATGGCGATTGGGGTGATAATAAAAATGCTCCCGGTGTTCTTGAACAAAATGACGAACAAAATTGTAAGATAATAGACGAAGGGTTTTACCGGATTGATTGCGATTTTATTGCAGGCACCTGGACGACCCTGCGTCAGGAGTGGGGCATCATAGGAAGTGCCACCTCTCAGGNNGCTGGAATGACGAAACGCCAATGGTCAAAAGCGGCAACTACTCCTGGAAGTATACCGGGAATTTGTCTGCCGGTGAGATTAAATTTAGGGCCAACCACGATTGGGGATTCAATTTTGGAGATAATGGAGCGGATGGTTCGCTCGAAGGAGATGGTGCCAATATTGCCATACCGGAAGAAGGCAACTACGAGGTAGAAATGATTTTGGATCCCGAAGGATATACTTATACTGTGAAGAAACTTTAATGTTTGATTGTTAGTTAATTTTACAAGCAGGTTATTGAAAGATAGCCTGCTTTTTTATTTGGCATTTGGATATGAAGATCGGTCGGTTGTGGGAATCCGTTTTATTTGGCAATTATCTTGTCGGAACGCTTGCCGTAGGACTGTGTATTGAAACCGCCTTTCAGGTCAGCTTGCCTTTTGCTGCCTGGAGCGATTATCTGATTATCTTTTTCCTGCCAATAGCATATTATACCTATGCCTATCTCAAGGTAGGCAAGGAAGCACCGGACGAAAATCCACGAAGCAGGTACTATGTCAGAAATGCTAAGGTGCTGTGGCAATGGGAAGTGGGCATGATGGGTATTGTATTGTTGGCCACTTTTATTCCTTTGATTTCAGGTAAGTTTTACCTTAGCAATATAAGCTGGCCATGGTATCTATTATCCGGTACAACCTTTTGTATGGCTTTGTTCTACTATGGCCTTATATCCAGGAAATACTTCGGGTTCGATATACGACAGAGCCACTGGTTGAAATCATTTATCATTGGTTGGGTGTGGNGGTACTTTTCCACAGCACTTCCGGTCATTNTTNTGAATGCCCGAGGCATTTCCATCGATCTGGATATCTATCTGTGGCTTTGGTTTNTTATAAAGAACTGGATGTTTTGTACCGTCAATTCAATCATGTTCGATATCAAGGATTATCCTACCGACCTCAATGCCCGGCTTAGAACATTTGTGGTTTCGTTCGGCATACGCAGGACAATATACCGAATTCTGTTTCCTTTGCTGCTTGCGGGCATGATTTCCTTTTCTTTGTTTGCCCGGGAGATGAATTTCTCCCTCGCCCGGTATCTTTTCAATCTACTGCCTTTCCTGGCTACAATGGCTATAGCATTTTCAATGTTGAGGCCCAGGTCTATTTTCTTCTATTTGGTCATCATCGACGGTGTATTGATATTCAAGGCATTGTGCGGTATCATTGGGGCATTGTTATGAGTGGAGAACGTATCAATTATGACAGGGTAGCAGGTATCTATGACATAACGAGTAGAATTGTCTTTCTGGGGAAGCAACAAAGGATACAACGGCAAGTATTAAGATTTATCCGGAGTTGGGACAGGGTCTTTCATAGCCGGTGGAGGATCCGGCTGGATATTGGAAGATGACTATATACAATCTTTGAAGGGTGTGGACATTGACTTTGTTGACAACTCGGCACGTATGTTGCGATTGGCTTCCGGACGCCGGTTAGGGCCACTCAATGTACAATTCCGGCAGGAAAACATATTTGATTTCATGTCATCCGGACAATACGATGTCATCTTTACATCATTTCTGTTCGATAATTTTGAGGCAGAAGAGTGCAGGGCGCTTTTTGATCGGTTGGACGGTCTTCTAATGCATGGAGGCCGGTGGTTGAATTGCGATTTTTCCATCAATAATCGGTATGGTGCCTGGTGGAAGAAAACCATTCTTAGCCTGATGCACCATTTTTCAATTGTATGGCGGGAGTCAGCACCCGATCACTTACTGAAGATATCAATCTCTTTGAAGGAGGTGGGTATGTGCTGGAATATGAGGAGTATTTGTATCTGCATTTTCTTTCGGGCAAAGTGTTCAGTAAGGTAAAAGAAGCTAAGGGTATACAGGGCGAGCCGTGAATACCCTTAGCTATAAAAGGTCAGTCATTAGAGTTGGCAAACAGTAAATTTGCCGGGACAAAAGAGTTTGGCAGGTTGCCAATTGCATCTCCTGATTAGCGCCAGGAACAGGAGATTATGTTCCGGTTTTTACAATACTACAACCTTCACCTGTTTCAAGCCTTCTCCAACTTTTACTGTCAGGATATATACCCCGGACGTCAATCCTTCCGTGTTCATGAATAAGGGATCACCATTCGGCACAAACCTGAACGCCCGACAAGTCTGCCCGTTGATATCAGAAAGCTCGACGGATGCAGATTGGCCGAATCGACTGCCTGAAACCAGGACCTTAACAGGTGTATTCCTGGTCGGATTGGGTGACACCTGTACCGATAATTCATCCGGAAGGTGTACGGTTCTTACAAAGCTATAGCTGACGGCCCCGTTACGGTCAGTTATCTTTAATCTATAATAGACATTTTCCACTGCCGGCGGGACATTGTCAATAAATATCTTTAAGTCCTCTGTGTAAACGGAACTTGCTATGATACTTGCGTTAGAGAATCTTCCATCCGTGCTGCGCTCAATATCTACGGAACGAATATTGACACCATCGACAAGTCGATAAGAAAGCTTTACGGCTCGCTGTTCTGTGAGAGCGGATGCCTCGAATGAAAGTATCTTGAGGGGAAGGGGCTGATTGTTGTTGATGCCTCCCGGATTCAGATAGAATTCAGAAAATCCGGTCACATCAAATTCAATATAATACCCGGTATTAAATGGGGTTGTCTGAGTATTGAGACAGGAGAAATATTTGACTGACGGATTACTTTCATTACCGTATATGCCATCGTCGCTATTGGATGAAATCTGTGTTACTCCCAACTCGTAAGCGTCGGTCGGTTTATCGTATCCGGANGGNGCATTGCGGCTTTTGTTGACCTCTTCATCGGTAAAGTACAGCCGGACGGTAACTGTTCCTGAAGAAAGGGGATTGGTCGGTACAATGGTAAAGTTACGATCGAGATAATACTGGTTGAGGTCATGCCGTTGGTCGTTTGAGGGATTGAAGTACACAGCGACATCAGTATTTCCCAACGACTGACTATTATTCGGTCGAAGAGAAGCAATCATGTTTTGCCCGGAATACACATCGGTCCAGCCGGATACAAGTGGAGAGACAGTGACAGTCTGGTTATTACCGGTATAGATCGACTTTGGCTCGAAGATATGTATGTCATCGATTGCAAGTCCTTCCAGGACCAGTCCCTGGTCGGTCACCAAGACAAAGCGGAAGCTTACCGATGTGGCACTGCCCAACAGACTTCGGGGAATTGTATGAGAAGCAACATGGTAATATGACAATGCATTGTCCCAGTAGGATTGCTTATTATACCAGTTGACCCCTGAATTGAGACTGCCCAGCTTGATCCAGGTGACGCCATCGCCAGTCACTTCCAGCCAGGCTTTGTCGTAGTTGGTTTCTATCTCATGGGCCATCGAGAATGAAATCATCGGGTCTGAAGCCAAGCCCGACAGATCGTAACATGGCGACTCCAGATAAGAGGTTTCCAGGTTGTTATAGGGTCCGGTCAAGCCCGTAGTCCAGGCTTTGGTGCCATTGGCAGCCTTATTGATCTTGGTTTTGCCGGGAGTCTTCCATGCCCAGGAACTGTTCTGCCCGTATGCATACCATCCGCCATCATCTGTTTCAAAGGTTTGCAGATGTGGAAAAGTATTGATCAAAGGAGAATTGTGGAATTTATAATTCCTGATAGTGTCATTGAGCAGATAAGTGTCTGACGGTTCATTGATCCAGACACTGAGCGTATAATCGGTATAGGCACTGAAGTCCACGGGTGGAAAAGAAAACTGCAAATTGCCATTGGCAGGAATTGTTCCAATGGAGAATGGCCCCTGAGCAGCATTGTTGTTGATTCTGTACCATGCCTTGACACCAGATAAGGAAATCTGGGAGTTGTTGTCAATTCGGATGGTGATAAGGGCATTTGAGCCGGATTCGCAAGCCTTGCGTGACGGAGAGACAATTTGGGTCAAAGCGGCATCAGTGCTTACCAGGTGAAGAACAATATCATCGAAGGTATATCCTTGTAGGGCATTCCTGGACACAATCTGGCCATTGCCGGACTGGCCGAACCGGATCTGGGTTGATGAAGATAGCGCCTGACCGGCATTCTGTAAGAAAGATGTTAGATTAAGCCCGTACACATTCTTGTACTCTCCCGGTGCAGCCTGATTGAGCGCCAGTGCATATAATGGCAGCCAGGGAGAACTGTCATTACCCCTGATCCATACCGTATCATTGACGCTGAGTGATGCATCGTGATTGAGGTAGGAAAAGTCAAACAACACGGTGCCGGAGCTTGAATAGTTGGACAGATTGACGGTCATGATGGCATCATTGACAGCCATGGTGCTGATAGTCTTTGAATCGAGTGAAAGCGCTTTGGTGCCTGATCGTGCTAAGCCTGAAGTAATGTATGTCCGGGCGCGGCTGTCGTTACTATGTGCCACAAAGTCAAACATCGGTATTCCATCCATGGCAAAGTAAGATTGTGAATAGGTAGCTGATGTCGCACTTTCAAAGTCGACCTTATAGGTTGTGTTTAAATCCTGGGTCAAGGTGACCGGATCGTTGGCAACATGCTTTACCAGGGTAGAAAGTATATTGTTAGCAATTAATGGCGCATCAGGCGCTCCCCAAATTCCGGCTTCGATGGAATAATTTCCGTTGGCTGCAAGATTGGCAGTTGTTGTAAATGTATAATCAGCGGTCGTGTTGGTCGCGATGGAACCGGTATAGTTCTCAATAATCTCACTGCCACCATTGACCTTGTAATATACCTGAAAGCCGGATGCCGTCGATGAACCTAAGTTTTTCAACCGAATTGTGATTACTTGTGAAGAAGTCAATTCGCCCGATGTATATTTACGTCCGGATACAGGGGTCAACAGGCTTACCATTTCCATGTCATTGGACCATGGACAAGCTCCGCCAACTGCATTGACAAAGATGCCGCCGGAGCGACGACTCTCGATATCTCCGGGAAAAGTGGCAGTTACCCCGATCAATTCCTGCATATTGGGTGTCAGCCCGGATAGTTGGTATGAATTAGTGGAGGCATTATCCACAAAAACCATTATTGAACCGACTTTNTTATAAATTTTATATCCTGTAGCATTGGGTACTGCATTCCAGGTCAGGTTGGCATAGCCCTGGCAGGGTATGGTTGCCGCCAGGCCGGCAGGCACACCAGAAACAGTAAAGTCGGATGACACGTCGGTCGTCAGGCCGGTAGCCGAAATCCTAACCTGTGCCTGCCTGGTATTGACATTGGGCATGGAAAAGTTGTGATTTCTGGCTGTGGCTGCCTTGTTGGTGATAGTGGACCAGGTGGCNCCNCCATCGGTGGATATCTCCAACAGAAAGCTGCCTGAAGGATCAACCGGGCAATCCCATTGAATGTAGACAGACTCACCTGCCTGATATTTNTCTTCGCCAAAGGGTGCTTGTATATTAATATCAGGGGTGATTGTGCGATAGGTTAGGGCATACTGCTGGCTACCCACTACCGAAGTGCCNTTGACACGGAGTGTATAGTTGCCGGAGACCGGGTTGAGTATAGTTACCTGCTCCAAGTTGTTGAGGTTGTCAACAGCTCTTTGGACAGGTTGTCCGATGCCGGCAATAAACCAGGGCAAAGTTGTGCCGGAAGGTCCGATGACTTCCAGGTCAAGGTCATTGACCAGTTGGCTTAAGATCAGGGGATTGCCGGCAGGGTCAGTCCAGGCCAGGGTGACAGCAAGTTTTGCAGTGCCGGATGGGATGGTGATAGCAACATCCTGGGTGCTGCCCTGCGAGATGGCATCCAAAACATGGTTGCCATTGAGGGTGTGCCTGACGGCATTGTTGATATTTAGCTTGCCATATCCGGTGGTGAAATCAGGGCCTTCGGCACCTAATTCATCTGACGTATTGCAAAGGATGGCTTTGATAAGGGCAGCAGGCGGGAATGTCCCTCCGTGTATTCCGGTATAGGCTTCCTGCATCAGCGCGACAGCCGCAGTAACGGATGGGGCTGCCATACTGGTGCCGGAGGAGCCGCTATAAGCGTTACCATTGATACAGCTTGTGGCAGTTCCAATGGTAGATATCTCCGGCTTGAGTCTATTATCATCCGTAGGCCCTTTCGAGGTATAATTTGCCGGAGCATTTCCTTCTCCGGAAATCAGAGCGCCAATGGCAATGGTATTTTTNGCACATTGTGGTCCGTCGGGAAGGTTGTTGTAATCTCCATTGGGCGGGCATGATGTAGTACCGTAATTGCCGGCGGCAAAGACGTGGAGCAAGTCGGGATAGGTAATCGTACTATTGTCACTTTCCTGACTGTAAATATTGTAATCGCCTACCTGCGTACAATTAGGGACAGCATCAAGGGTGGCATATGAGTTGTTGGTGACATGCATATTATTTCCCAGGTAGTACGATGAAGCTTCGGTGATGATATCGAAAAAGTCATCATTAAGGACGGTAGCATCTGATGCCAGCCCTCTTCGCCTGGGATCTAGCAGTCCCGCACCGGCCTCAGTGCCTGCTGTATGTGCGCTGTGGTTGCCTCCGGTGTAAATGCTGAAATTAATTACGCGATCATTCAGATCGATATGGTTGAAGCTGCCATTATCACCATGACCTATGGTGACACCTGCACCATTGAGGCCTAAGCCACCTGCACCCGCCGATGCATTCACGCCCTGTATTCCTTCAAAGGATCGTTTNTTGTCGTTGATCGGAATAAAGGTCTCCGGTGCAAAGGAAATATATTCTACCGACTGTTCTTCCGACAGCAGGATGAGGGCATTATGATCGACATGGACATCGAAATAACTTCTTTCTGCCGTGAAATGATCTCTAAGTTTTAATGTAACCAAACGGTGTTGAAGGATAGATGGTAAGGTAAAGCCGGAATAGCACGACACCCGAGTACTGACAGTTCCTTTCAGGGACTTGTCCAGAAGTCGGGGTTCTATTTTCAGCTCTCCGGGAACAAAAAACAATTCTTTGACATTTTTATCGGCAGCCAACAATTCCAGGCAATTCTTTGTCGCCCTGATCATGAAGGTATTGTGGTCTAATTTGCTGAGATATTGATAGTCGCACGTGGGTTTGTTGATGGCCGACATCGCCGTAATGTTGTCAGCCCATGGCGCNACCACGGCAAAGGTATTGTCAGTTGTCCCGGAAATTTTCTCAGTGACCGCAATCTTTGCGGGAATCTTGTATTGACCGTATTTATAAGTAAGCACACCGTTGCTGACCTGTGCCGAACCAAGGACTACAAACAATAACAAGATGGAAGAGGTAAGTATAAGTCGCATCATGTCATGATATATTTTTGCTAAAGTTAGGAAAGTTTTTGTGGAAAGCAGAAAGTTTTGAGTGAATATTTGGGTTTGGTGTGGTTTTTAATCGCGGGGTTGGGACCATCTTCACCGGTATTTGCATAGCTCAAAACAGGAAGGGACAGCATGTGGAATAACGAAAAGTGACTTTATGTTCAAGGAATTCCCGGATGTAAATTCTCGAAAAAACAAGGCTTTGCCGCCTATTATATCATCTCAATATAACTGCCCCGGTCTTCGTCTTTTATCACCTGTAAAGCAAGAGGAATGCGATCTTTCAACTCTTCAACATGTGATATGATGCCGACGATACGATTTTCCTTGCGCAAGCCCGACAAGGTGTCAAAAACGATGTTGACAGACTCGGCATCCTGAGTGCCGAATCCCTCATCGATGAAGAAGAAATTGCGGTCAGCTTTGGAGTTGCTCTGTGCGCTCTCTGCCAATGCTAATGCCAGGCTGAGTGAGACCTGGAAAGACTGACCGCCGGAGAGCGTTTTCACACTTCGCACCTTACCATCGTTGAGATAGTCAATCACCTCAAAGTCATTTCTGTCATTGAGATGCAGACTCAGTTGGCCTCTGGTCATCCGATGGAATCTCACATTAGCATGATCGCACAACTGTCGCAGGTAGATGGTGGAAATATACTGAACAAATCCCTGTGCTTTAAACATTGACATAAGGGTGGCGATGTTTTCTGCCCTCCTTTTAAGGACTTCCTGTTGTTCGAGGAGAGACTTCTTTATTTCGTATTCTATTTTCTTCCCGTCATATTCCACACGGATGATGGCGAGACGGGCGTTGGTATCCTGCACCTTAAGCTCGGCAGATTTGAATTCTGCGGTTTTNTCTTCGTACAGGGTATCGCTGTTGTCAAAATCCTGTAACTTGTTTTTCAGCTCGGCAACCTTGATTTTCAAGGAGCCAAAGGCAATGCCAAAATCTTCGATTTCCTTTTTCAATCGTTCCGTATCCAAGACTTTAACCAGGATAGATTCTATTTCTTCCCGCGCGGAATAATCGGATTGCTCAATCTTTTCACGGATTTCCAAAGCGATTGCATTCATCTTTTCCTGTAATTCATTCAATTGTGATACAGCAGCCTTTAGGGAGGCTTCTTCTGATGCTTTTCGCGTATTCAATTCATTGAGNGAGATCTCAGTTGTTTTGAAATCTGCCTCCACCGTCTTGTTTTCCATCCGAAGAGCAATGGCCCTTGCACGTATTTCATCCTTGGATGAGTGGGCAAGATTCTTATAATTCAGCAATTTCAACAGGGTATTTAAGCTGTCGAACTGGGCCTGACACGCCACCTCTTCCTTTTCCAATTCATTCAGTCGCCTGATATATTTGTCTAATGTGGAATTAATTTCCTCCAGCTTTTTCTGGAGTTCTTTCAATCTCTTTTCTTCGTGAGATATCTTTGTTTCCAGGGCTTCTGAATCCTTCTTTTTGCTNACCAATCTCGAATCGTCATCCGGATCAAGGTCCGGCCATACGAAGCGCTGCCTCAGTGCCGCCATATCTTCATCCATCTTGTTTTTTGCCGATGTATACTCAGCGTATTGCTCATTGAGCATCGTCATTTGACTGGTTATCACTTCAGCCTTCGATTTCAGATTGTTGAGGTCGGAAATACGGCTTTCTACATCTTGCAGGGCGGTGACGATGGTCTGTATTTCTCCGGTTACATCCTCGCCGGTGATGACATGAGGATGGTCGAGCGAACCACATAAGGGACACGGCTGGCCATCGTGTAGTGCATGCGCATACTCGGACAAGCGCTGTTCGAGCCTAAGGTGTTCCAGCTTTTGATGGAGATTTGATTTTTCCGTATTCATCTCCTGTAATCGGGCGATAAAATATGTGTTGAAAGTGTCTGAATGAATCCCGAGTGCAGCCACTTCCTCGTGACAAGCAGTGATCTTACCCTGTATTTCAACGATTTTGGCAGTAGTGTCAGAAATTCTGTTCAGCAGTGCATGCTTAGCCTGAAACCATTCTGCGGCGGCCACCAGATATGTCGTATCGGCCTTGCCTGCCTTTATTTCAGCTATCTCCACCTCTTTGGATCTGATTGAAGAGGTGGTCTCTTCCTTNTGCCTTTGAGCAGACTCGACAAAATCCTTGCCCTTGGCGCTACTTTGGCGGGCATTATCTATTTTNTGTTCCAAATCCCTGAGTTGCAGGATACTTTCAAGATCTTCAGCCTCCTGATTTTTTTGAGGCAAGGTCTCGAATTGAGGGCGCAAGGTTTCCAGTTTCTGAAGGGTATCTTCATACGCTGAATTTATTCCCGTCAAGGATTGTTGAAGGGTTTCCACGCCTGCCTTTTTCCTTAACAGATCATCCTCCATTGCCTTTTCCTGACGCAACAGGGCATCAAATTTCATGAAAGCTGCCTCGTATCTTCCGACCTCAATTTTCAAGGCATCGATTTCATGCTCCTGTGCAGCCAATGTTTTAAATTTCTCCTCATGAAGAACTAATTGCTTCGCCTCTTCACGCCGGCCAAGGTATTGCTGATAATTTTGGTTTATCGTATTGAAGAGGGCTGTATGGCGCTGCAGTTCGCCTTCGGCCCGGGTGATGCTCTCTTTCAACACGTCGAGAGCATCGACAGTCACATCTTCGTACGTACCGAGTTGACCTTGTAATTGATCGAGGCGGGATTTGTTGGCCGCCTCAATTTTNTTNCCTTTGTCGTATAGGTCAAATCGCTTCAGATCAAATATTTCCATTACCATGGCAGTACGATCCTTGCGCCTAATTCAAGAAACTCTCTGAACCTGCCCTGAGGTATGATGATGGTACGTTTGAAGTTGTCATAACTCAGGCCTATGATGTCTTTGATATTTGGTGATTCAATTGGCGTCCAGCTGCCTGATATTTTTCATAAAAACTTGACACCGGTGTCCTGATATCCAAGAAATTGCGTGAATTGCGCTTAATTTCTTTTGTGATACGAAACTGACGATCCTCATAATTTCGGAATTCAAAATCAATGTACATCCTGTTGGACCGTAGATTCATCATGTTGTAATATCGGGTATCGTTATATCCGAGCCGTTCAATGCTTTCATAAAGCGCAAAGGTTATTGCTTCCAGGATTGAAGATTTGCCTGAGCCAACCATTCCGAATATGCCGAACAAGCCGGCTTCTGTAAGTCGTGCAAAGTCTATTTCCTGTTTTTCCCGATAGGAATACAAGCCCTCGATGGTCAGTTTTCAGGGATCATAGGGCTTATTGTTGCAGGATTTCGTTAAACAAGTTCATAATTTCTTCATTTGGTTCCTGACCGGCATTTTTAGTCTTGAAATAGTCGCTGAACAATTGGCGGATGTCTTGACTGATATTGATTTCAGAAGTTTCAACGCCTTCAACGTCATTGTTCCGGATCTTTGGGATAAGATGTATGATTCCATCGTGTGCCTGGTGTAGCCGCTTTCGGTCGGAAGCTGTGATGTAGGAATCGCTTTCTATGGTCAGTTCGATCAGGGCATTAGGGTGATTGTCCAGCCATTGCACCGCCAGATCAATGTCGTCAAATGTTTTCCGGTAAAGCCTCCGGCCTTTTTGCAAGACACTTTTCCGGACAAGGGCGTTNTTCCCGGGTTCTACGTCGATGATAACAACGTACTTGTCCTGACCCGCTTCCGAAAAGCTATATGGCAAGGGAGAAGAGGAATAAATAGCCGGGCGGTCTTCGGTGCCGACATTGCGAAAACCGTGCAAATGACCCAGGGCTGTATATTGGATCAGGCTTGGAATGGATTCAGAATATACAAGGTCGGCATTGCCGATGCGTATGGGTTTTTCACCTTCAGGCTCTTCGAGGATGGCGCCCTGACGGTTCATCATGTAAAGGTGTGCAGTCAGAATATTGACTCCGGTGTCATCACAATAGAGATCCGCGAGGTTATGCCACCGGTCGTGCAGACTTTGATTAAGCATTTTGTCCTTTTCATCGCCGAAGTATTCCTTCATACGCACTTCGTTGGCATAAGGTGTGAGGATGACGCGTACGGGATGATTCAGGTGGCCAATCTTCAATTCAATGAACCCCGGGGCGGACTTAATGATGGAGAATCCCGGTAATTCCAAGGTTTTGATCTCCGCGTCCGGATAACCGGCCATAATAATGCCACACTCTCGTGCCAANGAACCAGGAGCGTCGATCAGAGCAGGTGAATCGTGATTGCCACTGATAGCGATGACCGGTCTGGTACCGTTAGCCGTCAATCGTTTGAGCGTGCGGTACAATAGCTCGATTGCCTCAGTGGATGGATTGAATGCATCGAAAAGATCACCCGCGACGATGACCATATCCGGCCCCTCCGTGTCGGCTATCTCACAGATTTCGGCCAGTACTTCCATTTGTTCGTCGATACGCGAAAAGGAATCCAGTTTNTTCCCAAGGTGCCAGTCGGCGGTATGTAATATTTTCATTTAAGCTAATATGAGAAAAATTCGCAAAAGAGAGAATTTGTTTTTGTCAATTGAATTTCGCAGTTCTGAAAAACAAAATCTTCATCGGTTCAATATTTAAACCGGAACTTTTTCGGCAAAATTTCGATGTCCAGCTGGTCGTAATAAAACAATTCGCCATCGATCTGGATGGGACAGCGGATTGAAGGCGTGATGGTTATTCCGCGAATTTTNTTNGTCGTGGTGTATTCTGTATTGATGTGAAGACCCTTTTCCAGCTTTGGCAAATTAAANAGTCTTTGCATCACGCCCATCGGTTTTACCATAATCAGATCGAGCCATCCGTCGCTGATTTCAGCCATCGGGGCGACCATGAAGCCACCGCCCATACGCGATGAATTGCAGATCATCAACAGCAGGAATTTGTCATCAATCCTGATACCATCACAGTAAACGGTAAATTCTATTTCCCGGAAAGTAAATATCTTAAATAGAACAGCGATTTGATATCCGAGATGGCCACCGATGAATCGTATTGAATCGATGAATTTCAACACCTCGCCATCGAATCCTAATCCGATACCATTGAGGGCCAGCCGTTCATTACACCGGATGGCATCGATTCGTCGGGGTTGTACAGTAAGTACGCTTTCGACGTGTTGGGTCAATTGGACTTCGCCTGACAATTTCCACGCAAAATCATTTCCCGTGCCGCCTGCAAATACAGCCAGGGGGATATCGATCTCTGGATATTGATTGACAAAATAATTGACTGTGCCATCCCCGCCAAATATCCAGGCCTCGGAAAATCCGTCGAGTTGGTCCGGCCAGNNAACCATCAGCACTTGGTGTCCAATGGCCTTTTCCTTCAGGATATCGCTGACCCTCCCTGCCAGCTTAACCGCCTTGCCATTGCCGGCCCGGGAGTTGACACAGCAAGCGATTAGTCCATGGTTGTTTATGTGATGTCCTTCCATTCTCTTTGATGTGGCTTATTCTTCCCAGCGCCATTCCTTGCCCAGGATCAACTCCGCCTTCAAATTGTTTTTTATCAGGAAATCCCTGGTTTCTGTATCTGACATGGCGGCAACAGGAAGGTGGGAAATATTGGCCAGCGCGTACAACACCATGCTGACATATCGGACGTTGTTGTCCAGTTGATCCTTTATGATGAGGCTGAAATGATCACAATCTGCGTGATAACAACCCCAGGCACCCGGAGGAAGTGAGCCGACGGATGTGGCGGTTGGTATTCCGGAGAGCATGAAGGGTTGATGATCGCTGTGCAACCCGGTGGAATTCTTTATATCATTGGCATAGGAAGTGTCTACCTGCTTTATTACCGTACCAATTTGTTCAAGTGTCGGCAGCAGGGTGGTGTTGCCACCTGCATTGAAACCCCGGGTGTTGTTATTCATGTCGAGATTGATCATGAGTCTTACATCCTTGATTTCGCCGGACTTATTCAGTTCGCTAACCATGTGTTTTGTCAGCAGACCTTGTTCTTCACCCATGAAAAGGACAAATTGGATGGTACGGGCTGTTTTAAGTCTGAGTTGTTTGAACACCCTTGCCATGTCAAGGATAGAAAAGGAGCCAATGCCATTGTCGACAGCTCCTGTGGCAAGATCCCAGGAGTCCAGGTGTCCACCTATGATGATGATCTCCTGACCTGTTTCCGGAGAGGTCCCCGGAAGAGTGGCTATGATATTGCGCGCNCTGGCAGGCCGGCTTGCATTGGTCATGTCGATTCGGGCATCAAGCGCAGAATCTTCAGAGAGAAATTTCCTGATCTCCTGACCTGATTCCAGGGAAATACATACAGCCGGGATAGGTATGAGCTGACCGGTCACGGATGCTGTTCCGGTGAGCAGGACTCCGCCCTTGACACCATTGGCGATGATGATGCCTTTCGCTTTGTATTTGATTGCCAGGGCTGTCTTTTCCGAGCGGTGCAGGTTCTTTTTACCCTTGTTGTCGGGNGACTGAATATTGATATTGACCAATACCAGTTTGTCCCTTACCCCATCGCCTGCTTTGATAAAATCTTCTTCCAGGCCATCACCCAGATCTATTATTTTCCCTGAAACATGTGCTGACACAGGTGAATGGGCCAGAGCTACAACCGGAATCGACTTGGTATTATTTCCTGTCCCGATTTTTAAGGAGACGCTACCCCTCGTCCATGCCTCAACATTGAATTCCTGATATTGAACATTTTCATAGCCATAAGACTTTAACAGATTGAAGGCGTAGTCTTCGGCTTTGCTTCCGTTATCACTTCCGGTCAACCTGTGACCGATGGAAGTTGTTGCTTCCCGTAGGTTTTCATAGGCACGTCCATTTTTCAGAACATCGTCATTGATTCTCTGAAATATCGGCAGAAAATCCTGAGCGCATACCGGAAGAGAGGTAGTGACCGTGAAAATCGCGAGGAAAGACAATAGTTTTTCATAGTAAAAAATAAATACTCCAATACAATTTGACAAAAGAAATAAATGTAGTAAAAGTCTTGCAATTATTTCACCACACCCAAAACTACTGTTAATGGTCATGCTTTTTGACTTCTACAGGTAAATTTATTTTATCATTGCTTGCCAGGTGTTTCAATGGTTAATATAGATATCGCCCTTCAGAACCAGGCATCATATGCTTGGTTTAAATTTTATTCATCCAAACTATCCTGATGAATAAATATACTACTCTGATGGATCAATCCAAATCAGGGAAGATCCGTATATTATAGATTTGGGCAACAAGATGTCAATTCTGTTTATGCCGGCGCCCAAGATTCCTTATCCAGATTCCTGAAGTGGATCGCCTCTGCCAGGTGTTCCGTCCTGATATCCTCGCAACCCTCCAGGTCTGCAATGGTTCTGCTGACTTTCAGGATTCTGTCGTAGGCACGGGCGGACAGTTGCAACTTGATCATGGCATTTTTGAGCAATGCCAGGCCGGCCTCGGGCAATCGGCATACATCTCTGACCATTTTACCGGGCATCTGCGCATTGGAATATACATTCTTGACATCATGAAAGCGCTCTTCCTGGATCTTTCTGGCAGACTCGACTCTGGCGCGGATGTCATCACTTCTTTCCATGGAAGGCCCGGCCTCGGCCAGTTTGTCGTAAGATACAGGTGTTACCTCAACCTGAATATCGATTCTATCCATCAAGGGTCCTGAGATCTTGTTCAGGTATTTCTTGACTACGCCNGGAAGNCACACACAATCCTTTTCAGGATGATTGTAATAGCCGCACGGACAGGGATTCATTGAGGCAACGAGCATCAGGCTGGCGGGATAGTCGATGGTCTGTCTGGCCCTACTGATGGTTACTACCCTGTCCTCCATGGGCTGGCGCATCACTTCCAGTGCCTCCCGCTTAAATTCAGGTAATTCGTCCAAAAANAGGACACCGTTGTGCGCCAATGATATTTCTCCCGGCCTCGGATTTGATCCACCNCCTACCAGAGCCACATCGCTGATGGTATGGTGCGGTGAACGGAAAGGCCGCTGAGTAATTAATGAGGCATCGCGTGGCAGAATCCCGGCTACTGAATGGATCTTGGTAGTTTCCAGCGCTTCCTTTAGCGATAGTTGAGGCAGGATGGTCGGCAGCCTCTTGGCCAGCATGGTCTTCCCCGCACCCGGCGGGCCTATAAGGATGACATTGTGGCCGCCTGCAGCCGCTATTTCCAGNGCNCGCTTGATATTCTCCTGGCCTTTGACATCTGAAAAATCAACGGTGTAGTTGGATTGGTTCTTAAAAAATTCGTCACGAGTGTTGACGCTGATTCGGGTCAGTTCTCCNCCACCATTGAAGAAATCCACCACTTCCCGAAGATTGCTCGCCGCATAGACTTCTAGGTCGTTGACGATGGCGGCTTCACGCGCATTGTCGGCCGGAAGGATGAAGCCCTTAAATCCATCCTTTCTTGCCTGAATGGCGATGGGCAACGCCCCACGAATAGGCCGGAGTGAACCGTCGAGCGACAATTCTCCCAGGATGACAAACTGGTGAAGTCTTTCCGGTTTGACAAAACCGCAAGAGGCCATCATTCCAATGGCGATAGGCAGGTCATAGGCGGCTCCTTCCTTCTTGATGTCGGCTGGAGCTAGATTGACTGTCATCTTGATGCGAGGCAGCTTGACGCCGATATTTCTGGTAGCGGCTTCGATGCGCATATAACCCTCCTTGACGGCATTGTCGGGTAGCCCGACGAGGAAATAACCACTTTTGCCCGCCTGGACATTTCCACCGGAATTTACTTCCACATCAATGGTACGCGCATCAACTCCGTGCGTAGCACTGGCAAAAACTTTGACTAACATAATGGATTAACAGGTGATTCATGGTGATTGAATTAAAATATCACGGTAAAGATAGCTCAATTATTTTTATTTTCAATCAATTTTATACATTTATTGTGTATTTCATTCGGATGACCGTTCTTTATATTTGTGGCTGACCCCGGAAGGGGTGTCTTAAATAGATTGAAAAATTAATCTATCCGTAGAAATAGTTAATTTCAAAGACATTTTCAAACACTTTGGAGAAAATGATTGTTACCATAAATTCATTCCTATCATGCGAATTTCCATTTCAGGCATTCTCTTTGTTGCGATTTTAATGATTGGCCTGGCTGCTCTATATTCTTTCCATTATACAACGGGCAATGAGCAGCAGGTCATGGACGAAGTCATCGAAGCATGGCATGATGCGGCGGCACGTGGTGACTCAGCTGCATTCTTTGGCAGGATGACTAAAGAGGCAATATATCTCGGCACGGATGAATCCGAGCGATGGGATCGGACAACCATGGCGCGCGATCTGGGCAGGTATTTCAACGGTAAGAAAGCCTGGAAATTCATATCCTACAATCGTCATTACATCGCCCTGAAGGACAGAAATTCTATTCTGTTTGATGAATGTCTTAAGACGTGGATGGGACCTTGTAAGGCTACCGGATTGCTGAGCCGCGAGAAAGGCAGCTGGAAGATTGCCTATTACAACCTGAGTGTTGCCGTTCCCAATGATTATGTAAAGCAATATACAAAACTATTGCCTCCGGGCGATATCCTAACGGACTGATTGAATATGAATAAAATAGACATACTCGCAATCGGAGCTCACCCGGACGATATAGAACTATGCGCTTCGGGAACATTGCTCAGGATGATCAGCCTGGGGTACAGTGTAGGCCTGCTTGACCTGACGATGGGCGAACTAGGCTCAAACGGCACAGGGCCATTGCGTCTTCAGGAAGCGGAGGATGCGCGTCAGTTGATGGGCGCACAATGGAGGCACAACCTGTGTCTCAAGGATGGCTTTNTTGATGTCAACGAAGTGTCGATCATGGCTGTTGCAAAAATTATCAGGCTGACAAGGCCGTCCATAATTCTGGCAAATGCACCATACGACAGGCATCCCGACCATGGACGCGGAGCCGAGCTGGTTGACAGGGCTTGCTTTATAAGTGGACTGGCCAAAGTGGAAATAAAAGATGATGGTGGTAGTGTTCTGGAGCGATGGCGGCCGAAGATTGTTTTGAATTTTATACAGGACAGGCACATTCCACCAGATATAGTAGTAGATATTAAGGATTATTACCGACGCAAAATGGAGGTAATAAGCGCATATAGCTCCCAGTTCTTCATGAATAAGGACAGGATAGCAACACCGATAAGCGGAGAGGATTTCTGGCATTTCCTGGAAGCCAGGTCTAGAGAGATGGGCCGGGCAGGTGGTGTGGAGATGGCAGAAGGCTTTGTCTGTAAGACTGTGCCGGTAGTGGACGACTTATTTCACCTCATTCATTAAAATAAAGGTATGAAATTAGCAGAATTAACTCAATATCTCGAGGCACATGCTCCGCTGGAGTACCAGGAAAGTTACGACAACAGCGGACTGATCACCGGCAACCCCGAAATGGAGATAACCGGTGCCATCATCAGCCTCGATGCTACGGAAGCCGTCGTGGATGAGGCTATCGAAGCGGGCTACAACCTTGTTATCGCTCACCATCCGATTGTGTTTTCAGGACTGAAGAGATTCACCGGGCAGAATTATGTGCAACGTACTATCATCAAGGCGATCCGCAACGATATTGCCATCTATGCCATCCATACCAATCTCGACAATGTCATACAAGATGGTGTAAACAACAAAATTGCAGAAAAGATAGGACTGGCCGATTGCCGCGCTCTGTTGCCCTATCCCGGCGACCTCATCAATGATAGACCGCGTGGCACGGGATTGATCGGGATGTTGACAGCGCCACAAGAATGGTCATTTTTTCTGGAGAACCTGAAACAAAAGATGCAGGTCGGTGTTGTTAGATATACGCGTCCGGTGAATGTGACCGTATCCAAAGTTGCCGTGTGTGGCGGTTCTGGCTCTTTCTTACTGTCGCGTGCAATCGCAGAGAGAGCGGATGTGTTTATTACAGCAGATTTCAAGTACCACGAATTTTTCGATGCCAATGACAGGATTATGATTGCCGATATTGGCCACTATGAAAGTGAACAATTTACAATTGAGTTAATTAAGCAACTGATTGTCAAANAATTTAGTAATTTTGCGCTTCGTTCGACAAAAATTATAACTAACCCGATTAATTATTTATAAATATTATGGCCAAAAAGAGTTATCAGTAACTGAAAAGCTTAGATTGTTGTACGATCTTCAGCAAATCGACTCTCAAATTGATGAAATTCGAATTTTAAAAGGAGAGTTGCCAATGGAAGTCAGCGACCTGGAAGATGAGGTTGCAGGATTAGATACCCGGGTTCATAAGATAGAAACTTCTATCCAGACAATGGAGAATGAAATCAAGAGCCAGCAAATACACATCAAGGATTGTGAAGCGATGATCTCCAAATATGAGAAGCAACTCGATAAGGTTAAGAACAACAGGGAATTTGAAGCTTTGAACAAGGAAATCGAAATGCAAAAACTGGAAATCCAGTTATGCGAGAAGAAAATCCGCGAGTTCAAGTCGTCCAGGGAAGGAAAGAATGAGGCCCTTGCTGCTGCAACGGAAAGGAAGGCGGCCAAGGAGGAAGCTTTACAGAAGAAGCTGGTTGAATTAAAAGAAATCATCAGCCGAACTGAGAAAGATGAGGAAAAACTCATTGCTGTCTCTGAAAAACAACAGAAAAAGATAGAAGATCGTCTGTTAAAAGCATATCTGAAAGTAAGAAATACCTACAGGAATGGATTAGCGGTAGTGACGGTGGAGCGTAATGCATGTGGTGGTTGTTATAATGCCATTCCACCACAATTGCAGATGGAGATAGCACTTACCAAGAAGATTCTGGTATGTGAACATTGCGGACGAATACTGGTTGACAAAGCCTCTATTATGGCGGAAGAGCCTGCTGAAGCTTGAATCATTCCCGGTTATTGAATATGAATGCCTCAAATGCTAATTTTGGCGTAGTGTTTGAGGCTTTTTCTTTTTATAAAGCCGGAAGGCGGAGCTAACAGTGAAACCACACCTGATCCGATATTATATCTTCATACTCCTTTTGGTATTCTCCACCGCATCAGTATGGTCGGAGACACCTGTCATACGGTTTAGTCCGGAAGCAGAACATGCCTACAAACTTATATTTCAGCTTAGACTGAGGGAAGCGGGACGAGCCATCGATGAAATAAAACATTCAGATCCGGATAATTATGTAGTGTATTTCCTTGAAAACTATATCGATTTCTTCACCCTATTCATTGGCGAGAATGCAGCTGACCTGAAGAGACTCAGAAACAACAAGGATGTCCGGCTGAATAAAATCAACAAGACGGATATTTCTTCCCCTTATTATCTTTATTGCAGGGCCGAAATCAATCTCCAGTTTCTCGCCAGACTGAAGTTCGAAGAATATACCAGGGCGTTTTTTGAGGTAAGGTCGGCTTTTCAGGATCTCCAGACTAATATACGCCGTTTCCCGTCGTTTGCAGCCAACAAGAAAAGCATGGGCGTACTTCATGCTGCTATTGGCACCATTCCGGATGAATATCGCTGGGGTGTCTCCTGGATAGGGGGAATGGATGGCACCATTGATCAGGGAGTCAGGGAACTGGAAGAAGTAATCAATTATGGCAGGAGAAACAAATTTCTCTTTAAGGATGAAGCTGTAGTGATGTATGCTTTTGTCATGCTTCATCTCAATAATGATCCGGATCGTGCCTGGAAAATCATTTCGGAATCGGGAATTGACNCCGGGGACAGCNCCCTTGGTTGTTTTGCCATGAGTAACATAGCCATACGCACCGGGCGCAATGACCTCGCTATAAGCTATCTGACCAATAGGCCTTCCGGCCCAAGGTACTTACCGTTCTATTACCTTGACTTCATGCTCGGCTCGGCTAAATTGCACCGCCTGGACCGGGATGCAAATATTTATCTTGAAGTCTATACCAAAAACTTCAAAGGCAGGAATTATATCAAGGAGGCATATCAAAAACTCGCCTGGTATGATCTGGTCCACGGCAATACAGGTGGTTACCGGGACAAAATGATCAAGGTGCTGAAATATGGGCAGGATCAATTGGATGAAGACAAAACCGCCTTACGGGAGGCTAAGACTAAGGTGGTACCGAATGCACTGTTGTTGCGGGCGCGCCTGCTTTACGACGGAGGCTACCTGACCCGAGCAGCCAAGATCCTCAATTCCGCTAATGAGGCGCAGTTTGTAAATGACAATGAGCGGCTTGAGTTCAATTACCGCAGAGGCCGCCTCGCACAATCGATGGGGAATGATGAGGAGGCCCTCAGATTCTATTCCATTACCATCAGTAAGGGAAGAAATCTGCCTGCCTATTTTGCCTGTAATGCTGCCTTGAACACGGGCATCATCTACGAAGGACAAAGAAGGTTTGATCTGGCCAGGAAAAATTACAACCTTTGCTTATCCATGTCTCCTTCGGAATACAAGGCCAGTCTGCATCAGAAAGCCAAGGCCGGACTGAATAGATTATAGAATGAGGTGTGGCCATCTATTTTTGATCAGGCCTGTCGAGATGGACGTATCCACCATCAACATACACCAACTGGCCCGTTGTGTGACCTGAGCGACCGGAAAGCAGGAATATCGCTGTGTCCGCTATTTCTTCCGGAGTAGTCATCCTGTTCTGTAACGGAATTCTTGAATGGATCATAGCCAGCGTTGCTGCGGCATCGGGTAAGGTCTGTATCCAGCGCTCATACTGGGGCGTCCAGCACTCCGAGACCACAATGGCATTGACACGTATATTGTATTTGAGCAACTCCACAGCCCATTCCCTCGTGAGAGCATTCCGAGCTCCATTCGCCGCGGCATATGCCGATGTTCCTCCCTGCCCGGTGACAGAGGTTTTGGAAGTGATGTTGACGATACTGCCACAGGTAGACTTCAAATACGGCAAACAGTAATGTGCCATCATGTAATAATGGATCAGATTGTTGTGCAGGGATTGTATAAAGCGGTGGTAGTCGCCATGTTCCAGCCCTACACCGTCATTGACACCGGCGTTGTTGACCAAACCATCGATGTGTCCGAATTGAGCGGCGGCGGTTGCAACTGCTTTTCTACAGGCCTCAGGATCGGCCAGTTCGCCGGGGATGAAGAGACAGCTGCCATCGGCATCCTCGATCTCGCTTTTCAATCGCTCGCCCGCCTCGGCATTCTTATCGATGATTACAGGTATTGCCCCTTCCCTGACCAATGCCTTACAAATGGCACCGCCAATGCCCATTGCTCCTCCGGTAATGAGCATCACTTTATCACGTAATTGTAAATCCATTGTTTCGATTTATAGATTGTAAAATGTCGTAGCGTTAACGCCCATCACAGCCTTTTGCTCTTCCGGACTTAAGCGACTGATATAATTAATGACTATATTTTTAACCTGTGAATAATCGGCAGCCAGTATACATACCGGCCAATCCGAGCCGTACATGATCTTATCACTTCCAAAACATTCAAACACAGTGTCGATATATTCCGTCAGCTGGTCAGGTTGCCAGCCATGCCAGTCCGCCTCTGTTACCATACCGGAGAGTTTGCAGTACACATTGCCGAGTGATGCCATTGTACGGAGGTTGTTACGCCATTCTTCCTTGTCACGGCCTTGTCTGATATCCGGCTTGGCAAGGTGGTCGAGTACAAATTTCTGATTGGGAAAACAGGCTGCAAATTCAACAGCTTCCCTGAGTTGACCCTGGTGGATTAAAATATCATAAGTGTAGCCATGATTGCCTACCAGTTTAATTCCCTTNTTGAATTCATCACCAAGAAGGAAGCCGGCCGGCTCGGCCTGTATGATGTGTCTCCAGCCCTTAATGATGTGCTGTTGGCTGTAATGGCCCAATCTTTCCTCCAGGTGGCCCGCCCTCAGATCTATCCAGCCTACTACACCCATAATGAATGGGAACCTTTCTGCATACGCTACCAGAAAATCGGTCTCTGTCTCGCTTTGATCCGATTGGACTGCAACGCAGCCGGATATACCATTATCCCGCAATATTGTACTGAGCATTTCCGGAGTGAAATCCCTTCTTATGACCTGCATCTCGTCCGTTATCCATGCATCCTTTACCGGATGATAATTCCAAAAATGTACGTGACTATCCACCATGGCTTAAGGAGAATATCTTGTCCATCAATATCCATTTTTCGCCGGGAGATGCTGTGGGAAGTGCCTGCTGATATTTCCACATCAATTCCTCCCATCGTTGAACATGAGGATTGGTAGAATCGCTTTTTGCCTTTGCCTCAAAGGAGAAATCATCATTGACCTCCATCACCATGAAAAGGCGATTTCCGGCTCGGTATATCTCCATATTTACAATGCCTGCACTGCGGATACTCTCTAGAATTTCCGGCCAAACATCCGTGTGGTAGGTTTCATATTCAGCGATCAGCCGCTCATCGTCCACCAGGTCCAATGCAAGGGCATATCGTCTCATATTTTTCTTAAATGGTTTGACATGTTGTCGGCTGCTTCCCAATCCGTCAATGCCCAATGCCACGGTGTCACCTGCTTTCAGATACCAAGGTTCGGGTTTTTGACCAAGCCCGACTCCGGCAGGTGTGCCGGTGGTGATGACATCGCCCGGCAGCAAGGTCATGAAGCGGCTTATATAACTTATCAGGTATGGTATGCCGAAAATCATATCGGAGGTGTTGCCATCCTGAACCAATTTATCATTTACAGTAAGCCAAAGACGCAGATTGTCAGGATCAGGTATTTCATCTCGGGTCGCCATGAATGGCCCNAGTGGCGCAAAGGTGTCGCAGCTTTTTCCCTTAACCCACTGCCCACCACATTCCAACTGAAATTCCCGTTCGCTGTAATCATTGTGCAACATGTATCCGGCAATATATTCTTCCGCTTCCGATTGCTTCACATAAGAAGCCTGTCTTCCGATGACGACAGCCAACTCAACCTCCCAATCTGTTTTGACACTGTCCATAGGAAGGATCAGGTCATCATTCGGCCCGACAATCGCTGTGGTGGATTTGAANAAGAGGATTGGCTCTGCGGGTATCTTTGCATTGGTCTCTGCCGCGTGGTCACGATAGTTTAAGCCGACACATATCAGTTTTGACGGTCGTGCAATTGGCGGACCAAGTCGAATATCGGCTCCAACTTTCTTCAGCAAGCCTTCATCGGCAGCCTTTTTCAACCTTTCCAGGCCTTCATTTGCAAAGAATGTTTCATCATAATCCGCGGCAAGGATCGAAGCGTCGAAAATATCTTCACCAATAAGCACACCTGGTCTCTCATGTCCTGCTACACCGTATCTTACAAGTTTCATCGGCTGGTTTTAATTGTTTAATGTTGTAAATCCCCCATCGATCGGATAATCGCATCCGGTGATGAAGCTGCCTTCATCGCTGCACAGGAACAGGGCCAGTGCCGCCACTTCCATAGGAGTTCCCATCCTGCCAATAGGCTGTGTTGCTGATAATTTTTCAAACATCTCCTGTATATTATCCGGATAGGTATCTCTCAGATAACCGTCTACAAAAGGTGTGTGGACGCGTGCGGGTGAGATGGAATTGCATCGGATATGATCAGCGAGATAATCCTTGGCCACACTCATCGTCATTGCCTTAACTGCTCCCTTGGCTGTGCTGTAGGCAAATCGATCCGGAATGCCTACCAATGCCGCTATTGAAGCCATGTTGAGGATGGTGCCTCCACCAACTTCCCTCATACGGGGNATGGCAGCGTGGATGCAGTTATATACTCCCTTGACATTGACCGACATCACCCGATCAAAGTCCGCTTCGCTTGTGGTATCCGCCTTGCCGATGTGTGCGATGCCGGCATTATTGACCAGGATATCGACCGTGCCAATGCTGTTGAAGGCGCGGTCCACTTCTTGTTGTATCGCCACATTGCAGGCAATGATTTCTGCTGTGCCGCCTTCTTCCGTTATCATGGCCCTGGTTTCTCTGCCGGCCTCCTCCGTCAACTCCAGAACAAACACGTGTGCGCCTTGACGTGCAAACAGCACACATATAGCCTGGCCTATCCCGGAGCCGCCACCGGTAATAACCGCTTTTTTATTATTAAGAGAAAACATTTTCTTTTGTTTAAAACATGAATGCCTTGCTTATTTTATAGGCTTACGCCTCTTTTCCAGGGGATAAAATCATCCTGATTCAATTGGACGGCCTTGGGAGTCACTTCACCACTTGCAGCCCGGATGCAATATTCGAGGATTTCCTCACCCATTTGTTCGATGGTCTTACTACCATCAATGATGCTTCCTGTGTCGATGTCGATGATGTCGCTCATTCTGCGTGCCAAAGCGGAATTGGTAGCCAGCTTGATGGTTGGGCAAACCGGATTGCCTGTAGGTGCGCCCAGTCCGGTAGTGAACAGGATGAGGGTCGCACCGGATGCTGCTTTGCCGGTGGTCGCCTCAACATCGTTGCCGGGAGTGCAAACGAGACTGAGGCCGGGCTTTCTGGCGGGTTCAGTATAATCGAGTACATCCGTGATCGGTGCGGTGCCTGCTTTNTTAGCTGCTCCGGCCGATTTGATGGCATCTGTAATCAATCCGTCGCGGATATTGCCCGGTGAGGGGTTCATGTAAAATCCGGAGCCGACTTTATGTGCCAGATCGTCATATTCCGTCATCAGCCGGATGAATTTTTCAGCGACATCCCTGTCAGGCATACGGTCCAGCAATTCCTGTTCAACACCACACAGTTCCGGAAATTCTGCCGAAAGAACCTTGCCTCCGAGCGCTACCAGCAAGTCGGCACAATGACCAACGGCCGGATTGGCGGAAATACCGCTGAATCCATCGCTGCCACCGCATTTCACACCGATGCACAATTTGCTCAGAGGCGCCGGTTTCCGTTCAATTTTGTTGATTTCCATCAGTCCATGGAAGGTTTCGAGGATGGCTCGTTGAATGAGGGACTCTTCACACTCACTCTTTTGTTGATTAAAGAAGATCAACGGCCTGTCAAAATTGGGGTCGAGGGCGAAAATATCGTCTTTCAGTTGTGAAGATTGCAGGTGTTCGCAGCCCAAGCTCAGAACGGTCACACCTGCAACATTGGGGTGATTGGCATAGGCGGCGAGCAGCCTGCTCAGGGTATTGGCATCCTGACGTGTACCGCCACATCCTCCCTGGTGTATCAGGAATTTGATACCATCCACATGCCTGAAAGGACGATTGGCCCCTGGAGTTATATTCGATAAGGCAACTTTATTCAGGTCTTCTCCGGCCTGAAAAGCCTTGAGTAGTGCCTCTGCATAGTTTTTATACTTGTCATCCACCGCATAGCCCAGAGCATTATACAAAGCCTCGCGGATGAGCGTCAGGTTTCTGTTTTCGCAAAAGACCGTCGGGATAAATAACCAATAATTGGCAGTGCCGACCTCCCCATTGCTACGGTGATAACCATTGAAAGTTCTGTGGCGAAACTTTTCAACATCAGGCCCCCGCCATTGATAGTGATAAGGCCTGTAATGATATGGGTCAGCGGCATGTTTTGTGTTTTCGACCGTCATGCGCATCCCCTTCAGGATATCCGTCTGTACTTTGCCCACAAGAACTCCGTACATATAGACTTCACTTCCGGCTTTCATGTTGTCCTCAAAGAACTTGTGTTTTGCAGGAATATCATCCACCAACACCGTCTCACGACCATCCAGGATGACGGTTTCGCCTTTGTGTAGGTTGGTCAATGCCACTAAGGTATTGTCTTTAGGGTCTAATTTCAGAACTTTATTCATCATCAAATAAAGAAGTTTAGCCGGAACTTCTCTTGCAGGCCGGCAGGCAGAAGCAAATTTAGTCAAAATTAATTTCTTTAACAGGGGAGAATGAATTACTAAGAAATGACTTGCTCCGCAGCTTGCCAACAGGCCACAACACGACCAACAAAAGCAAGTAGGAGCAAAGCATAGAGACCTTCTCACGCCATTACTCGGGGCGAACATTCAAGCCGCTTAACCGGATTATGAAGCATTTAAACCGGTGTTTTTATGCACGACACTCGTATTTGAAATGAAAATGACACAGGAACAACGTGCAGAAAAAGGTGGGACAACTAAATCCTACAGTTGAAAGGTTGAGAATAATTTAAAAGAAGGGCGAATTTCGACACTTAAAAGAACATTGAACTTGGCTTTGGCGGACGACTTGAACTGAATATAAAAATTTGACAGATTCCCGAAACAAATAAAGAAAAAGGGTTAACCCAAGCTTTGTGCAACAATCAAAATTTGTATCTGGCTTGACAGTGTATAGCTTCGGAATCGCCACCCCGGGCAGCTGCAAACCGATGAAAGGATGTCCTAAAGTATAGTGAAATGGACCAACCTGACTTGATCGGATGTAGAGCCTCGAAATAAGCCGGGCATTAATATTTTGTTAAAAAATAATCCGGATGGATAAAATTTTGGATACCAACCAATTAGTTGCTATCTTCGTTAGTAATATTACATGGTAAATATTTCTGTGTAATGGGACANAAAATCTTGAAACCAATTATCATTCAATTATGATGAATCGCCTATTCTATTTTATTGTGTTGATCATTTTTGCCGCCGGATTTATTTCCTGTGACTTCGATGAAGCAGGACCGCCGTCATCGGTTAGGNGATATGCCCCGGTGTATTTCCCGAAGACCAACAATGACACCTTGAAATTTGTCGGTCCTCAGCCTACTGAAAAAGCCGGAAAGATTGTGTTGAAAGGAGATTTGTTGTACCAGGTGGAACAATACAAGGGCATACACATAATTGATTTCCGGGATGCAAACAATGCCAAGAAGATCGGTTTCTATGAAATCTTCGGATGTACTGAACTGACCATCAAGGATCATTATATGTACACTAATTCAGGCACGGCATTTATCGTCATAGATATTGCAGACCTGTTTAATCCGCGTGTGGTAGATTACAGGCCGGATTACTGGGTGGGACTTTCATTTCCGCCACCTCCGGGCAATGGCTATTTCGAGTGTCCCGACCCTCAANAAGGTATTGTAATTAGCTGGTCGGAAACAATATTGCACAATCCTAAATGTAAATTGTAAATTTTTAAAATATAATACTATGAAAAATCTCGTGTTTACCCTGTTTGTGCTTGCACTGTCAGCATGCTCACTGAAAGATGGTGGATTTTTTGACAGTGGTTCATCCGGCAACAGCAAATCCGGATCGACAGCCACAATACTGACTTACGGCAACTATATGTATGCCTTGGACAATAACAAACTCAGGACTTTCGACCTGGTAGACCCGGCACACCCACAACAAACATCACAACAAACTATTTCTGCAACTGCTGAAACCTTGTTTGCTTATGATAATTTCCTGTATATCGGCACCACAACTGGCGTATTGATGTATAGTCTGGCAGACAAGTCGAATCCAAGATTTCAAAATACAGTATTCCACTGGCCGGCAAGGGACCCTGTCGTTGTCGAAGGGAATTATGCATACTCCACAACAAGATGGGGTGATGAATTTCAGAATCCATCCGGAAGACTTACAGTGCTGGATGTCAAAGACAAAGCCAATGCTTTTGTCATCGGAACCTATGATCAGAAATTCCCATTTGGCCTGGGTGTTTCAAATGGTTATCTCTATGTATGTAATGGCCATTTTGGACTAAACATCTTTAGAATCATCAATGGTGGTCAACAACTCGAATTTGTCAAGAATATTGCAACCGACGATATCTACGATTGTATTCCAAGCGAAGAGCTGTTGGTATGTCAAACGAAAACCGGCATCTGGGTCTTCAATATCGAGAATCCGNGGGACCCTGTCCTGACTCATAAAATCAACAATTGATGGCTTTTCGTATTTTCATCCTGCTTTTGTTCTGTTCCGTTGCGGTCAGCGCTCAGGAGGTCATTGTCAGGGAAGAAAAATCATCAGGGATGGTTTTCATATTGCCCCGGTAGGCTTCACTTCCAAAGGATATACGGTGGGTGTCGGGTATTCCAGGCCAATTGCACCAGCCCTGATGCTGCATGGTACCGCGGGCTATATGTTAAGCAGTTATTTTGAACAAGAGGAATGCTCGGCATCCNGAGTACAGATAACACCTTCGTTGTTGTATTTTCCTGACAATAGCGACAATTATAAGGGAATATGCCTGGGCCTGGAACTTCCGATATTCTATTATAAAGTCAGTCGGTCCTGGTGGGTAAGCAACACATCACTCAATGAAATATCGACCTTTGAATATCAGAAGTATCACACGGCAAATGCTACCGCAATTCAGGGCGGAGTGGCAGCCAGATTTGGGTTTCGCACCCATAAACTGAATCATAAATTTTTTTGGCAGCCCAATATTTCCGGAGGTATCCTGTTTCAANAACTGAATGGATATAAAGAACAATACAACTATTCATCGGATAATCTTCCTTTGAATGAAAGTCTCCATAGGCAACAATCCGGTATGGCACCGTATTTCAGGTTTGAGATTGCCTTTGGCCTGTATCGCTATAAGGCGGAAACAGTCAAGGTAATCGAGATGTAGGAGCCGGGGGTGTAATTATTCACCTATTCAAAAATGATGTAGGGCCTTTATTTGACAGGTAAATGGCGTACACATACAAAAACCGGAGGTCATTGGAACGGGAAGATATACCTTGCCTTAACAAGAACTTGATTTTCTCTTGTGGCAAGCTATATTTGTAAAGCACAATAAAATTCGAGTTATTCGGCTTAGTCGTGATTCAACCCAATTGTGGGAATATTTTGGTAGTCAATTAGTGTATGCATAACCGGGTAGCGGCATTTGCAGAAGCTAACGCGGCCGGCAGAGCGGCTCTGTAAAACATCAGTGTTAGTCAGGCATTAAAGCTCCGGGAGCTTAAAGCGTCCGGGGAAATAGCGCCAATTTGACGCGAATGGGACCATAATACTTTAGGAAGTAAAGGATTTATTGTACGTACATATCAAACTTACCCAAAAATCATTTATCATCAAGTCATACCTATAAGTGGAAAAAGTCAATCCGGAATAATGGATAGAAATTCAGGGATATTCCGAGTCAGGAAGGACTAAATGCTAATAGATGGAAAGAAGTTTGCTATTACCTTCACTATGAATTTGTCAATAATCTTTGCTTAGTGTAAGAAAAACACTAATTTTGCACGTTAAAATTAGCGGCATTGAGAATCATAGTTGATCTGGGTGGCACAAAAGGCGACTGGTGCTTCATCCTCAGGGATGGACGGATGGAACGGTATGTCACGCGAGGATTTAATCCTGTCTTGCAAAGCATGTGGGACCTCGAGCAGATCATCAAATCCGAGTTGCCGCATCTTACCGAACCGGTGGAAGTCATGCACTACTATGGTGCCGGAGTACATGGAGAGACCATTTACAATTCCCTGTACACTACGCTAAAGCACCTGATGCATACCGATGAGGTTGAGATCCACAACGATCTCATGGCAGCATGCAGGGCTACCTGTCAACATGAAAGCGGCATTGTATCGATATTAGGTACAGGATCCGCGTCCTGTCTCTTCAATGGAACGGATATCGAAGACAAGATTCCGTCATTGGGTTTTATTGCAGGGGACGAAGGTGCCGGTTCGCGTATTGGCAAGCGCGTATTGCAGGCTTATTTCTACCGGGAGATGCCGACAGATATCCAGGCAGAATATGAAGAAAACTACCCACTGGGGAGAGAAGAAATCCTGGAAAATATATATAAGCGGCCGGGGGCCAACAGTTATCTTGCTTCATTTGCCAATTTTGCATTGACACAGCGCCGGCATCCATTTATGGAAAATATCATTTCTGAAGAATTTGATCGTTTTGTGGTGCGGCATTTGCTTAAATACAACAATGCCCGGCAATTAAAATGTCATTTTGTAGGCAGTATCGCATGGTTCGCCCAGGATATCCTGAAGGCCTCACTGGAACGCCATAATCTGACCCTGGGCAGTGTCATCCGCAAACCGATTGATGATCTTGTAAGATACCACAGTCACTCATAACATTTAAAAAGCAAACCCATGATCAAAAGAGTCGGAGTGTTGACATCAGGCGGAGATTCACCGGGCATGAATGCGGCCATCCGTGCAACGGTGAGGACAGCCATCTATTACGACCTGCATATCTATGGCTTCATGAATGGTTATGAAGGCCTCATTGATGGCAGCATCAAGCGATTGGAAAAGGGCGACGTTGCCAACATCATTCAACGTGGCGGCACCATCCTGAAAACTTCCCGCAGTGCGAGATTCATGACGAAGGAGGGCAGGCAAATGGCTTATGAGACCCTGTTGGCCAATGACATCGATGCCCTGGTTACCATTGGTGGCAACGGGACACTTGCCGGGGCCGCGCTTTTTGCTGAAGAATTTAACATCCCTATCATTGGAATTCCGGGGACGATCGACAATGACCTGTCAGGTACGGATTATACCATAGGATTCGACTCCGCTATCAACACGGCCATTGAGGCTGTCGATAAGATACGCGACACGGCAGACTCACACAACAGACTCTTTNTTGTAGAAGTGATGGGACGACATTCCGGTTATATCGCCATGTTTACCGGTATCGGCAGCGGAGCCGGCAACGTATTGGTTCCAGAAGTAGATACCAACATCGATGATCTGGTAAAGACACTCAAACTGGCACAAAAGCGGGACAAATTGTTTTCTATCATCATAGTTGCGGAAGGTAGTCAGTTGGGCAGTGCTAATGATGTAGCAAACAAAGTACTTGAGCATATCAAGGATGTCGATGCCAAGGTCACTGTTATCGGTCATCTCCAGCGAGGCGGATCTCCATCATGCCAGGACCGTGTCCTGAGCAGTCGGCTTGGGTATGCTGCCATCTATGGATTGATGCATGGCGAGTCGGGTGTTATGGCAGGAGTTATCAACAACAAGGTTATTTTCACGCCTATCAAGGAAGCGTTGGCGCAACCCAAGGTATTTACCGATGACTTTATTAAGCTGGCGAATATTCTGGCGATATAATAAAAGATACTTCAATGAAGGTTGTAGCGGTTGGAGTTAGATGTGTCAACTACTGAATGTAGGATTAGAATCTGGTGTCAAATCTGTGAACGGGGCCTTTATTGCATTGTGATATTTACAAAGGTTGCCTGAAAGCATAATTTAAATATTTTCAAAGCTATTTTTTTGACCAATAGCAGCTTGATGCTATGAGGTAATGGAAATTTCTACAACAATAACCCGAAGACACCACACCCGGGTAGTGAAAGCCATCCAGAAGCCATTTTATAACCATGGTTATTATGGATCAAAGCATACATTCAGGTTGGTCATGACAAACAAATACAGACGCACTCAGGAGGTAAAGGACCGGAATAGCCATTTGGTCATGATCGGGTCCAGGGGTAAANAANGCCGGAAGTACCTCACAAAGCGCCAANGTATAGTCCCGACTTGATAAAGAAACCGGGGAAAANCAGAAGATCAGTGGGAAGCCGGTAGCCATAATATGCGGCTCCATTCCGGAGTAGCACAATTATTTTGAAGACAAACCATCAAAAAATATAGATGCATACACCGTGCTTTCAGATTTCGCAAAAATGAGCGGGCAGGCCCCTATAGTCATCCATTGCGGTAATCAAATGTTTTTTCACAGGCACATCATTCCTCTTTTTGTCGTATTGCAGCCGATCATAATGACAGCATCCATGCAATGAGTTGTAGGATTCATCGGTTGCCTGTACCAGTTCGGTGTCATAACCTGCAGCAGCTATCTTCTTATGTACCTCCATCAAGTCGGTTTTCTGCTCATTGTATGTGATAGTGATCATTTCAGTAATGCCATCCCAATTGGCAGCCTTAACCCCTTTAACGGATTTGGCAGCAGCTTCAATCCGTTTTTTACACATGCCGCAATTTCCGGCCACCTTGAATGTGGTGGTGATATTGCCCGGAGGATTTGAAATGACATCCCCATGATGCGACATTGCATGTATGTATTTTTCCTTGGTTGATACTCCGGAATCAGTGTTTTCATTGGTATTAGCAAAGGATGAAGTTGTAATCAATAGAATAATTGCAAAAAGATTCAATGCCTTCATGACATAATTATTTAAATAAAAAAAATAATGAAACGGTCTAATGATACGTGTTGCTATACAACTATTGCAATATTAACAAAAAAGAACAGGGATCGTTTAATTGCCATTAAATTCAAGTTAAACCAGGCTTTCAGCGCAGAATAGTAGGATCTGAAGTAGACTTTCAGGAACCAATATTTGTCGAAGATATCACCAAATGTACTTATTTTCTATCCGGAAGAATAGTTGAATGGTTATAAACAAATTATAATTCATGGCTTATGTGATAATGGTGCATAATCCAAGCTAAAAAACGCCAACAAATCAAGGTGGTATAATATTTTAATGATGCTTCTATGAGTGCAAGATATTAAGTTCTCCATTTTCTATAGCTTATCGATGTGGCCAGGCTGATAGGTTGTGAATAGTTACGATTCAACAGGTTTAAAAATCCGCGCCCAGGCTGATATACATTCGAGGAGGCGTCAGATTTCCTGTGTCCCAGCCCCGGGCGTAATCTAACCTGATGAAGTAGCCGAACAGCAGGAAGCGGATTCCGGCACCATAGCCAAAAACGATGGGATTCCTGAAATAATTGACCTTGACATCGATGCCGGGCTGTGAAATATATACTGTATTGAGCGGGTTATACTTGGTAAATGGATTCCACCCTGTCCACGCTGAACCGACATCGAAGAAGCCCACCAATTGTAGATTGTTCAAAAAGGTAGAGCTGATGGGGCGTCGACTAAGGTATCGGAGGAAAGGAACACGAAGTTCGTTACTGATCAGTCCGTAATTGTTACCATTGCGAATATTGTACTGAAACCCGCGCAAGCTTGGTGCAGGGACCTGATAGGCGAAATTGACGTCGCTGGCAGTCTGGGTCTCGTTGTTGAAACCCGGAAAAAGCCAGCCATCACTTCCACCGAGATAATAGAGAATCCTTTCAGTGCCAAAAGACACCTGTCCGGCTACCCGGGTTGCCAGGATAGAATGACGGCCCAACTCCATATAATTGCGGGCATCAAAACCNCCAACCCACATATGGCCTTTATTGAAATTGAAATTAAACTTCTTGTCGAAGCTGACCTCAAACTGCTTGACCCACTCTCCAAAGACCCGTACCCTTGTTCCGGCCATTAGGTTCAACCCCTTATCCAGCGTATTGTCCAGGATGTAGGTAACCCTGATGCCCACCCGCTGGTCGGTCTCATTGGGTTTATCGAGCGAATTGAGGTCCGTATCCTTATAGAAAGACCTGTCTTGCCGAAGTGTCAAGCCCACTTTGACAGCATTGAACTGGTCAAGGGCATATTTGACATCATATTGTCCCATCAGGATGATGTTCTTTCTGACCTGTGTGGAAATATTGCCGATGTTTAGTCTTTCGTTGGAGGCCTTACGGTATAATGCCACCCTTTTGTCCAGTCTGTATTTCAGGTCGTCATAAACCAGATAAGCTTCATTGCCATTGAGGGCAACAGGAATCCTTACACCTCCTTCCAGTCTGTAATCTTCAAACATATCCCGCAGTTGTGCCTTCAGAAGCAAGCCGAATGGCGGGAAGAGATTAGACTCACCACCCCCGATATAGCTATTCATGCCTTCAAAGAGCATGGAATTATCAAAATTAACTCCGGAGTCAGTTATCTTAAACCGTAACCGGTAAGGCACGATATTGAGTGGATTGAGTGGCATCATCTTGTTGGCTCCTGAGACTTTTGGTTCATTTGCCCTTTCGGGACGAACAGTTTCGGATGTTTCCTCTTCAGTGATATCGCCGTATTTGGTGATAAACTTCATGTTTTCCGGGATCTCAGTCTCTACTTTTCGGAATACCGTGTGTCGTGCGTTGATCACTGCAGAGGAGTCCTGAAATTGTCGGTCACCAGGGACAGTATAATCAAATTCCTTGGGGCTTTTGGACAGGCCGACATCAGAAGCAACCCACCGATCTGCATCCATCGAAGTAAGGCGATATCGTTCTCCATCGAATATGTTGAGATATATTTTCCGTGTTTTGCCGGAGAGTGCAAATTGGTCGATGACGACGGGCAGATTGATCAGGTTGACATTGGAGGTGCCTGCCCTGTATTTTTCATCCGGCCCGACCCTGACGATGGCATTGTTTTTGTATTCATTGGTCAGAAAATGGAGTATGCCTTGTTCATCAACATAAGGAAGGCGCTCACTGAAGTTGTCGTTGAAGGTATGTTGGGCCATGGACCATCCCGATGTGCCATCGTCTGCGGTCACTTGTTGCAATGAAAAGATATTGAATGACCCCACCGGCAGGATGGAGTCGCCCGAAACCCTGGTCAAGGATGCATCCGGTCGATTGGATGAAAAATAAATACTACGACTGCTGCCCTTTCCGGCAACGGTCATATCCAATTTGTCAAATGGATCGGTGGTAATTTCTGTTGATTCCCGGGTAGAGAGTTTGTACAGGAAAATATTTCCATAGCCGTCTGTAGTTCCATTGATTACGATATTTCGGTCATCCCAATAGGCGATGCGATAAAGACGCTGGTACCTGCCCGGTATCAACTGGCTACGGTGTTTTCCGGTCCCGACATCATATTCTCTAAGATTGATTTTGTCAAATCGTTCGTAACAGATTAGGATGTTTTTGCCATCATTTTTCCAGGCAATACAGGGATAGTTGGGGTCAGGGGCCTGAATCTTGTTTTTAGACCCATATTTGAGCAATGTTTTGGATTTGCCGGTCTTCAGGTCCACCAAGCGAACCCTTATCTTGCTGATCTGGTTGGTGACCATCAGGAGGCTCTTACCATCGGGCGACAGTTCCATCGCAGTCACGACCTCTTTGGTACGCATACGGGTTACAGGCTTCCATTGCCTATCAATATTCTTCAACTCTTTAATGTGTTCGTCACTTCTGCTTTTATAATATTTGAACACACTTTGGATGATGTTGTCGTATGAGTTGCCTAACACGTATTGAAAGCCCTTGTCCAGATTGCGATTGATTCGGGTTACATATACCAGATTACCGATGGCGTTCTTACCGTAATTAAATCCGACATAGTTCCAAAACATCTGTCCTGCCAGACGAGGATCAGCTGCCGCAAGTTGTTCGAAATCCTTTATTCTTTTGTTGGACAGAACCTTGGCGACTCTAAGGTCGTAATGGGAGCTCCACTCCTCACCGAAGTACGAAATCAATCCGGTCTTAAACCATTGAGGCAAGCTGAGCATAAGACTGTTCTGAACCATTTCCTGCAGATTGGAACCGAAGAGCAGGTTGTTGAGATATACTGCCGCGATGCCCTCTCTGATTTGACGACGCAGATGGTTGTGATTGCCATCAAATGCGATGAAGACTTTATTATCAACGGTTTTTGTTATATCACCATCATATTCGAAGGCATCTGAAATGCCGATATTGCTCTGTTTCAGATCCGTTATATCGGCAAATACAAGGAATTCAGTCTTTTCATTGGTTTTGAAATCGATGGTCTTGATGATGTCGTTGAATTCTCTTTCGGCAATTCTGACAACCTTATGTCCTGCATTTCGACTTTTACCGTACCAATATACCGTAAAAAGGTTTGTCTCATAATACAGCCACTGGTCAAAATCATCATGAAACTGCACTCTGTTCTTACCGAATTGAACTTGATTGGTCTGTGCGAAAGTCCACGTCTGCCACAACAGGGTGAATATCAATATAATGATATAAGATCTATATGTTTTGACAAAATACATTAAAATAAATTATCATTTATCGACTCTAAAGTTATGACTTTTTTGACATATTTGTGTTGTAGTAAATGTAGGAGGCGAGAAATCGTCGTAAATAAATGGTATGATAAAGGTACACTCTTTCATTTTCAATTCCTTTCTTGAAAATACGTACATTCTTTATGACGAAACTAAGGAATGTATTATTATCGATCCGGGTTGTTGTGAGATAAATGAAAACAGGACATTATCCGCATTTATCGAAAAACAAGGATTGAAGCCTGTTCGCCTGATCAATACCCATTGTCACATTGACCACATCCTGGGCAATGACTTTGTATGCGACAAATATGGTTTGCTGCCGGAATATCACAAGGGAGAGATTCCTCTGGTAGAAGCAGCGCCAAAGATAGCCGATATGTATGGAATGAACTATAGTCCTTTTCCGGCCGCAGAAAAATATCTTGATGAAGGAGATGTTATTCACTTTGGAAACACAAGCCTTGAAATACTCTTTACTCCCGGACATTCCCCGGCCAGCCTGTGTTTTTATTCATCATCAGCGGGTATTCTCATTGCAGGCGATGTACTGTTCTACGGTAGTATAGGCAGGACAGACCTGCCCGGAGGAGACTACGATACACTAATCAGAAGCATTAACGAAAAACTGATGATACTGCCTGATGAGACGATTGTGTTTCCCGGTCATGGAGAAAGGACTACCATCGGCTATGAACGAAAAAGCAATCCTTTTCTCCAGTAAGCGCATCTCTGTATTTCCTTCAGGCTAGAGCCAAACCAAGAGGACAGATCCGGTTCTACAAAACACTGACTCAAAATCTATCTTTGGGGAGGCAGGTGGATAAGGTATCCAATTTCTGAAGTGGACGATGATACTCAAAGCAAGGTCCGCCAGATTCAGATATCATAGCTACATTTAATAATAGGACCCTCTGAATGATTTATTTTAAAATCTAAAATTTTTTACCGGAGGTGTAGGAATTTGAATAGATAAATGACAATAAAGTTCCATCAAAACGATTATCGCAAATTCAATATTTCTTTAATTTTACTTTCAGGAAGTCCGGTAATGTTGGAAATAAAATCGATAGATGCACCATTTTCAAAGGATTTGACAATTATTTCAAATTGTGCTTTTTCAATACCTAGTTGAATACCCTGTTGCATGCCCTGTTGCATACCTTTCTCAAGGCCTTCCTGAACTCCCTGCTCTTTTCCTTCCTTTACTCCTTTGCGATATAATTGTTCGGCGATGGTCATTGTTTCTGATTTTATGGGTTCCGGAAATTCATCTATAAAGGTACTCATTTCTTCAGATGATATATTCAGATTTTGTAGTGAATAAACAATTATTGACCCCAGATAGTTCCCATATTTATCTATACGGAACTCCTCAAATACCCGTCGGAACTCCCCTTCTTCTATCTGCTTCATCAGCCTCAATAAATGTATTCGGAGAGTTGCCTTCATCAGGGAGTTGCTGATACTTAGGATTTCTTTCTCACTCAAGGTTTTTAAGTCGATAAAGATGCGGTCAAACTCCGGTACAAATGAATGTAATGATTCCGGAAAATCTTTAAAAAGGATGCATTCTTTTCCTGTTTCCACACTTCCTTTCCGTGGTAATAAATGACAGGGATAATTAATTTGAGTTTTCCTTGCCCTTTCCCCTTTTGATGCAATTGTTTGCGATAGGCAGCAGCCAGATATTCCAGTATCTGTAGCCAGGTAAATGGATCTTTATGGGATTTTAATTCGAATAGAACCGAGACCTGAACAGCATCCTTGCTGTCTTTAACGGGTATGTCAAAGACCATATCAGCCAGACGGGTCTGCATCTTTTCATTGTGAAAGACAGAATCCTGATAGGAAAAGGCATCAATGTCGAGAATAGAAACAATATGCTCCGGAAGAAATCCGATTAGAAAACTCCTGGCAGCATCTCTGTCAGAGAGGATTTTCTTCATGAAGGCATCATGTGTAATGCGGGGAATGGGCGATTTTGACGGGGTGGATGATTTTGACTTTGCCATATTGGTGAATTTGAGTTGTAAATATAAACAGAATATTTGACCAATGCAAAATTCTAAGCTTTACCGGGAAGATATTTTATCAGGTATTCTCTTATGACTTCCGACGTTTTTGCCAGGGTGACGCATTGACAAAGTCAGGAGGTATCCAATTTCTGAAGTGGACGATGACACTCAAAGCAAGGTCCACCAAATTCAGATATCATAGCTACATTTTATCGCCTTTGTCTCAATACGCTTCTGAAAACCGATTCTATCTGAGGAATGACTACTTCTGCCGAGGCAAATTCTGCTATGGAGGCACGGATGGCATGAACATTTTCAACAGAATAGTTGGTGATCGCTGTTTGCAGGGCATCTGCCAGCAATACAGCCGAACGCTGAGGTACAATGGTTCCGTTGGTTTTTGAGATATAATCATGCACACTGCCGCAATCTGTAGTGACAACATAAAGGCCGGCAGCCAATGCCTCTGCAATATGCATACCGAAACTTTCGGTAATGGTAGCAGTACAGTAGATGTGGCATTTTTCAAGTATGGACAACACTCCGGCCCGATTTTGTCTGCCATGAAGGTTTATCCTGTGTCGAATTCCCTTTTCTTCAGACCACCGCTCCATCATGGAACGCAGGGGNCCGTCTCCGACAATATGTAAGGTAAAGTCGATGTTATCCGCTACAAGCAAACCCACGGCTTCTATCAACAATTCGTATCCCTTTTCCGGATCAAGGTCGCTGATGCAGGCCAACTGAAGGCCGGTGTTGAGGTTTTTGGCCAACGGAATATTAAAAAANGCAGAATCAATCACATCCGGTATCCTTTGGACGGCCGTATCGGTCAATTTGCGGATGGCATCCGCATGAATTGTGCTTACCGCGATGATTGTTGCCACCTTCTGATAGAAGTAGCGGGCCTGCCACCTGATCCTAAATGGAAGTCCGGGATTGATCAATGCCTTCAAATGCTCGTGGTGTACAATCGGCAGGGAATGGATATGCGCCCATCGACTCACCAGCCTAATGGAAGAAAGCCCGTGTGTATTGATGATATCGGGCTTGCCATATCTCCTGCAATATTCATCCAACCAAGGACCTGTCTTCTTTAGATAGCTCAATTTACTGAATAAACCCGACCCTGCAGTCGGATGAAATATTTCAAGGATGTTACCATCATCAACTTCCAGATATTTATTGCCATAGGCAAATGATACAATACGTACCGTATGCCCGCAATGCGCAAGCGCNCTGGCAATGTCCCGCACAAAGATACCGTGATGCCCGACTGACTCCGGTTGAAACCATGCCGGAATCATCAGGATATGCATATCAATCGGTTTAATTTGTGGTTCATCATTTATGAAAAATAAGATGGTGTGACGACTTCTATTCCCTCCTTCTTCAGAAAGTCTAACAGTGTGATGTATTGCTCAAGAAATGCCCGGTTGGACCAGGGGGTCAGATAATTGTTGTGGAATAAGACAGATACTTGAAATCCATCCGGCCAGCCGGAAATCATGGAACGGAAGGTTTCGGTGATTTGTTCCGCAATGTCATTCCGGTCAAAATAGGTATCCATCAACACCAAAGGGATGACGGTAAGGTTTGTTCCCAAGGGCTTAAACCCCCAAGGGAAGCCATTTCTCAAGCCCGGACTGTCGGACCAGCCGAGGCCGGTATCCGTCCGAAAGCCGGCCTCGGCCATTCGCTTCCAATCATCGGGTAATCTATACCTCAGATAGTGGTTTCTGTTGGAATCTACCGATAGGCCCATTCTCTCCTTTTCCACGCTATAACTCTCGTCAGAGCTGCTTTTATGAAGTCCTGCTTCACAACCGGCAGCAAGGATACGGTCAGCGTAGCGATGCAGTGCCTCCATATCGTAATCCGCATTGACGATTCCATTGTGTGTCCGGTGTTCCGGTAAGAAATAAAACACCGACTTGTAGCCACAATCTTTCTCGGGACCAAGAATAGAGGAAGCATCCCTCCAGATCTTATCCCGGGTCAGAACATGACGCATCAGAGCTTTAGCCAGGGTAAAGGATGGTTTTCGAAANAAGAAACTCAACTCTCTGCGTAGTCCCGAAGTCAATAAATCAATATCGTGAGATAAGATAACCTGTTTNTTCACTTTGGCCTTAATGCTGTCCAGGCCAAAGTGTCCAAGGAGGAACTCACGCATCAGCGGAGTGACGAGATCATCATACGGTCCATGTTGGCTGCCATATCTGCTTTGATGAAAAACGATTCTGCCATATTGATCCGGCGTATTGCCGGAAATGGATTCGCCGAGGCAATGTACGATAAAAAAGATGCTGGCAAGAATATCCATTTTACCTTCATAAAATATATAAATCCCGCTAAGGTATTTCTCCTCGCAGGGTTTTAGGCGGGAAAGCGGCTCGTATATCGATTGCATTAGCGGATATTCATTGTCTCCATTGCCAAAACACAGCTGGCCTGATTCATTTTCTTCAAATACAACCTCCAGCCGATCCTGTATCAACTTAAGCACATAACACACCACTTCCCGAAAAGGAAGAGCCTCCGGAGCAAATCGATAGGTAAGTACGGTTGTATCCAAGCAATATTACATGTTTGTTTCCTGAATCGAAGCTAAGCAAAATTCGGTTGTAAAAACCTCTAATTGAATAAAAAACGAGAATTCGGGAAAGAAAATTTTGGGTCAATCAATGCTGTATACGAATTTCCTTTGCAGATCATCCATCACCTCAATTGTTATATAAGTATATGGCTCGACAACCAGAGAGGTAATCAGTTCCGGCCATTCTATGACGACCAGGCTTTGGGGATCGTACAGATAATCCTCGATGCCACTGGTAAGGACTTCCTCTATTGATTTGAAACGGTACAGGTCCATATGGACGATTTGAGTATATCCAGAAACAGGACTAGCCAAAGGATATTCATTGCAAATCGAGAATGTAGGACTGGATGGTGTAATCAGGCTGCCCAGCAGAGCTGCCAATGCAGAGACGAATGTGGTTTTACCCGCACCCATCGGCGCTTCCAGCAGGATAACATGATTGGACAAAAGCCTGTCCAGATGACTGTTGACGGACTGAGACAATCGGGTTACATCCCGTACTATAAAACTAAATTGATCGGAGGTTAAATTACTCATGATGCACAAGGAGTTTTTGTCAGGAACAAACGAATCAATCTTCCGGGATGAGATTTCCGAAAAGCCTGAATCCGAGTGACAACTCGAATGTATAATTTATAACCTTTTGCTCGGGATATGTAACAGGATTGCCCTGATAATCATAGCCGGAATACCGTGTTGACCAGATTTGTTTGGACAGGTCTGGCTGCAATTGGATCTGAACAAAGCCCATGTGATAACCGATCGGGAAATTATACCCGGCTCCGACATCTACGCCATAATTGAATTTTCTGACAAACTCTGAGAATCCGACAAAAACATCCGACAACTGAGCTTTGATGGTGTATTCGCCGCGTAGAGCCAGGTTGTAAAAGAATTTGTTGTTTGGACCGAAGGATTTCCTTCCGCCAAGTGCAAGACCTACGTTATGAAATACATTCCTAATCGTATAGGAATTGTAATTAATGCCGGCGTTGGACTGATAGGCGGGGACATATTTGCTGGAGCCTCGTTGATGGTAGCCCAATTCTCCGTAAAANGAGGAAGTTTTGCCCGGCTCATAGGACTCCATGCCGATGATGCCGTGGTAGCCGATGAGTGGCTGTGTCGATCCAAGGCCATTCCATCGCTGAAAGGCCAGGGATGGTCCGGCACGAAACGACCAGATGGAATACTGTGCGTTGACGCTGATGGCGGTTGCCATAACCAATATAAAAGCGATCAGGTAATTGAAGCCGGTAGAAAAGTATCGTTGCATACGCTTACTCGTTTAATTCGATCAATCCGGATTGTACGCAAATATAAGCGTTTCGACTCAAAGCAATTGCTTCATCTGCTGATAAGTCGATGCAAAGGTCTGCTTGCCACTACATCCAAGATCCGTTGCTTTNTTCTCGATATTGGCAACCCTGTTGGCCGGATTGGGATGGGTGGATAACCAGGTAGGTGGCTGACTCTGTCCTTCAATCTTCTTGAAGAAGCCTGCAGCGCCGGCCGCATTAAGGGAGGTGGAGCATAGATATTCGACCGACTTGGCATCCGCCTCACTTTCGTTGGCCCGGGAGAAAGTGAGCCCGGCAAGTGCGCCCACAATAGTTTTTGCGATCTGTCCTATGGCTGCTTTGTTGCCTAGCAGAGCATCGGCAAGAAAGACAATTCCATATTGCTTGGTTAGTTGCTCCGTGCTGTGACGACAGTCGGCATGGGCGATCTCGTGACCCAGCACACCCATCAACTGGTCTTCAGAGTCCAAAAACTTGATCAGACCGGTATAAACGTATATTTTTCCTCCCGGTGTACAGAATGCATTCAGTGTCTTGTCGTCCTTGATGATGTGTGTCTCCCAGTTGAACTGATCCCGGTACTTTACCTTACCACTTTGAATGATGGAATTGGTCAGGCCACGGATATAGTTGTAAATCTTTTCATTGCCTTTTTCGGGAAGTAAGGGATATTCTTTGGGTTTTGAGGCAATCTCAGCAGCTACCTGATCACCCAATTGCTTATCCTGTTCCACTGTGAAAGCATTCAGGTTGTTGGCATCAGCCAANAAGGATTTACATTGCCAGAAAAGCATGCTTGCCATCAAGGCACTGAAGATAACGAATAGTCTTTTCATTTTCAAGATTTATAGTAAGCCATTCGGCCAAGTTACAACATTAGAACGAACAAGGGTCCTTTTTGATTATTGATGCCTCAAATGTAATACAACCCGACAAATAAGATATATTGAGACGTCCCATTCATGCTCAGGTCACATCGGCGTACCATTTAATTTGGATGAAAAATTAATTCGTATATCGTGCATAAGTACGATTTCATCGAAAACCACATACCATCGTGTAGTAGTTCGCTACATGCCATACGTTTCAACACTACAAAAGTCAATTAATAAAAGAAGACAATTCCTTTTAACATAAATTCTATTTAACCTTAAAAATTCTAACATGAAAAATCTAATGACTGACAAATCCATTTTTGTGAAATCACTGGTGTTGGTAGTATGTGCTGCCATCGTAATTTTACTTCCATCAGCCGCTTCCATCAAATCAGTTAACATGAACGGAAAAATCAAATATGATCAATCAACAGTTGCCTCTGATGCTGCAGTAAGTCTGCTCAATGAAACTGATTTGTCGTTGGTTACTTCAGTTATTACGGACCGGGAAGGTAATTTTCGATTTGCAAAACTGAAGCCCGGCAAATACTTTGTGGCGGCAGGCGCTTTTGGCAACAAACTGGAGGTTTTCGGTCCCTATGAAGTATCCGGAAAGGACCGCAATATAACAATAGAAGAACTGATTATTAAGCGTCCATCTGGAACTACAGGGCCGATCATCAAAGCAAAGAAGGACCACGCACCGGTTATAAACCGCTCGATCAGAATATCATAAACCATGCAAAAAGCGTAAAGGCTTGTTATCATCTGTTGGCCGGTTATTCCCAGAAATTGAAATCCCTCAATGAACTTAGAGAACTAAATTAATTTTTTGCCTGAATTTTTGTTGATTGCTGCTCAAAAGAGAGTGGAAATCAACTCCGAGAAAGGGTTGGCTGCTAAGCTGCCCTTTTTTATAACAGAAGTTTCGGAGTACCTCAAACTGTTTATTGATTGGATATCCCGGAGATATTGATTCAAAGTTTTTGAAAACACATGAGACTGAAAAGTTCATAAGATGGATTCATCCTTTTCCGGCGTCGTCTTCCTCCTGAACACATAACATCCTGCTTCGGTGGGATGGTCCAAAATGAAGACATTCCGGGCTTCTTTCCTGATCAAGCTGATGATCATGAAATCTCCCACCGCCGCAATGGTAAAGAAAACACCCCAATACAAAGCAACTGCATTACCCATGGCAATCGCCCAAATGCCCGGAATCACGCCGAGCAGGATGGAAGGCATTATGGCTCCGAGAATGTATTGATTCTTGCTGAGCGGTTCTTTGCAATGACAATATGGCGTCAGCGCCTTAGACATGATGCCGAATCGTATCGACCGGAATCCATGCCTGGTAAAGAAGGACCAGGTTATTCCATGAATCAGCTCGTGGAGAACAACACCTGCCACCAATGCGACAATCGTGTAGATCAATACACGGATAGGAGGATGTCCCTGATCTGATAAAATACTGCCTATAGCCGGTATTTTNTGCCACACCAGATAATATGGCAAGAGGTACATGGCAGATACCGGGATCAGAATCAAAAAGCCGTAAATATTAGCCCTGTAAATGTCGATCGTCTTCTTTATCCTTTCATACCCTTCAGGAATATCTGTTGTTATCGGCATGGTAAAAAGTCATTTGAATCAAGTTATAAAATCAGGCCGAAGCCTTATACGCGTTAGTGATACGGCAAATATTTCACAAAACAGGCTGAACTCAACAATAAAAACACGTCCCGCCTTTACTTCAGCAAATCCTTCATTTTACCGGCAATGAAATTGGTTGCAAAGGTCGGGGCCAATCGGTATAACCGATCCAGAAACGAGGCATCTCCTCCTACAAAAATCCTGTTTTTATTTTTAAGGATACCGTTGACGATGATTTCGGCGGCTTTATCGGGCGAAGTCGTTCTGGCAGCTTGTTTNTTGGCATCGACACCGGCAGCCATGTTTGGAACGTCCACNCCTGAATTCCTGGTTATTTCGGTACCGATTGCACCGGGAAATACAATACTCACATGGACACGGGTATGGCGCAGCTCTGCATACAACCCCTCGGTGAGTAATTTGACTGCCGCCTTGCTTGCACCATAGACACTCTGGCCGGGGACTGGAAGAAATCCGCCCATACTGGATACATTGACCAGGTGGGCTTCAGGTCTTTCCAGGAGGCGGGGTAGAAATGACTTGGTCATGTAGAGCAGGCCGAAAAAATTGACATCGAAAACCCTGGTTATCTTGTCATAAGGCAGATCATTGACCCTGACAAAGGGTTGGATGATGCCTGCATTATTGATAACGATGTCCACGCTTCCATGCTCTGCAATGACGATTTGCGGAAAGGCAGAAACGGCATCCTTGTCCGTGATATCCAGCACATGGATGGATAATCGGTCAGCGTTGGTGCCGGCAAGCCTTTTTGTTTCTTCTAAAGCGGATCCATTTACATCGACAGCAGCGACTCGCGCGCCTTTATGCAACATATTAAGCACTACTTCACGGCCCATACCGTTACCGCCACCGGTGATTACAACTGTTTTGTCCTTTACCTGCATAAGTTTTTTCTGACAATATAATGAATATTTTTGTCATAAGCAAATAATCGTATCATATTTTACGAGACGGAAATAAAATAGAAGAGAGGCCCGTAGTTACCCGGCCTCTCTTTGTATTGATTGGAACATATAGTTTTAAAATCCGGAAATGAATGCCGGGAGTTCCAGTTAGAATTTATACGAGAATTGTAGCATGAAATACCTGTTCAAAACGTTGGTGCTGACATCGGCGTAATAGGTTTCAGTCACGTTTCGGGTCAGGGCAGTATTGTTATTTAAGATATCAAATGCCTGAATTCTGATTTCGGCTGCATTCTTNTTGAGGAATTTATAGCCGAATGCTGCATTCCAGATGGTGTAGTTGGTCTGGCTGACACTTTCCAGTCCCTTATTGTAATAATATGCGGCATCCGTACTGAACACAAAATTCTTGAAGAAGATCCAGTTAAACCGACCTGACACATTCTGATTGAAATAAGTATTGTCGGCTTGCGTGTTGATATCGTTAGTAACATCGCTAAACCCTACCTGTGTGGCTATGGTGAAGTCCAGATTCTGGCTGAAATTGGAAGAGATTGTTACGCCCCCACCGACATTCTTGGACTGTGAATGATTGATCTGGCTGTTGATCTTGCTTGGAGCGTTGATCAGCGAGCCATTGACATTCAGGCTTACATTGGATTTGATCAGGTAAAACGGAAATCCGAAGGATGAAAATCCACGGATACTGTAATACCCGTCGAGATTGATCGGGTAAGTATATCTTGCACCGGCCGGCATGTTGCCATAACCCGCCAGTATTGTATCCTTATCGGAGTATATCACCTGGCTGGCGATATAATCCTTTGTGGCCATACCACCACCACCTATAAAAAAGTTAGAGCCGGTCTGTTGATTGGTGGAGGAGAAGAACATCATCATTCTATGTGTTGTACTTTGATCAAGGGTAGGATTTCCTGATGTCAACTGGAGGGTGTTGCTATTATCAATTACGCTCTGCAACTGGCTTACCGAAGGCTCTTGAGTGGCGGCACGATAGAACAGTCGGAAATTCTTAGTCTTGCTTATGCTGAGGCGGACCATGGCAGAAGGCAATACATTTTTAAATGTTTTGTTGACATGCTCCATTTGTGGGTAGGTCTTGTCCGTATTCAGGATAGAGTATTGATAACCCACACCGGCTGAAAGATTGAGTTTNTTATTTTGATAGCGATAATCAAGTCTGGGTCGATGACTTTGATAAAGATTGTCGGTAACATTGGACAGGGAAGTGATCAGATTCTGCTCTCCGGGTTGCTCACCATTGCCCAGGTCATAAAGCCGTTTGTCGATATCATTATCTTTAATTGAATAGTTGTAACCGAACATTAAGAAATGATCCTTGGCGATTGGCTCTGTATAGTTGACCTCTGCACTATACGATCGGTTATAATTGTTGCTTTCCACATATTGTTTATCCAGGATTTCAATGTTGACAGTATCATAAGAAATGGTCAACAGGTTTTGGTCCGTTCGTGGAAGATTATTGGAATAAGATTGGTCCAGCCTTAAAGAAATGGTTCTTCCTTGTGTACTAAACCGTTTTCTATACATCAACTCATTATTGAAAGATACATTTTTGCCATAGGATGAAGACTTGTTGTCATACTTGCTCAGGGGTGTTTCACCCGTAAAGATGTCAGAATTGTTGATGTAGTTGCTTGTGTTGTATCCATAGTTATACGAAGGTGTATAGATAACGGATTGGAAAGAGTCGATGGTGTACTCAACGCGTGCGTTGAAGCGGAAGGATTTACCATCGCGATCGGACACGGTATTGTCCTTTGAGTTCTGACCCGTAAAATATTCCGTAAATGATGATTGTATCAGGTTAGTATTCGTAAGGTTGCCAAACACACTTCCCTGAAACACGACTTTGTCAGCCCATTTGTCGGTATAGTTGACCCCNAGAGCATGTGTGGTAACGATTCCGCCGGAGGTATTGGTCATAAATGGATTATTGTTACGGCCGAATTCGCCACCACCCCTTGGAGGGCCACCCGGTCCTCCGTGTCCTCTCATCCCGCCTCCGCTTGTAGTTTGCATTGCTGCCATATCGTCCGCTGCAAAATTTTGTTCATTCACATTATTGCTTTGCCCGATAATGGTCAGACGTTGTGCCTTGTTGAAGCTGTTGAATACTCCACCTGCCTTGTATTTGTCATCAGGAGCATATCCTGCAAACACTCTGCCGAACTTGCCCTGACGATAATCCGGCTTGGTCACGATATTGATGGTTTTNTCCTCATTTCCATCAGAGATACCCGTAAATTGGGCTTGGTCACTTGCCTTGTCAAAGACCTGCACTTTGTCGATCATCTCAGCGGGAAGGTTTTTCAACGTAGCCGATGGGTCGGATCCAAAAAANACGGCACCGTCTACCAGGACACGTTTTACCTCTTCGCCTTGTGCCTGAATCTTTCCATCCACCTTTTGAATACCCGGCATCTTGGTTACGAGGTCTTCAGCATTAGCATCGGGATTGACCTTAAATTGATTGGCACGAATCTCTGAGGTATCTTCCTTGACAGTGACAGGAGGTGTACGGCCTATGACTTCCATGCCACCCAGGGTAATGCCGTCTCCCCTCATCATGATCTCAATACTGAAAGCAGCGCTGAACCCGAGTTCCACCGCTTTGCTAAATGTTTTATACCCGACATAGGTCGATTGTATTACATAAGGTCCGGCTTTCAAATCCTTGAACTCAAACCGCCCNCCGGCATCCGTGGTGGCTACGGCTACAGTATTTGAATCAGGCAAAGACTTAAGGAAGACACTTGCTCCGATAAGAGAGGAAGAATCAATCTGGTCATTAACAACGCCTAAAATGCGATAATTTTGAGAATGAGCGGTCAGCGCTCCAAGCACAAAAATAAGTAGGAATAATGCAGATCTCAAGATTTGTTACGTTTTATTTTGCTGCAAAAAAGTGAATAATAATGCGATTCTGTGTTTCCAAACTGTTAAGAAATCCCTTGAAACCAGTATTTAGACAGAGGTATCAAATTTTCGGATTGAATACCGGGTTTATCCGACACATGCACAATGATTTTCTATCGGTGTTTTGTGTCATGCAATAAATAAACAACGGCCTTGTCAATCAACAAGTCATATTAAATGTTTGATGCTGGAATTTGTTTAAAGTTTAACGATAAAAACACGATACCCATTTTTAAAACAAATTTTGATTGTGTATCGAAATGGAAGATGGAGGGATATCCTGAGTCTCCCATGAAAGGAACCTGTATTTCTGCTAAATAGTATGAATAATACCGAAGGTGCATTCGTTATAGACCAATTTCATTAATCTATACGACGGTAGCCTCGGCATCCCGGAACCCCGGATTGTTTCACTCCCGGGACAGAGCAGAGCTCTAGTAGCATAGCTGTCCGGACAATTATACCTCTATTTATGGACTATTATATAAATCATCTTGGTATAACATTTGGAATGATATGAGCCAATTGGTCACGAAATGGTTATTATAGATCTATTTTTGACAGGGGAATACAGCTATTGAATGACATCTCCGAAATATTCGCCGGAACAGATTGATTCAAATTTATGATTTGTAAGCTATCCTTCGTCGAAATTATTTATAGTTTTTAATTCTATTCTGGTAAATTTATGCCGGTTATTTAAAACAATGCCCTGAGCAGCTTATGATTAATCTCGCCAGGATATTTTTACTGTTTTCTTTAATTTTTTCATTCAAATAATTGATAAATAGTATGCGGAAAGGAATTTTAATCATTGCCGGAATTATTTCCTCCTTCGTTCTGGGTTATTTTCTGAATTTCGCGTATGCTCTGACTTCAGGCAATAAAGAGGAGCAGTCGAAAAAGGTTGAAGTGACAGACAATCCAAAACTCGGAGCTTTCTCAGTGAGCCTTAGTGTCAGGGATTTGAAAGCTTCTAAAGAGTTTTACGAANAAATGGGTTTCAGCATTCTAGGTGGAAGCATGGAGAAGAATTACCTGATAATGAAAAATGAACGGGCGTTGATAGGCCTTTTTCAGGGTATGTTCCAGGGCAATATCCTTACATTCAACCCCGGGTGGGATGAAAATGGACAGAATGTAAAGAAGTTTGATGATATCAGGGTTATTCAAAGGCGGTTAAAACAATCCGGTTTGACATTGACCAGCGAAGCCGAAGAGGGATCCACGGGTCCGGCAAGCCTTACATTGACCGATCCTGATGGAAATATAATTCTGATCGATCAACACCGATAATAATATACTCATGAGGCCACAAGAAAAGACAATACAGGAAATTCTGGATAATATTCCCACAGAAAGGAAAGAGGCATTTCATAGACTGCACCATGTCATCGTTGATAACCTGCCCGAAGGATTTGAAGTAGGGTTAAGCTACGGAATGCTTGGCTATGTGGCGCCCCACAGCATATACCCTGCCGGGTATCACTGCAAANAAGAAGAACCGCTTCCTTTTGCCTCATTAGCCTCACAGAAAAATTCGATCAATTTTTATCACATGGGCATCTATGCCGATCCCGGACTGCTAGAGTGGTTTGTGACAGAATATCCGAAATATTGCAAGAGTAAATTGGATATGGGCAAAAGCTGTATTCGCTTTAAGAAACCTGACGATATCCCTTTCGAATTAATCGGCNGCCTCATGCGTAAGATGACCGTAGCGCAATGGATTAATACTTATGAAACAGCATTCAGGAAAAAGTGATTCCCTCTTGACGAAATCTTGAATTTTATGAAGATATACACGACGAATTACTTCAACACCTTCATCCTCGTTGCAGCGGATTGTCCTGTCCTGACGGGCGAGGTTCCACCATACAGGGGTGACACTAAAAGCGCAGCCAATATCCAGTATGAATTAATCATCAACAACCCTTACAGGTATACATCAGATGATGTCCTGTTTCAGGTATTTGCCTTGAAGAATAATATAGAAGAAAAAGATCGTGAGTCGGCGAGGGAGCAATTTNTTGCAAAGGGACAGGCATGTTTCCGGACATCTCCCNTGACCAAGCGCTATGGTTGGGGTGTCCACTTTGATGGTGAGGGGAGGATGGCGATATATAGTTTCAGCAGTGCAGCTTATGAAATGTTCGCTCTGGATACGTCTCTAAAGGTCATCAGGGCCATGAAATCAAGCAGATAATATGAAACATAAGATTCTTAATTTACTACTGATTATTACTTCCTTACTGGGCTATCTGGAATGGAGTGGAGACAGCCGTTCTTTCCTTTTTCAAGCAGAAGGAGAGATCCTCTATAAATTATTTACAGATCCTGCTTCCACCATCCATCCATTCATTCTACTGCCACTGCTGGGTCAACTTTTGTTGCTCGTCACCTTATTCCGGAAGCGGCCGGGCAAGGTGCTTACTTATATCGGCATATCAGGACTGGGGCTGTTGCTTGGCTTTATGTTTGTTGTTGGAATCATAAGTCTGAATATCAGGATAATAGCCTCAACGTTACCGTTTCTATTGGTAGCGCTATATACTATTTATTGTCTCAGGGGAACAAAGAGCCTGGCGAACAGCATGTACTTATAAGAATCAATAACCTTGAAATTAAAAATAATGACTAAACAAATCTTCATCAATCTGGCAGTTAATGACTTGTCCCAATCAATGGACTTTTACACGAATCTGGGATTTACCAATAACCCACAATTTTCGGACGATACGGCTAAGTGCATGGTGTGGAGCGATTCTATTTTCGTCATGATTATGACCCATGAAAAATTTGAATCCTTTGCTACCAAACCTATTGCCGATACCAAGAACACTTTAGCAGGATTGTTTTCTCTTTCGGTTGAAAGCCTGGAGGAAATGGACCGGATTATTGAAGCCGGATTGAAAGCCGGAGGTGTGGAGCCTAATGAGATGAGGGACTATGGCTTCATGCAACAACGAACAATCGAGGACTTTGACGGACATACGTGGGAAATATTCTACATGGACATGAGCAAGTTCCCTCAGGGAGCCTAAGTAAAAGCATTGATATATGACGAAGATTGCAATGATGCCTGTATTATGGTTTCATGTCTCTGATGGAGAAACAGATCCTGTGACAAACTATTGTAAGTGCCTTTTCTGGATTAGTTTGAACATAGAGGCGGGTATTCCATTAGGTGGAACAGCGGAAGGGATGAACGAAATGTGGGACCTTAGCCTGTTTGAACATAGAATTTTATCAGGGACTGTGGTCAGGAAACGTCATAAATTCAAGGATTCATTTGCTTGCAGGATCTTTNTCAGGGATCAGCAGGAGATAGATCCACACCGGAGTTATCATACAACAGCAGGTGCTGAATCAAAGTGTGACCTATTCTTTGATAAATTCAGCCTGCCCTGGAAGGCTATACCCCAAGACATGGGTATATCAAAAGCAGGCTCAATGCACCTTGTGCACTGTCAGACCAAACAAGAGTAATCAATCAAATTAAATAATAAAAATATGGCATCCATCAATCCGTACATTCACTTCAATGGAAATGCAGAAGAAGCGTTTACTTTCTATAAATCCGTTTTTGGGGGCGAGTTTGCAACTTTGGTGCGTTTTAAAGATTTGAACTTTGAAGGCAGCATAAGCACAGAAAAAGAAGCCGAAAAAATCATGCATATCGCTTTGCCGGTTGGCNGGCGCGATCTGCTGATGGGAAGTGATACTCCTGAAATATTGGGCAGACACAACGAGCATGAAAATCGGAGCAAGATATCCGTAAGCGCTGAAAGCAAGCAGGAAGCAGAAAGAATTTTTATGCACNTTTCTGAGGGAGGGCAGGTGGAAATGCCTATTGAAGACAGTCCGTGGGGAACATACTTCGGAATGTTTCGCGATAGGTTTGGAATTGAATGGATGGTGGAATACAATCCGCAAGCATTTGTCCGGTAACAACCAATCATCAAAATTTTAGATCCGGTAGTATATCATATCTAACTGTGTGTTATCGATGGAAATATCTGAATATATAGCTCAAAGGTTGTCCGGAGAAAAAGCCATATGCGAGTTGCTGGCTACGACGATTGATAAATGTCTGAGGCAAAGCCAAAGTAAGATTTGGCATGGGCATCCCGTTTGGTTTCTGGATGGTAATCCGATTGTCGGCTTCAGCTCTCAAAAAGCCGGAATACGTCTGATGTTTTGGAGTGGTGCAGATTTTGAAGAAGATGGACTGAATATCCTCGGGAAGAAATTCAAGGATGCATCCATCTTTTACAACGATGTTGCCGATGTCAGCATCAAAGATCTGGAACGTTGGTTGACAAAGGCAGAAGTCATTCAATGGGATTATAAAAATTTAGTAAAGAGAAAGGGTAGGTTAGAAAAATTAAGATAAGTGAAAATTTTACTAAACATTTGGGGCTTTTAATGGGTGGAAATGTGCTGTCGGATGGAATCTATGTATTATTGTAAGGTAAGCATTTCGGGCCTGAATGCCCGGCTCCCGAACCAACCTTTTATCAACCAAATCGAGGCATTCATGCCCGGACCACTATTAATTGGATGAGGTGTCCTTTGGTGTATCGGGCTATATGCATTGTGGGCGCAAGCTGACCGGGCGTATGTGGACGGAATCTTTGATTCGATAAATTTCCTTTTCAGACAGAATGCAGTTCATTGCCGGACCACTTCATATCGCCCTACAGAATCCAGATTAAAGTAGTAAGGATTCATGGTGTTGATGGGAATAATCCTGAAACAATCCAGAAATTGGTTTGAGGGTGTATGAACAGCTTCCTCCAGTTTATCGGCAGGCAGGGGCTTAACGGTCCTTTGTCGGTCTCCGGAGATAGCGGATGCCAGGACGGTTTCGATAGGCAGGCCCCATGTCATAATATAGATTGACTCAAGATCTTGATTGTCCGGGATCAATGCTTTGGTGATATTCTTTTCCTTCATTTCGCGAATAAGCGACATCGTATTCGACACACGCTTCGTAAAAGGAACAGATGCAACAGGAATCATAATCAATCTTATCAAAAAGACAATAACCGTAATACTGAACAATAGCCTCGATCCAATGTATTCCGGCAAAAAGCGGATCACCGGTAATCCGTAAATAATGGTCAGAGGCATCATCTCACTCTGCGAATAGAAGTCCACCCAGGTGTCAAAGGCAGACAAAAACAACAAGTGGTAAGACACGATGACCAACAAATACATCAAAGAAAGTAAGTATTTCCTTCGAACCATCAACAGGAATAGGCCGGCGAGGCCCAGAACGGCTCCTACAATCAGGCCATGGCTATATTGATGCAATAATTGAGCAGCCAACGGCTTGTCGAAGACTTCAGTTATGCCCGAAAGCAGGTTGGTCTTCACGGTCTCTACCTTGTCCCGGTCATACCATCCTGCACGCAGACTAAACCAAATACGAATGCAACATGCCATGACTATCATCATCGTCAGCCCCACGCGGACCTTACCATCGCCTGTCTGCCTTTCTTCCGTCATCAACAAAAANATCCAGGTAAAAGCAAGCACGGGCGCCATTAGTGGATGCGTAACAGCTGCAATTGTTGCGGTCATTCCAAACCAAATGAATCTTTTCCGGCGAAGTCCTGCTCTCTTCCGCTGATACAAATAAAAGCCATACCATACAAAAAACCAGGCAACGGCCTGATGAATCTCATTGTTGGTCCAGAAAAANGCCTGATCGGACATGGCTGTATAGTAAAGTGCCATCAAGACGGCGGCGCCATAGGCGCGCCAGCGGAAAACAAGAAGGCATACTACGACAAGGTAGAACACATTGAACGCCCCATTGTACAGGTGCATGAGCCAGATCAAAGGCAGGCCGGCCTTCATGCCCATCCATGGCCATATCTGTGTGATGACCGAGCCGTACCGGCGCTCCATAATCCGGGGAGACCCGCTGTTGATGATGTTGGATAGCATAAATGGCGCATCGAGAAACAACATCCTTTCCAACACAAAAACAATGGCATATACCGCCAAGACAGCCATTACAACAACGGCCACCCAGCCGAATTTCTGGTCAGATATGCGCAACGATCTTCGGAAATCATTCATGCAATTAATGCCATTTGAAGTGTAAGATAGTTATTTTATTGAAGTTGATCCTCTTTGCCATAAGCCGGAAGATAGCTGAGATGCGGGCCGGTGAAGGAGGATTGTAATTGGTGACCGAAGTCCCTAAGGCACAAAAATCTTTTCCTCCGGGATTCTGACAACCATGGAAGAAAGACACAATAAATTCCCGTGTAAGAATCGAAAAGGCGAAATCACCCAATCAATCTCAAATTTCCTTTTCTTATAATTTTTTACAGCACTATAAAACGTAATTTTGCGCCTTCAAAAGAAAAACTATGTACAGGACGCACAATTGTGGTGAATTAAGACTTTCGGATGCCGGAAATAATGTGACTCTAAGTGGCTGGGTCAGCGTAAGCAGAGACTTCGGCGGTCTGACTNTTTTGGACCTTCGGGACAGGTATGGCATAACCCAGCTTGTATTTGACGCTGACTCGAATCCGGAAATCAGGGAGAAAGCCCAGAAACTCGGCCGCGAATATGTCATCCGGGTGACCGGTAAGGTACGTGAACGCTCCAACAAGAATCCAAACCGTGCGACCGGGGAGATCGAGATAGATGTCGATACCTTGCATATCCTCAATGCATCCAGGATTCCACCATTTACCATCGAAGAGAATACAGATGGTGGAGATGACCTTAGAATGAAGTACCGCTACCTCGATATCAGACGCGACCCTGTCAAGAACAACCTGATATTCAGGTCGAATCTTGCTATTGAAACCAGAAAATATCTGGCCGATGAAGGCTTTATTGAAGTCGAGACACCATTCCTGATAAAATCAACACCTGAGGGCGCCNGCGATTTCGTGGTTCCGTCCAGAATGCACCCGAACNCATTCTATGCGCTGCCACAGTCGCCACAGACCTTCAAGCAATTGTTGATGGTCAGCGGGCTGGATAAATATTTTCAGATTGTCAAGTGTTTTCGCGATGAAGATTTGAGGGCGGATCGCCAACCTGAATTTACGCAGGTGGACTGTGAGATGTCCTTTGTCACACAGGAGGAAATCCTGAACACTTTTGAAGGCCTTACCCGGCACCTCTTCCAAAGTGTACTCCAGATAGACCTGGGCGCATTCCCGCGGATGACTTATGATGAGGCAATGCACCGTTTTGGTTCCGACAAACCCGATATGCGTTTCGGTATGGAATTTAACTATCTGAAAGAGGCGGTAAGTGGTCGTGACTTCGGCGTGTTTGACAGTGCAGAAACGGTGATAGGCATCTGCGCCAAGGGCTGTGAGTCCGCCTTCTCCAACAAGGATTTGAAGGAGCTGACAGAATGGGTACAACGACCACAAATCGGCGCCAAAGGCCTGGTATATGTCAAATATGGCGCCGATGGCATCAAGTCTTCTGTGGGCAAGTTTTATTCCGAAGAAGACCTGCTGCGCATCGGCAAGGAATGTGGGGCAGAGACAGGCGATCTTTTGTTGATCCTGTCGGGCGAATTGGAAAAGACCCGAAAACAACTCAATGAACTGCGTTTGGAGATGGGCCGTCGCCTGGGCCTGATGCGGGAAGGTGACTTCAAGCCTTTATGGGTCGTGGATTTTCCGTTATTGGAGTGGGATGAAGAGACACAACGATTCTACGCCATGCACCATCCATTCACATCCCCCAAGATGGCTGACCTTGAAAAGATGCAGTCCGATGATAAGGAGGTCNTCAATAGCCTGCGTGCTGATGCTTACGACCTGGTCATCAACGGTTCGGAGATCGGTGGCGGGTCTATACGGATCTTCGACAGGGAGTTGCAGGCGAAGAATTTCCGTTTGCTGGGCTTTAGTCCGGAAGAGGCGGAGCGCCAATTTGGCTTCCTGATGAATGCCTTTGAATACGGCGCACCCNCACATGGCGGCATCGCATTTGGTTTCGACAGGCTTTGCGCGGTCATGAGCGGTAGCAGCAGTATCCGTGACTTTATCGCCTTTCCGAAGAACAACCAGGGGCGGGACATGATGATTGATGCGCCAGCGACCATCGACGGCGGTCAGTTGAAAGAACTGGGACTCAAGCTGGACTCTTAAGAGGCGGGTTTAGGAAAATGTGGGATCAGCAGACAGCCATTAGCCGTATTGGGCAGTTGGAAATCGGTATTTAGTCCTTCGGCCGGTAGCGATGACGAGATATTGTGGATGGTGTGTACTAATCTGATACCAAAATTAGAATATTATGGCTGACTTTATCATTAGGCCCTGGGTTCTTGCTGATTTGACCAGTTTGGTGAAGTATGCCAATAATTTCAACATCTCCAGGAACCTGACCAATCATTTCCCTTTTCCATATACGGAAGATGCAGGTAAGATTTTCATCGAATTTGCAATGGCCGGCAGGCCAAATCATATCTTTGCCATTGAAATCGATGGTGAGGCAGCAGGAGGCATTGGAATTCATCCCCAAAGCGATATCTTTNTAAAGAATGCCGAACTCGGATACTGGCTTGGCGAGCCTTTCTGGGGCAGAGGAATCATAAGCAGTGCTGTCAGGCAAATGGTTGATTTTGGATTCAGAACCTTTGAAATTGACAGAATATTTGCCAGGCCCTTTGGTACAAATATCGCATCACAGAAGGTATTGGAANAAAACCATTTTAAGCTGGAAGGTCGTTTTGATAAGGTTATTTATAAAAATGGAGCGTATCAGGATGAACTGGTATATGCAATTCGGCGGGAAAATTGGCTAAAGATATAGACAACAGGAATGCGTAGTGGCACAAAGGAAAGGTAAATAAACCGGCTATTTTTGAAAAATATATTACCTTAGATTTGGAAAACTTAATACTTTGAGGAAAATCATTGGGGGTTGTTGTTCGTTGGTTGTTCTGCTTTATATGGGCAGAACACATCCCCTGTAACAGTACCATTGCATGTGAGCCACGATGCGGCCAACCATCGCATCACAATAACCTATGACCTGATGGATGCGGAATCCGACACGGCTACTGTAGTTTTGCAACAAAAAACAGGATCCGGTAATTTCCTCACGGCATCCGGAGTAACCGGCGAGGTTGGATCAGGTATCCTTCCGGGAGAAGCCAAGTCAATGATATATTCGTATCCTTCCGGGACTGACCTCAGGAATGTTTCTCTTCGATTGTTGGCTTATGACCGGCATACACCATCTATTCAGGAAATGGTGGATAAAGTAGATATCTCCAACCTGCAAAAGATGCTTGGCGATATCGTCGGTGTGCGACATTATAAGTCCAATCCCAATCACCTGATTTATGTCGGCAATTATATCAATCAGTACATGATCGACCATGGACTGTCCATCCATCATCAGGATTTTACATTTAGCGGCTTGTCTTTTCCCAATCTGATAGGCAGACTGGAANGAACCAACAACAATAAATTGTGCCTGATCAATGGCCATTTTGATTCTGCCGAGTTTGCCCCGGGGGCAGATGATAATGGTACCGGCGTAGTGGGTGTCCTCGAAGCCATCCGCGTCATGAGTGATTATTTGTTTGAAAATAATGTTCAGTTTACCTCCTTTAACATGGAAGAATTGGGGCTTATTGGAAGTATCAATTACGTATCGAAGGGGATTGCGCCGGACCAGCAAATCATCGGTCTGATTAATTATGAGTTGTTGGGTTATTACTCCGATGAGCCAAACAGTCAGGCTATCCCACCGGGATTTGAACTGCTCTTTCCCAATCAGGTTGTGGAGATCACAAACGATCAGAAACGTGGCAATTTCATCGTCAATACCGGAGCGGAGACCTCATTTGGCCTTATGGCCGCCTTTACCAAAGCTGCCAGGATATATGTTCCCGGACTTAAGGTGATCGAATTGCCATTGCCCGGCAATGGTACAATAGCTCCTATCCTGCGCAGAAGCGACCATGCACCCTTCTGGGATAAAGGCTATCCGGCCCTGATGATTACCGATGGCGCCGAAACCCGCAATCCAAACTACCATCAGCTGTCAGACAAAATAGAGACCATCAACTTTGATTTTATGGCCAAGGTAGTCAAGACAGGCATTGCAACACTGGCCACCATTGCAAAACCATTAAACGGATCGACTTCGGGGATTGATCTTTCTTCCATCCTTTCAACAAATACCATCGGTTNNCGGGAAGCAATCACCATTATGCCCAATCCAGTGAAGGATGNNCTCAGTTTTAACTATATCTCCGGCACAAATAACGGAAAATTTACAGCGGAAGTCATCTCAGACACCGGCCATAAAATATTGAAAAGGGTTATAGCCAAGGACGCCTCAGGTAGATATAGCCTGAATATAGGGAGCCGGACAGCAGGACAATACCATCTTCATATCATCGATGGACATAACCGGACTGTTGCACGTTTTATGATTATTGAATAACAAAAACTGATAGATATTGATACATAGAAAAATGCTGATTTTACTGGGGTTATGCCTGGTATTTGCGACCTCGTGCCAAAAAACGGACAAAAGAGATTATACCGGAACCTATGTCGGCCATATTAGAGGAAAGAGCCTGTCCATGTCACTTTCGCAGCCGGATAAAACTACCATAAAAGGTACGATATTTGACCGCAGATCCACCTATCTGATTCATGGTGAAATAATCGGCGATGGCATCAGGGCTACCGCAACGGATACCGTGTCAAAAACTGAATTCAGTATTGAAGGAAGCTGGAAAGGAGATACTTTGACATTTATGATGGCTATGACAAAGCCCATGCAGACTACAAGGTCATTTCCGGTCAATTTCCTGAAAGTGGTAATTTCAACCAATCAAAAGGGATTAGAGGAATTGGCCGACCTGGGACTTTTACAATCTTCCGGCGGCCGGGATACAGCTAACGGCATCAATATTGAAGCCAACAAATCAGGATTGAATGCAGGAAAAGTCAAAAGTGACTCAGAAATTACAGAACACAACTTCNCCGGATTATGGCAGATCGTAAGTATTAAGNGGAAGGCCTCCACGGCATTTAGACAGGATGCCTATTACTTGTTCAATAGCGATAAAAGCATTTTGAAATTGGACCGAACAGCTGTTCCTTTGGATGGATATTATTGGAATATCGGGGAAAACAAATTGTTTCTGTTTTATAAGATCAATGGCAGAATGGACGAAGTTCGTCCTGATGTCATCGAATATAGCAATGACCTGCTCAGAGTAAAGGATGGCGAATCTGAGATTGAATTGAAAAAATACACCAAAGGCTGACAGGCCGCCAGGATGTATTCATCCCCTTCATCCCTATATATAGTCCAGTCGGGTAGTTGAATTTTGTTTTCTTTGATTGCCGTGAATGCCCGGTTGATCATTGGCAGTATCAATCGGTTTTATTCAACCGGCTCAATGGGCAAAACGACAGAAGGGACCATTTAGCCGCCGTGCCTGTCGACAGGTCCTGATCCTGCGAAATGAAGGTGGTTAAGGAGGCCCTCAACGCTCCTTAATGCCCTGGTATCAATAGCGCAATATACACCCTTCTTCCGGCAGTGATAAACATGACTGTGGAATGAGATTTATACTGCAAGCCAACTTAAAGATGGAGTGCCTGGATTATGTTGTCGCCGGCAAACAATTTTTAAAATATTTTGTATCAGTAAATAAAACAGCAAAGATGGTCGATACCCAACACGAGTTTCTGCGACGCAATGACCATGCGGGCAATGATTATGCCCTCTTTTACACTATTTATCAAAGGAAGGACATTGTGCCGGGAGCCACCTTGCTGGTACTCCATGGCATGCAGGAAGNNCGCAGCGGACGTTATGACGAATTCGCGCGATATATGGCGGAGCGGAGTTTTGTCGTATTGACCTATGACCATCGCGGTCATGGAAAGACTGCCCGGAATATGTCTGAAATGGGATTTTTCAGAAAAAACAAACCTGCACAACTGTTACTCGATGATGTTCGTGCCATGAAATCTTTGCTGGAAGGCCAATTCCCGGGACTACCGCACTTTGTTCTTGGTCATTCCATACCATTTATCCTTAGGACTTTTATCAGACAGGAAAAGTCCGATTTTCAAGGCATCATCCTGGTCGGTACCGGAAGCAGAACACCCGGTGCCATTCTCATCAAGGCAGGGCTACACTTGTCCAATGCACTTTCACCGCAAAGCCGCCCTTCCTTCCTCAACAACATCTTCGGGACGATCAATAATGCCCGGTTCAGGCACGAGGTCAATGCCGGTGCCACAAGCTGGCTGAGTGTCAGTATGGACAACCGGAATGCTTTCGAACAGGATCCGCGGTGTGGTGTTCCATTTACCGTCAATGGCTTCCTGGGCCTTCTTACCGTCCATGTCCGCGCCACGAGTCCCGAGTGGTCAGGTAACCTGCCTAAAGATCAACCGATTTTATTTGTAGGCGGGTCGGATGATCCCATAGGAGACTTTGGCAAAGGCGTCCTAAAAGTGGCGAGACACCTGGAGAAGGCAGGATTTTCAGACACTACCATAAAATTGTATTCTGGAATGCGTCACGAAATTTTGAATGAGGATATCCGACTCGAGGTTTTTGAGGACATCCTGCAATGGATGGAAAACAGAGTTCGTAGAAAAATCTGATAACAATATTTCCGGGAATAAAAAGGGGATAAATAGTAAGTAGCCTTGTTTAATTGACCATGTAGATATTGAGGAATGGAATATTAAGTGTAGAAAAATACAGGAATGGTTTTGAGGCATGTATCCTGAGCGTGATGATTCGGCAACAATGGCAACAACAAGGGTCTGTCTCAGATGCAATTTGCTGATAGCAGTAAATGAATAAATGTATTTTTTCCGGGTAATAAATAACGTGAAAGATATCTGGCATAAGACATTGACATGATTTGTCAGGCTATGTTCAGGGAAAATCCGAAATTCGAATCTCACGTACAATTCAACAGATTTGAGGGAGTGGTTACAAGAACTTAGGAGCTCATTTTTGGGATTAAGGTTTATAAGTAATTATCGGTTACAATAGTTAGCTTGTTAAACATTGCAGGAGCAATACCATCATTGTTTTATCTTTGTATTTAATCCACAGACTCTATGACCAACGACATTAGGCTTATCTCTCCTTCCCAATTGGAAGAATGGCTCAAACAGCAAGGTGAACCGCGTTTCCGTGCCGGCCAAATATCGGAGTGGATATGGCAGAAACAGGCCTTGAGTTTCGATGAAATGACGAATCTTCCCCTTGCTTTGCGGGAAAAGGGGAAAGCAGAATTCATATTCAGGCCGATTGAAGAGGATTTTGTGCAGACAAGCCGGGATGGTACCATCAAGTCAAGATTCAAGTTGCATGACGGTCATATGATTGAGTCAGTACTCATTCCGGTTCCGGACGAAAAACGTTTTACTGCCTGTGTTTCCTCCCAGGTAGGCTGTAGCCTTGCATGCAAATTCTGTGCTACGGGAATGATGGGGCGCATACGGAATCTGGACTTTCCCGAGATTTACGATCAGGTGGTTCGGGTCAACCGGCAGGCATTGGAACACTTTGGCCATCCGCTGACCAATATCGTATATATGGGTATGGGAGAGCCATTGCTCAACTACTCCAACACGCTCAGAAGCATCGATATCATCACATCTCCAAAAGGGCTGGGCATGTCGCCTTCCCGGATAACCATCAGTACGGCGGGAATTGCCAAGATGATCCGCAGGCTTGCAGATGATGGTGTAAAGACTAATCTCGCGTTGAGTCTTCATGCCGCCAATGATGGCAAGAGGAACGAAATCATGCCTATCAATGACCAAAACGGCATAGACATCCTGATGGATGCACTGCGCTATTTCTATCGAAAAACCAGGAACCGCATCACCTACGAATATCTGGCCCTTCAGAATTTCAACGATAACGCAGAGGATGCTGTTCAGTTGGCGGCATTGACCAGGGACTTCCCGGTCCGTGTCAACATCATTGAATACAACACGGTGGAGGGTCTGGCCTTCCATAAAACCACAGAAGACAAATTGGACAAATTTGTCCGGACGCTTAACCAGCATCATGTCAATGTCACCGTGCGCCGCAGTCGCGGTAAGGACATTGACGCTGCATGCGGTCAGCTGGCGAATAAGTGAGAGCCTGACAGATAAAGGTAAAACGAATATTGCGATACCGACAATAAAATTCAGAGTAAGTATTGGGAAATGATTACACTTTGATGATGCGTACCGGACATGCTTCGACGACCTTCATGGACAGGTCGATATCATCTTCACTAATCTCCCGGATATAAATTTCCTTCTTGCGGACAGCACCGATGAGGGTGGCCTTGCCGTCCTTCTTCGACATACGCCAATATTCCGGTTGCATCTGCTGACAGACACCACAACCAATACATTTATCCCGGTAATGAATCAATTTAGGCATCTTGTGTGGGGACCAATTTGTACAACTTATCCGTAACGGTGGTCTTATACCCCATCTGAAAGGTGAGCATGTCGCCACGTTTGGCTTCGTGAGCTTCGACACCATTGACGCGTACATCGTCGAAACTCAATTCGTGTACCCCGAAATTTCTTCCCATCACCAGTAATTTATCCCCTGCCTTCAATTTGCCGGTTTCGATTTCAAATTGCGCAACATTGATCTTTGAGAAGAAATTGGTACTTTTCCCGATGTAGACCTTTCTTTCTGTAGCTGCGGTTCCNGGATTTTTNGTCCATTCGCCGAGCTTTCTGCCCAGATAATATCCTTCCCAGTATCCGCGGTTATAGACTTTTTCAAGTCTTGACATCCAGTCTTTGACCTTAGGCTCATCATAGGTACCATCTTCAAGGGCCTGAAGTGCTTCTCTGTAGCAAGACGTAACAGTATAGACATAGTCGGCGCTCTTGCCACGACCTTCTATCTTGATGATTGAAGCACCTGAATCGGCTACCTGATCCAGGATGTCAATGGTGCAAAGATCCTTGGGAGACATGATGTATTCGTTGTCTATTTCCAGTTCGTTGCCGGTCTCCATGTCGATGACTTTATAGGGCCGACGGCAGTTTTGTGTACAGGCACCGCGGTTGGCAGAGGCATTCTGCTCGTGCAGGCTGAGGTAGCATTTCCCGGAAACCGCCATACACAAGGCCCCGTGAGCGAAGATTTCAATCCTGAGTCGATGGCCGGATACACCTCTGATGTCTTCGCGTTCTATGGCAGCGGTGATGGCCTTGACTTGCTGCAAGGTGAGTTCGCGTGCGAGTACGATCACATCTGAAAAAGGTGCGAAAAACCTTGCTGCTTCCACATTGCTTACATTGGCCTGAGTGGAGATATGCAGAGGAATATTCATGCTACGGCACATTTCGATTACGGCAAAGTCGGATGCAATCACCGCATTGATACCGTGTTTCTTCACCTCATTCAGGATGGTGCGGATGAGCTGCATATCGTAATCGTACATGACCGTGTTGAGCGTGAGGCAGGTCTTGACGCGATGCGCTCTGCAGATTGTACCGATTTCCTCCAGATCATCAATCCTGAAGGAGTTGATGGACTTGGCGCGCATATTCAACTGGGCTACACCGAAATATACGGCATCAGCACCTGCATGTATGGCTGCCATAAGGCTCTCGAAGGAGCCAACGGGTGCAAGTAATTCTAATTTGCTCATACTTTTTCTTTTTCAGGACGTCCTGCTTCCTTTGACCCGCTTCTTCAAAGTTCCTTTTGTCCTCATCACTCTGAAGAACAAGCGGTTCGACCGTCCTTTTAGCTTCCTTGTCGATGGCGACAAATGTAAAATAAGCCAGACTCAAAGGTTTGGGATTGTTGTGATAAACATCCCGGACAAATGCCTCCACCATGATCTCCATGGATGTGTTGAAAGCTCTGGTGACTCTGGCCCGGATGGTCAGGATGTCTCCAACCTTAGCCGAGTGGTAGAACTTGACACTGTCGATCGAGGCAGTGACGCAGATACCGTCGGCATGGGTCTGGCGACTTACGGCAGCGGCAATGTCCATCCACTGGACCAGGCGACCACCCTGAAGGATGCCCATCGGATTGGTATCGTTGGGGCATACCACTTCAGTCTTGATTGTTTCTGAATAAGACGGAGTCTTCAGATGTGCTGACATATCCTGATGCTTTGATTCGACAACAATGTCGGGCAATTACAATTCTTCAAAATGTGCGGTAAAATGCCGTAAGAATTTAGGTTCCTTCGTGATACGGAGGCCCCTGGCCTTATCCCTGTTGCGTATGATCTCATCGAATACCTCAATGACATAATCGACATGACTCTGAGTATATACCCTTCGCGGAATCGCCAGGCGGACCAACTCCATCGGTGCCGGTATCAGCGTCCCGTTTTCGTCATATTTGCCAAACATCACCGATCCGATTTCAACAGCACGGATGCCACCGATCTTGTACAATTCACAGACCAATGCCTGTCCGGGATATTGATGTGCCGGAATATGAGGATACAACAAACCGGCATCGACATACACCGCATGACCACCAATAGGATAAAGCAGGGGTACGCCCTTGGCACGCATGTGTTCGCCCAGATAAGCTGTACTCCTGATCCTGTAGGTAAGATAATCGTCATCAAAGACTTCGCGCAGGCCTATGGCGATGGCTTCCATATCGCGGCCCGCCAGACCTCCGTAAGTCGAATAGCCTTCGGTGATGATCAACAGGTTGGTACATGCGCCAGCTAATTGCTCATCCTTCAACGCCAGGAAACCTCCGATATTGACGAGAGCATCCTTNTTGGCACTCATAATACAGCCATCAGCCAGGGCAAACATCTGCCGGGCAATCTCACGATACGGAGTGGATTCGAATCCGGCCTCCTTATGTCGGATAAAATACGAATTTTCGGCGATGCGGCAGCAATCGATGATGTAGAGAACACCGTGCTTCCTGCAGATATCGGCAACGGCCCTAGCATTGGCCATGCTGACCGGTTGGCCGCCACCCGTGTTGTTGGTCACAGTCAGGATGATGGCGCCGATATTCGGNGCGCCGTGTTGTACGATCAATTTATCCAGTTTTTCCGTGTCCATATTGCCCTTGAATGGGTATTCGGAATTGTGATCATATGACTCTGCACACGGAATGTCTATCGCCTCTGCTCCGCTAAATTCGATATTGGCACGGGTTGTATCGAAATGTGTGTTGCTGATGAATACTTTCCCTTTACCGCCCAGATAGCCGTACAAAATCTTTTCTGCAGCACGTCCCTGATGCGTAGGCAGAATATAGGGATACCCCGTCAGATCATTTACTTCAGCTTCAAGGCGTTCCCAGCTCNNAGCTCCTGCGTATGATTCGTCCCCGCGCATGATGCCTGCCCACTGATCACTACTCATCGCCGAAGTGCCGCTGTCGGTCAGCAGGTCGATGACTACCTGAGAGGAATGAAGTAAAAAAGGGTTGAAATGAGCCTTGTGGATATTTTCAATCCTTTCTGCCTCGGTAGACATCCGTATNGGACTNACAGACTTGATTCTGAAGTCTATAATGGTCTTAAATTTCATTTTTTAGGTTTTAAGAAAAATGACGCAAAGGTCTTAAAATTAAACTTTACAAAATTATGATTATAATCATGATTTTAGTGAGTTTGACTCCTTTCTTTTGCCAAAAATTTAAAGCAATGATCTTAAAGAAANGATCCTGGGCAGAGCCTNTCAAGATAAAAATGGTCGAATTGTTGAAGATGACCACCCCGGAACAGCGCAGGAAAGCCATTCGCGAGGCCGGATATAACACCTTTNTACTCAAATCGGAAGATGTCTATATTGACTTGCTTACGGATAGTGGAACATCAGCCATGAGCGACAGGCAGTGGGCGGGATTGATGTTGGGTGATGAAGCTTATGCGGGCAGCCAAAACTTCTACAACCTGGAAAAATCCGTTCATAAATACTACGGCTTCAAATACCTGATCCCAACACACCAGGGTCGGGGAGCCGAAAACCTTCTGTCACAGGTATTGATCAAAAAGGGTGACATTGTACCGGGCAATATGTATTTCACCACGACCCGACTACATCAGGAGCTGGCGGGAGGAACCTTTGTCGATGTCATCATTGATGAGGCACATGACTCAGAAAGTCTGCACCCATTTAAAGGAGATATCGACCTCAACAAACTGGAGGATCTTATCCGGAAGCATGGAGCCGGGAAGATACCTTACGTATGTGTCGCAGTAACGGTCAATATGGCTGGCGGACAACCTGTCTCCATGAATAACCTCAGGGAGGTGCGAAAGCTGACTGAAAAACACGGCATCAAGGTCATGCTCGATATGACGAGGATCGCGGAGAATGCCTACTTTATCCAACAAAGGGAGCAAGGGTATGCCGACAGGAGCATTGCCTCCCTCGTCAGGGAGATTTGCAGTTACACGGACGGCGCGACTTTCAGCGGAAAGAAGGACGCCCTGGTCAATATTGGTGGCTTCCTGGCAGTCAATGACAAGGAGATATTCGAAGAGGCAAGCAATCTGGTTGTGGTGTATGAAGGTCTGCATACCTACGGCGGCCTTGCCGGGAGGGATATGGAAGCCATGGCTGTCGGAATCAAAGAGTCAGTCCACGATGAACATATGAAGGCCCGAATCGGGCAGGTGATGTATCTCGGTGAAAAATTACAGGAAGCCGGAATCCCGATCGTATTGCCGATTGGAGGCNGCGGCATCTTCATCGATGCCAAACGCTTTCTTCCGCACCTGACGCAGGATCAGTTTCCTGCACAGGCTCTGGCGGCGGAATTGTACGTTGATTCAGGTGTGCGCACAATGGAGAGAGGCATCGTTTCAGCAGGAAGGAATAACAAGACAGGGGACCATCACTATCCGAAACTCGAACTGGTGCGGCTTACAATCCCACGGAGAGTCTATACCCAGGCCCACATGGATGTAATTGCCGAATCGGTGGAGCATGTCTATCAGAGGCGCAAGAAGATTAAAGGCCTTGAAATGGTATACGAACCAAGGTATCTGCGCTTCTTCCAGGCGAGATTCAAAAAGTTATGAGGAGACTGAAGGGCAAGTCTCTTCCCTGCAGATGGCTGCATCAGAGGATTATTGAAGGCCGAAATCAGGCGACGTTATCACGCTGCTGCATTGACTAAATAATGGATTGAATATCCACATCCCGGAATGAAATAGCCTGTTGGTCCGGAAACGACCAATGTCCGGATATGACACCTGTTCAGGAAGGCTTCATAACAATCCGGTGACAATCCTTCAATTCCCGGTAATTATTCACCCGAATTTGCTACAAGGTAAAATGGTCTGAAAGGATTTCGTTTTTTTAGGTTCTTCCCAATATTGACCAATCATGGGTTAGATTCCCGGGTAAGGGGTTAATACCGAAGGTACAGTCGGTATTAATCTGTTTGCTGAAATTTCATTGCCTTTCGTGCTTATTCCTTATTTTTGAATTATTAAATAAGAATAACGAGTGCGGCTGGTGAGTTCTATCTCAGCTTTTGCGGGATTTCACCGGAGGTGTCGCTTGAACAGTGGTTTGGCGTAATGGCGGGTTCAGTGCTTCGTATGACAGTTTTGTGGTAGGTTCAATCCCGGACGTCCGGGATTCTTCGATTGAATTATGGACCATGGACGACCATGACTGCGCTTACACTTAGCGTCCATGATGCAAAAATACCCGCCTTCGGCAATACTCAAAACGTTGCGCTCCATTAATAAAAAAATAATCCTTTAATAAAATGAGTAACATAAATGACAAATTATTTTTAAGGATACTTCAAATCGGTAGAGATAACATCTCTGGTGGTTTAAGATTTTGTGACTTAACCGAACAACTAACTAAAGAAGGGTATGCAATAAATAGTTGCACAAATAGAACTTTAAGAGAATGGTTCTATACATCTTTCTTCCACGAAGAAGCTCACTGCGATAAAGGGAACCCCAATTCTTATAATGACGTAAGTAAACTCGACGAACATAGATGTTGTCATTTTATACTCAAGGGAGACTCTTGTATGAAACTTCTACAATATGAAGAATCCGAAAATTCAAATAAACAAATTGAGCTACTTCAAGCACAACTAAACACTTTAGAAACTCAAATACAGCAAAACGAAACTAATTCAAATGATGCTAAANAAGAATCTTCTAAAGCCTTTTGGATTGCAATTGGCTCTATGCTTTTATCTGGCTTTTCTGTTTTTACAGATTTAGCTAACTACAACAGTGACACAGACGGCAAAATACAAGAAAATACATCGAAGCAGATATCCATACAAGAAACCATATTGCAACAACAAATACAATCCAATCAAAAGATTTACAACCTTCTCGACAGTCTTGCTGGTCAAACTTCCAACGATAGAAGAGAGACAAACAAACAACTTGAAAATATTTATAAATCTTTAAAAACAAAACCTAAATAGAAATTAAAAAGTGATAAAAAATAAACAATAACTAACAATGTATTTGACGACAGTCGGCTAAATCGCCGCCCGATCGTAAATACTAACCGTTGTGTACAACCCTAAAAGACGACACGATCGACATAAAAACAGGAAAATAAAAGAATGAATGCCAACGCTTCAGCAAAATCAAAAGAGCTGCATCCCCACGCTAAAGGCCGACCCAATGCAGCACATTTGCTTTTGCCCCAACGCTCTAGGAAAATCAGCAATGAAAGCGGCATAATAAAATTTAGAAAAAATAATTGAAATGACTTGGAGAGAATTAATAGCAAATATTTCAATCGGTTCAATTTTTGACCTTAAAACAAAGTATAAGGACTTTAAGGCAAAGAATATAGGTTTAGATTTTTATGGCTTTGATGCTATTTTACCACTAAAGGAAATCTCAAACAACTATGACCTATCTTTTGCGTTATTCAATACAATAAAAAAGGGTGAGATTATTTCTTTAGTTCTAATTGAAATTGACGATACAAATCAAAAACTTACATTTAGCACAAAGGCCTTTAGAAATGCACTAGATGATGTACTGCCCTTCACTCATTGTGTAAACCTTATTAACGGCAATTTTAGAAGAAGACGGAATTTGCCTAATAATTTTCTTCTGGAACAAAGAAAAATTTTAGACCGTCTTAGGGGAGATTTGTCTTCAAATGAACTTACATTTCTTTACGAACTTGTACAAAATGCTGTAGACCACCCCAATAGAAACTTCAATAATAATGTTAGTATAAATTTTGAAGTGTTCAATAATTACCTTTTAGTTAGGCATAATGGAGNNCTATTTACAGAAAACAACTTTGAATCAATAACAGGCATTCTTTACGGTGAACAAATTCAGGAAGGTGAAAGAAATAGAATTGGTTATAAAGGGATAGGTTTTAAATCAGTGTTTCGCTACACTGATAATGCTTATATCCGATCTGGAAATTTTAGTTTTAGGTTTTCAAAGGCAGAATCAGGAAATGATAAGCCTTGGGAAGTTTTACCATTATTTCAGCTTGAAAAGGATATGGTGACTCAAATTCCGCAATTTGATTTCTTTAATGCTCCAGTTGCCTTTGCTTTTGAATTTAATAGCGAGCAAAGTAAAAATTACGTGATAAAATATTTGAATCAATTAAGCCAAAATCCATATCTACTAATTTTTCTTGAAAACTTAACTCAGCTAAAAATTAAAGCTCCGAGTTTGACTTTTATCGAAAATGGCATCTCGCAAACATTTCCTGAATTAGAAGTTGATTTTATAAAGGATGTAACTAAAAAGGATGGTTTTGATTCAATAAATCTTNTTGTTAATAGCAGTTCTCATAGTGAATGGCTTATCTATACTAAAGATGATATTGTTATTACAGATGAAGAAGTGGTAAATGAATTACTTGATGAATCTGTTACTGCTGTCCCAGCAAAAATGAGACAATTCAGATCACCAAGTATTACAATTGCGTTGCCAAAAAAACAATTGAATGACGATGTTATCAATCTTTTCACATACCTACCATTGTCAAACTCTAAATTCAAATTGCCATTTCTAATAAATGCCGATTTTATTCCTGACCTTGATAGGACCGACATCATTCACAATTTAAAGTATAACAACGAAGTATTAAAGTTTGTAGCAATTACTTTGCAAGAGTTTTCTCAAAAACTTGCCAAAAACAACCAATTTGAATATTTGAATACACTATTGCCAGATTTTAATATCGAGTATCAAAGCTCAGGCAATGTAATTGTCAATCGGCTTTTAGATNTTTTACCTAAAACAGAAATCGCATTTAATGGTCAATATTTGACTTTATCAAACATTGCTATTGACAAGTCTGGCTTTGTGAATTCATTTGGATTAGAATCATATAAATCCCTAATTGACTCGGAATATGTACCATTGAGCATAATTTCTGAACACAAAAGAATTAGTAAACTTATTGAANAAATAAATCCAGATGGTGTATTTGACTATCATAAACTAAAAGAAAAGGTCAGATCTGATTCTTTTAAAGACTGGCTCAAAAAACCAGCTAATAACTCGGAATTTTTAAAGTATTTATCCCAAAGTACGTATTTAGATGTATTCAGCGATGAGTTTATCTTTCTTGCACAAGACGGTAATTTGTATAAGGGTTCTGATTTGTTAATTAACCTCGGCTCTGATGAATTAGATATTAAATGGCTGAATTTTAAAAGGGTATTGCACAGGGAAGTTTTATCAACTCTTACAGACACGCAGCTGCCACTGCCTGAATATGAGCCTATATCATTTATTAATCAAATAATTTGCAAGGAAAAGAAAGATGAAATTATCGAAGAGCTTAAAAATGGATCAATATCTTTTGATGATTTCTATTCTTATTTAGCCAAGTACGCATCTCATCCCTTGTTCCCAGCAGCTGAAATAATATCATTTCCAGTAAATGCAATACAAGCTACACTTCCTACTTGGTCTAGCCAAATTTACTTCCACACAAGTTCATTAAGCAAACTATCATCTGAAAAAGCCTTGCCTGATGGTTTATTCTATCTCCTCGATGACAATTGGAGTAGTAACTCTAATTTAAAAATATTAGCGGAAAAATTAGGTGTGTTAACTCTTNTGGAAACAGAACCTTTTCACTTTTTACAAACGATAATAACAGCAAATAAAGAAGTTGTAAGCCGTTTTTATTTAACCCAAACAATTATAAATGCAAATGCATCATTATGGGCTTTTATTTTATCATCCTTTCATAATCTGTCTGACCCTCAGAAGGAAAGTATTTCTGCTATAATTAAATCGTTTCCTGTATTCTCAAAAAACGATGTGTTTAAGGAGCTCCAAACTCTTTATTTATCATCTGAATTCACTGATAATGATTCCCTAGAAACTTTGTCTCTTCAATTCCCTAGTTCAAATATTGATTTTGTAAGTGCTGATTATTTAAAGCATCCATCAATAGATAAATCAGAAATAAGAGCATTATTTAAAAGATTAGATGTAAAAACAGACTCTAAGGACTTTCTCCAGTATACATTGATACCAAACCTTAATCAAATATCTGTTGATTTATTTGTACCTGTGACAAGATTGTTATATGAGAACAGAGATTCTGAGCCAATAATCAATGCAGTTATACGAAACTCTCATTTTAAGCTAAAAACAAAAGAAGGAGCTTTCAAATCAATCAATGAGAGTCTCGTTGGTTCGCCCTACATTGATGAAAGGCAAATACCAAATCCGTTACATTCTGTCTCGCTATTAAACCAAATATCGGCAGAGTATTCGGGTTCTCATTCTGATGCTTGGAGAAAATTTTTTTCTGAAAAATTAAAAGTACGTGAACTTACAAATGAAACCGAGATAATCAGTTTAAAACTAAAACACATCGCTGATAACTTACAGTTATGCCAGAACGAAGAAACATCAGTTTCAATATGGAGAGAAATTTACCTTCTTTATAAATCGGGTAAACTAGCGCTGACAAACATAAATCTTAGCTACCTANAAAGAATTCCGCTTTTATGTAAAGGAGAGAGTAATAGTAACTTTCATACTTCCAACGCCATACATNTTTCCTCGGCATATGGTTTANCATTTGATTTTGAAAAAATATTTGGGTTAGAATGTGGAGTACCGTTTTTATCAGAGAAATACAAGTTTGAAGAGGGTACAAAATTAATCAAACTCTTTGAACAAATAGGTGTTACCCAATATTTTGACCAAAACAGACACGGTTCAATTTGCCAAAACATACCAACTGCTGATGGTCAAATGAAGCCCGCTAGCCAACTTTTTAAGTATGAGTTANAAAAGTATGTTGGTCAATCAAACGTAACTTTTGAAGACTTATCTAAGTTCTCATACAATGGCAGGACACTTGAAGATGAATTAAAATTCAATTCAAAACTTGATGTCAGCACAATACTGAATTACATCACAAAAAATGAACCTAATAGACGTGAATTAAAAGATTTGATAATTGAACTATTTAAAGTTTATAATCCGAGTAGTGATATAAACCTGATTAATCATTTCATATCTGAAGGCAAATTACTTTCATCCGCCCGAACATACAACTTTGTCAAAGAGCTTCATTCAATTGATGATTCAATTAGGAGTGGTATTCGAGAGAATGAGTACTTAATCGATCCGCTATTCAATAAACAAGAACAAGATTTTAAAAATAAATACCTTTCGCTTTTCGGGATTAAAACATTAGATATTGAGGATTTTAATCCTCATTTCGAAAGCGAACAAATTGATTATGAATTTTCAAATCGGGTTAAGGAGAGATTAGTCCTCTTGGCTTTTGATAGTGACTCGGAAAAATATTTAGAGATTGAAAATGAGTTTACTGAAAAATTTAAAGAATGGAAAATCAGGAAATGCTCTAAAATATCATTGAAGTATCCTTCTGATAATAGCAAAATCATTAAGGAAGATAATAGAAACTTTATTCATTCAAATGAAAAGGCAATTTATTACATAGGAAATTGGGTCGAACAAAGGAACTACCTTTTAGTACTTTGGCTAAATGATAATATTTTAAACATCAGGAAGCAGCTTCAATTTGTTCAAGATATTTTACTGAACAATCCTTCAGATATAATTGAAGACTTTGAAAATAAAGGTAGGTTGGTTCCCGAAGAAATCAAAATAAGATTTATAAAACCACAACCAACACAACAAGAGACAAATACTCCTAAGCCTGATAAAACGAAAGATGATACGGTCGACACAGTTGATGTTAAGCCCTATCATCCAAAAACGATAAATAATATTTTGTTTGATGCTACTGAAGATGAAATTAAATACATCAACGAGATTATTAATGTTAGTCGTGATAAGGATGGACAAATTGATGCAAATACAACTGCAAAGATTAAAACTCTCAAATATTTAAAAGACAATGGTAATGCCTCTGAGATTACAGACCAAGATAGATATCTTCAAGTAGGAAACGATAAAGTTATTGTTCGTTCAGCACAAAAGGGCTTGTTATATTTAGATTTATATGATTGGGATGAACTAAATGAAGAAAATACTAAAATTGCAATTTATACAAATAACGAAATAAAGATTTTTGATTCTCAAGAAGATTTGTTTCATTTTTGTAAACCCCAAAATACATTTGGTATTTTGCGAATGCCAAATGATTACACTTTAGATGATTATAATAATTTTGATGATATAAAAGAAAAGAGTATGTGGCATTTTGTATTCATTGTAAATAAAGATGCAATAGCTGCGAAAAGCTATGAAGAATTGCTTAATCTTGACGAATATAACTTTTAAAGATGAAACGGCTAAGCAAGGAACAACAGATTAAGTTTTACGAAGAAGAAATCAAANAANTACTTTCTGATTACAAAGCATATCTTGATTCTAAGTGCATTGACCTAATCAACAAGGCAGAACTGTATATCGGCACTTTCGAATACATTGATGAATTAAGAAATCAGGTTATTTTTTCATTTCCTAAGGATAAACTACCTAAAACCAAAATTCAATTAACCGCTACTAAGCCGAAATCTATTGATTTAGTTGATTCAAATTTCTATGACTACAGTTACAGTCATTATCGTAAAAACTTTGTAGATAATTTCAGTGAATGCTATGGTGTATATTATCAAGAGCTAAATGGTAAAATTAATGTAGGGTTCAGCAACTTTGACCTAGAGTTTCTAAACTCACTCGATAAGAGCGATAAAATTGTGTTTGGCATATCTGACCCACCTTTGAAATACTATTTTAACCTTATTCAGATTACCAAAAATGATCTTAAGGTTAAAAAGGTAGAAGATGTAATATCTGGAACATATCATCTAAATGATTTTAATCCAGTTCATATTGATGATTCTTTGGAATTAATTGCCAAGTACAAAACCGATCTAAAGAACCACGAAACCATCATCATTCAAGGTCCTCCCGGTACTGGCAAAACCTATTTCATATCAAGACTACTTGAGCTTTTAAGTAAGGAAAACAAATCGGTATTGGTAGCAACTTTGGCAAACAGGTCTTTGATTGAATTGGCANAAAAATATTTTGAAATAGAAACAGCCAATAAGGCAGTAGTTTATAAATCCAATCTAACATTAGAAGAATCAAAGGAAGCAAAAGAATTAAAACCAATGCCANAAAATTTCCTGCCAGTAGCAGGAAGTATTCTACTAACGACTTTCTATAAAATGACGGGGATTGCTGTTGAAAATATTACAAGCCCTGTATATGACTACATCATTTTAGAAGAAGCCAGTCAGTGCTTTCTCGGAACTATTGCAGCAGCTAAATTGCTTGGGAAANAAGTAATATTAGTTGGTGACCCCATTCAGTTACCGCCAGTAGTAAATCAAGTTAATCCTGGTAACATCTCTTCAAATATTGATTTGATGTTGGAGTCTTTTACTTTTTATGCATCCACCATTAATTGCCCAAAGTTTAGACTTACTACAACATACAGATTTTCTAAGAATGCTTCTCAAACAAATACATTTTATGAGAACAGTCTTAAGTCAAAATCCGATATTCAAAAGGAGAATATCACATTTTCAAAAATTCCAGCTCTTTACAATAAAGCAGGTGGTAGTTCATTATTCTATTACGACTCTACAAATCTGAGATCCATTTACGACTTGCTTTTATCTCAGATAAATATTTTACTCCAAATAAACCCTAAGTTTGAAATTGCGATTTTATCATCTACCAAGAAAGGTGTGAAATTACTAAGAGACAATTTACTTTATAAACTAAACGATAAGCAAGACCAAATATTGATTAATACAGTTGACGGTGTTCAAGGTCTTACAGTTGATTTCTGCTTTTATTTTGCCTTTTCTGATGGTAGTCCTGCGTTTTCATTCAAGTTAAACCGTTTCAATGTGGCCTCAAGTAGAGCAAGATTTTGTACTCTCATTCTTTTGGATGAAGCTTACAAAGTGGTGCAACCATACAAAGGTTTAGTTGCCGAGTTTATCTCAAAATGTGAATTAAGTAGTGATTCTACAGTTACATCTGTTTTTGTAGAAAAGGGTATTGTTGAGCCAAATTCATCCAACGGACTTGGTCTAAAGGTTATTGATAAAATTGATCTTTCAAAATTTGAAAAACCTAAGAAAGAAATCATTAAAGGGAAGGAAAATATTTACATTATTGACACCAACGTATTTGTTGACCAACCAGACATAATTTCAAAAATTGACAAACAGTATCAAGTTGTTTTATCAGCAAAAGTCATTGACGAGTTAGATAAATTGAAAGGTACATTGCCAACAGAACAGCAAAAACAAAATGTTCAAAAAGCAATTAAACAAATCAATGACAGCTTTGACAAACGCAATATAAAAATGGATACAGCTAACCTGTCTTTGTTACCGAGCGACTTTGACAAANAATCGCCAGACAATTTTATTTTGACAGTTGCACTAAAATACAAGGACGAAAACCCAATTATGCTGACATCTGATAATGGATTACAGCTTAAATCAAAAGGTTTCGGCATTACGACAATTAAACTAAAAGACTTTTTAAGACCAATGAAATATTAGCCAACACTTTTGGTGGCACATTTGCGAAACCGTACAAGCCCACGCTAAAGCCAAAGTTTTGCATAAGAGCCAACAAGCCAATGCACAACAAAAACCGACACTAGATGACTGACAAACAGACGATAAAGCAAGAAGGACAGCACACAACAATAAGCCGAATATACAAAAGCCCATCAAAAACTTCCTAACTAAATCACATAGCCAGCCGGGCTTTTGAATATTCGGTGTACTTCGACAAGCTCAGTATGCCATTCTGCGAGACCGGATGATGGAATGTATTTTTCTTAGGTGGATTCTTATCTTTTTGCCGGACGGATGGCTGACTTTTATCGGTCAAAGAAGGAAGATTGGATCAATAAGCATGAGGCAAATTCCGGAGTATGTTGACCCCCTTTCTTGTGAGATTTCAAAGAAAATGTGGATTGATGGTAAGCAACCGTCAAGTACATCTTTTTCAAGTCATCGGTGGTTATACCATATGTAAGCAACCGTCTAACTACATCTTTTTCAAGTCATCTGTGGTCATACCTTAGCGGAAAAATAATAATCTTGACCAGGTACGAAATTGCGAAACAATATCCGAAGTCAGGGCGGGGAATATGCGGGATTGGTTTGCAGTCCGGATTTTTGTAAAAAGAATGAAAAAATCAGGGCAAACAGAACGCCGATTATTCCATATAAGGCGTCTAAGGGATCACGGGTATTCAGTAAAGGGATAAAGTATTCGTAAACGATATTGGAAAGAATCATGAGGGCTGAAAAGTAATAGACAAATCTTAATTTGCCTGTTTTTAAAACAGATAGATAGCCGAAGATCAGACACAGATCCAATGAGATAGAAAAGTTGGATATGTGGCTATAAAAATCAGTAAATAAGGCTGATAAAGCGTCATACCTTATCCATTCGGATTTTCTCCCCCAGAAAAGCGCTAGAGAAAGTAAAAANATGATAAAAATCCCAATGCTGCCCATATTTTTGGGATATAAGGGATACCACTGGTCAAATTTTGATCTTTCACGGATAATTACAAATTCCAGATCGTAAAAATAAGATAATAAAACTAAGACGGGTGAACATACTCTTATTGCAGTTTTTCATCTTCTTCCATCATATCCGGGATCTTTATCATCCGGTGAATATTCCGGTGATATTGACCCCCATTCCGGTGATATTGACCCCTGGGATTTTGGTTATTTAAAAGAACGTTTTACCTGACAATATTACAGTTTTTTCTAAGACTATCACCTTTTATCTCGATTCTGTATGCAGTATGAACCAGACGGTCCAGAATCGCATCAGCAAGAGTTTCCTCTCCGATTACATCGTACCAACTGCCGACAGGAAGTTGGCTTGCAATGATTGTGGAAGCCTTGCTGTGGCGGTCTTCGATGATTTCCATCAGATCCAACTGCTGTTGTCCATCAAGATGAGTTAGCCCAAAGTCATCCAAAATCAATAAATTAATCTTAGAGAGTTTTTCAAAGAATCGGATAATTGTTCCATCAAGTCGGCTCAACTTCATCCTCATCATCAGTTTCTGTGTATTATAATAGGCTACCTTAAAGCCCAGGCGCAGGCCTGGTGTCCCAGAGCTGATGCCAGGAAGCTCTTCCCACAACCGGTAGCACCGGTTATCAGGACAGCTTCTCCTTTGGAGATATATTCTCCGATAGCTAAAGTTGCTATCACTTGACGGTCTATTCCCCTGGCAGGATCCATCTTGATCTCCTCCATGCTTGCTTTATAACGGAAGGAGGCTTGATGGGTCAGTCGGTTAAATCGTCGGTTTTCCCGTTCCTGTTCCTCTGCCTGCAGTAGTAGTTCGAGTCCTTCTTCCAGGGTCAGCCCAAGATGCTGACGCGTCTCGGTAAGAGATTGGAAGGCTTGTGCCATGCCGTGTAATCTAAGACGGCTCATTTGAGTTTGTACTTGGTTCATTTGCATTGGTTTTAGTATGATTAAATGATAATTCCAGTTGTTGGTAATGTTGACGGCCTCTTATGTTATTATGCGGAGGCAACGGTTGAGGTGGTTGTGCTTCCGGAGTGTCATATGTCTTATTTTCCAGACAGTTTTTAATAAAGTTGTATAGCCTGGTTGAGACTCCATTGTTCATCGCTATGATACAGGCTTTTTCAAACGATTGTTTTTCGGCATTTTTGGCTAGATGAAGCAGGCCTTCACTGGATCTATACAATATCTCGGGATAGACATCACTTTCAAACATGCCTTGTATCAGTTTCTTTAAGATGTCCGAATGCTTTGAGGCACGGTTAATGTAATACTGCGGAGACCGGTCTAAATAATGCTGATGCTGCGAACATAGGTGATTACGTTCGGTAGTGTATTTAGATGGACGATAGTCCCGGGGATGGACAGCAATCTGATTACCTGAAGAAAATATATAGACCATCGAACGGGTATATATCACTTGCACTCTACGGCCGATATATTGGTAAGGCACACTGTAGTAGTGCTTATCTACGGATAGATATACATGATTGTTTTTACCGACGGTAAGACGGCAATAATGTTTTATCTCGAAGCGCTGTATAACAAGTGGTCTGAGATGTTTTTTCTCCTCTGCCACAAAGAGTTCTTCTCGACAAAAAGGCTTTTGCTGCATACGTGTCTGGTTGCTTTCACGTATTTTGTCTGTAATAGCTTCATTCAGACTCTCCAGGCTGAAAAATTGTACATTACGCAGACGGGCAAATACTCTGTTGTAGATTAGTTTTACCAGGCCTTCTACCGAAGACTTATCCTTTGGCTTTGCTGCACGTGCAGGTACTACACTACAGCCATAATGACTGGCAAAGTCTTGTAAGGCTTGATTCAAAGTAGGCTCGTATCGACTGGATTGGGCAACGGCTGATTTAAGGTTATCAGGAACTATAGCCAAGGGGACGCCTCCCAGATGGATCAGGCACTGTTCTAAAGCGTACAGAAAATCCGGAATAGTCTGAGATCGTACCGCGATGGCAAAGCCGTAGTTGCTGTAAGGAAGGCAAGCTGCAAAAACCTGACATTCGATAATCTCTCCGCTNTGAACGATCGATGTAACTGAGCTTCTTTCCGGCAAAGTCAATGTACAGCTTTTCTCCTGGATGATGAGTCATCACCATAGATGGCTTGGATGCTGTGAGATATTGATTGAAGTGGAAGCAGAACTGAGAATATCCATATCCACAGACGTCCCCTTGTTTGTACTCCTGCCAAAGAAGATAGCGAGTCACGCCAGGGCGTTTGTTCGTTTACAAAGTAAGGAAGTTGATCCCTGATACGCCTATAGCGTTCGTCATCCGTTTTGTAGGCTGGATTGCCTGCGAAGAATTTGGCTTCCAAAACCGGATTATCCAGCTTTATGAGTTGTTCGATATCCATCGGGCAAGACGCACTGCTTACAATCAATTCCAGCTTGCCCAAATAAGACTTTACGGTGTTCTTGCTCATGTCAAGCGCCGGGCAATAGCCTTTATCCCCAGACCTTGGTGATGCATCAATAAGAGTTGTTTTATTTGACTCATACATTTTGGTTTTCCTGCCATTGCACGTTCTTTTTGGTTAATAAACCAAATACAACCAAAATCCAAGCCAGGGGGTCAATATGCTCCGGAATCAGTCTTTCTTCTGATATCACAAATTGCCCAGAGGGGTCAACATGCTCCGAAATCCAATGCTCACGCCACAAAATGCTAAACGCAGCATTTCATCAATCCACATTTTCTTTGAAATTTCACAAGAAAGGGGTCAACATGCTCCGGAATTTGCCTCATGCTTATTGAAATCCTTTCAGGGGGTCAGCTTATGCCGGAATGGCAGAATGCTGAAAGATTATAACTCGTTTCTGAGATTTCTTTTCTGCTAAATTGGGGGTCAGCTTATGCCGGAATATCCAATCCGGTTTTTCACGGGTCTCAGGTTTTTTGACAGTGTGTAGTCTGAAGGCAATAGCGAAGAGGTTTCTTCTGTTGAGCGTATTCAAAAATGCATAGGTCTTTGGAGATTTTTGTCTCTTTCTATAAAATCAGGTGGTCCTTTCATGACACGACACCGTTCCGAAATCCGCCATTACACAAGGCGTCAGACCGTTAAAGGTATTCACCTCGTAAATGTCTTTTGGGTAAGGTACCTATTCTGTAAAATGATTGTAAAGTTCAAATTATCCGTTTGAAAACGCTTACAATCACTTACAAACGACTACAAATGTTTAATAACCGGATATTTATCGGCCGGTCCTTCATTTTTGCCTTGCCAATCGGAATGAGCAACTTCAGGAAGATCCTGGCGGGTTTGCTTCATCGAAAACAAATGTTTACGCGATATCATTAACTTTTTAATAATACACATTATGACAACATTACACAACAAGGTCCGGCTGATCGGAAACGTAGGTCAGCAACCCGAAATCAGAACTTTTGACTCCGGCGTAAAACTGGCCCGGCTAAGCCTCGCCACCGTTGATCGGCGCAGAGACTTCACCGGTGAATACGTGTCGGAGACGACCTGGCATAATATAGTCGCCTGGGGGCGTCATGCCGAAGTAATCGGAAAATATGTAGGCAAGGGCAGGGAAATCATGGTCGGCGGCACCTTGATCAACCGGTCTTATATGGACAAAAATGGTGACAAACGCTATCTGTCGGAAATCCGGATATCCGAAATCAAATTATTGGGCAGTCCCGGTGACAGACCTAATCAGTAAAGGTACCTAAGGTGGGACTTCGATGCCGCATTCCCGGATTGCCTTTGTCGAACAATAATCGTTATTTTCATCAACCGAAACCTTTTATCATGGTGCTTTAGGATGGATTCAATCCGATATTTTGATCGCATGGATCTGTACTTCTTTGCTTGTCTTCAAATTGGTAAATTGTAAGACGAAACAGGTTGATGAGCAATAAAAACCCCACTGTCTTGAAAACTTTCAATATTTTTGAATCTACCAAAATCAGTTTCCAACTATGAACACTGCCATCGCCAATAATAATTTTACTATGCAGGATCTTGAGATCAACGATGCTTTCCGGCTTGCAAGCCAATATGTCAATGAGACGGATGAACACGTCTTCATCACCGGTAATGCAGGCACCGGCAAGACTTCATTTTTAAGGCATATCAGTCAAAACTGCCGANAAAATCTGGTCATCGCCGCACCGACGGGCATCGCTGCTATCAATGCCGGTGGAACAACACTCCACAGCCTGTTTCAGCTTCCATTTGCCCCTTTTGTGCCGACCGATACCAACAAAGCCGAGCTGGTTGCTTCCATCCGAATCAGCCGTGCCAAGCTTGATATCATACGCAATATGGACATCCTCGTCATTGACGAGGTGTCCATGGTGCGGNCAGATGTCCTGGATGCCGTGGACACCATCCTCCGAAGCAGCAGGAGACAGCACAATGCCTCCTTTGGAGGACTGCAGGTTCTGTTCATAGGCGATTTAAACCAGCTACCTCCGGTAACCAAGCAGGAAGAGTGGGGTTTGCTGTCCCCCTATTACGAGTCTCCATTTTTCTTCGATTCTCAGGCTGTCAGGTTTCGGCCACCTGTAGTCATTGAATTTACGAAGATTTACCGACAGCAAAATCAAGACTTCATCAGCCTGCTCAATAAGGTTCGAAATAATAACCTGGATCTCGCCGGCTATGACACGCTCAATAGTCGTTTTATTCCGGATTTCAAACCGCCGGAAGGCAGTAACTACATAACCTTAACCTCCCATAACCTGCGTGCAGAGCAGGCCAATCAATTGAAGCTGGATGAGCNNCCGGGCAAGGTTCACACCTTCTATGCCCGAATAGAAAATGACTTTCCGGAGTACTTGTTTCCCAATGAGCAGGAACTAAGACTCAAGGTTGGTCTTTNNCAGGTTATGTTTATCAAAAATGATGTCATCAATCGTGCCTATTTCAACGGAAAAATCGGCTTTGTGAAAGAAGTCAATGATGATGATGTCGTAGTGGATTGTGAAGGTATAGAAATAAAGGTTAGTGCTGATACCTGGGAAAACAATAAATACACCGTGGATCCCGACTCTTCTACTGTACGGCAGGAATGCACCGGGACCTTCAGCCAGCTACCTCTCAGGCTTGCCTGGGCCATCACGATCCATAAAAGTCAGGGCCTGACCTTCGACCGGGTAATGATCGATGCAGCAGCATCATTTTCCAGTGGTCAGGTCTATGTGGCTCTCAGTCGATGCAAAACACTGGAAGGCATTGTCCTGCTTTCCAGAATTGAGTCGCGCGCCATCCTTTTCGATAATCGCATCGATACCGGTATCAGTAGACTCAACTATGAAAAACGGAACCAGGCATACCTACAACAAGCTCGTAATAATTATATTCTTACCATAGTGGGAGAAATGCTTGGCTTCCATAATGAAATCAGATATTGTAATTTCATCCTCTCCGAATTGCGTAAGTTTGGTGACAAGTTTCCACCCGATTCCGGCGAATATTGGATTGGAGTANAAAGTACACTGGCAGAATATCAGCCGATTGTAGATAAGTTTATTCTTAGCCTGGAGAAGCTATCAAAGGAAGACAAGCAGTTTGAAGAAAAGGCAACACTGAAAGGACGTATCCATGATGCCATAAAATATTTTGAGCCAAGGGTTGCAGGGCTGGTCCGGCAGGTAAAGGCCAATCCAACGAATACCGAATCCAGGGAAGCAGCTTCGAGAGTCAATGAATTACTGAATGAATTGTTTGACGCACTTGCTCGTAAGCAGCACATCCTGAGTCGCTGTAACACTGCATTCAAGCTCGAATTATATCAGGAGGCTAAANAANCATTCAATCCCCGACATGAAAAACTTTCGGTGTATAACCAGTCATCCGATGTGGATGATGAAGGCAATCACCCTTTGTTATACAAACGGCTACGACGCTGGCGGGATAGTATTGTGCAAAGCAACAACATTCCTGTATACATGGTGGGCAACAGTAAAATGCTGCAGGAGATAGCCACCTTTCTGCCGGTCGAANAANAACAGCTACTTAATGTGAAGGGCATGGGAAGTGCCAAAGTGGCAAAATACGGAGAAGAAATATTGGACATCGTCCGCGATTATTGTGATGAATTTGATATAGAACCAGCGATGCCCGCTTTGACTTTCGAAAAGAAAACCAAAGTTGACGAACCTAAANAGAAGGTCTCCGAAGGTAAATCCATCAAACAAAAAACGACGGAAATCACCTATGGATTATGGCGTGCCAATCCGGATATTAACTACCTTGCCAGGTTGAGGAACCTGACTACCGGGACCATTGAGCATCATCTGTCCCTTTTGATACAGGAAGGAAAAATCAAGATAGAAGAATTCGTCNCCCCGGATATGATTCGATTGCTTACCCCTATCCTTGCCAGGCACGAAGGGAAAACGCTCTCCGAGATCAAACCATTCTGTCCGGAAAGTGTTACTTTTGAGCAATTGCGTGCATTGAGAGAACACCTTAATCAAGGGAAATCATGAACCTAAAACGTTTTATCAGATGCAAAATCAAAGTGATAACTTTCTTACTTCGGTCATCAGGCTTTCTGAATACTATAAATCTCTGNGGGAGAAGGCCATGGTTCAACTGGAAGAGGAACATCTCAACCTCAGGCTCAATGAGGAGAGCAACAGCATATCAACTATCGTCAAGCATCTTTGGGGCAATATGCTTTCACGCTGGACGGATTTTCTGAATGCTGACGGAGAAAAGGAATGGCGCGAACGCGACGCAGAGTTTGACAATGACATTTGCGGCAGGCACGATATCATGGCCAAATGGGAGGAGGGCTGGAAATGTTACCTTGATGCACTCCGGNCGCTTTCTCCGGATGATCTGACCAAAATTGTATATATCCGCAATCAGGGCCATACGGTTCAGGATGCTATCCACCGTCAGCTTGCACACTATTCCTATCATGTGGGTCAGCTTGTATTTCTGGCCAAAGTCCTGGTCAATCACCCGTGGGAATCTCTCAGCATACCACGGCACGGATCCATAGCCTACAACGTTGAAAAATTCTCTCAGGAAAAAAGAAGAAAACATTTTACGGAGGATAAATAGGGAGTTGCTTCAAGGACGGCACATAACAAAAGATTTTTACAGGCTTTAAATAGCAACACAAACCAAGATACAGTTTTTCTTATTTTAGTTTACAAGGCTAAAACTAATAACGACTGTAACCTCGTCATCCCGAACCCCGGATTGTTTCACTCCCGGGACAGAGCAGAGGCTCTGGTAGCATAGTTATCCGGACAAGCATACCTCAAATTTATGGACTATTATATAAATCATCCTGGTATAAAATCGCACTAATCCGGCTAAAAGCAGGAACGGAGATTAGGTCATCGGAAGATTTGTCTGATACAGGTTTTGATCGTAAAGGAAGCATCCCCTTTCATGGATAGACGATGAAGATTACTGATTATTAGGTTCACGTCATGCTGTATTCAACAACAGGTCACTGTATGATTGATTGACCAGGTCACTTTCACTAAGGGCGAAAAAATGAAANAAGGCGTCACATTGTCTCTGCAACTCATCACGGGTGAATTTGCCCTCTTCGTCAATCGCCTCAACCTCGATGAAGGAGCCCAGTCCTCTGACCTCATCAAAATGAAATTTGACATTATCAATAAAGTAGATTTTTCGGATTTTATCCACGACTACCCGGACGCCCATATGAAGGATCAGGATGTCCCTGAGTGCCGGATCCGGCTTGCTTTTGTACAGGATGATCCGGGATTCCTTGATCGAAGCGGTATCTTCCCTTTCGTAGTGGATCAGGGCATTTTCTATGTTACCTTCTCTTAGCTTGAGCCTTCCGCGAGACGTATTGAAATAGGTATCGATCTGGTGATCTGTACCTATAAACACTGCCCCCTTTGCCAGCAATTTGGATTCATAATCGTCAATGCACGAAACTTTTGCCTTGAACTCAAAGTTCTTGATCTTCATAAGGTTATTGTTTCCTGCCGATATATTTTTCGATTACCTTCCAGGTTGATGTATCGCTGTCAAATACCGAATAGAGGCCTTGCTCCTCCATCGGTGGGTCGCCCATAAAATTATCGCCCGGCTTCCAGAATTTCTGACCATCGATAGGCCTGGCGGTGCCTCCGAAAGCCCAGAAATTACATCCTGCCAGAACGCCTTTTTGCGCAAAGGATTCTTGCCAATGCAGCAATATTTTCTCATAGAATCCGTCTCGTCTTGTTGTGGCGGAAGTGGGTTCAAAACTGTTGTTATCCCTTGGGTAGCCATATTCTTCTATTACAAGGGGCTTCCCTATCTCCCTCATGGCATCTATGTGCTTTCGGATATAATCATCGGTAAGCTGCATGGATCCGGCTTGTTGCTCTTCGTCGTTCAGATCCTTGTACCAGGCCCAGTTGCGAGGCCAGATATGGATCGTGCCATAATCGATGTTCTTGTCGGAATGGATGGCCTTGAAAACTTCCATGTTTTCGGTTCCGATCTCACCCTCCACACCTATAGTAACCAGGTGGTTGCTATCCAGTGATTTGATCATGGCAGCAGTACGGGTGATCCATGCCTTGTAGGCGTCAATGGCTGCAGGGCGCATCGGACGTGGTTCGTTGGCAAGTTGCCAGGCAAAGATCGTTGGATCTTCCGTATATTTTACGCCATTGATACTGTTGGTACGAGCCAGGACGGTTCGTACTTGTGCCGAATATTGGTCCATACACGGCTCACAAGAATAAAATCGACTGACAACATCGCGCAGTTGTTCCCAGGGCATCCTTTCCACAAAGTCCTTTTCCTCAACCATTTTATTCCAATAAAGATACTGTAGAAAGCCACCACTCCACTCCCAGTTGTTGCTGAAAAACAGTACTGCCCGCATCTCCCTTTTCTTCATTTCGTCGAGCAGCCTATCGAGGCCCCGGAGATTGGCGGTTTCAAACACACCCGGAGCGGTCTGCAGTACCGGAAATATCCGCGGTACGCCCTGGATGATGCCACTACCCTCCACAGCAGCACAAATACGGAGATTGACTACTCCATGTGACTTGAGAAAGTCGAGCTCTTTTCGTAGCCTGTCGATTCCTCTTGTTGTATCTTCAAGCATGGCTAAAGCAGGCCCATACCAATAATTCGTGCCGAAAAANTAATAGGTGGAATCCCCTTGCATGAAGTGAATGCCTTCTGTTCTTATGAAGTCGGATTGAGGGTTTTCCTGCTTTCCGACCGGATTGCAGGACAATAACAAAAGGAAAACGGGGAAGTATTTAAGGAGTCTCATGTGCTGACAGATTAAATTTCAAATGCCAAAGTTTGTCAAAATATTTGGCGTGGGCAATAGGCTGCCGGTATTTATCGGACTGTATTTTTGATTATTGAAAATATTTCCCGGATTCAATGCATGACATTACCCTCCAAATAATTCTTTACCTCACTTTAACCTGGCAAGATCTTTGTTATCAGGTATTGATTTATCTCAATGCATAGCTTGAAAATTTTCGAGGCAGCTCAAATTTTCAGTGATAAGACAAACATTGAGCGATGGTCAGCAAATGTTTTTGGAACTTCAACGGAGGGTAAAAGAAGTGTAAATATTCATTTTAAATTGGCTTTTCCCGGATTAATATCGTCAACATAAGACTAATTTGTCTATACAATCCGGGTGGTTTTCCTAAGCCTTTCTATAGGCGGTATCAGCATCAGAAAAGGACCTTATGCGGCTTCAATGAAGTTTTGAGGCCCCGCAAAGGAGTTTTGGATGTAATATGCCTCGAAAGGGTACGAAAAACAAAACGGCCATGTCTTCCGGCAGTGTATTTCCTGTTAAAAAAATAAATTACCATTTTTGGATCAAAGACACATCCGTTATGCAAAGACAATTGGTTTATTAAAGAGAAATTCATTGTTTGATTTGAAATGAAGTGAATATCTTCCTGTTCCGTCGGAACGTCATGCAGGATGTGGAAGCGTTGTACATGCAGTGAGAAAGTCTTTATGATTTCAGGCAAAGGTGGTGGATACGCCGGTAATTATTTGCTTTCGCTTATCCAATGACATAGCGCTTAACCGGTAAACGCTCAAACATTAATAAATTTTTAACAATAAGAGAATGAGGCATTTACTACCTTTGCGGTCGAAAAGCTATAACTTGAAGGAATTTTTCAAAAATACCGGCTTATATTCTCTTGTGTTTTTGCTGTATCTGAGCAACACGGGATTGATACTTACAGTGCATACATGCATTCATACCGGTATTTCCGTTGTCGAATTACCTTCATTTCAGACTCATGATGATGTGTGTTCAGAAGTCATCGGTGAGAGGTCTTGTCTTTNNCAGGATGACAATGCGGATGACTGCTGTTCCAGGGAAATAGAGAAAAAGGAAGATTGTCATACACATAAGACGGAGTATAAANAAGCAGACTACACCTCCATCAAACCGGAACCCAATAAATATGGGACTTTTACCGGTGTAGCCGAAGTTTCTTTTATTTATTACCAGATTCTCCCTTTGATTCCAAAAGAAAGAGAGGAACACCATATCATCTATCACGCAAATAAAGCCAGAGATAATACTACTGAGTCGGCCCTCGAATACCGGATAGGAACCGCCTCCTTCCTTTGTTAGCATATTGTTGGTTCTTCACCCAGTTAGTGATTGCACGGGCTTCGGCTCTTGCCATATACTCAACCAATAATATCAAAAAATGAATGTAAAATATTTATGGATAGCTGTTATCCTGACACTTTCCAATCTTATGTATGCCCAGAATGAAGACGGAATTCGCTCCAAGCTGATCGACCAACACGGAACTCCCATTATTGCCGCTTGGGTAAGCATCAATCATAGTGCCACTAAGGTTCAGACTGACGAAAACGGTTACTTCCTGTTGAAAACATCTTCCTGGCCGGCACATCTGGATATCGACATGGGGGATAACAATGTAGTGCATGTCGATATCGCCAATGAAGAAGAAGCAAAGGTCATCACTGCTAAGAAAGTGGTCGAACTGCACGAAGTAGTGGTTAAGGAAAAAGTTACCCGCGAATTGAATACCATCCAAACCAGAAATGTCGAAACCATCACCAGAAAAGAATTTCAAAAGGCAGCATGTTGTCGACTCAGTGAGAGCTTTGACAATACGGGTTCAGTCAGCGTAAGTGAAACCGATGCCGTGACCGGTGCCAAGGAGATGGAGATACTCGGATTGCGTGGCATATACAGCCTGATGACTTTGGACAACATTCCTGATTTCTGCGGGATCAACTTTCCATTTGCCCTGGACATGATACCCGGTACCTGGTTGGATGAGGTGTCCATCTCCAAGGGAATCTCCAACGCAATCAACGGCAGTTATGGATTTTCCGGACAGGTCAACGTTGGTTTGAAGAATCCTTTTGAAGACAAGCCTCTCTTTGTCAACTTGTATGGCAATACAATGGGTCGCTATGAAGCCAATGTCCATATGAACAAAGTGCTTCCCAATCCGGCATTCGCCACAGGACTGTACCTGCATGCCAGCAAGAATTTTTCAAAGATTGATCACAATCACGACAATTACCTGGACATGCCCATATCGACTCAGCTGAATGCTTTGTACAAACTAAAAATAAACGGACTGGGTCCCTGGGAAAGCAACTTGGATGTACAGTTTGTCAGGGACGACAGAAAGTCCGGACAGAAAACTGTCAGTGCTGAGCATCCTTATACGGCCACAAGTGACGCCCAGCGATTTACCATCAATGGAAACACGGGTTTTGTTGGATTCGACAAGGAGGGTAGGAGCATAGGATTCAAGTATCAATATACCAACAATATCCTGGACGCAGCCTATGGAGGTCTAAACTATGCCGGCACTCAAAACCGCGGCTACTTCCAGGCATTGTACGAAGACCGGTTTGATGATGCAAGGCATATCATATATGCGGGTGCAAGCATTCTTGCAGAAGGTCTTAAACAGAAAATAGCCGGTACCGATTTCAACAGAAACGAATTGGTGCCAGGAGTGTATGCCGAATATGCATACAACCCGGAAATTACCGATGTCAATAAAAAATTTACGGAACGATTTGGACTTGTAGCAGCAGTCAGAGCGGATTTTCATAATATCTACGGAACACAGATTGCTCCCGCACTTACCGCCAAATACAACATTACACCGGATATGGTATTGCGTGCCAATGTAGGCAAAGGCTATCGCACTCCGCACTTCTTTACAGACAACATTTCCTCCTTTGTCAATGGAAGGCCTATACAGATTACTGAAAACCTCGATCCCGAAGAAGCACTTAACTATGGTCTGTCCTATACACTAAAGTCGAAGATTGCGCGCAGGAATTTCTCCATCAATGCCGATCTTTATCAGACACGATTCCAGAATCAAATCATCGTGGATCAGGAAACTGATCTTTCTGCGGTACGAGTCTCTAATCTCAACGGAGAGTCGGTCACGACTTCTGCTCTGTTGAGTACGAGTTACGAGATTTTGAATGATTTTACCGCCAAGATCGCGTACAAATGGAATGACATAAGATATGACCAGGCTGGACAACAAGTGACAAAAATCCTTATTCCCAGGCACCGCGCCTTACTGGCATTGCACTATACTACACCGGATAAGGGTTGGGAGTTTAGCAACACCACGACATGGATCGGCCCACAGGAATATCTGGAAAGAATACAAGTGGAAGGAGGCGTGGCACAGATCCGACATGAGGCGAAATCTTTCGTGACCATTAATGCTCAGATAACAAAGAAGTGGAATGATTTTGACTTGTATTTTGGTGGAGAAAACCTGACCAATTACACCCAAAAGAATCCGATACAGGGAGGAGACGCTCCGCAGTCAGACTTGTTTGACGTAAGCCAGGTATATGCACCACTTGCCGGTATCAGAGGTTATGTAGGCATTCGCTGGAGTATTCTGTAATGTAGTGGGTAGGTAAGTTGTTCCTGCTGCTAAAAGGCACAAATTGCAAACAGGTGATTTGTGCCTTTTTGCTTTTTGACTGGATCATGAAGTGCTTGGATCGACAGGTATTCTGGCTAAATATTACATCATCCGTGACGTGACTTTCTTGTGTAGGATGGGTAAAGATGCCTTCTCGTTAATGCTCTTCATCCCCATCAGATCATTATTAACTAGCAGAAGGTAATTTTGTGAGGGATTAGAATCTATTATTTTATTGCCCGAACTTAAAGACATACGCAGTCTCAAGCCTTGCATAATTCTTATGGTCTCTTTTGTTTTTAAGGTAAATTGCAGTTCTAATTTGTGCCTCCGGTTGATTGAATAAATACCGCCGATTGCATTTTTCTGGGTATTGAAAGATAAGCCACGGTCAATCAACTGATAGTTTTCAGTAAAAATAAACAGATTGACCTTTGGATTAAGCAGAAAGTTTAGTTCAAGCTTATTTCTCAGGTAATTGTCTGTATCGACGCCGATTTTTATTTTTTGTTGAAAGGTAGGCCGATACACCAAAATCCATTTTCCTGATTTCCATGGATGTGCAAATTCTATGGAATATCGCAGGTCGTGATAATCGACCCCAGAACCTGTACCATAACGATAGTCCAACCCTGCTACAGCCCATGGAGCAAACTCGTATTCCAACTCTCCACTAAATAAGGATTTTTCGAATCGTGAAAGATTGTCTATCAAATACAAATAATAAGTAGCTTCCACTTCCAGCTTCTTATTGACCTGATAGGCTATCGAGACAGAAGGCCGTGCTTCCCAGTCATCAATAAACTGGGCATTGGATGAAAANAAGGAAAGTAAGCCCAACAGGACAAGAGCGATATTTCTACGCACTCAATTCCTTTTTCGGGAATCAAGAGCGATGCCATAATACCTCCGGTCAGNGAAGCTACAATAACTCCCAGNGAGACCCATTCCGGGAATTCCACATGATGTGACAGGATCATCTTTACACCTACGAAGGCAAGAATAACAACCAGACTATAGTTGATATATCTGAATTTATTCAACATGCCGGATATCAGGAAATACATGGATCGAAGGCCCATAACGGCCAAAATATTCGAGCTGAAAACGATGAAAGGATCTGCGGAAATGGCTAGAATTGCAGGAATGCTGTCGATAGCAAAAAACAAATCGGTGAGTTCGATGATGACCAATGCTACGAAAAGCGGTGTCGCGGCTTTTATCCCNCTCTTNTTAATAAAAAATTTGTCCCCGTCCATCATGTAGGTTACCGGGTATATTTTNTTAATCAACGAGAATAATTTTGACTTTTTAGGATTGAAATCCTCGCTTTTATGTGTAAGCATCCTGTATGCCGTGATGATCAGGAAGGCTCCAAACACATAAATAATCCAGCTGAAATGGGTAATCAGGGCAACCCCGAAAAAGATCATGATGGCCCGGAAAACTATTGCGCCCAAAACACCGTAGAACAAAACTTCGTGCTGGTATTTTTGTGGTATTGAAAAGGATGAGAATATGACGGCAATGATGAAAATATTGTCTACGCTAAGCGATATTTCGATCAGGTAGCCTGAGATATACTTCAAAACTGCATTATATGGAGTTAGGCTGGTGGGATTTTCAACCCATTGATGTTCAAAAGCGAGATATATGATTCCGGAAAACAGCAGTGCCAAACTTATCCATACAAGAGTCCATGCAGTCGCCTCCTTAGTTTTGATGATGTGGGGCGTCTTGTTGAATACACCCAGGTCCAGCGCCAATGCTATTATGATAAAAGTAATAAAAATTATCCACAACATAACCTAGCTTATTATAGAATTCGTATTTTTTCTTTTTTGGCGCCTTGTTTTTTACCGGGAAAAATCATCTTGATGATCATCGGTAAAGAGGCCAGGACTAAAACGGCCAAGACCGCCCACTCCAAATTGTCAGCCACCCATTCCCTTTTGCCGAGTACAAATCCAAGCGTGGTTAGGCCTCCGACCCAAAGGAATGCGCCAAGCACATTATAGAATGTAAACTGTTTGAAATTCATTTTTACCATACCTGCAACGATGGGGACAAAAGTCCTGGCAATGGGCAAAAAACGCGCAATTGCAACTGCAAAACCNCCTCGTTTCTCATAGAATTGCTGAGCGGCATCAATATGTTTTTGCCTGAGGAAAAGGAATTTCCTGCCTTGATAGAACAGAGCATGGCCAAATTTGCTTCCAAACCAATATCCAACAAAGTTACCAAGAATTGTACTTCCGATAAATAATGATTGCCAAAAGACGAGGTCGATCACTTTATGGTCAAAAATATGAACTGTCTGGTCGGCACTTGCCAATATAATTCCGGAAATAAACAGCAGGACATCGCCGGGAAGAAANAATCCGAAGAAAAGGCCTGTTTCTATAAAAAGAATCACAAGAACAAGGTACAGTCCGCCCTGGCTCATGATCCAATCCGGATCAATCAAATTGGCAAATAATTCAAACAGTGTTTCCACAATTTATAATTTTGACAAAGTAACAGATTATTTATCAACCGGTTCACTTTAATTGGTTAATGTTTTTAAAAACATCAAAACTTGATTGATTTGTTTTTATTCTATTTATTAATATCGGTTCATTTCATTCAAAATTTATAAAGTGTGGTTAGTTGACTGAAATAAAGTGCTGATGACTTTGAAAATGTAATGACACCAGAGTGCTGTGACATAGATAAATAGTCTCCTCGGTTTTTTGTGGTTATTGGGATTTCTTGAAGGATGAAGATGGCTCAGGTTGCATGTGCTGGTTGATCCGACTCCCGGGACCCTGTCCCGTCACATCCGGAAATAGAGCTACGAAGAGGCGCTATAAAAACTAAATATATCTACCTGCACGGAATTGATTGAATTACTTTAAGTGCACATCTTTTTACTACCTTTGTACTTTCAATATATATGAATTATTTAATACTTCTATTGATTATATGAGAAACATACCTGTCTTTCTTTCACTCATTTGCCTTNTTTCTATTGACAATCTTTCCGGTCAGAGCCAAATATTTAAAGAACTGCAACAAAGAGAGAAGGTAGGGACTATTGTCCAAAAGAAGATTGTCAAAAATCTGCTTTCTGAGGAAGGTGCAGAACAAGCAGGATTAAGTAAGGATGGTAACGCCATTTACTTCAATATAGATCAGCCGGTAATCGCCGAAATAATCGTACATCGTCCCGCCCTCCTAAGGGTAAAGATACCATCGGTTTCTTCGGGGGAAGAACTTACCCTGCTCTTGTTCAACAAAAAGCCTTTCGCTGAAGGTGCTGTCGTTACTACGAGTGCCGGAGACAGACATCCCATGTCCGGAGGAGCTTATTACCGTGGAACAGTTGAAGGCGATGAANGCAGTGTGGTGGCATTAAGTTTTGTGGATGGGGAGATGATGGGCGTCGTTTCAGTCAATAATCGCCAGTTTGATATCGGCAAGGTTGAACATTCAGATGTACATGTCATCTATGATGCTACTAAGGTCAACAGGAAGGCACCCACCGGTTGTGAAGTAAAATATGTCGAGGGATACAAGCCCGACATGATTGGAGAGGCTCAGATTGAAACCAGAGCTGCCGACAAATGTGTCAATATTTACTTTGAGGTATCGTATTCAATTTATCAGAATAAAGGCAGTGTCAGTGCTGTTGAGAACTATGTCAATGGCTTCTTCAACGTCGTCTCGACCTTATATGGTAATGAAAATATCCAGGTTGTGATATCCGAAATTTTCGTCTGGACATCATCGGATCCATTTCCCACTAATGATGCTGGTGATGCCCTGGATTATTTTACCGGTTACAGAACATCCTTCAATGGTGACATTGCTCAGCTACTGGCATATACCGATAATGGCAATGGAGGGATTGCCTGGATAGATGTATTATGCAATTTTGGTGGAGCGTATTCGTACAGTTATTCGGATATTGACATGACCTATAATATGTTGCCGAATTACTCCTGGACTACCAATGTGGTGACTCATGAGCTAGGCNGCAACCTGGGTTCCGAACATACGCATTGGTGCGGTTGGCAAGGTGGGGCAATCGACAACTGTTATACTACTGAAGGTGGTTGTCCTCCCGGCCCACCTCCGTCCAATGGTGGCACCTTGATGAGCTATTGTCATTTGACAGGATATGGGATCAACTATGCCAATGGATTCGGCCCTCAGCCGGGAGATCTGTTGCGGAATAAAATCGCCCAAGCCGCCTGCCTGGGAACATGCGGGCCACAATGTCCTACTTTCACAATAGATGGAGCCGTTGCCGATGTGTCCTGCTTTGGGGCAGCAGATGGCAGTATAGTCCTTATCGAGCCAAATAACGGAACATCTCCATTCTCCTATACATGGTCTAACGGCGCTACAACAAAGGATGTTTACAATCTTCCCAAAGGCACTTACAGCGTGTCGATCACCGATGCGGCTGGCTGTCCCGGTGAGGCATCATTTGCTATTACTGAGCCGGCAAAGATAACTCTCCAGGTAGTTAAGGAGGATGTGTCCTGCCATGGCCTGACTGACGGTTCTTTGATTGCTCTGGCAAATGGTGGTGCATCGGGCTTCAGCTATCAGTGGAGTAATGGCGCAACAACAGACAACATCGGCAATCTGTCTGCAGGAACCTACACTGTCACGGTGACAGATATCAACAACTGTACGACACAAGCATCAGCGACCATAACAGAGCCGGCCGCGCTCAGCCTTACGGCAAGCATAACAGGAGTAAGCTGCAATGGAGAAGACAATGGTTCGATTACAGTGATGGTTTCAGNNGGCGCTTTTCCGTATCTGTTCCATTGGAATAACGGCAGCAATGCATCTTCCATTGCCAACCTCAGTGCAGGATCATACACAGTCACAGTGACAGATTCGAAACTATGTGAGAGCATGGCTACCTACACAATTACAGAGCCGCCTCTGCTCAACGTCCATGTCGCAACCACGGATGCGTCATCCGATGTGGCTGCTGATGGAACTGCGGAGGCAATAGCAGAAGGGGGCAAAGCGCCATATAGTTATCTGTGGTCTACCGGAGCTACAACGCCAAAAATTACCGGACTCACTGCAGGCAATTATTCTGTGACCGTCACTGACGCCAATGGTTGTAAANAAGTATCTACTATCACGATACAGGGGAAGGAATGTCTGCTTACAGTAGTTTCGTCCGGCACATCTGTTACCTGTGCAGGACTTGAAGACGGCTCCGCCACGGCCATTCCCGCCAACAATACCGGAAATGCTGAATACCTGTGGTCCAATGGCGCTACCACTCAGACAATATCAGGCCTGGCACCCGGTGGATACTCGGTAACCGTCACCGATAATATAGGTTGTACGGCCACTACTACAATAACCATTACCCAACCGGACACCATCACCTTGAAAATTATATCAATAACGCCGTCCACGACAAGTACGTCACAGAATGGCAGCATCTCCATCGAAGTGACCGGTGGGACTCCGGGATATACATTTATTTGGTATTCTTCCGGCAAGGAGGTTTCTACCGAGCAGAATCCATCCAATCTCAATTCCGGCTTTTACCATGTCGTAATCAAGGATAGCCATGGATGTATCCATACGAGTCCGGAAATCTTTGTGGATTTCCTCCTTAGTTCCAATTCGACCAAGCAAGATCCTGTCAGAATCTTCCCGAATCCGGCAAATGGCTTTATCTATATATCTTATATTGATGAGTATCCAGGCGATATATCAATGTATGATATTCTTGGCCGGAAAGTTACTTTAAGCATAACGAAGGAACAAAATAATGTCCGGCTTGAAACATCGTCCTTAGCGGACGGGCCATATGTCATTCAGATTAGAATGGGTCGGAGTGTATATGCAGCCAGAGTGGTGGTGCATCATTGATGTCGTTGGACATCTGTCCCACTTGCCCGCGATGAGCTGAATTCATAGACAAGGAAGGAATTGCTGAATCCACAAATGATTCGGGACCAGGCTCACATGAATCGACCCTTTTTGCCTTTCAAAAGGCGGAGATTTCCCTTTGCCGTCATGCCTCTGAATGGACTACATTGAAATGACGGGTACCAGTCATCGGATAATTGGACTCGCTTTCATGTTTACTGATGCAGATCAAGCAGATGGCGCTTGTGGCTGCTTATACTTTTTCCCGAGGGGAGGATATTATCAATCGCCAAGGTATGAGAATTGTTCGATAATATTGTACCAAAGTCAGACTATCAGAGGTCAAACCTCAGCTTGATATTTATCCTTCGGCTGGTCAGGTTGATTGGAAAATAATAATTGATGTTGTTAAAATCCTTGACCCAGTTGACTGCAGCAACATTCTGTACGTCCATAAGGTTAAATACTTCCAGACTGATGAATGTTCTTTGTGTCCATCGTAAGAAGTGTTGTGGATGTTCTTCTCTTTTTGATGCGTCCCACATCTGATAGGAAAAGCCTATATCTACGCGCTGGTATGGTTTGAATGTAAGGGCATTTCTCTTGATCAGATTCTCTCCCGGAGGCCCGTATGGGAGGCCGGTGCCGAAATTAAGCTGAAGGTGTGTCCGGAAATCTTTGTTGCCCGGAAGATAATCCTGAAAATAAAGTGATGCCGAGAAATATTGTGATGTCGGTCGNGGCGCCCATGCCACGGAATTACCGAAGGCATCCTGATGAGCCACGCCATTTATTTTNTCTTTTGTATCAAGGTAGGACAAATTGAGCCAGCTTTCAAAGCCATTTACAAATTCGCCATTGATCCTGAAATCAACCCCACGAGCATAAGCACGGCTGTCATTTTCACCACTGTACCTAACGCGCACATTGTCTACATTGTAGGATATCTGATCCCACAAGTCCTTGTAATAGGCTTCTGTAATCATCTTGAACCGTACAGGACGTTTTCTGCCGACAGTAAATTCATAAGTAATACCGCCGATGACCTGAGCAGACTTCTGGGAGCGGATATTTTGGTTAAGTGTACCATCCGGTCGGCGCATTTCCCGGTAGGATGGCTGTTGTTGATAGATTCCTCCGGCCAGTTTATAAGTCAGTAGGTTTTCTTTTCCAAGCTGTCTGTACAGGAATTGCGCTCTGGGTGAGAATATCCATTCGTCGTTGAAACTCCAGTATCCTGCGCGNGAACCGACGGTTGCCTGTACTTCGTATTTGCCTACTTTCTTGAAGGTATAGGTCTCCTGCCCGAAAGCGGTCATACGTTGTGATACGATATCATTGACCGATTTGAGGACGCCATCCAGGAAGTAGCCTTCTTCGGAGTTGGGCAGGGAGTATCCGGCACTGTCCGTCCTGGACCATTCATTGATTCGGTCACGGAAGTGTTCCTGCTGGATCTTGACACCACCATAAAGAAAATGTGAAGATTCTTGACCTTTTTCGTCATTAAATCTCGGGATTTCGATTCCCGCCTTTATCTCACCGTTGACGATGATGTTCTGTAACCTGTTTCTGGCGAAATCATGTTGGATACCATCACCCAGCACACCGATTTCCTTGGGTTTGCCTCCCTTGAGGTCAAGTTCCAGCTTGGAAACCTTGAAAAANGAAAGAATATCGTATGCCTCTATTTCATCACCGTTATAGACAGACGTCAGGAACTTGACAAAAGATGGATTTTTNCTTCTTTGTGGGACGTAATTTAGCGCAAGCCCTGCCATATTGTTCCTAAACCGATCCCGTTCTCCACCTTCGAAATCCGCGCTGAACTTATGTGGGAAGAAAAAACCACCTGTCACTACTTCGGTTTCCGTTGGAGTGAAATTATAATCGGCTGAGTTAAAGTTGCCGATCATGGCTAGCTGCCAGTCGGGATGGAAGTCATAGGTCAAATAGGCCTGCAGGTCGATGAAGTTGGGTTGATATTCTCCTTTAGTATCCAGGGAACCAAGAATATATTTGGTGGTTTTGTACCTTGCTCCCAAAAGATATCTCAATTGTCCGCCCCTGTTTTTAAATGGCTTCATCAATCCCTCCAGGTGTGCTGTTGCTCCCAGCAAGCTGGCGGAAACCGAGCCACGGCGCTCTTCAGGTCTTTTGTATTTGATATCGAGGACAGAGGACATCTTATCTCCGTATTTGGCCTCGAAGCCACCACTGCTGAAGGCGAGATCGCGTATCAGATCAATATTCGGGAAGGAAAGGCCCTCCTGTTGGCCGGAGCGAATCAACTGAGGACGGAATATTTCAAAGTCATTGACATAGACCAGGTTTTCGTCATAATTGCCACCGCGAACATTGTATTGGGAAGTCAATTCACCTCCTGAGCCAGAGGAGGCTTCNAGGGCAATGGAAGGCAGGACGCTCTCCAGATTGCCGGAAACGGTGGGGAGCAGCTTGAATTCTTTCACATTGGCACGAACCATATTTTTGTCTCCAATGGATTCAGCATATATGGTAACCCCNTGTCCTGCGTCTTTCTGGATAAGACTAATATCAAGTTTNTTAATGGTTCCTTCGGTAATTGAATTAAGTTTGATGGCCGCTGTCTCATACCCAACCCTCCGAATGATGATGGTTAAAGGTTTTCCCGCAGGCACCGATAGTTGAAANAAGCCATTTACATCACTCTCTACGCCGATTTGTTCGCTCTTTTCATAAATCAAGGCGGCTTCGACAGGCTCCCCGCTTATTTCATCAATTATTTTTCCCAAAACAAGAGTACTTGTTTCCTGAGCATCTAACTTGAAACAAAGCAAGAGGAAGAAAACAGGAAANAAGAGACGTATAAACAATGGCATTCGGATTGGATTAAGCTCTCTGTCTAACGACATCATGCGTTATGTTTAGTATGAGAGCAGGTTTTTTTNAATAAATGAATCGTCTCCGTAGGATTGGGAGAGTTGAAGACGGTATTGCCTGCCACGAGAGCATGAGCGCCTGATTCAATCAGCGCACCGGCATTGGCAAGGGTGACACCGCCATCAATCTCTATAAGGGTGGATGCATTTCGTTCCCTGATCATGGCTGAAAGCGCNCGGACCTTATCAAAGGTGCGTGGAATGAAGGTCTGGCCACCAAATCCGGGATTGACCGACATGACGATGACAAGATCCAGATCTTCGATGATGTCCTCCAATAGTTTGACCGGCGTGTGCGGATTGATGGCGACTCCTGCCTTTGCTCCGGTATGTTTGATCTGCTGAATCACTCGGTGCAGATGTGTGCAGGCTTCGTAGTGTACGGTGATGTGATCCGCTCCTGCATCGCGCCATTGTTCGATGTACAATTCCGGGTGCGCTGTCATCAAATGCACATCCATGGGCTTTTCAGCCAGTTGGTTGATTGCCTTGATGACGAGAAAGCCCATGGTGATATTGGGTACAAAAACTCCGTCCATAACATCGATATGAAACCAATCGGCTTCACTTCGGTTGATCATAGAGATTTCGTCAGCCAGTTTGGTAAAGTCGGCAGAGAGTATCGAAGGAGCTATAAGTCCGCTCATTGTGTACGGTTTAGAAGGGTGAAGATAAGATAAATGCCGGACATGGAAAAACCACACATGATGTAGCCCTTTAAATAATAAGAGTCTTTTGTCTTACTGGGATCCTTAATCAGGGACTCTTGAAAAATCAAAAAAGCCCGGCTACTTTTCGATAAGCCGGGCAGATTAGTCGTAGTATTTAAAATTTCGGTTAAGGAACCTTGTCTTTCAATATTTTGAATGTTTCAGTATTTCCTGAACCATCGCTCACCACTATTAAGTAAATACCCTCTTTACAGGTGGATAAGTCAAATGAATTCATAGCTGATAAAGTGAATTTTCGGTTAACTTGATTTCCAGCCATATCAAAAATTTTGATGACACTGTTAGGNGCGACGCCTGCAATATTCACGACATTATTCACCGGATTGGGATAGACCTGAAGATCGTCGATTTTCCCCATAAAACCAACAGTTCTGACCGGGCTGAAAGAGAAGCTACCGTCAGTATCCACTTGTTTTAGCCTGTAAAAATTGTTGCCCGGCAGTGGATTCAAATCATCGAAAGCATAGCGTGTCGTGACTGTATTGACCCCAAAGCCTTGTGAAGCAGCGATGAAGCCAAGGTTAGACCAATTTATTCCGTCTGAACTCCTTTGAATCTCAAAGCCACTATGGTTATATTCAACAGCAGTCGCCCAGGTCAAGGATGCTATTAAACCATTCTTCACTACATCAAAACTGACCAAAACAATAGGCAGGCTTATGTCTCGATTATTTTCGGCATCAAAGCAATTATAATATTCGGCTGATAACCAAGATGGCCATATGTCGCATTTATCCGGTGAAGCGTTTGGCCCGCAGTAGGAAGCATCACCCGGGTTGAGGTTTGCAACTTGGCCGATGGCAATCCAGGTAGTTTCTTCATCCCCGGAAAGTATGGATGAGCCGACACCACTTGCTGGAGCTTTGGTGATGAAGTAAGCGACATGGTCCATATCACCGGCATAATCCACTGCGGGGTAATTGCCGGAGAACTGTGAATAGGTACCGCAAATCTCCATTACGGCATTATTGCTCAGTCGGATTTTAGCCTGTGCATTAGGATGGGCAGGATTCGCTCCAGGATCGAACTGTGTAAAAGATCCTGTCATGGAGATGAAAGCGCTGTTGCCGATGGAAATCTTAGTATCGGCAGGATACCTGCTGCCCTGATTCATGGCGCCTGTGAGCTTCAAACCGGCATAATCATACAGGGTCAGATAGCCGTCAATAGTGAAAATACCATTCGCCTCAACGGTTACTTTTGGCGCAAGTATAAGCTCGCCACCCTCTTCAATGGATACACTTAGCAATGAAATATCGGATGAAATGCAATACACTTCACCGGATTTGATTGTCAGGGCCGCTCCAGGTGTTGGAGTTATCGCTCCTTCAGGGCATTGGGCATTAAGGTAGATGGAAGAGGTGATCAGAAATAACATCAGGATAATAGAGTACTTTAAGTAGTAGGATTTCATGACAAAAATAATTTTGCTTTATGAATAGTTTTTTGACTTCAAAATATTATTTTGTTTATCAGCCCTATTAGACGATTTATTTTGATAAGGGGTACAGTAAAAACGAGTAAAAACATTAAAACAATTGAATAGTGTGATATAAATACTTGATAATCATAAATATATGAGAAATAAATTTATAAATAACTATTTGTTAATGTGGAAAGAACCGGGATTTACCCCTTATTATATTTTGGAAAACCGGGCAATTGGAAGGAATAAAAACAAATGTATGATAGGCTTGTTTTGAAATAAATGATGACTTTATAAAGACGATGCCGTCTTAATATTGTATCTGTTTCGTTTTTATCATTTAAACAAAAGAAAAATCTATGGGAAAATTTGAAGTTAAGACAAGGAAAAATGGAGAGTTTCAATTTAGTTTACTTGCAGGCAATGGCCAGACCATACTGAGTAGCGAAGGATATTCGACAAAAGCGGCTTGCATAAGCGGCATTGAATCCGTAAGAAAGAATTCTGCGAATGATGCCCTTNTTGAGCGGAAGGTCGGAGCCAATGGAAAGGATNTTTTTGTATTGAAAGCAGCCAATCATCAAGTGATAGGACAAAGCCAATTGTATGAAAGCAAAGCTTCCATGGAAAATGGTATTGAATCGGTCAAGAAAAATGCCCCGGATGCCCCGGTCGATGATCAGACAGGTGCATGATAAAAAGCCCGGGAGAAAACCCGGGCTTTTTTACATCTATATACCTAATTGGAGAAGATAATCAGAAAGGTTTCTAAGAGATATATGATATTCACTTGCTTAAAGCCAGGCGTCATTTTTACGTGAATATCTTCATTGACCAAAGATAAAACAACCGGTTTTTTAGCACGAAAACACGGGACGTGAATAGGCATCGTGCTTTTGATGGCTATTGCTTGGTTTACACCAATCTTCCTCTCTGTGATGGTCAACAATTTTTCATAAAAGCAAGCAGATTCTAATCCTGAGGCTAACCAAGTCATCAGAGATTTTAAGTAGAGCGCCCTAGGAATGACTTTTTGACACGCTGATGATGGTAATAGTAAGAAGAATCATTGCCAGGTGAAAGATTAAAGCTGTTTTTTAATATCACATTTTGTAAGGTTTGGGATCCTTTTTCCATTGAGCCATTTTCTGAAAAGAACCCGATTCAAAGGTAATTCATCAAACAGGCATAAAAATACCATACTTAGAAATCCCGTTGAGTCATCATTGTTTTACGTAATAAGGTTGAAAACGATTGCCTTTTGGGATAAGACTCAAGCAACCGATTACGAATGAAATTACTGTGAGAATGGTGGGTGTCCAACAGTCGACAATATCTAACCGGCAGTTCCCGTGTACTGCCACGCTGTTTCTGTATCTTTAATGACCATTGTCCCAGGATACCTATCCACACCCGATCTGCAATTAAATTTTATTTTGAAGTATTGATTACTTTGCCTGCAGACCCCTCAACTGCGATGCGCGAGCGGATTTAACCCGGCATTCGAAGATTTCAGGAAATGAAATTAAAATGCAAGGAACATCATATCATCACTGCTGTTGCGTATCTTCCTTCAAAGTTGTTTCCGGAGTAAGATTATGCGTAAAACCAATACGTGCCGGCAATACGGTTTCATCGTCATCATAATCCTCCCAGGCGGTTATCTCCGAAACAAGAGTTTCCACATGCCTCAGCACAAAGGGAGTCTTGATTTCCTCAGGACGGTAAATGGCAATGGTCTTGGGTGGTNNCGGAACCATATAGTTTTCGATGATGGGATAATTGATTACTACAAGAACTTTTCCATTGTAAAGTTGCTGGTATACCAGACTTCCATTGAAGCGAATCAGATGCTTTTCAATATCGGGTTCTACGATTTCGTGGATACCGGACTTGACATTACCCAGGGAGCAAATGATAGCCTCCAGGTTGCTGAATTGATTGGTCGCTTCGATCTCGATTTTTAAGCCAACCGCCTTGCATATCTCAGTGACATCCGAGATGATTTGATTCTTGAGGCTGTCTCGCCAAACGTTTCGGTATTTTTGGGTGTTTTCGAACACTGCGTTGTAGTTGTGTACCTTGTTGAGCAGATTGTCCACATTGAGGTCGAGCATCACTTTCGTTTTATAGTTTTTAAATTATTGGACTAATGTACATATATTTATCCAATTTTGTGAATTTTGCCAAAATGGATAAANAAAGAGTCTTGATTGCAGGGGGCAGCGGGTTTATCGGGAAAAACCTCTATGTTGAATTGTGGAACAGCAAGTATGATGTTTTCATTTTGTCGCGTAATAGAAAGCTGTGTACCCGACCGGACTTCATCTATTGGGAACCAGAAAATGAGATCATCGAAGCGGATGGTCCACTTCACTTCGATTGTCTAATTAATCTTTGCGGAGAGGGCATTGCCACANAAAGGTGGACTGCAGCCCGGAAGAAGGTTCTGATGGAGAGCAGGATAACACCGACACGCTTCATTGATTCGTTGGTTCGTTCAGGAAGACTCAGTATTACGGATTATATCGGATCTTCTGCAATCGGGATCTATGGAGACCGACCGGGGACATCTCCTTGTAATGAGACAGATGTCATAGAACCGAAAAGTTTCTTGGCAGATTTGTGTAGTCAATGGGAGGCCGCGCATCTATCGCTCCCTGAATCGGTTCGTAAAGTCATTTTACGAATTGGGCTTGTACTAGCTGATGAAGGCGGCTTGCTGGACCAATACCGACCCCTTCTCTCTATGCGTATGGTCCCTTATTTCGGTGGGGGAATTCCTTATATGTCCTGGATAACGGCAAAGGACCTATGTCGGATGTTTCTCTTCATAATGGAGCATCCAAAGACCNAGGGAATTTATAATGCCGTGGCAGATCAGCCGGTTATAAGTCGTGATTTTGCAAAGGCATTTATTAAAAGTAGTGGTAAAAAGGCATTTGCAAGAGGTATTCCCGGATTTGCACTGAAGTGGATGATGGGAGAACAAGCGTTGCTTGTGTTGGAAAGCCAATATGTTTCCAACAAGAAAATTAGAATGGAAGGATTTCGGTGCCTGAGTACGGACATTAGTACCGCCTTTGGTTGACCATTAGGTTAAAATAAATTATTAAAAACGAAACTGCAATTCGACTGTGAAGGCCTGATTGTTGAATTTGCTGATCAATCCCTTACTCCAGCCATAAGGACAATAATGGTATGACACCTCTATTCCGGCATAATTGCGCAGGAAGACGGGAATTAAGGCCATCACCCCTATATTGGTATGCATGGTGGATACATTGTAGCTGGAAGGCTCTTCTGTTTCCTCATCATAAAATTTTATTCCCGTTCCAATGTATTCGAGACCAATACCTGCTTTGGGAAGTATGGTTATATGATTGTTTTCGAAATAGCGGTACATGAAGTTGATATTGAAGTCAAATGCCAGCTTTGAATTGACAGTATATTCATTGCCCAATGCCTTGAAGACAAATTCATTGTCATGAGTCATAATTCTGAATCTGGATTGTAAATTGCCTTGCCATCTGTATTTCAATGGCGAGTAAAGGCCCATGCCGATGGAAGCGTTGTTGCCTAAAAACCGACCTTGGTCATTGCTGGCATAAATTCCGGAGAAAAACTGTACGCCTAAGAACTGTTTTGAAATATATCTCTTGTCATCCTTAACATATTGGCTGATGAAGGTGTTAGCGTTTCCTTTNTTCTTAACCTCCTTGTCAAATTGTCTCAAATCGCCCATAAACAATCGACACACCAACTTTTCATTGGGTTGCAGGGATGATTTATCATACAGCCTGCCAGCCAAGCCCATCAATGCCGAATCCAACGGATGCCGAAGCGGAACTAAGTTGAAATAGGTTGCATGATTCCAGAAATTGTATTGGTAGTCGTCCATCTCACTGTATTCCATGCGATATCTGAAAACGAAGTGAAAATCATTGTTGAAATATTGTCGTGCAGCATCATCCTGATGGACTCCAAGAGCCATAGAAAGAAGGATGGAAGTGCGGCTATTGATTTCGTTTTCACCACAATCTTCCTGCCAGTGGTCAAGTATGAAGAAGGCCTCTCGATATTCCGCCTTGCGAATCAATCTATTGATGGTATCGGCAAACAGGGTGGAAGCCGAGTCGCAACGTATCGTATCTATGGCTAATTGTCGTTGGAACGTCATTGCGATAACCTCTCCACCGGAAAGAGAGAACAGAAGTAANAANAGCAAAATCCAATTTTTCATCATGTCCAAAATTAACGAAAAGGTGAGAATTGTGGCAGTAATAATTGGAGGATAGGGGAATGATTGTCTATTGATTGTCGGGTTGGTGTTCGGGAAAAATGAAGTATGTACATAAATAATAGCCGGAAACCATCGGTATGTCTGCACTACAGAAGGATGAAATAAATAAAGCCTGCCTGATAAAGGTAATTTTCAAAATGAATCCCCGGGATTACTCGCTGTGATTACCGGCGCGGTTATTATTCTTCTACCTACTTCAGTGAAGCCGTTTTTGCCGGAATCATTTTGATCATGTCGGGAAGTGATTGTCGGGTTGGTGTTCGGAAAAATGAAGTATGTACATAAATAATAGCCGGAAACCATCGGTATGTCTGCACTACAGAAGTATGAAATAAATAAAGCCTGCCTGATAAAGCTAATTTTCAAATTGAATCCCTGGGATTACTTGCTGTGATTACCAGAGCGGTTATTATTCTTCTACCTACTTCGGTGAAGCCGTTTTTGCCGGAATCATTTTGATCATGTCGGGAAGTGATTGTCGGGTTGGTGTGCGGAAAAAATGAAGTATGTACATAAATAATAGCCGGAAACCATCAGTATGTCTGCACTTCAGGAAGATGAAATAAATAAAGCCTGCCTGATTAAGCAAATTTTCAAAATGAATCCCCGGGATTACTTGCTGTGATTACCGGAGCGGTTATTATTCTTCTACCTACTTCGTGGCGACACCCCAAACCCCGTCTTCCCCGGCCGGCAAACCTCTTTATTCTCAATCCCCTTTCTGTCCCAAAACCATTTAGGCCATCCTGTGTTTTAAGTAACATATGCCCCACAAANAATTCATCTGCGCAGTCATCGGCCTTTCAGACAATCCCGAGAGGTATGCATACAAGGCTGCTGAAAGACTGCTTTTGCACGGATACCCTGTAATTGGTTACGGCCTGAGACCATGTACTGTAATGGGCATATCCGTAATCACCGATAAGCATGCAGTCACCGGTATCGATACAGTGACCCTCTATGTCGGTCCTGCACGTCAGGATGCCTGGCTCCCTTTGATTTTGGACCTTGCACCACGACGTGTTATCTTCAATCCAGGCACCGAGAATCATATCATCGAACAAAAACTTATTGACTCTGGCATTGAAGTTATTGAAGCTTGCACGCTGGTCATGCTAGCCACCGGCGAATTCTGAATCAACGGTGCATTTTCCGAAACTAATGCAGTGATCAAATGTTCAAGAGGTTCCAGTCCATTTTTCTGATAGGATGGCCCGAATCCTACGGGGNTTCAGTTGAATCATTCCCAATGCTATTGCCAATAGGAACATTGCAATTGCTCCCAACCCGATTTTTAGCCAGAAGGAAGTATCGATAAGGTATATTCCGGAGAATATTGCAAAACTGATTATCAATAATGCCATCAATTTTAACAGGAAGGAAACTCCCGGCTTAAATCCGGATTCTCTTTGGAATATTATTGTTTCCCCNAATGCGATGATCGAATTGACGCACAGNGCGCTGACGGCAGCTCCTTCAGACTTTATTTCCGGAATCAGTATAAGATTGAGGACTATACTCAACAAGATTCCGGTGGAAAAAAGGATATTCATTCTTTTCAAGCGCCCAATAGACAGAATAGCGGTGCCATACAGTGTGCTTAGTCCCACCGGAATCATCGTCAGGAACAATAACCCCAAAGTGTTGTACCAGGCTTCATCGCTGTGGTGATACAACAACTCGGAGATTTCACATCGAAAAACAAAACCTCCTATACCGATGATTATTGTTGCTGCCATCACCAGCCCGGTGACGAAACGCATCAGATCTGTAAAAGCTTCTTCATCACTCTGTTTGGAAGATAACATCGGTAATAGTAAATTGGCAAACAATAATGCGAACATCATGTAAGCATCGAGCATTCTGAACCCTGCCGCATAAATTCCCGCCTGAAAATCACCATCTGCCAACAGACTATGCAGCAACACAGCGTCCAGTCTTCCATAGGCACCCATCAAAAAAGTGATCAGTGCGTATGGTGTAGATGCAATCAATAATTGCCGGATCATAGCACGATCCGGCCTTGCCCACTGGACTTTCAATACAAAGAAAAGGAAAATCAACGCCAGGAAGAAGGTTATTGTAACTGACAACAAATACGTCATCATGAAAAAATTGAGATCCGGAAGTGTCGTTCCCGGCCAATACAGTTTCCATCCCAGCAGGACGATCATGATGGCCTTGTCAATGACCGAAAACACACTATCCGCCCTATATCGGCCCATGCCAATGATAATACCCCTGAGGAAGGAGACCATCGTAAGCAGAAACTGTATCAAACCAACGAAAAGAACCAATGTGATTTCGATACCGGTATAATTAAATGCCCACGCAAAGGCTATTATCAACAGGAAATACAACAGCGCCAACCCGAGCTTCAATAACAATATACCTGAAAAGACTGTCGGCGCCCGACGGTTGTCTAAACTGACCTCCCGCTTTACATAATTGGTGATGCCATATTCTATGACGAATTGAAACAGCAGGGTATAGTTGAAGATGCTGAAAAATAAACCGTATTGTTCGGGACCGATACTATTCTGTACCTGGACATCGATACCGAATATATACAAAGGTTTGACCAGCAGGTTAAGCACCAGTAAAATAAGAATATTGGACAGGAAAAGCCTTTTCATCACCTCAAAGATAGTTGGCACGGATGAATTGAACGGTAATTCCAAATAAAAATCAAGGGTTGATAAGATGTGAAGTTGAATGACATGCTTCGCATCAAGATAGATATACTCTTCAAAATACTTAATTGGCTCAGGTAAATTTTTTAACACATGTAGAAAGGAATGGATGTCAATTTGCACTTGTTGATGACGAGTCAGAAAGTTTTTTTAAATGAGGGCTGCCACCAATTAAGCTTCCTTTATCTTATCAAATTTAGTACGAAAACATGCCATTTGTCCTATCTTTGTGTACATAATGTGTCAGTTGTATGAAGACAAAGAAATTGCTGGTTGAATTGGTAGAGTGTGTCAGCCTATTCGAATCTGAAAATCCTCATCTGGAGCGATATGACTTGCAGGGCTTCATGGCATTTCTTCAAAGCCGCAGTGTGACCGGCAAACAGGAAAATTTTGCCCCACGCAAAATAGCCGGACACAGGAAACCCCATGGCTTCCATCTCCATGAAAATCCCGCCAACATTCTTTCCCGGCTTATTGGACTCATATACCGCTATGCACGTGAATACACCAAAAAGGCACTGGAGGGAAGTTCCTTGCAAACCGTGGAGGAGTTTTCCTTTCTCGTCGTCTTGATGACCTATGACAGTCTGACCAAGACAGAACTGATACTTAAGAACGCCATGGTCAAGACTTCCGGTACGGAAGTAGTCAAACGATTGCTGAAGAAAAAGCTGATCCGACAATTCGATGACATCAATGACAAACGGAGCCAGCTTGTCGCCATCACCGGGCAGGGCCTGGCCGAGATGAAAATAGTCTTTCCCAGAATGCATCTTGCTTCCGACATCATCGCAGGGAATCTGGATCCTGCCGAATTACATACACTGGTCTTTTTGTTGCAAAAACTGGAAGCCTACCACAATGAACTGTTTTTAGGCAGGAAGGATGCCGACCTTGAAGATTTGATGAAGTGATTGATGTAAAAATTCGGTATGTTGTACAATTTATTGTTTGGAAGAAAATAAAGTTCACCATTTCAATGCCTGACCATATTAATACCGAAGGTACATTCGTTATAGACCAATTTCACTGATATATACGACTGTAACATCGGCATCCCGGAACCCCGGATTGTTTCACTCCCGGGACAGTGCAGAGCTCTAGCAGCATAGCTATCCGGACAAGTATACCAAAAATTTATGGATTATTATATAAATCATCTTGGTAAAAGATCAGATATTTAAAGTCACTTTTCATCTTATTATATTCAACCCACACCGGGTGGCCTTAATGCATCTATATCATTTCTATAAATGCTTCGCTTCACATCAACCGGAACCGAACTTCACATTTAGTGCCAATAATCGAACTCCCTTTGCGAAATTTACATCTTCACAACCCTCCTGATAGCAATTCCTTTCTCTGTAACGACCCGTAGGAAATAAATTCCTGAAACAAGTTCTGTCACATCAAATACAATGGACGTGTCCGAAGGATTTCCCCTTTTAAGNATATTGCCTTGTAGGTCAAGTAAGAATACATCAGAAATTCTACGACCTGATGATTCAAGAGTCAGCAAGCTGGATGTGGGATTGGGAAAGATGCGTATATCAGACTGTTGGTTATCATAAGTTTCCAGCGGTGTACAATCCACCTGATCTGTCGGCTGCATTGCCAGAACACCCTGATCGACGTACCAATCTTCCCATTCGCCGCCATTACCGGTAATCCAGTCGTTGAGGTCGAAGGTATTGCTGCCTTCCTTATTGCCTTTGACCTTGTACACCCATACTGCCTTTTTGCTGTGTAACCATTGTAGAGGTTGTCCCTTGGCACATGCCTCCGGTGTGTAGTCCGAAAGTCCACAATTGGGCCTGAGGAAATAGGCATTGTCATTACTGGTCGGATATTCCCCGAAGACACGGGCGATGCCGTTTTCATCGATACAGACTGCCGTATATTCGTCGCAGGCGATTCCCCTGGACTCACTCGCCCAATCGGTCAGGATGCGCGCCATGAAGGTAATATGCCTNCCTCGCCGATCCGGACTGTCGTAGTGGGTATCGGTAATTACATTTTCCAGAAAACGATTATCCATGAAGCGAGCCGAGTCTATTGTAACACGTGTGTTATAGGGATTAGCCAGTGCTTCAGCCGAAGTGACGGATCCGTTCCTGCCGGTATAGATATATTTACCCATAATGGCCATGCCGGCACTCGTGCCACCAACAACGATATTGCGACGGCTGATTGCATCACGTACCAATGAATCTATCGGTGTGCCGCGCCAGTAGCGCACATATTCTCCTTGATCACCTCCGGCAAACCAGATAGCTTCAGCACCGGCTATCTTCTCATGGATATACGATTCGAAGGAAGCGTTTTTATTATTGCACACGATGGTCTCTACGCTGTTGACCTTGACTCCCAGCTTGCTATACAGATAATTGTTGTAGCCATTGGATCCGCTGGAGCGAAGTACGAGAATATCGCCGCCTTCGGCCCTCTGGAGAAACCAACGCATGGCATTGTCATCTTCTGACGATCCACCCATCATACAAATGCCGCCTTGAGCTTGTGTAGTCGTATCTTTTGAATTACCTGTATGATAAACGGTGTAATTCTGGGCCAACAAGGGCGAAATCGCCAATAAAACAAACAGGATGGGTACAGCAATACGCATACGTTTCTCTTTATCTTTTATTTAATTCAAAGTTAGTAAAATGTATGGAATTCGCAGGTCGGTGAAGGTACTTGGGCGCATCGCAAACTGCACAAATGAAAAACCATACAGACAAGGAATGTTTTGTACTGAATTGGTCTTGTTCTCCGCTTATAAATCGATATCATTAAATTTTATCAATTCATGACCACCATTTTTCAATAGGTCTATTTTTCGATGGCGCAATACTTCTTTTGATACAAGTAATGCACAAGTTGTGAGAAAGCACCGGATTAATGGCGTTGTAGCATCTGTTGTATCATCAATTCATCAATAGAGTAATGATTGGTTGTAAATAAACAGTTTCACCGAAAATGTGATTGCTTCATTTTGATGCATTGTACCAATGTGCTTAAAACTTATGGCAACGATTAATCCCTATCCCGCCGGGGGCTATTGAATAGCGACTTTTCTTTTTCCGAATACCTCAAGGAAATCCTCCAGTCTGATTGCATCCTTATTGTCATACTCACCGATTCCGGCGCGGTGCAATGATTTGAGATGNGCGCCGCTATCCAGCGCAACACCTACATCATGGGCCAACGATCGGATATATGTCCCTTTGGAGCAGGTAACCTCAAANAATAAATCCGGCCATGATGTATCATCAAATTTCAAATCATGGATCACAATAGGTCTGGCCTCCAGACCTGCATCGATACCCTTTCTCGCCAGTTCATAAGCCCGCTTGCCATCTTTCTTGATGGCACTGAAGATCGGTGGAAGCTGCATGATCTCTCCGATAAATTGTTTTCTGACCTGTTCTATCATGATAGGGGTGACATGATCTATTGGGTGGATCTTGTCTATTTCACTTTCCAGGTCATAGGTGGGAGTGGATTCGCCAACGCGGATGATACCTGAATATCGCTTTTCCTGTGCCTGAATCTCATCGATTCGTTTGGTGAATTTTCCAATACATATAATGAGTAAGCCGGTTGCAAGGGGATCCAGTGTGCCTGCATGGCCAACCTTCAGTTTNTTGATGCCGAAGTATTTACACAAAGCCACACGAATGCGATTGACCACATCGAATGAAGTCCAATTGAGGGGTTTTTCGATGAGTAATAAAACACCTTCCTGGTAAGCAACTAATTCACGTGGCAGGTTGTCCAGAGTCGTTTTCTGCATAATTATTTTTAGTCTTGGCTTTTTCAGGAAGTAAAATGGTGGCCTTGACAGGATAATGGTCAGAAAATGGCCTTCTGTAGATATCGTGGCTTAGGACAGCAATCCCCGGATCAACTAAGATGTAGTCTATTTTGAGGCCGGGTATGTTTCCTGCCCAGGTGGTGCCAAANTCAATACCGCGTTCCTTGAAAGCATCTTTCAAGCCTGTAGCAAGGTTGTGATATATAAAGGATTGTGGTGTGTCATTGAAGTCACCGCACAACACCACAGGATAGGGTGAACTTTCAGCATGGTTCTTTATCTTCATCGCCTGACGGTATCTGACTTTTGTGGCAAGTTTATATTTCTTAAACATGCCTTCTACACCTTTCAAGGTCTCCTCGCCCTCCAGCTTATGCATGGTCAATAGTGTATCTGCCTGGACACTGATGGTATTGGAGTGTAGATGTATGCTGTAAAAACGGATGATTTGACCATTGAAATTAATATCGGCCCATACACAGTCTCCATTACCACGATCAAACTTTACCACGCCATTCTCCTCAATGGGAAATACACTCAATATGGCAGTATTGCTGTTGGGACCCGGATATCGACAAGTATAAGGATATGCCAGGTTGGCCTTAAACCAGTTGATGTTGGGAATGGTGCTTTCCTGAACACACAGGACATGTGGCAGCTTGTTTTCCTCAATGAAGAAGGCAAATTTTTCCCGGTTTTCCTTCAGACTCGGTGTCGGATATTTTACCAGATTGGATAACGCCCTGATGTTGTAGGACATAATACGGATGGTATGGTCCTTATCCTTGGTGTCCTGAGGTTGCTTAAAACCTATGATGCCGTTGAAAGAGTTCCAGCCGACAAGAATGGTAACCATCGATATGAGAAACCACCATTTCTTTCTAAACAGCCAGAATGCAGCAAAGGCAAGATTGGTAAACACCATGAATGGATACATCAGGCCGAGGATGCCAAATTGCCAGTGTTCGTAAGGATTGATGACTGGAGAGAAATAGGAAAGTGCGAGCAGCATCGCTGCCACTATATTTAGAATGATGAATATGTTTCTGAGTGTTTTCACCCTATGATTTACTCATTTTGTCCAGAAAGTCCAGCTCATCCTGGCTTAGGCTGGATCGGCCATTNTTCTTTATTTTCTCAAGAATCAGATCCAGTCTTTTTGCGGTATGATCAGGATGATTCTCTCTCAATTCTGTTTCGTGTTTTTTNATTGTATCAAAGATGCTTATAATTTTAGACTTTTTGTCAGATTGACGTTTAATTCCTATGCTCACACGACTTGGCTTTCTGAACAATCCGGTAGGATCATAACCGTTTCGTAAGGCTATAATGAAAAGATATCCGGTCAAGGCTCCTCCCAGGCCGGCATAGGAACTACCTGCTGCAAATTTTGTCGAAAGGCCGGCCACAAGAAAGGCTATGATAATCAATACGATAAACTTTATCCTGACCGGGCCGATCAGAATTAATCTCATGGAATAATCCGGTGCCAATGTGGCTGCTGCAACAATAATCGCCATGACAGGAGCCATTGCTCCCAGTATAAGGAAATCTTTACCATTGAAGGTCGGCAGAAGACTACCTGCCGAAACTGCCAGCAGGCCACCCACGATTGCACCGTAAAGGTAGATCGGGAAGATCCTCCGGTCTCCGACCAAATCACCTGCTATCTGGCCAAACCAATACAACAAAAGCATGTTGAACAGGATCTGCCAGATGCTTAAGTGGACGAGGCTATAGGTGATGATGGTCCACGGATGTATAATCAATTTGCGGAAGTCTCCCGAAAGGGCAAACCAGGATAAGATTTGGCTGTACAGGCTTTCGTCACCACCGGTTATGGCCATACTGATCACTTTGGTAAGTAAGAATACTATAAACACTCCGATGTTGACCAATATCAACTTAGTGATCGTGTTGCCCCGAGTCAGTTCATACCGGATATCCCTAATTATTGAATCAAACATGGATCGAAATGGTTAGTGGTCTTGATAATCCTTGATATTCCTGATTTTTTAATTGCCACGTCTGTGTAGAAATCCTCTTGACTTCCAGTAAAAACTAATGGCAAGACCTGTCAGTCTNCCTCCTATATGAGCAAAATTGGCTACATTTCCTCCTCCTCCAAGTCCCATGAATAGGTCCAGGCAAAAATATCCGATGGCAAGGTATTTCATCTTCAATGGAATGGGCGGAAACAGGAGCATGACCTGCATATTGGGGGCCAGTACAGCAACACCCATCAGACATCCGCTTATCGCTCCGGATGCTCCGAGCATGCTGACGTAATTGAGATTTGGACCTGCCGTAAAGTACCAAAAGGCCCACTGCATTATAAAGGCACCGATTCCACTGAACAAGTAAAACCGAAGAAACTTACCCTCTCCCCACACACTCTCCAGCAGGGAACCAAATATATACAACCCAAACATATTGAAAAAGATATGCCCGATGTCGTTGTGATTGAACATATGGCTCAAAGGTTGCCAGACTCTGAAATTGGGCGATGTAGGAAAGAAAAGGCTTAGCATACCCTTTAGCTCCGGTGAAAAGCTGACGATTATAAATACGATGACATTGAGTATGATCAGTTGCTTGACAACATTCGTTATTCGAATCATGTTTTATTAATTATTATTTTCTCTAATTCTAGTAAGGTACATCTGCCAAAACACGAATTGCCCCGCGCATCATAAGAGGGTTCCGTACAGGCGAAAAGTTGGTCAACCAACTCGCTTATTTCTCTTTGTTTCAACTCCTTTCCTCTTGGAAGAGCTTTGCGATCAGCATAGGCCATTGCCATAACATGGTGCATATCGAAGTTGACCTCCACCCCTTGATACAAGGTGTCAATCAACTCATCGAACCAGCCTTGCAAATCCAGGCCTTCAGCAAGGAAGGATGGATAGCCATGCACAATGAATTCATTGGTGCCGCTTATCTCTATATCAAAGCCGATGGTGCCGATCTGATCCAAAATTGTTTTAAGCAGATCCGCCTTGACGACATCAAAGTATAGTGTTGTTGGAAAAAGATTAGTCTGGGTAATGACCTGGGCCTCCCTGGTTTTTGTATAAAACTGCTCGTACAGTATCCTGTGATGCGCATTATGCTGGTCGATAATCATCAACCCGGATTTTACCTGAAAGATGATATATGACCTGTGGACTTGAAGATAGGTCACGGAAGGCATCTCTTCCTCTTCCGATATCGATTTTTCCTCGTTGATGCTGGAATTGAATATCAGTGGTTGATCTGATTTGGGCTCTGGTTCCGGGTTGATTTGGATATTTTCGTACAAATCCTTCCAGCGACCCACATTTTCCTTGATGAATTCCTGGGGAATTCGGTAATTTTCNCCGGGTCGCTGGTTTACAGGGTTGGCCGGTGGTATATGTGGTGATCGGGCTTCATTGTTCCAGGCCCGGGACAGTTGTTCATCTTTCTCAAAATCCAGCGTCGGAGCCACAAGGTTGTAGGACAAGGTATGCTTGACGGCTGCTTTGAGATAGGTATAGATGATATGCTCATCATCAAATTTGATCTCTTGTTTGGTGGGATGGACATTGACATCAATGGTCGCCGGATCCAGCTCCAGAAAGAGGATGTAGAACGGGAAATGATCCGATGGTATGATCTTGTCATAAGCTGAAGTAATCGCATGATTGAGAAGGGGACTCTTGATAAATCGGTGATTGACAAAGAGATACTGATCGCCTCTGGTTTTTCGCGATTGTTGAGGGGTGCCTATGACACCGAATATTTTTAGTTTATCGGTTTCTTCCTCAACCGAGAGCAGGCGTTTGTCGATATCGTTTTTGAAAAGATTGACTACGCGCAGTTTCAGATTGGACGGTTCAAGAAAGTGAATGATTTCATCGTTGTGTACCAGTTGAAACCGAATGTCGGGATGTGCGAGCGCCAGGCGAATGAATTCCTCGTAGGCGTGACGGCGTTCGACGTCAGTAGACTTGAGAAATGCCCTTCTGGCCGGAATATTGAAGAAAAGGTTACGCACCGCAATGGTGGTGCCGGTTGGGGCCTGAGTCGCTTCCTGTGTGGTAATCTTATTGCCTTCATTGACGATGCGTGTGGCCACTTCATCCTCTGCCCTTTTGGTAGTCATCTCCACCTGGGCCACTGCTGCGATGGAGGCCAGTGCCTCACCACGGAATCCCATGGTTCGGATGGCAAACAGGTCTTTGACACTGGACAATTTAGAGGTGGCATGTCGTTCGAAGCTCATCCTTGCATCAACCGGAGACATACCCACACCATTGTCGATCACGGAAATCAACATTTTTCCACCATCTTTCAGAATGAGACTGATATTGGTCGCACCGGCGTCGATGGCATTTTCCATCAATTCCTTGACTACGGAGGCAGGGCGCTGCACTACTTCTCCGGCGGCAATCTGGTTGGCCAATACTTCAGGCAATAATTTGATTCGATCCGACATGGGTATCAATTAATTGATGGGTCAAAGGTAGTCAACATCAACTGTAAATTTAAACGTTGGCGTTTTGCAATGTAAGATTTTATAAAATGAATATTGCTAAAACAATGGAAAAGATAATGAAAACAATAATTTTGTAAATATTGTTTCAAAAGTTGAACATAGGTTTTGTTACCTTTTTGATCAACAAAGGTCTAAATATTTATAATGATAAAAACCAGATGACATGAATAAATTAATTCTTTTTTATGTACATTTCTACCCTTGCTGGCAGCCGCTCAGGTAACCGAAAGCAGTAAAGTGATGTCTCAGGGAAGCAATAATGCCTTGACGGTTTCCTTGACTGATATCAGTGTTTCGGATGCAGAAAAAGTTTGGAAGGACTTTGCAAAAACATTCGGCGGAAAAATCAAATACAACAAGAAGGAAAAAGAGTACTTTGTCGATGATGCAAGCGTACCTTCTGTAAGTACCAACACCATTGATCTCTATTCAAAAGCCGAGAAGGTAGGAACTGAGGTGGCATATAGTGTGTGGTTCGATCTGGGTGGAGGCTATCTTTCCTCTACTTCCAATGCTGCCATGTATTCCAATGCAGTATCCTTCATGAAGGATTTCCTGCGGGAGGTAGAACGCTTCAAGATCAATGAACAGCTCAAGATTGAAATGAAATCACTTGAGAAGCTGAACGATAACCTGAAGAGCTTGACTCGCGATAAGGAAGGATATGAAAAGGATATTAAGAAAGCTGAAGAAAAATAACCGAGTCTAAGGCTAAGATCGAACAAAACATAAAAGACCAGGCAAGTAAGCAATCAGAAATAAATGCTCAGCAGTCGAAAATCGATAAGATCAAATCCGACTTGAGCAAGCTGTAAATCTGAATTATAATCTGCCATACCATTGGCCTGACGAACTGAAGGGAGCATAATGCCGGATGGATATTTTATGCTCCTTTCTTTGACTTTTCCGGGAATGAATATTGGGCAAATAGCTTATGAGAAATGATGGGCTGGTTTAATTCTTTTTGATGATCAACCCGGCTTCCGGAGTTAGTATCATCGTATAAGCTTTAAAGATAATCCGGGTCACCAGCTGGCTCCACCGCCCCCACCGCCAAAGCCTCCGCCACCAAAACTTCCTCCTCCCCAGCCCCCACCGGAAGAGGAGCTGCCACCTCCCCAACTGCCACCTCCCCAGCTGCCACCACTATACCATCCACCTGAGGAGCTCCTTCGTGAACCACTCCCAAATGTACCGGTACCTGATAGGTCCTGGGTATCATACTTGCCAAATAAAGCTATAATGACCATCAGGATGATGATACCTAAAAAATTGTCAGGATAACCCAGGCACCTCCTGAGCCGGTTGCATCGTTGGATGTACTGTCTGCCGTGTATTCTCCATGTATGGCAGAAATGACGGCAGATACGCCATACTGTATTCCCGAATAATAATTGCCCGCTCTGAAGTAGGCGCCATATCCCTTGCAATTTGAGTAGCCTGAAGGTCAGTTAAGGCTCCTTCAAGACCATAACCCGGTGAAATGAAGATGCCGCGTTGATTGCCTTCCGTGACGATAAGCATCACTACGCCGTTATCCTTCTCGCTGCGACCGATTCCCCAGCGATTCCCCAGCTCCGTAGCGTAGGTCACACGGTCATAATCGCCGATATCTGTTCTGATCATCACCACAATCTGTGAAGAGGTAGTATCGTGCATGGCGCGGAGCTGTTGTTCCAGAGTATTGGCTTGCTCTCCTGTCAACCATTGTGCATAATCATGCACATAAACCGCCGGTTCCGGCTTGGGTGGAAACAAGCCCGGAGCATCGGTTGCCATAACGCCCGAAATGGAAAATACGAGATATATGGCAGCTAAAAGTAATCTTTTCATTTTCATCATCCTAGACGTCATTACTGTTATGGTTCAAAATCCGTAGATAATATCGTCCGGCAATTCATTATTACCTTCCGTGCCATCCCGGGGAAAAAACTCGGCAAGTTTACTGCCGATCGCCTCAATGGCCCTTAAGATGCCTGCCTCAAACATGCTGTCCTTAAAGTCAGCTGTCAGATCCGCCAAAATTTGATCCCAAAGACCCTGTCCGGCTTTGGCATGGATCCCTTCATCGCCCCAGACATAAATCTTCCTGGACCGCACCGCTATGTATATCAGCACCGCATTCCTGTTTAAGGTATGCTGCATACCATGCTCAACAAAGACCTCTATGGCGCGGTCGTGAAGGTTTCCATTACAGCTATCCTCTACGAAAATCCTGAGGNNCTCTCCGGTGGAGTTGCTCTCCAACTTTGTTATACCTTCAACAATCCGTTTCTCCTGTTCGGGATTAAATAGTCTGGACATGTTAGTGAGTCGTGTTAGTCAGACGAGTCTGTATCAGTTGAAATCCACGGTCGGTGCCTTTTCAGCGCCTTTATCCGCCTCGAAATACCCTTTCTTCTCAAAACCAAACATGCCGGCTATGAGATTCCTCGGGAATTGTCTGATATAAGTATTGAAATCCTGCACCACCTCGTTGAATTTACGTCTCTCTTGCGTAATCCTGTTCTCAGTACCTTCCAGCTGGACCTGCAAATCCCTGAAGTTCTGATTAGCTTTCAATTCCGGATAGTTTTCGGTGATCATCAATAGTTTGCCCAAAGCCTGAGATAATTCTCCCTGGGCCGCCTGGAATTCCTGAATCTTTTCAGGTGTCAGGTTNTTGGGATCAACCGTGATCTGTGTAGCCTTAGCGCGGGCTTCTACAACTCCCGTCAGAGTCTCTTTCTCAAAATTGGCTGCCCCCTTCACAACATTGACAAGGTTGGGTATCAGGTCGGCACGGCGCTGATACACATTTTCTACCTGGGACCAGGCAGCTTCAACCGCTTCTTCCTTGGTCACCATATTATTATAACCTCCCTTGAAAGAAGAATAAGCAATCAGCGCAATCACTGCAACTACAATCAAAATAACAACAGAACGTTTCATTTTTATTAAATTAAATGTCAATAGATTTTTCAAAAACACTTCAGGCGTGTAAAAGATTCCCCTTTATGGACAAAGGGCGTATTTCTTTCGACGTGATTCGGTATTTATTCAGTAAAATGCTTTTTCGGTAAGTACACACCTTGCCATTGTTGTTCAATCATCAGCTGCAAAAATCCGGCAAATCTTATCGTCTGTTGGGGAGTCATGTTTTTATACTATTTGAGTATTGGAACAACGGATGTTCATTAGAGTGAATATTACGGAGCAAGGGGCCACCCGGGAAGCGTGTACATTAGCATCGCCTTGCTTATGAAGCTATAACGAATGTACCTTCGGTATTAGTAGTTTGCTACACAATATGCAACTTGCCTTGGTGCTATAGTCGAAAGATCTGAAAAATATTAACGTGGCAATTTTATTTATGGAGTAATTGATTGTGGAAAATTAAAACAGCCTTGAAAATTTACTAAGTTTCAAGGCTGTTATTAAAAATATCCTTCATTTTTATTGTCGGTTTTTACAGCAAATATCAACCGGAATTAATGAAGTCGATTATGATAATTCTTTTATTTGAAAGAATTATTTGTGATATTTTTCCATATTTAACTATTCTTTAAAAAGTTAAGGAACATTTACTGTTGTATACTTTGCACTGACTGTAAATGTCTGACTGGAACCGCCCGAATAGGTCGCACCGGTGTAGTAACCATTAAAGTTTGTTCCACCACTTATTGTTCCACCATATTGAATGGTATATGTGCCATTTACAAAAGCAGGGTCGCTAAACAGCATGACCATTTTATTGTTTCCACCCGGGCCACCACCTCCTGTAAGAGCCGGTAAGGCATAAATCAATATGGTTTGATTTGCTGCATTTTTAATACAGATGTTTTGATTGGGCGTAATAGATAGTTTTAGTGAATTTTGGGTCGAAACACCTGTCGTAGGGTTGCTTGTATTACCNCCTGTTCCTACCATAATACCGCCTAAAACTTTAAATGTGTTGTTATCACAATCAAAACCTTCTTCCGGCCCACCGGCTCCTTTTGAGACGATTAAACCGCCCGAAATAGTAAGAGTTCCATTTGAATCCATACCGTCATTGCCTCTGGCAGTCAAAGAATGAGTACCTCCTGATACTTCAATTTGGGTAGCAGCATTTACGCAGTCGTCATAGGTTGTTGCGGTTATTTGACCTCCTTTGATATATAAATTAGCCTTACTTTCCAAGCCTTCACCACCTTCCGTATTTTGTGTACAATTTACAGTAATGAGGCCACTATTAACCGTCAAATCACCTTCGGCTTTTATTGCTTTAGGGTTGGCATAATCAGCATCCTGTCCTGAACCTGAAACATAAAACCTGTTTCCGGAAGTGCTAACATTCAAAACCAGTAAGTCATCGCCGGCACCTGGATTTCCAATGGTGATGGTTCCGTCTGCTGATACACCTTTTCCTCCTGTTCCAGAACTGGAACTAGTAATATTTCCGGCTAATAGTAAAATATTCCCATCCGCTTTAAGTCCTGTGGCGGTATAACTGTCGATCACTCCATTTTCGTCAGTATAAGTCGCACCATTACCTGCTGTTGAGACATTAATGCTTCCTCCGTTTATAGTTATGTTACTATCTGCTGAAATCCCCTTTCCGCCTGAATTGGAAGCCAGGCATTGAATGGTTAAAGTACCATTATTAATTATCACATCCACATCGCTTTTNATTCCTGTACAATAGGAAGGGTCAAAACCACTACCTGAAGCTTCTAATACAACAGAACCTGAAGCCCTAACAGAGGTTGTGCCGCCGTTTATAGTAGTGTTCCCACTCGATTTTATAGCTTTTGATTGTCTTCCGGAAACCGTAATGTTACTTGTTCCATCATTGATGGTAACAGTGGTTGCCTTTAATCCTTTTACATCATCGGAAGCAGCTTCAACGGTTAATTCACCATCATTCAAAATAAGGGCGTTAGACACATCGATACCATCACCGGTTGGAATAATAGTAATTGTTCCGCCGTTTTGTGTATAATCATTTACATGAATACCGTCTGATGCAGCCTCTGCAATATTAATTATGCCCGATTCAATAACCAATGCTGCATCAACTAAAATCGCATGCTTTTTGTATCCGTTTACGTTTAAAGTCGCCCGATCCGGAAATACTNNCAAGCTGCCTTTTACGTACAAAGCCCCGCTGGTACTTGCAGTTGTTGCATCGCTCAATGTATTAACGGTGCCGGAAGATAAATACATTTCACTGTCTCCATTGATTGAAATAGCGGCACCTCCGGGGTTGGTAACAGCAGCATGGCTCATAATCAAACGAACAGATTGGGCGCTGGTTATCTTCAAAGAACCATTGGTCGTGGTTCCCAAAATATGGTATTTAAGACCGGAACTTGGATAAGTTGAGGTCGCTGTTACATGTCCTAAACTATCCTTAATGCTTACGCCTTGCGTTGAAAACGGATTGATGATTGTGGCGCTTGAGCCATTATAGATAATGTAGATTTCATCATCCGTATTATTGGCAAATGTAATGCTGTCAATACCGGCTATAGGCAAGGCAAACATGCCTGTATTTGGGAAAAANTCAGAATTGTTGTTCCCTAATTTTAAACTATCTATATTTTCAACTTTTTGTTGATAAATAAGATGATCACTATTGTGAACACGCAAAATATTCTGAGCAGTAATTTCCTGTATACTTAATACCAAAAGTATTAGAGAAAGAAACAGACTTATTTTTTCATATTTTAATAAGTTTAAAGGATTGATTGTTGATAACTACGACATAAATGCCCGGTATTAAATTCGATACATTTACCCTTTCTCCACTTTTATATATACCCTTTGCAACTTGTGAACCCTTGGTATTATATATGTAAACACTCAAGGATGATGCCCCCTCTGCTTCTATATCAAAATAATCATTGGTAGGGTTTGGGAAAATACTGATAGTTTCCTTGTTTTTAGTCACTTCATTCACTGCGTTAGTATTGCCACTCCCGTCAAAAGTAATTTTTCGGATATTTGACAAAGGAATTGTAGTTGGGGTCAATGTATTATCAGTATTGATAACCAAATTGCTGCCACTGAACCAAATTTTCCCGGTAGATTCCACAGTATAGTTCTGTTCGGTATTATCCAGTAAAGTTACTTTCACTGGTGTTTGTGCGGTTGCAAATCCCGCACCAAACAAGAAAAACAAAGCTCCTGCAAGGACCGTGTTTTTCACAAATTTTAGATTTACTTTCATATTCATTACATTAAAAAANTTAAATTGCGCCATGTAAAGATGAGATTTTATTGATTGGAGATGAAAAAAGTGCGATGAATAGCCGTTTTCCTGCGAAGAAAATTTATTTAAAACTAAAAAGATTGTAATAATCATCTTTATAGCTCGTGCCAATAGGGATTTTTCGATTTGCAATTTTTATACTGCTTCTATTCATTTTTTCAATATGTTTAATGGAAACAATAAACGAACGATGAATCCGTCTAAAATCCTTTTGTGGTAATTTTTCCATTATACTTTTCAGTGACATGCGTGTGGTTATCTTCTTATTGTCTGCAATGTGGATATCCAGATAATCTGCAAAAGATTCTATGAATAAAATGTCCGCAACAGAAATTTTATTCAAGTTATAATCTGAACGCACATACAAGTGTTGAATATCGGAAGATTCCTTGTTTAGCCGATAATTTTTATAATCATTTGCTTTATTTATTGCAACCAAAAACCGTTCGTACGAAAAGGGTTTCAATAAAAANTCAACGGCATTTAAGTTAAATCCATCAATTGCATATTGACTGTGTGCTGTGGTGAAAATTACCATAGTATCCTGCTCCAGCCGTTTGTAAAGCTCAATGCCGGATAGTTTGGGCATTTGAATATCCAGAAATAACAGATCAACTTCGAAATTTTGCAGGTACAGTTGTGCTTCATTAACTTTCGAAAAGGTTTTCTCCAAGGAAATTATATCTGTCTGGGCGCAAAACGCTCGCAATAATTCCAGTGGTAATGGTTCATCATCTATGGCAATAGCACGCAACATCAGCAAGTTATTGTTAAAGTCACATTAAATTTATTTTCAGTTTCTGAAATGCTTAAATCGTGTTTGTTCGGGTATAGTAGATTCAATCGATTTTTGGCATTTTCTATACCTAAACCTGATTTTTCTGTAGAAGCATTGTTGATTGCTACTTTATTGTTAGATACCTTCATTGTCAATACGTTGTCTATCACATGAATACTGATTTGAATTGCTGAATCTTCATCGGGACTTATTCCATATTTAAAAGCATTTTCAATAAATGGTATCAGCAACATAGGAGCTATTTGTTTCCCTGACATCTTTCCTGATACATCGTAATCAAGTTTTACATGGTTGCCAATGCGTAATTTTTGCAAATCAATAAAATCGTTGATACATTCAAGTTCCTTCTCCAGAGGCACACTATTTAGATGCGTTTCAGTAATAATATAACGCATTAAACCGGATAGTTTTAGCAAACCGGTAGATGCCTTGGTGGCATTTTCTATGATAGCAAGGGTGTAAATGCTGTTTAATGTGTTAAACAAGAAATGTGGATTAATTTGAGCAAGTAGGTAATTAATTTCGGCTTCTTGCTTGGCATTTTCTGTTTTGTAATAACGATTGCTCATTTGTAATAACAAAGAAAAAAGAACTATGGAGCCGAAAAGAAAAAAGATTTGATCGTTTTCGGTAAAAAAGAACCTTAATTTTGAAAGAAATGAACCCTGTGGTGTAGGAATTTGTCTAAATCCAAACTGTGGGTGATTATTTCTAAACTCTATTACAGGAAATGCCCGGCTGCCTTGTTTGGCAGGCGAAATTTGGGAGGTGACAGAGTTTGAAATAAACAAAATCGTCGAAAATGATAAAATTACAATAAGGAAATAGGGCAGATATTTTTTNGCCAGGTAAAATCCGGGGATAAGAAAGTAATAATTCCAATAGAAAAATACAAGAATGAGCGCATTGGCCAACATGTTTTTTAAGATTTCTTTTGAAAAACAAATCTATACATGTCATCAGGTCTTACAGGTAAAAGGATAGGCTGAAGCAAAATGCAACACCCAAAATAATTTGCAGCCATATCAATTTTTTCCTCTTGTCATTCTAAAGTACAAAGAAACCTATTTTTTGATCCAGGATGGCACAAGGTGAGAAGTATAGTTCAAAATCAGCGATGTTTAACGAGATGTCGGCTTGACTTGCAGATCCGGGCTTTCAATTTTTGTATTATTGTTCAATTGAAGCATTTGTCTCACCATAACATCAAATAGCTTGATGAACGACACTATTACTGTTTCATTTGTCAGACACAACCTCCTGTAAATATACATAAAGTTATCATCCTTGAATTTTCATCAAAGTAATTATTACGACAACATCCGGAAAAATTCCAATTGCCCCGACAGTGGGGCAGACCATGGCTCCGGTCGCAGATTTCGGAAGTATCAAAACTAATTTACCGGTCGCTCTCATGGCTGCCGCTCTATCCATGGAACCGGGAATATTAGAAGCGGGTTAAAATGTAAATTCGATTCGATGTGAGCGGATAAACAGTATTTGTTACAAGCTTTTTTATTCTGTCTAACAAATGTTTCACTATCGCTAAACCCGTCATTTTTTATAAAATCTTTAAACTGCTTTTTAGTTACTGTAAATTTATTAGGCGCAACAGTATCTGTCGGAGTTTCCGTTATTTCTTTAAGATTGTCAACGTCAAGTTCTGAGGAAATACTACTTATTACAAGTTGCCCTTTTTTNAATTCAACCTTCTTAACTTCCCAACTTGTCTTATCGTAGCGTTTGTTTAGAAAGTAATATCCTTTGAATTTTCTAATAACATTGTCGTAGTCCATTTGAAACAAAGTATCAATCGAATGAATGTGAGTTATCAAATTATTTCCTACACGCCTTATTATTTGCTTTTCGTTTGTCTCTAGGTTAATAAGAGTGTCACCTGAAAGTTTTGAAGTGCTATCAAGTTGGCTTGGATTGACCTCAAGGTCAAAGTCGTAAATTCTTTGTATTAGTTTGTCACTAATTAAAAGTGTAGAACTATCTTCAAGGCTCAAATATAGTCCCTGTAAACGCTCTGGAATTATAGATAAATTTTCTGTGTCAGTAGGCTGCGGTTCATTAAAAATCACAGGTGGCTGACATGCAAACAAGCTTGTTAAAATGATGACTGTAGTTATTAATCTCAGTTTTTTCGATTTCATTGCTAAAGCGTTTTAAATTATTTATGATGATAAAGAATTGGTGTAGTGTGAGTTTTGTCAAATATTTTTAGCTAAGTTAACCATATATTCTATACAAATAAATCCAATGATGAAATTTTTTCCCATATATTGCAATTACCATGATTAATCGGTTCCCGCCATCTCATTGTCCCCGGCATATTCTCCTTTTTATTTACATAAAGCATAAACCTTATTCCTCTCCAAAATAGTCGCTGTCAATTTTTTTGACTTCATAAGTCCGGTGTGTCGGGCAATCAGGATTGTAGTCAATCATCCCTTGAGTCAGTTGTTCACCATTGATGCGAACTGTTTTGATGTCGTCTTTCAGACTAACAGCTAAGATAAAAGAAAATGAAAAGCAACCGGTAAATCAACGCATACTTTTCCGAATAAAAACGTTATTTGACAGACAATACAAAATAAATTTGGCACAAATCCAGCTATTTTTAAGCCCTTGATGCCAATTGTTGTTTATATTTACATTTATTTGATTCCGATATAGAATTTATGGCAGAATATCTTTTTCAAGGTGGATATAAAAATAAGGCTGCTGAAGTAAAGGTCAGTTTATTCCTTATTCACTTCAAGGATGAAAACGGTATAAACTTTATTTATTCTCCGCATTTAGATTTAACAGGTTATGGAAACAACTTAAGGGAGGCANAAAAGTCTTTTGAAATCGTTTTCGAGGACTTCATTGATTATACCNTTAAAAAGAAAACCTTAGGTAAAATTCTCATAAATCTTGGCTGGGAATTGAAAGGTACATTAAAAAAACCTAAANAGNTTTTAGCACCGAGTATCACTTCGGTTATTGCTAATAATGACTACGTTTCAGAAATTTTCGATAAATATCCTGTCAAAACTTTCCATCAAGAAGTCGGTATTCCAGCATTAGCATAAAGCTCAATTCCGATGTCCACTAAAAAGTTATCAAATATACCTTTAAAGGACTTTCGTGATNTTTTATCAAGTCAAGGGTTGAATGTTATTAAAAGCCCAAAAGGTCGTGGAGGACACGAGAAATGGTCGAAATCAGGAATGGATAGACCAATAACTATTCAAACCCACATCGACCCTGTTCCTGAGTTCATTGTAAAACAAGTACTTCGACATTTAAGCATGGATAGAAACGAGTTTTTCAAACAGATGGAGAAGCTGTAATAATTATCCAGTATATTTTATACGAGACCATCCACCAACCAATCCTCTTATTTCTCTACCTGTTCCCTGAAACACACATTCAACCCACCTCATGGAATTGAAAATACTTTTTCCGCCACCCTATAAAGATATTCGCCTAATGATAGTTGGATGAATTGCACAATTTCCTTACCTCATGAATCACGAGCAATGCTTTTTCCGGCTATCCACAAGCTCAACCGGACGATATTTCCATGCTCTGATGATGCACATTAGTGATCGTGATCTAAGGTGTTGGATTTTGAGATGAATTATACCTAAACTCCAATTGTATCCGGAATAAATTCTTCCCTACACCCGACTTATCTAATTACAAGTCCATAGCATTTACCGGTCGCTCCCTGGGCTGCCGTTCTATCCCTGGAATGCTGGCAATATTAGCAGCGGGGTAAAATGCAAATTCGTTTCGATGTGGATGATAAAAACTTATTGATGAGCTCTGGTCTTTATTATTTCTTTTATTTCATCAACTGAAAATGCAGGTCGTTTTGCATGAATCATTGCATGGCAGTTCGGACAAAGGGGGATTAAGTCCTCTTTCGGATTGATTTCATATTCTTTTCCAATGTCTGCGATTGCGTTTATATGGTGGACATGAATAAAACCCTTTCCGATTTCGCCAAATGTTTGCTCAAAATTGAACCCGCAGATTTTGCAAGAATATCCAAAGTGTTTTAAACATATTTTCCTTGCTTGTGGATTCCTTTCATAACGCGTCTGAATAACTTCTTTTGATTTTCCTTCCATATATGACGCTGTCTCGTCTGAGTCAATATCATTTGAAAGAAAAGCAGTACCGATGTATTTGTTCTCTCGAATGAAATCAAGCCAATTCGATTCTAATGAAGAAGCAATTTCCGGCTTGATTTCAATTCCACTTTTNTGGGGGAACCATTGCTGAGTTTTGTTCGGATCAACATTGTTCAAATCATCAGAAGAAAACAATTTGTTTTTNTCAGGATTGATTAATATGTCAAATTCAATGTCAATATAGTTTGCAGTTTTCCCTACAGTTCCATCCCAGTGGGGCGCAACGTAATAAGAAGATTTTGCATATCCACTTCCCATTATCCCTCTTGGCTCCTCTCCGAGTCGAACGAGAAAAATCCTGTCTCCTTTTTTAATGTTTTTNGAATTACCACAACTCCACTGTATTTGTAAATAACCAACTTTTTCGAGATGGTCAATGTTTTCTTGCAAATCAACCCAGTTCCATTTTTGCGGATTCCATGTAAAAAGAAAAGTCTTTGTGTTTTTATCTACGTAAGTTGAAAATGAATTTATGTAAGATTTTATTTGATTCAAAAGTTGATTTAAAACGTCATCATTTTCTTTGTTTGTCCAGGAAGGTGTATCTTGATAGGAGTCAATAGTATTTGGCTTAACAAATTCAGTCAGTTTGTGAAGGGGNGAAGATTTTCCGGTAACAAAGCCAATTTCACAATCCTCGGCATCTGTCAACGGTTTTATGTAAAATTTTTGTGTATTTACTTTGTAGCCCTCTTCTTCAAATTTATTCACAAGCCCTGGATGGACAAAAACCAATTCAAATTCTTTTCTCTTTTGTCGGTGAGGTCTTTGTTCTCTTTCAAACACAAAACCTGCATCCTCCATTTTNTGCCTTAAAGTCTCGTATATTATTTTTCGATCTGTCATATATTCTCGTGTTGTTTATAATTACTGATATCGGTTGGAAGCCGAGGCGATTCCGCCTTATTTATTATTGGAAAATACCTTATAATCCAGGCCATCAAACCCTTTTACTGTCATTAATAAATTCGGGTCAATTCTACCGGATTTATATTATGAATTGGTTTATCTGAGGAAAAAGCAGCTAGGAGATTCGCTCACCTTAGGCCCTTTTTCAATTAAAGCTCATACTCCATCCTCTTGAAAACATTGGTGTTATTATTTATCATACGCATTTAATTAGATAAACAATATAGCTTAATATTAGGTTGCATTTCTCAATGGATGACAACGCTGACTAAATGATATGCCATGCCACTCCGGGGCAGCATGGCACATCATAGTCTTTGTTGTGGCCCGTTGTTCTTTTGTTTGAATTTAGAGAGATAGCCCTAATTTCAAAACCAGATTCTGTGGAGTATCGTAAGTTATTCCCAATGTTAATCCACTAATGTTTACAAACCCTCCTGTTGAAAACCCAAAGCCATATTCAGTTCCCAGGACAAGACCTTCTGATTTTTCTTTTATTACATTCAGACCGGCAAGTAAATTGAGGTAAAAAATTGACTTCTTAGAATTTGGATTTAAGTATAATCTGCCTCCTGTTAAGAAATTGCTGGCGCTAACCGAACCTCTCTTTCCGGATAAAAACGCTGATGAGATATCGGTGTATGAAAAGGACACTTGCCCTTCCAGTGCAAACCTATTACTCAATTTATAGGAAGGATTCACCCCTGCATGAAATCCTAATCCACCATCGAGAATAGGTTTTGTTACTCCAAAATTCGGAAAAACTGAAAATTTTGATTTTTGTGCAATAGTACTTGTAGCACACATAAAAATCGTGAGAAGGATTAATGAATTTTTCATTTTCATATTTTTTAATTGTTTACAATAGTAAACACATTGGCGATTCAGCAGATAAATTAGATGGGAAATTAAATCTATACGAAATGTGGCCGATATGTTTTCATAATACGAACATACAAAAAAATGAATAATGTATCATTTTGGGTGATAAAAAATATTAAAAGTTCTATTTTTACATCATCCGCCTCTTTGCCAATCGCCTGTTAATCTACCACATCGCTGCTCCACATTTCCGGACCAATCCTCTTTAGTATACATACAGTACTGATCCTGTGTTTTCACAAAGGCTTTCACTAAGATTACATTCAAATAAGAAGATTCAGGATGCATCAATGCCATTAAACCGGTCGAGCCTGGTGCTACAGACCATCCTGAGAATGGCCGGGTTAATAACTGCGAGTCAAAACAAATTCGCTGCGCCGGAAGTGATTAAACCTTTAGCTGTTGCGCATTCATACTATCTTTTTCTCTTTATCGTCTGTCTAATACTCTAAAGATTATTTAGATGGTTTAATAAATCCGGGAGTAAATTTCGAAATGAGTTTTGCAAAATGCAGCAATTCATCTTCGTTGTAATAGGCACTGACAATTTGCACACCAATTGGTACCCCTTCCTTATTCAAACCCATAGGCACTGTTATGGATGGATGCCCTGTTGCGTTAATGATGAATGCTGGAGAAGTATATTTGAAATACGGCATAGTGCCATTATCTACAGGAAGTGCTGACCCTGGTGGGCATTTTNTTNATTGCCGGACCATAGGCAACCGGACAAATCAAAAAATCGTACTGACCGAAAAAGGCTTCCCACTCTGTAACAAGCCTCTCTCTATCCTTTTGTAATTCTTGCCATTTTTGATCTGAATTATCTTCAAAACCATCTTTCAAAGCTTGATAGCCAATCTTGTCATCATCCCAACTTTTGAATTGCATTGCCATAAATTTACGTAGCAACCAGGGCATCCCTTCACTCATCATGGAGGCGAAGGATCCATAAAANAGTTTTTTCATTTCGCCATAGGTATCGGGTGCTGTTTTTGAAATCTGAACGCCATTTTGTTTTAGTGAATCAGCCAGCTTAATGATTATATTTTTTACTTCAGCGTTCAACTTAAATGTTTTATTTCCATGTTTCCATTCATCCATCCAGGCTACCTTATATTGATCGAGTTGCTTGTTTGTTTTAGGTTTCCATTGAAAGGGTTGTTGAAAACGGTCATCCGGTTTGGTAGATTTCAAAACCTTCCAGGCTAATTCCAGATCCTCTGCCGTTCGAGCTAATGGACCACCCGATGCCATGGCAATTCTTGTAAACTTAGTCACTGTATCGGGGCTGGTTCCCTGTGTAATGTTAATAGTACCAAAAGTAGGCTTTAAACTATACAAGCCACAAAATGAAGCAGGAACACGAATACTGCCACCTAAGTCACTGCCCAATTCAAGTGTGGTAAATCCGGCAGCCAAAGCTGCTGCACCACCNCCTGTGCTACCACCGGGTGTACGTGTGGTATCGTAAGGATTATTGGCAGTAGGATACACTTCACCGTACGTTTGATAATCACTCAGCATAAAGGGAACGTTGGTGGTACCTAGAATAACGGCTCCGGCATCTTTCAAATGTTTAACTACTACGGCATCGTCCGGAGCAATGAATCCAAACATTTTTGCATTGAAGGTCGAGGGCGAACCTTTCACCCAGTACATTTCTTTAATGGTGATGGGCACNCCNAACAATGGTTTGTTCAGTGTGTCGCCACGGGCAACCATTTCATCGGCAAGTTTTGCATCCTGCAAGGCTTCGTTTTCTCTGAGCCATATCAATGCATTGTATTTGTAGTTGTTGTTTTTGATGTTGGCAAGAAATTCGGTTACAATTTCCACTGAAGTAGCTTCACGGTATCGAATCATGCGAGCCAATTCAGTGGCCGTCTTGTAAATATATTTGCCTTCCATGGGCAGCTCTTGCTGTGGCCTGGCAAACAATGCCGCCTGAAGTTTAGGTGGTGAACCAATGGGTTTCGGCATAACGGAATAAATGTAAATACCTAATCCAACCACTAGCAGTATCAGGGATCCCAAAATGATTCCTGTCCATTTTAGAATTTTTTTNGTTTTCGGTTTCATTGTTTATATAAGTTAATGTTTGTATTTACCTGCCTTGGATTCATTATCTATACCAACAAGGTAAAACGAATTGACGATGGTTCATTTTACTTTGCTTCAATCAGACGTTTTAACTCAAGTAATTCTCGCTTTACCTGTCGTTTAGCTTTTGGTAAAAACAAGGCGTTGAGTAATTTGAAAATTCCTGTTAATTCACTGTCAGAATATCTGGTTACCATTGTACCATTTTCTTGCTCAACAAAAGTCCATCCACCTGTCATGCCAAAGCGACTTTTTGTTGCCTTCCACGAATAGGAATAGGGCGGCTGCCAGGCAGTTATTATTCCATCCAGGTTTAGTTTTGAACCCGCAAAAGTTTCTATCCATTCATATTCAGAGCCGACACCAGGAGGATTATTGTTTTTCCAGCCAACGCTAATCATATTCTCGTGCCACTTTGGAACATTGTTAAAATCTGCCATATATTCAAAAACAACTTTTATAGGGGCATTAATTAGCACCGAGTCTTCCATGTGTGTTATATTATTCTTACTCATAAATAAAGGTTTATAGTGATGATAATAGGACGTTTTTATGATTTTTCCATTTGAATCTATTTATTTTAATTGAATGGCTGTTTCAAGGAAGCATAAAGCAGAACTTGAGTATATGTGCTTTATTCTTCCGGTTTCTCTCCGGGNGCAAAAACAGTCTTTTCAATTTTATTATTTGCGGGTTCAAGCGATTGCAGGTATTTAAATATTGCTCTTAGCTCTACCGTATCCATTCTGGAGAAGGCTCCCCACGGCATCGGGCTACCCTTGTGAACCCGGCCACCCTTAAATCGTTTGATAAAATCATCTTCCGACCAGGATGCCATCACTCCGGTTGCTTTATCCGGCGTAAGGTTGGGCGACATATAGGAGTATCCTTCAGAAAAAGCATCAGGTGGAAAATATGCCTTCCCGGCAAAATCCTTCCCGATAAACTCGCCGGTGCTTTCATTGATTTGGGTGTGGCATTTAAAACAATTGCTGACATGATATGCCAGGTATTTACCATATTCCACGGTCGGCTCTATCGCTACTGATTTGGCAGGAGTGGATTTGGGGCCTTCGGGCTTCACCAGTCCTACCGCCATTACAGCTTTGTAAAGAAAACCATAATCCATAGGCTTAACCTTGTTCTTTACGGGTGGAAGGGTGCGCAAATAAGAAATGATTGCCGTGAGATCATCGTCACTCATTCCCTGAAAAGGCATCATCGGAAAAAGCGCNCTGCCATCCCTGCCGATACCATGTCTCAGGCTTCGTGCGATTTCTGCATCGGTGAAGGATCCGAGTCCGGTCTCCTTGTCGGAGGTCAGATTGTGGCTCGTAAAAGTCCCGAATCCGGGAAAGACCAATTCCCAGCCTCCCTTTAAATCAACCGGTTCCCCATTTTCAAATTTCATGACATCTTCCATAGAGGTATGGCATCCGCCGCAATGTGCCGGACCATTGGCCAAGTATTTTCCTCTGGCAATGACGGCAGAGTCGGTACTTGCCTTGATGTCGGGAAAGGGCGCATCGTACTTTTTATTCCAGGAAAACTGAACATAAAGAAAGAACAACAGAAACAGTGATATCAATACGATACCTGTCCATTTTAAAATTTTAAGTAACCGTTTCATATATTATTTATTTTAAGGGTTGTTGAATAATAATTACTCAAAGTTGAGAGTGGATGATTAGAAGAAATTTCCTTTCATATGTTTAATTTTTTTAAATGGGTTAAATAAATAAAGTGTCTGATTAACAATACAAAAATGCGATATTCCTTTATTCTCCCAATCCGCAAAAGTGCGCAAATACACTACGCAGATTTGCGTAAAATAACGTTATTGAACACAGCAGGATAGGTGGATAGCAAATTGAAAAATAAAAGAAGTTTTTATGGTGAATTGACATCTTAAATGAGTTTGTGATGAATGGCAAACTGAACCAGGCCGGGTATGCCATTGACATCCAATTTTTGAATGATATTATTGCGGTGTGTATCTACTGTTCGCGGGCTGATGAACAGTTGTTGTCCTATCTCAACACTGGTCATGCCTTTTGCCACAAGTTTCAGGATTTCTTTTTCTCTGTCAGAAAGCAAAGCAAGAACGTGATCAACAGGGTGGGACTTTTGATTGAGAAGGGTCAGTGTTACATCACTACCAAACCAGACTTCGCCGGAGGCAACCTTGTCAATGGCGTTGCTCAAATCTTCGAGCGAAGTATTTTTAAACAAAAAACCCCTTACTCCTGCTGCCACTGCAGCTTCTATCAGNGATTTGTCCTGCAGCATCGTGAGCATGATGACTTTTACGCCAAAGAACTCACGAATTATTACAGTTGCGGCCTCAAGTCCGTTCATCACGGGCATTTCATAATCAAGCAAGACGACTTCCGGCTTGACGCCATTGCGCAGAAGCATAATGGCCTCCATGCCATTGGATGCTTCGCCAATTATCTGTACACCATCCATTTCGTCAAGCAAGGCCCGAAACCCTTTCCGTACGAGGAGATGATCATCGACGAGCAGAATTTTTATTGGACCCATCATAATGGCATCTTTTTATGATAAATTAATGTAAAGGAATCGGCATTCTGACCTGGGTGATGGTGCCTCCGGAAATGCCACTTTCTACTTTAAGCTCCCCACCCAGCGCACTGACACGACTTAGGATGTTCATCACGCCCATCGTACCACGTGTTCGTGCAGCATTAAAATCAAAACCCATGCCATCATCTTCTACCTTCAGTACAAGCCATTGATCTGATTGAAACAGTTCCATCATTACTTTAACGGCTTTTGAATGCTTGACAATATTGTTCAGCAACTCCTGGGCTATTCGGTACAGGCTTATCTCGGTTTTTTCATCCACTTTTGCCGTCAGGTCATGAGCATTGAATGTTGCTTCCACTTTTGTATGCTGTAGTGTATTCCGGAGCAGGAGTTCAAGGCTGGGGGCCAGCCCTTGGNNGCTCAGGGCAGGAGGAAGCATGGTGTGTGCTATTCCTCTCAATTCTGTACATGAAGAATCTAGTTGCGAACTCAACTCTTTAAGGGTGGGTTCTTCGGCCGGTACAAGCCTGCCTATTCGTCTGCTCACAGCATCAAAACCGAGTTTCAGGGCAACGAGTTCCTGTGCTATTCCATCATGCAGGTCGCGTGCAATCCGTTTCCGCTCTACCTCCTGGGCATCTATGACGGCATTCATTCCGAGTTTTTGTTCACGGATTACTGCATTGGCCAGTTCGGCTTCCTTCCTTAACCGGTATCGGTTGTAGAACAAATACCCAAGTACAATCAGGATCAGTAAGGCTGCTATTAAGGAGTACAGCGCTACTTTCTGGCGATAATTTCTGGATTTCTGGACAGTTAGTTCGCGTTCCTTTTTNTCAACATTATACCGCGCCTCAATACTTGCCATTTTATTTAAATTGTCCAGTTCGGCAAGCGAATCCTTTCTTGTGGAATATAGTTTATACCAGTGTAGTGCATTTTTATAATCTCTCAATCCGGCATAGGCATCTGCAAAGTTTACCTGATAAGCCTCAAGAGGTTCGGTCAAACTGAGTTTTTGCATGATTGCCCATCCTTTTTCATTTTGCTCCAGCGCCTCCTTATACCTGCCCAGGCCATTGTAGGCTGTTGCCAGATTGCTAAGCGGAAAAACCATATTGGATTCACGATTGACTTCTTTCAGGTAATCAAGGGAGCGTTCGCACCAGGAGATGCTTTCCTTGTAACGCTGAAGACCATTGAGTATATAACCCATTCCTCCGGCAATGACTCCTGCCACTAATTTATTATTGTACTTCAAGGCGACATGGATTCCGGTGTCGGCATAAGCCATGGAATGCTCAAAGTCACCCTTTCTGCCATAAGCTACTGAAAGGTTGTTGAGGGTAAACATCGTGCGTTTTTCCTCGCCCATTTCACGTCGCAGTATTAAGGCGCGCTTCAACATTTCTATTGCTTTGTCATATGCACCGAGGTCACTGTATGCGTTGGCAATATTGGCCAGACTGATGGCTACATCACCCGGTTTGTTCAATTCTTCCTTGATTTTCATGGCCTTCAGGTGATAAAAAACTGCCGAATCGTTGGCAGCCAGTTCATGCCACATATTGCCAATGTTGGTTAAAGCCTTAGCCTGTCCGTCCTTGTCGTCTATTGAAGTCAGAATATTCAGTTGTTTTTGGAAAAAGGACAATGCCTCAGCGNNTCTTTCTCCCTTTCTTTCATGATATCGGCCCCGTATTTCAATGGATTGAGAAAGGCCTTTACGATAATTGGCAGCCTTGGAAAGCAACTCCAGACTATCTGCGTACCGGATAATATCTTCCGGCTTGCCTGATTCTTCAATTTCATCAGCAATCAGGTACAGCAACTCGATTTTCTGCTTTGGATCCTGTTGGGTATGGAATGCTTTATAGAGGCTGTCAACTAAAGTCTTATGCTGTGCAGATAAGGAAAGGGTCCAGATAAAGAAGGGCAGTAAGACTATCAATTTCCTCGTCATAACATGTTCTAATTTGAAGCCAATCGTTTTATGAAGATTGAAACAAATAAATGACATTATCTAATAACATACCTTGAAAATATTCATTGAATGTACAAATCATTTAATCAATAGCCGTCGCAAAAACACTATTTTATGCCTTTACCTGTGCAAATTACGGAGAATTTGGTTTAGATGAATATATTAATTTAAATTTTTAAAAATCATAAATGAAGGCCTAAGCACATCTTCACTTAGATACTCGGCCGGGGTGACCTTGCAGGAAAATAAAACCATGATAAAGTGCGATCAAATAACGGATCGGGGACCTAAGTGCGGTGTTGATATGGATGTTTTTGCAAGGCATTTATATTATGAACCGATGGATACATATGGCATTTGGCTGTGCAAGCCCTGATACTTCCATAGGAGAATACTTTAATCCGGATGCAGTTCACTTTCCGGATGAAGATCTTGATGCTTTTGAAACAGATATTTCAGATTAAATAGTAGCTATTACAAATAATTCTACTTCAATCGGGGATAAAAAGCATTCCCATCTAACAAATATTTTTCAAAGGATACCGGATATTGTAGATATAAGATATATTCATTTATCAGAAAATCTGTAGGCGCAAAAGTGAACACCATTCTCCTGAAACGCCCAATCTGCATAGAATTGCATCTACAAAAGCGCAACTTGAATCAAAATATGTTTATGCCAATTTTCCGTGGTCTCGCAATATTTCAATCACTTCTTCCTGTGTCAACTGAGTTATATTGCTCAATATGGCAACGTCAAGACCATTGTCATAGCCGTTGAGTATAACACTGGACTTACTCTTTTTGTACCTTCTTCTNCTACCTTGTTCTCTACCTTCTTTTCTGCCTTGCTCAATCAATTGCTCGTAAGTTGTCATAATTTTNTCTTTTATTTCTGATGACATATTTTCCATCGCTTCAATGATGATTGGGGGTTTTATGTTGGACACACTTATGATGTAAACACTTAGCATCAATATAAAGTTTCTGTCAGCATCGCTATTTGATAGCAACCGGAAGATTCTTTTTAATTCCTCAAATGCCTCCGACTGATCGAACTTTCCTTTTTGTGCAAAGAGCGCAGCTGCCAGTGAACTTATTTTCAGTGTCATGATTTCCTGATCTGATAAGGAATTGAGTGCGATGAAAATATGGTTTAGTGTAGGGAGATACTCAGACAGAGACGGCGTAATTCCGGGAAACAAATCCTTTATGTTCGGCGCCTTCCACTTCTTTTTACCCTGATAATAAATGATGGGAATGATGGGTCGCAACGACTTCCTCTTCTCACGACACTTAATCCAGTGTGAAAACAAGTAATGACCTACTTGAATCAAGGTGTACTTGTCAGGCGAGGATTTATGTTCCAGCAGCAAGACAAGGTCGAGTGGTTGTTCCCGGAGAGTCTTTATTTCGAATACAATATCGGAAAGGTATTCACTCAGGTCGCTTTGAATATATGATTCTCTGGAGATTTTCAGACTGGTAAAGTCCAGTTGTTTTCGAACATCTTCGGGTAAGAATTGCTCAAANAATGCAGTAACACGATCTATATTGGAAAATGTCTCTCGGACAAACTTATCATGCGGGTTGTTGATTTTGTCGGGCATATGAATGAAGTTTTATGAGGTAAAGATACATAAATTCTTTGATAAAAGGACAATCCTATCCATTCATATTTGTAGCTTTCCCATCTGGTTAAGAACCAACTTCAATAAATGAATATTTTTTATATATTTTTTCTAATGAACCTAATCCTTCAGTTCCAATTATAGTGATTAACACATGTCTATAACTTCAGAAACTCAGATACAGAATACATACCATCCCACATATTCATTTTAGCAAAGTAAATTCCGCTTGTAAGTGTTGAAATATCAAGGTCTACCCACTGATCCGACTGAAGTACCATTTGTCCAAGACTATTATATATTTCAACCCTTTTAGGGTTAAATGAAGGCATTTCTAATTTAAAATTAATTTTCTCTCCGGCAGGATTTGGATAGACGGAAATAAAGTTCCGTGCATCACGAAGGTCTTTTACACTACCTTTTTCAATCTTCCTATGACTGAAGGTGATCCAAAANACATCCAAAGTATCCCCTCCGTCTGTAACATAGTCATAACTATCATTCAGGTCATTCATCCGATTTGAAGTGAATGTAACGGAATCTATACTATTTAAGTTCAAGACATCCAGACTACTCGGACAGCCTGTATCCCACCAGCCACCCGGTGACACTCCGGTAAAAACACTCCAATGCCTACACGGATCACTAAATAACGTGCGATCCCAGTATGCCGTAACCGGCCAATGCTTTGCTTTGATATCAATTTCAATTTGATTATATAGCGATGTAAAGCAATGATATTTTATTATTTGCTTNTTAGTATGAATATCGACAGGTAAGTGGTCATTATTACGATCCATGTAATTGGTCAGCCTGATGTCAAAAACCGAGTCCATTGGTTCGGTGATGATATTCTCTTCTCCAAAAGCAGAATCAATACCATAAGATGCATTTATGTCATATCCGATTACCAATGTATTTTTATTTCCCAAAGCATCCGAGAAATACATTGGAAAAGAAAAAGTCTGTCCAGATGTTGAAAAACCAAGAATCAATAAAATAAAAACAAGGACATTTTTCATTGGAACTATTTTAATGATCAGTAATGTGCAATGACAATTCAGATATGAAAGCTCTTATTTGTACAAGTGTAAATAAAGTTTTAATAAAAACCAAGATTTACTTAAAATATTTACGGTCAGAACTTTATGGCGAAATGTAGGATAAAAATGTTAAATCAAGATGATTTAGATAATAGTTCTATTATTTTGGTATAAGGGAAAGGGTAAAGTTCTTTAAAGTAATAAAATGAGTCTCTTTCAATTGTACATACGGTACTGCCTAATGAAAGGATCTTATACAAGCAAAAATATACGAACTACGAAGCCTCAAAGTTTTACCTCATAGTCGTCCCTAGAAAAACATATTAACTTCTTTTTAAACAATAAAAGATAAAACAAAAAGCTATTAAAATAATGCAATTTATGAGTAAACGATGTGTCACCTTGATCCACAAATCTGAATGTCCACAATAAACATGACCGATTGTTATTACATTTAAGTACCTCCGGGCGTCCTATTTCAATGGCTCCGGTGCATCTTCATATTTTTATACTTGCCAAGTAACCGACCAAGAATATATGTTGTCGGCATAATGATCTTTTTAACGAAGAAGGGNAGCTCCGGCATATCGTATTCATGCTTATATCTTGTCATGAGATAGGAGGCATCAAACATCTCCGGTCGCCCGCTTCCCGTCTTNTTNTGTGCCGCATATAGGACGGTCAAAAAGAAAATAATGCTATTAACCGGCTTTACCCAACTGCTTATTACAAGTTCGTCATCGCCTGCATTCCAGAAGCGATGCGGAACATTTCTGAGAAAAGTGGCTGTCTGCCCGACCGTATAATAAACAGGTTCCTGCCCCGGAATCTGGCAACCCATTTTTCCTTTAACTACGGTGAGAGCTTCATCTTGTTTTAAATGAACATGCATGGCGGGTCCGGCAGTGGGTTTGCAGCGTCCCTCTATGATCACTTTTTCACTATCCGGGTCTTTAATTATCTCTTTGAAGACCATGGTCTCTCCGAGTCCGCTTTCAATGGTGTGTGGCAGAGTAAATTTCATTTTTATTTATTTAAGTTAGATCAAATTTTAATTCCTACCAAATAATTCAAATGAGGGGTCAAAATAAGCCTTAGCACATCGTTTTAATTCTTTTGATGTATCAGTGAGACCTCTTGGGTCAATGATATCATTTTGTTGCAGGTTTAGTTAACCCCAACATCAATATACAGGTCGTGATTACAATTAAGGACAATCGTATTGATCAGTGTAATCCACAGACTGCCCCTCTTCCGGACGACCTCATCAACTGCTTCAGAATAAGGCGTTTTGATCAGGCTCATTAGTTCCGGGACAAAATATATGAACGTAACAATCAACAATATGATATAGGTGATCAGCGGAATTAACCCAAGTTGCGCTTATGCGGATGAAATTCTGCGCAGATTGGAAGTTTCCGGAGGGTGATGTTCTATTTTGTGTACTACAGATTTTTTGACAAACGGATATTTCTTATAACCCATAACATCCAGTATTCTTTGAAAATCCTGTGTCGGAACGGAACTTTTCCTGACTTCAATAAGCTGGTCAGTCATGTTAGTGCCTCTTGTTGTAACCATCTTTTGTGTCCGTGCTATCCGAAGGATCTCTGTCCATGAATGGTTGATACCTGATACTTTAAGTCGTTGTCGTACCGTATTTACTACCGTATATGCCAATATTCCCAAATGTAAGTGTGCCATTGTGGCATCATCTCGCTTATGATATATCGGCCGAAGATCAAGGTCTGTCTTCAGACATCTGAATGTGCTTTCTATCTCTCTTATTATATTGTATATCTCCCATACAATTCTTTCTTCTTCCACATCCATATTTGTCCGAAGAAAATATACACCCTGCTCCGACTGTTCTTGGGCATGAAGTTGAGTGTCTTTCCGATAGTCTATTGATGTTACATTCCCGTTCGTGTCCGTCTGAACCCCGATCTTGTAATATTTTGAAACAGATGGGTATTTCTGTTGTATACGCCCAATGGCCTGATGTATCTTGTCTTCTTTTTTTACAGTGTGTTTCCTTTGTAGCCTGGTTCGTAATGTGTCAAGGCTTTGTTCAAACCTTTGTTCAAACAAATCACTCATAGATTGTTCCTTGAGCTTTTTAGTCTGGCTGGCAACCTTCAGGATATAATCCGTATGCTTTTGTGAAACGACTCTTTCTATGGTAATTTTCTGTCTGTTCTTCGTTTCCAACTCTATGACATCTTGTTTTACGCTTGCTTTAACCTCCCTGACCTTTGCACGACTCACGCAAACGTATTTATAGCCCTTCTGCTCCAATAGGCGAAGATTCTCTTCCGTGGCGATGCCTGCATCCAGCACCACTGTTGAGCCTGATGCTTGCCCGCTCGTACTTACACGCAACTCATCTATTACGTGTTCCAGTGTCTTACAATCAGCCATGTTCCCCTCAAAAATGGATGAATACTTCACAAAACCATACATATTGGTCACCACTGCCAGCACAACAATCTTCGCATCATTGCGCTTTTCCTTGCTGCGTCCAAATCTCGCTATCCGGCTACTATCCTTTCTGCCCTCAAAGTATGTGTTGGTAAGATCGTACAGTACTATACGATCATTGATATCAAACAATTCGTTTGTCTTGACTGACAAATGATTCTCCAATCCTTCCTTGATACTATACAGCTTGTGCGCGCTACGATACAGCTTGTCTTTGTTGATCTTTTCCATCGGATAGCCCGTAATCTCACATACCGCTGAATTATCTCTTATCCACCTGCTTGTGCTGAATTCGGAGTTTGGGTACACTGCACGGCTGACCAACTGAGTCAGAGCCAGGCCAATGTGATCTTCTCCCCAGCCAAGCGATTTCAGATAACCATCAATGCCAAGCTCCTTTACCGCCTGATAGCAAAGCCATTCTCCTCCCATCTCACGGACATCTCTGTGTTGCATGCTCTCTGTATCGATATAGCTGAATTGCTTTTTCGGGCCTGCTCCGGAGTATCTACTTTCTTATTGGCAAGCAACTCGTTCCAAAATCGATCAACTTGTACATTAATAACTGCATCATCGCTTTCAAATATGTTAGGTCGCCCCAAAGCCCTGTCGCTAAGCCTCCTTTGAATCTCCACCATCTGATCAGGAGTGAGGTCCGTAAATCCGATGTTGAGCAACGTCCTGTGACACACCCGATCATTGGCATTACGGTAACTCTCCACCAACCGGTAGTAACCTGCCAGTTGTCCCGTAGCCGGATTGATACGAACGACACTCTTGAAATACATTCTGCAAAGGTCGGCATAGCTTCCCACACCCACAACACCCCCTGAGTACTACAAAGCCGTTTTTGAGAAGACGAAAAATAAAAACTGATTGATTATCTGCGTTTTATGTTTTATATCTATCTGAAATTGGCCGTTCTGAGAGCAAAATTTGTTGTTCTTTGACCGTTTTTTAACATAATTTGTTGAATAATGCGCAACTTGGGTTAAGATAAATTTTTTCCTTTCGGTTTTCCAATTCAGTCCTAAGGTTATAATAAATAAAGTAAGGGTTACAGGATGAATGAACTTCCAGAATAAAGCCGGTTCAATGGCATAATTGCCCTGAAACATAGTAAGTGATCGGGGCGGCTCGAGAAAGCCACAGGCCATACTGCTATATGCTCATAGACAGCTGCGCCAATTATCAGGCAATAAGATATACACGCCAGAATGTAAAATATGTTTTTGCTATTCATGCCGGACATTTTTAGTAAAAATGCCAATGGTCTGTTTAGCAAAATTGTATTTAACGGACATTTTCAAAAAGATGTCCGACTACTACGCTTTTCTTATTCCGATATTCCTTAGGGGTGAGGTTGGTAAATGACTTAAAGACTTTGATGAAATGAGATTGGTCTGAAAAATCACAGGAATATGCAATTTGCGTAAGTGACAAATCAGAATTATGTATAAGATTCATGGCTTTGAGATACTTTAAATAAAGCAATGTTTGCTCGGTATTCATTCCCGTCATTTCATAAAATTTTCTGCAAAGGTGCCGTGGCGAATAACACAGCCAATCAGATATATCGGCAACAGAAAAATGTTTATCCGTATTCAATGTGAATAATTTATTGAGAACTTGCTCGCGTGCAGACAGGCAGGTCATGCGTTTTATCAACCAATCCGAAAANAGAGCTACCTTCTCCTGAAAGGTTTCCTTCTCTGCGAGCTGATGCCACAATGAACAGAATGAAGCATCCACCAATGTCAAATCAATACATTGTCTTGCAAACTCACCGGCAGGGACATGCAGGACATGTTTGGTAGCCGCCGTAAGTAAAACTACACCAAAAAGAAATTGGCTGCGAGGCAGGTCTAACTTGATAGAACTGTTATGATATCCCTGTATAAAGCATTTGGGAATGATGAAATTCTTATCGTAAACTTTGCCGTTGAACGTAGTTTCGGGAAAGAAGTTGAATACGATTTCGACAATTCCTTTAGGAAGGATGACCTCATGACTGAAACCGGCATTTTCTCTTTTNTCCTGCCAAAAGACTTGCACCACATCAGCCAATGGTCTTCCTGTTGGTATATAAATATTAGTTTCCATACTACCAAATATCTTATCATCTCGTTAAGCCATTATGGCTAACGTATGACCAACATGGCTCACAGGCAGAATTTCCACTGAAAATTCCGGGTGAGCGACAAAGTGAAAAATCCGGCAAAGTCTTCAAACGGAAACTTTTCCCGCCTGACACAAAGCCCGTGTAACTGTTGTACAAATCAAATTTACAATATTAAGGGTAATTGCCGGGTATGAAATAACAGGAAAATATCATTTCTTATTGGATTGGTGCAAGGAAGATTAAGGCCTTATCTAATTTGCAGGCATTGTCCGGGACGATTTCGTCCAACGAAACTTGATATCTGCACCTTGCATTTTTCCTTAACCGCTCGAAACAGCGCTGATCCTGGTCAGATTTTTCTTCACGCAGCAATATCTCTAAGCCTTCACATAAAGATAAGTTTTGGTGTTGTCTGGTCTCTGCGAGAGATTTCCAAATTCGGCTCTTACCTCGCAGGAATATTTCATTGGCAATATTTCGAAAGATTAAACGTGCATTCTTAATTCATGGTCAGGACAATCAACTCTTAATTCGCTTTCTTTAAGCCGGCTGTTTAAAAGCTTGCAGTAATGAACTCCATTCTCAACCTGATAATTAGAACAATTAAAACACATTCGCTGAATTGTAATAACGCCTGCTTTGTTCAGGCTGTATATCAAATTGAGCAGCCCATTAAGCATAATAGTTTTNTGTTCCTCCGTGAGACTTTCAAGAGGCTGCTCAATGGATGAAGCAAANAAGGACGCTTTTTGAGCTATTTTTTTNCCTTCATCGGTCAGGGAAAGAGAATAGCTTCTGGTGTCTGCCGGATCAGTATGTTTGGAGACTAAATTCTTGGCAAACAGCACTTTTACACTATCGCTGATGGTTGCCTTGGTCATATTAAATTCGTCTGCCAGGTAACCTATTTTGCATTTATCTAAGGAATGAAAATAAATAAAGATCAAAATTTGAATTTGTATTGGACTTAGTGAATTTTCTTTGCTTTCATTCCAGAGCAATACCCGAAATGCTTCTGCTATTCGCTCCAATGCCACTACAATACGGCTTTCGACCTTATGATTTTGCTCGCTTAAATTAAATGGAGAGTATTTCATGCTTTTTGATATTATGCAACATAAATCTTACAATGTTCCCTGGTTTCAACTTACAACATTTGCGTTTGTATAGCGGGTATTTGCCATTATTTCTAAATGATTTTGGCCCCCGGGGCCTGTTTTTATTCACAATTTTCCATTTCTATGATGAAGTATCCTTTTTGCCTGATTTCCGCTTCCCATTTTGGCCTGACAGTTTCAATGTGGCAAAACCGGCATTCCTTTGATGTCAGGGGTTGTCCTTCTTGTCCTTTGGTTTTTAGATATTCTTTGCCATAATGATAAATCACATTAGCATCTTTTATTTCCTGGGGAGCAATGATGTCAAAGTGCATGACACTGCCATCTTTTTTNGTTACATAGGTATCCCAGACTGCTACTTTACTCATATTTATAGAATTTTTAGGGTTTTTATTAATCGTATTGGGTTTCTTTTCCGTTTCTTTTTTAATAATAGATTGAGCCTTGATAGCTGAGCTTGTCAGTAAGACGAGAGCTATTAATATAATACTTTGTTTCATTTTAAATAGTTATATGCCGTGTAAAGATAGGAGTCCTATCTTTACACGGCAATTTTAAATTAATTAACTTTATAGGGAAAGGATAAATTTCCGCTTGCTACGGAATACACTTTGTATACACCCAGCATTGGTTTNTCGCCACCACCATGACCACCATCACCGCCCGTATTTACCTGCATATAGGCCGCAACACCATCATAAGAAAAATCTGTCTTGTTGTTCATTCTGTAATCAGGAACAACAACCCTGATTATATTTCCGGCAGTGATGACTTGAAATCCCGGAGAATCCATATACATTGGCATTCCCGGATTGGTCGGCGGTAAAATCACCGTATTGTCATTGGGGTCAAATTGTTTGACTGCCAAACCTCCTTCTACCCGCTTGTCTTCTGTTAAAACTACCCAATGCGGATGCCAGATCTTGCCATCATTGGCATAGTTTTTATCAGAATTTTCGTCCCAAAGTGGGGTGTCGTCAAAATCAGGATGTGAGGTAAGGGCAAGCGCCACAATACCTTCAGTGGAGCCAAAGCCAACATCTGTAGGTTTTAATGTAGTTGGAAATACATAACCTAATACTGAAATTTCATTGAGTTGACCTGCCGGTGTTGGCGTTGTTTTTCCTGCTGTCCCTTTGACAGTAATTTCCCAAATGGTAGCACCAATGTCAGGAGCATGTTTTACGTTTACTTTTACGATTTGAAAATCGTCATTGTTGTAGTTGCCACACTTGTCGCAGGCAAAGCCCTGTAGCCCAAAAAGAGTAAATCCTAATAGAAGAAAAAAATGTTTCATTTTATTGAATTTAAATGGTAAAAGTATAAGTTAGGGAGTTCATAAAATTAGGAATCCTAACAAATCTGATTAAATTTTTTAGCCTTTGACATCTGCCATAGACGCTCCAAAATTGATGTGCAACACATTTCCGGTCGGTGTTAAGAGAGCAGGAACAGATTTTACGCCTGCCTCTTCAGCTTCTGCAATTCGGTTTCTGTCTTCTCCGATATGAACAATCTCAACATTGGATGCCCCAATAAGATTGACGATTTCATGTTCTGCACTGATACACACTTGACAACCAGCATGATAGAAAATTGATTTAGCCATTTGTTTTATAATTTAAAGAGTTATTTGGCATTATTGCCACTGCAAATATAGTAAGGAATCCTAATTAAAAAACTTATTGAACATTTTTTNTGAAAAACACAAATTATCCGATAACCGCTCTGATTTGATTGTAATGTTTGATTTATCAGCTTTTTGAATTCGATTTTAAAGTCTTTATGCTTGTTGCAGGCTATTGTATGTATTGAAAAATTTTCAATTATACTTCCTGTTTTNTCCCGGAAGTGTTTCGAAATTTTCCTGGCTTTAACTTCCAGTTTTTCTTTGTGAGTCATACCGGAAGATTTTATTGTGATGCTATCAAGGCTTCCGGTTTTTGCTGAATTCTCATCATCCGATGTTCGCATACTTCTATACAATAATCTACGCTCTTCTTGTTCCGTAAGTTTTACCCATCCTCTCATTGATTAAATCCATAATTACAAAACGGAAGAGCGCATGGTTTCTTTCCGTAACAGAAAAATATTTATTCATTTTCTGCGAGATTCCTTTTCCGGTTCTTATTCCCGAAACAGTTTTATTGTTGTATCCATGATTATTTGTATTTGTGTAAAACTATTTTTAGGAATGACCTACTTGACTTCATCCCTTGATGGTATTAATTGTAGCGGATTGAAAAACAAATCATTGGATGGTCCATAGTTTGCTGAAATGTAAATATTTGGAAGTTTGAAGTTGAGAACTTGTCAGGAAAATATTCGTATTTTTGAAGGTCAATGAAATGATTGTTCGCTGCAAGCTCCGACCTGTCAGGAGGCAGTTGTCAGAAGATATTGATAATTGTTCAACGGATGAAAAGCAAGATCTTTATTTTAATACTTATAATAGCAAATTCTGTTTTTGCACAAAACACGATCAATATCCGTGTTGATGCAAGTGCAGAGACAAAACCGATGCCACCTATCTGGAGAGATCATTATGAAAATCACCTTTCTGATGGTTATGGAGGGAACCCTGCCATCACCGGCAATCATACGCTTTATACAACGGATCCTTCTTTTTATACAATCATGAAAGAATTACAACCAAGGTATATCCGGATATCAATCGGAAGAATTGATAATCCCNCCAGTGTTGATTATTCATCGATGAACACCCATACACTGCGTAATTTAAAATATGAATTCTATAAGGGAGGCAACAGTACTGAAGAGGCGAATAATATCACTAATTATGATTTTTCATATATTGATTCTGCCATCTCACTGATTCATTCTTTCGGAGCGGAGCCGTTTATCACCATGGATTATATGCCCTTTAATTTGAGCAGAGACACTACACCGGAGTATCAGGGACTAATGGGACTGATTTACAACCTTGCCTATGATAATTCCATTCGAAACTCACCACCTTCGGATAATGCTGTCTATGGAAGGGTGATGTATCATTTTATTAAACATTGTTATCAAAAATATGGCGTAAAGTATTTTGAACATTGGAACGAACCCGACCAGCAATGGCTCAATCCAATCATGGCTAAGTTTNTTTGGAGAGGAGATGAACAGGATCTCTATAAAGCTTATGCTGCCATAGCCAATGAGGTGTCCTCAGATCAATCACTTTCTCCGAATGTAAAGCTTGGCGGGTGCAGTTTTGCCTTCTATTCGTTTTTGAATCTAATGCCTCAAAACTTTTTAACTAATGTTCAAACCAACGGGACAAAATTTGATTTTCTTTCATTTCACCCATACTCTGACAATCAATTTATGGGAGGGTATGATACAGCAAAGGTAAATTTGGCAATTCAATGGAGAAACACCTATGTGCCACATGCCGAACTGATTAATGCTGAATGGGGGCGACTGGAACCAAACTCGCCGGTGTGGGGCGACCTGGATTATGGATTGGATAAGTTTCGGCATATTGTGGATATGCTTGACAAAGGAATTTCAATGTCCCACGAAACATGTTTGTTTGATGGGGATATCACAACCGACAACTTCGCAAATCTTGGTATGTTCAGAGTGGGTCCTATTGTACCCAAACCGTCCGCTTATGTTTTTTATAATTTAAATAGGTTGAACGACGCACTCAACAGACTCCCTGTTGCCATCGATAATGGAGGCGCGGTATTAGCAGCCAGATCAGATAATGGAGACAAAATTCTGATTGCCCTACCTGCCGACAACCCTACAAATGGGAGTAATGCAATTAATCTTACGGTTGATAATCTGCCATGGGAAAATACCGGATATTATCTTAACCGATATGAATTAACAGAGCAATCTTATTTTGATGGCATTATATTCAACCTTACGCATACCCGGTCAGGTGCCGGCAATACAGTATCTGATAGCCTTAGCTACCCTTCTATCCAGAATAGTGGGCGCCTGGTTCTTTGGGAAATTTCATCAACACCATTAACAGTCAAGGATTTGTATCCTGAACATGTAATTCTTTCTATTTATCCTAATCCCAATCAAGGGAGTTTTTCGGTCAGAAGTCTGCATGAAAATATAACAATGAAATCTCTTACGATTTACACTTTGACCGGTCAAGAAGTCCTGAGAAAGAGTTTTCCATATTTTCAAAATCAAATAAACATCAATGATTTTATCGGTGTCGGTACTTTCATTGTAGTCATAGAGACCAATAGGGGTACATACACCTCCAGATTTATAGCCCATTGATTTTGTAGTAAAGTAATATCAAATGTTCATTCGTAACAGACCATTTTCATTGGTCAAGATGACTGTAACCCCGGCATCCCGGAACCCCGGATTGCTTCACTCCCGGGACCAGTATTCATGGATTTTATGGACAATTATATAAATTATCTTGGTATTACACCACAAGCATGGCAATACCACAAAGGGAGTCATCCCTTTTCTGTGACGTTAGCACTTCCCCTTGAGCTAAGTGACTTTCCCGGGAAATTATGGAGCCAACATTTATGACTCCTTGTACAATGAGTTATATACTCAACCTCCGGGGACATTCATTCCACAGATACTCTATAGCTTTTTCAGTCTTCGAATTGATTCCTCTTTCGTGTCGCCTTCTCTTACACTTCCACCATAATTGTCCTGAACGCCACAAATCGGTCTTTGTAACGCTTGTGCGTCTCTTGTTGCAGGGCGGGAGCATGATCTGTACTGTATCGGTGGTAATCCTCCATCGTCAGAGCCTTGTACTGCATGATAAAGGTCAATCCTTCCTCGTCCTCCGGCTTCATCAACTTATAAAACCTGTACTCTGTAAAGCATCCTGTCGCCATTACATCAGGAATGTGGATGGTCTTCATCCATTCTACCCATTCCTGTTCTATCTCGCTGTCAATTGTGACAGACACATTATAAGAAATCATATTGCTCTTTGTTATTTTTTATGAATGAGCCTTCAGGCGGTTGTCGAGCGCCACCATCGGCTTGCGCATCTCCGGCCTGTTGCGCAGATGGGAGATAAAGGACGCCTCGCGCACCATCAATTCCGGTGTAACACGGATATGTGCCTTGCAAAGTTCCCGGATGTGGTTGAGCGCGCCNTCTATCTCGCCCTTGATAGCGAGCATTACGTTGATGCGGTCATGACCGAACTCGTCCGAAGCAAGCTCGATCACATAAGTCTCCACCTCGGGTAAATGGTCCAGTATCTGTTGGATGGCAGAGGGAAAGACCGTTGTACCTTTGTATTTGATCATTTGGCTTTTTCGGCCTATGACGGGGCTGATGCGGGCTGAGGTACGTCCACAGGTACAAGGCTCCTCCAGCCTACGCACTAAGTCACCGGTCCGGAAACGCACCAGAGGCATGCCCTCCATCTGTAGTGTGGTAATCACCAGTTCTCCGGTCTCACCGGCCACGACCGGTCGGTCATCTTCACCGATCACCTCGGTATATATCAGTTCATTGAGCTGGTGACCGCCTCTGCCGTGGTTACACTCCGTGAATGCGGTCCCCATCTCGGTCGATGCATAGGTGGAGTACAGCTCGACATCCCAATGGTTGCGGATGTACTGACCCACCTTGTTCCATTCCAGGTTGCTTTCGCGGATGGAACCACCGATGCATATTATCTTTCTGACGGATGAATCACCGGGCTTAATGCCTTTGAGGATAGCGAATTCGATCAACTTGACTATAAAGCTCGGCACACCAATGAGTACATTGGGCATCATGTCATAGATCGTCTCCCACTGCAATTGTGGCGCTCCGATGCCAACACGGATGGTAGCCGCACCAAGCAGGTGGCTTCCCAGATAATAGGCAAGACCGGCCATGAAACGGCGATCCAGCGTGGTCGTTATCTGGATGATATCCCCCTTGCCTACGCCTGCAACCGAAAGGCCACGCGCCTCATTATATGCAAGTCGCTTAAGGTCTGCACCGGTAAGCATGACCTGGACAGGCCGCCCCAGAGTGCCTGACGTTGTGACAAATTCAGCGATTTGATCCCTGTCGGTATTCAGAAACTCCATGTTAAACTCATGAAGGTGACTCTTGTCAGTAAATGGTATATTGTGTAGCTGCGACAGGTCGGTGAAGCGCNNTTCCGGATTGAAGCCTATGTCTTTGAACAACCTCCTGTAATAAGGCGAGTATGTATTGACCCTCGTCAACACCGAGCGCACAGCATCCGTGTGGAAGCGCTCCAGCTCCTCGCCCTGCAAATGGTCGAAGTATTCTTCCAGTCCGATATTTTCAAAGGATAATTCCATGCTCTTAATGGTCTTTTATTGCTTGCAAGCTTCCAATTGTCCGGCAATCCTTTCCCGGTCCTTTCGGTTGGGGATGTCCCGCTGCAAGGCCTTGGCGTACATGTCAGCGGCCTCATCCTTCTTGCCGCCTCTAAAATAACAATCTCCGGCGACTTCATAACCATAATAATAATCCGGGTTGAGGCGGATGGCCTTTTCCATCTCGGCATATGCCACTTCGCCGGTTTTTTCCTTTATTGATGTTACAATGGCCTTAAATCTTTGGTATGGCACGATGGCATCCTTAATCAATGCGGAGTCCGCAGCAATGTCTTCAGTCGGATGAAGGCCGGCCTTCTGACCATCAAAGATATCTTTGAGGTCGAAGCATATCATCCTGCCCGTCTGGTAAGGAGCGGTCGAGACCCACATCCTGTATTCCGCCGGCTTGAAGATCACACCATGATGAGCGATAAACTGATTAAGCGCATCCTCATTGCCCCAACCGATATGAGAACCGTTGATTCCATAAGGATTGCGGAGGATTGCGGCGGCGTCAAACGGGTTAATTCGCAGGCCGGAAGTCAGCTGTTGCAAGCGTTGCATTCTGTACCCCGAGCTGGAGTTTTTCTTAAAGTCCGCATTGTTGACATCATCGTGAAATATTGGGGACTGGAAATGATTCGAACAAAACAGCAGGGAGGAATCCGGGGTAAATACAGCCATCTTTTCAGGTGATTTCTCGATGATGACGGCCCTGCCTTCCTTGCCACTCGAAACCAGAAAAGACTCAGAGACAAACATCTCAAACCTGCGTGCGATGGCTATGGCTTCGTCGATCGTCCGGGAATATTGAAGGATATTACGCGCAACGAGGGAGACGGGTGTCTTTGCCTCTGTTGGATAGTCGGATTTGGCGGCGTTGATGGTGACGGTAATCTGCTCCATGTTCATGCCGCTGACTACTCCGGTCATGCCAGGCCAGGTTATCATGGCAAATGGAATGCCCCGGTCAGGTTTCAGGAAGGCAACGATCTTGTTTTTGGCGAATTCATCACCTACGTAGAAGTCAAAGTTGCGCCCCACGATTACCTTTCCGTCTTCGCTGTGGTTACTCCATGCCGCAAAGGATGCGCACCCGGCCACAAAATTTCTGTCCTGTAAGGCATGGCCGATATCGTGTGCAGCATGATAGTTGAGGATGCGCATGTAGGGTGAACCGATGATATTGTCATATTCGCTGCTCATGTAAAGCGACTCGCCATAGATTTCCTCGAGATTTTCACGGGGTATGTACTGCTGGATGTTTCGATTGAAAAAGGTTACGAAGTACTTCAACAATCGCAAATAGGAATCATTGGGTACCATCTTGTGGACCTGCCTGATGAAGGCATCTTCTTGAAACGCATGCAGGTCGGCAGTTAGTGCACCCATTACCTCTCCACGGTGGAATGGGCTTCCTTCCACGTACATCTGCCAAAAGCCGGGGCTAATCTCTTTGAGGTAATTGTTGCCGATGCGCCTGACGGAGTCGGTATCAAGGCGATAAGTAAGTCTTTCATCCGTGAATTCCGGGGCAAAATCCGGCTTATCCACCCGGATTGACCGGATATAGATTGCCGTACCAGCCACGCAAAGTAAAAGCACGACAAACAATGTCATCATAATTTTTCCTAACAGTCTCAATGCCTTCTTCATCCTTGTTCAGTACTTAAGAAATGTTGGATTTCATCAAAAACATCCTTGCCTTCCTCCAGTTGAGACAAGGTCAGCAAGGCAGATATGGATGCGCCATAGACGCCATGTAGGTCTGTATTCTGGCCGGTCTGGTATAGATTGGGTATCGTCATTTTGGGTGAAACAAAGGTAGACAGGATATTGTTGAAATCCTTCTCTATGCCATAAGGCGAACCCTGAGGCACATTGAGATAGTCGCGGTAAGTCAGTGCTGTCGAGCAATACGCGCCGGTCACCATCTCCTGGAATCCTGGAAATTGCCCTTCCAGTTTTACCTTGATCTTGTGGATCAATTCATTTTTGAAAGCTTCGTAATCATTTCCTCGCCCGGAAGGATACATAACAGTGTTGAAACTTCCCTCCCAGGTGGCAAATTCGGAATAGTCGCAGTATGCGAGGACATTCACTGTATTGCACCACTCCTGACCTGTCTCTTCACAGCCGGTCTTTCACCATGTAATTGTAGGGCCAGCCTTCATCGGGAAGTGACCGTATCGTCCAGGCATCATCTGCAGTCTCAAGGATGTAATAGTTATTGTTGAAGTAAGGCAGAGCCTCCGGCTTTACGACAAAATGCACCGATATCAGTGCAGGTGTATTGCTTAGTGTCTCGATTCGGTGCCGATATCCGGCCCGTACACTTTTTCAGGGAGCAATTGCAACAAGGACGAAGGATGAATGGCCGAAATCACCTTGCCGGCGCAGAAGTGCTTTCCATCAGCTACTTCCAGGGTAAATACACCGTCATCACGCCTGCCGATTGAGGTAACTTTACACCTTTTGACGATGGCCCCTCCCTGAATACGGATCAATCCTGACAACGCCTTCGAGAGACCTGAGCCTCCACGGACCAATCGATAGGCACCTTCTACATAACTGTTGAGGATGAGGGCGTAAGCGTAGAATGGTGTCTTATCACGATCTCCGCTATAAAGAATGGAATTGCCCCCAGGGCGGCTTTGAGCAGGTCATCCTTAAAATATCGGTTCAGTACATCCCATGCACCTTCCGAAAATACTTCAGTAGGTAATAATTTCGGATCGGCTGGTTGTAAATGATAGGGACCAAACCTGTCAACAGTGGTCTTTATTTTTTCAACAAAGGCTTGCAATGCCTGTCTTTCTGAAGGAAATTGAGCCGTCAGATTTTCTTGAAACCGATCCCAGCCCTGGGCCAACGGTATTTCAACGCCTGCCTGCCTGATGATGATCCGGTCAAAGCCATCCATATCCAACCGCTCGCAGTGTAGTTTTTCCCGAATGCCTAAAAATCAAACAGCTTCATCAGGGATTGATCATCACCAAGGCCGCCAATATAATGGACACCGGTATCAAATATCCTTTTCTCCCGGGAAAATATCTGGAGACATCCTCCTACCTGATGATTCTGCTCCAGTACGGCCACTGATCGACCCTGCCTTGTAAGATATGTCGCACACACCAATCCGGCCATGCCGCTCCCAATGACGACAAAGTCATATATTTTTCTTGAGTCGGAGGTGGATACAAGGCCAATCAGACAGGTCGTTGATTTCTGATGATGAATAGCGTATTGGATGAAATCCGCGAATCTTTTCTTTTCTCTACGGTAAAATTAAACCTTCGTGCCAATTCATACAAATCTTCTTCATCGATAAATTTCAGGCTGCCGGTGGTCTTGTTGAACCTCAAAATCTTCGTCGAAAACCGTTCTGTCAGCCGGGTATTGAAATGACGCCGCTTGTCTGAACCGCTAACCCCTTCCCTGATGATAATCATACCACCGGGATTGAGACACTGAGCGCATTTGTCCAAAAGGGCGGTTTGTTCTTCCTTTTTCAGATAGTGCAGGCTGTCATACAACAAAAACACATCGTAATTGGTGATGGCGTAATGACGTATATCACCACTTTCGAAGCGTATATTCAATCTCTTGGCATAAAAATTGTTGGCGGCAACGGCCACCTTTTCTTCATCGTAATCCACTCCAGTAATGGCCCTTCCACTGCTGCACATGGCCAGCATATAGTCCATCATGCCGTAGCCACAGCCAAGGTCAAGGATGGTGGCCTGCCTCGGTATCAATTCATGTAAATGTGAATAAAGCTTTTCGCCCAACATCTTTATCTTGGCATACCAGTATAGCACCGGGCCTTTATATAAATAATTTTTACGCAGGGTATCAAAATAATACGAAGGAACTTCCTTCTCCTCCTTTATTTTCTCAAATTCCCGGCGCATCCAGTGGTTGATCTCCTTACCGCGTAATGAATATTCCGGACTGAATCGTCCGTCATTGGGAGCTACAGCAGGGAGGNNACGAATGACAGAACTCCATTTCTTTATGTTTTGATCACCTTTTGTTAGGCCTAAGTTGAGACCATGAAGCAATACAGGATAGATTGGCACATTCAATTGCTCTGCCAGAAAAAANGCTCCTTTGTGAAACCGCTTGATCTCTCCACTTTCGGAACGTGTACCCTCCGGGAAAATGACGATGAAATACCCAAGATCTATCTGCTTGCGCGCTTGTTCCAACAAATGCTCCATCCCTGAAAATCCCGGCAGATAACCTGCTGCCCGAACCAATCCGCCATATACAGGATTGTTGTAAACCCACTCATTCGTCAAAACAACGATTTTGGTATGGAGGCCTATCAGTATGAGCAGGTCGATGTGTGTCTGATGATTGGCAATAATAATCCCGGGTTTNTTCCAGTCGATATAGTGCATATCTTCCTTGACATGATGGGCTGTCGGAGTAATCCAAATCACGAAATGGCACGATATTCTTACAAGAAGGTGGAAAGTATATCGGATAAAAGCAAGCCGCATCAATCCAGTCCATTTCAGAATCATTCCGACTATGCTCAATATTAATCCGAGTGCAATGAAGGTTGAAAAGGTGATGATGCTGACACAAAAACTCAAAATTGTTACTGGGGCATTGCCCTTATTGGTTCTGTAGGTGACAAAGTAGTGATATAATGCGGGTTGAATGGTCAATGAAAGTATCAATACAACGGCCAGTCCTATCAATGCCAGTATGGCAAAGGAATGGAAAGCGGGATGCCTGCCTGCCAGCAATGCACCAAGTCCTATCATTGTTACCATTACGGATATGATGATTACCTTCTTGTCTTTGTTGATTACCTTCTTCCCTGTCGCATATTCTTTCGTGGTNTCATCGATCATAAATATCGAATAATCATCGCATAGACCGAATATGAAGGTGCGCAATATCAGGTTGACGATGTGGATCTGTATGCCGACCAGATATGCGATGCCAAGAATCCAGAACCAGCTCAATGTCATGGGTATGAAGGCAAGTATAGCAAGCTCAAGGCGGCCATACACCAGAAATAACAGTAAAAAGACAATGATGGCACTATATGCAAGGATGTTATTAAAGTCTTGTTGCAGGTATTTGGCTGTTTGGGTGGCGAAGTAGCGACCATTGAAGAGGTGATATGGCTTATCACTGTCCTGATTGCCTAAATCAAAATGACCCGTCACGGGAACATTGAGTGATACACTGCCATCTGCTTCATTTTTCATGAATTTGGAGAGGATGGTCCTGGAAAACTCTTCTGTCAGTCGCTCAGGAACGGCAATGGTGTCAAATGTTTTGACCCGGTCCAGAAAGCGGACGACATCCTGCCCGCCATGTAAGGATGCCGCAAANAATTTCTTTTCAGACAACAACGAATCCGCCCAAAGTTCAGACCATCCGGCCTGGTTGTTGTACTGTTCAGTGGCAGTAGGCTGAATAGCTGATAAATCCGGAATCAGGGCTGTACTGTCTATCTGAAGCAAGTCCCGGCGAGCCTCATTGTACAGGGCAAGGGCAGAATCCGGCACTGGAGCATTGACGCGGATATTGGTCCGTGACAGGTTGAATCCGAGGTCGTTTTCCAGAATATTATAACCGGCTCTATCTTCCCGGGGTATATAATTCAAGTCGGTAAGATCGCCCCGGAATTGCACCCTGGATGCCGGAAAGAACATGGCAATGGAGCCAATAATCACCAATCCGATGATCCATTTGTTCTTGTGAAATTCATAATTAGCTAATCTCCCAAACCATGGAATAGATACTTCTGCTTTCGTTGTGTTTGTATGGACAAGCCATTGGGGCAATACCATCAGCGCTGTCAACACACCTGCAGCAAGACTGATGGAGGCCAGGATGCCAAATTGCTGCAATAACAGACTGTCCGACATTATCAACAGGGCAAAGGCCGCAACCGTCGTCACATTACCGGTGATCATCGGGTTGACAATCTCCCGGATGGCATCTTCGATGTTGTCACTGTGCAGTCGGGCATTGACCAGATGGACGGAATAATTGATGCCCATAGCGAGGATGATGGTAGCGGAGGACATGGCCATCGCAACAATCGGCACACCTGCAAAGCCAAATGTCGCTAACGCCATACCATAGCCAACTACGGAGGGTAATAAAACCATCATAGTTATACGCTTCCTCCTGAAAAAGTAATACAAAAGTCCCAGGGTCAAAAGAATGGATAGGCTGCCGGTCAGGTTTCCATCCCGAAAGGACCTTTCCTTGTTTATTTCGGAAGCGATAGGAGCTCCAAACAGGTAGGTCTTCACCCCGGGAAACAGTTTTTCGCTTACTTGGCGCATGGCTGTTAAGCTGTCGTTGAGAGCNCTATATCCGGGATCCTCCTTATCCTTATAGATGGCGTTGAAGTTGAAAAACAGGTTGCGTTCGTCCTTTGATACCTGAAACCCATTGGCTTGTTTCAGACCGGGTACTGTTTGGAATGTCTCTAATTTCTTTAGGACAATGGGTGCCAGATGTAAGGGATCCAATTGGTTGAAGTGCCTCATTGCGAAGCCGCTGAATCCACTGTTCAGTCGGTTATTACGGGCGACGATGCGTTCGATGGCGGCATTGTCCAGTCGTTGTCTTACGGTGTCAAGGTCATCGCCATTGAGCAAGAGTGGGAGACTGAAAAACACGCTGTCATAAAGCACACGTTGCAGGCTGTCTGTCATCCGGAAAGCGGCATCGGGGATTACAGAAGACAGATAGGAAGAAGAGTTCACGCTGTGTTCCCACCATTCCGCATTGTCCACCAATACACGCAAGGACGAGTCGCTCGGCGATTCGGTGTGCAACAGGACCATGATGTCGTTGTTGGCGCGCATATTGGCCACCTGTGCAGTATAATCGGCAGATGACGCATGAAGCGGGAAGATGGAGAAAACATCATTATTCCATTGCAACCGGCTTATCCCTATGACACAATACAGTATGATGCCCGCCAGTGTGAGGTAAAANAAGACGGGAAATCGTCTGAAAAACCTAAATATCCACGTAAAGGGTCGTCCCACCGGAATTAATTTTTTGAGATTTTCCGGCTGCCACCTTATACATAAGCAGGCTGACATAAAAAGCCAGAATCCCGGCAAATATCGAAAGTAAAACCGCACCAACCAAGTATTGAAATAAATTATTGGCCACTGACTCCAGGGTTATTCCTCCTTCAGGAATAGATATCAGATCCCCACCACCGGTAACAAGCCTTCCGGCCAGATAACTCAGATAGATTATGATCGGTATCATGGGAGGGATGCTGATATGGGCGGCAACGGTAAATAACAGCTTGTTAAGCCGGAAGTAATGACACAATGCCCATCCGATGATCAACTGATAACCCCAAACAGGGAAGATTCCCATGAATACTCCAAAGCCGATGGCGGCGGACCGGCGACTGACGGATTCCAGTGGATTGTGCAACGCCAGCATCAAACTTTTACGGAAACCAACGTTGGAGAGTTGTCGCCACCACCGCAAGGGAATGTAAAACAGCAAGGCCTGGATGAAGAAGATGGTATTTAATATGCTGATACGTGTGAAGTCCCGGAATGGCCTGAAATGGCTTACCCTGATATCTCCCGGAGGATAATAAACGCGAACAGGTACCGGTATGATGGGAATATTACGCCATGCCGACTTTACCAGAATCTCTACTTCAAATTCAAATTTCCAGGTCAACAGTCGGATTCCCTTGAGCGACTCAAGCGGATAGATACGGTATCCGGACTGAGTATCCGGCAGATCTATTCCGGTATCGAAGCGAAACCAGAAATTGGAAAATTTGTTGCCGAAGGAACTTTTGCCCGGAATACCCGCCCTGTTCATGTTTCGAGATCCGATGATGATGCTGTCTGGATGGTTATAAAGTCCGTTGATGAGGTACGGCAGGTCGGCGGGAAGATGCTGACCGTCTGAATCGATGGTGACAGCATACTGATAACCGGCGGCCATCGCCGCATCGAAGCCTGTCTTGATGGCCATGCCTTTGCCCTGGTTGACTGCGTGATGGATGACCGTGATATTGTCGAAGCGTTTTAATATCATGTCGGTGCTGTCAGTACTGCCGTCATTAACCACAATAACATTTTCCGAGTAAAANAGACAGCCCTCTAGGACCTGCGACAAGGTACCTGCATTGTTGTAGGTAGGTATCAGAATACACACCCTCCTTTCACGGATGATGTCCCGGCATATTTGGTCGTGTGACGGCATAGGTTAAGGTGCAGGAATCAATCTAAGGATGGCTTTGGTAAAGGAAGTTGTACTATTTTTCAATTCCGCTCCAACATTGTATCCATCCTCATCTTCTGAAATAGACAGGTGGACAGTCAGTTCGGAATGAACGTGAGGATCCACAAAGTTCAGGAATTTGCTCTGAACCGTCCGCTGCATCATGAGGTCTTTTCCGCAAACATCGCTGGCACAGAGGGTAAACAAACGCAGAATCATCACACCCGGCAATACAGGCCTGCCGGGAAAGTGACCTTTGAAGATTGGGTTATCAGGATTTGTACGGACAGAATATTCAACGTTTTGGGTATGATTTCCGTTTACCCTGTTATAATCATAAAGTAAAAGACTATCTTTCATCCTTAATTTGCAAATGAGTTCATATTGGTTATAATCCGCCTGAACTCAACCATCAATATTTTTGTTTCAATGAAAAAATTCATGCAGTACCTAATTCTTATTCTTGCCGCTTTTTGGACGGCTTGCCACGACAAAGATAACGAGCCTAAGGCACAAGTCAGCCAGTCTTCTGAAAATATCATCATTTCGTTGCCTGCACATCAGGAGGAAATCGTGCTGGCAGGTGGTTGTTTTTGGTGTCTGGATGCTGTATATCAAGACCTGTACGGTGTGATTAAAGTACGTTCGGGATATTCCAACGGCGACATCAAGAATCCTACCTACGAACAGGTATGTACAGGCTTAACCGGCCATGCCGAAGTGGTCAAATTGACTTATGACACCACTGCCATCAAGCTCAAGGATATCCTTGATGTTTTCTGGACGGTACACGACCCCACTACCCTCAATCGACAAGGAAATGATGTAGGACCGCAATACAGAAGCGGAATCTATNTTTTCAATGGGNCGCAACGCGCCATCGCCCAACATTCCATGAATACAACAGCAAAGGAAATCTGGGGAAATAACATCACTACGGAAATTCTACCCGTCAAGAACTTTTTCCCCGCTGAAGACTATCACCAGAATTACTACAACAATAACCGGAACCAATCCTATTGCAGATTTATCATCACCCCGAAGGTGGAAAAATTCAGAGAAAAGTTCAGCTCAAAACTTATATCAAATCAAAAAACTACACTGATGGAAAAGAAAGCTAAATGGAACACCCTTACCAAGGAGGAGGAAAGAATCATCGTTAACAAGNGCGCTGAATATCCGGGAACCGGAAAGTATTACAAATTTACCGGTGATGGCATATATGAATGCCGTCGTTGCAATGCACCCTTGTATGACTCCAAAGACAAGTTTCCTTCCGAATGTGGCTGGCCTTCATTTGATGATGAAATTCCGGGTGCTGTGGAGCGCGTACCGGATGCAGATGGTCGTAGGACGGAAATCCTTTGTAAACATTGTGGTGCCCATCTCGGCCATGTGTTCGAAGGAGAACGGCTGACCCTGAAAAATGTGCGTCATTGTGTTAACAGCGTCTCATTGCAGTTTCTGACCAGAGAGGAGTTCGAAAAACAACAGGCGGAACTGAATAGAGAATAATTTCACCCGTTATGGTCAAAGCATTGATTTATGGTGAATGATGGATGAGGAAAACACAACCAATTTTTAGCATTTTTTATTTTCTTAAATCATTTGGATTAATACAGGTTCCATTAATTAATTCTTGGATTACCAATGCCATTTGTGGCAAATGATAAATGGCACGGATTAGTCAATGACTAAAATCTCCCGGTTACGATGATCAGGGATAGTTTTTCGGGAGAGTTGGCATGACGAGCGATTGACCGGAATTCTTACAGTACTAAATCAGTACCGGAAGAAGGTTCCCAGGCAACTTTTCGACCGCGTATGTTGATATCGCAATCAAAAAATCGTAAGGGAACCGAAATATATAGTTCTAATAGAGCATGAAATTGCCCAAAAGGTGATTTAAAATTTGCCTGGAAAAATAAAGCTAAAGCGTCAGGCGGACTTATCTGCGTCCAAAGACTATAATATTTGCCTTGCCCTTTCTAATGCCTTTGGTGTCATACAGAAAGGTAATTTTATCTATTCTTCTTGCATTGCCCGGCAAATCAATGACTCTGCTTTCCTCTCCCGCATGGAAGTTTTTGCAGGGCGCATGTTCTTTTTGTCCGTTTTCAAAATACACATCCATATCAATCATATTGGTTCTCGCATCCACCACCTTCAACTTGAGTGCTGTGTAAATGTTATTACCCTTTACGTAAAGCACGTCCCTGTCAACACCATAGGCAGCCTCTTTTTGGCCAATGATCTTCCACTTGGCAATATCAAAGGAAGATAATGACAATACGGTGATGATCAGGACGCTGAAGATAAAAGCATATTTTTCATGACTATAAAAATTTATTTGGTTATTCAATGTACTCCTTTGATATAAAGTTGAGGCGAATGGTTTAATCTGGAATTGAAAAATTTAAATGTTTTATAGGGTGCGATATTCGAAGTTTGAATTTTCAGGCCTGTTTTTCAAGTTATTAATTCCCTGGTTTATTGATTAGTATGCTCCCGCAATTTCGCCAATTTTTCTATTACGAATCAAAAATGCAAGGCAACCCTAGATATCCTTGTGTGTGTACAATAACAAACGGACAACAGCCCATTCCTTTGCCTACCTTTAAGTCGCTCGAGGTCTCCGGGATTCTCTGCTAGTGAAACAGCCAATCGGTGTTGTACAAACACGCTCTATCTGAATATTCCAAATTAATCATATCTGATAAACTTACCCGGATAATGTTATCTTTGTCTCATAATCCGGCATATATGTCTTGACCGGATTAAACAACCATGAACTCATTATATCCTTATTGATGACAAAGGACGATGAATTACCATACTACAGAAATATAACGTTCTGGCTCAGATGGATAATTATACTACTGGGAATGATTTTCTCGGGACACTGGCCGGCACCATTGCGACCGGGATGGTCAGTGAGGCGACCGGGGTGGAAATAGGGATTTTTAACTTTGAGAGCCTGGATGATTCAGGAAGGGACAGATTGGCCTGGATATACCGATTGGTCATTTTCAACCAACATCTCATGGTATTTATCATTCCGGCATTGGTAACCATGTATTTATTCAGGAGACAAACCGGCCATTCCGTCTTTCATTTTGTTCCGGAAGTCAACTGGAATGCGACGCTGATGGGTGTTTTATTCCTTTTAAGTGCCTATCCCTTAGTCCAATATTCTTCCGAATTGAATAAATTGATTCCTCTTCCGGACGTATTGCACAACATGGAAGACCAAACCGAGAAATTGGTTAGGTTGTGGTTAGATAATGATTCGTTGTGGATTCTTGCCGTCAATGTAATTCTCATAGCCCTGGTTCCGGCTATCAGCGAAGAATTGATTTTCAGAGGGTTCCTTCAGACTCTGTTGAGTCAATTGGTGACCAACAAGCATATTGCCGTATGGTGTACAGCCATAGTATTCAGCGCAATACACATGCAGTTTGAAGGGTTTTTTCCCAGAGTAATTCTTGGTCTGGTACTTGGTTACCTGATGCTTTGGTCGGGAAACATTGCCTATCCGATGATCGCCCATTTTGCCAACAACGCAGTCCAGGTCATTCTTCAGTTTTTTGTCAGACATGACCCATCCCGTATGAGTGACATGGACAACTATAAGGTTCCGATATGGCTTGTTCTTATCAGCACAATCATCCTGATGCTGCTTGGCACGGTATTCCAGTCTTATTTTGTCAAAAATAAACACAGTACATGATACAGTTCAAGGATATATCCACCAGACTATACACGGCTATTGTATTTACTGCTTTTGTATTGGCCGGCCTGATGATCAGTAAGTGGACATATTTTGCATTATTATTCATCATCAGTGTTTTGTGCGGGTATGAGCTTACAATGATCATATCCGGCCTGAAGCGAAAACTTCGTTTTTTCATCTCTCTAACCTTCAGTTTCGTGCCTGTGCTGATGGGCATGGTTATCAGGGAAGATGTTCTCAATGTTAAAGATAGCCTGTTGTTGGGCATCATTGCGTGCTGGCTACTTTTCTTGTTGGCTTCAGAGCTGCTCTCCGTGCAGTCCAATCCGGTGGAAAAGACCGCCAGGAGTATGTTCAGCTTTATTTATGTCGGTATTCCCTCATTGTTGGCCTATGAGCTCGCTTTTAAAGATGGAAGTTTCAGCTATCTTCCACTGTTGGGTGTAATTGTATTGATCTGGATCAATGACACCGGTGCATATCTGGTTGGATCAGCTATTGGCAAAAACCATTAATGCCATCGGTTTCTCCTAAGAAAACCGTTGAAGGGACGCTTGGGGGATTATTGCTACTATTGCTCTGGCCTGGCCATTATCGATGATCAATGATGCGTTTACCTATCCACAATGGTTGATCGTAGCAACCATTACCGGAGTCAGCGGAACCATAGGCGATCTGGTTGAATCAAAACTGAAGCGGCACTACGGCATCAAGGATACCGGAACTTACCTTCCCGGTCACGGAGGTTTTCTGGACAGGTTTGATTCTTTCCTCTTTGTAGTTTCCTTTGTGTATCTTTACACCCAATTAATCTGACAACCTATGTTTCCGATTCACAGGGAAGGACGAGTGACCATTTTGATTGCTATTCTTTTCAGCATCCTCATTTGGTGGATATTCAATTCATTTTTACAGGAATTAATGTGGCTGGGTTATGCACTGATAATCTTTGTCCTGGTTATGGTGTTGCAGTTTTTCCGAAACNCCCGGCGACAGGTTCCGGCCATCGATGAAGACATAGTGATTGCTCCTGCTGATGGCAAGGTTGTCGTTATCGAAAAAGTACAGGAAGAGGAGGTTTTGAAATGTAAGTGTATTCAGGTAAGTATCTTCATGTCGCCACTCAATGTGCATGTCAATCGCAATCCTTTGTCCGGAATAATCACCCACAATATTTATCATCCCGGTAAATATCTGACTGCCTGGAATCCCAAATCTTCCACTGAGAATGAGCGGACAACAGTAGTCTATCAGCATGACAAAGGCACCGTCCTGATGCGTCAGGTTGCCGGTGCGCTTGCCCGCCGAATCGTCAACTACCTGAAGGAAGGACAGTCTGTGAGGCGCGGTGATGAAATGGGCTTCATCAAATTTGGCTCCAGGGTGGACCTTTACTTTCCACCTGAAACCGAAATTCTTGTCTCTGTCAATCAGATCGTCAAAGGCAACATCACCCGGATAGCCCGACTAAAGTAATTGCAGGCGACAGGTCCATGCAATTTCGATTGGTAGAAACCGGATTTCTTACACTTTTGGCGGTATCAACTTATACACGACCGGCGTAACTATCCTCGACAGAAAGGTAGAGCTGATCAACCCACCGATCATAACAATGGCCAGGGGCGAAATGAGCGGATTGTTGGACCATGCAATAGGCATCAATCCTCCGATAGCAGTCATCGTTGTAAGGATGATGGGCAGAAATCGTTTCTCGCCAGCCTCCTCGATGGCTTCCATGAGTCCGACACCTTGTTTGCGTAGCTGGTTGGTAAAGTCGACCAGCAATATCGTGTTCTTGACCTCTATTCCGGCAAGAGCCACAATGCCCACAGTTGCGACGAAGGAAAGTGAATTGCCTGTGACAAGTAGTGCAAGTACTGCGCCCACAATGCCCAGAGGTATTACAGAAAGAACAATCAGCGTGCTTTTGAAGGTACGGAATTGCAATACCAGGACAGCTATAAACAGGAAAACGGTCACCAGAATAATATAACCAAAACCCTTGAATGATTCCTCCCTTCCTTCTACTTCTCCTCCCATGGTAAAACTGTATCCTTTCGGAAATTTNTTCTGCTCCAATGCTTTCACGACATCATTGATGACCGCTGAGTTGAGATGTCCTTCCCGGATAAAGGCTGTCACAGATACAGTCCTCACTTTATTCAGGTGATTGATGGTCTGTGCGGATGTTTCAAATCCGATATCCGTTATTTGATCTATTGGGATAGCTCTTCCGTCAGAAGCATTGACAAAAAGATTGCGGAATACGGATAAATCAGGATAGCTTTCTCTGGGTTTTGTCACCACAATTGTATAATCATTGTTGTTCTTTTCTTTATCTGTATAGGTTCCGACCGGTATACCTGCCAAAGCCATCCTGACAGTCTGGCTTATATTGATGGTTGGAACGCCGAGGCTTTGTGCTTTTTCCTTATCGATATGGATCCTTATGTCTGTCTTGTTATTTTTTACGGGATTGCTTACATAGATGGCACCCGGATTGGCTACAAGCATATTTTCGACATCAGATGCCAATTGGCGCAGTGTATCCAGATTGTCGCCAAGTAAGCGAACTTCGATCGGGGCAATCTGTGGAATTCCTTGTTCAAAGTTGACGACCTTGACTTCAGCTCCGGGATAGGGAGTCCACCGGCGACGTAGTTCCTTGATGATGTTTAATTTCTCGTCCGGTCTAATATCCGGGTGAAGCTGTACGAAGATCTGGGCGAAGTCTGCTTGCTCATTACGTTGTATTACGTTGTAATATATTCTGGGGTTACCTTTGCCAATGTTGGAGGAATAGTATTTTACCTCAGGCATTTTCGCCAATTCGGCTTCTATTTGTCTTGTGATAGAATCTGTGTTGTAAATGCCGGACTGAAGGGGTGCAGTGATATCGATGGTAAACTGTGGTTTTTCTGAAGCCGGAAACAGACTTGTACCTACGACAGGGATCAAAAATAAAGATCCTACGAACATAGATAAAGCGATAAGAAGGCTTAACACCGGATGTCTCAATGCCACATCCAGTAAGCGGGCATACGTGCCATGGATAACTTTCTGAAGTCCCCTGAGGAAAATATTACTATGGTCACCTTCTGCAGGTTTCAGGATTCTACTGGAAAGGAAAGGCACAATGGTCAATGCCACTATGAGTGAACCCAGAATAGTAAATATTACAGCCAAAGGCAGGCTGCGGATAAAGTCACCGGATCCTTCAGGCATGAAAGCAAGAGGCAAAAAGGCGATAATCAAGGTCGCCGTACACCCCAATACGGCCATGCCTATCTGACCTGTTCCCTTGATGGTCGCGTCTAGACGGGAATGGCCCTCGCGAATCCACCTTTCTATATTCTCCACCACGACAATACTGTCATCCACCAGGAGGCCGAGCGCCACTACAAGGCCGACAATACTGAGTTGATTGAGATTATACCCGAAAAGATTGAGCAGGATGACACCGATGCCAATTGATAGGGGGATGGCAATCATGACAACCAAAGAGGCACGGTTGCCCAACGGCAGAAGTGTAATCAAGACCAGACCAATGGCAATTAGAAAATCCAGCCCTAAGTTGTACAATCGATCGTTGACATTGTCAGCCTGGTCAAAATGAGCCTGCATATCAATATTGGACGGCAAACCGGCCCTGAACTTTTCTAGTATGGGCTTGTAGCTTTCCTGAGCCAGTGAAATATTTTCACCGGGTTTTAAGGCAGCGTTGACGAAAATACAAAGATGGCCGTTGAGTCGGGTGATATAAGTGTCCGGCCCATAATCATAATACACATCAGCGATATCTTTCAGAAGGATGGTATTTACTCCGCGTCCGGTGATAATGGTATTTCGGATTTCCTGAAGATTTGAATAGTTGCTGTTGGTCTTGACGTTGAAGGATTTAGTGCCTTCAATGATATTACCTCCCGGAATATTTGCGGATTCACTTTGGAGGGCATTGGCTACGAGCAAAGCAGGAATATGCAGATGAGCCATCTTTTCAAGATGAAGGTCCACGCGGACAATGCGTTCAGCGGCTCCGTTTACCTTTACATTTTTTAGCTGAGTAACTTTCTCCAACTCGGCCTGAAGATCATCACCCGCCTTATCCAGGGCATCTCTTGAGGTGTTTTCAGAAATCAGCGCGACTTGTAGGATATTCACATCAGATGCAGTAGCTTTTTGCACTTCTATGCTTCGTACTTCCCGGGGTAGCTTATCACGCAGTGCATTGACCTCCCGGATCAGTTCATTGTACTTGTCGTTGACATCTACATGATAATTATAATCCACCTGCATCACTGCTAATCCATCCCGGATGAAACTACGGATTCGTTTGATGTCTTGTAGTCCATACACCTTTTTNTCGATTGGATCGACCACCAGTTTCTCCATATCTTCCGGACTGGCACCCGGATAGACAACGATAATGGGGTAGAATGGGGCATCGAATTCAGGGTCTTCAGACCGGGGCATTTTGAGTAGGGTTGAGATTCCTACGGCTATGACCATCAGCACCATGACGAGGGTAAACTGGTGGTTCTTTATCGCATATTCGGTTATTTTCATCTCTTAAGGTTTGAGGAGTGTCTGGTTATCGGTATTGCATAATGTTGTATCATTCGATCACCTTTACTTTCATGCCCCCTACCAGGTAGGCATTTCCTTCCATAATTACACGGTCATATCCTTCCAGGCCGGCGGAGATGATTACCTTACCCTGATCCAATCGGTCTATTGTAACCGGAATTTTNTTGACGATGTTGCTATCAGTTAAAACAAACACATAGCCTTTGTCCTTTTCACTATCCATTAATGCATCATAAGGCAATGTCCAGGCCTCCACTTTNTTATTAACCGTGACCCGCGCTTTTCCGAATAATCCGGCCGCAATGCCGTGATGTTGATTGCCCGCGAGACTGATCGAGATCCAGAATGTACCTGACATCGGGTCTGACCCTTCTGAGCGCGCGGTGACAGTTCCCGGAATCTCCTTGCCCGGCAAGGCATCGGTTGTGATGATAGCCTTGTCGCCGACTCCGATTGACGCCCATTGGAAGTCGCTGACACCCGACTTTAGCACCCATTTGCCCTGAGAGGCTCCATTGATTTGAAGGATGGGAGTTCCGGGGCCTACAGTCTGGCCTTCCTGTGCAAATTTTCGGAGGACATAACCGGATCTGTTGGCGTATATCGACCCGGTTTGGCGATTATAACGTGCATTGGCAACTTGTTTTTGGGCGATTTCCATTGCCGTCTGAGCATTCTGCATTTGTTCCAGTGTGGCTACACTGTCGCGGTATAAGCTGGTGGCCCGGTTGTAGTCTCTTACTGCCTTTTCGAGTACAATTTCGGCCTGACCTGTGATGGCATCGATTTCAGTCATGTCGAGGGTGGCGAGCAACTGTCCCTTNTTGATTGCATCCCCCTCCCGAACATAGATGGTACGGACGATACCGCCATTTTTGAAGGACAACACAGACTCATCCTCAGTGGTAAACTGGCCTGATACATAGATGTCAGGGTTCAGTTCCTGCTTGACAACTGCAATGGTTTTTACCGGAATGATGGTCTCGGGGATTTGAGAATGTTCCTGTTTNTTGGGTGAGCATGCAATTAAAAANGTCAGTAACAGGATAGTGGATTTATGTAGTCTATTCATGTTGAAAATTATTGGTCAATGTTATAGGATGCAGTTTCTCGCTCTACTGCAGCAACTGCCTGAAGCACCTTGTAAAGTCTTATCTTTTGGGCAAGCTGAGCGGTAGTCCATTGATTTCGGGCGTCTATGGTCTCTATAAAGGTGGAGACACCTTCGGCATATCCTTTTTCAATAAGACGCCTATATGTGGAAGCCGCTTCCAGCTGCTTTTGTGAAGCGTCCAGGCTTTCCAGTGCTGAGCGAAGGTTGTTAAGAGCTACCCCGGCAGACAGAGAAAGGCCCCTGGATGCATATTCGGTTCGACTTTCATTCTGACCCAACTCCAATTGAGCAATAGCCGTTTTTTGCCTGACTTTGAAAGCAGAAAATATAGGCACCTCCAATTGAAGTCCTAATAGAAAGTATCGGGATTGTGAGTCGAATTGCCAGTTTTCAGCTTGAGATCCAACATTTATTATTCCGTTGAGTCGTGGAAGTGCGGCACTTTTATGAATCTTTATCACGTTTTTGTATAAAACTGTGGCATTTTGCAGGTTTTTGATCTCCTCACGCCTGGAAATATCCGGTGGAAGTGTTGCCAGCAGGCGGCCTGCTTCCAAGGCCACCTTGGCATCAAACATCGTATCGATGGGGCTGTTTTCGGGCCTGTTGAGTAAGTAGTTAAACATTGAGGCTGAATTTTGGACCCGGATTTCAGCACCTGAAATGTCGGCACTGATGCTTTCGATTTCAGCATCGGATCGTATTACATATGCCGGAAGGCCCTTACCGTTTTTGAGCAATCTTTCGTTGACCCGCCGGCTTTCCTGTGCCAGACTGAGAGCCTGTCGATAGATTTTAACGGCCTCGACAGCCATCAGATAATCGAAATAGGCACTTTTCACCCGGAATACAAGGTCTCTCTTACGAATACGGATATCCAGATTGGCTGCGACGATTTTATTTTCGGACAGATCGATGTTGTGCCTTACCTCCGGATTATAAATCGGAATCGTTGTCTGAATCTTGGCATCATAAAAATTGGAGGGAAGAAAGTTGATTCTTTGATTCTCAAGCATGGGGAAGGAGGGTGTGCCGGTAATTTGATTGAGCGTCGAGTACACACCATTGAGCATGTCGCCAATGGGCAGATCGATGTTCCTTCCGCCATGCGCTGTCTGGTACCCCAATTGAAATCCAACTGTGGGCAACCTGTAATTGGCGGCAAAATCACGGGAAATGCCAGCTTTCTGAAGCTCGAGATTGCTTTGATGGATTTCAGGACTTTGGCCAATTGCCTGTATAATGTAATCATCCAGAATCGACCTTTGACTATGGGCGCAGGATGCGGATAGAATAAAACCCACTAAGATTATTACAACAATTGATTTGCTTCTCCTGAATACAGACCTATTGCTTAATGCTGTTATCATAGTTTACAGTGTTAACCATTGTTTGAAAAAAATTACTTCAATTGTTCGAGGATTGCTACAAATGTGTTGAAGGTTGACGTAAACAAATCTTCAATGTGCGTAAATTCCCCNTTATAGGTCTTGACAAAGGCAAGATGACCATGAAGGTTTAAGGCGCACAAGCCGTGCAATGTACTCCAGGCAATCAGGGCTATTTTAGCCGGATCAAAGCTCTTAAAGTAACCTACCTCCTGACATGCCAGGACGTTTTGCATCAACAGGTTGAATGCCTGGTCTCCCTCTTCCCAACCCTCTTCCATCCCACATTCCTTGATGTGATCCATAGGCTCCTTCAAGACAAACATCAGTTCATAAAAGTCGGTATTCTCCAGAGAAAACTGCATATATATACGTCCCATTACTTTTATTCGCTCGAATGGATCATCGATATGCATCAACAAGCCAAATTGCCTTCCTAATAACTTAAAACCTTCGATGTGCAAGGCGTGGGCGATTTCTGCCTTATCCTTATAATAGAGGTAAATTGTCGTTGGACTGAATTCTATTTCTTTGGCTATCTTCCGTATTGATGTGGCATGATAACCTTCTTTAAGAAAGAGCCTTTTGGCAGCATCCAGGATGTTTTGGCGAAGCTCCTCCTTTTGTTTTGACTTTCTTTCTGCAATTCCCATAAAAATTAAATAACAGTGCAAATATAATTAACAGTGCAAATAAATGTCCTTTTTATAAATTTTTCTTGAGTTTTTAGATGGTCCGGTTTCCCTGAATGTTCAACCCGGCCTTACCCTTTTTCTATTTATAATTATTGTACAACGGCCTGTTTTTTTGTGTTGGTCATTTATGTTTAGTTGCAGTGAAACCTGAAAAGAGTTTTCGCTTGAAATTGTCATAAACGGGATGAAAAGAGTGGAAGAATTGAATCAAAAGGAATGAGTCGCTCTCTTATTATGTGGGTCAATCTGGGCATTTACTCCCGATAGGAAATTAGGGCAGAGTTGGGTTTCAAGAGATAAAGATGATTCTTGTTGACTCGTGAGCTATGGCTGTGGAGCTAAATAGTGATGCTTGGGCATATCCTTCGGCATTCATACCTTTTATAAGTTCAAAATGTACTGCGGGGACCTTCTGGTCAGTATATCCTATATTTGAAGTAGCTCATTTGATCCTGATCAGGAGATTTTACTGTTATAACAGAGGCAAAATTTTAATTTGAAGGAATAGATGACTTACTGTTTTGTGATCACTTTTGGAGTAATTTATATTTTATTAGCAGGTCTTAACAATTAGGGCTTTTGGGTTAGACGAATGGCCTTATTAGACGGAAGGCCGCCCGACGACTGATTCGATAAGGTTATGATGGCGCCTGTTGCAATATCGATGGTATCAGACTTGTATGGGCAATACAGCTTTGAGGTGAATATTCCACAAATAATAGAAAGCACTGTTGTGTAGTAATCACATTCATCCGAAAATAATATTCATGATCAAGGGAAAATCAAATACCATGAATTTAATCAAAGCGGATCAATGGTGTAGCAAGTAAGGCAATATCCGATACCGTTATGTAATGGTTTCTGCCTCTCACGGCTCTCATCTGCCAAATCTTTCAATTTAGCAGGGCAGGATAAAGCTTGATCGATATTTTTTTATCTTACGTTCGATTTTCTATTTTTAACATTGATAATCAAAATTGACTGTGCAAGTGAAAAATTATTTATTTTATTTCTGGCTATCTCTTCTTCTGCCTTGTTGATTGCTCAAGGTCAGAAATCATTCGACCTTAATGATGTTTTCAGGAAAGGCACATTCCGGACTAAAAGCTTGCCGGGATTTGCCTATATGAAAGACGGCAAATCCTATATCATCAATAAGGGAGATGCATTGGAAATCAATCATGTCGTAGACGGAAAGAGCNTTGGANCCTACATTAGCAGCGAACAATGGATTGCCTTGGCCGGAGATAACAGTGCCGGTATCGAGTCCTATCAGTTCAGCGAAGATGAAAGTAAAGTGTTGATTGTTACGNGAACTGAGCAAATTTTCAGACACAGTTCCAAAGGAAAGACCTTTGTCTTTGACAAGAAAAAGGGCAGTGGAGTTGTTGTGTTTGACGGCAAACCGGTCAGCAATCCGACTTTTTCACCGGATGGAATGAAGGTAGGCTTTACCTGTGAAAACAATTTGTATTATATGGATCTGACCACTAATACTTCCACTCAGGTAACGAATGATGGTAAATGGAATTTTATTATCAACGGTATGTGTGACTGGGTTTATGAAGAAGAATTCAGTTTTACAAGGGCTTTTGAATGGTCTTCGGACAGTCGGAAGATTGGCTTCCTTCGCTTTGACGAGTCTAAGGTGCCTGAGTATTCTATGGAGTATTATCGGGATGAGATGTATCCTATTCCTTTTTCTTTCAAATATCCGAAGGTGGGGGAGGATAATTCCACCCTGGAGGTCAAGATATACAATCTGGACACCCGCAATACTGTCACCATCGACCAGATCCCTGACAAGGAGATATATTATCCGCGCATCAAATGGACACGTGATCCGAATAAACTGTGCGTATTCAAGATGAATCGCCATCAGAACAATCTCGAGCTGCTTCTCGCCGATGCCAGCAGCGGTAAGACAACTATCCTGATGAAGGAAGACAATAAGTATTATATTGAGATCAATGACTATCTGACCTTCCTCAAGGATGGGAAGCACTTCATCTGGGTCACCGATAAAGGCGGATTCTATCAGGCCTTTCTACACGACATGAATGGCAACCGAATCAATGCCATCACACAGGCCAATTATGACCTTTCCAACATATACGGCTATGATGAAAATACCAAGACCTTGTATTATCAGTTAATCGCACCCACTCCCATGCAGTGCGAAGTGTACAAGGTAGGACTGGACGGGAAGAAGCCAGTAAAGCTATCTATCAAGGATGGTAACAATGCTGCTCAGTTTTCTCCTACATTTGAATATATGACACTCATTTATTCCAATATCAATACACCTACCAGCTGGACTTTGTATGATAAAAAGAACAAGATAGTCCGGGTATTGGAAGATAATCAGGCGGCAATCGACAAATTCAAGGAGTTTAAGGCAGGAAAGGCGGAATTCTTCTCTTTCACCACAAGTGAAGGAGTGCAACTTAATGGATACCAGATTAAGCCAAGTAATTTTGATCCGAATAAGAAGTATCCTGTATTTATGTATCTTTATGGAGGGCCGGGAAGCCAGCAGGTAGTGGATCGATGGGGAGGTGGTCAGAGTTGGTGGTTTAAAATGATTGCGGAGAGCGGATATATTGTTGCATGTGTTGACAATCGAGGTACCGGAGGTCGTGGAGAAGAGTTCCGTAAAATGACCTATATGCAGTTGGGACATTATGAAGTGATCGACCAGATAGAAGCTGCGAAATACCTTGGGTCATTACCATATGTTGATGCCGGTCGCATCGGAATTTTTGGCTGGTCTTATGGCGGATACATGTCATCACTCTGCCTGTTGAAAGGCAACGACGTGTTCAAAGCAGCATTGGCAGTGGCACCGGTCACCAACTGGAAATGGTATGATTCTATTTATACCGAACGTTATATGCGTACTTATAAAGAAAATCCGGATGGTTTCAAGGATAACAGCCCGATTTATTTCGCCGATAGGCTCAAGGGCAATTACTTTCTGGCACATGGCATCGCTGATGATAACGTACACTTCCAGAACAGTGTAGAGATGAACCGTGCCTTGATCAAGGCCGGGAAGCAGTTTGAATTCCATATGTATCCCAACAGCAACCACGGCATATATAGCGAAGGAGCAACCATGCATCTGTATAATGCCATGACTAAATTTATCATGGACAAAATTTGACATCTGCCCGTTTATTTAGTTGTGTGATTTTGTGCAGTATGATTTCATTTATTAATGGGCTTAATGCAATTTCAGAAACTGAACAGCCCCAAATGACTATAAACGAATTTTAACTACACAATATAAGATATTGTATTTTTGTGGTTAAAATTCGTTTATGTACGTCGTCCCCTTTACTATACCGAAGCTGGACACGAGGAGTTTTCACTTTCAGGAAGATATATTGCCACATTTCTACAGACACCTGCATCGACATCAGGAAGTACAGATGACATTGATCCTCAAAGGTAGCGGGACCTTGGTAGCGGAAAACAGGATGCATGTTTTTACTAAAGGTGACTTCTTTCTGTTGGGTTCCGGTCAATCGCACTTGTTCAGAGAAGATGAAGATGCCTTGAATTCGTTGACCAAAAGCGGGATCCATACCCTGAATCTATTTTTTGCACCGCAGGGGATCATCAGACCTTTATTTGACCTGCCCGAAATGACAGTAATCATCAAGTGGCTTGGATCCGCATCCTCCGGGCTGAAGTTGATCAATGCTGATGTAAAAGTGTTGGAGCATCATTTTAGGCAGGTACAAAATACAGAAGCTGCCGATAGGCTTGCTGCCTTTATCCGGATGTTGCAATATCTGGCCAGTGACAAGCAATGGCACCCACTCGCCGATGTAAGTCCTGTCAAATATTCGGAGACAGAGGGAATGCGTATGGATGACATCTACCAATACTGTATGCGACATTTCAAACGTGAAATATCATTGGATGAAATCGCCGGGATTGCATACATGACCNCTCAGGCATTCTGCCGCTATTTCAAGAAACACACACTAAAAACTTTTACGGAGTTTGTCAATGAACTCAGAATAAATGAGGCATGCAGGTTGCTGGTATCTGACAAACATCGTACTATTTCAAGTATTGCCTACCAATGTGGATTCAATCATGCAGTGACCTTCAATCGGGTCTTTCGCGATATTATGAAGATGTCGCCGACGGAATATCTTAAAAATATAAATGCCATCAACAAGGAGGAGAAACTAAGCAAATAAGGATTTGGAGATGGATGGCGGGTGATTCTTGACGGCCAGCGAATAAAAAGGCGACCCCGGGCCGCCTTTTTATTCTTCGAAAATCAAATATTTTTCGTCTTATTATTTCTTGCCTGATTTAGGCTTTGTTGCTTCAAGCAGGAAGTTGAACAACTTCATTACTTGTTCGTTATTTGCATCGATTTCAAGAGCCTGGTCATTGTACTCCTGTGCTTTTGCATAATCTGCCTTGATATTGATATAATATACGGTCAGCCAGTTGAGGGCCTCCAGCATTTGTTTACTGTATTTGGATGGATCGACCTTTCCCTTTTCCACCACTTGCAGGTAAGGATCGATGGCTGCAGCACCTTTATTTGGTGTATCCAATAAAGCTTGATGTCTGGCTTTCCACAGATATCCCTCGACCTCATTAGGCAGTTTATTGATGATTCCTTCAGCTGCTTCTATTCCGCGGGAATAATTACCGGCCAGATAATCTGCCCTGGTTGCATAGAAATAATCGGCTGCCAGATTGGTTGATTTGGCGATAGCCATATACAGCATGCCTGCCGGGTCATATTTNTTCTGATTGAACAATGTGTCTGCAATAACCTTGATTTCGGAGTCAAGCGTTGAGTCCATTTCAAAGGCCTGGAGATAATTCAGCCGGGAAAGACTATCCTGACCTAATTCTGCCTGGATCTTTCCGAGATACAGATAGTCCTGACTCAATATCTTGGTTGTATCCCGGTTTGCAAGAAAGTTATTTAACGCGCTGATAGCTTTGTTATTTTCATGAGTCTCATGATACGCATATCCCATCATTCTGAGGACATTGGGATATTTGTTGGCCTTATCTTCCACACGGGCCTGTTCAAGCAGCGGCAATGCCTCGCTGTAATCTTTGTTGAGGAATAGAATGTTGGCGTATTGTACTTTTTCTGCCAAAGTAGGAGTCCCGATCATTGTCATGTATTTCCTATAATTTTCTTTAGCTTCCTGGTATTTATCGACATCATAGTAGTATTTACCCAAATCCTTGTATGCCAGAGCATAACTGGGATCTGTCTCAATAGCCTTTCTCAGCTCCGGCACACCAAATTCATATCTTTTTGCTCTGATGTAGGCAGTGCCGATTTTATAGTGAGGGACAGCATTGGTAGGGTCCATTTCCATGGCATATTCATAGTTGGTTACTGCATTTCCCGCATCATTTTTCAAGTTATAGGCATCGCCTAAAAGCATTCTGGTTGATGCATTCTTCAATCCATATTCATCAATGGCCATCTTGATGTATTGAATAGCCTTCACCGGATTGGTTTTNTTGTTAAAAAGAAAATATTCGCCTACAGTACGATAGAGGAATCCCTTCATCTTCTTACCCTTTCTGATTGCCTTGTCGATCTCAACAGTCAGGTCATCAGGATTGGCTCCTTGATCCAATTTCATTAAGACATCGGCAGTCTTGCCGTAAGGGCCGCTTTCATCACTTGTTTTAATTTCTGAAAGCACCTTGCCGGCTTCATCATATCTCTCTGCTGCATTCAGAAGACTATATAAGGAAAATTTATTTGCCATAATAGCCGGGTCAGCATTGGCGACTGATTTAGCAATATTCACCGCCTCATCAGTTTTGCCATAAGATAGTTTNTTATAGGCCTCCTCGATGTCCTGAGCATTCGCTACACTTATTAACAGGAATAGGAAGCCAAGCAAACCAAAATTTCTAAACATCATTTTTTGCATTGTTAATTGATTTTATCTGGAATTAATATCATTAGCCGAAGTATTTACCTGAATCAGACGTATTGGCGCATTAGCAGGTACCAGTCCATCCTTAAGGATAATACGTTGCCCCTTATCGGATGCCATAAAGGTAGCAAATCCACTGGTTAGTCCATTGTGTGATTCATTGAAAATAAAATTAGTAAATCTCAACAAAGGGTAATTTCGGGATGCCACATAGGCNNCTGGTATGGTTTATAGCTCTTTAGACCGGCGACTTTACCAATAGCAAGTGGTTTTATCTTTTCGTTGAAAACCTGATTGGCATCACCATCGAAACTGGTGATTTGGTTGACACCGACAAAACCCATAGCATTAGGATGAGTCGCGACATAATCGATCATGGTGGTACCTTGGGGCAAAGTATATACATTTTTACCGAAGGAGCTTCCGGCCATTACCGAATCTCTCAGAAAAGTAATGATACCACTCCCTTCATTATCTATCAATACTTCTATCTTACGGCCGTCACCCCAATCGGTTGTAGAACCATTCAATATATTTCTAAGGAGGTCGATGGTGAGATCTTCAGCCTTATTGTCCGGATGGACGATCACCGCTACAGCATCAGTGGCAAGACGGACAGTCTTGGGATCATATTTNTTCTTATCTCTGAATGTTTTTGTCTCAGAAGCATTCAATTCCCTTCCTATTACAATTCCATCGATACTGTCACTCAGGAAGGCTTTGACTGCTAGAGCTTCAGACATATAGTCAACAGCAATGGATGCTTTTTGGTATTCAAGGGTAAAAATTTGAATTTCACTATCTAACATGGTCTTATACAGGAAGTCACCGGCAATATGTGCTTCTCCTGAGGTAGGGGTGTCTCTGTATTGCGTGGTTGGTGCCTGATTACATGATGTAATCATTAGCGAAAGGATGATTCCGGCCACTGAACCAATTTTTACCTTCATGTTACTCTTCCCGATAGGATTTATATTTGAAATATACCCTGATCAACCTGAAAATCCCGTAAATCACCAGCAGACCTCCGAATATCTTCATGATTGGACCGTCATCGTTAGGCATCTTGATTAAACCGGACAGGATGCTTATACCGAAACCGGTAAAGAATATGCCGATTATCAATGCCAACACGGTGGCCAATAGCTGAAAAGATTGATTGATCTGATTTCCAGGTTTAGTCAATTTGTCAATTTATCGTAAAAACAAAATAGCAACAGGGAAGAATTCCATATTGCTATTTTCTTATAAAAATTTTAACGCGAATGTTATTCTCCCTCCAACTTGAAAGTCACCGGTAACGTATATTGTACGCGAACAGACTTACCATTTTGTTTTCCTGGTTTCCAGGCTGGCATNTTNTTCACTACCCTGACAGCTTCATCGCCGGCACCGCCACCTACGCCATCACGTACAACTTTTACATTGGCTATGGAACCGTCTTTTTCAACTGTAAACTGGAGTATAACCTTACCTTGCAAACCGTTATTACGTGCCTCTGATGGGTACTTCAGGTTTTCTCCTATCCACTTGTACATAGCTCCGATCCCACCTGGGAATTCCGGTTGTTGTTCCACCACTGTGAAGATTTTGTTATCATCTTCTACTTTAGCTACAACCTTTTTNTCGGAAGATTCGAATAATCCGGGTGCAGCATCAGCCTTTGTGTCAATAATCACTTTGGCATTCGGGTCTCCCTCAACTGTTTTTACACCGGGGTCCTTGTCCTTCAATTCTTCGACTGTGGCTATTTCCGCTTCCTGAGCAACTACCTCTTTAACGACCGGTGGTACATACTGAACCGAAGCTCTTTCCGGTGGTGGAGGAGGTGCAGTCTCCGGAGGTGGGGGCGGTTCATTTTCTTCCATAGGAGGAGGTGCTTCAAGATCAGCCAGATTGGCCTCTACTTGTACCTCTTTTTCAAATATTCCTGCAAACCTTTCTTTCAAAAGGGCATATCCTAAAATTGCAGAAACAATCAATATGCAGATGATGAGNGCTCGACCNAAAAACTTAGGATACTTTCGCCTCAGATCATAAGCTCCATATTCTTTATTACGACCATCAAAAATGATGTCGAGCATATCCGCTTTTAAAATATCTTCACTTTTCATGACGCCTTTTTATTTGTATAACGCAAAATTAAGTTATATAATTTCATTTTACAACTATTTTTTACGTTATATTTTTAATTAGCCGGAGGCGGCGTGCCACCTCCATTTTTAAATTTATCCACCAGGGCCAACTCTTGAGGTGTCACAGGTACCATCGTATAAGTACCTATTTCATCAATCGCCATTTCATCCAGCATATCGATTACATTTTTATAATTGGAGTCATCAGTTGGTTTGATGATTACAATTACAGATTTGATTTTGTCATCCGGTTTTATCGTAGCCTCCACTCTTTTCTTTTTGTCCAGAATAATATTTCTGATTTCAGTATAATCAGTATTTTTNATTTCCGGACTATCCAGTCCCTCATAGTACCAAATGACATTATTTGCTCCCAGTATCAATGTAAGAACCTTAGCTGCAGGTACTTCCGGNGGTGGGGGATCATTGGGATTCCTTTCCACCGGCATATTGATTTGCATAGCCTGAGGTTTATTCATTGTTGTGGTGAGCATGAAGAATGTAATCAATAGGAAAGCCAGGTCCACCATTGGCGTAAGGTCAACGCGAGTTGATAACTTTTGGTTNTTACTGCCGCCTTTCTTATTTCCTCCGCCGGAAGAGGCGGTATCCATTTGTGCCATAACAATTTGGTTATTTTACACAGATTAATAATTTAATTTGTTTTTTCAGGCTCTTCAACCGGCTTATTAGGATTGGCTTTCAGGCTGGTAACAGCATAAAACTTATTTCCTTGAATTTTTTTGTTAGCCAGGGTAGAAAATACAGCCTTTACAACCGGATACTTGACCGAACCATCACCTTTCACGGAGAGTCTTGCTTCCGGATTAGATAACCTTCCATATGCGACCCATTTGAATAATTCATTGGAGTCCGTTAGACTTGTATCGACCGGAATCCCGGTGGAATTGAATGATTTCTGCTCGGTTGGCGAATGCTTTAACAATGCTTTCAACTGACTAAAAGGCACTCCAACACCAGAACTCAAGGCAAAGTTTTTCTTTTCCTCTTCGGTCAGACCAAGCCTCATATTGTCATTAATCTGATTGATCAAATCCATTTTCGTCGGAATACCATCCATATCGAAAAAGACCCTTCCATTCTTATCTATGGTAATCATGATAAGATTAGTCTCCGCCACCTTGGTATCTGAAATAGAAGCGGGGGTGACAACCTCAACAGGATCCGGTGGCTTGAATTTGGTCGCCAACATAAAGAATGTCAAAAGCAGAAAGGATACATCGCACATGGCCGTCATGTCCACTGCGGTACTTTTTCTTGCGATTTTATGCTTAGGCATTATTTAATTTTTGGGGTTAAAGAATTGTCCATCAAACCGGAACCAATACGCTATCAATACTGAGAGCTGAATTGCTGTTGCATACTATAGCCGGCTTCGTCGATGCGATACGTCATGCCATCAATTCTTGTTGTGAAGTAGCTATAGGCAACTATCGCAATGGCCGATGTGGTAATCCCCAATGCAGTATTGATCAATGCCTCAGAAATACCGGTAGCAAGTGCTGATGCATCCGGAGCTCCACTGGTTGCCATACCTGCAAAGGCTCGAATCATACCCAATACCGTACCGATCAGACCGATCAAGGTTGCAATGGTTGCAATGGTTGCAATGATGGGAAGGTTCTGCTCAAGGCTGGGAGGCTCAAGAGAAGTGGCCTCTTCGACCTCTTTCTGGATAGCGGCAATTCGTTGTTCCTTAGTCATACCCGACTCACTTGTCATTTTGTTGTACGTGGTAAGCCCGGAGCGCACCACATTTCCTACAGAACCCTTTTGCTTATCACAAGCAGCTATGGCTCCATTGATATCCCCTTTTGAAAGAGAATATTGTACATTTCGAACAAACTTGTCTACAGGCCGTACCGGCTGCCCGCATAATCGTAATAAACCGCTCAATAGAGAAAATAATAGTAATAAATAATAATCCGAGCAGAATAGGCACGATGAATCCACCTTTATATATAACACCCATGTAATCACCGGGTAGTGGATCGTTGTTGGGGTCGCCATTCTTAAAATGGCTGGCTGCGCCAAATACGAATTTGTACAAAATAATTCCAATCACAAAAGCCAACGGAATAGCAATGTAGGGCAGTATAGAACCGGAATTGGTTTTCTTTTCGTTCTGCTTAGGTGCGTTTGCCATGTTAAATCTTTTTTAATTTTTACAATGATATTTTAAAACTTAGAATGAGAAGCAAATATATTTTTTTGATTACAACTAAACAAAATATTTTTTGTAAAATAAAAATCATTGAAATGGAATATTTTGATAAAACGCCCCAAAACATATAACTATCAATAAATTATAAGTTATTTAAAAACTTATTGTTTGTTTATAAATTTTTATTTGCCCGATATAATAATAATATTTCTTGGTCCTTTATTGCGTTTTCATTCATCTTTTACATCTTCATTTAGAATATTTTGAAAAACCGTTAGCTCCTTTTTGCAACCGGAGCCATTTTTCCGGTTTTTTAGAATCATACAGGATCTTATGTTGATTGTAAAGCTCAATGACCATCCTGTACATTTCGTTTTACAAGGATTGGATTTTTAAACTGCAGATAATCAATACCATATGTTTATTGTCTCACCTGCTGTACAAGATTTCCTTATTTAAAATCAATGTTTGATAATTGATCTCGCTGACAATTTATAAGATTATTATCTGTTGTTGTCCTATGTGGTCAAACTCAAAATTTTACATTCTTATATTATCTGTGATTGAGTCGGACATTTCAAAATTCAGGTCAGGTTAAACAACAAGGACCATCGGCTTATACTTCACTCCATTTAGCAAGAATGCTCCGGAAGCTAAATGATGCCTCGATGAGCAAAGTATTTTGGGCAAGTGACATTCTATTCACTATAGTTTGATCAGTTTGGTAGTGATTGTTTTGCCCGGCATATCAATAGTAAGACAATACATTCCTTGTGCAAGCCCGGAGACATCGATTGTTGACTGTTTGTCCGGCAGGATGCCTTGCATCTGGTTTCTTCCGGACATGGATAGGATGGAATATTTTGCTACGGTTTCTGTTTCACCGATCAACAGGATAGTCAACCTTTCGGATGCAGGATTGGGGTAAAGCTTGACCCCACGGTCTTGTTGTATCAGGTAATCTTTGGCTACCATTGCACATGAAGCAGGCACCTCTCCTTCCTGATCGAGTGAGGCACAGTCATGACACAATATTCCTTTGAAGAAACACGCTGTACGCTTTGCTATAAGTGTGTCATTGGAATAAGCACAATGGGGGCCTCCGGGATATACATTCAGCTCTGTACAGACTCCAAGATTTCTCAGGGTATGGTAGATTGCACGTGAGCCGGCTATAAAATGATACCGGGAAGGCGTATAACAATCCAGTATCCGACCCGTATCAATAGGTACGATCCGGTCAGCTGAACCATGGAATGCAATCATGGGAATAGGCGTATCTGACTTAATGAAGGAGGTGTCGCCAATTCCTCCACATTCGTTGAGGACACCCCTGACTCTGAATGTATGCCTGAATGCATTGCCGGACTCATTCAAGCCGCCAAGGGTAGAGCTCAGGGTAGAGGCTTCAGCAGGGCTGTAATAGGCGAGCTGAAGGGCTGTAGTGGATCCCGCACTCGATCCGCCCAGAAATATAGCACCGGTATCTATGTGGTATAAATGCTGGTTTTCGATAAGGTATCTGACTGCAGCATGAGCATCCTGCATAGCGCGGTATTCGGCAGCGAGCAAAGAAGGCAGGGAGCCGGTACACGGAGAGGTGCCATTATCCCAGCCCAACCTATAGTCGATGCTACTGACAACATAACCAGCTTGTGCCAATAGGGAGGCTGTGGTGGCATAGTTATTTTTCTTGCCATTAAGGAATCCGCCTCCATGAATTAAGACAATCAGCGGACGGTGAATCGTGGTGTCTACATCAGTTGAGGCCATATAAATATCCATTCGTAAGGGAATGGTGATACCTTGAAATGTCTCGGCACGACCATATTCTACATTGGTGCGGATGGTGATTTCATCCGGATTAAAATAGCCGACCTCGCTGTATTGACCGGATGTACAATAACTTTGNGCGCTTAGGTTGAATATTGGAAACATCAACAGGAGAAGTACATATGTTTTCATGTGTATTTTTCTTTTTGACTTCCATTTTTATAAAAGTTTAATATCTATTATAGGCAATCAAAGAGCAGGTACATCATTCACTCAATTTTCTGATCATGAATTGACTGATTGTCTCATGGTTGGGTGCAAGCAGGTTGAGTGAGGGGATGTGGGTGACATGTGCTAGGCCTATTTCTGTTGCCTTGTTATCGAGCGCTTTGCCCTGGAGGGGATGATGTAGTGCCGTTCTACGGTCGGAAGGCGGTGCAGCGGGATTTTCATTGCTGACAAAGAACTCTGGATCATCCGGAGTCATCCATCCCAACATTTCAAGTTCGTGTCTCAATGCAACAAGTCGGGGATCTGTATAGAATTGACTGATGGAATCCGCTCTAAAGTCAGCAAGTACCGATTGTTCTATGCCTGGAATGGCGAAGAGGTCAATTCCTGATTCTGCGTACATGGCTTCCATGCGGATGGGGTCATAGGCGNNCTGGCTGGTCAGGTGNCCGGCAGCGATTATCCGTGTAGATTCCTTCATGATAGGATCGATATTGCCGGGATCGGCCATATCCGGATGGAAAGCAAGGTAAATGGAAGCACCACCACCTGCAGAACCACCGTAACAGGCTATCTTTTCTTTGTCAATGTTGAAGGAGGAAGCGTGATATCGTATAAACTGGATACAGCGCTTGATATCTGCCAGGCTGATCAATATGTTGCTATCCGGATTTTCGTTNTTGAAGCGATAGTTAATCGTAGCGAAGGCAATGGAATGGTCAAGGTACGACTTAATATCATCTTGACCTTGGGAATATATTGAAGACTTGTCCCCTCCAACAAATCCTCCACCATGGATGAAGATAGCAAGAGCAGTGGGCTTGCCTGATGAAGGCATAAATATGTCAAATGTCGAATTGGGATATTGATTGAAGGAGACATCGGCCGAAAACTTTGTACCTGCCGGCACACTAAAGGGAGGTGGGCTAAGCGTCAACGTCAATTTGGGTGTTGAGGATATTTTGTCCACCTCCTTGCTGCAGGAAGTGAGGAAGAAGGCAATCATTGGAATTAAAAATATGTACTTTTTCATGGTATGAATTTTTATTTTGTGGTCAAAAAGTGTTTGTGCCACCTGATTCTTAAGGGATCAACTGAGCGGGTTTCAATTGTTGCCCGGGTCATATTCTTTTGCAATAAACATAAGAGCCGGGATGTCTAATGAATCAAAATAAAGAGCATCGGGATTTTTGATTGAATCCTCCTCCCTGGAACATCTGATGAATGAAAGTATCGTCAAACTCAAACCAATAAATATTTGTTTCATAGAATCTATTTTACTGGTTAGATAATTTTTACCGAAATAGTTTATTGAAGGGAAAAAGTTATTTGAAAAAAAGTCCAATAGCGTGTATCCACCGGTGTAATATTTAGACACACCAACTAGACTAATGATGAAAAGCCTTGAAGCAGTTGGAGTTCATTTTAGCGGATATAACATTATGACAATCTTGAAGTCAATAGAGATAGCCTGACCTTTGGCTCTTATCTAAAGCCGGTCACAATTAAGCTTTGTTCCTGTTGATGGAATACATTGCCGAATGCCCACAAGTAAGGGACGTCATGCTTATCATTGCCACAACCACCGAAAAGTTGGGAAGCAATTTGACATCAATAGTTCAAAGTATGTCCGTTTTGTTTGAGCCAGTCATTTTTCTCTTTCATGGCAGGATCATATTGAGCGACTACTCGCCAAAACTGTCGGGAGTGATCTCTATGTACCGTGTGGGCCAATTCGTGAATGATGACATGATCCAGGATTTCTGTTGGTGCTAATAGTAATCGGTTGGAAATCATGATGTTGTTGTCGGGTGAGCAAGACCCCCAGCGCGACACAACGCTTTTAAGACTGATTCGTCCAATGTTGGCTCTGAGGGTTTGATCATTGATTGCTCTGACCCGTTGTTCGATGTCACGGGCAAACACCTTGTTGAACAGCCGAGGTATGAAATCTGACATTTGCTCAGGGTCTCTGAAAAATTCGTCCGTTCCTTCCATCGCAAGGGTATCCTCTTTCCGGTGAATAGTGATCCGGTTTGATTGAGTTGCCTTGAATTTCAAATGGTAACATTGTCCGAGCAGAATGATTTTNTCTTTCGTCAAAGCTCTGTATTCATCGGATACAAAGAGATGCGGCTTGGCCGTTGCCAGGTTGATCAACCATTCATGCAGCTTGCCTTTAGCTCTTATAAGGTCTTTNTCTCGTAAACCCTTGGGAACAGTTAGCCTTGCGGTATTGTTTCTATAGAATAAACGAATGTTGCGTGTAGGCCCATATCGCACTTCTACCCGTACTCTGACTCCACTTATTTCAATATTATAATTCAAAACATCCGGGGTTTTGGGTCAGAACCTTTACCTATTGAGATGCCCCATCTCGGGAATACAGGAATATCATAATTGTTGTACTCATCTGTAGCTTTGAAATTACGACCCAGGCCTCCAAANAATTCCATGACAATCGTNTTNTTGATCAGGAACTTTCCTCCAATTCCAAAGGATGGCCCCCATCCGTTTGACACTTTATTTTTACCAAATTCTGTATCATCAAAACCGATTGCGTTGAATCCTCCTTCAAAGAAAAACCCGTTGGCATGCTTACCTCCTAAATATAACCGGTAATAGGCACCGGCCATATAAACAAATGGCCAGATATGATTCCTGTCTATATTGGCATTTGCATACAGACCTGCGCCGGAGTTGCTGTTTATCAGATATTCATAATCCAATTCCGGGTTGCCAAGAACAAGGTTAAGCCCATTTAGCTTGATTTCATGCCTATATTCCCCGGACGCATCCTGACCATATAAAGTAGTACTTGCTAATAAAAAATAAAATCAGTTTTTTCATACCGGATTTCTCAATTTGATTACACGAGACGAAGATATGTATCGTGCTTAATTAAACTATTTTATTATGTTTTATTTAACTAAAGTTTCTGACGTCCCCATATCTTTATTGAAAGGAAGTTCATGGGATATTGGCACACTGATATTTATTAAGTATTTCAGAACCTTTAGTGGTATTTCCGGCGCCACAATCCAATCACCGGAGGCCAAATGCTTCAATTTATATCTCAGTTGCTTCAGTTGAGCAACCATTATACAATTCGTACTTTGGTGTAAGTCGAAAACCAAAGATGGATAAAAAATGCTATGGCTTACCTTGATCGTGAACATTGTATTCCGGACCTGCCTATTCTGATTGCAAGCAAAGCAATGGAATATCGGAATAGTGCGTAAGCGAGCAGGATACACTATGTGAAAACAAGCTCTCAAACCAGCTTCTTTTTCTTGTAATGGTGCGCAATACAGCATTTTGGTATTTNTCCTTGATTTTCATCAATGCTCCTTCCACCTTTGCCCCCGGAACATCAACATGGGAATCGATCATTCCATCAAAATGATTGTTGACAAATGCCTCCTTGTTGATTGAAACCTCTTCCCCATGGGAAATATGGACAAGATTCAATGAAAAATTGAGTTGTTCTTTGAAGAAACGGAGGATTTCCAGCGAATTCTTGTCAGGTCGTGTCTTATAATCTGTACCGATCAACAAGTCTCCCCCTTCCGGAAGGGTAAAGTCTTTTGTAATGAGGAAGAGCGGCCTTTCTATTTTTGACAGCACACCACCGGCTATACTTCCAAGAAAAACACCTGCCAAACCACTTGAGCCTGTTGATCCCATCACCACAAGATCGGCGTCAAACTCTTCTGCGGCATTGACTATGGAGGGAACCGTAAAATCAACCTTATTATCTGTCTTGACCTTCCCTTTATATCCTGTTTCGCGAACCTTATCCGCCAATAAATTCAAATTCTTTCGCTTGGTTTCAAGATATTCATGGATATAAATGGCTGCATATACATTACTATTGACCCCTTCTGTAGGAAGAGAGGTGTGCATCAAGACCAAATCTGTTTGCTGAAAACCACCAATATGGACTGCTGCATTTAAGGCCTTTTCGGCCGTTTCACTGAAATCTGTCGGTACAAGTATTGTCTTCATGAGATTGAGATTAATAAATAATTGTTTGTTGTTCTACAAATATAACCTAATGCACTTTAAAATAGTTATCAAATCTTGTCTTTTTTGACTGAAATCATTGAATTTCCATAGGCTTTACTGCAGAAGACCTCCGGATTTAAAAATAGATTCGGTCGTGAAGGTTGTCAGCATTTCCAGTGCCTTCATTCCTCGAACGGAATTGCCTTTGCTGTTGAGGCGCGGACTCCAGGTTGCAACTGTATACCTGCCGGGGTATATGGCGATGATTCCGCCTCCGACGCCGCTCTTTCCCGGCAACCCCACCTTGTAGGCAAATTCACCTGATTCGTCATAGAAACCACACGTCTGCATCAGGGCATTGAGTCTTTTGACCTTGCTTTCCGTCAGGATCTGAATAGAATTGTCATAGGTATATCCTTTATTGGCAAAGTAAAAGAAGGCGCTGGCCAGTTCTTTACAAGACATGGTGATACTGCACTGATGAAAATAGAAATCCAGCACTGTATCTATATCGTTATCCAGATTGTTGAAGGCTTTCAACATGTACGCCATTGCTGCATTCCGGAATCCTGTCCTTTTNTCGGACTCTGCCACTTTCTCGTCAAATGTTATGGATTCATAGCCGGAGACCATTCGCACAAAGTCAAGTAAATCTTCCTTTGGGTTAGCCAGGTTGCTTATCAACATATCTGCAATCACAAGTGCGCCGGGATTGATCAGCGGATTGCGCGGGTACCCTTTTTCGTATTCGAGCTGAACCATCGAATTGAATGAACTTCCCGAAGGCTCTACCCCGACTCGTTTCCAAACAGATTCCCCNAGAATTCTGATTGCCATCGACACTGTAAATATTTTGGAAATACTCTGAATGGAAAATCTCTCCTTATCATCCCCGATACCATAACCTTGGCGGTCCAATGTCAAAAGATAAATACCAAACTTATCCGGATCGACATTGCTAAGCTCCGGGATGTAGGTTGCCACATTGCCGAGGCCTTCCATTACCTTGCCCACGGAGTAAATTTCGTTTAATACAGTCCGGTAGTCCATTTTTTATAAAAATTTATCAAATATAACCCAAAAGTGAAGAATGCTGATTCTAAAATGCCGGATCTGACTTTGACCTTGTTAGACAATTCACTTTCTGATATAGCGTATTGAAGGATTGATCGGAAGCCGTTCGGATCAGGTATTTGACAGGGAAAAGGACGGTATGGATTAAGCCGGCCAAAGGTCGGGACTGATGATTATCAATATTTTATTAGTCCAATTATTGCACTAAATGTAAATTTGTTTGACAAAAAGATGGTGCCGGATGCTTCCATTGCAATACCACACCATAGAATAAGCAACATGATCAATTATTAGATAATGAAGGAGATAACAGTAGAAGAACTCAAGGCGAAGTTGGATGCCAAAGAGGATTTTGTCTTTATTGATGTTCGGGAGCCACATGAATATGATGTGTTTAACCTGGGAGCCAGATTGATTCCCTTGGGAGAATTTCTCAAGGATGTCCATATACTGGATGATAACAAGGGCGATGAGATTGTCATTCATTGTAGGAGCGGGATGCGGAGCAGTATGGCCGTAGAAGCTCTGGTCAACTCCGGATACACAAATGTCCGAAACCTGGTTGGTGGTGTGTTAAGATGGCAGGAAGTGTTTCCGGGGTAAACTTTATGGCGGATAATTTAAGCTAAGGTTTTCACTATTTTGAAAAAGATGAGAATCGGATAATGCAGATTTCAAAATTGGATAAAGTGGCCGGACTGGACCGTGCCTCGTTCATTGAACATTTTCTAAAGCCAATGAAGCCTGTGGTATTTACGGATCTAACCAAAGATTGGTCAGCATTGCAAAATTGGACAGTTGAGAATTTCAAATCAAAATATGGGAATCTCAAAGTTTCTGTTTATACCAACAAATTTGAAGGTACTGACAAGGGTTTTAGGGAGCCTGACAAGCACATGCTTNTTGGGGACTTTCTCGATTTGCTGGTGGCTNCTGAACCCTGCGACCTGCGACTATTTTTATTCAACATCTTTAAATACGCGCCGGAGCTTAGAGGAGATTTCGACCTGCCGGATATTACGGATGGGTTTTACAATGACTTACCATCGATGTTTTTCGGAGGGAAGGGTAGCAAAGTCGCCATGCATTATGGTCTTGACCTGAGTCATGTATTTCTCAATCAAATTTACGGGAAGGAAAGAGTAGTACTATTTTCACCGGACCAAAGTCGGTTGATCTACCAATTGCCATATTCAGTAGCCGGCAATATAGATATCAACAATCCGGACTATGATAGGTATCCTGCTTTAAGAAATGCTAAGGGAGAAGAGGTGGTTTTAAATCCGGGCGAATCCCTTTTCATCCCATCTGGATATTGGCATTATATTGAATATGTGGAAGGAGGATATAGTGTTTCCTTACGAGCCAATGAAAGCATCAGAAGACGGATGAAGGGAGCGGCTAATATTGCCACTCACTTTATCGTGGATAAGNGGATGAACAGGCTTCTTGGATCTAAATGGCGGGAGATAAAGGATCGGATGGTCATTTGGAGAACAGGCCATGATAGATTGATATGGAGCATACACTGTCAGAGTTAGCTTTGGTAGTGACTCAATTACAAGATAGGTGGAAATTGACCATTTTCATTTTTTAATAACTGAATAATTAAGTGATGCACACCAAATTAAGTGTAAATGTCAATAAAATAGCTCTTGTAAGGAATTCAAGAGGTGCAGATTATCCCAATCTGCTCGAAATGAGTTTGGATCTTGAGGATTATGGGGCTGAAGGAATCACGGTGCGCCCGAGGCCGGATCAACGCCATATTAGATATGATGACATTCCTATTCTGAGTANNCATCTTCGGACGGAATTGAATATTGAAGGCTTCNCTTCAGAGGAGTTTATCCGACTTGTCATTGATAATAAAGCCGATCAGGTGACATTGGTGCCAGATTCGCCGGAAGCATTGACCTCAGATCATGGGTGGGATTTTGAAAAGCACGAAGATTTGCTTAGAGCCATAGTTCCGGTATTCAAGGATGCCGGCATCAGAGTCTCCTTATTCGTTGATCCGCAACCGGACAATGCTGACAAGGCACAGGCGGTTGGCGCGGATAGGATTGAATTATATACCGGGCCTTACGCGCATCGGTTTGAAAGGGACGGCAATGGTGGTGTGCAAGCCCATACAGACACTTCCCGAAGAGCATTGAATATCGGTTTAGGGGTCAATGCAGGTCATGACCTCAACCTGAAGAATCTTGCTTTCTACAAGCGACATATGCCTCATCTTCAAGAGGTATCTATCGGCCATGCCCTGATTGTCGATGCTATGTATTTTGGCTATTCAAATGCTATACAGATGTATAAGGATCGGCTCATTCATCCCGAACATTATTTGGGATAAGGACGCCACACATAATAGGTCTCGGACCACTGCTGCCGAGCTAATGCCGGTCGGCAATTGCACGGTAGCTATTCATTTCATTGAATCCATATATCAGCTTGTTAAATAAACATTCCTTAAAATCACGACTTGATATTGTATTTTTAACACAAAGTAGGCCAAATCCGTTTTGTCATATGAAAGAAAAACAGTATTTTCAATTGTTTTTCAATTGTTTTTAGATTTATTGTAATAAATTTGTTAAAAAATCCCAAAAAAGTATGCACGCTATGTATTAAGTTTATTACATTTGGTATTCATATTGTAATTCATTAATTAAATAATCAAAAAGTTCAGGCATGAAAAAAACAATGTTTACGCTATTTTTGCTTGTCCTTGGTTTTGTTGTTTCATATGGACAGCGAACCATTTCAGGTATGGTTACGGATGATAAATCCGAGCCGCTTGTAGGGGCAAGTGTTTTGATTAAAGGAACTCAGGATGGGACAGTTACCGATGTCGATGGTAAGTTTAGTCTTCGGGTACCTTCCGGTCAAGCAACCCTGGTAGTTTCCTACACGGGATATGTAACTAAGGAAGTGGTGTTGGATGGCGTATCCAATACTGTTAGTGTATCTTTGGAAACCGATAAAAGAATATTGGATGAAGTGGTTGTGACCGCATACGGTTTAGAAAGAAAGAGAAATGAACTTTCTGTTTCAGCTCAANAAGTAACCGGTGACGAAGTTAATGTCGTCAGAAGTAATGACTTTGTAAGTGCGCTTAACAGTAAAGTAGCCGGTCTTGACATTAGAACCGGTAACACCATGGGAGGTTCAACCAACGTGGTACTCAGGGGTTATAAGTCCATTACAGGTAATAACCAGGCGCTGTTTGTTATAGACGGTGTTCCTGCTGCCAACCAGACTTTGACCAGTTCTTCCACAGCTCAGGGAAGAGAAGGGTATGACTATGGTTCCAGTGCTGCTGACATCAATCCAAGTGATATCGAAAGTATAACAGTTTTGAAAGGTGCTGCTGCTGCGCTTTACGGTAGCCGTGGAGCGAATGGTGTAATTATCATCACAACCAAGAAAGGAAAGAAAGACAGGCTTGATGTTACTTTGAATTCCGGTTTGTCTTGGGGTAAAATCGACCGTTCTACCTTTGTGACACTCCAGGATCAGTATGGTGCAGGTTATGGTCCGGATTTCTATTCTTATAATGGCGGATCAGGATTCATCGGATCAGATATTTTCTCTCCCGGTACGGAAGAGCCATTTGTTCCATTTACGGAAGATGCATCATACGGTGCCAAGTTCGATCCTTCCTTCATGGTTTATGACTGGAGGTCAGTCGATCCTTTGAACCCGAATTATAAGAAAAAGTCTCCATGGGTAGCCGCACCAACGGATGTAGCTGAGTTTTATGAGACTGCATTTTCGAGCAATCAGAGTATAAGTATTGAAGGTGGTGGTAGTACATCAACTTTCAAAATTGGCTATACACGCAATGATGAANAAGGTGTCATGCCTAACAGCAGCCTTTATAAAAACATGTTTAGTATTGGAGGATCATTGGAGGCAAGTTCCAAGTTTAAGATCAGTTCCAATTTCAACTTTTCAAATGAAGCTGCAACCGGTCGTCAGGGTGTAGGATATGGTAACAGAAACCCAAACACCATGTTCCGTCAGTGGTACCAAACCAACGTAGATGTATCTGACTTGAAAGCAGCTTATGAATTGCATGAAAAGAATGCTACCTGGAACTGGGCAGATATTACAGCCGAGAATCCCATTTACTGGGATAACCCATACTTTGCAAGGTATAAAAATTATACTACGGATTCAAGAAACAGATATTTTGGAAACATCATGGCGACATACACCATTATGCCGGGCCTTTCATTGGTTGGTAGGGCAGGTGGTGATATTTCATTTGACCAGATCGAAGAGAGAAACAATAAATCTTCCGTGGATCTTGGATATTACGGTGTAACCAACAGAAGCTATAAGGAATACAACTATGATGTATTTGCCAATTACAACAAGGAACTTTCAGAGGCCATCTCTCTGGACATCACAGCAGGTACCAACATAAGAAGATCTTATCTGTATCAGATCTCAGCAAGCACCAATACAGACCTGGTCGTTGATGGTTTGTATTCTATTTCCAACTCACTTCAGACACCGACTCCACCATCAGAAGGATACGTTCCTGTTGGTGTTGATGGTTTGTTTGCTACTGCGACTATTGGGTTCAATAAGTTTTTGTTCTTGGATGGAACATTTAGGAGAGACCGTTCAACTACATTGCCAAAAGCTAACAATACATACAACTATCCTTCTGTATCCTTAGGATTTATATTCTCTGAAATATTAAAACAGGATTGGCTCAACTATGGTAAGTTAAGAGCTTCCTATACTCAGGTCGGTAATGATGCTCCGGCATTGAGTGTATTCGATGTGTATGACAAGCCTACAGCATTCGGATCTGTACCATTCTTCTCCTTGCCGGCTCGTAAGAACAATCCTGATCTGAAGCCTGAGAGAACAAAATCATTGGAATTCGGTATAGACCTGAACATGTTTGACAACAGAATCGGATTGGAGTATACATACTATGATGCAACAACATTTGACCAGATTATCCCTGTTCAGATTACTGCTGCCACAGGATTTACTTCAAGGTATGTAAATGCAGGATCAGTAAACAACAAGGGACATGAAGTGATTCTAAACCTGACACCGGTGAGAACCAAGGATTTAAGTTGGACATTGACCTTCAACTTTGCAAAGAATAAGAACGAAGTTGTTGAACTATATGATGAAAATACCAAGCAGATTGTACTCGGTACATTCCAGAGCGGTATCAGCTTAGTTGCTATCCCGGGACAGCCATTTGGTGTAATCAAGGGTAGAGGATTCTCATACCATGAAAATGGTGAGAAGATCGTCGGTGCAAATGGATATTATACTAGAAAAACTGACCAGATTCTTGGTAACATCAACCCTGACTGGTTTGGCGGCGTAGGCTCCACACTGAGATGGAAGAATATCAGTCTGAATTTCCTGATTGCAGCTAAGATTGGTGGAGACCTGTACTCTCTTGACCAGGCTTATGGCCAGTACTCAGGATTGTATCCAGAGACAGCAGGCTTAAACGATTTGGGTAACCCAGTTAGAAACACACTTGAAGAAGGTGGTGGAATTATCCTTCCAGGTGTTAAGGCTGATGGAACACCAAATGACGTGANNGTGGATGCCAGCAACTCTGATATTACTCCATTCGGTATTGCTAACAACCCGAACGAAGCATTTATCTATGATGCATCATTTGTTAAATTGAGAGAATTGAATCTAACTTATTCTTTTGACAAGAGCTTGTTTACCAACTCCAAGTTTGTAAAAGGTGCCGATATTTCATTGACAGGACGTAACCTTTGGATTCTTTATAAGAACCTACCATATGCCGATCCTGAAGATGTATATAGCGCGGGTAACCTTTCCGGACACCAAGGAGGTGCTTATCCTACTGTTCGAACCTTTGGATTTAATGTTAAATTGAAGTTCTAATCCATTAAATTAAAAAATGATGAAAAAATTATTAATAATAGCTTTAATTCCTTTCCTTTCGTTGACCAGCTGTGTCAACAGTCTGGAAGATTATAACATCAATTCGAAGTCGCCTTCTAAGGTCGCACCGGATCCGATGTTTGCATATTCTACAAAAGTTCTTGCAGATGCTTTGAACAGTGTGAATGTGAATACCAACGTATTCAGATTCTATGCACAGTATCTTACAGCTACTACTTATCTGGATGAACCAAGATATGACATGACTACAAGGACTATTCCTCAGGCTCTTTGGAATACACTGTATAGTTCTACTTTGACTGACTTGAATGAAGCGAAGAAACTGATCAATGCGGATAACGCCATCGTTCCGGAAGTTAAGGCCAATAAGTTGGCTGCAATTCAAATCGTGGAAGTTTATACATGGTCAGTTTTGGTCAACACTTTTGGTAATATCCCGTACACTCAGGCTTTAGACGTGAACAATTCTTTGCCTAAATACGATGATGCGAAGACGGTTACAGCTGATATCCTGAGTAAGCTGGATGCTGCTTTGGCGTCAATCAAGGTTGATGCCGGAGGATTTGGAAGTTCAGACTTGTTATACGGTGGGGATATGTCCAAGTGGGTTAAATTTGGCAATTCATTGAAATTGAAATTGGCTATGGTAATCGCTGATGCTGATGCCGCAACTGCCAAGACCAAGGCAAGCGAAGCTGCGTCCAATCTGAGTAATCTGATTACATCCAACGGAGACAATGCATTGTTCCCTTATCTTAGTGGTGCGNCTAACAACAATCCATTTTCTAACGATGTGCCACCTTTGAGTGCGCGTCAGGACTTTGTTGCAGCGAATACTATTGTGGATTTGATGAATGACTTGAACGACCCTCGACGTGCTTCATACTTTAAGGCACTTGCTGATGGAACTTACAAAGGAGGTCAGTACGGCTTTACCAGCCAGTATTCGGCGCATTCAACCATTAGTACGAAGGTGTCTGCAACTACTTTGCCGGGTGATTTTCTGGATGCAGCCGAAGTAAATTTCTTGCTTGCAGAAGCTGTTGAAAGAGGATTTATTTCCGGTAATGCAGAAGAGTTCTATAATAACGCGATTAGAGCATCTTTCGAATATTGGGGAGCTGATGGGGCTGATGATTATCTTGCTCAGAATGGTGTAAGTTATGCTACAGCAGGAAGCACCTGGCAGGAGAAAATTGGAATCCAAAAGTGGGTAGCTCTATACAATAGGGGCTATGATGGCTGGACTGACTGGAGAAGACTGGACTTCCCTGAACTCAAGAAGCCGGATGCTCCGAACGTTCCTGAAATACCTAAGCGTTTGATCTATCCAATTATTGAAAATACATTGAATGCAACCAACACTAAGGATGCTGGTGCAGCAATAGGTGGAGATGACTCTGCTACAAGACTGTGGTGGGACGTTAAATAAGTTAAGTATTAACGGATAATAATGAGGTGGTCGAATTTCGACCACCTTTTTGGTCCAATTGGAGTTAAGAATAGACTCTAAGAACTTGATTTTTATTATCTTTGTCCCTCAAATCGGAAAAAATGAGTACACGTGCTATTCCTTTGGTTGATTTAAGTAAATACACACAAGGGACTGAAGAGGAAAAAGAACAATTTGTCGAAGCATTGGGAAATGCTTTTCACAATGTTGGCTTTGTTGGGGTAATCAACCATGGCATCCCCAAACAATTGGTAGATGAATTTTATTCTTACTCCAAAGCATTTNTTGCCTTGCCGCTGGAATCAAAGGAAGGTTATGAAATATCAGGACTTGCAGGCCAAAGAGGTTATACAGCTTTTGGGAAAGAACATGCAAAACAGTCCAAGGTAGGTGACCTTAAAGAGTTTTTCCAGATAGGCCAGACAGTTACAGATGATGATCCAATAAAATCTCAATATCCTGCCAATGTGCGTGTAGCTGAGATGCCTGAGTTTACAGAAACAGGCGATAGCTTGTATAAGGCATTTGAAAAGGCAGGAGGACACCTGCTGGCTGCTATTGGTGAATATTTAGGACTTGGCGCTGATTATTTCAAAGCAAAGGTGCGCAACGGTAATAGTATCCTCCGTGCTATTCACTATCCACCAATTACTAAAGCCGAAAGTGCTATCCGTTCCGAACAACATGAAGATATTAATTTGATTACCTTGTTGGTAGGAGCATCGGCCGGAGGACTTCAGGTGTTGAATCTGCAAGGTGAGTGGCTTGATGTTGTACCTGAAGCGGATGAGATTGTTGTCAACGTGGGCGATATGCTTCAGCGATTGACGAATAAATATCTTATATCTACAACCCATCGGGTGGTTAATCCTCCACGTGAAGAATGGCACCGGCCGAGACTCTCGATTCCGTTTNTCCTTCATCCCAGGAGCGAAATGGATCTTACTTGTTTGGAAAGTTGTGTTACACCGGACAATCCATTGCATTTTGAGCCTATTACCGCCGGTGAATACCTTAACGAAAGGTTAAGGGAGATTGGTTTGAAAAAATAAAGAAAAGTAATTAACCATTTTTACCCCAATAAACGTTTATCATTTTACAGGGTAAATTATAACCATAAAGTATAAATCTTGATCATGTTTTCATCGCTATTGTTGTTGGGATTGGGAGTGCCGGAAGGTATTTTGATTTTCTTTGCACTTCTTTTATTGTTTGGTGGGAAGAAAATTCCTGAGCTGATGCGGNGGTTGGGAAAAGGCATTCGTGAGTTTAATTCAGCCCGAGCAAATATTGAAGAGGAAATCAAAACCGGAATGCGTGAGGAAGACAAGGGAAAAAGGAATAATTGAAGTTATTGCTTTTTCTTTAATTTTGACTTTGCCGTTTCCCGGCAATATTGATAAGCTATATTATGTTTAAAAATTCGATTTTACTATTTACACTGATTTTGTGTATTCCATTTGTATCTATTAGTCAGCAGAAGTTCGGACATATGAATTCCGGCAATATGTTGGAAATGATGCCGGAGGTTCAGGCTTCCGATAAGGTTTTGGCTGCATTGCATGACTCGCTTGAAATAGAGTTGGATACGATGATGACCAGATTTAGGAATAATTATAACAATGCATTGAAAGCAGTCAATGAAGGCACCATGACCAAGATCAAGCAAGCCGAAGTGGAGAAGGAATTGCAAGATGAGCAGGCCCGAATTGCTGAGTATCAAAAACAAGCACAATTAGTAGTCGGCCAACGAAGACAAAAGCTTTTAGCTCCAGTGATTGATAAGCTCAATGCAGCGATTATTGAAGTGGGTAAGGAGAAAGGTTATTCCTTTATCTTCGATGTTAGCTCGGGAGGTATGCTTTATGTCAATAAATCGGAAGATGTCAGCTCCNTGGTTGCTTCCAAACTTGGCCTTAAACTGGACGATAAAAATTAATCAGCCTATAGCTAATCTGCTTCCCGGCAACTGAACAATCAGGCCATCAAGGGTAAGCGATAAGATCATAGAAGCAAGTTCACTGTTTCTAATATCAAGGTTTTTGATTATTTCGTCCACGGACACTTCGCCTTTCTCAATGAGAAAAGTGATTAAGGATTGTTCCTTGTCAGAAAGGCTATTGAACATTTCTGTCTGTATTGCGTACTTGTCGCTTTGATTACCCAAATGCCAATCCATTTCCCGAAAGACATCTGAACTGTCTTCAACCATTGATGCTTTCTGGGTTTTAATCAGGATGTTGCATCCTTTTGACATCAGGTCGCAGGGTTTGCCGGGGACAGCCATTAGATTTTTATTGTAACTGAAGGCAAATTCTGCAGTAATGATACTGCCTCCCTTTGCACCGGATTCAACCACAATCAATCCGTCTGATAATGCAGCTATGATTCTGTTGCGCATTGGAAACCGTTGTTTGTCCGGTAGAACATGAGAAAAAGACTCGGTAATGATGGATCCATGTCGGCAAATATCATCGATATATTTTCGGTGAAGGGCCGGGTAAATATTCTCAAGTCCACCGGCAAGCACGCCTACGGTCTCGAGGCCTTCCCTTATACTTGCCCGATGGGCCGTAATATCGATACCATAAGCAAACCCGCTGATAATTGCAATCCCAGAATCCTTCAGATCGCTTATCAGGTCATTGACCCATCGGATACCCGCTTGACTTGGACTCCTGGTGCCNACGATACCTAGAGTTCTGGTGGAGTTGGTAGCATTCCCTTTTCTGAAAATTAAGAAAGGGCTGTCATTGAAGTACAATAGCCTTTGTGGAAAATCCGGATGGTTATAAAACAAGGGCGAAATCTGATGGTCTTGGATATATTTCAACTCCTCCTCCACTTTGTCAAAATCTGTGAAGTTCAGGATTCGGCGGATCAGCTCCTTGCCCATGCCGGGAGTCTTTAGCAATTGGGAACCTTTGGAATGAAAGATCTGCCTAAAGCTACCATTATAACTCAATAGTGTTTTGGCGTATATATGTCCGATGCCGGGTATCAATGCCAAGGCAAGTCCATAATATATTTCTTCTTCCGGATAGGATGTTGAATTAAGTGACATGAAATATCATTTGGTGATTAAAACCCAAATTTAATCTTATTTTTGCTGATTATAGTCTTTAACCGGCATTTTTAAAAAAGATAGATATGATTGGAAAGGCTTTACTGCCGTTTGTCTTTATTATGGCCATCACAACGGCCGGATTCGGTCAGTTTGCCATTGATGTCGGATATTCCGGATCGACCATTATCAACAATCCGTTACGCCCTATCATTCATTCATTCAATTCCTACCTTCCTGAGAAGGCGAGGACCATGAGGCGGATGTATTACCTGAGCAGCATTCATGCCGGAATTGGGATGGTTGATCAACCGGTAAATTTTAATCTTGAATACAACGGCACCTTTTCTTCAAATATTGCTAAAAAACTGTTGCGTACAGGTGGTGCCGAATATAATTATATCCTGAATTACTCGGTCAATGCTTTTGGCCCAAGCTTTAATTTTGCGCTCGGAGATAAACTCTGCCTTGGCGCAGCCGGTNTGTACAACATTATTTCCATTAAGGATTATTATACGGATACCAAGGATAGAACCTCTCTGGCGAGTTCCAATATTATATCCGTAAAGCCATTTTTAGGAATCAATCTTGGCTCCGGAGAAGCAAGGGTAACAACATCCTTGCGCTTCTTTGCCAATCTGCCCTTTAAGGCCGTTGATATTACAAACGTATATTCAAAACTGGATCCGGAAGCAAGGGCCGGGTTGAAGGATGATGACCTTAATCCGAAGTTTACCAGCGTAGGAGTAAGTCTGATTATCCACAACAGAATGTGATGAATGGCTGCCGGCAAATGAAATCAATAATCGGATGTATTGTATTTGCCTTGTGCCTGGCCTCCCATGTCGCCAAGGGTCAATTGTTCGTTCCGGCGGATACCTTCAGGCAAGGCAGGGCAATTGCCATCACAGGAACAGGATTGGCTGTCTATAGTGGAGGAATGTACTTGTTGGGTAAGGCATGGTACAAGGATAACCTGACTAATTCCTTCAAATTCTTCAACGATAATGGCGAATGGCTTCAGATGGATAAGGTGGGGCATGTTTTCAGTGCATACAATGAGGCCGGGTTTGTGCGCGATCTGTACCGATCGGCTGGCGTAAGAGAAAGAAAGGCTTTGTGGTTAGGCATAGGAGCAGGCTTACTCGCACAAACAAGCATTGAAATTTTTGACGGTNTTTCCGATCGATGGNGGTTTTCATGGGGTGATGTAGCCGGGAATTTTGCCGGTTTGGCATTGTTTGGTTTTCAACAGGCAGCCTGGCACGAGCAGAAATTGAAGCTTAAAGTGTCTTCTGATTTCAGGAGTTATTCTACATCCGACATATTGCCATTGTCCGGTTCTGAGAGTGACAATCTACACAGAAGGGCAGGAGAACTGTTTAGCAACAACCTGGCGGGTCGGTTGTTAAAGGATTATAATGCTCAGACCTATTGGCTCAGCTTCAGCCCGGCAGATTTTTCATCACAAAGATTTTGGCCGGCCTGGTTAGATATATCCATAGGTTATAGTGGAGAAAATTTATTTGGGGGCTATGGCAATACCTGGGATTATCAGGNNGCAATACTTACCAGCTAAGTGGCCGGGATTTTCCTCGGTATCGTCAATTTCTTCTTTCATTGGATCTGGACCTGACGCGCATCCCTTGTCGTTCAGCATTTCTCAGGGATGTCTTTCGTGCTCAATATTATCAAAATACCTGCACCTACACTGGAATTAAATTCATTGGGAAAATTAAAGGGTCACTGGATATATTTTTGAAATAGAAATGAATATATCAATCTGAATGAATCATTTCATTGCTATCTTTGTTAATTGGATTAAATATCAAAACGAATGAAAAGATTCCTTAGGAAACTCCTGTTATATGTTATCGGTTTTGGAATAGGATTATTGATTTTGGCTAATGTGACAAGCTATAGTAAAGGTGAGCGTACAGGACATATCGTCAAACTTGAGAAGAAGGGCTTGTTGTTTAAGACCTGGGAGGGAAGCCTCGATATGAGCATTNTTCAGGGAGCCAGACCCAATAAGGGCAATGTAGAGAATACACTCTGGACTTTTACCGTATCGGATGACAAGATTGCACAACAAATCCAGGATGCCAACATGAGAGGTAACAGGGTCATCCTGCATTATAAGGAAAAGTACATGAAGCTCTTCTGGATAGGTGATACCAAATATATTGTTATTGCGGTGGATGAGGTTAAGGAGAACCCTCCTCAATCGCCTTCTGACAATCCTCCTATTATGGGGACGCAACCCGGAACCGGAGAGAAGTTGTAGTCTAATGGATATCCATTCTCAGAATAGGAATCGTCCTATAATATTGTAATTATAATCCGTGTGCCTGGAATTAAGGTCGTGGTATAATTCAGCGCCAAAACCAATCTTGAAATTCTTAATATTCATCAACTGAATACGGGCAAAGCCGGTGACCAACTTTTGGATTCTCCATAAATCCGGGATTCGTACTGATTGAAGATGCTGAATACCTGATCGCCATTGAGGGTGAAGAAATGGTGGAAATTTTTAAAGGCAGTACCAAGGCATAATGTAGCATTTTCTGCCTGCAGTGAAATACTGTACGCATTGCCTTCTTTCCAGGGAAAGGCGGTAAAGTCTTCATCATTGTAGAATCCGAAATACTGACCAGATATTGAGTATTTCCACCGGGAGATCTGCCTGGAAAGGTTCATCCCAACACTATAGTTGATTCGGGTCATAGTCGGCGCATCGCTACGATCGATCTGACCCCATTGTGATAAAAAGAAGAATGGCGTTGGCATCGATGTTCCATCCCCCTTTGTTCAGCAGATGAAAGATGAAACGGCTTCCCTGTGTGAATTCTTCCTGAGCAGAATCTCCATGCATGATGTTATTTCGCCAATCGATCCATATATCGGCATCCATCCACCCCGGTTGGTAGGTAAACTGTAGTCCGTATTCGAGGGGATGATAAAGATATCGGTCCAAACCAAGGAGTTCTTGTGGTAATTTATGCTCTGCAGGGCCGGATAAGGTGCCATGACGATATTCAGATGCCTGGCCAGACTATATTGGTAGGTAATGACAGGAAGTACCCGGTGGCGCATGGGCTGACCGAAAGCCAGACTGTACATCATGCCTGTACTGATGAAGTGTCTGCCGTGTCGATAATTGCCTGACAGCTCATTGTTAGCTCCCAATGCTGTAAACCCTGGATAGGCACCGGAGAAATATTCGTTATTCCTGAAGTACAACAAAGAAGATCCATGCAAAGAAAAGCCTTCGGAAAGAGTAGAATCAGAGACCGGACGCTTGTAGAATTGGGTCACCTGCGCATCAACTTGTTGAATCAGAAGCATCGCCAAAAGAGCCTGGCCTATATAATTCAAAGTAAAAAGATTTTTCATAGCCCGGCACTTAATTTATGCTCAAATTGAATATTGTATAACTCACTGTACCTGCTGCCGGAGTTTTGCAGCAACATGTCATGGCTTCCCTGTTCCAGTATACGACCGTGTTCCAGTACCATGATGTTATCAGCGTTACGTATGGTGGACAAGCGATGGGCGATGATAATGGCTGTCCTACCCCGCAGCAACTTATCAATGGCAAATTGGACGATGGCTTCCGTTTCGGTATCGATGCTGGCTGTGGCCTCATCCAGGATTAGGATGGAAGGGTTGTACACCAGGGCGCGAACCAGAGATATAAGTTGTCTTTGGCCGGAGCTGAGATTATATCCGCGTTCGGAAACCAGGAAATCATAACCACCGGGCAAGGCCATTATGAATCTGTGGGCATCGAGCATTTTAGCAGCCTTGAAGATTGCTTCATCTGTGATATCCGGATTTTTCAGGGTTATATTGTCCCGGACATTGCCTGAGAAAAGAAAGACATCCTGCAATACAAGGCTGATGTGCGAACGGAGGCTGGTCTTACTTATATCGCGCAGTTCGATACCGTCCAGACGGATGAATCCCTGATTGTAATCGTAAAAACGCATCAGCAGGTTGATAATGGTTGATTTGCCGCTTCCGGTACTTCCAACGATGGCTAAGGTAGTACCTCTTGGAACCTCAAAGGAAACATCGTGCAGGACAGGATTGCCTTCGACATATTCGAAGCTTACATGGTCGAATTGAATGCGNCCTTCGACATTTTTCAGTTGCAAGTGACCGGAGTCTTCATTGACAGATGTATCATCCATCAGGTTAAAGATGCGTTCTGCAGCCACCAAGCCTTGCTGCATGCTGTTGAACTTGTCGGCCAGCATCCTGATCGGCCTGAACAATGTATTGATATAAATGGGGAAGGCCACCATGGCTCCCAGGGTCACCACTCCATCCATGATTCCCCGTNNTCCCCACCAGACCATGAGGCCCAGCACGGCAGCAGAAATGATATCTACAACAGGAAAAAATACTGCATAGTAGAGTACAGAATCAAGGTTGGCACGGGTATAATTTCGGTTGATTTCCCTGAACCTGGCAGCTTCTCTTTTCTGTGCGTTGAAAGCCTGAATGATGGTCATTCCGGACAGATGTTCCTGAAGAAAGGCGTTCATATTGGCCAATTGGGCGCGGACACGCTGAAACGAACCTTTGACCTTTTTGTTGAAGATAACCGTGGCAATGACCATCAGCGGCATCACTACCAGACAGGCAAGAGTCAGTTGCCAGCTGGTCACAAACATCATAATCAGGATAGCAATGATGGTAATGATATCAGCAATGATGGTGAGCAAACCTTCAGAAAANATCGTCTTGATACTTTCAATATCATTGATGATGCGGGTGATGTACATACCGGTTGGAGTCTGGTCAAACTGTCTGACTCGCTGACCTACAATTTTATTGAATATTTTGATACGCAGGTCTCGGGTAACATGAATTCCGAGAGATTCAGTGAGATAATTAAAGAAAAANCGAAGGCCTGCTTCCACAATGACCAGGCTTACAATGACCCAACAGAGTGTCAATAATGCGGACATATCGCTATTTAGTATGTATTTGTCCACCCCGAGATTGATCAAATAGGGTCGCAATGCCCCTAATGGAGCCAGCATGAGAGCCATTATCAAGGCAGCATAGAACATCCTTTTGTAGTCGAAGGAAAATCTTACTACCCTTAAAAGTAAATTAAAGTCAATGTTTTTGGACATATAGCACAACGGGAATCATATCGACTGACAATATGATTTCATTGTAAAATTAGGAATAAATTAATAATTGGACACTGCAGAACGAATTATGGTGTGTTTAGCATCTTTCATACTAATTTCATTATGAAGAAAAGTTATGCTGCTATTTAATAGTAAGATCATTGCAAAAAGTGACAACAAGCAGATACCATTTATTTGTAGTAGCTTCTGTTCAACCCTTCAAATGACACATTTCATAAGGCTGAACCTGCGGAGATTTTATTTATAGCTAAATCCGGAAATTTAATGAGTGCAATTTGTTATTCGTACAAAGAACTTTTATCAAAGTTTGTTTAGAAGGAATAGCAGCCGCATCCTTTTTCCGGCATTCGGTTTAATACTGTTATAGAAGCAAGTCGGTATTAATTGTTAAATATCCAGTCAAATCCGATTCGGATAGCAAATGCATCGATTGGATAGGGGGCAATCTGGTATTGGGCGCTGTTGTCATACAGGCTGTTGATGTTGTCAGCTCTGATAAAACCACGCAACAACCTTATTTTGTAAGATATAAAGGCGTCGTAGGTAAGCATGGAGGATTGGAATCCGGCATCAGTATTGTAGAAGCTGAAAAGCAAAGGGCTGTAGCCTATTCGATCAAAAGCTGTGAGATATCTGACTTCAGCACCAATATTAATTAATAGCCTTCTTTTCAATAGTGATGCCTCCCAATAGGCGGCATGACTTCCTGCCAGGCCCGGAACTCGGATGTCCTTGTCGGTACTTGCCTGCCACAAGACACTGTTGTCCAGATGGAATGGGCCTGCCTTCAGATTATATTGAGCCTGTATTCCGGTTACGGAGATAGCCTTCGCTGTTTGCTGCATTCTCCAATCATTGTCAAAAAAGGTATGGTTGGTAACGATGTTCTGATGCAAGGATAATTCCAGGCCTATGCCCGGCAGGTTAACAGCTCCACCGAAATAGGTTCGGAAAATGTTTTTNGCCTCGGCATGGAATATTCTTGAGGAATTGAGATTCAGATGATTGAAAATATAAGATGGCGGCAGATTGCTGAGTCTGATCCATGCCCTTGCATGCAACCATTTGATCAACTTGCCTGAAAGCGTACCCTCGACATCGAAAACAGGAGTCAGCGAACTAAGCAAGTAGTAACCTTTGGCGCTGACTCCGGCTACCTTGGCCAGGTTCCAGTGTCCGGCTCCTTCCAGCTTGAGTAACGTGAAAGCCGAGTCTGTAGGAAGATAGGTTAGAAAATTACGCTCAAGGGCTATTCCGCCGCGCAGATAATCCGATGTTACGCCTGTGGTAGTCGGTGTCTTTCCTTCCGCAGAAATATAGGCTCGGTTGAGGAAGACCTGATGGATATAACTGTTTCTGATGCCTCGTGTGTCGGTATTGAATAGCCGGTAGTAGGTTGAATCCTCTTTTGTCCGGACGTCTGTATCGTAGAAAGTATGGGCGGTGCGATGGTAACTCACTTCGTACCCGATGTGCAGCCCTTTGCCGGAAGATGCAGACAGGCTATCCCTGCTTCTAAGCAAGGTAAGGTCATTGTTGAGCAGGACGCCCCATTCCCGGTATCGTGAACCGCCATTGCTGATATTGACAGGCATGCTGAGTCTCTTGCCGGATATGCCTGTGATATCGGTGAGATACTCCGCCACACCACCGTTTTCATCTCTTAGAAATTGGTTGTAAATGTATATCAGATGTGTCTTGTACCGGCCGTTCCAATGGCTTTGCTCAAATCCTACTCCGAAGGTAGTGTTTCGCATGCGGTCACGAAGAAATTCTCCTACCTGGTTGAACCGGGAATAGTCTACATTGACGGTAAGTTTCTTGGCAAAATTGCGGCTCAGTTTGCCGGTAAAGATATTATCGTCACGGATTCCGGTTGTTGTCCCATATCGCACATGGGAGTACGGCGTCGCAGGCCTGTAGAAACGGAAGTTGTCGAAAGTGATTCTGTAGAGATCATAGCCGTGATTCCCCATATCGAAGGCTCCCCTTGTCACCGGTCGGACTAAGGGGCTGTATGCCGGCGAGCCGATATTGCCCAGGGTAAAATATTCCACATTCTGGCTTCTTGCCACATCCATCTGTCGTAAAGATAGTGAGAGCAAACTGTCTTCGAAGGGTAGCAGAGTGAATAAGTCGCCATATCTCATATAAGTAACGATGACAGTGTCGTTGTCGAAGAGGTCGGCCAATAAGTCATTGTGTGTGGTATCCGTTCTCCCGAGAGTATCTGTATATTCAGAAACCTCTCTTGCTCTGTCGGTGGAGACAGGTTGGCCGATTGATATGAAAACACTGAANAAGAGACAGAAGATACCCAACAACCGGATCAAGATCCCGGCCGGGATCGAGCTTAAATAAAAATTGCGAATGGTAAGCTGCATAGGGTCCGGCATCATTACAAGGTGCAAACTTATGGCTTTGCAATTATAATTTATAAAAAATAAACCAAGATTAGTGATCATTTGGTTTTAACGGATATAGTTTCTGTTGGAATCATGTCCTCTTCGCCTGTATTAGATGTCGCTTACCCGGATGATAAAAAGATTGTGGACAGGATAACAAACCGGATCAAACACAAAAATTAGTTAGCGGAAGGATTGGTAGGAACTACAGTTACATGATTTTGTAACCATTCCCTTCACTCAAGATGTTTTATAATTCCGGTTATTATTTCAATACAACACACCCATATTATAGATAATTTCAGTCTCCAGAATGAGGTCAGAATAGCCTTGACCCTTTGTTTGAAATCATCGGAGCGCAATAGAGATGGGTTACAGGAATGGTTCCCATTGGTGGTGAAGTGCCAATGGTCCCATCTCTGTTCTTCTTAGATACGTGTCGCCTTAGGATGGAGAATCAGCCGCAACTGGTCTGTCTTCCACCACCAATGTTGTGCCAAGAATATCATGCAGCGCCTGTTTGTTTTTGGTGAATAACGCAAAGAAAAATCCCAGCATAAAAATATTGCCACATAATACCTTGACGAAGTTTCTGATAATTGATTTTGACAAGGTCAGGTTGTCTCCGTTCTCATCAAGGACTTTGATTTGCATCACCTGTTTGCCAATGGTGGCACTGCGAGAGGAAGATTCCATAAACACATAATATACTAAGGCAATAACTCCCACATAGCCTGAATATTCTGCAAAATCCAGGAAGTTGCCATTGAATACATTCCAGGGATTGAATCCAAACCCAAATGGGAATGTCAGAAATTTTGCGGCTACGTGGATCAGTATTCCGTCAATAATCAAAGCAGCAAATCGATTTGTAAAAGATGCCAATTTGTATTCCATTTTTCGTTTTTTAAGGTAAAAATATACTCTTTTAACTACTTTGCAATACATAATAGTTTCCAATAAACAGAAGTATCGACCAAAAACGTTTATTTTTCTTTTAACAGTTCATTTTTTCCGATTTGTTTGGGGTTGTAACGGCCTTTTCCGAATTTTGACCCATTGAAGATTCCTGCTTTTCCGGCAGCCAGCCTTTCTTCCTGTGGTTTATGCAGATAATCTTTGCAGAGAGGGGAGCAACAGCCTTCATATTTTTGCCGGCATGCTTCACATTGGATAAAAAGCAGGTGGCAGAAGTCATTGGCACAGTTGGTATGGGTATCACATGGTGCGCCACATTGATGGCAGTGGGCGATGATGTGGTCGCTGATTCTTTCTCCAAGCCGTTCGTCAAAAACAAAATTGGTTCCGATGAATTTATTTTCGAGTCCCTGGTCTTTGACTTGTCGTGTATATTCAATGATACCGCCATCAAGCTGGAATACATTTTTATATCCCTTGTGTTTCATATAAGCGCTTGCTTTTTCACAGCGAATTCCACCGGTACAATACATGACAAGGTTTTTGTCTTTGCGCNNTTCAGCCAGCATTTCACTTATGATAGGCAGTGATTCCCGGAAGGTGGTCACATCGGGCAGGATGGCATTTTTGAAGTGTCCGACTTCGCTTTCATAATGATTGCGCATATCGACCACCACTGTATTTGATTGCTCGAGGAGTTCGTTCATTTCTTTTGCGCTGAGGTGGATGCCCGAGTTTGTTACATCGAAGGTTGAATCATTAAGTCCATCTGCAACAATTTTCTTTCTTACAAGTATCTTCAACTTGAAAAAGGATTTGCCGTCATCATCTACGGCATAATTCAATCTGATACCACGCATAAAGTCAAGTTGTTCGAAAGCCGCTTTGAATGCCTCATGACTTTCTTCCGGAACAGATATCTGTCCATTGATGCCTTCATTAGCCAAATAGATTCTCCCTAAGACGCCCAGTTTGGCCCATTCCAGATACAGATGGTCCCGCAAAAATTGTGGGTTTTCAATTTTGTGGTATTTATAAAATGATATAGTAATCCTTTTTTCATCGGATTGTCTCATCCTGGCCTTTAGTTCACGGCCATTAACCCTGTTATGTAAATGCATTTCTCTGTTCGTTTGATTAAATATTAACGCTTAAGCAGCGATTGGGTTGATTTTCAGGGCAAAAATACAAAATGTGTGGAAATAGTGATTCTACCGGATGGTTATTCCTGAGATTTTGGCCTATATCTCTGATCTGGCCTATGCGTCATTACATACTTATGGATTTGTATCTCTCAGGCTCAAATGTAGTACTGAATTTCCCAATGTCTAATTGCAATACCGGGCGAATTACTTTTTCGGGAATTGAATTCACCTAACTCATGAATCCCCATGAATTTAATATTTACACCGGAGATATAATGCTGGCCGGAACAATCCGGGTGACAGTATCATCCATGCACAATCCTTCTAAAGACAAATGACTCAATGAGGCACATGTTGAAGGGTTGTAGTCGCCTTTCAATTTCAGGAACTTCCTAAAACATCCCGGCAGCATTCATCATTACTTTTATTTCTGCAACAATTCCTCGGTAGAAGAGGTATCCTCACCGGCAGCCTTGCCCAGTTCGATTGCCTTCCTGGCTATTTCCTTTGCCCTTTCTACATCACCGGCCTTGAAATATAACCAGGCAAGGGTGTCGTTATTGGCATATTCGCTTTTNTTGGCGACGGAGGCTTCCGCCCATGGAATAGCTGCCTTGGCCTTGTCAGCTCCTTCGGTACTTTCATATACATACCAGGCATAGCTGTTGAGCTCGGAGGATGAAAACTGATCGAGATGTTCCGGGGTGAGATAGTTAAACAGAGCTTCTTCATAACCTTTCATATCCTTTTTGCTGCGTGTATAATACTGCTTTGTGTAAAAGGTCAGGATATCTGCCTTTTCAGGATAAATGGTAGTGACCTGAGTTACAGCATCCTCCATGCTTGCACCTTTCCTGAAGTTAGGGATAAAATAGTAATAAGCCAGCTCATTCAGGAAGTCCGATCCCAGTTGCCTGGCCAGCACCTCTTTATTTTCCAGCACCAGATGGTGGTTGGGCGATGTAGGCTTCATAGCAAAGGAAGCGAGGAGTTTTACATTTTCCGGGGTAGTCAGGTCGGACTGTGACTTAAAATACTCGGCAGCAACAGCATCTCCGGCCGGATCCTGCATCTCTGCCAGCAATTGCATATAAGTGGCAACCAATTTGGGATCTCTTTTGCCGGCTTCATATTGTTTCTTTAAGGAAGCGTATTGCCGGGCGGGATCGTTGGCTTCTTTGCCCAGTTCAATGAAGCCTGCGGGGTCGCGATAGCCAAGGCCAACGTGAACCAGGTCACCATTGGCATCGACAAACAGATGAGTTGGATAGGCATTGACATTATATTTNTTAGCCAGACCAGGGCCTTCGCCTTTTTCCATGTCTATTTGAGCATTGACAAAGTTGGCATTGAAATATTCACCGACGGCAGCATCCGGAAATACATTNTTNTTCATCATCTTGCACGGCCCGCACCAGGAAGTGTAGGCATCAAGGTATATGAGTTTNTTCTCCTTNTTGGCTTTCTTGAGGATGGAGGCCCAGTTGCCGGTTTCGAAGGTCATTCCCTGCCCTAATCCGGATTGCACCATGAGGGCGATCAGTGCAAAAGTCAGTATCTTGGCGTATTTCATGTTTAAATTATTTTGAATTGATTTTGATGATGGTATTGTCGTATTTTGTAGTGTCGATGCCTTTNTTNTGGGCGTCTTCCTTTGCCTTATTCGCTTCTTTCAAGGCGCCTGACTTATCACCTGTCCCGGAGAGATACATGGCATAATCAAGTCTTTTATCCGGATCGTCACTATAATCTGCCAGCTTNTTGTAGAGTACACCGAGGATGGATTGTGCATTGTCCAGATGGCTGTATTTGCTTTGGAGTGTCTTGATGATACCGGAAAGATCGATCAGTGTCCCTGAGCTTAGGTTCTTGTTGAGCTCGGCCACCCTGGAGATATATAACTTGCCGTCGTTGGCAGCGTCAGCCTTTAATACGTCGACATGGTTGGGGAAGGCTCTGGCATTGTCCTTGTCAAGCACCTTCCTTGCAGTGGTGGCAGCTTCCGTGATCAGATCCTCGGTATCATACTCGATTCCTTTCTGGACTGAATGGATCAGTGCATTATATACTCTCTTATCATAAGCTTGTTTTCCGACCAACTTCGCGATTGCCTTTTCATTTGAAATCAGCAGGGAAAAGGGCCTGGAGTCAGAACTTAGANNAGCGCTTTCGAATATGATTTTGTAATACAGGTCCGACTTGGTATCCTTTTCATTGGCCAGATATTCATTGGCGATTTTTAGGCTCGGCTTGCCTGCAGCGTTGAGTGCCTTAATATAATCCAGTACGAGTGAAGGGCTGCGATCGCCCCCTTCGTATTTCTTAGCCAGGGCGGGACTTTTGTCGAACTTATCAACAGCGGTCTTTCCCATTTGGATAAACCCCGGAGCATCAGATCCGCCAACCCGGTTAAACACCATATTTCCGTCACCATCGACGAATACAAAGGTGGGATAGGCTCGTACGCCGTACTTTCTGGCAAAGTCGGGTCCTTCTCCTTTTTCCATATCCAATTTGTAGTTGATAAAGTTGGCATTATAAAACTCACCTACCTCCGGAAGCGGAAAGATATTGGCTGCCATGCGTTTGCAGGGGCCACACCAGGTTGTATAGGCATCGACGAAGACAAGTTTGTCGGCTTCCTTAGCCTTAGCTTTTACCTCTTCCCATGTGCCGTGGAAGAACTCAATACCCTGGGCGAAGGACAGTACCGTACAATTCACCATCAGGACAATCGCCAAAAATTTAATTCTCATGGATTAGATGTGTTCTTATTTAATTGCTTTTGATATTATTTTTCTTTTCAAATTCTTCAATTAGCTGAGCATCCGTCTTATTCATAGTTTGCAACAACAACTTCACATCACCTGCCAGTTTGTGATTTGGATAGTCTTTGAGGAATTCCTCATAATTCTTTTTNGCGGTCTCTTTATCATGCAGGTCATTGTCGAAGGTAAATGCTTTNTGAAACGCTGCTTCCGATGCCCAGCGACTTTCCGGAAACTCGGATGTGATCAAACCCCAAATACCGATTGCTTTGGTAGGGTCTTTCCTTCCACTTGCCAATGCTCCGGCCCTGAACAATACTTCAGGTACTGACGTGTCTTGTTTCATGCCTGTGGCTATCGCCTTTGCATCTTCATACAGCATCCTGGTCGTGTAAAGGGAGTCTTCCGCCTCTGATCGTGTCAGGAAGACACTGTCAATATATCCCTTCATCCTGTCTTTNTTAGCGATCAGTTCAGGTGCTGCGTCTACAGTCACCTTTGTTTCTGTCCCGTCATCCTGCTTACAGGATATCACAGACATCGCTGTCATGGAAATAAAGAGGAGTAANAAGAAAAANGGCTTCTTCCTAAGCCCGGGATGTAATAATTTATTCATCAATACAAGGTTACTTTCCGGCCAATTCCTTAATATGGTTTTCCAGTTCATTTTCATCACCCGGTACATATCCTGCATGCGTCCAGGCGATCTTACCATCCTTGCCTATCAGGAAAGTCTGGGGAACTGCCTGAAAATTGAGTGCTTTCTGCAATTCCTGATTTTGATCATTGAGGAAGGTATATTTCCAGCCTTTTTGGGTTATGGTTGGCTTGATCTTAGGTGCAGTACGTGCATCATCGGTTGAAATGGCGATTAGCTCAACCCCGTATTCACTCTGCCAGTCCTCATATATCTCATTGATGGCATCCAGCTCTTTCTTGCATGGTGCGCACCATGTGGCCCAAAACGAAATGACTGTGATGACTCCCGGCTTGATCACTTCCTGAAGAGTCACACTTTTGCCGTCGAGTGTCTTGACACGGGTCGATGGGAGATCGGTCTGACCGAAAGCCTGAGTACTTACACCAATTACAAACAGCATCATGAAAGTAAGGTATAGATTTTGAAAACGCATTGTATCCTTTCTTTTTAATTTAATTAAATAATGCAAAAAAATATCGATCTATTAAACCATAAAGAACGTTTATTTTTGCTCAATGCAGTGTGTTTAACTAGACTTTAACCAATTTTCACACGTATATTAAGACAAACAACCCCTTTATTCTCAATGGACGGCGCAAAGCTACTTCATTTTTGTCAATAATTTATTGTTTTGTAAATGGCTTAGAAGAAATAAAAGCATACTTTTGCAGCAAACATTAAAATTTTATTCAACCTCAGATGCAAAAATTAGCGTTGACCTTTTTCGGTTTTTTCCTGGTGTTATGGCAGGGATATGGGCAGGGAATTACCGGCGGCAAGGTATCCGGAGGGCTACAGACCAACCTGAATNTTTTCATGAAGGATGCCTCCATCAATGCCGCCAATACACCCCAGTATGAGACTCAGCTTTACAGTGCGGACAGCTGGCTCAATGTCAATTATAACACAAAGGGGTTTGAGGCAGGGATTAGACTGGATGTATATAACCATTCTTACTTGTTCAATCCCAATGGCGGCTCTTATACCGGCATCGGTATCGGCAACTGGTATGTGGCCAAGCAGATAGACAAGCTGAATGTTGCCGGCGGATACCTGTATGACCAGATAGGCTCGGGCATCATCTACCGCGCCTATGAAGAGCGTCCCCTTGCCATCGACAATGCCCTGTTTGGTGTACGTGCATCGTATGATCTGACACCCAACTGGCGGGTCAAGGGTTTTACAGGACAGCAGAAATTCCAGTTTGATCGTTATGGGGCCATCATCAAGGGCGCAAGCATCGATGGGTTTATCACGGTCAGCGACAGCGCAGCCAAGCATACCCTTACTCTGTCCCCGGGTGCCGGTGTTGTAGCCAGGACATTCGACAATCCGACCATCGAAGGCATCAACAATGTACTTAAATATTACGAACCCATCGACAGTATTGCTACCTATAAGTCCAATACCTATGCGATGACAGTATATAATACGCTGAGTTATGGTCCCTTTACGCTTTATACGGAGGCAGCGTACAAAACACAGGAAGTCATGTATTCTCCAACTGAATTTCGACATATCGGCCTGGATTCTTCAGCCGGGAAATTCATCAAGGCGGCCGGAACTGTATTCTATGGCAGTTTGAGCTATGCCGACCATGGGCTGGGCATCAATATTGAAGGCAAGCGTACTAAGAATTTTTCATTCCGAACCGATCCTAACCTGCTGCTCAATCGCGGCCTGATCAACTATATTCCGGCGATGTCCAGAGTAAATACCTATCGACTGACATCCAGATACAACCCTGCCATCCAGTTTATGGGAGAATACGCCTTCCAGGTCGATGTGCAGTATAGATTCAATGACCATTGGAATGCCCTGGTCAATTATTCTCATATCAACGATCTCAATGATGTCAAGCTATATCGGGAGATATACGGAGAAGTGACCTTCAAGCCCAACAAGAAGAACCAGTTTATCCTGGGTCTCCAGCGTCAGGAGTACAATCAGTATATATATGAAGGCAAGGTGGCGNCGCCCAATGTAGAGACCTTCACCCCTTATATAGAGTATCTACACAAATTTAATCGCAAGACAGCCATACGCGTAGAGAACNCGATGATGGCTACCAGGCAGGATTATGGAAGCTGGGCATTTGGCCTGGTAGAGCTGACCATAGCGCCACACTGGAGTTTTGTCATTGCTGATATGTACAATTATGATTACAACCCCGAGAAAACANAAAAAGCCAATAATTACCCGTCCATCATCGCCTTTTATACACGCGGCAGCAACCGCTTTTCATTGGGCTATATCAAGCAGGTGGAGGGCATTGTATGTACGGGAGGTATATGTCGGTATGAGCCGGCATTCAGCGGCGTGAAGGCAACTGTTTCGACCACCTTTTAATTTTTCAAAATGAAGAATAATATTTTTAGACTATGTATTCTGACAGGTATGGCACTCGGACTTTGGAGCTGCCAGGAAACTGAAATCGTCATGCCTCGTGTCAAAGAGATTGTATCCGACAGAGTGGTATTGATCGAGGATTTTACCGGAGTACAATGCACCAATTGCCCGAATGCCAGCCGGGAGATCTCCAATCTTGCACATAAATACAATGGTAATGTGGTGGCAATCGCTTATCATACCGACTTCCTCGGGCTGCCAATCACCAAGGACGGATATAAGAGTAAATACAACTTTACCACACCGGACGGCAACTTGCTGGAAGAAGAGATGGGTGGCTATCAGGGCAAGCCGGCAGTCACTCTTAACAGGAAATTGTATGATGCTCAGCAAGAGTATCTGCTCACATCATCCTCTATTTTGGGCAATATCGAATCAGAATTGAGAAGCATACCCAGGGTAGTCATTGATATTGAAAACCAATACGATGCAGAGACGCGGAAGTTGCGCACAAAGGTGGATATCAAACCGCAGGCTGTGGCGAGCGGCGACTTCCGGCTTCATGTATGCATCACGGAAGATAAGATCATAGATTCTCAGATCGACAACATAGTATATGTCAAGGACTATGGCNGCAACCATGTCTTCAGGACGATGTTAAGCGCACTTGCGGGTGATATCCTCGGAACAGATCTGGTGCCTGGCAGTAACTTCAGCAGAACATATGAGTACACCCTTCCGCCGGAAGCGGGTTGGTGGGTAGCGTCCCATTGCAATGTTGTGGCATTCGTTACTGACTTGTCACAGAAGGCTTTCAATGTAGGGGCAGTACTGCAGGCAGCTGAAAAGCATGTAATAGAATAGCGCATTAGCGGTCGAGACTGATATGTCGTCCGCAGGAATAGTTACCGGTGCTTTTCAAATAAAGAAAATTTGAATTTGGTTATGGGGTTAACACCTGCCAAGGGGGCGGGTATTCAATCCGGCTTCATTTGCATTGTCCATGCTTTACAGACTGATGAGGGATGAAATCCAATTTTCCATTGATGCCCCATTGAATGATATAGAAATTGCATTTGTCCTATTGCATCACACATTGCAGGTGTAATATGTATAAGATTACAAGCCCGGTAAGAGAACGCATCCGGGGTTATAGCAAGCAGCAATATTAAAGCTGCAATAATTTGCTGAAATTTCATTATACTCTTTTAGAATAGTAGCAATCAATGGAAGGATTCGCAATAGTATAAGCCGGATTAAAAGCATTGTTAGAATACAATATAAAACTTAACTTGGCAGGTGAAAGGTTTCCGGATAAAAAATAACAAATGAAAAAGGATAGTAGGATAGACCAATACATCAACGAGGCAAATGAATTCGCGAAGGAAATAATTATCCATTTGCGGAAAATAATCTCAGAAGCAATACCTGATGGAGAAGAGACGATAAAGTGGAATAGCCCTCATTTTACATACAACGGTGAAAATATATGTGCAATTATGGCATTCAAAAGCCACTTAACTTTCACATTTTGGCGTGGGAAGGAGTTGGCAGACCGGGAGAAGATTTTACAAGATGCGGGAAACTCAAATATGAGAAGCATTAAGAACATTAAAAGATATCCGACCTGCCGGAGGACAAAATCTTGAACCGGTATATTACCGAAGCAGTAAATCTTACATTACATAGTTCCGAAAAAGGTTGACTCACAAAAGTGGATGAATGGAATTTTTTCAGGACGGGACAGGATAAGCCAAGACAGAGTTAAAAAGCCCGTTGGATAGATTGGAAATTTGAGTGAAAGGGTTACTTTTTATGGAAAATATACGGCAGATGGCGTATATGCAGATGTAGCCGTCATTGTAAAGCGACATCCACAAAATAAAAACTGACAAAAAATGACAACATACAAACCGGAAAACTACAACTCACTTTCGCCATATCTAATCGTTGACAATGCTCAAAAGTTGGTGGACTTATTAACTTTAATTTTTGATGCAAAAATTTTAAGACGATTTGACCACGAAAACGGTAAAATTGTTCATATTGAATTGCAGTTGGACGATACTGTGATTATGCTTAGTGATAGCACCGAAAATTATGTAGCAAACAAGACAATGCTTCATATCTATGTTCCTGACGTTTTTAAAGCTTTTGACAAAGCCATTGAAAATGGTTGCGTAGAAATTGAGAAACCTATTAACAAACAAGGCGACCCAGACACAAGAGGTTCATTTTATGACTTTGCTGGAAATTATTGGGCTGTAAGCACACAAACAAATTGACGATGAAAATCAAAACCGTAAACTTTACCTATGCCGACTTTGAAGTAGTGAAGGATATTGCTTTGACCTTTCCTGATACAGAAGAAAGTATTTCTCACGAAGGAACACCATCCGTAAAAGTTCGGGGTAAACTAATGTGCCGACTTCACGAGAGCGGAGAATTTATTCCAATACGACTTGACTTTGAAATCAGAGATAAATATTTAGACAGTCATCCTGAAATTTTTCATTTGCCCGACCATTATAAAAATTATCCGTACATCTGTATGTGGACACATACTTATGACAAANAATTGATAAAAGAAGTTCTTGAACAAAGTTGGAGAGGACTGACAACCAAGAAACAAATTAAAGAATATGACGAAAAGAAAACAACGAACGGCTAACATTAAGCCGAATATACAAAAGCCCACCAAAAATCTTCCAAAATAAGCCACTAAGCCAGGCGGCTTTTGAATATTTGCCATTCAGCCAGCCCGTATGATGGACTGAATTTCTCTTATGTGTATTCCTGTCTTTTTGCCGCATGGGGTTGACTTTTGTCAGTTAAAACAGGAAGATATAACTTGTCCTTTTCAGTTATTGACGAAAAATGAATGTATTTTGAATTTTCGTCAATAATTATTATCTTTACACAAAGTAAAAGGCAATGATAACACGGGAAACATACCTGCAAAAGCTCCGTCAACTCAAAGATCAAAACATAATCAAGGTTGTTACAGGTATTAGACGTAGCGGCAAATCTACGCTTTTGGAAGCATTTAAAAACGAATTGACCGCAAACGGAATTTCGCCTCGCAGTATCATTTTTCTGAATTTTGAAGAAAGAGAAAACCTGCATTTAACGGATTGGACAGTACTTTATGACGAAATCATCAAAAAAATAAAAACCGATAAAAAGTACTACGNNTTTTTGGACGAAGTGCAGTTGGTCAACGATTTTGAAAAGCTCATCAATAGCCTTTTTACCAAANAAAACATTGACCTATATGTTACAGGTCCAAACGCTTATTTGCTGAGCAGCGAATTGGCAACGCTTCTGACAGGAAGATACATCGCTATCAATGTGCAACCCTATTCATTCAAAGAATATGCTTTGGCACACAAAGAANGAAAAAACATTGACCGTCTTTTCCGTAAATACATGAATTCAAGCAGTTTTCCCGAAGCTGTAACACTTTCCCAAAGCAACGAAAGTCTGGCAAACGATTACCTGCAATCTATTTACGATACAGTTGTTATCAAAGACATTGCTCAACGCTACAAACTCCGGAATATCCATAACCTGCATCGTGTTATCAGCTTTGTATTTGACAGCATTGGTTCGTTCATTTCGCCTACAAACATTGCTGTGGAACTCAACAAAAATTCGCAGAAANAANTATCGCACAACACCATTATCAAGTACCTGGATNTTTTAACCAAATCCTATATCCTTTATCCTGCTTCGCGTTTTGATATTAAGGGGAAAGAATTGCTGACGACCAATGAAAAATATTATTTGGTGGACTTGGGATTGAGAAACATAACAGCAACAAATAAATACGATACCGATTTAGGACATAAACTTGAAAATGTAGTGTATTTCGAGCTTTTAAGACGTGGTGGAAAAGTGTATGCCGGAAAAAACAACGACAAAGAAATTGATTTTGTAGTACAAAAACCCAATAACGAAAGAGAATATTATCAGGTTGCTTTTACTATTAATGATGAAAAAACATATAAAAGAGAAGTTTCGGCATTTAGAAACATCAAAGACAACTACCCGAAATATATTTTAACGCTCGATTTTGACAATACAAACCTAGACGGTATTCGAAAACTGAACGTAATTGATTGGCTGTTGAATGAATAAAAACTGCTACTAACATTAAGCCGAATATACAAAAGCCCGCCAAAAATCTTTCACATTAAGCCACTAAACCGGGCAGCTTTTGAATATTTGTACTTCGACAAGCTCAGTATGACATTCAGCGAGACCGGATGATGGAATGTGTTTTTCTTAGGTGTATTCCTATCTTTTTGCCGGATTCCAGTTTTAGAGTGTATGAAATAAGTCGGGATACTACTTGGGAANAAATAGAGTCCTTTGGAGAAAAGAGTTCGGGATATACATTTTCTCGTATAGATGCTTTACATCCTGGAGCTATTGACAGAATTAATGAATATGCAAAAACAATATTTGTAATAGGAGATATTAATATGCCTTTTACAAAAACGTATCCCTTAAAGCATCNNAAAAAGAAAGTTTTAAAACTGCCGGGTACCTATNTTTTCCAGTCTGCATATGATTTGATACCAAAGATAAACGGTATTTATGGGTCAATGATCATTGAATGGGATGTTCCCAATAAAAATTTTGAATTACTGCGTGCTTGGNGGGAAGAAAGATATAAGAGTGCAAAAGCAGGAGATGAAGTAGATGCANAAAATTATTTTCCATTTGTGGTATTAGAGAGGTAAAGCTACCCAAAATAACACTTTGTACGTTAGTGGCAATGCTTAAAGACGAGAAATAATTAGACGTAGTAAAAAAACGAATGACGATTAAACTTTTTAATAAATTTCAAGTCATACAAAATATGAATCTAAAATCTGTACATAATGAAAATTATCTTACCAATCATTATTGTCATTTTATTTTGGGGATTGAGACTCAAGCTCAAAATTATTACGTATCATCAAGTGCGACAGACAGTGGAACCGGTTCTAAGATATCTCCATGGAATTCGTTTGCTCCTTTGAATGCCTTATTGGCGACATCTGCTCCAATAGACACTATATTTTTAAAAAGTGGTGATGTTTTTAGAGATCAAATAACCGTTTCAGTCGCAAGTAATTTTGTAATTACATCATACGGAGTTGGGAGTAAACCAATTATAAGTGGCGCAGATTCTGTACTTAACTGGACACCTGTCAGTACTTATTGGCAGGCAAATTTCATTCAACCTGTTGTGAATTTTTTTGTAAATAACCAGGAACAGATCCTTGCCCGATACCCGGATGAAGGTCTTTCATTATCTGACAGTAGATGCCGGAACAACAAACAGTACCTTGATCGATGCTGAATTGAGTAGTATTTCCCCTACAATATTAAATCAGTCTCAAGTATGCGTTCATACAGCTCAATGGTGTTGGGAAAAAGTCCTGTAAAATCTTCTACAAGCTCTACAATAACTTACCTGAATCCTACACTTAGAGTACCAACAGTAAATTATGGCTATTTTTTATATGACCATATTTCTTATTTAACTACAGGAAAAGAATGGAAATATGATGCCACAAGTCAAAAAATTTATTATCATCCCATATCAGGAGATCCTAACAATTTTCTATGTGAAGCCTCTGTAAGACCATACGGGATTTTGTTAAAATCAGGTGTTACGAATATAACAATTAACAATATTTCTTTTGAAAAACAAACAGAATCCGGCGTTGCTATACTTAATTCCACAAATCAAAATATTATTATTGACAATTGTAATTTTGCAAGGCAATATAAATATGGAATTGACCAACAAGGTAAGTATGTTGAAATTTCAAATAGTTATTTTAGAGAAGTTGATGGCTTAGCCATTTACTTAAATGGAAGTTGCGTTAAAGCTGAAGTTCATCATAATATTTTCAGAAATAATGGAGGTTTCAAAAACAGTGGAATAGGAATGGAAATAAATTTATCCTCTATTAAGGGTGCATTTGTTGATAGTTGTCATATTCATCATAATAATATTGATAGTGCGGGTTATTGCGGAATTTCGATAGATGGAAAATGGAATGTTATTGAGCGCAATATTATTAAAAATGCAATGTTACTTATTAACGATGGTGCAGCGATAAAAAGTTTTGGAATAGGTTCTAAATTCAATATCATTAGAAATAACTTTATTAGCAAAAGTGATGGCAATACTGATGGTACACCTTCAGGGTCTTTTATTACCCCTGCTATCTATTTTGATTTAAGTGTTAATCACTGCACAATTCAAGATAATACAATTTATGACCGAAGCAAAAGGGAATATTTCTTAACAGCGGAACAAACAATAACACTGTAATTGGCAATGTTGTCTATGGAGGAAATTATTTACTTGATTTTAATGGGTTCTTTAATACCCACTCCAATGACCGGTATGACCGTAAAAAAGAATGTTCTGTTTGCAAAAGACCCAACTGCTTATGTACTTCGTATGGTGGATAACACCGGAGGTTATAAACATGGAATAATTGATTCTAATTATTACTTCCAGCCCTATAATGCAAATAATTATGTATTTATTCCGCCATCAAATACCAATGATTTTTCAACATGGCAATCAAACACAGGGTACGATGCAAATACTAAAAGTAGTTTTGTGAACTGGACTTTACCGACAAGTGACGATTCGCTGTTTATTAATCAAACTGATAATGTTGTAACAATTAGTTTAGGCACGGATGAATATTTAGATTTAGATAGTAATATTGTTTGTGGCAGCATAGTATTACAACCTTATACATCTAAAATTTTAATTAAAACCAATAATACCTGCTCGACCACAGGTATAGATGAAAACAATACCGGAAAAGATGTACTTATTTTCCCAAATCCTTTTCATACACGACAACCTTAAAGACAGACAATGTTTTCAAAGACGCAACCTTGATAGTTTACAATTTACAAGGTCAACAAGTGAAACAAATAAAAAACATTTCAGGGCAGACAGTTACTTTGCGACGAGACAATTTACCGGCGGGACTTTACGTTATCCACTTAACACAAGACAACAAAACTATAACAACAGACAAATTAATAATAACTGACTGACATAAAAGCACCAGACTCTAACAGCATCTGCACGCAAGTGGCGATGTCGTGCTTCATAGGGCATTTGTATATATTTGAACGACAGTTCTTCGTGCCAAAGCTGGTGCTTAAAATTGGTAACTGAGTGCAGCTGCAAACCGTTGTGCGTCATTCTCTATTTTTCCCTGATGGAAATAAATTCTCGTGCTATAGTAATGAACTAAAGCCCATAGTAAAAAGGCTAAAAAACCGCCTCAAGTAACCCTCTTTGATGGACATAATTCCGCCGTTCAATTAACTTTACCCTTTTAAATAGGGCGTTTCAACCCAATAATCCCCTGTTTTTAAAAACTTTCGGACGGCTGTGATAAAATGATTATCTCGCACCTTAATCTTCATTTATGTAGTTTTATTATTGATTGAAAAACAAACCACAATATATGTAGAATATTTTATATATTTTTGTCATGTACTGTGTATTTTCTTCAATAAAATAGGTTTTATTTTATATTATTGTTGAGAAATTAACCTCTAAATGTAAATCATAAAATATGATAACAAATGTAGCAACAGTATTACTGGTAATTTGCCTTATAATTGTATTGATTATAAATGTCAAGATTTATTTAAAAAGAAAATCTGCACAGGAGTACACTGACCTTCCTTCCTACGATAATTCAGAAGTAGGTCAATTATCCCCTGACACACCGGTTAATTTTGGTTTCAAATGCATGTGGATTGCCATTAGGACTGATAATAAAAGAAAGTTGNCTGAAATGCTACATCTTAAAAACATTTCTGATTGTAACTGGAAAAAAGGGATTATCAAAGCATACGAAGGATCAGTTTTTATTACTCCTACTATCGGTGAGTGGACTTTGGCTTGTGGATTAGGACTTCCTTCTGGTGACAACCCAAAGCGTTTAAAAGAGGTAAAGAAAATTTTGCAATCATTGAGTAAGGAATTTGGTGAAGCACAGTTTTTCTGTACACATAGAGTAGTTGAATATCATTGTTGGGTCAAGGCAATAAATGGACACGTAGTAAGAGTGTATAGCTATTTAGGTGAAGCTTGTGAGAATATTGCAGTAGAAGGTCAACCTACAGAGTTTGAACAGACATTAAACCTGGTTAACACATTTTCTGAAGAGGCTAATGATGAAAATTATTATGAGCGTGAAGACCTTGTTTATGTAGATGAAGAATTGTTAATGCGAGTAGCAGGGCATTGGAGTGTTGATCCTACTAACCTTGAAGGAAGAAATGACATTGCGCCAGGCTTAGGATTATTGGGGACACGATAAAGAAGAGTGTAAAAAGTCCACTTGATAGTTTGATTTATGAAATAAAGGAGTACTTTTATATGCGATATTTACGTCATATGGCGTAAATACAATTGTTGGCCAAGATACCTCCCTACGGTCGGCAACTTGGCGAACGAAGATGGGACTACGTCTAGTGTTGGACGTTGGTAGCCGACCATCCGGTCGGTACCAACGTCAACACTAGACTTGCACCATACAGTAAAAAATTTTCCGCCTTTGGCGGAATTTTTCTCTGTACGGCGCAAGTCCCATCTTCGTTCGCGGTAAGTATAACAGATGAGTATCAACTTAACGACAATTGATATGAAAAAGACAATTTTACTCCTTTCACCTCTGACAGCGACTTTGGTTTCCTTCAACCAAGACAACAAAAGCAATACTCACCAATAAAGAACAAATCGTATGGAAAATGATTCTAAACCTAAACATTTTGTATTTGTGCCGGGTTCATTCCACGCATCGTGGTGCTGGTATAAAATGCAACCATTACTTAACAAAAACGGCAACACTTCCGAAGCCATTGATTTACCTGCTCACGGACAAGATACAACACCAATAAGTGCAGTTACGCTTGACAGCTATGTGGATGCTGTTTGCAAAGTGTTGGAGAAATACAACGAACCGGTTGTCTNNTTCATCGGACACAGCCGAGCAGGCATTGTAATTTCATCGGTTGCGGAGCGTATGCCAGACAAGGTGGATAAATTAGTTTACCTCTGTGCCTTTCTCATACCAAATGGAGAGCCAATGGTTGCCACAGCGTTGACTGACTCTACTTCATTAATGGTTTCCAATCTCATCTTTAACGAGCAGGAAGGTTGGCATATTCCCAAANAAGAGGTTTACAAGGACGCATTTTACAATGACTGTTCAGAAGAAGATATATTTCTAAGCAGTTCACTTTTGACAATGGAACCAAACGCACCTGTTGGGACACCGTTAAAACTTTCTGATGACCGTTACGGAAAAGTGAAGAAGGTTTACATACACACAACACTTGACAACACAATAACCTACGGACTACAAAGGAAAATGGTAGAGCGACTTCCCGTTGACAAAATCTTTGAGTTAAAAGCAGGACACTCGCCATTCCTTTCGCAACCCAAACAACTTGCAGACATTTTTTAAACCTATAATGATGGATGACTTGACAATAAATAGAAAAGAATAAAATGATAGTTAAAACTGCAAACTTAATACTTATTCCTTGCGACATTGAAACATTAAATGCCGCAATTCAAGGGAATGAAAATCTTGCAAAGAAACTAAACGTGAATGTTCAAGACAATTGGACAGAGTTTGGAGTTGCCCCATTAAAGTATTCAATTTCCAGGCTGAAAGAGAGTGAAGAAGAANAAAATTGGTGGACTTATTTCCCCATTTACAAACAGAACAACACGCTTATTGGTAGTTGTGGGTATAAAGGCAAACCGACAGTTGAAGGCATTATTGAAATCGGATATGAAATTGCACACCAATACCGAAACCGCGGGCTTGCAACTGAATTAGCTAAGGGACTTATTGAAAATGCGTTTAAAAACGAAACGGTAAAATTAATAATTGCCCATACTCTTGGACAAGAAAATGCATCAACAAAAGTTTTGCAGAAATGTGGGTTTACCAAAGTTGAAGAAATTAACGACCCCGAAAATGGTTTACTTTGGAAATGGCAGCTGAAACGACAACAATAGACAAAGAGTGAAAATGAAAAAGTCGTCTGTTTATTTATTGATTGGTCAAAAAGGAAGTGGGAAATCTTTCATTGGAAATTTGTTTGAANAAAACTTTGGGATAAATTTTATTCGTGTTGAAGATTGGGCANAAAGAATTAAGAAAGAAAGGGCTGTTGACAATGAAGAATACTTGATGCAGGTTTTTGACGAGATTGAAATAGGCATTAGGAATTGTCTAATGGAATCCGACAAACTTGTATTTGAATCCACAGGATTAACCCAATATTTTGATAGAATGATACAGAACCTAAATCAGGATTTCAAAGTAACTACTATTGGAGTTTATGCAGACAGCACAACCTGTTTGGGTAGAGTAAAATCCAGAAACCAAGATATTCACATCAATGTTTCTGATGACCAAGTCTTAATGATAAATGAAAAGGTGAGGCGAAGAAACTATAAAACCGACTATTTAATAATTAATGAAAATAAAGGCGAAACGGAGTTAATCAATGAGGTTGCTAATATTGTTAGAGCGATTGAAATGTAAATCCCGACAAAAAGCCCGAACCGCTAAATATTAAGCCGAATAAACAAAAGCCCATCAAAAATCTTTCAACTTAAGCCACTAAGCCAGCATGGCTTTTGAATTTTGTACTTCGACAAGCTCAGTATGCCATTCAGCGAGACCGTATGAAGGCCTGTATTTCTCTTAGGTGATTACTATCATTTTTGCCAGATGGATGGCTCATTTTACTCCGGAATATCCAACGGAGATTTACACGAATGTAACGAGTAAACTGAGAAAGGAAATAAAAAGCCCGCTGTATAGATTGGAAATTTGAGAAAAAGGATTACTTTTATATGGTAAAATATAGTAAAATATACACCATCTGGCGTATATGCAGATGTTATTAAGCAACCCGGTAACACGACAACTATGCAGAAAATTTTATATTTAACAACTCTAATCTTCCTCGCATCTTTCGGAGAGGTAAAAGGTAGCTCTTACAAAAGCGCAGGTGCCAATGCTGACACAACAAAAACATTTGCACTTGCAGACAAGACAGTAAAATTTCTTTGGCGGGACAGCAATGCTTCTATTGTCATCAACAAAGAATTCTGCAAGACCATATCAGACCCCGAAAAAGCAGCATTAGGTTATATAGCGACTTTTATCGGTAGTGAATGTTGGTGGGACGGAGACTACACGGACAAAAGAGATAATTTGAAATGCGAAATTTTGACAGCATTAGATTTGGGTTATCAATGCTCTGATAAGCATTTAGGTTTCCTTAGACGGTGGTTTAAAAACGACATGACTGCACTACAAGGGCTTGAAGACTGCCCGACAACACCAAACACAGCAACAATCCAAGAATCATTTGTCGAAATCGTTTTAACTACCAAAGGAAATGAAATCGCAGTTTTTTTTAAAGCAGACGGAGTGAATATGCGGGAAGAAAAAGGTTGGAGTTGGTCAGAAACCGACTATTTTCAACTTGACCATGACAACATAAAACTGATTAAACAAGACAAATCAGAAGTAAAAGTAGAATACTTTGACGCTGTTGAGGATTAACGATAGAGACAGGCATGCCTGATACCCCGGTGTGGCTGAATGACCGGTGGAGTAATTCGTTGTCCCGCTCGTGCGGGATTACAATATTTGAAAAGTAGTTCTTCGGTTGGAGATTACTGGTAAAAATCCGGAACATCACCAGGTCCCATACCATTGGCAGTCAGGCAGGACAGTTTCTGCCAAACGGAGAAGCAGATAGCCGGACACAATATGCAGTAAAAAACGTACAATCATGAATACAAACAATTTTGAAACCGTAGAAAATTCTGCCAGACATTGGTATTTATTATTGATTCTGGGCATTGTTTTCGTATTAATGGGAGTTTGGACACTTTTGACTCCCATCAGTTCGCTGATTGCATTGAGCATTNTTTTCGCCGTTACCTTATTGGTCTCGGGGCTATTTGAAACTATCTACGCAATTGCAAACAGAGAAATAATCAGTGGCTGGGGCTGGAATCTTGCAGGTGGAATTATTGACCTGCTAATTGGATTTTTATTAATTGCAAATCCGGGCCTATCTGTTGTCTTTCTGTTGTTCTATGTCGGATTTGCAATGATATTTCGAGCTACTATGACTATTGGTTGGGCTGTACAGCTAAACAAATTGGGCTTCAAAAACTGGGGTTGGTTGCTCGCTACAGGTATTACAGGCTTGCTCTTTTCTTTTATGTTGCTTTGGAATCCGGCCGTTACAGGTTTGATTACCATTATTTATCTATCCGTTGCTTTTATCACGTTGGGCATTGCTCAAATTATTATTTCATTCAGGATAAGAAAATGGATAAAAATTGACAATTGATTCAACACATATATTTGAATCAATCCATGATATGAGTTGGCTGATATTCTTCGAAATCCTGTACATTGCTNTTTTGGTGATGGTCTGTTTACGGATCATTTATGATACCCGTACCACCACCAAAACATTGGCGTATCTGTTANTTGGTCTTTTTGTTCCGGTTGGCGGAATGGTGTTCTATTTTCTTTTTGGGGTCAACTACCGCAACAGAAAAATGTACTCGAAANAACTTNTTGCCAATGAAGAAATATCCGACCAGGTAAGTGAACTCATATACCACTATTCCAAGCAAACTTTTGAAGAAAATGACGCTGCAGTCAAAGACCACAAATCATTGGCCTATATGCTGGTTAAAGACACACAAAGCCCCTTGACGGCTAACAATGAAGTAAAACTGCTGCTAAATGGAGAAAATAAATTCCCCGAAGTGATAAAAGCGCTAAAAGAAGCCAAACACCATATTCATTTGGAATATTACATTTACGAGGATGATGAAATAGGTCGGCAGATAGAANAAATATTGATTGATAAAGCAAGACAGGGAGTAGCGGTTCGTTTTATCTACGATGATTTCGGCAGTCATTCCATTGGAAAAAATCTGGCGAAGCGGCTCATAAAGAATGGCGTGAATGTATTTCCTTTCCTAAAAATCAATTTTATCTTCCTGGCCAACCGGATTAATTACCGCAATCATCGAAAAATAATCATCATTGACGGTCAGACCGCTTTTGTGGGAGGTATCAATGTAAGTGACCGGTACATCAACCACCACAATAGCAATCAACAATTCTGGCGTGATACACATTTACGCATTGATGGTAGGGGCGTACATTACCTTCAATATCTCTTTTTGTGTGATTGGAATNTTTGCTCCAATGAAAAATTACAACCGGATGAACTGTTTTTCCCTCGTGAAAGTACATTTGCCAAATCCGGCGATAAAGTAGTACAAATTGTCGCCAGTGGTCCCGATTCCGAAACGCCTACCATTTTATTTTCAGTCTTAAAGGCAATTAATCTCGCATCAAAAGAAATACTTATAACAAGCCCATATTTTATACCCGGTGAAAGTCTGACAGATGCACTTGTCATAGCATCGTTAAGTGGTATAAGTGTAAAACTTTTAGTTCCCGGTGTTTCAGATTCCTTTCTGGTAAATACAGCCGCAAATTCATATTACAGCGATTTATTGAATGCAGGTGTTGAAATCTATTTATATAACAAAGGGTTTATTCACGCCAAAACGATGATAACCGATGAAAAAATTGCCATAGTCGGCACGGCCAATATGGATTATCGAAGTTTTGATTTGAATTTTGAGGTGAATGCCATTGTCTATGACGAAGAAGTTGCCAGGCAACTACGCAATGCTTTTTATGAAGATATAAGCCATTCAANNAAAATTGATGCGGCTAAATGGAAGTCCAGATCTAAGTTCAGACAATTGCTGGAAAAGACAGCAAGGCTACTTTCTCCTATGTTGTAGGCTCGAAAACGGATTGGTGACCTTATATATGCGCCATTCAAGGAGTATTCGAAAAATATAAAATGGTTAAAAATTATACGGCAGATGCCCGAGCCGCAGATAAGGTGTTTCCAAAAGCAGGGACGACGGGCTTAGAATGGCATTTGCATTGTCTTGAAATAGGTTTACTTCAAACAAGTAGATAAGTTAAATTTTTCAGGACGAGACAGTTTGAAAATTTGATAAAAGAATTACTTTCAAATGGAAAATATATGCCATGTGGCGTATATACTGACGTTAGCTGTCATTGTAGGACAACCCATTAAATAGAACTACAACAAGAAAAAAATAGCAAGAATAATTGGAGCTTTAAACATGACTGATACTTCAAACTCGTTAAAACGAAACTCTTTAACAGCAGAACAATTTTACTATATTACAAACCAATAACAATATAAACAATGATAACAGAAAACATAAGCACTTATAGAACGAATATCAACGCCTCAGTAGAAAAGGTGTGGGAAGCATTGACCAATGCAGAAATTGTAAAACAATATTTCTTTGGTTCAAATCAGGAAACAGATTGGAAAATTGGCAGTCCTATTCTTTGGACGGGAGAATACGAAGGAACAAAATATATTGACAGAGGAAAAGTTTTAGTGTTTGTGCCAAACAATAAACTTTCTTATAGCTATTTAAGTAGTTGGAGTGGTTTAGAAGACAAACCCGAAAATTATCTTTTGGTTACATACGAAGTAAAATCCATTGAAGGAGGAACAGAACTCACCATTACACAATCCAATTATGACGAGGAGAAAGCCAGTCATTCTGCAGAAAATTGGGCAGTTGTAATAGATGGGTTGAAAAACTTGTTGAATAGAAAAAAGAATGAAAGAAGAAAAAATATGACAGAAGAACAATTAAAAGAGTATTTCCAACAAATTGAAGACAACTTCAATATTGCCGTCATTTCTAACAAAGTTGACGAAATTAAAAAGTGTATCACTTCTGACTGGGTTCTTGTTGACAGCCAAGGCGGAATTATACCCCAAGAAAGGTTTTTCAGCGTCCTTGAACAGGGTTTGTTATCACATTCAACAATGACAAAAGAAATATTGAGAGTAAAGGTTTATGGAGATATAGCAATGGTAACTGGTCGTGGACAAAATACAGGAACTTGGCAAGGACAGCCAATGGAAGCTGACGAATGGATTACGGATGTTTACCAGAGAGTTAATGACAAATGGCTTTGTGTATTGACGCATTTAACCCCGGTAAAAATAAGTTGACAATTGGTATCAATTGACACATTTCGAAAACTATCGTTATCGTTTCCGGAAATAACAGAAGATCCGACCGGAGAGTACTATCTCAGCTTTGGAGCGATTTCACCGGAGGCATCACTTGATCTCGTGTTTTTGGTCAGGCGGGCTGACGTGTCTCGCTCTTGCGGGAGAGTTAGGTACTTCTTTTAGCATTAGTAATAAATTATAGCTTAGCTTCTGAAACCCGACCGAACAACAAGCCGCAAAATGTTAGCGGTCATGTTATGACAGCAGTCCCGACTTTAACTGGCAATGAAAACGATTGAATAACTTGATATGGCAAAAGCAAAGACAACTTATACAGGACAAGACGTAGTAGATTTTGTGAACTCATATGTTGACAACGAACAGAAAAAAGCGGACAGTTTTCGACTGATTGAGCTGATGCAGGAATGGTCTGACTCTGAACCCAAAATGTGGGGCCAGACCATTATCGGGTTTGGCAATTATCATTACAAATATGCAAGCGGCNGCGAAGGAGATGCACCGGTTCTTGGGTTTTCCNCGAGAAAATCAGCAATTACATTATACGTTTATTCAGACACAGAAAGAAGTAAATTAGTTTTAGCTGACCTTGGTAAATTCAAAATGAGTAAAGCCTGTATCTATGTGAAANAACTTTCCGACATCAAATTATCAGCATTAAAAGAACTTTGCATAGAATCAATTAAATATATTAGTGAGCATTACGAATGTTCTTGCAGACAGAAATAAATCAACAAACAAAACATTAAACTGAAAATATACATATGTGGGAAACAGATTCACTTTGGTTTGAAATAGCAATCGTAAGCATTACCATTGCTTTGGGACATATACTTTTAGGACGCTTTGAAGAACGAACCAGGGCAAGAAAATTATTTAAGTATCTATTGTCTTTAATTGTTGTAATTGGGCTTTCGATGTATTTTGGAAGAGCGGTTGCTTTTATTGTTTATGCACTTTTCTTTATACCGGTTCTATACATACACCTGATAATGCTACCCCTAAAAGGCATAAACGGTTGGACTGGTGAACCCAAATCAAAATATTACGAATACAGGAAATGGGATAAGAATATTTTTAATGACAATGCAACAAATGATGGATAATCCGTCAAAACAGGCTATAAAAAGACAAACACGAACCACCAAACATTAAGCCAATATTACAAAAGCCCACCCAAAATCTTCCAAATTAAATTACTAAGCCGGGCGGCTTTTGAATATTTGCCATTCAGTGAGACCGGATGATGGACTGTATTTCTTTTAGGTGTATTCCTGGCTTTTTGTGGGATGGAGGGCTGACTTTTGTCGGTCAAAGAAGGAGGATAGCACCTGTCTGCCGGAAGAAAAGGCATGGCAGTGCCACCCTGCAAGAAGGCGCTTTGTTCCGGAATACTTCTCCCCAAGGGTGGCTCACTTTGCTCCGGAATATCCAATACTTCAAAGACTCAGGGTACATCGTATTGCCCAAACTCAACAATCTAATCCTATTTAAGTATAAAATGATTGGCAGATCCAGATAAATTACCGTAATCTAAGTGAAAGCCTTATATTTATCATCAAAATAAGAACAAAGGAAAATTGATTCTCCACATAGGCATAACCGCCTCGTCCAACTTGAAATATTGATACTTGATTTGCATCACTTTTAAGGGTTGAAAAGGGGGAGTATCGATATTCCTTTGAGCTCTCGGTCATTAAAATTTAAATAAAATAGAATATGGGATTTTTCAAATTTTTCAAAGGTAAGAATAATCAAGAAGACGATCATAAATCAGAGTCAAACCAAATAGATGATATTCAAAAGGAATTTATTCAAGATATGACGGGCAATGCTGAACGAATTGTAGAAGCATACAACGAAGCACTCGGTGGAACGTTAGATTTTAGTGTTAATAGTCTGAAAGTTCTTGACGAACTACTGGAACAATTCCATCAAAATAAAGACGAAGTTGATGAAGAAATGATGAGTGATTTAATCGTGCAAGTAGGTGGATATATTTTTGAAGTGGCTCGTCGAAATTTTGGCGGTAAGTATTATTGGTATGAACCATTGAACCAACCAATTCTTGTAACAGGACAACCAAAATTTGAGATTTCAATTATAGCATTTGACAAGGTAAAAATGCGTCTTGAAAACGGGAAAGAAGATAACATTCCTTTCTATTTTAAAGGATACGAAGAGAGAGTANAAAAAGGAATTGAAGGCGATAGAGCATTGATTAATTAAAAACGGACCGAGAACAATGTACACCATGACCATACTCCCTATCGGTCGTACGGCAGGTGTACTGGACGTTAGTGGCAACCCTAAGAGCGACCGTTCAACTTAATTCATCAAACGACTTAGACTTATCGTTTAACCAACGTTTAGAAAATTCGACTTCTGTTGCTGACAACAACTGAATACTCATAATGACATCATCTATGGACATTTTATTAAAGAAAAGCTGATTTACTGTATTCATTTTTTCATAACAAGAGAACAAAATTTTTTTCCCTTTNGCCGTTATACTGATATTTTTTGACCTTTTATCATTGCTGTTGTCCTCTTCTGAAATCAACTTTTTCTTTTTCAACCTTTCCAAAATCAACAAGCCTGATGACAACTCGTTAAAATTCGAGTAAATCACTTTGGTCTTTTGTGACTTATCCATAAAATGAATATCACTTAAATAGACAAACTCATCTATAGAGGATAGTCCACATTCCTTTAAAGCAATTACAGCATAAGTATTATGCAACTTTGAAACCCGACCAGTGATTTTAGCTAACTTGCTCAGGTTGTCAGGTGGTAATGCCACATCAGAAAAAATGTTTTCTTTTTCCCGTTCCTTTATCAGCATATAACGACAAAAATCTTCTATTTCTGCACTTGTGTGCTTGCTTTCAAAGTCTGCCCAAAGATTTAGTAACTCGACAGTTTTATTCATACAAACATCATTTATGATGCAAAAATAAAAAAATAGTACAAAAATGTTTTATTATAACTTTTATGATGTATATTTGATACCTAAACAACATAAATGATATAATATGAGTACAGAAATCAAAACATTGGGTTTAGGTGGGTTAATTTTTCAATCACCTAACCCTGACAGACTTGCCAGTTTTTACAAAGAAACTTTGGGACTACCACTAGAATTAAAAACACACGGAGGACTTTACGAGCATTGGGAATGCGACTTTAACAAGATTCACTTTGCCATTTTAAAGGCAGACGAAGTATTTGACGGAAACCTTGTAGTTCCTTCGTTTATCGTAGAAGACATTGAAAAATTAGTTAACGACCGTCATTTGACATTGGAAGAAGATATACTTCCTTTGGGTGGAGGCAGTTTTGTAGGTAGAATAAAAGACCCTGACGGAAATAGAATACATTTGTGGATGAATAAAAATTACAGACAGTAACAGGGCAGCCGCCAACATTAAGCCGAATATACAAAAGCCCGTCAAAAATCTACCAAATTAAATCACTGAGCCAGCCCGGCTTTTGAATATTCGGTGTACTTCGACAAGCTCAGTATGTCATTTAGCGATACCGGATGATGGACTGTAATTCTCTTAGGAGTATTCCTGACTTTTTGCGGGATGGATGGCTGACTTTTGTCGGTCAAAGTAGGAAGATAGAACTTGTTTGCCGGAGAAATTAACGTAATCTATTTGAAAGCCTTATATTTATCTATCAAAATAATAATAACGGAATATTGATTCTCCACATAGGCATGTACCGCCTCGTCCAACTTGAAAAATGGCTACTTGATTTACATCACTTTTTGGGGCTGAATGGGGAAGGTATCCATATTTCTTTGAGTTGGTGGCAAGTGTACGAGAATAGTGTGAAAAATCACCATACCTAAAGACATAAAATAGACTGCTTAAGTTACATAGAACGCCCAAAAATTACTTAAAACTACTAAATGCTCCAAATAAGGTTTTTTATTTGACCTTATTTTGTATATTTGCTTCCATTATGGCATTAAATCCATTTTCAGAAGAACAAATAATAGCAAGACTCCAGTTTGAAAACCCTTGGTGGGTGACTGGTAGCTTAGAAGGATACTATCAATCATTCAAGCCCAGACTGTATTTCAATCTGTTTTACCCTTTGGTANAAAATACAACCGTTCACAGAGCGTGTGTTTTAATGGGACCAAGACGTGTTGGAAAGACTGTTATGCTATATCACACAATCCAACAATTAATAGCAGAAGGTGTAGCTCCTCAGAAAATTTTGTATGCGTCAATTGAAACACCAATTTATAATAACATACCACTTGACGAGCTATTCACGATGGCANAAAAAGCTACCGGAGATACCGATTCAAATGGATGGTATATATTTTTTGATGAAATTCAATATCTAAAAGAATGGGAAGTTCATTTAAAAACATTAGTTGATGTTTGCCACAATACGAAATTTATAGCAAGTGGTTCGGCTGCTGCCGCATTAAAACTTAAAAGCAATGAAAGTGGAGCAGGACGATTTACAGATTTTATGCTTCCTCCTTTAACATTCTATGAATTTATTCATCTCAAANATTTAGGAGCCTTAATTAAGGCAGACACTATCAGTTGGAAAGGGAATATTGCTATTNTTTCTTCAACTACAAACATCTCCGAATTAAACAAACACTTTATAAATTATGTGAATTTTGGTGGTTATCCTGAAGTAATATTCAACCAAGAAATACAAAGTAATCCTGGCAGGTTTATGAGAGCTGACATTATTGACAAAGTTTTGCTTAGGGATTTGCCTGGATTATACGGAATACAAGATGTCCAAGAGTTAAATTCTCTTNTTACTACAATCGCTTGGAATAGTGGTCAAGAATGCAGCATTGATGAATTAAGCAAAAGCAGTGGTGTTAAGAAAACTACCCTAAGACAATATTTGTCATATTTAGAAGCTGCGTTTTTAGTTCATATTGTAAAACGTGTTGACCAAAAAGCAGGACGTTTCCAACGAGAAAACTTCTTTAAAATTTATCTCACGAATCCAAGCTTAAGAAGTGCATTGTTTGCGCCACTTACAGCAGAATCTGACGGTATGGGAGCAATTGTTGAAACTGCAATATTTAGTCAATGGATGCAACGGACTTCATTCATTCCCTATTATGCAAGGTGGAAAAATGGAGAAGTTGACTTAGTAAATATTAGTAGAAAAACAAACAGACCTGATTGGGCAGTAGAAATTAAATGGAGTAACCGGTNNTTTGAAGCTCCGAATGAATTAAAAAGCCTTTCTACTTTTTGTGAAGAAAACAAACTAAATCAGGCATTGGTAACCTCAATTGACAAATCAGGAATAAAGGAATTTAACAATATTCAAATACAATATTTACCGGCAGCAGTTTATGCATACAATGTTGGGAAGAACACATTAGAAAGTCAGAAATAACATTAAAAAAGGCAATAAGACAAGAACACCAGCTGCCAACATTAACCAGAATATACAAAAGCCTGTTAAAAACTTCCAACTTAAGCACCAAACCAGCCGGGTTTTGAATATTCGGTGTTCAGTGAGACCGGATGATGGACTGAATTTCTTTTAGGTGGATTTTTGGCTTTTTGTGGAATGGATGGCTGACTTTTGCCGGTCAAAGAAGGAGGATAGAACATGTCTTCCCCAATGAAAGGCATGGCAGTGCCACCCTGCATGGAGGGTACTTTGTTCCGAAATCAGTTGCTCACTTTATTCCGGAATATCCAATTTGGTATGACCGTAGTTGGTATAATAATGATGCGCTTAGGCGGTTGATTATGGGAATTTGAGGGAAGTGATTATATTTATACGGAAAATTTACGCCATATGGCGTAAATACTGATGTTGTAAGCAAGCGTAAAACGACACGACATAGCAGACATTGACCGAGTGAAAACAGAAAAAGAGAAACAAATTTTGACAGGTGAACAACGACATACAGACCATATTGACAACGGACAGCGAGTAAGCCGACACTCATTGCCGACCCATTGTTTTTATTTTTCCTCACCCGCATTTTTAAAAACAATTTTAAGCCACCCCGCAAGTGGCACATTTGGCTTTGCCCAACACACAAGCCAACCCTTCGCAAATCCAAAAGAGCCACTTTTTGCCTACGCACCAACAGAAATACGTATTTTGGTAAACTATATTTTGACAATTAACTGATGAATAAAAGGACACTTTCTGAAAGAGATATTTGCACCAAGTTTATCACGCCTTCGCTTTTAAAAGCGGGATGGATAAAAGATTTTCATTTTCGGGAAGAACTATCCTTCAACACCTTTACCGATGGTAAAATCCACGTAAGAGGAAAAATCACAGCAAGAGGAACAAGAAAAAGAGCCGACTATATTCTGTATTACAAACCGAATATTCCCATTGCCATCATTGAAGCAAAGGACAACAACCATTCGGTGAGGGCAGGAATACAACAAGGTTTAGACTATGCTCAAATACTCGACATTCCTTGTGTTTTCAGTAGCAACGGTGACGGATTTTTATTTCACGACCGCACAGCGACCGATGGAAGCATTGAAACGGAAATCAGTTTAGACGACTTCCCAACTCCCGAACAACTTTGGGAGAAATACAAANAGTATAAAGGCATCGCGACACCCGAAGCAGAANAAATTGCTTCACAAGATTATTACTTTGACGGAACTAACCGCAAACCGAGATACTACCAACAAATTGCAGTAAACAGAACTGTTGAAGCCATTGCTAACGGACAGAACAGGATTCTGCTTGTGATGGCAACAGGAACAGGANAAACCTATACGGCTTTTCAAATCATTCACCGACTTTGGAAAAGCGGAGCAAAAACGCATTCTTTTTTAGCCGACCGAAACGCATTGATTGATCAAACACGCAGAGGCGACTTCAAACACTTTAAGGATAAAATGACTGTTGTAAAACACAGGCAAATTGATAAGAGCTTTGAAATTTACTTGGCATTGTATCAAGGACTTTCGGGAACAGACGAAGCTGCCAATGTTTACAAACAATTTTCAAGAGATTTCTTCGACCTGATTGTAATTGACGAGTGCCACAGAGGAAGTGCAAAAGAAGATAGCAGTTGGAGAGAAATCTTAACTTATNTTCAAAATGCTACGCATATCGGTTTGACGGCTACACCAAAGGAAACCAACGAAGCAAGCAACACCGAATATTTTGGCGACCCTGTTTACACTTACTCTTTGCGACAAGGAATTGATGATGGTTTCCTTGCTCCTTATCGTGTAATTAGAGTTGCCCTAAATGTGGATGCCGAAGGCTGGCGACCCGAACAAGGTAAAACTGACAAAGAAGGAAACGAAGTGGAAGACAGAATTTACAACCGTAAAGACTTCGATAAAAACTTAGTGATTGAAGAACGAACCGATTTAGTAGCTCAAAAAATAACTGAGTTTTTAAAAGGTTACGACCGTTTTGCCAAAACCATTGTGTTTTGTGTAGACATTGACCACGCTGAACGAATGCGAACCGCATTAGCCAAACACAATCCTGACTTAGTTGCCGAAAACTACAAATACATTATGCAGATTACAGGCGACAATGACGAAGGCAAANGGGAGTTAGACAACTTCATCAATCCCGAAGAAAAATATCCAGTTATTGCCACTACTTCCGAATTGATGACCACAGGTGTTGATGCACAAACTTGTAAAGTAATCGTTTTGGACAGCAACATCAATTCTATGACCAAGTTCAAGCAAATTATTGGTAGAGGAACACGTATCAACGAAGAATACGGCAAACTGTATTTCACCATTTTGGATTTCAGAAATGCAACAGACCTATTTGCCGACTCTCAGTTTGACGGCGACCCAATCAGGATTAAGCCAGTTACAGAAGGAGCTGATTTAGGAAGCATTATTGACGAAGAAGAAGATAACAAAGAACCAATCATTGATATTGAAACAGGTGAAGAAATTCAAATGACGCCTCCAACAATTCGTTATCCTGAGGCAGAATTGCCTCCACGAATAATTAAGGAGCCAAGAGAAAAAGTTTATGTGAATGGAGTTGACGTTTCGGTTTTAATAAGCCGTGAATTGCATTTTGACCAACACGGCAGACCCATTACAACAAGTTTGAAAGACCATACCAAAGAAATTATCAAAGAGCAATTTGCATCCTTAGACGACTTTCTGAACAAGTGGAAAAATTCAGACCGCAAAGAAGCCATCATTGCCGAATTGATTGAGCAAGGTGTAATGGTAGAAGCATTATATGAAGCCGTTGACAAGCAAGTGGATTTGTTTGATTTAATCTGCCATGTTGCTTACGACCAACCACCATTGACCCGAAAAGAACGAGCCAACAACGTGAAGAAACGCAACTACTTTACAAAGTATGGCGACCAAGCCCGAATAGTATTGGAAGCATTGCTAGAGAAATACGCTGACCAAGGCATTGAAAACATAGAGAACATTCAAATCCTTACAGTTCCGCCTATCAGCGATTTTGGATCCGTAACCGAAATCATCAAAGCATTTGGCAGTCGCGAAGCATACGATAAAGCCATAAAAGAATTAGAAAACGAATTGTATAAAATAGCATAATGCCTGGGACATTTTCACAAATCTATATTCAAATTGTATTTGCCGTTAAAGGCAGAGAAAGTTTAATTCATTCTTCCTGGGAGGAAGAACTCTATAAATACATTTCAGGGATTGTTAGAAACAAAGAGCAAAAACTGCTTGCAATAGACGGAATGCCCGATCATATTCATATTTTAATCGGGATGAAGCCGAGTTGTTGTTTGTCAGATTTAGTTAGAGAAATCAAAAAGTCATCCAATGAATTTATCAAAGAANAAAAGTTTTCAAACTTCAAATTTCAATGGCAAGAAGGATATGGTGCTTTTTCATATAGCCATTCTGCATTGGATAAAGTAATAGCATATATCAACAATCAAAAAGAACATCACAAANAACAAACGTTCAAAGATGAATATAAAGAATTTTTGACTAAATTTCAAATTGATCATAAGGATGAATATTTATTTGAATGGATTGATTAATCAGACCCAGAAAAGATCCAATGTTTATAGAGATATTTTATCGAATGCCCACACGACCCTGAAAAGGTCCAATGTTTATAGAGATATTTTATCAAACGCCCACACGACCCTGAAAGGGTGCAATGCTTATAGAAACGTGTTGCCGAATAAACATACGACCCCTACAGGGTCGCACCATTGCCCAACATCGATATTCTATAAACATTCAATCCCTTTGGGATTATTGCAAAAACAACAAGAAAGGATGACAATTGAAACAAGCCATATTTACACGACCGTAAAAAGATTAAATGAGCATCACAACGATTTAATCCCGCTTTCTACAACCTTGATAGGGACGTATATGCATCTCATCGGTTCAATTCGAAATCCTAAAGACCTGCCAGAGACAAATATGTTCCACATCTGTTCGACCCTTCATCCTAAGACCCTGAAAGGGTCCAATGCCAATAGGTTATACGTTTATAGAATTGTTGCATCAAACGTCCAAACGACCCTGAAAGGGTGCAATGCTTATAGAAACGTGTTGCCGAATAAACATACGACCCCTACAGGGTCGCACCATTGCCCAACATCGATATTCTATAAACATTCAATCCCTTTGGGATTATTGCAAAAACAACAAGAAAGGATGACAATTGAAACAAGCCATATTTACACGACCGTAAAAAGATTAAATGAGCATCACAACGATTTAATCCCGCTTTCTACAACCTTGATAGGGACGTATATGCATCTCATCGGTTCAATTCGAAATCCTAAAGACCTGCCAGAGACAAATATGTTCCACATCTGTTCGACCCTTCATCCTAAGACCCTGAAAGGGTCCAATGCCAATAGGTTATACGTTTATAGAATTGTTGCATCAAACGTCCAAACGACCCTGAAAGGGTGCAATGCTTATAGAAACGTGTTGCCGAATAAACATACGACCCCTACAGGGTCGCACCATTGCCCAACATCGATATTCTATAAACATTCAATCCCTTTGGGATTATTGCAAAAACAACAAGAAAGGATGACAATTGAAACAAGCCATATTTACACGACCGTAAAAAGATTAAATGAGCATCACAACGATTTAATCCCGCTTTCTACAACCTTGATAGGGACGTATATGCATCTCATCGGTTCAATTCGAAATCCTAAAGACCTGCCAGAGACAAATATGTTCCACATCTGTTCGACCCTTCATCCTAAGACCCTGAAAGGGTCCAATGCCAATAGGTTATACGTTTATAGAATTGTTGCATCAAACGCCCACACGACCCTGAAAGGGTGCAATGCTTATAGAAACGTATTGCCGAATAAACATACGACCCCTACAGGGTCGCACCATTGCCCAACATCGATATTCTATAAACATTCAATCCCTTTGGGATTATTGCAAAAACAACAAGAAAGGATGACAATTGAAACAAGCCATATTTACACGACCGTAAAAAGATTAAATGAGCATCACAACGATTTAATCCCGCTTTCTACAACCTTGATAGGGACGTATATGCATCTCATCGGTTCAATTCGAAATCCTAAAGACCTGCCAGAGACAAATATGTTCCACATCTGTTCGACCCTTCATCCTAAGACCCTGAAAGGGTCCAATGCCAATAGGTTATACGTTTATAGAATTGTTGCATCAAACGCCCACACGACCCTGAAAGGGTGCAATGCTTATAGAAACGTATTGCCGAATAAACATACGACCCCTACAGGGTCGCACCATTGCCCAACATCGATATTCTATAAACATTCAATCCCTTTGGGATTATTGCAAAAACAACAAGAAAGGATGACAATTGAAACAAGCCATATTTACACGACCGTAAAAAGATTAAATGAGCATCACAACGATTTAATCCCGCTTTCTACAACCTTGATAGGGACGTATATGCATCTCATCGGTTCAATTCGAAATCCTAAAGACCTGCCAGAGACAAATATGTTCCACATCTGTTCGACCCTTCATCCTAAGACCCTGAAAGGGTCCAATGCCAATAGGTTATACGTTTATAGAATTGTTGCATCAAACGCCCACACGACCCTGAAAGGGTGCAATGCTTATAGAAACGTGTTGCCGAATAAACATACGACCCCAACGGGGTTGCATTTTCTAAATGTACAACATTTCTGCAAATATTCAATACATTTGAGATTGTCAAAGACCCTGAAAGGGTGCAATGCTTATAGAAACGTGTTGCCGAATAAACATACGACCCTTACGGGGTCGCACCCATCAACAACATCAATATTCTATAAACATTCAATCCCTTCGGGATTATTGAACATTCAAAATATAAAATAAAAATATGACCAATATAGCAGGCACCATAAAATCCATCCNNGATATATTCCGCAAAGACCCCGGTCTTAGCGGCGATGCACAACGCATAGAACAACTCGGCTGGATGATATTCCTAAAACTCTTTGACGACAAAGACAAGGAAAAAGAAATCCTGGACCCCAAATACAAATCCCCCATCCCTGAGAAATTACAATGGCGCAACTGGGCAGAAGATGACGAAGGCATCACAGGTGATGAACTCATCAATTTTGTGAACAACGATTTGTTTCCAACACTCAAAAACCTGACCGTTGCTGCTGATGACCGTTTGGGAATTACCATCCGACAAATTTTTGACGGAACCAACAACTATATGAAAAGCGGAACCACCTTCCGCCAAGCCATTAACAAACTCAACGAAATTGATTTTAATAGCAGCAAGGAACATCACGTCTTTAATGTGATTTATGAGGAGATTTTGCAAGGATTGGCAGCANAAAAAGATACAGGCGAATTTTACACCCCAAGAGCCGTAACCCAATTTATTGTGGATATGGTAAACCCACAATTAGGTGAANAAATTATCGACCCGGCTTGTGGCACCGCAGGATTTNTGGTGTGTGCCATTGAAGCGCCTGAAAAGCAGGTGAAAAACATTGACGACCGAAAAACCTTACAAGAAACCGTAACCGGCAGCGAACTAAAGCCTCTGCCTTTTATGCTGAGTGTGGTTAATCTGATTACCCACGACATAGAAGTGCCACAAATAGAAAACGGTGATTCTTTGAGCCGTGAATACACTTCCATCAGGCAAAAAGACCGTGTGGACATCATTGTAGCCAATCCGCCTTTTGGTGGTGTGGTGGGCGATGGTATGGAAACCAATTTCCCGTTGAACTACCGCACCAAAGAAAGTGCCGACTTGTTTTTGATTTTGTTTATCCAATTGCTGAAAGAGGGTGGACGAGCAGGCATAGTGTTACCTGACGGAAGTTTAACAGGCGATGGCGTAAAACAACGGGTAAGGCAAAAACTGTTGGAAGATTGCAATGCGCACACCATTGTGCGCTTGCCCCAAAGTGTATTTGCACCTTATGCCACGGTTAATACCAATTTGATATTTNTTGAAAAAGGTAATTCGGAAAGCTCAACACCTGCCACCAAAGAAATTTGGTATTATGAACACACCTTGCCCGAAGGACAAAAAGCCTATAGCAAAACCAAACCCATACGCATAGAAGAGTTTGAACCCATANAAAACTGGTGGAACAACAGAACCGAAAGCGAAGTAGCCTGGAAAGTGCCAATGCAAACCATCATTGACCGCAATTATGATTTGGATATTAAAAACCCGAATAAGAAAGTAGAGGAAATAAACCACAACAGAAAAGGGATTTTAGATGATTTAGAAAAATCATTTATGAAGTCAATTGAACTAATTAAAGAACTGAAAATTACAGCAATTGACTAATGATAAAAACTATTTACAACGAAATAAAAGTTGCTGCTGCCCGAACAGCTCTTTTCAACAATATTAAAGATGTAGTTGAGAAAATAAATATTCACGATGTTTTAAAACTGTCAAGTGGAGAAAACTTACCTACACATAAAATGATTGATGGAAACTATCCTGTTTTTGGTGGCGGAGGTGAAACAGGTTTAACCCATAATATTTTCAATGTAGATTTTGAAACTTTAGCCATAGGCAGAGTTGGTGCAAGGTGTGGTTGTGTTTTTAAAGTTCCAAAACAATCTTGGGTTACAGATAACGCTTTGTATGCTTTGTCTTTCGATAAGAGATTTTTGCTTGACTTCTTAATTCATTATTTGAATTACGTTGACTTAAACCAATACGCTAATCGAGCAGCACAACCAGTAATTAGCCTAAAGAGAATATCTTCAATAAGTTTTCCTTTGATAGATGAGGCAAAACAAAAAGCGTTTATTGAAATCATTGAACAGGTTGGAAATGGAGAAACAAATTTTGGTAATGAGTATTCTGAATTGAATAATGCATTAAAGTCTGTTGATAGAATTAATGAATTACAAGACGAACTCTCCCACCAACTCACCTTGCTTTCCAATCTCAACCAAGCCATTTTGCAAGAAGCGGTGCAGGGAAAATTAGTGCCACAAGACCCGAATGACGAACCAGCCAGCGAATTGCTCAAACGCATCAAGGCGGAGAAAGCCCTTCGACAGGCTCAGGAACTGAAAAATANNAAAGAATTACCACCCATCCAACCCGAGGAAATCCCTTTTGAAATCCCAGAAAATTGGGTCTGGTGCAGGTTGGGAGAGATTTGTGAATTCATTTCAGGTAACAACTTTGAAAGTACTGATTTTTCAAAGCGCGGGGTTAAATGTATTAAAATTACAAATGTTGGAGTAAATGAGATTATTGAAACTGATGACGTTCTCCCTTTAGAATTTAGTGAAAAATATAAAAGCTACCTAGTATTTGAAGGTGATTTAGTTTTAGCACTTACTCGTCCTTATATTTCAAATGGTTTAAAAATTAGTATTTGCCCCGAATCTTATAATAAATCATTGTTAAATCAGAGAGTTGCAGTTATCCGAATTTTTAATGGCATTTCAAGTTTGTATGTTTATAAGTTTCTATCTTCAAACATAGTTTTAANNAAATACAAATCAATGTTTGAAGGTCAAGGACAACAGCCAAACNTTAAAAAAGAGGATGTTACAAAATTACTTATTCCCCTGCCCCCACTATCCGAGCAAAAACGCATAGTAGCAGCCATAGAAAAGCAATTTGCCCTTACCCAACAATTAAAAGAAAAGGTGCTTGCCAACCAACAAGCCACCGAGCAGCTACTAAAAGCATTGCTGCATCAGGCGTTTGAGGTGAGAGAGGTGAAAGAAGTAAACAGTTAGACAGAAAAGAAAAACCCAGTCAATGACAGCTAAAACCCAATCATACAGCGACCTTCAGACACGGTGGACAAGAACGCCAGCTGCCAGCAGCAGTTTTGCGTCATGTGGGGTGAAGTGCTTAAATTCAAGTGCAGTTTTTCAATTTAACTTTAGTGCTGGGTTGACAGTTCTGCGCCTGAAATCCCGCACGAACGCCAAGCGCCAAACCGTTAGCGGTCATTATAAAAATATCCGACAATCAACAAATTGACATCCGACAATAAAAATCAACAATATTTTGAATATTTACAACCTAAATGATAAGTAATAAAGAAATAGTAGCAGAATTTATCAACGCTACAAATCAAAAAGATTGGGACAGAGTTTTGACCTTAGTTCACAATGACTTCATAAGATATAGCTCATCAGAACCAAAGGAAATAAAAACAAATGTTGGATTAGTTAAATTTCATCAGACAGAATTAGATACGTTTCCTGACTTACAAGAGACAATAATTTTCGCAATTGAAGAAGGCGACTTAGTTGCCGCGAGAATAAATNTTTCCGGGACACAGTTAGGGAAGTTTATAAACTTTGCCCCGACAGGTAAAAAATTAACAGCAGATTTCAATTGTTTCTTTCGTGTGACAGAAGGCAGAATTAAAGAAAGTTGGGTTGAATATGATAACTTAAACGGACTTATTCAACTTGGACACTACAAATTAGATGATAATGTGTAATAAAAATAACAACGAACCGCTAACATTAAGCCGAATATACAAAAGCCCATCAAAAACTTCCAACTTAAGCCACTAAGCCAGCTCGGCTTTTGAATATTCGGTGTTCAGCGAGACCGGATGGACGGCTAATTTTACTCCGGAATATCCAACTGAGATTCACACGAATGTAACGGATAAGCTGAGAAAGAATATAAAAAGCCCGTTGGATAGATTGGAAATTTGAGGGAAAGCTTACTTTTATATGGAAAATATACGCCATATGACGTATATGCAGATGTTGTGAGCAACTTTATGACGACATCTCAACCATTTAAACTCTATCGTTGACAGACAAAAATAATTTGACAAGGAAGTGAAAAGAACAATAAAGTATTACAGAATAATATGGCTCAAATATGACTTACCAGCCGGACTTTCAGTTTTTCTTGTCGCTCTTCCGCTTTGCTTAGGAATTGCTTTAGCTTCGGGAGCGCCACTCTATTCAGGAATTCTTTCAGGTATTATTGGCGGCTTAGTTGTTTCCCTCATCAGCGGTTCGCACTTAGCGGTTTCAGGACCTGCTGCGGGTTTGACAACCGTAGTAGCAGCATCCATCGTTTCGCATGGCGACTATAAAATATTTCTTCTTGCCGTAATTATTGCAGGATTGTTTCAACTAATACTTGGACTGTTGAAACTTGGTGTCATTGCAAATTATTTTCCTTCAGCAGTTATTAAAGGAATGTTAGCAGCTATTGGTATTATTCTGATTTCTAAACAAATCCCTGTGGCATTAGGTTATGACCAACCCGACTTTTGGGCAGGTGGTATTTTAAAACTATTCTCTACTGACCAATTTGTTGGAAACATAAATGATTTCAATCAACACATTACAAGAGGGGCAATATTAATAACAGGTATTTCCATTATTGTAATGGGATTGCTTCAACGACCTTTCGCCAATAAACTAAAAATACTTCCTGCCCCACTGGTCATTGTGGTAATTGGGATTCTAACAAATACTGCATTTGAAAGCCTATCTTCTGAGCTTTCACTCAAACCAACACAATTGGTCAATATTCCATCCGATGTTTTTGCAAACATTTCATTTCCTGACTTTACAAAACTTTTTACATCCAGTGGACTTTTGAAAGACGGTTTGACAATAGGAATGCTTGCGACACTTGAAACACTACTTTGCATAGAAGCCATTGATAAATTAGACAGGCGAAACAGGATAACCCCTGTAAATCGTGAGTTGGTTGCACAAGGCATAGGGAATATGGCTTGTGGCTTCNTTAGAGCCATACCCATTACTGCGGTAATTGTAAGGGGTTCAGCCAATGTTGATGCTGGAGCAAGGACAAAGCTTTCTGCATTTACACACGGGTTGTTTTTACTATTGTCTGTGTTATTTATTCCATTCTTATTAAATAAAATTCCTTACGCTTCGCTTTCAGCAATTCTCATTGTAACGGGTTATAACCTGGCAAAACCAAAGCTATTTCGCAATATGTGGAGTTTGGGATTAAAACAGTTTCTCCCATTTATGATTACTATTTTTGCTATCCTATTGACTGACTTACTGATTGGAGTGACTATTGGGCTTGTTTTATCCTTCTATTATATTATTCGCAACAATTTCAAAGAGGAATATAAAATAACTGAAACAGTTGAAAATGGAATTGACACCTTCTTAATTAAACTCAACAGCAACGTAACTTTTCTCAATAAAGTAAACTTACGAAAGGCATTAGACGATGTGCCTGAANAAAGCAAATTGACAATTGATGGAAGCGAATGTAATTTTATTGACTACGACATATTGGAAATTATCAGCCAATACGATAACAAAGCAAAAGACAGGAACATTAAACTAAACTTAAAAGGAATANAAAAAGTAAATGTTACAGCAGTGCATTGACAATAAAGGAAAGGCAGCGCACAACATTAAGCCGAATATACAAAAGCCCGCTAAAAATCTTCCACATTAAGCCACTAAGCCGGGCAGCTTTTGAATATTTGCCATTCAGCGAGACCGAATAGTGGACTGTATTTATCTTAGGTGGATTCTTATCTTTTTATCGGATGGATGGCTAAGTTTTGTCAGTCAATGTAAGAAGATAGGTAAGCTACGTCTAAGTGCATCTTTTTCATGCCATTATCATTCGTGCCTTTATTTTTGTAGCTAAGAAATTCATGTAGATGAATACTTGTTAATTTTATGGAGCTATACAATTTTTCAACCATTTTCATGCCATAACTATGGCTGAATATAATTTGCTGGGTGACAACCTGAAAACAAAGTCTTTTAAAAAAGGCGACTGCATAACCGTTCCGGGCCAGGTCCAGCGANGGCTCTATTTTGTAAAGAGCGGCGTGCAGATGTCTTACTTCGACGCCGACAATAAAACACATGTTATTGCTTTTACCTACCCTCCGGGATTGTGTGCAATACCGGAATCATTTNCTTTTCAGATGCCCTCAAAATATTTTTTGACCTGCCTGACAAAAACTGAATTGGAATACATTACCTATGATGAATTGCAANAAGTTTTCGATCAATCGCAACAAATAGAACGACTTTTCAGGCGAATGACAGAAGCGGTTTTAGCGGGAATGATTAACCGCCATATAGAACTTCACAGTATGACCATTGAAGAACGCTACAAAACATTTTGCCAACGAAGTTCACACTTACTTGAGTTTGTGCCACACAAATATATCGCATCTTATTTGGGAATCGACCCGACCAATTTCAGCAAGCTATTCAACAGCGTAAAATTCTGATGTTGGTATAGACCAAGATTTGCATCCCCGATAAATGTGATCTTTGTTTAAAAATTGTTATGGAACATCATTGGCTTGATACTACAGAGTACCCGTTTACTTCAAAATACTTTGACATCAACGGTCACAAGCTCCACTACCTTGACGAAGGACAGGGAGATACTATATTGTTTGTGCGCGGAACACCTTCGTGGAGTTTTGACTTTCGCAATATTATTAAAAAATTAAAGTCCAACTACAGGTGCATTGCGATTGACCACATCGGTTTTGGACTTTCGGACAAACCCGAACACTACGACTATTCCACCCAAAATCACAGCAAGACCCTTGAACGGTTTGTGCTTGAAAAACAAATAAACAGCGTGACTCTTGTCGTTCACGATTTCGGCGGCCCGATAGGTCTCAATTTTGCGATTCAACATCCTGAAAGAATAAAGCGCCTGGTTATTCTCAACTCCTGGTTGTGGAGCAGTGAAACCGACCCCGACTTTATAAAGATGAGTAAAATATTGAAAAGCCCCTTGCTCCCCTTTTTGTATCGCTATCTGAACTTTTCGCCAAAATTTATTTTGCCCAAATCTNTTGGCGATCACAAAATTTCCGGCCATTTATTGAAGCAATACACCAGACCTTTTGCCGACAAAACCCAACGGAACGGTGCGCTGGCATTTGCCAAATCCTTGCTTAACGACCAGGATTGGTTTGAGCAACTATGGAATAACCGGCAGGCAATTTCTGACAAACCGACATTGTTTGTTTGGGGAATGAAAGACCCTGTAATCAAACCACAATACCTTGACAAGTTTCAAACCGGCTTTACAAACTCGAGGACTATTCAACTTGACACCTGCGGTCATTTTCCACAGGAAGAACAACCTGAAAAAGTAACGGAATCTATACTCGACTTCCTGACAGACAAGTATAACCACCGTTAAAATCGGTGTGGTAATATGGTTGGCAAAGTCCATCGTTTGAAATTAATTACTACATTTGAGCAGTTGTCTATCGGCCGGAGTTTAGTGGTAAAATCTATACTTAGCATGGTAACCGACCGACTCCGGTATAGACCACCATTTACGCCATATTCTATTTAAGAAAACACAGACAGGCTTTATGAAATTAATACCAATTTCACTAAACGAAGACAAAACAAATGAAGCATTTGCTTCAACGGATTGTCAACATCTGTTGCGAATGTATGACGACTTTTATCCCCAGATTGGCTTCAACACACCCTGGATTGGTTATTTCGTGGTCAGGCACAACACAATTGTTGGAGCTTGCAGTTTCGTAGGACAACCACAGGATGGTAAGGTTGAAGTTTCGTATTGGACATTTAAAGCGTTTGAAGGACAGGGGATTGCTTCATTTGCATGCAAAGAGCTTTTAAATATTGCCTATAAGACAGACCCGGGCATAATAATAACAGCAAAGACAGCACCCGAACACAATGCATCAACAAAAATTTTAGAGAACAACCATTTTGTGTTTACCGAAATTGTTCAAGACCATGAAATTGGAGATGCCTGGTTATGGACGCATAGCCGAACGGAAGACTANNAAAGAAATTAATATGAAATGGTATGACTTTTTTTCTGGTTTTTACGATAGCTCTTTAGAGAAATTATATTACAGTAGTCGAAAAAGAGCTGTCGAGCTATTGGATCTCAGGGATAATCAGACCGTAATTGATATTGCGTGCGGAACAGGAGCCAACTTCAAGCATATAATAGCCGCCAACGACAAAGTTACTCTATACGGGACAGACTATTCTCACGGGATGCTTAAANAGNGACAAAAAATAATTGAAGGTAATAATTGGGAAAATGTCTTCTTATTTCAAGCTGACGCACGAGCGTTGAATATAAGTTCGATTGAGCAATTCACCAACAAAAAATTAAGCTTTGACAGAGTTATTTGCGTACTTGGTCTATCGGTAATTCCTGATTGGGAAATGGTCTTAGATAATGCACTAAGTTTACTTAATGAGGGTGGAAAAATAGTAGTCGTTGACGTATTTGCTGAANAAAGAAATTTTAATACCTGGTTAGTTGAAAAAATAGCGAAGGCCGATCTTAACCGCAATATATGGCAGACCTTACAAACCAAAACAGTTAACTTTCACCAGGAATATTTACCGGTAAAAGAAAATAAGGTTGGTGGAAAATTATTTGTTGCCGTTGGAACTAAACAAGGGAATTAAATGCCGTTTTTAATAACGCTCAATCCCGAAAATGAAATGGCTTTTGTCAAGCAAGGCGGACGGATATTTTCATTTACAAAAGAATAAAACAGACTTATTTTATGGTGAAGGGTTGGTTAGCTGAAATAGATATTATCACACAGTCGTTTAATGACAAATTTAGCCATTTAGGAGAAAGGGAATTGAACTGGAAACCCAATGCCCGGACGTGGAGTATTGCCCAGAATATTGACCATTTAATGGTTGTAAACGAAACCTATTTTCCTGTTTTGGCTTCTTTGAAAGAAGGCACTTACAAACCACCCTTTATTGCAAAACTTGGTTTTATGGTTTCATTTATAGGGAAGACTGTTCTTCGCGCCGTGAATCCGGACAGAAAGAAACGAATGAAAACGTTTCCGATTTGGGAGCCGGCCCTTAGTGAAGTCAAGNGAGATATCCTTCAAAGTTTTAAAAACCATCAAAATGAATTGAAACATCAAATCGAGACATCCAACGAATTAATTGAAAAAGGAACTATCATTTCATCCCCGGCAAACAGAAATATTGTGTATAAGCTGGAAACTGCCTTTGACATCATTGTTGCCCACGAGCGAAGGCATTTGGAACAAGCCTCTGAAATTTTAAACAACCTAAACATAGCCAATTGCAACAATTAGGATTTAATCACCGGCAGTGAAATGAGGTTGCAATTGATACTTTTATTAATAGTCCCGGCATTCCGGAGATTGAGCGACAGCTTTGGGTGCCGTCAATCTAAAGTAAAGGACTTACAATAGGAAAAGGAGGGCTTGGTGACGATTTTTTACAGAATAATCCGCGAATTATAACCTTGAAGCATTCCGGTATTCAATATTTTGACAACATGATAAGGCTAATTTTTTGTAAACAAGAGATTCCGTCAGAGAAGTATAGCTGTCAAAGGTTTATTTCAACAGAATTGGCTGAACATTGCGCTTTTTTGATCGCCTTTCCCATTGCCGGGAGTCATTGTAAAAACTTGGTTGAACCATCCCCATGCCATATCTTTGAAAGCCATGAACAATAAGTCCTGAGTGCATGATATCAGAACCTTATTGTCATGCTCCATAAACATTCACAACAGATTAAAAGCCTTTAAAAAGATGAAAAGATCAGACATCAGGGAATTGCCCGAATATTATGACTACTACATATTGCTCAATGATGACATTGAACTGAATGATGCCTTTGAAAGAAGTATAAAGGAAATAAACACCCTGGATGTTGACAGGTTGAAGCGTATCGGCTTACGGACTTATGCGGAAGGAAAATGGTCAACGCACACAATCATCCAGCACCTCACAGACTGGGAGCGTATCTGGTGTTACAGATTACTTCTGTCTGTCAGAAATGAAGGCACCATACCACCGGGACTCGATCACAATCTTATGGCAGACCATGCCAATGCCGACGACTTATCCATCGACCAATTACTCGATGAGTTACGTGCAGTGCGGATGGCGACGAGAGGGATGTTCAATAACTTTGATGAACGGATACTCCGGTCAGACTGCAAATTCAATAAGACGCAGATGTCGGTTTTGGCCATGGGGTTTAATATTCTCGGACACCAGATACATCATTTCAACATCATCCGGGAAAGGTATTTGCCGTTGGCGGATTAACACAGGACTAATTATCGGCTTACATTATCTCCGGGAGCAAATGCCATCAAAAATGAGATAAAAGTCTTTTAATTCCATTATACCTCCACAAAAATGCAGTCGAAACATTTCGCCATCAGCAAATTGATTTTGATCTATCCCGGTTATTAGTAACTGTGTCCATTCGCCATTTCCAGNGAAAGTTCTTCTCTCAGTTTCTTTGTCTTTAAGAGTGCAGAATACAGTCCGGAAGCCATCTGGTAGTTCAGTGTTTGCTGTCCATCCGAAAANGCTTTTTCGGGATATTCGTGAATTTCGACAATGATTCCATCTGCACCTGCCATCACGCCTGCCAATGCCATATCTGCGACATGGGCGCGGATTCCGATGCCATGAGAAGGATCAACGATAACAGGCAGATGGGATTTTTCTTTCAGTATAGGAACAGCGTTCAAATCCAGGGTATTTCTATAAATTTTTTCATAGGTCCGTATACCTCTTTCACACAGCAAAATTTTCTCGTTGCCATTAGAAAATACATATTCGGCAGAACTCAATAATTCTTCGATGTTGCCTGACATAGCGCGCTTGATCATCACCGGCTTATCTACCCGCCCCAGAGCATCCAGCAGGTTAAAATTTTGAGAATTCCGTGTCCCGACCTGATACACATCGATATAGTCGTACATTTCTTCTATCTGATCTGCCTCCATTACTTCGGTAATGATTTTGATCTTATTTGCAGCGCAGTGTTTGTAAAACAATTTTAAGCCATCTATTCCTAACCCGCGGAATGAATAGGGCGAGCTACGTGGTTTGAAAACTCCACCTCGCATAATACGCACATTATTTCTGACCAGATGTTGTACAATACTTTCTATCTGACTTTCACTTTCTATTGAACAAGGACCTGCCATAATAGCCAGTTCATCACCTCCGATCTTTACTTCATCTCCTAAATCAATGATGGTATTTTTTGTTTTCCATTTTCTGGAAACTAATTTGGAATTATCGGGAACAAAGTGAATGTCAGCTATTCCCGGCAGATTGCCGATAAGCCGTATGTCAAATTCCTTCTTTGGAATGCCTACAATATAGTTAGTAAACTGAGTTGAAACAAAGTTTGGCGAAATGGATAGCCTGTTCAATTCTTCAACGAGAAACTGTCGTTGTTCCTGAGTAATATTTTTATCTAATTGAATAATCATTGTTTAAATTTTTGTATAAATTGATTGATGGTTTGTTCTAAGTTGCTACTGTTTTCAATAGCCCGGATGAAGGCGCTACCGATAATTCCGCCATTTGCATAAGAGCATGCAGCAAGAAATTTGTCCTTTGATGAAATACCAAAACCAACCATGGTAGGGTTTTTCAGGTGCATATCCCTCACTTGTTCGAAATAGGCAGTTTGTTTATTTACCTCCCAATTGTCGCCACCTGTAGTGGAATACTGTGCCACGACGTACAAAAATCCTGTAGAAACAGAATCTATCATTCGGATTCTATCGGTTGTAGTCTGTGGAGTGATCAGGAAGGGCATTTTCAAATCCAGGTCATGCAGCAATGTCATGTATTTTTCCTGAAAAACGGCTTCAGGCAGGTCAGGCAAGATCACTCCATCTGCTCCGGCATCTTTGGCGTCTCTGAAGAATCGTTCATCTCCATAGCGAAGTACCTGATTATAATAGCCCATTAAAACAATCGGGATAGAAATAGTCTGACGGATTATCTTAACCTGATCCAGGATCCGGGCAACCGTAATTCCGTTTTCCAGAGCAATCCGGCTGCTGTGCTGAATGGTTTCGCCATCGGCAAGAGGGTCGGAAAAAGGCATGCCTATTTCAATCAGGTCCACTCCGGCAGAGGCAAGATGTGCGACTATCCGCATCGTATCATTTATTTCAGGGAAGCCTGCAGTTACGTAAATGCTTAAAACATTACGTTTTGACTGAAAAAGTTGGTCTATTCTATTCATTATTTTTCGATTGGATATATGTATTCATGTCTTTATCTCCTCGTCCTGAAAGGTTGACCACGACACATTCGTTTTTAACAAATTTTATTTTAGGAAGGGCAGCCAGGGCGTGCGCTGATTCCAGGGCAGGAATAATGCCTTCCAGCCGTGTAAGTTCAAAGGCTGCATCCAGTGCCTCATCATCGGTTGCATGAAGCATGGTCAATCTGCCTGTTTCAAACAAATGGGCGTGCAGAGGCCCGATACCCGGATAATCCAGGCCTGCCGAGATAGAGTAAGGTTCGATGATCTGGCCGTCATCTGTCTGCATCAACAAGGTCTTGCTTCCATGAATTATGCCGACGGAGCCTACTTGGCTCGTAGCTGCCGTGTGTCCGCTATCAATGCCTTTTCCGGCGGCTTCTACCGCCACAAGGGTAACGGCAGGATTGTCGAGAAAATGGTAAAATGCCCCTGCAGCATTGCTTCCTCCCCCGACACAGGCGATGATTTTATCCGGATAACTTCTGCCTGTTTTTTCGGACAACTGGCTTTGAATCTCCTCACTTATGACAGACTGGAATCGCGCTACCATATCGGGATAAGGATCGACCACCACGGAACCGATCAGATAATAAGTGTCTTCCGGATTGCTGATCCAATCCCTGATCGCCTCATTGGTTGCGTCCTTCAGTGTACGGCTCCCCGAAATGACAGGTCGCACCTCAGCACCGAGCATCTTCATTCTGGCTACATTCGGAGCTTGTCTTCTGACATCTAATTCTCCCATATAGACGATACATTTAAGGTTCATCAGGGCGCACACTGTGGCTGTGGCAACCCCATGCTGACCGGCTCCGGTTTCTGCTATAATCCGTTTTTTACCCATTGCTTTTGCAAGGATAATCTGGCCGATGGTGTTATTGATTTTATGNGCGCCCGTATGATTCAGATCTTCTCTTTTCAGATAGATGTCAGCGCCATATTTTTCTGAGAGGCGGGAAGCGCGAAAGAGGGGAGATGGCCTGCCTACATAGTCCCTGAGCAAGTCGCTGAATTCCTTCCTGAAGGATGGAGAGTCGATAATCCTTAAATAATTTTGCTTCAACTCATGGACGTTGTGATAAAGCATTTCGGGGATAAAGGCTCCTCCGAAATTTCCATAAAAACCATCCTTATCAACTGAATATTTCACTTTTCAACAAATTTAATTTACTAAAATTTTTAAAACCGGGATAGTCTTCAAAGCCGCTGTTGACGTCTATTCCGGCCAATCGTGGATGATTGAATGAAGGTAGAAATGACATATTTGCCGGAGATATTCCCCCACTCAGAAAAAGGGAATATCTCCGTGGTAATCCCTCAGTTTTTCCCAGGAAAACACCTTGCCGGAGCCTCCAAATTGTTGGCTTTTGGTATCAAAAAGAAAATATTTACAATAGGGCGAATAGGCCAAACAAACTTGGAAATCAAATTCGTCGTCAACCCCAAATGCTTTCCATACCGGTATATCCAACCCGGACAGCTCAGCGCAATAATCCGGAGATTCATGTCCGTGCAGCTGAACTGCCGCAAGGTTGTACTGCTGCACTTTTTCCCGGACAAATGCAATTGATTCATTGACAAAGACTCCGACGGTATTGACGGATTCGGGCATATCCACAGGTGACAGATCTGCGATGAAGCGCGGGGATCGGGGATAGAAAATAAATCCCATCCAATCAGGTCTGACCTGCGCGACCTCCCGAATATTTTCCGGGAATTTCATGCCACAGATTTTAAGCATCATGCCTTGATATTTCTGAGTTTTTCAATGCGGTTGATAAAAATCCGACAGGCTTCTTCGGGCGCTGCTTCCCTCATAAATGTTTCGCCGATGAGGAATCCGTCAAAGCCGTTTTCTCTCAGCAACATCACATCTTCCGGAGACTTAATACCGCTTTCTGCCACTTTTAAAGCGGATGGAGGCAAGAGCTTACTCATCTCAATGGCTCTTTGGAAAGAAACTTCAAAGTCATTGAGATTGCGGTTATTTATACCGATGACATCTACCTCCGGATAATAACGGTCCAGCTCCTGCTCATCATAAAGTTCAAGCAATACTTCCATACCTAATGTGTGTGCGAGGTCGGTAAATCGGATAATCTCTTCCTTGGTCAGGATTTTTGCTATCAGCAATATTGCGTCGGCACCGATGGACTTTGACTCCAGAATCTGATATTCGGAGATGATAAAGTCCTTCCTCAGTATGGGGCAATAGTTGAAACGTCGGGCAGCGGTCAGGTCGCTGTTTGACCCGCCAAAGTAAGGCTGATCGGTCAAGACTGAAAGTGCCGATGAGCCTGCCTGCATATATCCGACTGAGAGGCGCTCCAGGTCCAATTCACTCTTGAAAATGCCTTTTGAAGGAGATTTTCTTTTGATTTCGGCGATGATGCCCACCTTGTCATCCCTGAGAATATATCGGGAAAGTGACACGGGTTTGGTTGGAAAGTAAATACTTTTNTCCAGGAAAGCCACCGGATATATAGCCTGATAATCGGCCACATGTTTTTTCTTTGTTTCTACAATTTGTTCTAAAATATCCATGTTAATTTGATTGAATGATTCCTTGGAAGCAGCGATATGCTGCACCCGATTCGAGCGATTCACGGGCGACTGCAATGCAATCTTCATACGATTTGAAGGGTTCATAACATCGTATTCCAAAGGCTGCATTGGCTATTACCACGTCTTTCTGAGCCGGAGTAGCCTCATTTTTNAAAACCTTCAGGAATATGTCAGCAGCGTCTTCTATCCGGTTACCGCCGCTTATCTGTGCAAGTTCCAGCCTTCTGAATCCAAGATCTTCAGGGGCAATTGTCTCCTCAAAGGAAGGCATGACACATTTAAACTTTTGGGTTAATGAGATTTCATCATAACCATCCAGGCTGTGCAGAATAATGTACTTAGATCGGGTGTTTTGAAACAGGTAACTGTATATCCTTGCTACCTCCAGACTGTACACACCCACCACCTGCCGGTCCGGGAAGCCCGGATTGACTAAAGGACCCAGCATATTGAAAAAGGTTTTGGTACCCAGGGCCTTTCTGACCCCGCCCACATATTTCATGGCAGGGTGAAACAAGGGGGCATGCATCATGCAGAAGTTGTATTTGTCCAATTGAGATCGCAGCACATCCGAATTATTTGTAAAGCGATATCCAAGGAATTCAAGAACATTGGACGAACCGCTTACCGAAGTAGCGCCATAATTTCCGTGCTTGGTCACTTTATAACCTACTCCTGCTAAAACAAAAGCCGTTAGCGTAGAGATATTAAAGGTATTCTTGCCGTCGCCTCCGGTTCCACATACATCAATGGTGTCAAAATCCGAAAAATCTATTCTAATACACAGTTCAAGCAATGCTTTCCGAAAGCCATGCAGCTCTTCGACGCTTACCGGGCGCATTGAAAATACTGTCAGGAAGGCAGCTATTTCGCTGTCGCTGTACTTGCCGGCGCCTATTGCCATCATCACGTCAAAGGCTTCCTGATGAGACAATTTCTGATAACTAAAAAGTAACTCTAACATCTTTTTCATAAGGTCAGGAATTTTTGGATAATAGACTTACCCTGTGGTGTAAGGATAGATTCCGGATGAAATTGTACACCATAAAGCTGATACTCTTTGTGCTGAATGGCCATCAATTCCCCATTTTCGTCCGTAGCCGTAATTAGCATGCATTCGGGTAAGTGATTTTTATTGATGACCCAGCTATGATATCTTCCGGCCGTAAAGGAAGGATAAAGAGACCCCAACAGGACGTCATCCGGATTGTTGACTAAGATGGGCGTAGCGACTCCGTGAAAGACTTTGTCCAGGTTGGTCAGCACGCCACCGTATGCCTCGCCTATCGCCTGCATCCCAAGACATACACCCAGAATCTTTTTGAAGGGGCATATTTTTGTATCAGCGGAATCAGAATACCGGCATCTACAGGCACTCCGTACTCGGCGACAAAATGACCGAATCATAGGCTTCCACATCCTCAAGTGGTATGGCGTCATTCCTGTACACATCCACCTCGTGTGTCCCGATATCCCGCACATAATTCACTAAATTGAAGGTGAAAGAATCGTAATTATCCAATACTAAAAGTCTTTTCATTTTTACTTAATTTTTCAGCGAGTGACAGAGCTTTGTTGAGTGCTGCTAATTTGTTTTTNACTTCCTGCAATTCGTTCTGAGGCACTGAGTCCGCCACTACACCGGCACCTGCCTGAAAATACAGGACATTGTTTCTGCTGCAAAAGCTGCGAATTGCGATGGCCTGGTTGACATTCCCATGGAAGCCTATCATCCCGATAGCTCCTCCGTAAAATCCTCTGTTTTGTGTTTCGATTTCATTGATCAATTCCAGGGCCTTATATTTAGGGGCGCCTGACAATGTTCCTGCCGGAAAGGTAGCCGCATACAACTTCATCGCATCATCCTGATTTGCGAGCGTGGCTTCGACTTCTGAGACCAGATGAATTACATGGCTGAAGAATTGAACTTCCTTATACACATTAACCTTTACATCCCGCCCGTATTTGCTCAAATCATTTCTTGCCAAATCAACCAGCATCGTGTGTTCTGCATTTTCCTTCGGGTCTTCTTTCAGGCTTTCTGCTAAAACCCGGTCTTCTTCATCATTTCCTGTTCGCCTGAAAGTGCCGGCAATAGGATTGATGATCGCCTTGTTGTTGCTGATTTTTAATTGTGCCTCAGGGGAGGAACCAAATATTTTGAAATTATTGAAATCAAAATAAAACAAATAGGGCGATGGATTGATAGAGCGCAAAGCCCTGTAAACATTAAAATCATCTCCTTCAAAAGATTGTACAAACGGCTTGGACAGGACAATCTGAAAGACATCCCCCAGCATACAATGTTTTTTCCCNCGCTGTACCCATTCCATAAATTGCTGATCCTCTACGGGTGATGACGTTTCGCCAACCAACCGGAAATCATAAGCCGGATGTGTATTATTGAGTATCAGTGCCTCAATTGTATTCAATGCCGAAGATTGGTGTTCCAGTCTGTTTTCTATTATAGTCAGCTCATTTTTAAAATGATCTATCTGGATAATAAACCTGAACAGCGCATAGTACATTTCGGGGATGTCGTGGTCGCCTTTCATGCTCATCTTCATCGTGTCAAAATACCTGACAGCATCAAATCCCGTATAGCCGAAGAATCCATTATTTGGAAGTTGTTCGTCGGTTTCGAATCTTTCGATATATTGCCGGAACAAATCGAGGACATCTTCTCTTTTCTGAATTTCCCTTACCTCGACCTTGCTGAAAAATTCTTCAACAACTTTTTCCTTATGAAGGACAAATGATGAAACCGGCTCGATACAGAGAAATGAAAAATTATCACTATTGACATGATAATCAGAACTTTCCAGCAAAAANGAATGCGGAAATTTATCCCTCAATTTAAGATACAATCCAACAGGAGTCACGCTGTCGGAGAGCATTTTCAATTTTTCAATTTTCAATTTTATTTTTCCATCGTCAAAATTTGGTCAAAAAAAGGTTTGCCGTAATCGACAAACCTTTTTGAAATTTAAACACAGTTACAGATTACGACCTTATTCGTTCATAATCCAGCCACCATATTAAATTTACAATACTCATTATTTTCCTTCAATTGGATGGACAAAAGTAAAAAACATTTTATTACTTGTATCAATTTTTTTGACTTTAATTAAAACCGCTATGTGACCCCATGCACTGCAAGCTGCAATACATGGATGATGACACAACGGATTCAATACCCCCAACGATGTAGAGCTGCCCTTTGACTCCCGGTTAATAGTCCCGGCATTCCATGGATTGATGGATAGCTTAAGGAATGATTGGTAGGCCGGCACTGATATACCAGGATAATTTATATAATAGTCCATAAATTTTTAGTATAATGCCGGGGTTACAGTTGTATAGACCCATGAAATTGGTCAATAACAAATGTACCTTCGGCATTATTTCGCCAATGCTCCTGTACCAAATCGGGGAATAACCATAAATTAGCAGACTGAAAATACATTAAATTCTATCAGAAAAGAATGGCAAAACAAAAAGCAACGGCCGAAGAACCGTTAGAAAAACAACTCTGGAAAGCGGCAGACAAACTCCGTAAAAACATTGATGCGGCTGAATACAAACACATTGTATTGGGCTTAATCTTCCTCAAATACATCTCAGATGCTTTTGAAGAACTGTATGCCAAACTCAAGGCAGAGGAAGCCAACGGTGCAGACCCCGAAGACAAGGATGAATACAAGGCAGAAAATGTCTTCTTTGTGCCACAGGATGCGCGCTGGTCTTACCTGCAATCCAGAGCCAAACAACCTGAAATAGGCACATTTGTGGACGACGCAATGGATGCCATCGAANAAGAAAATGCCTCCTTGAAAGGCGTCTTGCCCAAAGTTTTTGCCCGACAAAATCTCGATCCGACCAGTCTGGGCGAGGNNCTCATCGACCTTGTTGGTAACATCGCTCTTGGTGATGCCAAAGCCAGAAGCGCCGATATTCTTGGCCATGTTTTTGAATATTTCTTAGGTGAGTTTGCCCTTGCAGAAGGTAAGAAAGGCGGACAGTTCTATACGCCCAGAAGCGTGGTAGAGTTATTGGTAGAAATGCTGGAGCCATACAAAGGACGCGTATTTGATCCTTGTTGTGGTTCAGGCGGTATGTTTGTACAAAGTTTGAAGTTTGTGGACAGTCACGCAGGAAGAGTAAATGATATTTCCATTTACGGACAGGAAAGCAACCAAACCACCTGGCGACTGGCTAAAATGAACCTGGCTATTCGTGGCATTGACAGTTCACAGGTGAAATGGAACAACGAAGGCTCTNTTTTGAACGATGCACACAAAGACCTCAAAGCCGATTACATCATTGCCAATCCACCATTCAATGTTAGTGATTGGGGCGGCGATTTGATGCGGAATGACGGCCGATGGCAATATGGTGTGCCACCCACCGGCAACGCCAACTTTGCCTGGATGCAACATTTTATTTACCACCTAGCACCTCATGGACAAGCAGGAGTAGTCCTGGCAAAAGGTGCTTTGACTTCCAAAACTTCCGGTGAAGGCGATATAAGAAAAGCTTTGATAGATAATGGTTTGATAGACTGTATCGTAAATCTGCCGGCCAAATTGTTTTTAAATACACAGATACCTGCTGCCTTATGGTTTATGAATCGCGATAGAAGCAATAGCAATTTCAGAGACCGCAGCAACGAGATTTTATTTATCGATGCACGCAACTTAGGGCATTTAATCAACCGCAGAACCCGTGAACTTTCACAAGAAGATATTCAGAAAATAGCCAACACCTACCACAATTGGAGAAATGTTGATGGCAAATATGAAGACATTGCCGGCTTTTGTGCTGCTGCACCTATAAGCAAAGTAGCTGAACTGGACTATGTACTTACACCGGGCAGATATGTAGGCTTACCCGATGAAGAAGACGACTTCAATTTTGAAGAGCGCTTTAATAGCTTAAAAGCAGAACTGGAAGCACAGCTACAGGAAGAAAGCAGACTGAATGCTTTGATTGAAGAGAATTTGAAGAAAATATTGTCTTAACCATGATTAATAGGATTGTTGGATTGCTTGATTTTTTTGTTTACTTTATTTTTGAAAATAGGAATGCTTGAATATGAAATATGAAGAATTGACACATAAGATAATAGGATGTGCTATGGAGGTGCGCAAACATTTGGGAAATGGTTTTCAAGAAGTGGTTTATCAAAGAGCTTTGGCAATTGAAATGGAATTGCAAAATATTGATTTTAGCAGAGAGCAGGAAATGACTCTTCTTTATAAAGGGCATGACGTAGGAACAAGACGAGTGGATTTTTTTGTAGAAAACAAAATAATGGTAGAATTAAAGGCTGTAATCCAACTGGAAGATGTGCATTTAGCTCAGGCAATGAATTATGTGGAAGCTTATCATTTAGAAATCGGACTGCTTATAAATTTTGGAGCTAAAAGCTTACAATTTAAAAGAGTTCATAACAACAATCCCAAATTATAGAAATCATAAAAAATCAAAAATCATGAACATCAGGAAAATCATGGTGCAGACAAATGAATTAAATGGAGGTAAAAATGAATGATACATTGAACCAGACGAAAAGTGAGTGGAAGGAATTTGAAAAAATACTGTCTTGACCATGATTAATAGGATTTTTGGATTACTTGATTTTTACTTTATTTTTGAAAATCGGGCTACTTACGAATTTTGAAGCTAAAAGCTTACAATTTAAAAGAGTTCATAACAACAATCCCAAATTATAGAAATCATAAAAATCAAAAATCATGAACATCAGGAAAATCATGGTGCAGACAAATGAATTAAATGGAGGTAAAAATAAATGATACATTGAACCAGACGAAAAGTGAGTGGAAGGAATTTGAAGAAAATACTGTCTAAACCATGATTACCAGGATTTTTGGATTACTTGATTCTTTTACTTTATTTTTGAAAGTTAGACTGCTTATAAATTTTGGAGCTAAAAGCTTGCAATTTAAAAGAGTTCATAACAACAATCCCAAATTATTGAAATCATAAAAATCAAAAAAATCAAGAAATCATGAACATCAGGAAAATCATGGTGCAGACAAATGAATTAAATAGAGAAAAATAAATAAAACATTGAACCAGACTGAATGCTTTGATTGAAGAGAATTTGAAGAAAATAAAGCTATCATGAGTAAGGATTTGACAATATCACAAGAATCTATTGAAAATAGCATTTTCATCTTTCGGGGTGAGCAAGTGATGGTGGATAAGGATTTGGCAGAATTATACCAAATAGAGACCAAAGTTTTAAATCAGGCTGTTAAAAGAAATATAAATAGATTTCCTGAATCGTTCCGTTTCCAACTGAGTAGCACAGAAACAAATGAACTGGTCACAAATTGTGACCGGTTTGAAACCTTCAAACATTCTTCCGTAAATCCTTTATTTTTTACCAATCAAGATGTTTCAACACTTCGGATTAATAAAATTTGAATTTATGAGTAATGAAATTATTCTATATCAACCAAATGGATTGCTCGAACGCTTTGAGGTTAGGATAGACCAGGAAACAGTCTGGTTAAACCGCAATCAAATGGCATCGCTTTTTAATAGGGATGTAAAAACTATAGGAAAGCATATCAATAATGTTTTTCTGAAGGGGAATTAATCAAAGAAGTGGTTGTCGCAAAATTTGCGACAACCACAGAACATGGGGCTATTAAAGAAAAAACACAAAGTGTGAATTTGTCTTAACCATGATTACCAGGATTTTTGGATTACTTGATTTTTTACTTTATTTTTGAAAATCGGGCTACTTACGAATTTTGAAGCTAAAAGCTTACAATTTAAAAGAGTTCATAACAACAATCCCAAATTATAGAAATCATAAAAAATCAAAAATCATGAACATCAGGAAAATCATGGTGCAGACAAATGAATTAAATGGAGGTAAAAATAAATGATACATTGAACCAGACGAAAAGTGAATGAAAGGAATATGAAGAAAATACTGTCTAAACCATGATTAATAGGATTTTTGGATTACTTGATTTTTACTTTATTTTTGAAAATCGGACTACTTACCAATTTTGAAGCTAGAAGCTTACAATATAAAAGAGTTCATAACAACAATCCCTAATTATAGAAATCATAAAAATCAAGAAATCATGTCCATCAAGAAAATCATGGTGCAGACAAATGAATTAAATAGAGGAAAAAATGAGTGATACATTGAACCAGACGAAAAGTGAATGGAAAGAAGTAATTATAGGAAACCACATTGATTTGATTAGCGGTTTTGCTTTCAAATCAACTGACTTTATAGCGGAACAAATTGAAGGTACATTACCAGTAGTTAAAATAAAGAATGTTGCTAATGGTGATGTAAATTTAAATGATGTTGTTTACCACAAATACAGTTCTACACTTGAAAAGTTTTTGTTGTCTGAAGGTGATGTATTGATTGCGATGACAGGTAATCATCCACAAGCACAAACACAAGTAGTTGGTGATGTTTCTCGATATAAACTTAAGGAAAAATCATTAATGAATCAGCGAGTTGGAAAACTCATAGTAAGAGATGACACAAATTTAGATTTTATATATTACCTTNTTAAAAATGAAGATGTTAGATTTTATTTGGCAAATCAGTCATCTGGAAGCGCAAATCAAGCTAATATTTCAAAGGCTGACATTTTAGGTCTAAATTTGACAATACCTTTACCAAACGAACAAACCGCCATCGCCTCCATCCTTTCCAGTTTAGACGACAAAATAGACCTCTTGCACCGCCAAAACCAAACCTTAGAAGCCCTGGCTGAAACCCTCTTTAGACAATGGTTTGTGGAAGAAGCGAAGGAGGAGTGGGAATCAATGCCATTGAGCAAAATGGCTAACTTTTTGAATGGATTAGCTTGTCAAAAATTCCCACCAAAAAATGAAATAGAGAAATTACCTGTTTTAAAAATTAAAGAGCTTAGTAGCGGGATTACAGAAAACTCTGATTGGGCAAGCACAAACATAAAACCTGAATATATTGTAAAGAATGGTGATGTTATTTTTGCTTGGTCTGCCTCATTGATGGTTAAAATTTGGAATGGTCAGGATTGCATTTTGAACCAGCATTTGTTTAAAGTTACATCAGAAGATTATCCGAAATGGTTTTACTATTTGTGGTGCAAGCACCACTTGGCTGAATTTATTTCAATAGCTGCAAGTCATGCCACGACAATGGGACATATAAAACGTGGAGACTTAGACGAAGCAAATGTATTAATTCCAAGCCCAAAAGAATTGGTTGTTATGACTGAACAAGTAGAACCTTTGATTGATAAAATCATTACAAACAACATTCAAATATATACACTTACAAAACTTCGTGATTCATTACTACCCAAGTTGATGAGCGGAGAAGTAAAAGTTGAAAAATAGAAAATGGCAAAACGGAGCAGAAAAATATGGAGTATTAAGAATGAACTCTTGACTAAATCAATTGAAGCAATGCTTTGTGCTGTTCAAATATTCAACAACCCGAACATTATTTTCAAGTCTGAAAGTTTTATTGTGCTTGCCAATATTTCATGGACTTATTTACTGCATGCTTACTACAGAGACAACAAGATTGATTATAGATATTACGAGCAAAAGGCACAACGCAAGAAATTTGATAAAACCAAGCGTGGTGCTTTTAAATATTGGGAATTGGAAAGATGCCTGAATGATAAAAAATGTCCACTAGACAAAATCCCCAAAGCAAATCTTCTATTCCTTATTGGATTAAGGCATGAGATAGAACACCAAATGACTACAAGGATTGATGATNTTTTGAGTGCAAGGTTCCAAGCCTGTTGCTTAAATTATAATCATTATATCAAAAAGCTATTTGGTGATGAATTCGGCATTGACAAACACCTTTCCTTTTCACTTCAATTTTCTTCTATTAGTGACAACCATGCTAAGCAATTGAATGAGTTTTCAGAACTGCCACAAAACATTGGCTCTTACATCAATGATTTTGACAATTCCGTTTCGGATGATGAATTTAATAATCCACAATATTCTTATCGTGTGTTGTATGTTCCANAAACCGCTAACAAAAAAGGGCAAGCAGACAAAGTAATTGAATTCATTCCAGCTAATACACCCGAAGCAGAAGGATTAAACAAAGAATATGTTTTAATTAAAGACCGTGAGAAACCCAAATATCTTCCGAAACAAGTGGTTGACAAAATGAAATTAAAAGGCTATAAAAAGTTTGGTATGCAACATCATACTAAATTTTGGCAAAGCCTGAATGCAAAGGATGAAGTAAAAGGCTTTGGGGTTAAGGTGGCAAATACTTGGTATTGGTATGAAAACTGGCTGCAAGAAGTAGAACAGTATTGCAAGCGAAATGAAAATTTGTTTAAGTAATGACAAGAATTACAGAAAATATTATAGAAGCCTTTGCTATTGAGTTACTCGATAAACTCGGTTATGAGTATATCTATGCACCCGACATAGCGCCCGATGCAGAACACGCAGAACGCGACAATTTCGAACAGGTATTGTTGTTGAATCGCCTGCAAAACGCTGTAAAGAGAATCAATCCCGACTTCCCCGCCGACACACAGGCAGAAGCCATCAAAGAGATTCAGCGTATTGCATCACCGGAATTACTGAGCAACAACGAGGCCTTTCATCGTTTAGTGACAGAAGGCATTCCCGTAATAAAACGCATGGATGGCGAAGAACGCGGCGATCGGGTCCGGCTGATAGATTTTACTGATATCTACAACAACGAGTTTGTAGTAACCAATCAATTCACCATCATAGAAAACGGCAACAATAAGCGCCCGGATATTATTCTCTTTATCAATGGCATTCCATTGGTGGTGATAGAATTANAAAATGCTGCCGACGAAAACACAACCATACATTCAGCCTTCAAACAAATAGAAACCTATAAAGCCATTATTCCTGGTTTGTTTACCTACAATGGCTTTGTAGTTATTTCTGACGGGCTGGAAGCCAGGGCAGGCAGTATTTCTGCGGGTTTTAGCCGATATATGGCCTGGCGTACCGCAGATGGCAAGAAAGAAGCATCTCATCTGGTAAGTCAGCTGGAAACATTGATTCAAGGCATGCTGAACAAAGAAACATTGCTTGACTTAATCCGTCACTTCATCGTTTTTGAAAAATCAAAGCGAGAAGACCCGGAAACCGGTATAACCAGTATCACCACAGTANAAAAACTGGCAGCCTATCATCAATACTACGCAGTCAACCGGGCGGTAGCGTCCACCCTTAGAGCGGCGGGGTATAGTGCAGCTTTAGGGTCGTACTCCTCAACCGATGACTCTATCAATCTGGTTGCAGAGTCTCCGGAGAGCTACGGACTTCCCGGCGTANAAAACNAACCCATCGGAGATAGAAAAGGTGGCGTGGTCTGGCATACCCAGGGAAGCGGGAAATCATTGTCAATGGTTTTCTATACAGGTAAAATCGTGCTGGCATTGGATAATCCGACTATTTTGGTCATTACCGACCGGAATGATCTGGATGACCAGTTGTTTGACACCTTTGCTGCATCAAAGCAATTGCTAAGGCAAGAACCCGTCCAGGCAGAAGACCGAAACCGGCTCAAAGAATTGTTGAAAGTGGCATCCGGAGGCGTGATATTTACTACCATTCAGAAATTCCAGCCCAATGAAGGCAATGTATATGAATTGCTCTCTAATCGGAAAAATATTGTCGTCATAGCAGACGAGGCACACCGGACCCAATACGGATTCAGAGCCAAAACCATTGATGCAAAAGACCAGCATGGAAATGTCGTTGGCAAGAAAATCGTTTACGGTTTTGCCAAATATATGCGGGATGCCCTGCCCAATGCGACCTATTTAGGCTTTACCGGAACTCCCATCGAAAGCACGGACGTAAACACACCGGCGGTATTCGGCAATTATGTGGATATTTATGATATAGCACAAGCGGTTGAAGACGGAGCAACGGTTCGGATTNTTTACGAAAGCCGCTTGGCTAAGGTGAATTTAAGCGAAGAAGGAAGGCAATTGGTTGACGACCTTGACGATGAACTGGAACAGGAAGAGAATATACAGGTGCAAGATAATGCGTCTCAAAAAGCAAAAGCTAAGTGGACACAGTTGGAAGCCCTGGTAGGGAGTGAAAACCGCATTAAAAATATAGCCAGGGACATAGTTGCTCATTTTGGACAACGTCAGGAAGTCTTCGAAGGGAAGGGAATGATTGTGTGTATGAGCCGCCGGATCGCAGCCGACTTGTATCAGGCAATCATTGACTTAAAACCAGAATGGCATTCAGATGATTTGAATAAAGGCGTATTAAAAGTCGTGATGACTTCCGCATCTTCTGATGGTCCGAAAATTTCAAAGCACCACACCACCAAAGAGCAAAGAAGAACACTCGCCGAAAGAATGAAAAACCCTGATGACGAATTACAATTGGTCATTGTCAGGGATATGTGGCTTACCGGCTTTGATGCACCAAGTATGCACACCCTTTACATTGACAAGCCCATGAAAGGACACAACTTGATGCAAGCCATCGCAAGGGTAAACCGTGTTTACAAAGACAAGCCGGGCGGTTTGATTGTAGATTATTTGGGTATAGCATCCGATTTGAAAAAGGCGTTGGCATTTTATTCGGATGCCGGTGGAAAGGGCGACCCGACTATTTTACAGGAACAGGCCGTTCAATTGATGTTGGAGAAATTAGAAGTCGTTTCTCAAATGTATCACGGCTTTGAATATGAAAACTATTTTGATGCCGACACGTCAAAAAAATTATCTATGATTCTTGCAGCCGAAGAACATATTTTAGGATTGGAAGATGGAAAGAAAAGATACATCAATGAAGTAACAGCATTGTCAAAAGCCTTTGCCATCGCCATCCCGCATGATCAGGCGATGGATGCAAAAGATGAAGTTTCGTTTTTCCAGGCAGTCAAAGCGAGGCTGGCAAAGTTTGACAGTACAGGTTCAGGCAGAACTGACGAAGAAATTGAAACGACTATTCGTCAAGTCATTGACAAGGCCTTGGTTTCCGAACAAGTAATAGATGTCTTTGATGCCGCAGGAATAAAGAAACCGGACATTTCAATACTTTCTGAAGAGTTTCTAATGGAGCTAAAAGGGATGGAACATAAAAATGTGGCCCTGGAAGTATTGAAAAAACTCTTGAATGATGAAATAAAATCAAGGGCTAAAAAGAATTTGGTTCAAAGCAGAACATTTTTAGAAATGCTGGAAAATTCCATCAAGAAATATCACAACAAGATTCTGACTGCAGCCGAAGTGATTGAAGAGCTCATCAGCCTCAGCAAAGAAATCGTTGAAATGGACAATGAAGCCAAACACATGGGCCTGACAGACTTTGAATATGCATTTTACACGGCGGTAGCCAACAACGACAGTGCGCGGGAACTCATGCAACAGGACAAACTAAGAGAATTGGCAGTCGTGTTGACGGAAACCATCAGGCAAAATGCCTCTATCGACTGGACTATTAAGGAAAGTGTAAAGGCCAGATTGAAGGTTGCAGTANAAAGAATTTTGAGAAAATACGGCTATCCGCCCGACATGCAAATGCTGGCGACGGAGACCGTTCTAAAACAAGCAGAAATGATAGCAAACGAAATAACGACATAGAAAGGATTATTGGAACATTGCCCTCCATCATTATAATCCTTCCTGCCTCTCACCACAACCCCAATCATAAAACCTAATCCATCTATGACAATATCCTTCAGACCGATGAAAGCAAACGACCGGTCTCACATTGCCGACATTTACAGGCAGGGAATTGAAACAGGAAATGCTACCTTTCAGGAGGTCGTTCCGGATTATGATGACTGGGATGCTGCACATTTGCAAAAATGCAGGATAGTCTGTCAGATAGAAAATGAAATTGCCGGTTGGGTAGCTCCGACACCGGTGTCCGGGCGGTGTGTATATGCAGGAGTGGCGGAGGTCAGTGTCTATGTAGCAGATAAATTTCGGGGACAGAAATTGGGATACCGGCTATTGGAAAAATTAATCGAAGAAAGCGAAAATGAAGGTGTCTGGACGCTCCAGGCCGGAATTTTCCCGGAAAACATCGCAAGTTTGACGATTCATGAAAAACTGGGATTCAGAAAGGTTGGTTACAGAGAACGCATCGGTAAAATGAAAGGCAGGTGGCGCGATACTATTCTATTGGAAAGAAGAAGTACAAGAAATGGAATTGATTGAACCTCTCCCGAAACGTATCGGATACCGGACGTCTAAAGCCGATATTGAAAAAGAAATCTCCCGCCTGTCCACATTTCCTGCTATTTTCGGTTAAACTAAATCCAATCTTTGGCGTCAAATCACGTGAAAATTATTTTGATATGAAAAAGACACTTCTACTTATTCTCCTAACTGTTGTCCTATTTCCTGAAATCTACGGACAATCTATAGAAAACCTCACCATTGATATCAGCTCTCCTGACAAGACCGACTCCCTCATCAAGCCTCACATGCTCGGAGTGATAGCCGGTCCCCTGCCCAACTATAACTCTGACGCACCTGACCTGACACAGAGCTACCGGGATATAGGCGTAACCACTATCAGAAACAATGATTACTTCGATGACCGTCTTGACATGGAAAGAATGTTTTTCTGCGGCACTTATCCAATCAACACCTTCACACCAAGGTATCCTCAATGGGACTGCAACCCCGCAGATGCCGCCAATTATCATTTTGAAGAAAGCGACATTCAGTTTCAAAACTGGCTGGATGGCGGATTTTTACCCTTTTTCAGACTGGGCGGTGAATTTGCCCACCCCATTCGTCCTCACGACTACAAGGGACCACGAAGTGAGGAGGAAGACAATTGGATTTCCGCGAGTATTAAGGTTACCGATAGGTATAACAAATTTGGAGGAAATGAGAATACACTTCAAGGCTATCTGAATATCTGGACTGAATATCCTCAANAANACTTCTGGGACAGGGATTCCTTGTCGTTTAACAACTTTTGGTGTAATGCATTTGACTCCTTAAAACACAACTTCCCTGACTTGAAAATCGGCGGACCGGGTTTTAATTCTTCCGTTTCTATCCAGCTTGGGAAAACTCCAGTCCCAAAGATCAATACCCATGTTGACTTGTTTCTGAGAGAACTGAAGAACAGGGATCTTAAGCCAGACTGGATCGGCTTTCATGTTTTTAGTAATGAAATAAGTGATTATTATAAGGCAGCTGTTGCATTCCGTAAATTATTGCGGGCAGAGCCTCCCTTCGCCAATGTCTATTCATCGGTATGGGGATCCGGAGACAATAGTNTTTTCTATGGCGTAGAACTCATCTGTGATGCCTGGGGATTCGACAATGACAAAACACTCTCACCGGAAGTCAGAGATTCTCTTTTCAATAAGCAGCGAGGTGCAGCACACCATGTCGGTGCATTCATAGCCTTTCAGCAGGCAGACATCGAAAGAGCTTATATTTACCGAGGTGGCGAACTGANNACCGGCGTAAGCGATGCAGTTATGGGCTTGTTTTATAGTGATGTTGCCGGCACTTACAAACCGGCTGCTTATGGATTTAAACTTTGTTCAGCCATGCAAACCATTTACAACAAAAAGCTTGTGACACCTGTCTTTAGCACGGCATCCGGCGGAAGCATTATCTGGTCGCTGGCCGGCGAGGATGACAAGGGCAATAAGGCAATTCTTATATCCAATCCTTCTCCCAATACCATTCACCTCAATCTGACACTGGATCATGTCGACCTGACAACAAGTACCTATCCTTATATCAATCAGTATCAGATCACGGATACGGACAACGGGCAGACACCACATCCATGGACAAGCGGAATATTTGTCTTGCCGCCATATACAGCCAACTTAATCGAGATGAGGGCAACACCGACTGCAGGAAATAAGGAGGTAAATGAAGAAAAAGTGACACTGAAAATCTTTCCAAATCCATTTTCATCTCAGACTACCATACAGATTAGTGAAACCATGAGCGATGCAACCATTCTCATGTACGATATTCTTGGCCGGAAAGTACAGGAGATANAAAATGTCGAAGGTCGTACAGCCACACTTTCAGTAAGCCACCTTCCCGGTGGAATATACATCGTCCAATTAATCCGCAACAATATTGTAGTGGCTATGGATAAAGTCATTATTTCAGGCTAAAGAGAATAGCGTAAGTGGCTTCAAACAAAACATATAACTTATTTAAAATGGCTGTAACAATAATTTCTAAAAACAAATATCCTGCATTATTGCTATATCAGACATTTTAAGGTGACAATTATTAAGAGAGAATTAAGGCCTGATTCCGGTAAATAATACATTTTTACAAAATAAAGCTCCGGTCTTCCTACCTGCTATTCCTTTTAAATTCAATTCACAATAGAAGAGATAAAATGTTCCGGCTTACGCTCATTTTATACCAAGATGATTTATATAATACTCCCAAAATTTGAGGTATTACCTCTCCAAACCCTTCCACCGGCTCCTTATCCCCCTCCACCGTCCGGTAAAATATTCCTCCCGGAAAGCCTTATAAACCTGTTTTTTGATAAATTTGCAAGGACGAAAACTATATGTATATTTACAAGAGATTACTTGAAGGGAGAAAAGGAGTTGTCAGAGTTTTAGTGCATCGGACAGTTGAGGATCAGGCAGAGTGATATGCAAGCCTGGAGTCTAGTGCCTATGCTGAACTTTAGTGATACATTGAAACGTAGTGCTTTGTAACCCTGGCAAACGAATTTTCCGAATGTCTACATACCAACTCGTTTTGTAAAACCCATTTAAAATATACGAGACATGAAAAATTTGAAAAATTTTTACTGTAATAGCAATAATTATTGCCATTCCCTTAGTTGTTGCACTTTTTGTANAAAAAGACTATGTGGTAGAACGGGAAATTATTATTAATAAACCCAAAGCCGAGGTTTTTGAATATATTAAGTTTCTCAGGAACCAGGACAATTACAGTAAATGGAATATGATGGACCCTGATATGAAGAAAACTTATCAAGGGACAGACGGAACGATTGGCTTTATTTCAGCCTGGGAAAGTAAAATGGAAAATGTAGGTGCCGGAGAACAAGAAATTGTTAACATGATTGACGGTGAAAGAATAGATATGAAACTTCGTTTTAAAGTGCCTTTTGAGGCTCAAAACGATGCGTATATGATTACTGAAGACATGAGTAACAACCAGACTAAGGTAAAATGGGGTTTTAAGGGAGCATTTCCCTATCCTTTTAATTTAATGGGGCTGTTTATGGATATGGAAAAAGCAGTGGGCGGAGATTTGGAAGTAGGATTACAAAATTTGAAAAATCTTTTAGAAAAATAATAGCTATGAAACTTGGGGCATTTTCAATTAGCCTGACTGTAAAGGATATTCATAAATCGAAAGAATTTTATGAGAAACTAGGGTTTACCTATAAAGGCGGGAACATAGACCAGAATTGGATGGTTTTGAAAAACGAAAACGCAGTAATTGGATTGTTTCAAGGAATGTTTGATAAAAATATCCTTACATTTAATCCGGGATGGGATGGTAATGCACAAAATATTGAAGATTTTGACGATGTAAGAGTGATCCAGGATACTTTGAAAAAGCGTGGGATAGATTTAACCAAAGAGGCAGACCCTACAACAGAAGGGCCGGAATACATTACCCTGACTGACCCTGACGGAAATAATATCTTAATTGACCAGCACAGATAAAATGATTCTATATGAAAACGCTGGTTNTTTCTGTTGAAATATTTGCGGATTCCGAACATATCTGGAAAATCCTATGGGAGAATGAATCCTATACCTGTTGGACAAAACCTTTTACAGAAGGATGTACTTACGAAACCGAAGCTTTTGCAGAGGGAAACGATATAAAATTTTTATCCCCGACAGGTGATGGAATGTCAAGTAAGATTGTTTCTTACAAGCCCCGGGAGTTTGTAGCATTTGAACATTTTGGAATGATTGTAAATGGGGAGAAAAGCACATTCAAAGCAGGAGATGATCATCACCAATATTTGGAAACCTATCAACCGGAANAAAATGAAAATTCGGCAACACTTACCGTAAAAGTGGATACGCTTGAACCCTGGGAAGCAATGATGAGTACTTCCTTCCCACAAGCATTAAAAATAATTAAAGAATTATCAGAACAATAAGTTAAAACAAATCAAATATGGCAACAGTAAATGTTTACTTAACCTTCAACGGGAATTGCAAAGCGGCATTCGACTTCTACAAATCAGTTNTTGGAGGAGAATTTCCATACATTGGCACTTTTGGCGAAATGCCTCCGNGAGAAGACAATAAACCCTTATCAGAGGAAGATGCAAATCGAATAATGCACGTAACCTTACCCATAAGCAAAGAAACATGCCTGATGGGAAGTGATACCGTCGGTGAATGGTCAGCAAGTTTCAAGGAGGGCAATAATTATTCAATCTCTATCAATACTGAAAGTAAAGATGAGGCCGACAAAATCTTCAACGCACTTTCAGCAGGGNGGCAAGTTACTATGCCTATGACTCATACCTTTTGGNGAGCCTATTACGGAATGTTTACAGACAAATTTGGCATCAATTGGATGGTCAATTTTGATGAGCAACCACAAGCCTAAAGAAAAGTCAGACACAACAAATACGGTCTAAAATACCCGCATCAAATCGGTAGAGCATGTTATAACCCCGACTTGATGTCCTGGCTTTCCATAGCCTGAAAAGTGGCTGCCGGAGTGGCCGGTGTAATGCTATGGATTCAGTATTGGATAATGCGGGCTATTGAAGATTTGTTTCCCGTATGATCTGAATATTCAGGCATTGAAGAAGCGTATCTGGCGACTTCTGAATTGTACAATTCGCAAACAGACAAAAATAATTGTTGCCTAAGTGTGCGGTTAAGCTGAGTTTCAATCTCAAAGACGAAATACTATATTTTGTTCCGGCTGTTGACTTCAGCTCTCCTTTTGCTTTTTGTATTATGCGGCTGGGGATCAACAAGGGATATTTTTATCGATTCCTGATATTCTTCCTCGCCGGACCTGCTGCATCATTATGATTTATTGTTTTCTCAAATTGTCCTGCCGGTGGGGTTTTACGATCAATCACCCTTCATCCGTACATGCACATCATACCTCATCTTGACACCTGGCGAATATCATCCATGCGGTAAGGATATACGGAGACATTTTCCGATGATTTCAAATTGTCCGTAATATACAATTATGACGAATATCGACTTCTCATTTTTGTCCCAAACTATAAATTGTCTTCATTATGATTTACAAATTTTCTTTAATTGAAAAAATACTCCTTGCCAATGACATTATACCCCATCCATTTACCGATGCATCCTCTTCAGTTGGGTTGGGATTTGCCTTGGGTAGTTCAGTAAAATTGAAAATTGTCGACCAGCTCTCGCTGGAGTTTAAAGACATTAAGGCCATTGCCAAAGGAGCTGATGTAAGCGAGCTTGGTGCAGAATTGATACTCGATTGTTTGGACGCTTTAGGATATGTCCGGAAACAAGGTAATCAATATGCATTTACGAAAAGAGGTTTTAAAAACTTATCTCCCGACTCGCCTCAAAATTTCAGATATTTCATTTTGTTCTGTGATTACCTGTACAAAGGGTATCTGGATTTAGATGAAACCATTCGGCTTGGGAAAAGAACCNATTCAACTATGTTGGAAGAAATGTCTGATTATGAATGGGAGCTGTTTTCAAGAGCCATGATCGATATTTCAAGCACAAATTATAAAGAGGTCGCAGGGAAAATTCCGATACCCAAAAGTGCTTTGAAGATGTTAGACCTTGGTGGTTCGCATGGCTTATACAGTATTGAACTTTGTAATCGGCATCCTGCTTTAAAAGCTACTATTCTTGATCTTCCTCCTGTAAAACAATATGCAGAAGAGTGCATAACAAAGCACAATGCCAGCCAAAGTGTTTCATTTCTCCCTTCAGATTTTATGAAGGACGAGTTGCCGAAAAATGTGGATGTTATCCTTGCCTTCAACATTATTCATGGACTAAATCCATCAGAAAATGAAACGCTTGCTCAAAAGGTGCATAATTCGCTAAATAGCGGTGGAATTTATGTAATACTTGACCAAATAAAAGGTATAGGTGGTGGTTCGCAGATGTCAAAAGCGACAACGTCATATATGGCTTTGAATTTACTGCATCAGGCGGGAGGAAAGACTTATTCTAAAAACGAGGTGGACGCTTTCACTCAAAAAGCCGGATTTAATCAGACTGTACTCAAAAAATTAAATGCTCCGGGGTTCGGTTTAATTATTTGCACGAAGTAATTTTCAACGGTAGATCGGTTTTTCTTCACCCAAGCCAGGCATCGACCTTGAACATATTAATCCGAGGTAAAACGTATGAAGGTAAGCGGAATTGCGTTTTGCCCCGGGGTTTTGTGATATCTGGGAGGACGTCTTGGACAACGCCTTTATAATTGTAATTGGAGTCGGTGTGCTAATCTATATTCACCGCAAAAAAACAACCGTTTAAGAAATCACCAGGTGGGGACCAACCCTGTATGGGAACACCGGAAACAATAGCCTTACAGGGAAGTGAACGAATATGTCAATATTTTTCAGAATCAGCTATTGGGGAAAACATAGCCTACAAGGAAATTCATTCATACCCACAAATTTTCACATTTTTCCGTCCTCCATCATCTTCTATCTAAAAATCCTATCTTTGCACCACTTCACACCCGGATTTTCGAATTTACAAATGCTCAGCATGAGTCTATCTTTAGAAGTATCTTCACCCGACATAAGCTCCGATAAGCTGGAGGCTGTCTTCAAAGGGAAGGCCACACTTGTTATCAGTAGTGAGGCACTACAGCGCATCGACCATTGTCACCAATACCTGCAGAACAGAATCCATACAACGGACGATAAATTATACGGCATCAATACAGGATTCGGAAGCCTTTGCAATGTGGTGGTGGACGACGACAACATTGGACAACTCCAGATCAACCTGATCCGCTCACATGCCTGTGGCGCCGGCAATCAGGTGCTGCCGGGCATCAGCAGAATCATCCTTTTCCTGAAGATCAGAAGTCTATCGTATGGCAATTCTGGCGTGACAACCGAGCTCGTGCAGCGCCTAATCGATATGTTTAACGATGACGCCATCCCGGTGATGTACGAGCAGNGCTCTTTGGGAGCAAGCGGCGACCTGGCTCCTTTGGCACATATGTCATTGCCGCTGATCGGCGAGGGACTTGTCCATTATTGTGGCAGTATCATCTCCGGTGGTGAATATCTGGAACTGAAAGGCCTGACTACCTATACCCTGAAAGCCAAGGAGGGCCTCGCGCTGATCAATGGTACCCAGTTTTCCCTGGCTTATCTTCAAGCCTCCTACCTGTTGTCCGAAAAGCTGCTCAGGGCAGCGAATACCATTGCTGCCATGTCGATAGAGNGGTTTGACTGCCGGCTTGACCCCTTCCACCCTTCCATCCATGCCGTGAGGCCGCACAATGGTCAGGTGGAGACCGCGACTTTCTTCAGGGATATCCTTAGCGGTAGTGGCNGCATGCAACAGCCTGCAGTAGCGGTGCAGGATCCTTATTCATTCCGCTGTATCCCACAGGTGCGCGGTGCCACATACCATGCAATGCAGCACATTGGTTCTGTCATCGAAGGGGAGCGCAACAGTGTCACCGATAATCCCAATGTCTTTGCTGATGAAGGTCTTGTGATTTCGGGTGGCAACTTCCATGCGCAACCCCTGGCTCTGGCAAGCGATTATCTGTCGATAGCCGTGGCCGAACTGGGTAGTATCTCCGAGCGCCGGCTTTATCTATTGGTGTCCGGACAGCGCGGCCTTTCTCCATTTNTGGTAACCAAACCGGGCTTGCAGTCTGGTTTCATGATCGCTCAATATACAGCGGCATCCATCGTGAGCCTCAACAAACAGCTGGCGGCCNCATCCAGCGTGGACAGTATCGTTTCGAGCAATGGTCAGGAAGACCATGTGAGTATGGCGGCCAATGCAGGCGTAAAGCTTTGGCAGATTGTCAACAATGTCGCTACCGTCCTGTCGATTGAATGGATGGCAGCCTGTCAGGCAGTGGAGATGAAGCAGTATAGCATCAGTCCTGTTTTANAAAACCTGTTGGATGAATACCGGAAATACGTACCTTTCGTGGACGAAGATCGGGTATTGCACAACGATTTTATCCGGACTCAGGAATTTNTTGACGATATAAAATGGTTTAAGAAGTCTTGAACAACCTCGAACAACATATTGAAGTAATCATATTTACAGCATCGGAGCCGGTGACCGCTGAGTTCATCGGGGAGATGGTCAGCCAGATTCATGGCAGGGACATCGGACGCGATGTTGTGGTCGGAGCGGTTGAAAAGATCAATCAGCGCTACGAGTCGATCCACTCGGTTTTTAAGATATTTAACATCGCCGGTGGTTACCAATTGCTCACCAAAAGGAATATGATCCGGTCATCGCCCATGTACAAAGTAACTTAAGCAAGAAGAAGCTTTCCACTTCCGCATTAGAGACCCTTTCCGTCATCGTATATCGACAACCTGTGACCAAGGCAGTGATCGAAAGCATCCGCGGCGTAAATAGCGACTATGCCTTGCAAAAACTCCTGGAGAAAGGTCTGGTCAAGATCATCGGGCGCAGTGAGGATGTTGGCAGGCCGCTCCTTTATGCTGCCGGTGATGCTTTTCTGGAACATTTCGGTTTGAATGACCTGAACGAACTGCCTAAGCTCCGTGAATTTGAAGAACCCGAAGAGGCCATCGGAAAGCCGGATACGGAGTAAACCACTTCACCTGAATAGCTGTTATTAAAAAACACAACATGAACGAATGGAAAAGGAATTAGTCAATCGAATTGCCAACAGTCCGCTTATCACGCTGGATATGGAANAACATGCCCCGCAGTGGAATTACGCCTTGTTTGATATCAAAGACTATCTTTTTCACGGGCTTATTCTGAAGGAGAAGGATTTTCGTCAGGCCTTGAAGGAGTTGGACTGGACGCAGTATGAGGGCAAGGATTTGCTGGTGTTCTGTTCCAATGACGCCATCATCCCGATGTGGGCCTATATGTTGATTGTGGCACAAGCATCGCCTTATGCGAGCAATGTTATTCAGGAGGATGAAGCTGCCTATTGCTCCCGGATTTGGAAGGAGACGATTGATGCTCTGGACCTGAGTCCCTATGAGGGAAAGAAGATGATTGTCAAGGGTTGCAGTGACCGGCCGGTGCCACCTTCTGCATATACTACGATAACCGGCAGACTGATTAAGATTGCAGAATCGGTGATGTTCGGAGAACCATGCAGTACCGTTCCTGTATTTAAAAGCAAGTCTGTTCAGGCCCGGGATAAATAAAAATCCACCTCTCGCTATGCATATTTTTACAAAGAAAGCCGGTCTGAAGGCCTATCTGGATAAGGAACGCAAANAAGGGAAGTCTATTGGCTTTGTCCCGACTATGNGGGCCNTGCACGAAGGCCATCTTTCGCTGATCATCGGAAGCCGAAAGGACTGTGATGTCACTGTGTGCAGCATCTTCGTCAATCCTACCCAATTCAACAATGCCGATGATTTCAGGAAATATCCGCGGGTAGTCGAGGCCGACAGGGATTTGCTGGAAAAGGCATCCTGTGATGTGCTTTTCCTACCGGATGTAGAGGAGATGTACGCGGGTACCAAGCCCATTCGTCCTGACCTGGATGGCCTGGACACAAGGCTGGAAGGAGAATTCCGTCCGGGACATTTCGACGGTGTAGTGCAGATCGTCTATCTCCTGCTAAAAGCGGTGAAGCCTGACCGACTTTATATGGGACTGAAGGATTATCAGCAGCAGCTCATCGTCGGGCGGATGATCCGGGAGATGAAGTTGCCAGTGACGTTGGTCGCTGAACCTACAATGCGGGAANAAAACGGTCTGGCCATGAGTAGCAGGAATATGCGCCTTACACCGGTTCAAAGGGAAGAAGCAGCTGCAATATACGCGATGCTTACCCATGCGGCTCAATCCATCAAAGAGGGCCTGGATGTTCCCGAAGTATTGCAGAAAGCAGAAAGTGAATTGGCGGACTTCGATTGTAAGCCGGAATACATCGTCCTTTGTGATGCGGAGACTTTGTTACCATTGGAGCGTTATGATCCGGACAGGAAGGCGATCCTGCTCGCAGCGGTTTGGTGGGGTGATGTGCGGTTGATAGACAATCTTGTATTTTGAGGAGGGGTAAATCCGTGTAAGGGAATCGGAGGCAGGTGAATGCCTTTAGATTATAAATAGATTGAGGGCCAATAAGTCAGGCGGCGCGGAGCCTTCAAGAGTTCCTTTCATCGGGCTTTGGGTAACGATCAATTTTCCCGCTGGGTGACATACGCGATCAGCTTTTCTAAGGCAATGGCTCCATCATTGGTGGATAGTGTCCTGAGAATTGAAATAGCGGAATCGCAATATTCCTGCATCTTTTGTTCAGCGTATTGCAGACCACCGGATTGGCTTACGAATTCAATGACTTCCCGGACGGCCTTCTGCTTTTTACTGTGGTTCTTGATAAGATTGATGATGCGACGTTTGTTGGAAGGGTCAGTATTCTGCAGCGCATAGATAAGAGGAAGGGTCATCTTCTTCTCTTTGATGTCGATACCTAATGGCTTGCCTACATCCTTCGATCCATAATCGAACAAGTCGTCCTTGATCTGGAAGGCGATACCAATTTTNTCACCGAACAATCGATATTGCTCGGCGACTTCCTTTGATACGCCTGCGGAAGTGGAGCCGGCTTCGCAGGCAGCTGCAATGAGAGAAGCAGTTTTNTGACGGATGATGTCAAAGTAAATTTCCTCCTGGATGTCCAGTCGGCGCGCCTTCTCTATCTGTAGCAACTCGCCCTCACTCATATCCTTAACTGCTTTGGCCACAATACGCAGGAGTTCGAATTCATTATTATTGACCGAAAGTAACAGTCCCTGAGATAGCAGGTAATCGCCAACAAGAACAGCAACCTTGTTTTTCCATAAGGCATTTATGCTGAAAAATCCACGGCGTTCCATGCTTTCATCTACGACATCATCGTGCACCAACGTTGCCGTGTGTAGTAGTTCGATCAGAGATGCTGCATTGTAGGTCGAATCAGTACATCCACCTGCAGCCTTTGCACTGAGAAATATGAAAATCGGTCTGATCTGCTTTCCTTTTCGACGGACGATGTAAAACATGATCCTGTCCAGAAGAGCTACATTGCTCTTCATGGCATCTCTGAAATGTTTTTCGAACATTTCCAGCTCTTCACGGATGGGAGCTTTTATAAGATCAAGTGGTTTTGCCATTGTCTGCTTGCAAATGTATGCTATTTTGGGAGACTATGCATATGCCTTGGCAGTTTTCTTTTTCTCCATATCGACTTCTATTCCGGATCTCCGCTTACGGCCGAATAGTAGATGTCCGTATGGCTTCCTAAACCCGCTTAAAAACAAGGTAAAGACCGGCCTTTGACCCTTGACGCCCTTGCCCATTGGATGTTAGGCTCTTACAATGTTACTCAAAACAGGGGTGGTATCATTCCCCTGTGCCACAAGGTCCAACATATGTATGGTCCTGTTGTTTTATACAAGATAGGACTGAGGTATCTGACGATCGGCCATAATCCATTCTCATCAAAATCCATAGTTTTATTACTTTTGTTGCGATTATGATGTCGATGATCCTGTTTAGATAGAATTTCACAAAAAGATATGAGTCGGAAACAACTGTTATTCGTGTGCGTCCTGTTGGCCGGAATGGCTGTATTTATACAATGCAAGAACGATACGCTACCTACACCCAAGCCACGCTCCTTTCCGCGGGTCATATATCCGGAGAAGGTGTACAGGCAGTTTGACACTTCTTTTTGTGAATTTACTTTCGAATACCCGGCATATGCCACAATCATTCAGGATACAGCATTTNTTGGTGAAAAACCGGTCGATGCTTGCTGGTTCAACATCTATGTGCCGCAGTTTCAGAGTCTCATCTTTTGCACCTATTATCCCCTGGGTAAGAAGAATACTTTCTTCAAGGTGCTTAATGATGCGTATAAATTAGCAGGAGCGCGCAACAAAAAAGCCAATTTTATCGATGAGATACCCATTGACTTGCCGGGTAAGGTATATGGCACCATTTTTTCAATTGAGGGTCCGGTAGCATCTACTTACCAGTTTNTTGTTACCGATAGTACGAAACACTTCCTGCGGGGTCTTTACTTCAATGCCCGCACCAATCAGGATTCCCTTGCTCCGGTGGCGGAATTCATGCGAAAGGATGTGCAGCACATGATCAAGACATTCAAATGGAAAGATTGATGCACCAACATAGTAAAATTCAGGCATGGACTGCCGAAGTAATTAAAGCCTTTACGCTGCGGATATCTTATATCTTGGTTTTTAGCATTTTCTGTTCTATAAGTATTTACTCTCAGGTTATTCCCATTACACAAAATGGTCTTGTACAGCCCCTGGTCGATCGTCTGGATATGAAGGCCGGTTTTGATCGGGAGTATCATTCATCCCATAAATACATGACGCGGGGTGAGCTGAGGCGTCTGTTGTTGCGCTTTGATACGTTGGCGCAACCGGAATATCGGGACAAGGAGAATATCCAATATCTCGTGGATGAAAATCTGGAAGGAGAAATATATGCATGCCGCAAAAGAGATTCGACTGTCTTGACCAACTTTCTGCCACTGTGGAATTCCAGACCGATTCTGAAGCTATTCTACAAGACACCGGCAAATTTCCTCCAGGCGGACCAAAAGGATTTTTATGTGAGACTCAATCCGGTGCTTAACTTTGGCTATGGCAGGGTTTCGGGAGAAGGCACCGGCACAACTTTTCAAAATGTACGAGGAGTAGAGATGCGGGGAGGAATAGCCAACCGACTGTGGTTTTATGCCAATCTTCATGAGACCCAGGAAGCTTATCCGGCTTATGTCAATGACTGGGTGAAAACTATGGGTGCCGTTCCCGGAGCCGGCTTCCTGAAGACCTATCAATCCTCTCTCTTCAAAGGTCTCACAGGTAAAGACTACATGAATGCGGAGGGGATCATCGGCTTTAATATCATCCCACAGATTGGACTCCAATTTGGCCACGGACGCAACTTCATCGGTGATGGGTACCGTTCGCTTTTTCTTTCCGACTTTGCCGCCAACTACCTTTATCTGAAACTGAATACCAAGGTGTGGATCTTTGATTATCAGAACATCTTTGCCGAATTGAATGCCACCGGACAGACCGGGGGCGACAAGCTCATCCCCAAGAAATACTTCGCCAATCACCATCTGAGCCTCAACATCACACCATGGCTCAATGTCGGTCTCTTTGAAAGTATTGTATTCGGCAGGGACAATCATTTCGAACTTCAATATCTCAATCCGATCATCTTCTACCGTACAATCGAACAATTAGTGGGCAGCCCGGACAACGCCATGGTCGGTGCCGATATGAAGGTCCGGTTAGGCAGGTCGATCAAGTTGTACGGTCAGATAATGCTTGACGAGCTAATCATCAAGAATATGCTGAAGCAAAATGGCTGGTGGGGCAACAAATACGGCATACAGGCCGGCATACAGTATTATGATGTCGCCGGCATCGACCACCTTGATATGAGGCTGGAATACAATATGGTCAGGCCATATACTTATTCGGAACGCGACAGTGCTTCTAATTATTCACACCATTTCCAACCACTGGCACATCCCTTGGGAGCCAATTTTTACGAAATCATCTGTCAAGTGCGTTATGCGCCGACGTCACGCTGGACCATCGACCCTTTCTGTATGTATGCAGTTACCGGGGAAGACCATGGAGATATCAATAACGGGAGCAATATTCTTAAGCCATATACGACACGAACCGGAGATTTCGGGATAGGGCTGCCAAACGGCGATCGGGCAAATATCATCCACGCAGGCATTGATGTGTCGTATATGATTTACCACAATCTGTTTGTCGAGTTGTCAGCCGGCTATAGGAGCAAAAAGAGTGTGTTGGAGGCTTATAATACCAGGGAAACATGGATATCCGCAGGTGTCCGCATGAATATGGCAAAGCGTAAGATGTTGTTCTGAACAATATGAGTCTCCAATACATTAGGATAAAATTCATTTGTTATTTAAGTTAAAATTTTATTAACTTTGGTGATATAAACATTAATTTTGCACCTTTGAATATTTCCGATAACGGAAGCATCAATAATAATCCTGACAATTTTTGACACTATATGAACTATTCCACATTTTCAGGCTTCGATTTTGAAGAAGATGTCCTGTTGAAGGAAGCAACAACTATTGACCAACAGGAACTGATAGTCTATAATGACGATTACAATACATTTGACTGGGTTATCAACTGTTTTGTGGAGATACTACGTCATACCGTAGAACAGGCAGAGCAACTCGCTTATATCATACACTTCAAGGGTAAGGCATCGGTCAAGATCGGCTCTTATTATACCCTCAAGCCATTCAAGGAAGCTCTTTTGGACAAAGGCCTTTCTGTCGTAATAGAATAAAATCCGGGTTCCGGACGATTTTCCTTGGGCGTTTCTGAAAATTTTTCGTTTCCGACTCAACTTTCAGACATCCGTCTGTTGTGGCTCCCGATGGTTTATTGGGATTGTCAGACGAGTTGAGATACGAAGACCTGAAAACTGCCTATCGATTTGGTATTTTCCCGGTCAACAATCCCAGCGAACCTATACTATGGTGGTNNTCTGACCCACGATGGATCTTACTTTCGGGACAGGTTTTCGTAAGTAAGTCCATGAGGAAGATTCTTCGGGATAGGCCATGGCGGGCCACCTGCGACACGGACTTCGAACTCACAATGCATAGGTGCGCAGAAGGGAAAGGACGTAAAGACAGGCATCCTTCCTGGATTACCGGTGAATATATTGACGTATACAAAATGTTTTTTCTGGACGGGAGAGCGCATAGCTTCGAAGTCTGGGATCATTCAGGGGTTATGATAGGCGGCTTGTATGGTGTATTGACGGGAAGTGTCTTTGTCGGCGAAAGCATGTTTTCCGATGTGTCCAATACCAGCAAATACGCCTTTATCCTGGCTTGTAACTTTATGCATGAGTTGGGCATCGAGGTGATTGACTGCCAGATGCACTCCGAGCATCTGGAGAGCCTGGGTGCCATTCCTGTACGCCGGGATTGGTTTCTTAACTATCTGAAATGGAATGGTTTCGAAGTGTCGGGCCTGATGGGTAGCTGGGAAGAAAGATTCCGCGTGTTCATGGAGAGTACGTACGGGAATAATGCAGGATGAATTCTTAACCCATGAAGATTATCTATCCCGGTAAAAACAATGATTGGTCCAACAACGCTATGACCATCCATCTTCCTACATCCGGATAGAATAGCTGTCAGCTAAAAACAGTACTGATTACTTATTTTTTTGACCATTTATTCAACCATCACTACCATTTAGAAGGTATGTGGGATGGGGATTGCATTGGGAATAATTGCCTGGATTAGAACGAAAAAGTTACAAAATATCTACCCCGGTCAATTATAATGCCCCAAAAAAATTCCCGAAATGTGATATTTACGATGCTGATGCGAATAATCAGGAAATAAAAATTTAAACAGTTAATCAATGAATAAAATGAATAAAGGTGTAAAAGCCAACCTGACAGTTGCAATAATCGCAATATCGTTATTTGCTACAGGATGTGGAATCACAGTAAACAGAAATAATTACTATAATTATCCTTACCAAAGCGAGAACAAGCCAATCATGAAAACAACCTATACTGACTATCTTGTCAAAACACAAGCATACAAGTGGAATGAACAGCTCTGAGCAATCCGAACTCTTTCTTTCTGTTGTTCATGCCCATAAAGGTATTATCTACAAGGTCGTCAACTCGTATTGTAAAAATCCGGAAGATCGTGAAGACCTGGTTCAGGAGATCATTATCCAACTATGGAAGTCATTTGGTCAATATGATGACAATTTTAAACATTCCACCTGGATGTACCGAATTGCCCTGAATGTCGCTATCTCTTTTTATCGGAAAGAGAGTAGCAGGAAGAGAATATCCAATCCGATGACGGAAGGAATCATCAACTTTCCGGAGCAGGATGATTTTAACGATACAGAAACGGAAGTAGGTATGTTGAGGAGCATGATTGCTCAGCTCAAAGACCTTGACAAAGCATTGATCCTACTCTATCTGGATGAANAAAACCATAAAGAGATATCCCGTATTATGGGAATATCGGAAACGAATGTCGCCACAAAGATCAACCGCATCAAAAATCATTTAAAACAAAAATTTGCTCAACTTAAAAAGAATTAAAATGGAAAATACAGAACTAATCGGCATTTGGAAAACCCAAAACGAAAAATTAGAAAAGACGCTTACCATCAATGAGATTTTGTTGAAAGAACTCATCAACAATAAGGCCAGGACTTCTTTAAGATCATTGATTAAACTGAAAACAGCAGGCATCATTGCCTTTGTACTATATCTGTTGCTTTTAGGGAACGCACTGGCCTTTGCAATCGCCCATTATTCTTCGGCGTGGAATTATTTCATTGTTTCGGTTGCTGTAATTGCCTTGGTCAATGTCAAGGGCTTTGCAGACTATATTAAACATCTTGTATGGGCCAACAATATCAACTACAATGGAAGTGTCATGCAGATACAACAGCAATTGTCCAAACTACAATTATCGATAATTGATCATGCCAGAATGATGTGTCTTCAAATTCCTNTTTACACTACCTTTTATCTGAGCAATAGCTGGTTTCCACATGAGGTGGGCCTGGGATATATACTTTTTCAGGTGTCCATGACTACAACCTTTGTTGTGTTTAGCTATTGGTTGTACAAAAATCACAAACCGGAGAATCTTGATAAGAAATGGTTTAGAAACCTTATTGCGGGGTCCGGTGGAAAGTCAGTCATGGAGGCAATGCAGTTTTATAAAGAATTGGAAGAATTTAGCAAGGATGAGACTGCATCCCTTTAATGAGCAGATATCCTGCTCCGGGTAGCTTCATGACGTGCTGCCATGGTGCCGTTGCAATTGTCGGGAGGCCGGTTCCTATCTGTTATACAACAGAAATGGAAAGCATCAAGCTCTGATGATTTCCATTTCAAGGATGTTATACCAAGATGATTTATATAAAAGTCCATAAATTTTTGGTATACTTGTCCGGACAGCTATGCTACTAGAGCCTCTGCTCTTTCCCGGGAGTGAAACAATTCGGGGTTCCGGAATGCCGAGGTTACAGTCGTATAGACCAATTTCATTGAATGATACGACTGTAACCTCGGTATTATATCATCGTTGCACGACAAATGGCTTGACCCCGGAACATCCTGCNCCNTCCAGTCGGACGAAATAGGTCCCAGGTGTCAGGTCGGATACCGGAATGGCAATGATATTTTCATGAAGACGAGATTGGTATGATCTTACAACCCGGCCTTTGATATCTAAAATACGGATATTTTCAACCCGGACATTCTCGCATTTCACGGTAATTATATCCCTGGCCGGACTTGGAAATACGGTAAATTCAGCTTCTCTCTCCTTACCAGAAGTATGGCCGGATGGACCATAATCTTCATAATAAAAATTAGCGTTTGGCAAAAATGTGAAATAAGTCCACTTATCTTCATTCCAGATTTGATACCGAATTCGTAACGGCTGTCCCAAATCGTTATAGACGACCCAATTTTTAATTAGGTTTTCGTACACTCCGGCATCTTTGTCCCATTCAAGGATGGTAATGTCCACCTGATTATTATCCGGATATGTCAATTCTGCTTTTGTAATTTGACCCATTGAGCATTGTCCTGAAGAAAAATTTCCATGGTAACAATCCTGNTTAAAATCATCATAAGTATAGAAAATCTGCTGTACCTCTACCCATTGATTACCGATGAAATTTTCAGACAGGATAAATTCTTTCAGGTTATTCAGATTGTACGTTATATGATGCCTATCTGTCCCCTCCCATGTTTGAGAATCGTCATCCCATGAGTAGAGTTCTACTTTAGTTAGATTACCCAAATCATCATAGGTGTACAGTTCCTTTTCATCGTCTTCCCAACCATTGATTGCATCACTCCAATCAAAATTCCGGACTTCTGTTAATCGCCCTTTATCATCATAATCCCAGGCATGCTTAAACTCACCGTACACTTCTCCTGTTATTGGATTGTGTTTGATTTTNTGTGTAGCAGTGAGCCTGTTGGATGAATTATATTCCAGTGACTGATCGTCATCTTGCAGCCATTTTGTTCCGTTAAAGTCATATTCTCTGGCTAGAATCATATTTCCCCGATTGTCATATTCAAACTCAGCCTTTTCATCGAAAATCCAGGCAAAACCATCGTGTTCATAATTAAGTTGAAGCTCTGTTAAATCCTGATTATTCCTCGTCTGAACCAACCTGTCATCCGGAACAAAGGCCCCAATTGATTCCTCAAATTCCAGCGAGAGGATAGAGTCGGTCAAAGGCACAGGAGGAATGAATTCGTTTTCAGGGTCAGAAAGTAGTTGGTTAATGGTTATATCAAGAGAATTCATCACCGGAAACAGGATCTTCTCTGTGTTGTCCCTGTCACCACTCCAGTAAAATATAGTAGAATCAACGGTTTGCAGCAATTCGTCCTCTCCTTCTAGTAAAGAAAAGGCCTTAATTCTTGATCCATTTAGTCGGCCATCAAACCCGGTTGGAAACAGGTCGGTTTTGTTAATAAAAAGATTGCGGAAATTGCTTTTNTTCCACTTGATAAAAACGCTATACCGGTCCTGAATTTTCTCCGACAGAACACTATTGGATTTGAGGTCTCGCTGCGCATTAACCACGTTTAAGGTCACCAAAATCAAAGCGACAATCAATATTGGTTTGTTGAAATACTTTTCCATAATATTCTATTTAAAATGAAAAATGAATTTTTATTTGCTTAGAGTTATTTGAATGATTAAAATAATCCGGGTAATTAATCGGGATTGCTTATCTATTAAAAGGTAAATAATAAAATTAAAGTTCCGCCTATATCTTGTTATTTACTTAACTTAAATCATTGAAATTAAAAATTTTCACAAGTTATTTATTCTATAATAAACGTGAAAGTCCTGAGCCGGAAATGGCTTGTAGGGTAGGTTATATCTTCGATATGTCCATAACAAAATGGCATTCTTGGTTTGATTCTTTAAGGTCATCTATACATGATGACAGATCACAACATCGATTATTGCTGAATTGGGGATCAATCAGCGCGCTCGATAATCACCGCATAGCCCTGACCTACACCGATGCACATGGTTACCAATGCAAAGCGTTTTCCTGTCCGTTGGAGCTGTAATGCCGCAGACAGCAAGATACGGCTTCCGGTCATTCCAAGCGGATGTCCGAGTGCTATGGCACCTCCTTGCGGATTGACTCTGGGGTCGTTGTCACTGATCTTAAGACTATCGAGGCAGGCAAGAACCTGTGCGGCAAAGGCTTCATTAATCTCGATGATATCCATGTCTGAAATCGCCAGGCCGGCCTTCTCCAATGCCCGAAGGCTTGCNGGCACAGGTCCGACACCCATGATGCGGACCACTCCAGCTACCGAGGAAGAAACAATCCTTGCCAATGGTTTGAGGGCGTGTTCCTGTACTGCCTGGCCGGAGGCCACCAAAAGGGCGGCTGCGCCATCATTCAAACCGGAGCTGTTGCCGGCAGTAACGCTTCCATCCTTTTTGAATGCAGGTTTGAGTCCGGCAAGGATTTCGGGNGTAGTATCCGGCCTTGGAAATTCATCCTCAGCCATCGTATATATTTCCCGCTTGCTCTTGACTACTTCTATTGGCAAAATCTCATCCTTAAAGTATCCCGCTTCTCGTGCTTTNTTCACTTTTTGCTGGGAGTGAAAGGCAAATACATCCTGTCGTTCTCTGGTGATGCCATATTTTTCCACCAAATTCTCTGCCGTTTCGCCCATGGCTTCCGTGCCATATACCTGTTGAATCATAGGATTGATAAATCGCCAGCCAAAGCTGGAGTCGTACATTCGGGCATCCCGACCAAACGGAGTCGATGTCTTACTGATGACCCANGGNCCGCGTGTCATATGTTCGACGCCTCCGGAAACAAATAAGTCCCCGTCTCCCGCTTGAATTGCGCGATGAGCATGTACCACTGCCGACATGCCGGATGCACACAGCCTGTTGATTGTCTCTGCCGGGACTGTTACCGGATAGCCTGCCATCAGTGCGCACATTCTGGCTACATTTCGGTTATCTTCTCCTGCCTGATTGGCACAACCTATGATGACGTCATCGATTGCTGAGAGGTCCAGGTTGGTGTTCCTTGCAGCAAGGCCTCTCAAAACATGTGTCAGCAGATCGTCCGTTCTGACCTGTGACAAGGTGCCACAAAAGCTCCCTATCGGTGTTCTTACCCCATCAATGATGTATGTTTCCTTTACCATGATTCACTCATTTTATTGGACATAGGTCCGGTTTGATATTTTGCGGTCCAGGACAGAAGATGAAACTCCCATCTTTTTGGCTTGCTTCCAGTATTCTATGGCCTGTTCCGCCTTTTTTGCCATATACAGGATATCCCCGGCCTGTTCTGTGATGGAAGGATACTTCAACCCTCCCCGGGCTATGGCTTTTTCAATCCATTTCAGAGCCGATGTATAATCTTTAGTCCTGAAGTAGACCATCGCTACAGTTGCCAACTGAAAGGGATCCGTCACATCCTGTAGGGAAGTATCTGCAATCTTGCTTTTTGCAATATCAGGCCTGATATCAAAATCCCCCAAAACCGTTGCAACCTGCATCATAGCCTGGGGTCCGTTTTTGCTCAGCCGGTCGGCCTTCTCGATGTAGAGATCCTCTTTGACCTTATCGGCTACATCATGATAGGCAACGGCCATCAAAGCGGCTATCAATGAAGCATGCGGGTCTGTATCGCGTATCATGAGTTCAGCAGTACTTAGTGTGAATATTGCTTCCTGAGCTTTGCCTAACTTCACCTGGGCGTATGCCAGATTGATGTATGCGCCAATCTGATTGGGAAATACATCCAGCGCGGTCTCTGCGGTTATTCTNGTTTCATTGTAACGTTTAAGATATTTAAGGATCAGCATTTTNTGATCAAAAATGGCATAGACTTTNTTGGTCATCGCCAATGCATTGTCATAGAAAACAAGGGCGCTCAGATATTGACCGATATGCAGCTTGATATCACCGGACAACGCCCATGCTTTCGGGTCGCCGGAGTAAAGTGTCGGGAGATGTGTCGCCACAGAATCCAATGGAGAAACAAGGCCGGTATCCCGACTTTGAATGTACAGATCAAGAAAGTGGATAATCTCATTGACCTTCCGGTCTAAAGGGATGTCCGGATTTTTGACAAAACCCATGATTGAGCTTAATTTTTCCCCTTGAGCCAATTCCGGAGTTTTATTTTCTGCCATGGCTATATTGGCGCGGGCATTCGTTGGGTCAACCTTTAAAATTTCCTTATAGATCCCAACAGCAGCATCCTTTTGACCGTTGTATTCGTATGCCCATGCCAATCGTTCCTTGTAATAAATATTATCAGGGGCAATTTCGGCCAATCGTTTCAACGTGGTGATACAGGCATTGATGTTACCGGATTCGTATTCGGCCTGAAATCTACGGTATAAACCCTCTTCGCTTTCACCAAGAACCTGCATCATCCGGTCAAGAGCATCTGAGGACTTTAGAGGCAAACCTGCATCAAAGTAAAGTCGGGCAAGCTTGATATAATACTCCTCGACACGAGGATGTGCCGTTATGATTGCTTCATACTTTTCAGCGGCTATTGCCGGATTGCTTTGTTTCTCATATATCTGCGCCTCAAACAGGGCATAAAAGAGATTACCTTTGTCAAGGGAGACAGCTTTGTTGGCATTCATCAGGGCATTGTCGTAATCTTTTTCCACAAAAAGCGATCGGGCGAGTTCATAATAATAAGACGCCTCTGATTTGTCTTGTTTGATCAGTTCCTGAAGAATCGGAATGGCCTCTTTTGACTTGCCAATCAGCCTGAGGGATGTCGCTTGCACAAAACGATCCTCCGCCATGGCTTGTTTTTCACTATAGGTTGTTGTATCTTTTGTCGAAATGGTTTCAATCTGGGCAGGCGTCACAACATTCATACTTGTTGTCAAAATAATTGCAATCAGAAATCGTATCACACTGTAATTTTTTTCAGAATATTAACGTATTTTAATGGGAGTAGTTGTAACGATGGATTCAAATTTGAATAAATAATTGCTTGCCTGCAATCCATTCGCTGTGTTTATTGATGCCGGACCGGATTTCAGCGGAAAATGAGGTGTGGTCAAATACCGCCTTTTCATAGGGCCTTTGTCATAGTCCCGATTACAACACCTCATCCTTCCTTAACTTGATTTTGACGGTCTTGGACATTCTTTTCGGAAAATTTCCAATATACCAACCTGAACAAATAAATTAAAATTCCCATTGGAATCAACAGGAAGACAACATAAAAACCTTTTGCAATCATTTTATTGATCAACATACCATTGACTGTAATAGAACTGATCATCAGGAATAGAAAGATGAGGATCTTATCGGCAAAGATATAGTCTTTTCTTTGGAACAGGTTTATGGTAAAAAGTAGCAGGGCAGTGGTCGTAAGTATGTTGAGAACAATGTTGTCAAGGAAGGAAACAAGAACAGTAAGGCCGATCAGAATCAAGGCAATATTTGGTACCAATCGTTCAGGAAATTGCTGAAATGAAGGTGATTTGAAAAGGATGCCCTTCCGGTCTTTTCGGAATAACTGCCTGATTGCCTCCTTCTCCAGGTAGAATGCGTACAGGAGAAGCAACAAAAGCAAAAGATTGATGATGGGTGTAAGCCCGAAGCCGGCAACGATGGTAAAAATCAGAATGCCCAGGGACATAGGTAATACCATGATCAGCCCAAATACCGAATATCGCTGGGACAATAAAAGCGCNCCGACAACAACTTGAAGCACGGCAATCCCTTGCATGAAGAGGAGAAAGACGGTGGAATCGGAGATCTTGCGATAATCGACCGGTCCGATCAGATTGCCTATATTGCCGGGTGAAAACTTACTCAATCCGGCAGTCAGATAAATGATTCCTGTCGCCAGGTAAATCATGATAAGCGTAATGTATTTTGAACTCATAGCGTCGATGTCGAAGGGTTGAAATGCATGTGATTTGAGTAAATTGGAAGCCTCTCCTGATGATGGCCTTTCATGGTGGAACCATTACAATGACAATATTAAGAAAAATTATGGTAAAAATGGCAAAATTGGCTATTCAATAACCTTCATCACCGGTTCATTGTCCGGTTGTACTTCCATCTCCTCGCCTTACAGACAATAGATACAAAATTGGTTTTAGATTGGGGAATAAAAAGTCGTAATCGCTGACAATGGAAACTGTATCCACATTGACCTCCACCAATTACATATTTACTTAACAGGGTTTTAATAACGATTTATCGCCAAGACTTCATAGTCGTCTTTCATCTTTTAATAAAAACATAGTGTCTGGATTCGGAAATAAGAATATTGACTATTAGAGGAATTGCAAAACATCCCTGCTGTACGTTTGATAATCAACTAAGGGTATAGCATAAAGTTATCCGAGAGTAGAGATTGGCTGTAATAAACCGGCATTTAATAACAATGCAGGCTTGAGGTACTTACAACTCTCAACTTGATCAGCCTGCCAGGTGAAGCGCATGCCGCGTAAGCTTTTACTTTTTCAGTATTAAGAGAAATTAAGTTGCTCAGACTTCGAAGTGTATTGTTTGCGGGTGTTCCTTTTTTACATTTAGATGATGAAATTGTATTCAAATGCGTGTGTGTCTCAAACTTGCGGCGTTCCAATTGCCGGTTTTTGATTTTTAGCCGAGCCTCGAATATGAACATAGATTCTATCCGTTTTTTACAATTTCAAAATGCGGTATATTCTATAGGTTCATTTTATGCAAGCCGGCCAAAAAAGTGGCGCTAACTATGAAAATACAGTTAATTATTTTCCGTGTATGACTTAAAATTATTCAGAATGGATTGCCACCCACTCCTTTGCAATTCTATGGAGTGGGTTGTTTCCGGATCAAAACAAATTACAATCTCCGTTTCTTCTCCGTTTTTGCTGAATGAGACTGAAGCCTTACGCCCACCAAATTCATAACTAAATTCTTTGCCAGGTTGAACATCCGTATATATTGCTTCAAAATCAAAACCGAAGCTTCCGTCTTTTGCTTCCATTCTTGCCTTGTATGTTCCGCCCGGTCTCATATCATTCTCAGCCTTGGGGCAATGCCAACCTGGGCCTGCAAAATTCCATCGAATAATGTGATGTGGAAGTGTATAGTAATCCCACACTTTTTGTACATCTGCCTTTATAAGAGCCTTTATGGTAATCATGATGTTCTCTATTTTTATTTCACAATTTTAACCCATTGGTATTAACTTAAAATGTAAGTTACGGTAGATTGTAAAACATTAGGTAAGACGTTAGCTTGCTTATTTTTCCTCCTCTAAAATGAAAAACATCACAAAACACGGCATCTAATTTCTTTCCGTCTTTCAAAGTTGCTTTTACACTTCCTTCTGCGACGACTATATTTCCTTCTTCAATCAACCGGATTACCTTTATATCCGGGTGTCCGTCAGCATTAGGATTTTCGATTTCCTTGTCAAAAGCCTCAATCCCTCTATGAAGATAAAAACCCGGCATTTCCCAAACGACATCTTCTGTCAGGCATGACAATATTTCTTTATGGTCGGTCCTTCGGAATCCTTCCATATACTTTTCAACTATTTTTCTGAGCGCTCATATTTACTTGGCTACCTTAAGATTTTAAATTAGTTAAAGTTAGCAATAGGGAATGATTCGGATCAAATTATTGTTTATTGAACGCTACTTTTNTTCATCAGAAACTCAATGACAGACCGGTTGAATTCATTGGGCTTATCCCACCATATGATGTGTCCCGCATCTTCGATAAATATATAGTTGCCTTTGAGCAAGTCCACATATTCATATACGGAGGAATATTCCCCCTGGTCATATTGCCCTTGCATAACGAGGGTCGGGATGTTCAGATTTCGAAGTTTTTCTCTTGCATCTTTCAGATCTCCGTAATAATTGCTGAATCCGTGCGAATATCCACCCGCCCCGCCTTCTTCCATTTTCACATTCCTTGGGTCGGCTACCATTCCCAGGGTAAATTTAGATGCCATCGTATTAGTATAATCATCAAACTCTTTATCACTTGCCCATTTGATATTAAAAGCCAAGGCACAAAACATCGACATCACGATTCGCGGCTGAAGAAAATCCTTTTCAGTCTGTTCAAATACTTCAATAGGTGCTTTAAATTGATAATTGGCAGGAGTTGGGTAAAGTCTACCCATATCTGCCATTGTGCCATCAGCGTTTACCCTATATGGCTGCAAGTCTCCCGGTGACGAAAGTATCAGTCTATCAATACTATTCGGAAAACGGGCAGCAAAGTGAACAGCCAGAATACCTCCAAAAGAATGTCCTAACAATATAACTTTGTCAGACATGATGTGTGAATTGATGATTTCTTTCAGGTCATTCAAATGCCTTTCAAAGGAATAATCCTTTGGTCGGGAGAGTCGGTCTGATAATCCGGAGCCAATTTGGTCATACAGATAGACATCATAGCCTTTTTTGGCGACTTCATCCATCTGTTTAATGATTGCTGAATGAACATAACCACCGGGTCCGCCATGTAAATATATTATTGGAGGGTTGATATTGGCAGAGTCACCCTTTAACAAGGAATAAGCAATTTTGGAGCCATCCCGCATTGTCCAATATTTCGTTTCAGCCCGCTTTTGAATAGGACGAATGGTTTGGCGGATTGGAATCATACTCCAGGTGAGAAATATCAGAATGATTATTCCGATACCTCGTAAAATATATTTCGCAATTTGTCTGAGAATAGAATTTTTCTTCTTTTTCATCAACTGTTTGAATACTTATTTGGCCAGCTAATATTTTTGGTTTCAAACTTTCTCTTTATCCGGACAATCCACTTTCTATGGTACAACCTTATACTTAACCGTGTATTTGCTGTTATCCATACCGACATTATACAAGTTTAGGACAAACAGCCTTGTGTTATTGATTCAATCTCGGTCTTCTTCCACAAATTCCAAAATATCCCCGGGTTGACATTCCAATACTTTACAAATGGCTTCCAGTGTGCTGAAACGTATGGCTTTGGCTTTTCCGGTTTTCAATATGGAAAGATTCGAAAGTGTCAATCCAACTTTTTCCGACAGTTCATTCAGCGACATTTTCCGCTTAGCCATCATTACATCCAGGTTTACAATAATCGCCATATCTTATACTGTTAAATCATTTTCGTTTTGAATAGCCACCCCTTTTCTGAAAATCACTCCAATGATATAAACCACTCCCCCNATTAATATATATGCATCACTATCCTCCCAAAACGGGCGTAATTTGTCAGTCACAAGCCCATGATGCATCATGGTTTTTGTCACCTGGTGAGCTAAATAACTTAAAAATCCTATAACAAGGGTGTAATAACTGATTAAGGCAATTTGCTTTGCAACAAAGTCGCTGAATGGCTTGGACATATCCATAGTATGCATCAATCTGATCACAGTATAAAATAAACACGCTTTTAATATTGCAATGGTCAGGATAAAGCTATAGTAACAGAAGAAGGCCAATCTGCTCTCTTTGTATATTTCGGTTAAGTCCAGCTTTTGGTATAGGCTTTGAATCAATTCTGGCTTATAAAGACTGATGATAAAATTGACTAATAAGCCTCCTGCTTCGATGGACAGGCCTACAAATATGATCCAGGCTACTGAATAAAGTACNCAGAATACGAAGTTGTTTGTTTTTGACATTGGTAATTTTATTTTGATTGATGATGCAAAGATAATAAATAATTATTGATAAACAATAAAAATAAAATAAAAAACAATAAAATTTTATCTTTATTCCAGATGGGGTGTCGATCGACGGGAGCTATTTGCACGGTTGCCATCAAGTGAACCAAAAGAAAACACAAGATGGATAGTATTATGGATTGAGGGTCGATCCATATAATCCTTTAATACCTAAAATTTATGGACTATTATATAAATCATCTTGGTATAAGATAAGATTTTACTTATTCTACGACATTTTTAAATGGTAAAAAGCCGGACAACAGCATTGTGTAGGTGTCCATGCCTTCCAGGTTCGGCATGTCGTGTACACTTAAGCATTTCTGATGGGTTAATGCTACTGATTGCTTTGGAGGGAAGATTCAAGTATATGGGAAAATAGCGGTAAAATTGAAGCATTTCTACCGTCCTTCTTTAATCAGCCTTATACGATTCTGTTCAAATCCATCTCCTGAAAATTTCAGGACGTAAGTGTTCCGGACAATGTCCCTGTTTTCGGTGTTTTGATTCTCATGTTGTAATTTAGTCAATATTTTTTCATTTACCTACCCAAACTTTTTGGCAAATACCGAACAAACCACATTGTATCTCCACCCGGCATATTCCAGGTGTCATAATGGATGAATTTATAGCGCTGATAAACCATGGCATTGGTACGGAGTCGGGTTTCAGCGTAGATGGGGAGTTGCTCATCCTCACTTATTCGTAGAAACATATCTTTCATGTTGACTGCGACTCCCTTGCCGGCTCCCCTGCTGCCGGGGATCACACCCCAAAACCACATATAGAAGAATGGTTCACTTTTGGGTTGTCGGCTGCGGATGTGTTTCCGTACCCGGATGATTTTCGGGACATTGGTAAGCCCAATGACACAGAAAGCCAGCTTGATATCTTCCCATACATCCCGGAAGAAGTGATTCCGACCGGCATTCATTCTAAACATCAATGCGATACCGGTTCCTGTATCATCTGTAAGTAAGGCATTGTGGCGGATTGCCTTTTCGATCATATACCGCGCAAGTAAGGTAAATCGCCTGTCCCTGCCAGGTCCCTGCCGGACCGTATCCTGAGCGGTGCGTGTTTCCTTCAGCACTTGGGCTACCTGTCTGATGATTTCTTCCTTGTCAAACATTCGTTGGATCGTATTATTCAAAAATACACAAGAATTTTCAGTCTAATAAGTCTTCGTCATATCCTGTGGCATTACCAGATTGAATTCTGTNTTNTTGAAGTCTGAGGGCAGCTTGAGAGCAGGATCTGCCGACTCCGATATGGAGATTACGGCAATCTTCAGTTCGGGTCTTGCCTTCTTGAGGTACCAGTATATACCGCCATGTTCCTTGCTATGAAAGTCACCTTCATAGTGGAAGAAGAGGGTCCCCGGTGAAAGATGGTTTAGGATAGATTCAGCCATCGTCGCATCCTTGATGGCCTGTGCAGCGACAAAATTCATGGCGCGGCTGCCGGCATGGTCACCCATCATTTTCAGCATCTCGTCGTAGCCGGGTGTTTCCATACTGACTTCATAGGGCAGCTTGACCACCCAAGGCACTTCATGTGACTCCAACTTCAGGCTGTCCTTGCCTTTTTTNGCGACCAGGGCTGCAAAACGACGCGGTACATTGGTGGCTATCATCAGAAGCTTCTTTTGCCTGGCAAATTCGAGGATTGGCAAGTAATCCGTCTTATGATTATTCCAAAGTCGGGCTTCTTCACCCAGCTTTTCATCGTTGATGTCACCACTGAGATATCGGTCTATCGCCTCCTGATTGTCGCGTTCGTACATCTCACAACCCAGAATGAGCCGGTTTCCTTTCTTTTCAAAGAGTGCTTCTGCTGTTTTCAACTCCAGCCAATGATTGACTGAATTGTTGTGATACTCGCCAAAGAGTACGACATCGTAATCCTTCAGGCTGTTGATCATCTTACCAAAAGTGACGGCCTTTCCACGGGAATTATAGAATTGGTATGGTTTCAGCTCCTGGGCTTGCACCAATGCCGGAAAAATCAACAGCAGAGACAGGAAAAGATTTTTCATTGGATTGACGATACTTTTTCAAAAATAGAAATAATAAGGATAGTGTGGGTAAAATATGTCATTCTAATTGGTTTTGAAGTCGAACAGGAAGTTGATTTCCTGTTTGATTTCAAAATTCCTGATTTGATTTGTTGAGACAGCTGAGGATATAATTGCGGCTTGTCCTGCGACACAATGCCTTTTCGGATTCCGCTCCAAAGAAAAAGGTGACCTCTAGAGTCAGCCATACATTTAAGCCCAACTGTAATCCGGTCAGATAAATTGGTAGGTATGTAATCTTTTACAGCATCATCCCAAGTCCGATATTTCGATTAACTTTATGTTTTAAATTGATGGAGGGATATGCATTTTTATGAAAAGACGGTTTTAATAACGGGTGGCTGCTCCGGTATCGGTAAGATTATGGCACGCAAATCCCTTGAAAGAGGCGCATCACGTGTCATTATCATTGATGTGAATGATGCGGTATTTCAGGATTTGAAGAAAGAATGGGAAGCCTTTTCCGGTGAGGTTATCACCTTCCATGCGGACCTTTCCAAAGTGGACCAAATCAGAGATGTGGCTGCAAGAGTCAAAGAAGCTTATGGAGTGCCTGATGTACTGATAAACAATGCCGGCATAGTCACCGGTAAATATTTTTACGAACATAGTCATGAAAATATTTCACTTTCCATGGCAGTCAATGCCGATGCTATGATGCACCTGACACTCGAATTTCTTCCGGGCATGATAGAGCGTAATTCAGGGTCTATAGGCAATTTATGTTCCCTGGCCGGCTTGATCGGCAATACGAAAATGGCGGTTTATGTTGCATCAAAATGGGCGGCCGTGGGCTGGAGTGAGAGTCTCAGACTTGAAATGCAACAGCTTGGCAAAGATATCAAGGTGACAACCATAATGCCTTATTATATCAATACCGGCATGTTTGACGGTGTCCGGTCCGGCCTGATTCCCATTCTGAAACCAGAACCATCGTCCGAAAAATTTATACGGGCCATTGAAAGGGAAAGAAAGTTGTTCGCTACGCCGGTGCCGTACTGGTTTATTCGCCTGAGTCAGGGTATATTGCCGGTTTCAGCATTTGATTTTGTGATGAAGAATATCTTCGGTGTTTATGACACCATGAAGAAATTCAAAGGTAGAGACGGAAATTGAATTTTGTTTATTGGCTCCAGTGAATAAAAGGTGTCGGATTATTAATAACCTTACGAATAGTCCGACTTTTTGAAGGTAAGACCATGGAATTATGCTTGTTGCTCCCGGGCTAACTTTCATCCCTTATATGCGACAACTTTTGTCCATACCTGATAAGGGACATAGATTAACCTAAAATTTCGATCTGTGTATTGTTACGAGTTTATAAAACTTTTGAGCCGGGTGTTTGTCCATGGGCGCAGGTATAACCGGAATATTCAGCCGAAAAATCCGATTCAAGACAAAGTACAGAAGCGGGAGGGCTTGTTGCGCCCTATAGTTTTTAGTAAAGGGGAAAGAGGCAAGAACAATGTAGGTACAGGAGTCAACCTAATAATCACTCCTTAGACAGTCGAATTGAATGGGCCGGAAATAACAGGTATGAATGTTGAAAATTGGTTTGAAAAGTTATTGAGACTGCTCATCAAATCTTAGAAAAATATATGAGGTGCGCCGTTGATAAACATCCATCATTGGATATACAGACATAAACGTTATATTTGATTGAAAAAACAGAGATGCACAGGATCAGCGCTTGGATTTTGAAAATGTTGGGTTGGAAGATTGTAGGCTGGGATATGAATGCTTTGAAAAAGTATGTCCTGATTGCCATGCCCCATACTTCTAATCTTGACTTCCCTCTTGGTTTGCTGGTGCGCAGTTCCATAAAGCTCAAGATACATTTTGTAGGTAAGTCCGGTCTATTCCGCTGGCCATTTGGTTTCATATTCCGACGTCTGNGGGGATATCCGGTGGATCGCAGCAGAAGTCACAATTATGTGGAAGCAGTAGCCGCCATGTTCAAGGACAAAGACTTGTTCAGACTCACCATTGCGCCTGAAGGTACCCGAAGCAAGGTGGACCGGTTGAAGACTGGTNTTTATTATATTGCACAAACTGCCCGTGTACCGATTGTCATGGTTGCATTTGACTATAAGACACATGAAATAAGGGTTCATCCACCAATTGACTCCAGTATTTCCTATGATGATTTATATCAGAAGATGAAAGAATTCTTTCGGNGGGTGGAAGGTCGACATCCGGAGAAGGATTATGAGTTTGAGTAGAAATCCTTTTGATGATGATTTGCTGAAATCAATCCTTGAGGCCGGCATGGTAGCTTGGAGCGTTATATTGGTAGGAAAAGATCCGGATACATCATGTGTTAAATTTTCTGGTAGCCGGTTTATTCTCCGTACATTCGACCTTTCATATTAACCAAAAATCGATGTTCAGAATAATCCCGATTGCACTATTTTGCCTATTGGCCTACATTTCCAATGGCCAAACAGCTTCTGAAGACAAGATCAATACTGCAAATAAGGCTCTTGCATTCCTGAATAAGATTGCCGATATGAATAAGTCCGGGAGCCGCGCTTTTACCTTGAAGTTTGATACGTTGTCCATTNTTTTTGCAGGGCCTGAAGAGCCGGAATCCTTAGTGTCCACCATGCCGGTGACTTATGATGCATGGGGAAGAATCAAGGATGCAAGGATTATTGAAGCGGGCTTTGAAGATTATTACCAATACAGATACAATTATACCGGTGATGACAACAGATTTTCACATCTGGACTATTATCTGCATTCGGGTGGTGAGGAGCATTATGCCGGTGTTCAGATTCATCTTTATGATGATCATGGACGATTGATTTCTTCCAGGGAACTGGACAAGGACAATCAATTGATCTATGGTGATTCGTTGAGCTTAGAATTCAATGGACTCGGGCAAATCGTATTCTATGAATATCTTTATTTTCAACTGGGTAGATGGAACTCTGGTGGGAAAGTTTATGATGTCCAATATAGTGGACAAGATATTGTAGGATATAATGCCGATGAAGCGGAAAGGGGGCATTCCGGGAAGGATACGATTGTCTCGTACCGATACGAGGATGTCAGGTTTTTAAATGATGACTCATCCATTCTTTTTCCTGATTTTGATGAATTTNTTGAAATTGACTCGTTAGGCGTTGATAATTTCTTCCTGAGCAGCAGGGATGCCGCCAAGGCATATGTCAAACAACCGGTGCAATACCTTAAATACAGGACAGATGGTTCAGGAGCCTTGGTTCAGTCTGCAGTGTATGATCCGGATAAATTTATTTCCATCATCAGTGATCCGAACGGAAAGGAGATATACAGGATTGAATATTCTTTTGATGGTCAGGGAAGGCTAAAGGGGATTCACAAGGTAGAAACCGGACAAGTACCGGAAGTATCGACCTTTGAATATAATGAATTGGGGCGTATGGCTCGCTATATTTTCACATCGGATTCTGTTAATTTCAGGGTTAATAATCTCTATGTGACAGATGATAAAGATCGACTCAGTGAATACTATCAAAATCTGGAAGATACCAACAATTCCATTACCAATATACTAAGGTTTGGTTATAGGGGTGAGAATAAAACATATACAGGAAGTATTTTGGAGGCGTGCGTATTTCCGAATCCTGCCGGGCATGCCATTTATATTAAAACTCCGCAATCGATTTATCAGGAGATGCAGGTTAGTATGATGGGAAATGATGGTAGATTGGTATTTTCCGGAAGAATAAATTTCACAGCCGGGGTAGGCTCGATCCCCGTGGCTAAGGTGCCTCCAAGCATATTTACTTTGATAAAGGATGGAAAAAAAGCCTACAAGGCTACGGTGGTAATAATTTAACGAGGGGACTCGCACTATTTTTATTTATAATTTCATAAATTGCAGGCATTATCCGGGAAGTTTCGGATAGTTTGTGTAGCATTGGTTTGCGAGGAGTTGGATATATTGGAACAATATTTTCTGTCAAATAAAACCGGAAGGGGAGCCTTCACACCACTTTTATGAAACGAACCAAAGGGAATCTGATCAGGTCACTTATGGCCGGCCTGAATAAAGCTGTGCATGAATATCAACTGGAGACCTCATCAAAAGAAGGTGTTGCAAGATACAACCGGAGGACTTTTATCCAACAGTCCACAAAAGGAGCAATAGGCGTTGGTGTCGCTTTGAGTCTGCCGGCAATGCTGATTTCATGCAAACAGGAGACACGGCCTCCCCAAGGAGTAGAGCAGGACCCTGTCCTCGATGTTGCAATCCTTGGAGGAGGGATGGCGGGATTAAACTGTGCCAATCATCTACTGGGATCAGGGCTTACGTTCAAGGTGTATGAAGGAAGTAAGAGGGTCGGCGGGCGAATCCTCACACATTATAACGACTCTATGCAATTGGGAATATTTCCTGAATTTGGAGGTGACTTTATTGATTCCGACCATGAGGATATGATCAAACTTGCGAAGGAGTTTAATCTGGACCTGGTGGATCAGATAGCTGAACAGGAGGCTAATCAATGGGTAAAGGATATTTATTTTTTTGACAATAGAAAAATTTCTGAAAAGGAAATCATCCGTGAATTTAAGAAAATAGCACCGAAAATTGCAAAGGATAGGGATGCGCTTGGCGAAAATTATGACACGCCTGAAGCAAGTCGAATGGATAAGATGTCGTTGTCTGAATATCTCGATTCACTGAAATGCAAAGAATGGATGAAAGAGTTATTGGATGCAGCCTTTGTAGCCGAATTTGGATTGGATTGTAGTGAACAATCTGCCATCAATATGCTGGATCTCATCATAACAGACACATCTGAAGGATTTAAAGTGTTTGGAACCAGTGATGAGCGTTATCGGATTAAAGGAGGGAATTCGCAGATCACAAACAAGCTGGCAGAGAAGATCGGTGAGGACAATATTCTCAAAAACTATAAGGTAACGGAGATATCAGAAGGAGATAACGGAATGTATACCATCGTCTTTGAAAATGGAGAGAAGGTCGAAGCAAAAGTAATTGTATGCACAATCCCCTTTACAATTCTTCGGGAAATAAAACTCTCACTAAAGGGAATGACACCTGAAAAACGTAAATGCATCGATGAGCTGGGTTACGGTATCAATACCAAATTGGTGCTGGGTTATGAAGGTCAGCCATGGCGGAGTAAGGAAAATAATGCAATGGGGTACCTGTTTACCAAAGATATGACCAATGGATGGGATGCTAGTCTGAACCGCACGGAGAATAACGAGAATGGTGCATATGTGGCTNTTTTCGGTGGCAAGTTTTCGCAGTCGCTTTGTGATGAATCCTCGCGAAATCCTATGTCCCCACCGGAACATGTTTGGCGTACAATGCTACCAGAAAAGAGGGTCAATGGGTTTGTAGATGACCTTGACAAGATTTTCATTCGCTCGAAAAAGAAATTTAAAGGAAAGCATGTATTTGTCAACTGGATTGAATATCCGTTTGTAAAGGCGAGTTATGCCTGTTATAAAACCGGGCAATGGACAACGATTGCCGGTCATGAGGCAAAACCGGTCGGTAACTTTTATTTTGCCGGTGAGCATTGCAGTAACAATTTTCAGGGATTTATGAATGGAGCTGCTGAGAGTGGCAGGGAAACAGCAATTCAGCTCATTGAAAAATATGCTAAAGTTCCTGTAAACTAAGATATGAGCAGCTATCAGGCAATGTGGTTGTTTGTTGGTGACATTGTAATTATTCACCTCTACTGATATCGGAATACAAATTGAAATTAATATTACCCAGGAGATAAAGTCCGCATGCTTTTATTCATTAAGCCTTTAATGATGCCAGGAAGTCGGAAAGTATCCGGTGTTAATGAAAGAAATATTGGCTATGACGGATAAGGTTACCGGTCTGAAAAGATATAGTTTTGAACGGAATGATTCTGTGGTATTTAATTCATGATGGCAGGAGTCGCAAGTTCAAAAGTCGGAATATCCACTTCAAANAGATTACCTGAATGCAGATTTTCCAAAGTGTAGGTCCCAGACATAGTACCCAGTTCGGTACTTAAATTGCAGAAGCTTGAGTAGTCGAAGATCTGATCGGGTTCGATGATGGGTTGCAGTCCTACCACGCCTTCGCCATCCACATATCGCACTTCTCCATTGCTATCAAAGATGCGCCAATGCCTGCTGAGCAACTGGACCGGAAAGCGGTTATGATTACGGATGGAAATATGGTAAATAAAAATGAATCCTGCCCGTCCGTCAGTATCCGACTCTGTATGAAAATCCACTTTGATATCGACATTCACTCCTTTAGTAGTAAGACTGGTCATGTTGTTGCTGTATTTGACATTCTTTGAATACCTATTTCCGGATCTGTTTAGTTCCGGCTATAGTTTCACTGCAAAAACCATTCCTAAAAGTCATGATTTAACAAAAGTCCTGACAAAAGACTTGTATATTTTCATGGTATGGATTGAAGAGTACATCATCAGGGACCTTCCTCACAGAAAATTTTTGCTGTCACTTACGGCCGAAGTCATCTTGCAACCTTACGATATCCTCTTCATTACTTGGATTGGATGCGTCGGTATGCTGCCATATTTCTGCAATGATTCCGTAATCATCATTGCCGATGATACGATGCCTTTCGCCCTGGGCAAGGCGAATGATATCGCCGCTTTCCAGGATTCGGGAATATTTTTCTTCATCCGTATCGCTTGTGATTACGGTGATATCCCCATGAATGCACCGCCAAACCTCTGCTCTCCGAAAATGATACTGCCAGCTGAGACGTTGACCCGGGGCCACAACAAGCAGTTTGAACNNCAGGGTGGCACCTTCCGGAAAGTCTTTAAAGTGGATCTCAGTGCCTGAGTAAAAATGCATTATAAACGCTTCAGCAAGGTTTTCCTCAAAAGTAAANAAGCCACCCCATGGACGGGAGTCATCAATACTTCTGAATGCCAAGCCAATGGAAGCAAGGTAAGATTTGACAGAGTCAAAGACACTACTTTTCGATTCGGTATCAATATTCATCATGGATATATACTAACAAATATTTAATTAAAAAAGTGCAAGATAAAAAAGACGTAACCTTTCAGCTTGTGTAAATCGAAAAACTTTACCTTAAAAATGAAAAAATAAAAGTCAAATTGCAAATCGACAGAGAACTTTCATTTACAATACATTATTTGTTTTTATAATAAAAAAATCAACAATATATCTTATCTTTGCGCCGAGAATTCTCTTTAGAATATCATACAGTATTATATGAAAAAATTTCTGACAAAATTTGGTAGGCCACTTCTTTTCCTTACGCTTTCTCTTTTTGCTATACAATGTAGTGAATCAGATTATGATATTGAACCGCAATATAAGGATGCGTCTCACTTCGAAGGCGATGTAGCTATAGAATGGAACAGTATTTTGAATGAACTGGATCGTTATACGGAAGGTTACAAATCGCCGATAGCTGCACGTGCCATGGCATTTGTCAATCTTGCAGCCTATGAGGCTATGATACCGGGAATGGCCGGCAAGTATATATCTCTGGCTAAAGACAATTTTCGTGTCTCAATACCTGCACCCGAAAAGGATAAAGCTTACTTTTGGCCATTGGTTCTGAACACATGCTATAAAGTTGCGATTCAGAAATTCTATCCCACTGCTCCTTCTGCACAACAATTGGCCATACTCGATACTTATGAGAAATTGCAANAGAAATACTCTGAGAAAATCAGTCCGGAGACTGTTCTTCGTTCCTTAGAGTATGGCGGCACCATAGCGGGATTGATTTACGACTTTTCCACAAAGGATGAATTGGCTGATGCTGCTTACCAACGTGTAAATGACCCGAATTACATTCCGCCAGCAGGCGAAGGTAATTGGCAGCCATCTCCACCGGATTTTGCGCCTGCCGTTCTACCTTACTGGGGAAATGTCAGGACATTGGTAGCTGTCGATTCCGATTTCTGGATTTCTGGGCCACCTGAATATTCGACTGTGCCACAATCACGAATGTATAAGGAGACCAAGTATGTACATGACCGCGGCAACTTTTTGCGTGACAATCCGGAAAATGAAAGTAATTGGATTGCGCAATTCTGGAGTGATGATTTTTCTCCGTTAACTTTCAGTCCTGCGAGCCGTTGGAATGCAATCACTACACAAATATTGCAAGAAAGGGAGAGTAATTTGGAAGAGGCAGTCATGAGCTATTTGAAGGTATCTTTTGCACTTTCGGATGCGGCAATTGGTTGCTGGCAGAACAAGTACAAATATAATGTAGGTAGGCCTGTTACTTATATTCGGGCCAATATGGATGCTGACTGGAATACACTCATGAAACCTGGATTGGAAGAAGGATTCTATACACCGGCTACACCATCCTATCCATCCGAACATGCGACTTATGCAGCGGCTGCGACGGGTGTATTAGCCAACCTGTTTGGCAATGAATGCAATTTTACTGACCATTGTCATGAAGGAAGAACAGAATTCAAGGGTAATCCGCGTACATTTTACAAATTTAGTCAGATGGCGGAAGAAAGTGGATTTTCCAGGACACAGATTGGTGTCAATAGTCAGTTTGATGTCGATGGAGGGTTACAATTAGGCGCACAGGTAGCCAAGGCTATCAATGACTTCCGTTTTCAAAAATAAAAAGGCCAATTAAGATAAATCAATGGTGATCATTCCGGTCACCATTTTTTTTGCGGATTGTCGGGTACAGGATCAAATCCATGGCCACCCCATGGATGGCAACTCATGATGCGTTTGAATCCCAGCCAGGACCCTTTCAATACGCCCCATTCTTCAATAGCCTGAATGGCATAATGCGAGCATGTCGGTTGATATCTGCACTTGTTGGTTCCCAAGAGTGGGCTAATTGAAAGTTGATAGAAGCGAATAGGCAGAATCAGCACATATTTGAGTAGACGGTTCAGGTAATACATAATGAAGGAACAATGGAAAAATAAAATTAGTTTAGGGATGCATGTAATGGGAGAATATGGCAGGAGTTGGGGTGAAGGAGAAAAGGAGTGAGGGGGATGGCGTCTCTGAAGTAGGTAGATGATTAATAGCCACAATGATTGAGAGTATTGCCTTTTGGGGTGAACTTGCTAAAATTCAGATGATTTACTCGGGAAATAAATTCCTCATTTGTCCCCAAAATCTTGTATAAAGCGGTTTTTGAATTATTACTTTCCTACCTACTTCGATTTTTGGGGAAGTTGTGGGTGGTGCCGCCTCCGAAGTAGGTAGATGATTAATAGTCACCATGCTTGACGGTATTGCCTTTTAGGATGACCTTATCAAAATCCAGATGATTTACCCAGGAATTAAATTTTTCATTTGCCTCCAAATCCTTGTGTATAGCGGTTTTTGAATTATTACTTTCCTACCTACTTTGATTTTTGGGAGGGAGGGGGTGATGCCACCTCCGAAGTAGGTAGATGATTAATAGCCGCAATGCTTGACTGCACTGTCTTTCGGGGTGGCTTTGCCAAAATTCAGATAATTTACCCGGGAGTTAAATTTTTCATTTGTCTCCAAATCCTTGTGTATAGAGGTTTTTGAATTATTACTTTCCTACATACTTCAATTTTCCCCACCCACCCCTTGCACATCCCAAATCTTTTCCTTACCTTCACTGGGAATTCGTTTTTTAATCACCTTTTAATTCTTATCACCATGAATGAAGAGTTCAAAAGCCTAACCATCGATGCTTTCAGGCAAAAGTTCAGCACCACAGAACAGTGCATCGACTATCTCGCATCCTGCAAATGGGGCAACGGCTATAGTTGCAGACAATGCGGTCATACCAGTTATTGCAAGGGAGCGCATTACGGCGATCGCCAATGTACACGGTGCAACAAGATAGAAAGCGCCAAAGCCAACACTCTGTTTCACAGCATGAAGATACCCCTTGATCAGGCTTTCTACATGCTATATCTGATCGTTATCGACAAGAAGGGCTGTCCATCCACACAACTGGCACGACAAACAGGCCTCCAGCTCAAAACCTGCCTGCTATTTCGCAGAAAGGTCATGATGGCCATGACAAGCAATGACATACATCCCCTGGAGGGAGAGGTCGATGTGGTGACGACAACAGTCAGCATCGTCAGGCCTGACAAGCATGGAAAGAAAAGACCCCGGAAAGTCAAAGTCCTCATCGGAATCGAAAAGAAAGGTGGTGGAGCAGCAAGAAGCTATGTCAAGGTGATAGGTCGGACATCAGCAAGGAAAGCAAAGGCATTTATCGGCAAAAAGATCGACAGTCAGGCTACAATCAACATGGATGAAGCGGCCCGTCGATGCTGCAATGGTCATTGTATCACACCCGGTGAAGGACCGGACAAGGCCCTGGCTCACAGGGTGGTCACCAACATGATCAACTGGCTATATGCCAGACACGGCCATGTGACCTATCTGCAGGACTATCTCAATGAATACTGCTACCGCTACAACAGACACCGCATGAAAGGTGAGATCCTGGATGACATCATCTCCAGAATGGTCAGGCATAGGCCGATGACCGGTAAAATATCGGCATGTCGGTAAATAATAAATTTTAGATATAGTTTAGTTAATTCCATATCACTAGTTTATAGTATACTCCCTTGTTGAATACCCTTTACTAGAATAATTGTATTTTTAGCGCTGAAATTCATGATCTAAAACTTGGGCATGGTAACTACATTCTTAGTTTTGTACTAATTATTATTCAGAATTAGAGAAAAGTACAGTTTACAATACAAGCCATATTTGGATTTTAAATATTATTTATACATAAATATTTTTTTAATAATTTGCTTTAAATTTTTTGATTGTTACATGCCAAAATTGATAATTCCCTTCCTTTCTCTATATCTTNTTAGCATATTTTCCTGTCAATTACCGGATCAGGAAAAAGTCGGGCGCTTTGATGATAATACAATCCTGGCTGAGATATCAAACGATACACTTGAAAAATCTATTAATTCAACTTCCATACCTATTGATTCATTATGGCGTCGATATGCTTATGACAGTAATTGGATTAAAATGCCCGAAGTGCTTCCAGGCTCCATTTTACCACATTATAGAATCATTGCGTTTTATGGAAACCTTTATAGCAAGCAGATGGGAATTCTTGGGGAACTGCCTGGGTCTGAGATGATTGCTTTACTAAATAATGAAATTGAAGCTTGGCATGATGCGGATTCTCTGACTCCCCTGATGCCCGCTTTACATGTAATCGCTACAACTGCCCAGCGACTGCCGGGGGCTGATAAGATGTATCGTCTTCGAATGAATCGCTCTATGATTCACACCGTCAAATCTATGGCAGATTCAATAGGTGCTTTGACTTTCATCGACCTGCAAGTAGGCCATAGTAACTTACAGAGGGAAATACCGGTATGGGACAGCCTCCTAAACTTACCTACAGTACATTTGGGTATTGATGCTGAATTTGCTATGTACAACAAGAAGGTTCCGGGAACAGTAATGGGTCGCTTCGATGCAGCCGATATCAACTATGCCATTGATTATCTCGAAGAGAAAGTCAAAAGTCATAACTTACCTCCCAAAATTCTCATAGTACACAGATTTAAGCGAGGCATGATTACCAACGCTTTAAAAATAAAACAAACCCCATTAGTTCAGGTAGTTATGCATATGGATGGATGGGGTGCTAAGGAGCTTAAATTTCACAGTTATCGTGCATATATTCAACGAGAGCCTGTGCAATATACTGGATTCAAGCTGTTTTATCGTAATGATACTAAATTCGGAAAAAGCCTGTTAACACCAAAAGAGATTCTGGAACTGAATCCAAAGCCTCTTTACATTCAATACCAATAATGAATAGAATCAGAGTACACGTTCACACAATTGATTAATCGCGATATCTTTTGAGCAAATCATTATATGCGTCAATTCTTCGATCCCTGAGAAATGGCCATATCCTGCGTACCTTTTCATTTCTCTTCAAATTAATATCAATCACAATGTTCTCTTCCTGGGTAGATGAACCATGATGGAGTAATTCCCCCTGTGGGCCGGCAACAAAGCTTTGTCCCCAGAATTGTATTCCTCCTGTAACATTACTCCAGTCAACTTCATGTCCTACCCGATTGACCGTGATGACTGTCAGTCCATTAGCTATGGCATGACCTCGTTGGACAGTTTGCCAGGCATCGTGTTGACGTTGCTTTTCTTCAGGATTATCAGAACTTTCCCATCCTATTGCAGTTGGATAAATGAGGATTTCTGCTCCNCCTAATGCCATCATACGCGCAGCTTCCGGATACCATTGGTCCCAGCACACCAAGACACCCAGTTTTCCGACACTTGTCTGTATAGGTTCAAATCCCAGGTCCCCNGGTGTAAAATAAAATTTTTCATAATAGGCCGGATCGTCAGGAATGTGCATTTTTCGATACTTGCCTGCCATTGTGCCATCTTTGTCAAAAACTACTGCGGTATTGTGATATATACCGGGCGCTCTGCGTTCAAACAAAGAAGTAACCAATACTATTCCACATTCCTTTGCAACCCTACTGAAGATATCCGTTGACGGACCCGGAATAGACTCTGCCAGATCAAAAATATCAGGATCTTCTACTTGACAAAAATATATTCCTGTATGTAGCTCCTGAAGAACTATTAGTTCGGCCCCCTTGTTAGCGCATTCGCGTATTCCGGCGATACTCTTCCTGATATTCTCATCTCGGTTGGTGGAGCATGTTTGCTGTACCAGCCCGACTTTAAGTATTGACATCTTTTTTATAATTATATTAATTGGTATAAAATACTCAGTTCTACCAAATGAAAAACGAAATTACAAAACGACCATGATTGGATAGTCAACAAATTTTGTGAAATTTTAGTTCTGCGAAAACATAACCTTGGACTAAGCTTTTAGGGAATAGTTATTGCATATATTCAAAAGCTATGCTATTTACTAAATATAGAGGGCCTGAGTTACACTTCCTGTCTTTTCAAAAGGAATAGGTCAAATTTATGACGCGACCATCGAAAAGGAAGTGTGTAGGAAATTAATAATTGAACACTATGTTATAATAAGGGAATCGAGAAAGTGAATTGATAAAGTCGTTCAATTTTTCCCAAATATTCATCCTTTTAGTGTGAGCATCGCACAGTTATTGCCTCCATCACTATTAATTATCTACCTACTTCACGAACTCACCCCCACTTAACAAGGCCAGCCATACAGCCATTTTATACGCCAGAATATCAGGCGTTTAGCAATTTTCGCCATAATCGTAATTATGGAAGCCCAAGAAATTATTACATAAAATTTGAAAACTTTCTGGCAAATAACCCGGTTGGTCAATAGTATAGATTAAGCAATCAATAAGATTTATAGGTCGATAATAATTGCACGGGTTATTGATTATAGGTTGATTATTTTTGTTTTTTTNCTTCCCCAATTGTAAGTTACACCAAAGCCGAATACCGGAACTATTTCGTTGAAGTCATCAATATACCAAGGATACAAATTGTGGCCAACCGACAATTGTATGTTACCTTTGACCGGCCCACTACCAAACCTGACCCCTGCAAAAATCTGTGTAAGTGATTTTGTCGAACGATACTCTAATATCGAAGAATGATAGGTAAGTGGTAGACTCGTGTTAAAACTGTATGAATTTAGCTTGACCCCTCCTAAAAATCCGACTTTATCTGTGTTGATTCCTATCCCAATCTGTAACCCGAATCCAATCGGCTTATAGTTAAATACTGTTTTGGTCGTGATATTAGGATTCAGATCGTTGATCTTCAAAGTCTCAGAGCTTGCATTTAAAGTGAGGACTGTTTCAAAATAGCTATTGGTNTCACGGCCGAAATTGTTGAAATATCCGACAAAACCCTTTCCATTGTATCCGGATAGTGTAAAATCATTTTCATCAAAATTGTATTCTGATAACGGAGCAAGGACTTTCTGTAGTTCATGATTGTGTATTCCGCCTCCGATACCTACAAAAAATTGTTCCCAACAGCGTATGAAATATTTCCTCCTAATTTGCCTGTTCTGTTATTGCCATCATATTCAAAAGTAGCATTGCCTTCATTTTTATTTTTAAAAAACCAATATCGACGCTCTCATAATGCACAGCTCGGTATAATGTACAACTTTCAAGAAGAGTAAAGGAAATTAAAGTTGTCAGCAGGAGAAACAGATTCTTTTCATAACCTAAAATGTTTTAAGATTTGACGATAAAATTACATAATTACATGCCTTGAAGGTAGTGATGCTAATGATTTATTTATCTTGTCTCAGATTTATTTAATGATATTTTAACTAATGGATTATTGCAGAAGGATGATGGATTTCGGATGTTTTTTTGTTCAGGTTTCCTAAAGCCTTAAGATTCTATTTTACTACAGAAATCAATCATATCAATTGTTTCGGCAAATCATATGCGCCTTGGAGTTTCTTTGACCTTGTTTTGAAAATGTTAGTGCAATAAGGTTCAGATCGACATTAACTTAATTTATTTAACAGATGGGAATGTAGAGGTTTTATTGGGTTTCTGTTTTTTAATTCCATTTTGACCATTATGCAGCTGAAGGTCATAGTAGCCCAATGATTATTTTTTACAAATCATAATTTTATAATGTTATGGGATAACGCATTTGTTTTCATTTTTAAGACCAGATGTAGTTGAATTCTCTAAACCTATTGAATCTGTCATTTTGATTAGCATTATGAATTCCTGCCGGGTCGATTTGTTTGCCCCTTCACTGGCCCTGACTTTTTAAGGGACATTTAATTGAGATATAACTGTTCAAATATTAATAATCAACTGATTATTGTAACTTTTATATGGTTGTAATAAATTTTTGAGAATTAAACAATTAGCCGTACTTTTGTCCCCTCTAAAACGAACCATCAAGTTGATTAGATGAAATTATTCAAGTTTTTCACACAAGAATTGGCCATCGACCTTGGTACAGCCAATACACTCATTATACAGGATGACAAAATAGTCGTGGATGAGCCATCCATTGTCGCTATCAATAGGAAGACCGGTGAGACCATTGCAGTCGGCAACCGTGCAATGCAAATGCACGAAAAGACTCATGAGAACATCAAGACAATCAGGCCATTGAAAGATGGGGTAATAGCCGACTTTCAGGCAGCTGAAAGTATGATCGAAGGCTTGATTAAAATGATTGAGAATCGAAGAACCTTTTTCGGACATTTGAAAATGGTCATTTGTATACCATCCGGAATCACTGAAGTAGAAAAACGTGCAGTTTTTGATTCAGCTGATCATGTTGACTCAAAAGAAACCTATCTGATTCATGAACCGATGGCTGCTGCTTTGGGAATTGGCCTGGATGTTCAGGAGCCAATAGGCAATATGGTGATTGACATTGGCGGAGGCACGACGGAAATTGCCGTAATTGCTCTATCAGGTATTGTCTGCGATCAATCAATTCGGATTGCCGGGGATGAGTTTTCTTCCGATATTATTAGCTATGTGAAACGACAGCACAATATCGCAATCGGAGAACGAACGGCAGAACTGATAAAGATTCAGGTTGGCTCGGCTCTGCAAGTACTGGACAATCCCNCTGATGACTGTTTTGTCAATGGCAGGGACCTCATGACCGGAATTCCGAAGCAAATATCTGTTTCCTATCAGGAAATTGCTCATGCGCTGGACAAGTCCATCTCCAAGATTGAAGAGGCTGTAATCCGGANNCTGGAAACCACGCCTCCGGAACTCGCATCGGATATATATAAGACAGGATTGTACCTCACCGGCGGTGGAGCATTGTTGAGAGGGCTTGATAAAAGGATTGCACAANAAACCAAGCTTAATGTACATGTTGCGGATGACCCTCTGAGAGCTGTTGTCAGAGGTACCGGCATCGCCTTGAAGAATACGGATAGTTTCTCTTTCCTGATTGACAGAAAAAGCATATAAAGACCGGCGGGCTAAAGCACACTGACATATGCAAAATTTATTTCAGTTTTTTGCCCGATACGGATCAGCAATTCTTTTTATTGCCCTGGAAGTTTTGTGCTTTGCCCTCATTGTCAGATACAACAGCGGTCAAAAGGAAATCTTTATCAATTCTGGAAATTTCTATTCAGGTGTATTGCTTGAAAATTATAGCAAAATTACCCATTTTTATCGCCTTTCTGGCATTGCAGACAGTATGGCCAATGAAAATGCCAGGTTGAGGGCTGAACTAAGGTTCGCTACGATAGATGCATCATTTCGACATGATTCCTTGATTGACACAGTATACCGTCAGAGATATTCTTTTATTTCTGCCCAGGTAGTTAGTAACTCTGTCAACCAAATCGATAACTTTATCACGATCAACAAAGGGTCTGATTTTGGAGTTAAACCTGGAATGGGAGTTATCAATAATGCCGGTGTGGTGGGAATTGTTCGCCAGACTTCCCGAAATTATGCTACTGTCGCCTCCTTGTTGGGTAGCCAGACCAAAATTAGTGCCGCAATCAAACGAAATGGCTACTTCGGTTCTTTGGTCTGGGACAACACTTCCACCGAGTACGTCTATCTGACTGATATTCCTAAGCATGCCGATATCCTGAAGGGCGACAGCGTGATAACCAGTGGCTACAGTACTACATTTCCACGTGGTATTTATATAGGTCGGGTGGAAAATGTCGGTTTTGATCCGGGGAGCAGTTTTTATGATTTGAAGGTGAAGTTGACCACTGACTTTAACAATCTGACCTATGTATACGTTATTCTTGATAAAACCAAGCCCCAGCTTGACTCGTTGAATAATGCAATATTAAGATAGTGACCATGGGAGGAACAATAGCAAGAAACCTTGTCCGTTTTGTTTTTATATTGCTGTTACAGGTATTGGTATTCAGGAGTCTGACAATTTACTATTCTGTTCTGGACAATATTAGCATTATCATTTACCCGGTCATCATAATGTTATTGCCGATGAGGACTCCGNGGNCCCTGATTTTGGTGATTGCCTTTGTATTGGGTATACTTGTGGATATGTTTTATAATACACCGGGTGTCCATGCATCAGCATGTGTGTTTACAGGGTTTATCAGGCCGTTTGTTTTGTCATGGTTAGNNGTTCGTGGAGGATATACCGTTGATTCTTCTCCAACCATCATTACTTATGGCAATCGTTGGTTTTTGTTCTATTCCTCCATTTTATTACTTCTGCATTTGTTTTTCCTTTTTTCCGTTCAGAAATTTACATTTGTTTACTTCCTGGAAATAATAACAAGGACATTTTTAAGCTTTATTGCTTCTATGATTTTTATTCTGGTTTATATGTATCTTNTTAATCCGAAGGAATAATGGTCGCCAAACCGGATAGTAGGATTCGTATCATTCAAATGGTATTTATCATGAGTGCCATGGTGCTTGTGATGAAAGCTGCGCAGATCCAGTTGTTTGACACTTCATTTCAAGTTAGGGCTGATGCGACCGCCATTGAAAAACATGTTGTTTATCCTGCCAGAGGAATCATCTATGACAGAAACGGCAAGCTTTTGGTCAATAACGATCCGATGTATGACTTGATGGTTACCTATAATGCCATTGACCCAAATATGGATACGGCCAAATTCTGCAATATTCTTGGAATAGACAAAGAGACTTTTATTGCCAATCTATCAAAAGATTGGGCGAGCAAAAGATTTTCAAAGTCTATTCCTTTTCCTTTCCTTAAANAAATATCACCGTATACCTATACCCGATTTCAGGAATCTCTATGGGAATTTCCTGGATTTTTTCCACAACTCCGTATCGCAAGAGGCTATCCTCATCATAATGCTGCCAACGTTTTAGGTTATATCCGGGAGGTTGACCAGAATCAGATAGCAAGTAGCGGAGGCCTTTACGGGCTTGGGGACTATATCGGCATTTCGGGGATGGAAGGCCAATATGAACGTTTGCTGATGGGTAGAAAAGGCATCCAGTATATCATGAAGGATAATATGGGTAGACCCGTAGGCCCATATCGTAATGGCGCACAAGATTCCATCCCGGTCTCAGGTCAGGACCTGATATCTTCCATCGATTTAGACTTGCAACAGTATGCAGAAAGCATCATGCAAGGTAAAAGAGGGTCAGTGGTAGCGATTGAGCCTCAGACAGGCGAAATTCTTGCAGCGGTCAGTTCTCCCTCTTATGACCCTAATCTGCTTACTATTAATCAAGGTCGGGGCAAAGCTTTTGGTGAGTTGATTAATGATTATAACAAACCATTGTACAACAGGATCGCTCAAGCTAAGTATCCTCCCGGCTCGATATTTAAGACTGTTGTAGCTCTTTCGGCAATGCAGATGGGTGTCCTTACACCGAATCGTTCAATCAGCTGCCATGGCGCTTACTATTATAGGGGAGGTAAAGTCAAATGTCATGCTCACCCGGCTTCTGTCAATGTCTCACATGCACTCCAGTATTCATGTAACACCTATTTTATCACTGTACTTAGGGATGCCGTTGACAAGTACGGGTTCACGAGACCTTCTAAAGGTCTTACAGAGCTCGATCGACATCTGTTTGACTTTGGATTGGGTCACCCGCTTGGTACCGACATGATGCATGAGACAAAAGGCAATATTCCGACACCTGCATATTATGAANAAATATATGGCAAAGACTGGAGATCTACCTATATGATGTTTATTGGGATCGGTCAGGGTGAGATACAACTTTCAGCTTTGCAGATTGCAAATCTTGCAGCTGTTATTGCCAATCGGGGTTACTATTATGTTCCCCATCTAATCAAAGGCTTTAAAAATAAGGAAATGGAGATCCCTGAGCAGTTTCGCGAAAAGCACATGTCAGGTGTGGATGCGAAGTTTTTCAAGCCCGTAATTGATGGCATGGATGCGGCTGTAGCCAGTAAGTGGTGCGGCTGGNAGACACCTATACCCGGTATCACGCTTTGTGGTAAGACAGGGACTTCTCAAAATCCACCCTATAGAGATCACGCTGTTTTCATGGCATTCGCACCAAAGGATAATCCGAAGATTGCCATTGCTGTGTTGATAGAAAATGCCGGGTTCGGTNTTCAGTCTGCTGCACCAATCGCTTCATTGATCGTGGAGAAATATCTTCGGGGCTACATTGAAGCTCCATTCAGGAAGGAAAGAGAAAAGGAAATGACACGGCTTAATCTCCTTGGGCCACCAAAATTAGATAAAAAATGATCGTTTCAGCTATTGTAGCCGTTGCAGAAAACGGCGTCATCGGTGATAGAGGAGCCATGTCCTGGCATCTGAAATCTGACTTTAAATACTTTAAGAAAAACACTACACCATCCGATCATAATGGGGCGTACCACCTTTGAGTCAATCGGACGCCCCTTGCCGAAAAGAGAGAATATTATCATAACCCGAGATATGTTTTATCTCGCCTCAGGAGCTTTGATTGCACATTCCGTGGAAGAAGCGATGGATCTGGCAGCTCGCACCGGTAATGAAGAAGTGTTTATCATCGGTGGAGCAGAAATATTCAGGCAGACCATAGGGTTGTGGGACAAACTGTATTATACCGAAGTGCATATGGTGGCCAGGGGAGATACTTTTTTCCTATGATCAACTGGGACGAATGGGTTCTGACAGAACGTATCTATCAACCAAAAGAAGAAAATGATGACAGTGATTGCACCTTCAAGGTCTTCCTGCGATCAGGTCGCTTTGACTCTCATGGTATTTCCGACTATTGACCATTCTATTTTGGATGAAATATCCTGTCGGAGCGGATACATGTCGATGATTGAGTTATTAGCTCTTGGATAATCTTTGATTTTTCGGGACGTTCATTGGATACGCTTCCTTTTTACTAAATGAAAGCTTTATTAATAGCGATGCAAATGACTGCACAGATTGCTCTGAACCCAAACAGTATGGTTTGAAGCCTGGTACATGAAGGGTTCAATACTTATGGGGGTGATAGATCTCTTATTGGCCTTGAGTTGAATTATACTTGCTGGTTGCGCGTTTTTGATTTGTCTTATATAAAAAGGCAGGCCCTGAAGGCCCGCCAACTAAACATCTTAACTTAAAATTTTAGTTTCTGTTAGAAACTTTTATTGCTTTGTGAGTTTCATTGATATTTTGTCCTATAATACGTACCATGTATATTCCGGGTTCCATGGAGGAAGTATCTTCTAAACGGAAGCTGTTCAATCCTTTNTGGACACTCATAGGATGCGAGAATATGATTCTGCTGGTGATATCGCTTATTTCGATTCTGGCATCTTCGGCATTCTCTGATTCGAAATTCAAAGTAAAGTTCTCGTTGAATGGGTTGGGGAAGAGGGTCGTATTATTTGATGAACTGTACTCTGAGGTGCCTCCTTTCAATTGCTGGGTTATACTGAGCGTGTAATCTTCTACCTCGCCATAAGGGAATGCTTCGCAGGAAGTCGAAAAAGATCCTCTCTTCATTTGGATTCTCATTCTTGTATTTCCTAAGGAAGCATTATCCGGTATAAAGATTTTAGTGTAATTCGGATTGGTATTTGTTGTGGTAAATGTTGCTACTTGTTCTCCCGGATCGGTAAAGCTTTCATTCTGGTTAAAGTCGATCCAAACAGTCCAGAATTCGGTATAGTTACCGATCATACCCGGGGTAACTGAAATAATTACCATCGTATTTTTCTTTGCACTTATGGTTTGATTCAAAAAGTCGCCATATCCGTTGTTATTACCGCTTTCATTTGTAAATGAACCGAAAGTTAATTTTTGAATCCAGTCAAAAGCAGAGCTTGTTCCATGAGAGTCACAATAACCGGACCCGCCACCGGGAGGATTACCAAGGGTTACGAATGTATAGGTCCCGGTATAGTCACTGTACACAGTACCGCATCTCGCCCTGACACCTACATCGTATGAAGTACCCGGCGTTAATCCTGAAAGGGAAATGCTTGTTGAAGATGTATTGATGGTAGCCCAATTGTTGCTGGACGTCAATTTAAACCTGAAATCATAGGAAGTGGCCCCGGGAACCGGTTTCCAATATGCATAGGCACTGGTTTCTGTGATATTTTGCACGAAAGGCCCATAGGGAATTCCACATGCATTTCCTGTTGTAAAGGTATATACAGCGGAGTATTCGGATTCACCTTCACTGCAGATGGTTTTTATCCTTACATGGTAGGTTGTGCCTGAATTTAATCCTGATAAAAGTAATGATGTAGAACTTTGTTGAGGTAGAACAGTCCAGGTATTGGAGGTAGACACCTTGTATTCCACGATATAGTAAATGCCGTTGAGTCCCGTCGTCCAGGATACCATGGCAGAATTGTTTGTGATGTTGGAAATAGTCACACTTTGCGGAGCTCCGCACATAGGCCCNCCATCATCACAATACCCAAGACATGAACTGGCATTGACCTTGGCACGAATCAGGTCACCTGGCTTTTGCCCAAAACCATTGTTGAAATTGATGCCATAATTTGTCAGGTGACAGTAACTCATGATGGTTCCACCAGTGGTCGGTGGCGGTACTGGATTACAATTCCCTTCCACAGGGTAGCAATTGTCCAGCGCACCTCCTGGCCATGAACAACTATGGGTATGTGGAGAACCAAGGTTATGGCCGATCTCATGCGTCATTACTTCAACTGTCCATGAATAAACCGGTACGGAATTGTAGTAGTTCTGGATATTGGCATAGCTATATTTATATGCGGTACAAAGTCCGCCTATCCACGCTATACCTCCAATATTATTTCCTCCAAGGGCAACAAGTTGAGCCAGGTCCCCATTGAAGTTTGGACGTTGTGTCTTGAATTGAGTCAGAGCAGTATAACTGCTTGTTTTACTGTAGGGGTCCGGTGTTGTCCAGACATATATTTCAGAAATTTTAGTCAGAAGACTTTCATTCTGGTATAAAGCGGCGACATTGTTATATAGGGCTGTTACCCAATCTGTTACAGCTGATACTGATCCTTTGTTTTGGTACAGGGCATAGTCGCATTCAAGATATAGTTTAAAACATTTTTCATCCCTGGTCTGCAATTGGTTATTAAGCAGTTGTGCTATTTCTTCCGCATAATGATCAGGCTCAACAGCAGCGCAGGATGTCGGATTCTGCATTTTTAGATCGCGGTCGGAATATAACAAATATACACCTCGATTCTCGGTTTGTGATATGACGATATTTCCACTTGCTTCTGTGGATACCATTCCGATGATGTTATCTTCAAAGACACTAATTGCCACCAGAGAATTATTTTCACCCTCGACAACACCCCGATAATATAATCCGGGCTTATAGTCCTGGGGGATTTCTCCGGTGCCGGATGTGAACAGCCTGAAATCCTCAGACAATACCTCAGATCTGGTCAACAACATAGATATTTCCCTGTCCCCAAATGGGATGGTCATCCTGACTGAAGCACTGCGGTTTTTGTTTAATTTACCTAATTCGTCAGACTTTATCTCAACATAATAAAAGTCCGATAAATCCTTCCGGTCAATACTCCGGGTTCTTGATGCAACCGAATGCCGAAACGGTTCAAAATTTTCAAAATATACTCCCTCACCATAATCATTCAATACCTTTTGGTTGATTGGCTTGATTAATGAAAGATTCAGATTTTGTGAAAATCCGTGATGGCATAACGATGCCGAACAGAACAGAAACAGTACAAATAAGCTTTGCCTAAAGCGTTTTACAGTTAACATGACTTACAATTTAAAAAGTTAATAAGAGATAAATTATTATATTTATAAAAACCCAACATTTTGAGCTTTTGAGAAATAATAATATTGTAAGTGTGTGAACTTATTAAAATAAAATTATATATAAATCAATCGTTTTGATCTTAAGTTAATATATTGCCTATTTAAGCAGAACAAAACTATATTTTGTATTTGTGATTTCAAAGTAAAATTGAGGTTTTTATCCCAATTGGTAAGAAATTCTAAATCCTGATTAATAAAATATTTATAACACATGGATATTCAGCGCATTATGTAGTTGTCGCCTGGGTGTGTTTGTAAAGAATAAATTCCATTAAAAGCCTTCAGGGCTAAATTCCGGATTTGTTATGAAATTACGATCTGAAAGACTTTTTAAGAAACTAATCAAGTCGTTTCTTTCTTTGGAAGAAAGTTGAAATCCCTTGATGAGCGGGCTTTTNGTTGCATAATTGTTTCCTCCGGCTTCATATTTCCGGATGACATCCTCTAACGTTGCAAGGGTGCCATCGTGCATATATGGTGCCGAGTATTCGATGTTTCTAAGCGTGGGAACCTTAAATTTTCCCATATCCTGATCATTGAGCGTCACACGATATCTTCCATCTTCAGGATTGAAAGTGTACATTCCGTTGTTTTCAAATGCATAATTTGTAAAGTTTATTCCGGAATGGCATTTTGAACACCCACACTTCTCACTGTTGAATAGTGCCATCCCTCTGATAGCCTCAGAAGACAGTTTCGAGAGATCTCCCGTTTCCCGGTATTTGTCATATCTGCTTTGTCCGCTGATCAGGCTACGTTCAAAACACCCTAATGCCCGTGTGACAACAAATGCATCCGGTTCGCGGCCATATGCTTTCATGGAAAGGGACACATATTCAGGAATACTTTTTATTTTTTTNACGATACCAGGCATATTGAAGTTGAATTCATTGTGTTCCTGAATTGGTACCAATACTTGCATTTCGATGGTAGGCACTCCNCCTGATCCGGTATAATAGGGCTGGTAGGCGATATTAATCAGAGCGGGTACATTGATTGTGGTCACCAGACCATTGATTCCTTCACTCAATGCCTTATCATCACCAAAAGCAGCTTGTTGCCGATGGCAGGAACCACAACTGACTGTACTGTCTTTTGAAAANAGTGGGTCGTAAAACAACTTTCTGCCAAGATTCCATCGATCGACCGTAAAATGATTGTCTGCAGGTTGTGGAACTTCAGGAAAATATGCCGGGACCTGCATCAATGCCGGAAAGGCTTCATTCTCAGCCTCTTCTTTNTGACAGGAAAGAAGTTCGAGCAGCATAACAATACTTGTAATTCTGAATGGAATTGCTGACATGATTCATGTTCCTATATAGTCTTTCCTTCAACTTATCAAGCTCATCGCAATCTTGGTTATACTGACATTACTTTAGAATATCAAAAGCTTTTGAGCCTGATGGCATACCGCCTTTCACCAGGGATGCAAAATATATGCCCGGCTTAAGGTCATTTATCTCAATAGTGGCACCGGAATGAACTTTTGTATATTTTCTGACCACCTTACCCAATCCATTGGTAATGATCAGATCGGCGGCATGATCAAATTTACCTTCAATAAGTAAAAGCCCGCTTCCACCCGTCAGTTGATTAGGGTACAGCAGAAATTGTGTTCCTGTCTTTGCCTCTGAATGGGTAGATGCAGGAGACTTCCTCTTGCTGAATACATAATTGGCAAAGTTTGTCGCCAATATGGCACCGAATTTTGTAGGGCCATGATAGAATATTCCAATGGATGCATCCATTCCCTTCATGGCGAGATCATAATTGGCATCTATGGGGATTGTAAGACTGCCATTGACAGCGTCAAGATTCATCTCCAATTCAACAGCATAATAGTTTTCATTTCCCAGCGCATGAACCTGGAAGGGATTATCAAGGTTGTCTCCNCCATTGCCATTCAATGCTATGAAGATATAGCCTGCTGCCCATCCCCAGTGCATTGCCGGCTCCTTCAATGCCAGTGGATGATCTGCCGGATAGACGGAAGGGTCGGCATTGTTGTGTTCGGGATCCACGCCTATATGGAAGATGACTTTTTCCAGGTGTTTGATGTCAAAGCTTCCCAACTCGTAACTCCCNCTTTTTGATATATCTGCCAGAATCCAATAATCCGGGACCTTTGTCTCAACACCTCCATCATGGACCAGAATAATGTCAGAAATATAGTATTCCAATCGCTCTATTTTGAAGGGCGTGTTAAGGTCGTTGATACCGACATTTTCAGGGGCAAATGGTTGGCCCNNGAAAAGGTGACTTATGTTTAAATCTACCTTGGTCTGAGCCTGAAGCGGTACCAGAGAGGTAAGGCCAAACAAAAANAGTATGATATGTATTGCTCTTTTCATGATTGATTATCATTTAATTGTCACAAATTTATTAAAAATTATGAATTTGATTTATAGATACATCTTGATCCATTGCTTCATTACATTTTGTTGACAGGTGCTTTATCAGGGAGACACATTTTCAAAGGGAGCATCGGTACAAAATCTGAATTCCTGCTTGATTCAAAACAAAATTTTGATAAATTCTTTTAAGTATATATCTTTACTTTTCGTATAAGTAAAATTCAAATAAAAGTATTATGACAGAACAGAAACAATTCGTAGCAACTGAAGAAGCAAAAGGTCAGGCAAAACAATTGCGACTTTTTGCGATGCTTGCCTGGATCGTTGCAATAGCAGGTGAGGTATTCGCCATTTTGAAGCTTTTGCGAAATGATATGCTCACCTGGCTAATCGTGACGATCGTAGGCATCCTGGCTCTATCTATTGTAGGTTCGATTCTTTGGAAAAGGGCCAATAGGCTGGATCCTGCTTCTGAGAAAGATAAGGCAAGATTTTTCATCCAGAATCAATTGGGTGCCATAATGGGAGTTCTGTCTTTTCTACCGCTTGTTATTCTGATCTTTACTAATAAAGACCTGGATAAAAAGACCAAGGGAATTGCCGGGGCGGTTGGCGTAGTAGCTCTATTGATTGCAGGCATCACCGGTGTGGATTTCAATCCGCCTTCAATTGAGAAGTATACCGAGCAAATGAACGCTCAAACTGCAACTTTGAAAGATCTTAATAATGGTGTAGATATGGTGTACTGGACCAACCAGGGGAATAAATACCATATCTTTGAAGATTGTCAGCATATCAAGAATCGCGAGATCCACAACGGCACAGTAGAAGATGCCTTCAAAGCCAGAAAGATAGGAGATAATGAATTGTGTAAAACATGCATGGCCAGGGCTGAGAAAATGAAGTCCGGCACTCCTGCCGGAAATGATGAGACTGCGCCGGCTTCTGTTCCGGAAGAAGCCACACAAAATTAATAATCCGGGAATCGGAAGAATAAGCCCACAAGAAAGTGGGCTTTTTTGTGATATTTAGCTTAAGCAATTTAGTGGATTGTTGTTATATTCTAAGACTATCTTCTTTTCCTTTCAAGAATAGCTTTTTGGGATACTAAGTAGTTTGGTTGTTTCCGGAAATGCTGGTTGCCGGGCAGGTTTTGTCAAATTCTTTGGGCGGTGATGGTGTGTCTCAAAGTCCCGGACGGATCGACCAAAGCAAACCAGAATATTTTGAACAGAAGTAGTGCAATTTTTTGACCACCTTTAATGTTCAATTTTACCTACTTTTACTTTGTTTTTAACATAAAATGAATGAAAGATGACAATATCGCGGCATAGTATTTTTATTTCAATGATATTTTTTTAATCACCTTTTCCGGACAGGCTCAGGATGCTATTCCCCCATATGATAGCCTCGTCATCCAATCGGAATTATTAGGCGAATCCCGTGCAATCAATATCTGGACTCCTCCGGGCTATGCCATCAGTAAAGCGTCTTATCCTGTCCTATATATGCCGGATGGCGCCATCACAGAGGACTTCCCTCATATTGCAAACACCCTTTCAGAACTCATACTTGCCGGAAAGATACCCNCTACGATTCTGGTAGGCATCCCTAATACCCAACGGAGACGGGATCTGACTGGTCCGACAACTGTCAGAAGGGATAAGAAGATTGCGCCTGTTGTAGGTGGTTCCACGGCATTTCGCATGTTTATTCGTGACGAACTGTTTCCCGAAATAGCGTCAAGATACAGGACCAATGGGCAANAAACGATCATCGGAGAATCTTTGGCAGGCCTGTTTATCATAGAGACTTTTCTTATGACACCGGATATGTTTGACAATTATATTGCGTTTGATCCATCGCTGTGGTGGAATAAGCACCAGCTGGTCAATGGCGCTGCCGAATCACTGAAGCATTTTCCGAAAGCCGAANAAAGATTATGGTTTGCAGGTTCTTCGGTGCAGGACATCTATCCTCACACCAGGCAATTGGCGGAAATACTCAGGAATGCCAATCTGGGCAACCTAAAGGTTAACTACTCCGATGAACCAGGAGAGAAGCACAACACTATCTTCAGAGCCACAAAAGTCAAAGCGCTGGAATGGACATTGGGAGATGATTCCAGATAAGTATTACCATACCGGAATTTATTATAACTTACCTTTTTGATTAGTTTNTTGTTTTCCAACTGCTGGTAGAAGATCCATTTGTCCAAAAGGGTTGGTTTTGCGCCATCCTTATTCAAAAGAATGACATCGGCCTGATCTTTTGAGAATATCTGGTAACAAGTCATCCAATTGGTATCGGCAGGAAGCTGAGGTACAGGCATCATCGACAGCTCTGAGACGGGCCTATACAACAAATCGGATTGGATGATGTCATCCCGGGATACACTCCCTATGACAACTTCATTGGAAAGGATGGGGAAAAATGGCTGATCTGAATATTTCATTAATTCTTTACAATTGATGATGAGATCATCTGACTGGAAAGTATCGTATTCAGCATAACCGAGGTTTTCGACTATGGAGGATTGCATGAGGTTGTCAGCTTTGGTATATCGATATTCCATATAGGCACTCTGAAAAATAAAGAGTCCGATCAGTGCAAGCATCAAGTTGCCGCTATAGATTCCGTAACCTACAAANAATAAGGAGAAGAGCTGTCCTATTCTGGCTGCAATCAGGGTGGCGCGGACTTTGCTCGCCTTCATGGCAATCAGACTACGCAGCACGCGACCTCCATCCATAGGAAATACAGGCAACAGGTTGAAAACCACCAATGCTATATTGGTCAACATTAGCATTCCGAAAAAGCCGCCCGGATTGCCAGTGAAGTTATAGGCATTGTCTACATCAATGATGAATGGGTTGTATTCAAAGCCAAAGTATAATCCTACAAATAGCAGTCCGGCTATGATTACATTGACCAGTGGGCCTGCAAGAGCGACAATGAGTTCCTGCACAGGCTTGTCAGGCATTTTTGTCAAGCGGGCAATGCCACCCAGGGGCGTAAGGATGATATCCGCGGTGTGTACCCCATATCTCCTGGCAGTAAGTGCATGGCCGTATTCGTGAAGAATGACACACAGAAAGAGACTCAGGATAAACAGGCCAAACCATAACATTCCCTGTAAGCCCAAATTGTCCTGATAGCCCGAGTAGATGATGTAAAAGATAATGTAGCCGAAAGTCCAATGAATCTTTACCGGTATACCAAAGTAGGTGCCGGCATACATCGAACCTTTTTCAAATATAGCCAATATTCAGCGTTTGATTTGTGTACTATACAACGTAGCCCGGAAGATATAGTTCACCATTAATGACGCTGCGGGCGATGACAAGTTTCTGTATTTCACTTGTCCCTTCGTAGATCTGTGTAATCTTTGCATCGCGCATCAAACGCTCCACGTGATATTCCTTGACAAAACCGTACCCACCGTGGATTTGTACTGCCTCAACGGTTGTCTTCATCGCTGTTTCTGCAGCAAACAACTTGGCCATGGCTGAGGCTGTGTTGTAATCCTTGTTCTGGTCTTTTAACCATGCAGCTCTGTGAACAAGCAATCTGGCTGCTTCGATTTCCGTGGCCATATCGGCCAGCTTAAATGCAATGACCTGATGGTTGTATATTTCCTTGCCGAATGATTTTCTTTCCTTACTATAGGCAGTGGCAAGTTCAAAAGCACCGGATGCGATGCCCAAAGCCTGTGAAGCGATGCCGATGCGACCTCCTGACAATACCTTCATCGCAAACTTGAATCCGAATCCATCTTCGCCTATTCTATTTTCCTTTGGCACCTTCACATCGTTGTACATAATGGTGTGGGTGTCTGATGAACGGATGCCGAGTTTGTCTTCTTTTGCTCCTATGACTACACCATCCCACCCGGTCTCGACGATGAAGGCATTGATTCCGTGGTGACCTTTCTCAGGATGCGTCTGAGCCATCACTAAATGTATCTTACTGCTGCCACCATTGGTAATCCAGTTTTTGGTGCCATTGAGCAGATAATAGTCACCCATATCGACCGCTGTAGTCCGCTGGCTGGTTGCATCTGAACCGGCTTCCGGTTCGCTTAGGCAGAAGGAGCCGATGATCTCACCTGTAGCCAGTCGGGTCAGATATTTTTGTTTTTGTTCTTCCGTACCAAAAGCCTCAAGTCCCCAACAAACAAGGCTGTTGTTGACCGACATCAACACACTGCAGCTGTTGTCCACCTTGGAGATTTCTTCCATCGCCAATACATAACTAATGGTGTCCATACCACCACCGCCGTATTCCGGAGAGACCATCATGCCGAGAAATCCAAGCTCAGCCATCATTTTAACCTGTTCCGTAGGAAAAATCATTTTACTGTCTCGTTCTATGACGCCCGGTAATAATTCCTTCTGGGCAAAATCNCTGGCCGTGTCCCGTACCGCCAAATGTTCTTCAGTAAGTGAAAATTGCATGTCGTATTTTGTTGAATGTGTGCAAAGATATTATTAATTTAAAAATGAAATCGGGATTTCATAGTATTTATTCAAGTTAAATTGGAGGCACATAGAATTTTTAGCATTCATTTCGTTTGTCTGAATAACCTTGATGTATTCGACAAAGCATGTTGGCTCAAAGGGGTGAATTGTTGTTTTGAATGAGGAAATGGAACGGTAATTGGAATCTCAATGGGGATCAATGACAACTGCACCTGGCTTCATCCTCCGGTTCAAGGATAAATTCTTGTACCAAAAACAGCACTCCCCACCCTGATGATTGTTGCCCCCTCTTCTATGGCAATTTCAAGGTCGCCACTCATGCCCATGGAGTATTCGCGAATCGGTTTTTCGGGATATTTATCATTTAATTTTTCGCCTAATTCCTTCAATAATGCATAGGAAGGCCGGGCGTCTTCAATGACCTCGGCGTTGGTTCTCNNGATCGTCATCAATCCGATTAGAGTAAGATTTTGCATGTTTCTTACCTGCTCAGCTAATTCCGGCAAATTTTCAGGTGCGATGCCAAATTTGCTCGCTTCGAAAGACGTGTTGACCTGTATCATTACTTCCACACTTCGGCCCATCGCTCCTGCTCTTTTATTTACTTCTTCGGCAAGTGCAAGATTGTCGATGGTCTGGATACATTGAACGTGTCGAAGGACTTCTTTGACCTTGTTGCGCTGCAAATGGCCGATAAAGTGTCTCGTAATACAGAGATCGGCCAAAGCATCCGCCTTGGAAGAAAATTCCTGAACCTTGTTTTCTCCGATGAGAGTGGCACCTGCTTCTACTGCTATGCGGATATCATCAGGNGAAACAGTCTTGGTGGCGAGAAGGAGATTGACATCTTCTTCCGCCTGATTGCAGTCCCTGCATGCTTTCCTGATACGCTCATGGATGACAGCAAGGTTGTGCCTTATTTCACTTTCTCTTGTATTCAATATGGCTAAATTTGATTGATATTGCAAAGATAAGTTTTGAATGCCTGATTAAGTGTAACCAGCCACCTCAAATCAGCACTAATTCTTCCTTATACCATATAAGTTATCAGACCTTAATTTCTTCAAAACGTAAAAGTTCCGCTAAGGTCCTTTGCCGGCCGGTCTGCTGCAACAAAAGCTTTGTGCGATTCCCTGAGAATCTTTTGGTGAACAAAAGGAGTTATTTATTAATCAGGTAAAAGAACTAAAACGAATGTAATCCTTTGGTGTTGAGCCGTATATCCGGCCTGCCTTTTCTGATTAAAAGCACAGGATTAAATTTACAGGTAGCTGAATAGTGGCAACAAATACTGATTTATCAGAAAAATCAAGACCTTTGAAGTCAAATGGAGCAAACTGATAAAATTGATGAATTCCTGAAAGTATTGGCTGAAGCAACTCAAGCCTCAAGTTTTAATTCCCTTACGCTGAGCAAACCGAGGGAGAAGCACGGTAAGATCAAGAGCCTTTATTTTAGGCCGGTTATGATCAGAAATGAGGTAAAGACGCAGATGGTCGTTCGGTTCAGTGACAGGGAGGATACGAAGAATTTCTCACAGACTGAATTTTTGGCCTTTGCAAGCCAGAGTACCAGACAACATNTTNTTTATGCACACCTGGTCACTTCAAGTCAAGAAGGGCATCTTTTGATCTCCAGACGTGGCTTTGTCACCTTGAAGTGGAAGCAACTGACCAGGGAAATGATTGCACTCCGGGTTCATGATAAAGAAAAACAATACATCATTCCGCCGGAAGAACCCTTTNTGCAACATCTTGGTATCAGCTCCTCAACAGGTACAATTATCAAGGATCAGTATAAGAAGTATCGCCAGATAAGCCGTTACATAGAGCTTNTTGCTCCTCTCACGGAAGGTTTGGATAAGACTGTGCCTCTGGAAGTTACTGATATGGGTTGCGGTAAGGGGTATCTTACCTTCGCAATGCATCGCTTTTTGAAAGGGGCGGGATTCAAGCAGGTACACACATCAGGTATCGATATCAAGTCGGATGTCATCCGAAATAACAACATCATCGCCCGGGAAGTAGGCTACGATGGTCTGGAGTTTTTGCACGGCCGAATCGAAGAGAACAGGGATATTAATCCTGACATCCTGATCGCCCTGCATGCCTGCGATACAGCTACCGATGACGCAATTTTTTATGGAGTCGAACGAAAAGCCAAAGTCATTGTTGTAGCTCCTTGTTGTCATAAGCAGGTCAGGAAATCAATGGCACGCAATGAACTTACCTCGGGTCTATTCCGTCATGGTATCATCCAGGAACGATGGGCCAGCGACCTGACAGACATGATCAGGGCAAATATACTTCGCTATCTGGGGTATCAGGTCAAGATTATGGAATTCGTGAGTATCGAACATACTCCGAAAAATATCATGATTACCGCCCAATATTATGGCAAGATTAATGAAACAGCCAGACAAGAGATATATACCTGGATGGAGATGTTTGGTATAGGTGAGCAGTATCTATTGAATAAACTCGGCCTGGCTCCCGACAATTGAATGGAAAGATGGTGTTGTAAAAGGCATTCTTACCTGTTTTTTAAAAAACATGATTCTAATCCAATCTGCCCCAACTGAAAGAAGAGTAATATCTCGACGGTCTTATGTTTTACTCTATTGCTTTGTATATATTTTGAAGAAATAAGGAATCCATGTCACCATACAATAAGATATTTGTTACGAGATTGAGCTATTTGACAGGTAATCAGAATCTTAGTAACTGGTCGCGATGATCGATTTTCGGCATGTTCCAAGTGAATAAAGGTAGGATCCTTAGCGAGTAAGCTGATTGTGTATTCCGGAATAATGAGGAGATCAAATCCGGGAGAAGGTTGAAATTTTATATCATCATGATTTCTGATTAAGAGATTTTCTTTTTAATCTTACATGCCGTTATAGTTAGCCCGATTTTTGTCTGATGGTGCATTCCTAGCAAGAATCTAAATTGTTTCTGCATAGCCGGTCAGTTGTTTATTGACTTCTTCCTGGTTAAGAATAGTAATTATTTTATACATTTATTATTGAATTCAATAGGTATTATGTGCAGTTTCGAAATAAAACATTTTCAATCCATTACAGTAAAAAGTTTTTTGTTTACCTTAATCGTTGCATTTTCGTCCGTTCAGTCAGGAGTTTCTCAAAATCCTTTTCCGGTATGGCCGGATTCCATATTTTCCGCTTATTATCATCAGCGTGCCGGACTTTTTAATGTGATGAGCGGCACTAAGGGAGGCGTGTACTTTGTCGGTAACAGTATCACGGATGGTGCCGAATGGAGTGAAATATTCGGTGATGCAAACATCAGAAATCGCGGCATCAGTGCAGACATCTCCGCCGGAGCGCTTCNNAATCGCATTCAAACATTGATCGAAAGAAGACCGGATAAGGTCTTTCTAATGATTGGAATCAATGACCTCGCACGCGGAATTGCACCGGATAGTATTCTGCACAATATTGGCACCTTTGTTCGCCTTTTGCGGGAATATAGTCCGACGACACAGATATTTATCCAAAGTTTACTGCCCGTCAATCCCGACCTGAAGATGTTTGCACAACACACATCGAAGGCAGCAGAGATTAAATATGTCAATGGCATACTGGAGAGGGAGGCCGGACAGGGTTATGCCTACATAGACCTGCACACTCACTTTCTGGATGAGGATGGTAAGTTGTCGAGGCGATGGACCAATGATGGCCTGCATTTGAATGGTGATGGCTATATGTTATGGAAGCATATTGTGTTTCCCTTGGTTTATGACCTCCAGGCTCACCCCGCCATTATTCCTCAACCTTTGGATATCTCGTGGCTGGAAGGTTCTTTTCCATTGTACAAATTGAAAAATATTACTATTCCCCGGTCCGGGCTTGATAACGAAGCTGTCATTCTANAAGGATTTTTGGGCAGTCTTGGACTATACNCCCGAATAATACCGACAGGCAGCCCGGAAGGGCCGGTCATTGTGTTAAACCTCGATCCTGCTTATGATGGCCCTTCTCAGGAAGCATATAGCATCATGGTCAGTCCACAGAGGGTTGAGATACGGGCAAAAGGTGCGCATGGCATCTTACATGGTATTCAGACCTTAAAGCAACTCTGCAGAGATGGTGTCATGGTTCCCTGTTGTATCATTAAGGATGCACCGGCTTTCCAATGGCGAGGCTTTATGATAGATGTTGGCCGGAACTATGTTTCTCCTGACATTTTGAAACAGATTATCGACAAAATGAGTTTTTATAAGTTTAACATATTTCATTTTCATCCTACGGAAGACATCGCTTGGCGGTTGGAAAGCAGGCTTTATCCACAACTTACCGCACCGGAGTATATGCTGCGTGATAAGGGCCTGTATTATACTGTCGCCGAAGTAAAGTCACTGATCGAGTTTTGCAGGNCGCGACACATTACCTTCGTGCCGGAGATAGATATGCCGNGGCGCAGTGCCGCTTTTCGCAGAGCGATGGGTGTGGATATGCAGAGCGATTCCGGTACGGTGTTGGTAAAGAAGATCATTGGTGAGTTGATAGATGACTATCCCCTGCAATATATTCATGTTGGTGGAGATGAGGTGAAGATTGAAAATAAGGATTTTCTTCCGGAAATCGTGGCGCTGATCCAGGGGCGGGGATTGCGTACCATTGCCTGGAGTCCGGGCGGGNAGACCAATTCCCACACTATGCGGCAGTTGTGGATGGATGATGGCGGTCACAACAATAAGGCCGGAGAGTTGATGTATATTGATTCAAGACATCTTTACCTCAATCACATGGATCCGTTGGAGGCTGTTACTACGATTTATTACAGAAAGATTGGCGAGCGGACCAGGGGTGATGCTGCCTTTCCCGGAGCTACTCTTTGTTTGTGGAACGATCGGGCTGTAGCAGATGGTAGCGATATTCTGAGCATGAATCCAGTATACCCGGGCATGATGGCTTTTGCAGAGCGGGTATGGAATGGAGGAGNNGTCGGTCCGGATGGATTGCAGGCATTCCGCTCGATGATGTACCGGTATTCAGCAAGTTTGAATCAGGACTGTTGGACCATAAAACATTGTATTTCAACAATCTTCCCTTTCCATATGTCAGGCAATCGGATCTCCGCTGGACCCTCATTGGCCCCTATGCCAATGGTGGTGACTTCTCGATCAGGTTTGAACCGGAAATTTCAGGTAAGCCGGGTACCGGACGGATGATTCCTGCTGTTGNGGGCGCTATTGTTTTCCGCCATTGGTGGGCGCCCCAGATCAGCGGAGCGCTTCAGAATCCGGAAGAAAACACGACCTGGTATGCGACAACAACCATACAAAGCGATGTGGACACGGTGCGCGGATTTTGGATTGGTTTCAATGACTTATCGAGATCTCCGGCTACGGATAGCCCGCCACTCGGAGGATGGAATCATCGACAAGGTAAGCTTTGGGTCAATGGTCACGAAGTGCCACCGCCTATTTGGCGTCATCCCGGCCAGCAAGGCAATTCGGAAATTCCGCTTGTGGATGAAGGTTACAGTTACAGGCCACCGACAATGATTCATCTTAAGAAAGGTGCAAATACCGTGCTGGTCAAGTCACCGATAGGCAAGTTCAGAGGAAAGGATTGGCAGAATCCTGAAAAATGGATGTTTACCTTTGTTCCGGTACAATAATACGACTGCAGTCTGTCTTGAAGGCCTGAGATATTGTGCCAATGAATATATGGGGAAATAGCAGAAATTTCTGAGCTACAATTGTTTTGGTATGTATGTTGGGTTACAGCGGGTTAATATTATCCTGTTTGATTGTTGTGGTATAAAAATTTCACTTTTCACCGACTGTCTTTTTGGTGTAAATTCCGCAAAAGTTGTGAATAAGGTAAAAAAATAAAGTAGGGCCTGGTGGTGAATTATCCGGCCAGAGCCTTTTCGGCCAACTGCGCGGCTACCTTTTCCACGAAATAACTACCGGCAACGGGATCCGTTTCCTTGTCGAGGCCTGCTTCAATGACTGAAATATGGGCAGAATTTCTCAAGATTCGTCGCTCGTTGTCATCTCCTGACTTCGTCAATGCGCCACCCTAACGAAAATTCCAAAATCATCAGAAAAGAGTGGAGCTATAGATTGATGTTCCTGGGTTAATACCATAGTTTTCACCATGGTCTTATCACTCAATGGTAGTTTGATTTTTATGGTAGTTATAGTTCTTGCAATGGATAAAACTTTGTCTACACTTAAATTTATTTGTCTTACTTTTAATATACGCTCCAGCTCTTTGTAAACCTTATAGGCAACAAAACAGATACAGATATGAGCTTCAATTCTCTTTGGTGTAAAATGGAATATCGGACGCATTTCTAAAGTCCCTTTCGTAACTCTGAATGCTCGTTCTACTTCCCAAAGATTGCTATATTGGTTATAGACTTCTTCTGCCGGTAAATCGGTGTTAGTAATGTATCCTTTTAGTCCATCCCATTGCTCGTCTTCTTTAACTTTTGTTTTATCAATATTCACACAGACATCATTGGTTATTTCTAAGAATTTATTGTATCCTCGCTTATTGATATTCTGCTTGTTGATTTTACCGGATTTGTAGGCTTGTTCCAGTCGTCTAACACCCTTTTCCCTGTTGTATGCGTCCTTTCTTGCCCGGTTCTCCGAATAGCCAACAATTAACCTGGAACCTGACTTATTTGTCTCGTAAAATGCACCGTTTATTTTTGCTAAAGACAAGCACCATTGCTTTATTTCCTTGCTTTCATTTTTTATTCTTGCACCAATAATATAGCGGTATCCCTGTTGTTCAAGTAAATCAATATTTGTCTTGTTCATTAATCCTGAATCGGCAACCACTATAAAATCATCAAGGTGATATCGGGTAATAAAATCCTCTACTATCGGTAACATTGTTCGACCTTCGTATTGTGAACCATTAAATATAGAATAAGAGAGCGGATAGCCATTATTGCTTACCAGTAAGCCAAGAACAATCTGTGGCTGGCTGTGCTTCCCATCTTTAGAAAAACCTGTGTCTCGCAACTCATCTCCATAATCTGCCTCAAAGTAAAGTGTGGTTACATCATAAAACATCAATCCAATTTTCCCGCCCAATAGCTTGCGTGTATGTTCTACGCTGATTTGTTGTACTCTTTCCTGTTCTGTATTATAGAGTTTATCCATATAACGGTAGAGCTTGCTTAGGTCAAGGTCTTGATCAAAATGCGATTTTAGATAGCTGACAGTGGCAGCTTTACTTAAAGGTTGGCTCAAACGAGCTATTACTAATTGCTTTAAAACATCGTCTCCTACTTGGTCGAAGCCAATCAAATCAAACACTCTGCTAAGAATTAATTGATGACCATTTATGAGAATATTTTCAATATTGGAAAGCAAACGAGTTACAACTTCTTGTTCTTCTTTTTCGTAATCAACTTTCCTGAACATATCTTCCAAACCTCGTCGCTTTTCAATCCAATCCTTACCGAGTTTGTAAAGATGTTTTACTTCTTCTTCATCACTACTAACTCCAATGGTTTTTAACTCTTTGGATTTTCCATCATATTTATCAACCACAACGACGCTGATAGTGCCAGAACGGTTCTTCTTTTTGCGGACAAACATCCCTAAATTAAGGATTTTTACCCTTGCGTCACCCAAAATAAAAACTCGAACCACTCAAAATATTGATTTTTAACATCTTATGAAATTTGTAAATTTTAAGTGCCGAAGTCAGGAATAAGGTAAAAAAATAAAGTAGGGCCTGGTGGTGAATTATCCGGCCAGAGCCTTTTCGGCCAACTGCGCGGCTACCTTTTCCACGAAATAACTACCGGCAACGGGATCCGTTTCCTTGTCGAGGCCTGCTTCAATGACTGAAATATGGGCAGAATTTCTCAAGATTCGTCGCTCGTTGTCATCTTGCCTGCAAGCGAATACAACGGTATCGGCCTGAGCCATTGTTGAAGCTATAAGATTATTGGTATGGCCGATGACAATATCAGGATATTGACCCTCAACCGGCAGAATCACCTCAAAATGAAAGGGTGTCAAAGGCAAACCGGCATGATAAAGGATATTGAACCAGGATGTTTTTACTGCTCTTGCCTTGATGATATCATGTAAGGTGCCCNNGGTGAATGTCATGGAAATCTGTATGTTTTGATGATTTGTCATCTCTATTTCTCTTGAAATTTGCCGGATGAATGGAATGACTTCATTTTTNGCATCAAAATGAAAATGCTTCAAGGCATTTTTNCCTGAATCATCCTTTCGATTGATGATACGTAGCCCTTTTGGATATCCTCCGTGTAATATCATAAAATAAACCTTCCAGGGGTCCATCCAGCCGTCTGTGACATGTATGGAAGCATTCAGGATATCAAACCGGACATCATCAAAGACCCCGGCATTGGTCTTCTTATCCACCAAAAGCAACGGAGCGGTATAGTCATGTTGCAATGATTCCATCAATTGTCGGATCGGTTGATTTCCTCCGGTAAAATCGAAAATTTCTCCAAATGCGATATTTTCCTCTTTCTTTGGCAACTTTCCGGCAAAACTTTCTGCATCTTCATCATCACCCATTGGCTCGAATGTGAGGCCGTCGATGGTAAAATTCATTTCATTCAGATGCGCTTCTCCCACTTCCCTGGAGAATCCTTTTCTCCAGTCGGCATGCTTAAATTGGGGGAAAATAGATGTCCTGTCTTCCATTACAAAAATTTCTAATAGGAGCAAAGGTAGAAACAAATACACTGGAATTGTTGAACTTAATACTTTTTTTGTAGTTATATTTGCACGGATTTTATTTAGATTATTTAAAAATAAATGATGAGCAAAAGACATATATATCTTGATAATAATGCAACAACGCCTACAGATCCGAGAGTTATAGAGGCTATGTTGCCTTATTTTTACGAAAAACCGGGAAATCCGGCTAGCCGTAATCACCCTTTTGGCTGGATTGCAGAAGAGGCAGTTGACTATGCGAGGGAGCAGATTGCGGATTTGATCCATGTGGATCCGAAGGAAATAATCTTTACTTCAGGGGCCACCGAGTCGGACAATCTTGCCCTGAAAGGTGTTNTTGAAATGTATCGTTCCAAGGGGAACCACATCGTTACCGCCAAGACAGAGCATAAGGCTGTACTTGACAGTTGCAGAAAAATTGAGAAAATGGGCGGTGAGGTGACCTACCTTGATGTGGAAAGGGATGGGCGCATAGATCTTGATAAGCTTGAGGCTGCTATCAAACCGGAGACAATCTTAGTCAGCATTATGTGGGCAAACAACGAAACCGGGGTAATTCAGGATATGAAGGCAATCGGCGATGTTTGCAAGAAGCATGGTGTGTTGCTGATGTCGGACGCGACTCAGGCAGTCGGCAAGATTGATGTTGACCCTAAGGCCGCAGGCGTGCATTTGATGGCATTCTCCTCACACAAAATGTACGGGCCAAAAGGAATCGGTGCATTGTACGTATGCCGTAAAAGCCCGAGAGTTAAGGTTACCGCCCAGATAGATGGTGGCGGCNGCGAGCGTGGTATGCGTTCAGGTACACTCAATGTTCCCGGTATTGTTGGATTTGGTAAGGCAGCAAAAATTGCCAGGGAAGAAATGGCTGCTGATGCAGCGAGACTCAGCAAGTTGAGAGATAAGCTACAGAATGCTCTGGCTGCTAATCTGGAGGAGGTTTATGTCAATGGTAATCAGGAACACAGAATGCCGCATGTAACGAATCTTTCATTCAAACATGTGGAGGGTGAGGGTTTAATGATGACCTTCAATCAGGAGATAGCGGTATCCTCGGGTTCAGCATGTACTTCAGCCTCCCTTGAGCCTTCCTATGTTTTGGTGGCACTCGGCTTGGGCGACGATTTGGCGCATTCTTCCATCCGATTCAGCCTTGGAAGATTTACCACAGAGGAAGATATCGATTTTGCCATCGATGCATTGACTAAAGGTGTCAATCACATGCGTGACCTGAGTCCAATTTGGGAAATGTACAAGGAAGGAATCGACCTGAACAGCCTTGTATGGGACAATCCTCATTAAGATATAAAATTCATTCATTAATAATTCAACCTAACATATTTCAATAATTATGGCATATTCAGATAAAGTATTGGATCACTTCACCCACCCAAGGAATGTCGGTACCCTCGATAAAGATAAGAAGAATGTCGGTACGGGCCTGGTTGGAGCGCCTGAGTGCGGAGATGTGATGAGGCTGCAGATTGAAGTGGATGAGGCGACAGGCATCATTCAGGATGCAAAGTTCAAGACTTTCGGTTGTGGTTCTGCGATTGCTTCTTCATCATTGGCTACTGAGTGGCTCAAAGGTAAGACAGTCGATGAAGCAATGGCGATTGACAACATGGACATTGTCGAAGAGTTGGCATTGCCACCTGTCAAGATTCACTGTTCCGTATTGGCTGAGGATGCCATCAAAAGCGCTATTGCCGATTATAGAAAGAAAAACGGCCTGGACGCAGAGGCTTAATTTCTAATATCTTTTAAATCAGAAACTATGTTATTCGTTTCAGACCCGGCTAAGGAGCAAATCAACCGGGTTAAGGCCAATCAGGGAATGTCCGACGATTATTTTATCCGTGTCTCTGTAGTGAGTGGCGGATGTTCCGGGCTGTCCTATAAGATGGATTTTGATAATGAGGAACAGGCTCAGGATCAGGTTTTTGAAGACAATGGCATCAAAATTGTTACAGACCTTAAAAGCTTTCTGTACCTTTTCAACACTACGTTGCAATTTAGCGGTGGTTTGAGTGGCAAAGGCTTTTACTTTGAAAATCCCAATGCGGTCAGAGAATGCAACTGTGGCGAAAGCTTTGCAGTTTGATTTGATAAAATATACATTTTTATTAGCCGGGAGATATTTCCGGCTTTTTTGTACTCCATTAGTAATGGTGCGGATGGACTATTGATTTATTGAATTGATCGTAATTACTGACCGGTTTTCGGATTGTCCCCAGAATGATACATGGTCCGAATCAGCCATTAGGAAGTATCTTGGCTTGTCCAATGACAGGGTGCCTGAAAGAGGCAGTTGGTTTTCCCGGACGTTCTTGTGTTATAGTTATAAGATCATCTGATAAAAACAAACGAATGATATCAGAGGAGATCTGCCGGAGAAGCTGCTTAATGGAAGGATTGGCCGAGAGAATGGCCGTAGTTTCATGCCACTATGAATTTGATGAAACATTAAACATTAGAATCCCCTGCTTAGGTAATACCCTGTAATTCCTTATCAAACTTCATCTGGTCACTTTTGAGGCTATCTCGTCTGCTTCATCTTCCAGTTTCTTATCGTCATTCAGAGGTATCCCGTCAATTTTATTATTGGCCTGAACACGACCTTCTCCTTGTTGTTTTACATGGACGAGTTCATGAGCCAACAACTCTTTTCCTGCCGGGCTGTTGGTATCGAATTTGCCGGGTGCAAAGTGAATATCATTTCCTGTGTAAATGCCTGAACCAACATTGACTGCGTTATGTGAACTAGAATGAATTTTGACATTTGAAAAATCAGCATTCATGGCACTCTCCATTTGCGAGAGAACATCATTATCAGAGTTTTTAGAGTCTGATTGCTGCCCNCCATCATTTGGTTTTCCAATCTCATTTTCATCATCATCTTTCTTCTGAATAGGCATGGGGTTTGAATTAAAATAGCCGGAAGCGGAGCGCTGCACGGAAATAGGTTCTGAATATGCCTTTAATTGAAAAACCGGAGCAGTGAAGGAAGTGCCATGTGTGGTTTGTTGTTTTGCCTGAATCGCTCCCGAAAATGCGGGAATTGCCGAATTTGAATAATTGAGGAAACTCTCTGTAGCTTCACCGGAATAATGGGAGGCGTCTGCTGATTGATTGTTCGGTTTNTTGAAGTTTTGTTCTTCCCGGCCATTCGTACTTTCCGGTTCAGTCTCAGTAGAGGCAGAAAGTTGAATAGGTACAGCAGGAAACATAGCCTGATCACTTAATGAAGACGTTTCATGCTGCGCAACATTTTGGTAGTTGGATTGATTCTTGACTTCTGTTAGCTCCCTTTCCATAATTTAATTGATAGACATAACCACAAAATTAATAAAAATTATCGTAAATTGCGATTAAATAAATTATTATTTTGTAATAAAATTTGATAGCCATTTATTACATGGCCAAAACTCATTTATCCGAATGATTTAGCAAGTAAGAGTATCGATCAGATATTTTTTCTATTTGATTTATTTGCGGGAGAAAATTCCGGACAGAAAAATTGTATTCTAACCAAACATATTTGTAAGTATGTATTTGGCAAGGGATAGTATCGCATTAGTTGTCAAATTGTGGATGAATAAAAAGTAACTAAGTATAAGAGCAATTTCTACTGAAACAGATTTCTCTTTTTCGCTCCAATTTTAAGGATATGCAAGATGAATATGGTGTTTGTAGTTAGATAAGGTGTATACCTGTAAATCATAATGACCTAGATCTTGAACGCACTAACAAAATGAGAGGGATACTCTCCCGCCTGATATGGATCAGGCTAAAGTGGCACTAACCTGGGAACCTCCGAATTGCTTACCGGAGGTGGGTGTCTATCCATCACTGCAGGACAACTTAATGGGTTTGTTGGTTGCTTTTCTCGACACAACAATATGCCGGCGCCGGCCCACAAGATTATGCCCGATCATAAATAAATCTGGGTACTAGCTTCAGTAACCAGGCTACAAGTATCCAACGTCGTGTGATGTAGGCAACCTTGCATTTCTTCTTAATCGCCCGGTATATCTGAAGACCGGCCTTGTCCGTGGATGCCATCCAGAATACCTTACCACCTCCGATGATGGCCGTATCGACAAAGCCGGGCCTTATGTCGGTGACGGTGACACCCAGCTTTTTCCTGGCTGATCTTAACCTCAATGCCTCTAAGTAATTGATCTGATATGCTTTAGTGGCGCCATAAGCAGGACCTACCTGTCCACCCCGGTTCNNTGCGATGGAACTGATGCCCACCAAATGCCCGGATTTCTTCGCTGCAAACAAATTGAACGCCCAATCGATGATGCAGGTATAGCCAACGACATTGGTCTGAACTATCGCTTGTTCTATCTCGTAATCGAGGCGATTGTTACGCTCACCGATGCCGGAACTAAGAACGAGAAGATCCAAACCTCCTAGTTCATCTACTAAGGCTTTCAGTTTTGAAATACTTGTAGTAGTGTCGTTGACATCCATTACCATGGTTCTGAATACATGCGGCTTTTGAGTGCTGATTTCATTCAGTAACTCTCCACGACGACCGGTGATGCCTACCATATATCCATTATCAGCAAGTATTTCCGCCAGTTTGCGCCCTATACCTGAGGTGGCGCCGACTACAATTGCCTTTTTCATTGTATTTAAGTTATAAAGATATGTGTAAATATATGAATTATTCGAATTGGAGACGTTCCTGTTGGTAGGAGTATGAGATTGATGATGTTTACTTTGTTGAATTCATTCCTAATTCCTGAAAAATCGTACTTTTGCGCCTTCAAATATCATAGCAATGACTCATCAATATATCAGATCGCTTAAAGATTTCGAAGGGAAAGCCATCATTCTGAAGGGCTGGGCGTCAAATCTTCGCTCAGGCAAGGGAATTTATTTTATCCTAATGCGCGATGGTACCGGGTTTTGTCAGGTGGTAGTCAGCCAGGATGCCGTACCTGCAGAAGCTTTTGATGCCGCAAGCAGCTTGACTCAGGAAAGTTCATTCTGGGTGGAAGGAACAGTGGTCAAGGACGAAAAGCAGGTAGGCGGTTATGAACTACAAGCCACCAATCTTGGTATAATCAGTATCTCCGAGGAATATCCCATCTCCAATAAGGAACACGGAGTAACCTTTTTGTCCAACAATCGTCACCTTTGGTTGCGCTCACGCAGACAATGGGCCATCATGACCATAAGGAACGAAATTATCATGGCTATCCATGGATTTTTTCAGAAAGAAGGTTTTGTACAGATGGATCCGCCTATCTTTACAGGTAATGCCGTAGAGGGGACGACGACCCTGTTTGAGACCGATTTCTTCGGCCATCCGGCTTATTTGTCCCAATCCGGCCAGCTTTATGCCGAAGCAATGGCCATGGCCATGGGTAAGGTCTATACCTTCGGGCCGACCTTCCGAGCCGAAAAATCAGACACGCCTCGTCACCTGTCTGAATTCTGGATGATCGAGCCGGAGATGGCATTCTACGATCTGGAAGATGATATGCAGTTGATCGAAGCTTTTATCAAGTATGTCGTGGCACAAGTGTTGGAAAAGTGCTTGCCGCAGCTTGAAATTCTGGAAAGAGATATCGATCGATTGAAGAATGTATTCCAGACTTTCCCACGTGTAACTCATGCTGATGCAGCGAAAATACTGCGTGGTGAGCTTGAGGTCAATGGCAAGAATGCACTCAAGGTACAGGAAGAAGACCTTGCAAAAGCTATTGAAGACCTCAACAAGGTACAGAAGGAAATAGAAGAGCGGGAAGAGAAGATAAAGACTGCCTCCAAGGGCGAACGCCGCTTCCACGAAGGANAGATTCTCCAGCTAAGAAAGGAAGTGGAGATTCTGACTGAGAAGACCCGTAATATACCTAATTGGATTGAGTCAGCGCGTAATTTTAGCGATGACAACGACTTTGGAAACAGTGACGAAACCGTCCTGACCCGTGTTTTCGATGCTCCGGTTATGGTATATAACTGGCCGGCAAAGATCAAATCATTCTATATGAAAGAAGTTGAGGGCAATCCGGACTTGGTCAAGGGCGTCGATCTTCTTGCTCCGGATGGTTTTGGGGAAATCATCGGAGGCTCGGAGCGTGAAGACAATCTGGATATCCTGCTTCGCAAAGTCAAGGAGCATGACCTGCCGATGGAAGTATTCCAATGGTATCTCGATCTTCGTCGCTTTGGCAGTGTACCTCATGCAGGGTTCGGCTTAGGACTGGAAAGAGTTGTTCGTTGGATTTGCGGACTGGATCATATGCGTGAAACCATTCCGTTCCCAAGAAGATACGGAAGGCTATTTCCTTGATTTTTAGGCAACTTCATCCAAAAATGCTATACAAGATGGGGTGATCAGGTTTCATGCCGGATGTCAGCGGCCGTAGTTATCTTTGTCTGAAATAAATTATTTCCTATGAGATTCAGCTTTATGATGCTCGCCTTCTTGCTGGTTTCCTGTCGCCACCGTAAATCGATGGAGACATCAGCAACCCTAACTCCCGGGATTATTTTTATTGGATATAAAATATTCAAGGGTAACGATGTACCTGCCGCCCAATTGCGTTGGTATAAACTTTCAGAAGGCACCTTGAAGGATAATGAAAATAAAGAGCCTGACATCAAGGCATTTCACCTTGAATTAAGAGATAAGGAAGGAAAGAAAGTAGCCGACCGATTCTTAGCTGATGTATTGCTGAAAAATGTGGAGTATGTCAATGATGAAGGTCTCTTTGAACGACAAATGATAGCCCTTGACAGTGCTGACCTGATCATCAGAATACCTTTTGAAAGAATGCCGGAAAAGATTGTTTTGTCTGCCCGGNGGACAAAAGATAGCTATATAACTTTACATGAATTCAATCTGCCCATCAGGTCCCGGAATTGATTTTTCAGAGATTCATCTCCAGTTTTTGAAATAATACATCCAGCTATGATCCCTGGAAGGTTTTCCTTACTTTGAAATTTCTTCCATTATTTCCTTTACCGAATGCAACAGTTGATCCGGTATAAGATTGGGTGTCAATCCTCCATATGCAGCAGATTCAATTACCCGGAGTGTATCAGTAGCCTTCGTAACAAGCTCCCTGGATAATTTNTTCTCTTCCATTACTTCCCGAATTTTATTGACATTGAACTGTGACAGTGGAATTTCGAGCCGATCACTTAGGTAAGAGGAGAATGTATTGTAGAGTTGCCGTATGAATGATTTCTGATCACCTGAGAAAAGGAATTCATTGGCCATATCTAATTCCCGGTTGAAATCCTTCACCGGTATTTCATCCGCTTTTCCCGGTATGATGACAGCTTTTTCGGCAGGTTCAGGNGGCAGGTTATCCGTATGATGTTCGGGCGCTTTGTCGGTTACTTCGCTATTCTTTTTCTTTCTAATCAGCAGGAAGGCGGCCAGGGCAAGTGTGGCAATCCCCGTCGCGGCCAAAAGGCCCGTTTTGTTNTTNTCAAAGAAGGACTGTTGCGGGCTTACTATCTGAGGCCCTTCATCTCCTGCACTCTTTTTTTCTATGCCTGGTGAAACACTCAACTGCAATGGATCCAGGGAGATAGTCTTGTAGGCTTTCTGTTTGGGATCGAAATAGACAAAATCCGGAACTTTGACCTCGATGTCAACAGCCTTCTTCGGTGTCAAATCAATGACATAGGTCTTGTTGCCGAAAAACTCGCCGGATCGTTCCTCTTCATTATCTTCCAGCACTTCAGGGGGATAGAAGTCTATATTATCATTCTGCGGCATCTTTGGCGGTCGGATAGCCTTCATATCACCATTGCCGCCAATCTTGAAACTAAGCATTGCCGCATCATCCGTGGTTAATTCGCTTTTATCACAAGTGACGGAGTATTGGAATTCGCCCACTACTCCGGCAAAGTCAGCAGGAATCGGTTGAGGAAGCGACTTGACTTGCAGTTCTACACTGTTGGTGCGTACCTGTTTTGGTCTGCTGCTTTGAAAGAAGTTCCCGAAGGGGTCATCTTCCATTGGCACGCCAAGGGTAATGACGGCCGGCTCAATAAGTATATTCCCGCTTTGCTGTGGAAAAAGTGCAAGCCTTCGCATGATTTGCCTTCTATATTGATAACCATTGATGGTGCGTGTCTTTACTCCGGCATCGAAATTCTTAAAGGGTTTGACATAAATTCCGGTATACTTCGATTCACTGTTGAAATTGAATGAATTGACACTAATTCTTGAATATATGACATAATCCAGGATTACCTGTTGGCCTATATAGNNAACCTTTTGATCTACCTCAATTTGGACAAACACTTCTTCTCCTTTATTGGACATGGAGCTAAGCCCCGAAGCAGATTCTGCCTTGGTCACTTCTATCGAAATGGCCTGTGACGTATATTTCTTACCATTGATGGTAGCCGTGGCCTGACCAATCTGGACGATACCAATGCTCTTTGGTTGCAGGACGTAGGTAACCGAAGAAGAACGCGTTACACTGCCATTAATTATACTCGTCTGTGAGGAATAGCTCGGTCCGCCCAATACTGTAAATCCCTGAAAGTCAGGGGGNACGATCTTATCGGATGCAGCATTATCCACCTTGAAGTGAACCTCAAAATATCCATCTACGGGGACACTTCTGGAATCGGTTTCCGCATAAAACCGCACATCCTGACCGATAGACAGAAATGGGAGAAGTAATAAAACAAGAGAATTTGTCAGACGGCTCATTGAGCGGATCGGGGTTATAATGTTTCTGTTTTAAATTTATAGGTTTTTTAGGGAGGNGGAGTTTTCTCTTTCGGCGCAATATCAAAACCATCGAAATCAGGCATATTAAAGAAGAAATCATCGAATTTGCCGAAGTTGTCAAAGGGNGATTTTGATTTCTGCTTCATATCCTGTTTTTCAGCATCCTCGCGGATACCATTGGGGTTGTCCCTGACATAGATAGGGATTTCATTGGTAAGAGGCTCTTTTCCCTCTGAGTTGAATCCTGCCTTGCCGATGATGATTTCGCCGATCCGTTTGGGCTGCAACAGGTAGGTATAAGTAGTCTTTCTACTGGATTCNCCATTGACAAAAGAATAGCTGCTCGACGTGAAAGGTCCGTTAATAATATCGAAGCCATCGAAGGCAGGGGGAATGAATTTGCCAGAAATATTACTTGCTATGAAGGTTACCTTAACCTGATTGCCAAAGTACACACTGTCCTTGCTGACCTGCACTTCAAGCATTTCATTCTGGCCAAAAGAAAGAATCGACCAGAACAGTAAACCCAATGCGATAAATTGTCTGATTTTCATTTTCTGTAATCCAATATTTATTTGATAAACTATGTATTTTTCTTTTTATATACAATTCAATTCGTCCGCCAATTGTTTGGAAAATTCTCTGACAATAGCTACTTGATCAGTTAAAACAGAACAATTAATTTCAGTATCTGTGTCCTGCTTTCTGACAACGTATTAACGTATATTCTTATCAGTTAGCAAGGCTGAAACATATCGATAACAAATAATTTACAGAAAAAAGAGAAGCCTGGCGACCTCTCCTTTTCCTTTTCTTAGAACGGCAAATCATCGATTGTAGTATCCGGATCCGGTCCTGCCTGACTAGGTTCAGATGCAGTCTGGTCTGTCATTCCTCCTCCTGCTGTTGCACCTCCTGCCGAATCCAGATATCTGATTAAGTCTGCCTTGATTTCCGTTGCCGTACGCTCTATGTTATTTTTATCGGTATATTTGTTGTAAGTGATTTTGCCTTCCACGTATACCTTGCTGCCCTTNTTCAGGTATCGTTGGGCGTTTTCAGCCTGTTTGCCCCATACAACGACCCTGTGCCATTCTGTTGTAGACTGTCGTTCACCATTTTTGTCGATGTAAGTATCACTTGTGGCAAGAGAAAAACGAGCGACTGAATTAGTCTCGAACTGATGCACTTCAGGATTCATGCCTAAGTTTCCGATAAGAATTACTTTGTTAACCATAGTTTAGAGATTTGAATTTTAAGTTTTAAATATAAGGTTACAAGATACAACATTTTAAAAGAATGCGGTTATTTTATTCCTGATTTTATCTGGATGACTAAATTACCGAACAGAACAAAATGCTTTGACATTCTTTTAAATACCGAAAATCCTAATAATGAAGGAGTCGATTTTTTTATTCAATAGAAGGTCAAATATTGCCATGCCATGCCGGGATTTACTCAGCTTTATACTTAAGCAATACCCTCCTTTGCACGCTTGATAGCATTGAAGCCACCATCCACTTCCTTGAAATTATGGATGCCTCTTGATTTAAGGATCGATGCGGCAATCATACTTCTATATCCTCCGGCACAGTGTATGTATAGGTTTTGGGCATTTGATGCCTTTTCAATCCAATGGTTGATTTCTTCCAAAGGCATATTGACGGCTTTTGATACATGTCCTGCTGTATATTCATCTTCTCTGCGGATATCAAAGACAACAGATGGATCTTCAGAAATTTCCCGGAGGAATTGGTTTGGAGAAATTCTTTCTACCTTGTCTGTTTCCTTGCCGGCTTTTTCCCAGGCTGCAATTCCTCCTCTAAGGTGTCCCAGTTGATTGTCAAATCCAACTCTGCTTAGCCTTATGGATGTTTCTTCTTCCTTTCCTGCATCGGTCACCAAAAGGATCGGTGTATTGACATCGACAATCATAGCTCCTACCCAAGGTGCGAACTTCCCATCAAGTGAGATGTTAATCGACCTGGGTATAAAACCGTTCGAAAATTCCTGTGTGCTACGGACGTCCAGTACCAATGCATCACAGTCATTGGCAATTCGCTCAAATTCTTCAGGATCCAGCCCTGTCATACCCCGACTTAAGACTGTATCAATACTTTGGTAGCCTGATTTGTTCATCATTACATTCAAGCCGAAGTATTTTGGAGGTGGCGTCAAACCTGACAATACCTCTCGGATGAAAGTTTGCTTGTCAGGCTGTTTGAGCGCATAATTGACCTGCTTTTGATTACCCAATGTGTCGAAAGTTTCCTTCATCATATTCTTTCCACAAGCGCTACCTGCTCCGTGTGCAGGATAAATAATTAGCGTGTCCGGCAGGATGGCTATCTTGTTCATCAGGCTGTCATACAGGTGGCCTGCCAAATCCTCAACGGTAAGCTTGCCCTCTACCTGAGCAAGATCCGGACGCCCTACATCGCCCAGGAACAAGGTGTCGCCACTAAACAGACACTGTTGTTTTCCGTCAGAATCGCACAACAAATAACAGGTACTTTCCATCGTGTGGCCCGGGGTATGGAGTGCCTTGATTGTAACATCACCTACCTTAAATTCCTGTCCGTCACAGGCGATCAATGCATCAAATGCGGGATCGGCGTAAGGGCCGTATACAATGGGCGCTCCCGTTGCTTTGCTTAGGTCGATATGCCCGGATACAAAATCAGCGTGAAAGTGTGTCTCAAAGATGTACTTGATCTTCACACCATCTTTTTCTGCTCTTTCCAGGTACGGTTTAATTTCCCTGAGAGGATCTATGATTGCTGCCTCATCCTTGCTTTTGATGTAATACGCGCCCTGAGCGAGGCATCCCGTGTATATTTGTTCTACTTTCATCTACAATATATTAATCTTTCTTTAAATATTCTAAAGGTCCTTGTTTATCCCTTATTTGAAGTCAATGTTCCTATTCAAATTACCTTCAATAAGTCCACCTTACCTTCCTATCAATAACTCTTTTGCCAGAATGATTAACCCCATAATCAGTATAAAATAACCAAACAGGGGTTTGAGCTTTTCGTTCGAAATGCGTCTGGATAATCGGCTGCCTGTAATAATTCCGCCTATCGCTATTAGCGTAAAAGGTATCAACAGTTTCCATTCAATATTCACATTGTTATGCAGATCGCCCGTAAATCCCATCAGAGATTTTACGGCTATAATCAGCAAACTTGATCCTATAGCCTTCTTCATTTCGACCTTACCCAGTAACACCAGGGCAGGAATGATCAAAAATCCACCACCAGCACCTACAAGTCCTGTCAGCAGGCCTTCAAACAAACCGGCAATGGTAATCATCAATGAATTAGCATTTGTGGTATTGTCCTCTTCGACTTTCTTTTTTCTTGTCATGGCAAATGCCGCTGCCAACATGAATACGGCAAAGACCAACAGGAAGAAACTCGGCTTGCCTACCTCTATCCAGGTTCCGGCAAACACCGGATCGGGAATGGCGGGTACAATAAGTGTACGGGTAATAAAGACAGATGCAATCGATGGAATACCGAAAAAATACTGCCCGCCAGTTGATATTGCCTACACGTATATGGCTCAATGAGCCGGATAAGCTTGTTGTCCCTACAACAAACAAGGAATAGCCTGTGGCAATAACCGGGTTGACACCAAATAAATATACCAGGATGGGCGCAGAAAATATCGAACCGCCACCGCCAATGGCTCCTAGTGATATTCCCATGAGGAAGGCTCCTATATATCCTAATATTTCGTATATCATATATTGGTCAAAAGGGGNCTGGGTCTGTAACGATCTTCCCTATACCTCTCATAGAGGCCGGACATGATATCCATGATGCGGTCCATCCCGAATGTCCTGCCCCAACTGATCAATCCCTGTGGATAATTGGTGCCAAGTTGCATTGCATTTTCTACATCCTCCTCCGAGCAGATATTCATATATACTGCATCGACGGCTTCGTTGACGAGCATGGCAAAAATACGGCCAAATATTTCAGTGGGATTCAACCAGGATGAATATGAGGTCATGGTTTCTTCCATGTCAGGATAGGCATAAAAGCCTCTTCCGGTCTTTCTACCCAACCAGCCTGCATCCAAAAGGGATTTTTGCGTCAGAGACGGTTTGTACCTTGGGTCCTGAAACATCGCATTATATACGGATTCCGTTACCCGATAGTTGACATCGCCTATGAAGTCCATCAATTCAAAAGGTCCCATACGGAAGCCGCCGACCTCCTTCATGGCGGTATCGATAGCTCTGCAACCGGCAAGCCCTTCGTCGAAAATGCGTAAAGCCTCACCATAGAACGGCCTGGCCACCCTATTGACAATGAAGCCCGGTGTATTGCGGGCAACAACAGCTGTCTTGGCCCAAGAAGCCATGAGGTGCTGCATTTTNTCGACTAAGGTCTTTTCGGTCTGTAATGCAGGCACAATCTCGACCAACTTCATGATAGGAGCCGGATTGAAGAAATGAAGTCCGATAAAACGCTCAGGATGGCTTATCGTAGCAGCCAGGGCAGTGATGCTCAGGGACGAGGTGTTGGTCGCCACAATGGTTTGGTCGGGAATGATTTCAGAAATGGCCTTGAACAATGCTTCCTTTGCTTCGAATTTTTCAACAATCGCTTCAATTATCAGGTCGGTATCTGCTATCTCTTTCATATCACTTGTCCAGCGGCATCTTCCGATGATGTCACGACCGGCTTCACCAGTGAGCTTTCCTTTTTCAACCATTCTTTCAATGGATGATGTCAGGATATGGCGACTATGCTCAAGTGATTCAGCTGATGCGTCGCAAAANATTACCTTACATTGATGCGTCGCAGCAACCTGACCTATGCCTGTTCCCATGGCGCCTGAACCTATAACTGCAACGGTTTGGATCATTGTGTTTTAATGATTAAAGGAATTGAAAAGATTTGTTTTTAGCATGCCAATGCTCAAATCCTGACTTAAACAAAGCGATGGATTGAAAGTTTATTTTCCTTTAAATACAGGCATTCTTTTNTCGAGAAATGCCACTACTCCTTCATTATAGTCATAAGAACCTCCAGCACTTGTCTGTAGTTGCTCCTCCAGATCCAATTGAGTATTGAGGTCATTGACATTGGAAGCATTGAGCGCCTTNTTGGTAAGAGCCAGGCCATATGTTGGCATGGAAGCCATTTGTGCAGCCAATGCTTTTATCTTATCCTGAAATACTTCATCTTCATATACCTTGTACAACATACCCATGAGGATAGCATCATCGGCAGAAACCTTGTCGCCGGTCATCATCAGTGCAGATGCTCTATTCCATCCGATGAGGCGGGGCAGAAAAAATGTTCCGCCACTATCCGGTATCAGGCCTATCTTCGAGAATGCTTGCACAAATGAGGCTGATCGGGCAGCCACTACGATATCTCCACTCAAGGCTATATTCGCTCCGGCACCGGCAGCGACTCCGTTTACCGCACAAATAACGGGCTTTTCGATCTCCCTGATTCGCCTGATGATGGGGTTGTAATGCTCCTTTACAATACTCCGAAGTTCCGGACCATTGGGATCCACAACTTCATTCAAATCCTGTCCTGCACAGAACGCCTTACCTGTACCCGTAATGAGGATACACCGCACATCTTCATCCTTGCATCGGTCCAGCGCCTCCTGTATCTCCATTGCCATTGGTTTATTAACCGAATTGAAAACCTCCGGCCTGTTGAAACGGATGGTGGCTATATTTCCATCCTTAGTAAATTCAATATATTGATAATTCATGAAGGAATAGTTTGTGGCAAACCTACAAAAATTGGGCAACTATTCATTTCAGCCGGGAAGGAATGACTCTGCTTTTGACCTTCAGAAATATGGAAAATACAGTGATTGGATACCTGGAGGTTACAATACGGTGGGGACAGAAAAAATCGAAGTGTGTACTTGTTTAATAGCTGAAAACTAAGTGTAGTCGGGCATCTTCAAGGGAGTAATTTATTTTTGTCTCAAGATACAGGTATTAATTTTTTCATTTTCCCATTCTTCAATCCATCAGTGGCTTTGACTTATTACTTTCCTACCTACTTCGATTTTGACCGTTTGCCATGACCTTGGCAAATATTTATATCATCCCATAAAGACTAAATATAAGTATCTTCGTTAATGTAAATGGTGACTCTAAGCAGACATAATATCCGACCGATCACTGATACAAAAATGTACCACAATTTCCGAAATACCGCTCAGGCTATATTAATGTGCGTTTTATTGCTGACGGCCGCAGTTGCTTCCGCACAGAAAATCGAGGTGTTCGGATTGACAAAGGATAGCTTGATCTGGAAAAAATATGTGTCAGAGATGATTGCAGCTGACAATCCGGATACCTTTGCGTTATTTGCTACATGCCGGACTATCATCGACACCCTGCAGGCCTATGGTTATTATTCTGCAGCTGTCGATTCAATAAAGGTACGGGATGGAAAGACCGGTATCTATTTCTATCAGGGCAAGAAATTCAATGTTCGGGACCTGATCATCATGCCATACATGGATAAGCAGGAGAGGGACACCATAACAACGCCTGAGAAGGACACCATACCTATGAGGGAGCGGATAAGGAAGGAACAAAGAAAAATGATCGAAACGGCTATCCTCAACGGGTTTCCATTCGCTGCTACTCACNTTAGTCCANTTATCATTGACAGCCAATCGGTCGATATGAAGTTGTTGTTGTCACCGGGAGATCTTTATACCATTGGTGGGCTACATGTTATAGGGGATTTGAAAATATCAAACTTTTACCTTGAGCAAATGCTGGGACTCAGGGTAGGCGCACCTTACTATCCCGGACTGCCTGACAAAGCCGGTAAGAAGATACGGGAACTGACCTTTGCCGAACAGTACAAAAGCCCCGCTGTTGTATTTGCAGAGAAAAAGGCCTGGCTTGCTTTATTCCTGAAGAAANAAAATGTCAACCGATTCGACTTGTTGATTGGTTTCCAGCCTAATACCAGCAATATTCCCGGAGTAAGCAACAAATTTCTGCTCACAGGAAATGCAACCATCGAGTTGCTCAATCAATTCGGCAAGGGAGAAAAATTATTGGGTGAATATTTCCAGCCTTCACCAATGCAGCAACAGTTGAGGCTGGAAGGCGAATACCCATTTCTTTTGGCTACACCATTGGGCGTAAAGGGAAGTTTCAAATTGTTCCGATCTGACTCTTCCTTCATCGAGAAGATTATTGAATTTGGAGGACAATATTATTTTGGCTATGACAGTAAGCTGGAAGCCTTCTGGAAGCGTCAACAATCTGATATCAACACGGTGGATACATCGAAAGTCATTACTACAAAAAATTGCCCGCCAGTCTTGATTACAGGACGGATTATTTCGGATTGACCTACAACATTCAGCATCTCGATTTTCGGCTCAACCCGCGCAAGGGCTTCTCAGTTGATGTTCAGATGGGTATTGGTCAACGGCGAATCTTTAAGAATGATAAGATATTGGCCATCAAAGGCCCTGACCAATCAGGTTTTGATTACAGAACACTTTATGATACAGTAACGCTGCGATCCACACTTTTCAGACCTGTCATTGACAGCAGGATCTTCTTTCCATTGTTCAAACGAATGGCTATCATGATTCGAGCCAATGGAGCTATGATAGCGGGTCCCAAGCTGGTATATAATAATGAAAAATTCAGGATCGGAGGCAACAAGACATTCCGGGGATTCAATGAACAATCTTTCTATACGACATCTTACCTTATTGCCACTACAGAAGTCAAGATGGTACTGGATGAATTGAGCGCACTGTTCGTCTTTGCAGATAACGGATGGATTAACTCGACCAGTACCATTCGGCTCAATAATTATCTGTGGAATATGGGCGTAGGTGCAGGAATCAACTTCGGAACCAAAGTAGGGGTTTTCGGATTGAGTATTGCTGTTGGAAAGAACCGATCAACTCCTTTCAACCTACAAGCTGCCAAAATCCACTTTGGATACCAGAGTTTGTTCTGATATCCAAAGCGAATTAAAGTTTTGTTCAATCCACGACAAGGAAAATATGGATTCGATGATTTATTGTCAGAATTTGAAAATCACATTAGTAAAAATATTGCGCCCCATCTTTGGGATGCCAAACCAATCATCGAAAGTCGAATAATATTTGTCAAACAGATTTTCGACCCCNAGCTTGACAACAAGATTGATGTTGCCAATAGAAAAATCATTGGACAAGGCGACGTTGGCCACCATATACGCCGGTTTTTGAATCTCTCCGAATTCCGGACTGTTCCTGTTCTTGCTGCAGCCTTCAATGCCTGCCTCTGCAAAGAAACTGTTTTTCTGATACTTCAACTTAGCGGAATATCCCAATGGCTGGATCGAAGGAAGTATGGTCTCCTGCGCNCCNTGGCCGTATCGGTATGATGCATCAGCCTGGAACAACAGGTCCTTCAGGATATTATAACTTACGTTCATCGCTGTATTCAATATCCCTGCATATTCTAATTGTTGATATACCTTTACTCCACTGGCGGTGATATACATCGGGAAAAATTCATCCTGGGGCTTGCCAATGATATAATCCTTTATATAAAAATAATTTGCTTTCCAACGGACAGAGATTTTNTCAGCAGTATAACCAGAGGAGACTTCCAGGCTGAAGGATTTTTCATTCTTCATGTTCGGATTGCCTATGTAGTCATAGTTGTCGTTTACATTATACAGATAGAATCCATAAGCCTCGGAAACACTTGGGGCGCGGTCGCCATACCCAATACCCATCTTGTGCTGGAATCGTCCGTTCTTTAGTTGAAGATGGCCGGAAAGGTTTTTAATGGATCGCAATTTGGTTGCCTTTAAGTCCGGGTAAAACAAATGGAGGCTGTTTAATCCCGTCTCACTTCGGATTTCATTGTAGTGACCTCCGATGCCACCCTGAATGCTGAGGTTTAATTTGTCATTGAGAGAAATATTGTCTTCTATGTTGATTCCGGCATAGATGGTATTTACATCAGGCCAGGTCAGCATATACATATCCGCCTCATTTGGATTGTTGGGATGCATGGTCATTTCAGCCAATGAATTATTGAGGTGACCGGACAGTGTAGCCTTGAAGGTATGACGATTGTAATTGCCTGCCAATTTGGAATAAAAGCCTGCGGTCTTACTCCAACCCGGCATATCCATCCGAATAGGTACAACCGGACGGCGACTATCATCCATGATATGGGTAATGGTATTGTAATAGGCCTTGGTCTCTATAAAGTCAACATGTGGCGAAGGGCTTCGATAGCTGTGCTGGAGTGAAGCAATGGTTGCCTGAGCCAGAGCGACATCCATAGGTAAGCCGGGATATCCAACATTGGTTGCTTTGTCGAATATGACTGAGGCCTCCACATGCTGTCTGTCATTAAACTTAAAGCCTGATATTGCCGAAAGATTATATTTGGTAAATTGAGAATACAACACCTCGCTACTCAGGCCACTTCTCTGCCCTGCCTTGTAATTTTCTGCATCCCGATAGGTAAAGTCTACATCGGTAAAAAANTTCGGACTCCCATAATTCAAGGTCGCTCCGTATATCTGTTGCATATTGTTACTTTCAAAGCCGGCAAAAGCCGAACCTCCGAACTTTGGGAAAGTCTTGAAGCCGGATTTACGCCTTACCAAGTCGATGCTGCCTGCAATGGTCCCTCCGTGTTCTGCACCTGATTGTCCGTCATTGATATTGGCTTTGGAGAGATTGGTGTTCTCCACATAGGATGTCACAGGGTCCATCTTGTCGGTACAGGCATGATAGATGCGCATACCGTCTACGGTGATGACGCTTCGCTCAGTCGCCATGCCGTTGAGCAATGGTTCCCAGGCGTACGCACCCCTTCTGACCATATTGACAGAACTGGAGTTCTTAAGGTAATTATCCAATGAGCCAAGGGCCTTGGAGTCTTTCATGGACCGTGCAGTAGCATTGGAGATTACAACTACTTCACCCAACTCCCTGAACTGGATGCTATCTAAAAATGCTTCCTGAAGACTATCCTGATTTACTTGACCAACAACTTGAAAGGCAGTACCTAATATTGCGATGAATAAAATTATTCGTTTCATGATTAAAAATTATAATAAAGCATAAATGCACTGAAAACTGTGCATTTATGCTTTTGGTCAAAATACTGACATTAAAATTCCAATTTGAAATTCAAACTGCTTTCCTGATTCTGTAATGTTACCTGCTCGCCTTTGATTACCTCTCCGGCTTCATTTTCAAGCATCAGGTTGATTTTCCAGTATCCTGACATCGAGAATCCTACTTTTCCATGATACAGGCCATCGCTCAATTGCTCCAGGTCTTTGTTTCCGGGAAGACTGTGATTGCCCATACCGGGCATTCTGGGGTCAACCATCATCTTGTAATTGTCAACTATCGGAAAATTCCCACTGTCATCCCGTTGAAAAAGAGCCACAACGATGTCATTGACCCCGATTTTAGGTTGAGCAGGTTCGACCAGGGCCAGAAAATATTTCTTACCATCGCTTCCTGTGGCAGAAGAGAATTTCTTGGAAAATTCAGTTTCGGATGGCAACACATTGATCTTATCCGATACTTTGTACGTCTGTCCATCAAGGTTACAGGTAAATGTCAATTCCCAGAAATTCTCACTGTCTCCGCTCGGCATGATGAATACTATATATCCTTCATACAGGGTTTCTTTGCCTTCGACCTTGGTAATGCCCGAAACAGGGCAGCTATGCTGATGAGTGTTGCCATGCATATTCATGGTCATCATCGGCAACAAGGAGATAGAGGATTGTTTGATATAATTGCCTTGTTTATCGGTCAAGCGGATGAATATTTTATTGAAGCCTACGCTTAGTGTACCTGAGTCGTTAAAGACTTCTGCTTTAATATCGTTACTTTCAAATGATTTGACTAATAGCAGGCCTTCTGTTTCATTGATGTTATTAATTGGATTTTTGATTTCTTCCTTAGTACAAGATATGAGGAAAAGAGATGCTATCAGAAATAGCATGAATATTTTAATATTTTTCATTTTATTTGAATTTTTAGTTTAATAAATTGTGATTCGTTTTCATCATTTGAAGACTTTTGTGAATCATTAAAATTTATTTAAACTAAAGCCGGAGGATGATCAATTTCGGTTACACTTGGTTTTAAATTAAGTTGGAGATACCTGAAGTTGTGCGCTGGGATTTCATTCAGATCAAAATCCTTCTGCTGGCTGAATTGATGAAGATAAGAATAAAATTGAGGAACAGGAAGATGTGGGGCAGACGATTTGAGCGCATCATTTTCTTCATATTCCATTAATTTGGTGATTGCACAGGAACCGTGGCAGTGTAATTCCGGCTTAAACCTGTTCTCACAAAACAACTCGGTAAATAAGCCATTATCCGCTACATACATGCCAAAGAAAGTATTTGCCCCGATGAAGTGGATAAATATCACGGAAATTAATATCCAGGAAGATATGTTTCTTCTCCTTCTCATGCGTCCGCAAAGATAATGACTTTATTCCGCATATTTTAATAAAAATTAAAAAATAGTTAACAAAATTAGATCGTCTGACTGTTCCAATAATATACCGATCTTGAAAGAGGAATTTCCCATCGGAATGGTTAGTTGTAATGCTAATATTTTCCGGTGCGTATTGTGTCCAGGTACATCTTAAGGAAGATATACAGGGCCTTGAATTTTCGATGAAAAAATGAGGTGTGTTTTTGATTAAACAGGTTATTTTATTATCTTTGTAGCATTAAGCCTCTTTATTCATTAGTTAGACCTAAGTTAATATTATTGGAACCGAGAGAATCCTTCCTTTGGGATTCTGTCATTGTATTTAAAAAGTTATCAGGCAGTTAAGCATCATTGCTCTAATCTTTTTAACCTCTAAAGGTATGTTGTATGGATGCTCATTTTTCTATCAATTTCCGCTTCAGGACCACCATTTTGATGGTATTCGTATTTTTCATTNTTTCCAGAATGCTTATTGCTCAGCCCGTATTGCAATTGNAAATTTCGGTTATCACCGGCCTTTCTCAGCCCATGCAGATTGTCAACGCCGGTGATGGAACAGGGAGATATTTTGTAGTCCATAAAGGTGGCCTCATCAAGTGTTATGACAAGGATTTTAATTTTCTTTCTGACTTTCTGACTGTAACCAACATTACAAGCTCAGGGGAGCGCGGTCTTTTGAGTATGGCATTTCACCCGGACTATAAGACTAATGGCTTATTCTATGTCTATTATACCGGAAATGAATCGGGTAAGGTAGGTGCACTTACTATAGCTCGCTATAAAGTGAGTACAGGAAATGCCAATTTGGCGGATGTTGCATCAAAAAAGATAGTTCTGGAAATTTTACATCCCAGAACCAACCACAATGGTGGGCAGTTGCACTTTGATCAGGCAGGCTACCTGTTTCTCACTACCGGTGATGGTGGGGGAGGAGGCGATCCGGACGAAAACTCGCAAGATCAGACTAAGTTACTGGGCAAACTGTTGCGTATGGAAGTTAATACCTCGGATACACCACCCTATTATTCTATTCCAACTGACAACCCATTCGGCAATGAAGTCTACTGTCTGGGACTGCGAAATCCATATCGTTGGAGCTTTGATAGGCTCAATGGCGATATTTGGATAGGAGATGTGGGGCAAAGCAATTGGGAGGAGTTGGATCATGTGGTTCAATCACAAATCAGTGGTACTAATTTCGGTTGGGACTGCTATGAAGGTAATGCATCTTATGAACCAACCGGTTGTCTGCCTAGTTCCAACTATAAGTTTCCCTTTCATGTATATTCATTAAGCGGAGCGCAAAGTGTTACGGGAGGGGTAGTATATCGGGGAGCCAAATATCCATCCCTGTATGGTTGGTATGTCGGAGCGGAATTTTATAACACGGATTTTCACCGGGTATTTNTTGATGGGACAAATTATACAGTTGCACCGGTGCAGAATCTTGGTCCGGGATCAATTGTCAATTTTGGTGAGGCAGAAGATGGTGAGGTATATGTGGTCTCCTTGTATGAAGGCAAAATTTACCCCCTCCAGGTGGATGAGGGACCCTTACCGGTACGCTTTATATCTTTAGGTGCGCATAGAATGGGCCTGACAAACCTGATAGAATGGACTGCAGCAGAGGAAGAAGGAAGTAGCCATTATGAAATTGAGTCCTGCATGGATGGAACTACCTTCAAAAAAATTGGATATATTCATGCGAAAGCAAGCGGAAAATCCGGCATCCATTCCTACATTTTCAGCGATATACCCAACTCTGTCGGGAAAATGTATTATAGGGTTAAAGCCGTGGATGTCAATAACAGTTACAGGTATTCGGATATAGTTACAGTGGTTGATGAGAGAAGTAGAATTATCGTTGTGTACCCTACATTAGTGCAAAACGATGAGATCTGTGTTTATCCCGACTCAAATAATGACCACATTATACTGGAGCTATTCAATACAAATGGACAATTGATGGGCCAGAGGACGGTTGCTCCCGGGNAGAGAGAGGTGAGGCTGCCAATTAACAATGCTACTCCCGGAGTTTATTATGTGCGTGTAACCTCAGGTCACACCATCGAAATGCACAAGATTGTCAAACCTATGAATTGATTGGAATATGAATGGGTGATTTGAGTGTTTCCGGGACAGATCATTCACACAGCCTAAAGCAGACTATGTGTATTGAAAGATTTCAGAGTGACGGAACAATTGAGTATCCTTCCTGCTCATCCGGCATTTTGCTGTTTTGTTTGAACGCCCTTTCTTTTCAAACAAGCCTATTGCATTTGGTCATTTGGTAATGTTGTATTCCTGAGAAGGTATATGCAATCTGTAGGCATATTCCTCGTCACTGCATCAGCGTTATTTATTTTTAAGCATTAACATGCTGGAGAAATTTTACAGGCGACCTCTTCCTGATACCTGCCTTTAGCACAGCCATTATAACTGGTCGCCCTCATATTCATTTTCAAAAATGTTCCGGTCGATGACAATGCAGTCTCTAATAATTACCGGTTGGATATATTGAGTGCGCATACTATGTTGATCTGAGCGAAAGTCGCCTTTAGTGATTTGTTCAGCGAAGCCCTTGGTGATACTGTGTATAAAGCGTTGAAGAGAATCGATGTCGTCTGACTACCGGACCGCAACAAGATATCATTTCTTTAATCGAATTGTTTCACAAGAGTTTTGACAGAATCATCTGACTTCAATATATACGTGAATGTTTTCGTATGCCACTACCCGTTGTAGCTTTCATCCGTGCTGAAAAGTCTTTTGATTATCCGAATGAAGTGGACGAGGCCCTCGTTCTCTTATTTTTAAATTTTATAAGCAAGGGTGAGACTCCTGGGATATATACGTATATTCTGTAGCCAAAATTTACCTTATTTACATGTGGTTAATATCTCCCGGATGCAAACAATAATTCACCCATTTTATTGAATAAATATATAAAATGGGTTAAAATAGGTAAATAATCGGCTATCTAACGTTTAGGTTGATTTTCTGCATCGTCATACCTTTGACACAAAATAAAACAGCATTTAAACTATGGCAAAACCGGCTTGGACGGGCGTGTATCCCGCACTTTTGACACCCTTTACGAAAGATGACCAGATCGATCTGGAACTATTTGGCAAAAATCTCAAAGCACAGATTGACGCAGGTGTTTCCGGCGTAATCATTGGCGGAACCCTGGGTGAGGCAAGTACGCTCGAGCATGGCGAAATCATTTCAATGCTGGAATATGCTAAATCCAATGTCGCTGCCGACTTTCCGGTAGTGGTCAATGTTGCCGAAGGCTCTACACGCAATGCTATCCGTGCGGCTCAAAACATCCAGGCCCATGGAGCCGATGGCATCATGTTATTGCCACCCATGCGATATAAATCCGATGACGCAGAGACTGTAGCATTTNTTAGTGCGGTGGCAACTTCCATCTCGCTACCGGTAATGGTATACAATAATCCTGTAGACTATAAGATAGAAGTGACACTTCCCATGTTCGAACAACTTGCTAAAATCGAAAATATCCAATCAGTCAAGGAATCCACCCGTGACGTATCGAATGTCACCAGAATGAAAAATACTTTTGGTGATAGATTCAAAATATTGTGCGGCGTGGACACACTTACGCTGGAAGAAATTGCCCTAGGCGCTGATGGCCTGGTGGCCGGCCTGGTGGATGCTTTTCCGGCAGAAACTGTCGCTATCTTCAATCTCATGAAAGCCGGACGATATGAAGAGGCGTTAAAAATATACCGATGGTTTTTGCCATTGCTCGAGCTTGATATTGTACCCAAGCTGGTACAATACATCAAACTGGCAGCCACTCAAACAGGTATCGGAAGCGAGTATGTCCGCGCTCCCCGCCAGATGATTTCCGGTACAGAGAGGGAAAGAGTCCNNGACATCATCAATCGGGGATTAGCTAATCGCCCTCAATTACCTGATTATAGAAATCTGTAAAACATGATTAAGGGAATCAACCATATCGGATACGAAGCCGTAGCAGGGACAGGCCCTTCCTTCCGCGCCTTCAATCCCACGATCGGTGAATTTTTCGGAGAAGAATTTNTTTCTGCCAGTGAAGAACAGATTGGGAAAGCCGCAGAACTGGCCGGGGAGGCCTTCCATATATATAAAAATATAAGTCCTGAAAAACGTGCCGAATTTTTGGAAGCAATTGCCGATGCGATACTTGACCTCGGAGATAGCCTTCTTGAGCGGNCGCATCAGGAATCAGGCCTGCCACTCGCGCGACTGACCGGCGAAAGAGGCAGGACGGTCAACCAATTGCGGATGTTTGCCGATATATTGAGGGAAGGTTCCTGGGTGGAGGCAGTGGTAGATACCGCGATGCCCGACAGGCAGCCACTTCCAAGACCGGATATCCGAAAAATGTTACTACCTATAGGTCCCGTTGCGGTATTTGGTGCAAGCAATTTTCCCCTGGCATTTTCAACTGCCGGAGGAGATACCGCAAGCGCACTGGCTGCCGGCAATCCGGTAATCGTTAAGGTTCATCCGGGCCATCCCGGCACTAACGAACTGGTTGCATCGGCGATCCTATCAGCTGCCCGGAAGACAGGTATGCCGAATGGTGTTNTTTCTTCCATCATCGGCAACCGGATTGAGACAGGTGTTCAGCTTGTCAAACATCCTTGTGTTACTGCTGTGGGCTTTACCGGTTCTTATCAGNGGGGAATGAGCCTGATAAAAACCGCTGCTGAGAGGCCTGTACCGATTCCTGTTTTCGCTGAGATGGGCAGCATCAATCCGGTCGTTGTCCTTCCCGGTATAATAGAAAGAGAGACAGAAATGATCGCAGGGCAACTTGCTGCTTCTGTTACTTTGGGCGTGGGTCAATTTTGCACCAATCCGGGTTTGATCTTCATCATGGAAGGAGGAAAATCCGAAGACTTCATTTCAATACTTATGGAANAAATGGCTGCCACACCTCATGGCACGATGCTCAATCAGAATGTTTGCCAATCCTATTATCAAAAACGCGATGAACTGGCCACTAAAACCGACATTGCCACTGTGCTGCAAGGAGAGAATTTGGCCGGGACCGGACAGNGCGCATCTGCGCTTTACAGGATCGAAGGAAGTCGTTTTATAAGTGATGATGGCTTGCAGGCAGAAGTTTTCGGACCATCGACCCTCGTAGTTGTCTGTCGCGGTCAGAAAGAATTGATGGAGGCTATCCGTCACTGCCATGGACAATTAACCGGAACGGTAATGGGAATATCTGAGGAGTTGGAACAGTTTAGGGATTGTATCGCCGCTTTGCAGGAAAAAGTCGGCCGGCTGATATTCAACGGCGTGCCTACCGGGGTAGAAGTGTGTCATGCCATGATCCACGGCGGTCCGTTTCCAGCATCCGGCAATAGCCAATACACCTCAGTCGGTGCTGATGCAATAAAACGTTTCGTCCGGCCGGTGTGCTTTCAGGATTGTCCGGAGGCATTACTTCCCAATGAATTGAAGGATGCAAATCCCAAGGGCATCTTCAGAAAAGTCGATGGAGTGTGGGGAAGACATTGATTGGGCATTATACGGTAAATACAGGTTGACCTTACCGGAATATCAGATTCGGACAAACAACACAATTTGCCCTTTGGATAAATCAGAATGCCACCGGGATTCCTTAATAATATACATACCCAACTTTTGGGAGTATTGATAAAGGCCAAAGCTTAATTCTGTGATTTCAGAATGGTTATGACTATTGTCAAATACAGGCCGATATAACAAGGTATATAGAAATTCTGGTCCTGAATCAGGAGATCATCATCGGATTGCTTATCCCAAAAGCTGCTTGCATCACCGGACCTGCCTCAGCCTTTGTAAGGTCATAATTACCGGAAATTACATCCACTAAGCGCAATTAATCAGCCGGTATCTTTTCCGGCAATTATATCATATAGGCAATTGTGGGCGTTATCTTTGTTATAACCGCAAAGTTTTCAAATTGCATATTTATATTTTCAGGAAAAATTATCAAAGCCCTTTTATTTTTGGATTGTCTTCCTAAGCGGGAAGTCCGATATAAATTATAAATTTGATTCCGGTATGATACATTTAGACGGCAGTTTTATTTCATCCCTGATGATCCACCGAGTGGGTAATAAATCTCTTGATGAGGGATTTAAACTTACGGATAAGCCTATCCGGACTGATCCGGAATTGATGGCAGTCCTCCGACCCTATTTTACCTCTATGCTGTCCGGTGACGAACTATTTAGCTTTACCAATGAAGTCAATCTTGATCAGAATGAAGTATATCATCTGGCAAGAAAGATATTTGCCGAACCATCGTCACTTGCTGAACACAGCAAGGCAATTACAGCCCATCTGTACAATCAGAAAGCACATCCACGTATCAAGTCCGGTGAGCTTTATGTTGCTTATTTTGAAGAAGTAGTCATTGACGATGAAGTGACTTCAGCTATCGGCATCTTTAAGTCCGAATCGAGAGAAACTTTCCTGCAAGTGGATTTCTCATCAGAACTTGCCGGTATCTCTCACTTTGAAGGAATCCCGGCACGACGGCCGGACAAGGCTTGTATGATCTTCAATGTGGCATCAAATGAAGGTTTCAGAGTGGCGATTTTCGATCACCTGAACAGGACGTCAGAGGCAGGATTCTGGAGGGATGATTTTCTCAATCTAAAGCCTGTCGGCACCGATTTTTATCAAACCAATTATATGCTCGATGTCACCAAACAATTTGTCACTAAACGGTATGTTGAAGAACATGAACCCTCCAAGGTCGATCAGATAGAATTGCTCAATCGTTCTGTTGATTATTTTAAGAATAACGAAACATTCGATCGGGGAGAATTCTGTACTGCCGTTTTTGATGACAAGGATGTACGTACTTCATTCCTCAAATTCGAAGAGCAGCAACAAAGCGAAGGAAAGATGAGGGCAGACGAGACCTTCAGCATTTCCTTGCCTGCAGTAAAAAAGCAAAGCCGAAGTATTCGCAGCATCATCAAATTGGACAGGAATTTTCATATCTATGTACATGGTGATAAAGACCTCATCCAGCAAGGAGTCGATGAAAATGGTCGTAAATACTATAAAATCTATTACGAAACAGAGTCGTGATTATCACGGAAAGAAATTGGTCACTTTGCCTGGCAGTGCAAGATTCATACACATGCAGTTGTAAAAAAACTTTTCAATTCGTCAGGGTCTTTTTNTGATGGAACAACCACGGCAGGAGATCCTTTTCCGCAAACGCCTTGTCCCAGGCATTATGATTGGCTTCAGAATATTCAGAGTACCGTGGAAAACCACCCTTGAAAATAATTTCCTGTACAATATCTCGGCTATATTTGGGCAATACAACATCGTCCTTTGCTCCATGAAATACCCACACGGGAACCTTTTGGGCAAATGACTCTACAAATTCAAGGTCTCCGCCACCACAGATCGGAATTGCAGCAGCAAACCACTCCGGATGCCTGCTTATTGCTTCAAATGTACCCATCCCACCCATGGAAAGGCCCATGATATAAACCCGGTCCGGATCGACAGAAGGAAGCCGGAGATAACTCCTGATGAGTTCAAATACGGATTCCAGGGGCTTGTTGGGCTTATCCCTGAAGTCAAATCGGAAGGGATCCTCCTTATCACTTCTATCGATATCCACTTTTGCCCAGTACTCATTGGATGGGCATTGCGGAAATAATACAAAGGCGGGATATTTTCGCCTGTTCTTNTTGTCATCAAATAGTTTTGCACCATGAACCAGTTGACTCTTATTGTCAGCACCACGTTCACCGGCACCATGTAGAAATACGACAAGCGGATATTTCTTGGATTTCTTTATTTTACGAGGCTCCATTTTTTGATACATCAATATACTCCCGTCACGGCAGGTAAATTCTTCTGCTTTAAAATTTTTTTGCCCGGAAAGAACAATGGCACATCCCAGGAGGATTAGAAATGTCAAGAAAAGATTTTTCATATCAGAAGCCAATTATTCCTCAAAGATCATAAAAATACCCAATCAGACATTCAAATATTTTTAAAAACGGAAGAGAGATTTTGAGTTCATATATATGTTATCCGCAAGTCATACCGATAAATAAAATATAAAATAATTTCATATATATTAAACAATTTCTACTTCAGATAAGACATTGTTATATATAAATAAATAATATGTTTACAAACACTTGCTTTGAATTTTTACGAATCGTATCTTTGTATTTCTTGTGTGAATCAGAGCGGAGGTGTTGTTGCGTGATTGCTGCTGCATTTCTGATAGCACATTCTAACCATAGTATTGTTTTATGTTCTCAAAAGTTATTGTTCAGGGTCGGTTGGACTTTGGAAACGCGAATACCTATGACAAAGCTCTGAAGTTGTACACACAACGGAAGGATGTCTACTATAAGAATGAAGTCATTTTCAACAAGATGGAGGAATGCTTTGACGAGGAAAACCTGATATTCTTTGTCAAACGTTTCAACAATCTTGTCTCCGATAAATATTGGCGAAATACAGTACATCTTTTGAAGAATCTGGCGGAATATTCTGTTACGGGTAGGGTGGAGATGTGGATGATGGTCGATGGAAAGGTAATCCGCCATGAACAGATCAGGCCTTCCAGCGATAAAAGCATCGTTGCTTCTTTTTATAAGGCCAATGAAATTGTCAATGAAAACGGTGACCTTTCCAAAGCTATGAAGATATTGGATGGCATCATCAGCAAATACGAAGGACATTCCATGGCTCATGCGCTTGCAGGGAGGATTGCGGCACGACAGGGAAATATTGCCTTTGCTATAAAGAAGTTTGATCTAGCCACAGAGCTCGATCCCTGCCTTACGGAAGCATATCTTTGGAAAGGGAAAATGCTTATCCGTGAAGAAAGATACAAGGAGGCCCTTCCTGTTTTGGAAAAGGTTACGGAGTGTTCTATTGCACACCAGAATATTCACTGGATAGGTCGCAGGTTGAAAGGCAAATGTTATTTTCACCTTGGAGATTTTGAAAAGGCCATCTTTGAATGGAAATTGTTTACCAAGCGACCTTTTGAANAAGGCAATTCGAATCATTACTGGAAGCGAATGGTGACATTCAGCCTTGGAAAGGCATATTTGCACACCAATCAGCATGCGGAGGCAATTCTTTCTTTTAATAATGCTCTTGAGTTGGATCCCCTCTTTGAATCCGTTTCAGAAGAAGAAATTATGAAATACAAAGCCATCGCAGGCAGTGGCCAGGAAGAAAGCGGCAATAGTAAGAAATCCACCCGAAAGTCTACCGGGGTCAAGGCGACTGCCTGAAAGAGGGATTTTGAAGCTTAATATATTCATTATTCTATCTTGTGGGGGACTATAGAAAAGTTCTTTTGTATTTGCAATCAATGGTATTGTATAATCAATCTCACCTTGAAGGGAGTCCCTGCTTTTTCCGGATGGAGCTCATCCCGATTTTATAATCTTTTTCTTTACGAATACAGGCTACCTACTAAATTTTAGTATTTTTGCAGCCAAAATCAAAAAGACATGGATCATAAGCCGACAACTCACCACAAATCAAACAAATCTGACCTTTTCCAATCCCATGACTACTATGCTATCGATGAATTGTTGACCGAAGACCATATTCTGGCCCGGGAAGCTGTCAGGGCATGGGTGAAGCAGGAAGTAAGCCCAATCATCGAAGATTATGCCAACCGTGCAGAATGCCCGACTCATCTTTTTAAGGGGCTGGGTGAAATTGGCGCTTTCGGCCCCAGTATTCCGGCAGAATACGGAGGCGGAGGCATGGACGAAATTGCCTATGGTATCATTATGGCCGAACTGGAGCGAGGAGATTCAGGAATCAGATCGATGGCCTCAGTGCAGGGTAGCCTTGTGATGTATCCCATATTTCGATTTGCAAGCGAAGAACAGAAGAGAAAATATCTTCCCAAACTGGCAACCGGTGAGCTGATTGGTTGTTTTGGGCTTACTGAGCCGGATCATGGTTCCAACCCCGGAGGCATGGAGACCAACATCGTGGATGACGGAGATGCCTTCATCCTCAATGGTTCAAAAATGTGGATAACCAATTCGCCTGTAGCAGATATCGCTGTTGTGTGGGCCAAGGATGAGGAAGGCGTCGTGAGGGGCATGGTGGTCGAAAAGGATACACCCGGATTTAGTGCACCTGAGATCCATGGTAAATGGTCACTGAGAGCATCTATCACGNGGGAACTTGTGTTTTCGGATGTGAGAGTGCCTAAGGCAAATGTCTTCCCGGATATCAGAGGATTGAAAGGCCCGCTTTCATGCCTTTCAAAGGCCCGTTACGGTATAGCATGGGGTGTATTGGGCGCTGCACTGGATTGTTATGACAGTGCTTTGAGATATTCCAGGGAAAGAATTCAATTTGGGAAGCCCNTGGGCCAATTCCAGCTTACTCAAAAGAAACTGGCAGAGATGATCACCGAAATAACTAAGGCACAACTATTGGCATGGCGGCTGGGCGCACTTGCCAATCAGGGGAAAGCAACACCGGCACAGATATCCATGGCGAAGAGAAACAATGTTCATATGGCACTGGAAGTGGCCAGAGAAGCACGCCAAATACATGGCGGCATGGGCATTACGAATGAATACCCTATCATGAGGCATATGATGAATCTTGAGACTGTCCTTACATATGAAGGCACTCACGATATTCACCTCCTGATTACAGGCATGGATGTCACAGGGTTCAACGCCTTTTCATGAAAATTTGGTATATCAAACTTAGGACATCAATGGTGTCGCCCCGGGTCGGAAGGAAGAGTGAATATGAACTGTTTTTGTGATTTCGCTGTTATTCTCTTGTTAAAAATATCCCCGGGTAGGCTAAATACCGTTGACGGACGTTTTTAGAAATACTGTTGACAATAGACCATGATAGTTATCTTTTTGAGGTTGCAAAAGTATTCTGGGAAGATTTTGGGTGTATATTTTTCATGTACCTGACAATAAATCTATACAGCCAGGAAGTAATTCGCCTTACTAATCCTTCCTTTGAAGATATTCCCGGTCATAGTCGTCCACCAATTGGTTGGCGGGATTGTGGTGCTTTTTTATTTCCGGGAGAAGCCACCCGATGTTCAGCCAAGTGGATCGTGGGAAGTTCGCAAGCCGGCAAACAACGGTGATACCTATCTTGGAATGGTCGTGCGCGAGAATGATACCTGGGAGTCGGTATCTCAACAATTGTCAGGTACTTTGAAGAAAGGCAAGACCTATACTTTTGACCTTTTTTGTGTACATCTGAAGTGTATATGAGCTTTACCAAAGCCAACAGAAGTACGGAATCCAACTACACTACTCCGGCCAAACTCAGGATCTGGGGCGGGAATAGCCTGTGTAGTAAGGAAGTATTGCTGGCTGAGANNGGCTCTCTTATTACAAATAATAACTGGAAGAAATACTATTTTACATTCAAACCCACTAAGAATGTGAATTATATCGTCTTGGAAGCTTTCTACAAGACACCCACCCTTGTTCCATACAATGGGAATATCCTGGTCGACAATGCAAGCAACATCGTGGAAGTCATCAAGGAGTCACCCGTTACCGTAAAGGAACTGACTCAGAAGGTTACTCCCGGACAAATCATCAAACTGGACCAGCTTTATTTCAAGGCAGATAACTCTTCACTTGACAAAAATAGTCACAAGGTGCTAAATGAGGTAGTGGACTTCATGCAAAGGAATGAAGCGGTAAAAATTGAAATTGGTGGTCATACCAATGGTGTCCCCTCCGTGGAGTACTGTCAGAAATTGTCCTCAGCCAGAGCCAGGGAAGTAGCTAACTATATTATTAACAAGGGCATCGATAAAAACAGAGTCACCTACAAAGGTTATGGTAAAAGCAAACCTATTGCATCCGACAGAACACCGGAAGGACGAAAGAAAAATCAAAGAGTAGAAATTAAAATCCTCAGCACCTGATCGCAGGAATTTCCTCGCGATATGTCATTCTTTGTAGCCGGCTTCATGTACTGAAGACACTGCCCGCCCACTTGGATCCTTCATCTTTTTAAATGCTTCATCCCATTCGAGCGCAATAGCGGTACTGCAAGCCACTGACGCTTCAAANGGCACACAGGCAGCCTCTTCACTTCCCGGGAAGTGTTCGGCAAATAAGGAACGGTAATAATACTCTTCCTTGGTCGTCGGAGTATTCAGAGGAAATCTATGGGCAGCATTATTCAATTGTTCGTCGGTGACCCTCTCAGCCGTAATCAACTTGAGCGTGTCTATCCAACTGTAACCGACTCCATCCGAAAATTGTTCCTTCTGCCTCCATGCCACTTCGTGAGGAAGGTAGTCCTCAAAAGCTTTTCTGAGAATGTATTTTTCGATCTTTCCGTTACCGGCCATTTTGTCCTTTGGGTTGATCCTCATGGCTACATCCATAAACTCCTTGTCCAGGAATGGCACCCTGCCTTCTACACCCCAGGCAGCCAACGACTTGTTAGCCCTCAGGCAATCATAGAGGTGCAACTTGCCAACTTTTCTTACGGTTTCTTCATGGAAAGCCCTGGCATCAGGTGCCTTATGGAAGTATAAATAACCGCCGAAGATTTCGTCCGATCCTTCTCCCGAAAGAACCATTTTGATACCCATCGACTTGATGACCCGGGCAAGAAGGTACATCGGAGTGCTGGCGCGAATCGTAGTAACATCATAAGTCTCAATATGATAGATGACATCGGAGATTGCATCCAGCCCTTCCTGAATGGTAAAGTGAATCTCATGGTGAATAGTGCCGATGCGCTCAGCTACCTTTCTTGATGCAGCCAGGTCAGGAGAATCTTTCAAGCCAACTGCAAAGCTGTGCAATTGCGGCCACCATGCGTCCTTCAGATCCTCCGTCTCAATCCTTCGTGCAGCGTACTTTTTGGCTATGGCACTTACAATACTGGAGTCTAACCCACCTGAAAGGAGTACACCGTANGGCGCATCGGACATTAATTGGCGATGGACAGCTTCTTCAAAAGCGCTTCTCAGCTTCTGGATATCCGTTTCATTGTCCTTGACATTATCGTATTCCATCCAGTCGCGCTTATACCATTTCTTCATCTCCCCATCCCTGGAATACAGATAGCCCGGCAAAAACTCCCGGATCTTGTTGCATATACCACTCAGTGCCTTCATCTCGGACGCCACATAAAAATTGCCGTATTCGTCCCATCCCATGTAAAGAGGAATGATGCCCATGTGGTCTCGGGCGATCAGATATGAATCATTGGCGTGGTCATACAAGGCAAAGGCAAAGATGCCATTCAGGTCTTCTATGAAGTCGATACCTTTCTCCTGATACAGAGCAAGGATTATTTCACAGTCAGATTGTGTCTGAAAGGGATATGGCGTTGTGTTCTTTTTCAACTGACGGTGATTGTATATTTCACCATTCACGGCCAGCACAATTGCTCCGTCCTGGCTAAACAACGGTTGCTTGCCGGAGGTAGGGTCTACAATAGAAAGCCTTTCGTGTGCCAGGATGGCATTGTTGCAGGTAAATATGCCGGACCAGTCAGGTCCACGATGCCTTTGTTTTCTGGACATGGCAAGCGCCTGAAGACGGAGGGAATCAGGACTTTGCCTGAGATCGAAGATTCCTAGGATACCACACATTGGATTATAATTTTAAAGGGCAAAGGTAGTTATTTCTAACAAATCCGGGTTCATTTGCACGGTAAAGTGTATTTCACAATTTATTGGATAAAAATCAGGATCAGGCTGAAGATAAGTCTTGCAACGGACCGGCCTTGTCCGGAGTTTACTAATAATTGGGGTTATCTCATCTTGGCACATTAACTTATATCATTTGTTGTCAAGGGAATTGGATGACCTGATGAATAGCCTCAAATTAACGCGGTATACTAATTTTGTAGGGCTACTTTTTTTAATATTCCTGATTATTATGAAATATTTGTAATATATAAAAACAATATAATCAAATTAATATAATAATTTTGTTTTAATATTCACACGCTTTATAACGGCCCGGTATATTTGTTGATTTTAAGAAAAACGGAATCGGTCATTACCCCATTTGATGTAGTCTCTCCAAAAAGTATGTTTATTGCACTATATTAGCAGGGAAAAATTAGTCGGTTATTATTTCCTGGTTTGAATTATACATTAATTCATGCTATGTATTTATGAAATTTCAGCAAATATGACTTTTTATCAAATCCTGATTCTGGTACACGTTCTTTCGGCCATTCTCGGCCTCGGGCCGNGATTCATCATGATATATGTGGTCACAAGAGCGAGTACTATGACAGAACTAAGGCATGCTTACCTCATTCGAAACCGACTACATATTTTTGTTATGATTGGTGGTACGATTCTTTTACTGACCGGGTTAGCAATGGGGATTCTCAATCCTTATTGGTTTNCGCCAGGGTGGTACATCACCAGCCTAACCCTGTTTCTGATAGCTTTGGGATTTGGACCGGCAGTGTTATCGCCTCTTTCCAAACCCATAAAGAAACTGTTGAAGGAGCATCAGGGTGATGATATTCCAGTCCACTATAATGAGCTGATCAGAAAGCTGTTCTTTTATGAGCGGATTGAAAATGTTCTATTTATTATCATTATCGTATTAATGGTGCTGAAGCCGGACTTTCAACTTTGGTGAGCATGCAAGTTGTCTTTCTTAATCTTTTCGTAGCTTGTGATGTTATACCAGGATGATTTATATAATAGTCCATAAATTTTTGGTATAATAACGAATGTACCTTCGGTATTAATTATATTTTGTTCTAAAGGGGAAAATAATTTAATATTTCCCTTTGAAATTAACATGCAGCATTTGAAAGGATGCCTAATTATGACCAGTTAAATCTTTTTAATGGATAGAGAAAAACACTAAGAATGGTCTGGACGTTGCGTTCTGGAATCAACGATGGCTTGACGGAACCACCGGCTGGGATATCGGTTATGCATCTCCGCCTATTACCGACTTTTTATCAGGGTATGACCAAAGAGATGCCCGAATCTTAATTCCTGGCTGTGGTAATGCCTATGAAGCAGAATTTCTTTCTGACAATGGATTTTCTGATATCGTATTACTGGATATTGCGCCGGAGGCCGTCAGGCGCTTGAAGGAGAAATTTACCTTATCGAAGGCTGTGACTGTGGTGTGTGGTGACTTTTTCGAACATGAGGGTAAGTACGACCTGATCCTTGAGCAAACTTTCTTTNGTGCGCAGGTACTTGAAAGAAGGGAGGAATATGTGGAGAAAGTTCATACATTGCTCAATCCCGGCGGTATCCTGGCAGGAGTTCTCTTTAATATCGATTTTGAGCAAGCGGGACCGCCATTTGGAGGTGATATAGAGGAATACAGAAGACTGTTCGAACCGTATTTCAATATTGCGATCATGCAGCCATGCTACAATAGTATAGCGCCCAGAGCCGGTTCTGAATTGTTCGTCAAAATGATAAAGAAATAATTTATTTAACAACAAAAACCATTTAGATGTCATTAAAACAAGCACTTATTGACGAAATTGAACGAGAGGCAGTAAGTACCGGGAAAATGCTTGAGCGAATTCCGGAAGATAAATTTGATTGGTCGCCACATGCCAGGTCAATGGCTATGAAAGCTCTTGCCGTGCATATTGTGGGAATAGCAGCATATACAGATGTAATTGCAACTACCGATTATCTGGATATTGGGGAAAGAAGGCCGCCACAACCAGAAATTAACACGACTCAGGATATTGTCGACGCGTTTGAATCAGCTACCCAAAAATCATTAGACGCCCTGCATACGCTCAGCGAAGAAGCATTAGGGGAAGAATGGATAATGAGATTCGGAGAGCGTATCATCCTGCGGGCATCTAAAGCAACAGCGATGAGAACAATGGCTATGAATCATATGTATCACCATCGCGCCCAATTAGGAGTATATCTTCGCTTACTTGATATTCCGGTACCCGGCATGTACGGACCCAGCAAGGATGAAAGGCTTTGACATTTCTTATTAAAACCAATCGGGTGAGAAAAATGGATTACTTTTCCAATTTTCTCACCCGATTCATGTTTGTACCTTCACCCAATCAGGTGATAATTATTGCTTTCCGAACAATCCACCTAATAAGCCTCCAAGGCCACCCGATTTNTTATCCGGTCCCGAAACTGCACTTAGCAGGTCGCCAACGCCTAATTGGCCATCTCCGTCCTGATCCAGGATAGAAGCGAGGATGCCGCCACCTACAGATGATGAGGATGCTCCTCCTGCCCCTAATAGTCCACCTAATATATTGCCAAGTCCACCGGCGTTGCTGGTTTGAGATTGATTAGCCTGCTTACCCAGCATTCCCATAACGATCGGCGCAAGCATGGCAATAATCTTAGACACATTGAGGGAAGACACACCTGTTTGTTGGCTTATCTGATCTTCAACACTGCTTTTNTTGTTACCTAATATGTGTCCCAGAATACCGTTTCCGTCTGATGTGTCACCGGATCCNAAAAAGTCTGACAAATGGTCGAATATGCCTCCGTTGTGCTTGTTTAGTGCATTGAGGATGCCCGACTCTCCTTCTTCGGTAGATGCGTTTTTCCTTAACATGCCCATCAATACAGGCAGAGCTGCATTAATAACTGAAGAAGTTTCTTGTTCAGAGGTGCCGGTTTGATTGCCGATACCATTGATGACCTGTTGTCCGAGACCACCGCTCAAAAGTTGTGTAATGTCCATTTCTTGATTGATTTTTGGTGTAAACAATCAGTTGTGATTATTAATTCATTATTTTAGTACATTAAGCTTTTATTACCATTTATTACCATTTATTACCATTTGATTGAAAATTTATAATCAATCCATTTCCCGGTGTGTATGAAAAACAACATATTTATAAGTTTAGATGTACTTACCCGGGAATGTTTTCAATGAAGCCTCGCTCTTTATTATCAATGACAAATCGGTCAATCTCCGGACCTGATAAAGGTTGTTTGGAATAAGCCCTGTTGCGTGAAAGCATCAATTGGTCCGGATTTGTAATCAAGGATATGTCAAGTTTTAAAATCGAAAACAGTAAGTTTGGTTTTGGCAGGTGATAGATATTGTGATTACTTCCAATATATAATCTTTAAATAACTACAATATTATAATTTAAAAAAACAAAAATATTTATCTTGATGATAGGTTGAAATAAGAACAAATTATATATTTGCATAATATTTTTTTGACGCACACTTAATTTATTGCAATGAACACGTCTTATTCTCCTGCGAAGTGGCCACGTTTTACTTTGGCCGGATTTGCCTTCTTTCTGATAAATACCTTTGTTGTGCCTATTGCTGCAAATGCCCAATGTGGCTATATTGAGGGTTTGGGCTGTCCCGGCACCAATTATTCCAACTATGGATCAGCATCCAATCATGATGCTGCCTCCATAGAGTATGATAACTTTATTTCTGCTTTTCATACCTCTATTTTACGAGATCCGGAAGGAGGATTTCGAATTTGGNGAGAGAATACCGCCCCTAACGGAAAGTCCGTATTATGGATTCCTACACCCATTGATGCTTTTCATTTCCCCCTCATTAAGGCCAGGCCTTTGAAAGCTGCAATGGGCAGTAAAGCGCATCGAAACGTACAAAGTTTTGTCTTAACGGCAGATGATAAATTATGGGCCTGGGGAAACGTGGAGCAGCTCCATGCTGCTGTAACAAAATCCGATTCCATGCAGTCGATTATATTACCCCGAGGTATTCATGCTATGGATGTAAAGACTTTGTTTGCTACCACTGAAGCCCTTGCTATGCTCACCTGCAATGGTGATGTATATGTAATGGCACAACACGAAAGCATGCGGGGCCAAAGTACCCTGACTTCATTCAATTCATGGACCAGAGTTCGCACCGGTGCCGGTGCAAAAGCCAAATCATTGGACAATATTATAGTTTTAAGAGGGAGTGCTTCGGGCTTTATTGCCCTGGATTCCGAAGGACAATTGTGGACATGGGGTCGCTCCACTTATTTAGGAGATAATAACCCTGCACAATCGCGCGCTTTTGCCGAAAAAATGATCCTCCCTTCCAATTCCGGTTCTATCAAGATGGTTGGCGCCACCGGTTCACTTACGGCGNGGGAGATCACCTACTACGTTCTCTATGGTGATGGCAGGTTGTTTGCGCTCGGGAATGGTATGGGTGGTCAGTTGGGCAACTGGAGCATAGGTAATTCGAATACCTGGATACAACCAAGATATGCAGTGAGTGAAGAATCTGTCATGAACAATATTCAATGGTTCTCTCCCAATGGCNGCGACTATAAGTATCCATTTGTCAACGTAATCACCAGGGACAGCACCCTGTACAACTGGGGCCTGGAGTCGGGATATGCGCTCGGCAGAAGAGTACACGGACTCACCAATAGTGCAAAAGCAACCAATCCCGGCATACCACCTTCCCTGCAGGGGATGAAGATTGTTGCGGTCGAGTCCGGATGCCACACAACCGTAGTCGATGCTCAATGTATGNGCGCGTATGGATATGTCGGCCACCAGGTGGAAGGTTCATTAGGGGATGGAACTGATGAAGGCGAGGTCCACCAGGATTTTGTCTTTGGCAACTCCTACCTGCAAACCTGTGGCGNNCTGACTGCTCCGGTAATTTCTGTCGATGACGATTATATGAAAGGAACTCATGGTAAAATCTGCACGAATCAAACCGTGCATATAAATGCTGCCCCCGGCAACGGAGTATTATCAATAAATACAGAGCCGGTCGGAATTGCTCAACTGAATGGAAATAACCTGGAAATTCAGGGTGTAGGTGACATTTCACTCAATTATCATGTGCAGGACTTCCACACCTGTGAATCCGGGCTGTCCGTTACTATTAAGCTGGAGACAGAAACTTGCACCATCAATGCTGTCCGCGGTACAGTATGGATAGATGATGACCTGGATGCAATCAAAGATCAAGCCGAATCACAATCAATTGGCTCATATGGAAGTAATATTGGGTTGTGGGCCAACCTGATAGAAGCTTCCGGAGTTGTATACAACTCTGTCCCTGTCAATCCTAATGGCACCTTCGAGATTATAACGGCACAGAAAGGGACATATAGTGTTCAGGTTACTAAAAGTAAGGTAATTGTAGGTTCAATTGTCCGAAGTTCTGATAAAATATTGCCTGAGGGCTGGAAATATACCGGTAATAACCATTCCAATAATTCAATTTGCAAGGTGCCGGACTGTACCGACCCATCCGTTTTTTCAAATTTGGTTTTAGGCAACAATGATATTAATGGTATCAATTTTGGTATCATAGGAGCCTATTCGTTATCGGGCAGGGTTTTTCATGATGCTGATGGTCTGAATAAAAATGGAGTCAATGGCAATCCTGTATATCCTTCCTCCTCCTATGTTCAGCAAGGCCTCCCGCCTTTGTTTGTTTGTGCCGTTGACAAANAAGGCAAAGTAGCCAATTATACTTCAGTAAGAAATGACGGAACATATCAGATCAATATTCCCATCAAACAAGACATCACTCTGTTGTTAACCACGACATTACCGACGATAGTGCCGTCTCCGTTGCCTTCACTGCCTTCAGGATGGACGTTTGTCGGAGAGACATTTGGTACTAATAATACCTTGGGAAGCGGAAATAATGATGGCTCAGGATCTGGTGCTAACAGCCCGATGACCCGCTATGATGGAAAGGTTTCGATTAATATCCAGGGCAATGAATCGTCCGTCGGTGAGGTTGATTTTGGAATTCAACAGTTGCCGGGTGCAGACCCCAAAAGTTATAGTGTCAATATTTCGGATTTTAGTTCTATCCCGCCAAACGGGTATCCGATTATAACAAATTTCAAGGCGATTACGATGTCTTCTCCGAAGCTCAAGGAATCCGGCAATAACTCCAATGGTTCCTTATCGGGTAGCGACCCTGAAGATTGCGCCGCCGACGGCACTTGTAATGGTAATCAGGGTGGAATCAGAACAACATTTACAATAGGGACTATCCACAGCAATACCAGATTGTACTATGATTTTGGTGGAGTTGTTGGCATCCGCGAAATATTGGCCAATTCGGTGATTTCTAATTTTAATGCTGACAAGATGGTAATATATGGTCAGGACGGTGAGGGTAATACGCACAATCCCTTCGGCTTTGAATATACCATCACAGATAAAGCCGGAACTAACGGAGTATTTGTTACTTATGGTATTCAACTGAATGCCCCGCTTCCTTTGAATCTGTTGTCCTTTGACGTAGTGCGGAAGGAAGCTGCGGCCTATTTGTCCTGGACTAGCCTTGACGAGCGTCAGTTCAGGNGGTTTGAAGTCTTGAGAAGTACTGATGGCCGGATTTGGACTACAGTGACCTTCGTTCCTTCCAATGGCATTTCGGGCGCCCGGCAAGATTATTTTTCATTGATCATAAGCCTGCAGAAGGTCTCAATCTGTACAAACTGAAAATGATCGATCAGGATGAAAAATATCAGTACAGCGACATACGATCCGTTACTTTCAATATTAAAAATCATGCATCCGTGTACCCCAATCCTACTGATGGTCATCTTAATATAACAGGGCTGAGTGGCAACGAAACCATCAGAGTGTTTGATTTGACCGGAAAGGTACTCATGAAGGTGGATGCCAAAGATCAACAGGGCGGTATGAGCCTGACCGGGTACAGTGCAGGAACCTACTTTGTACATATTACCTATGTTGATGGCAAGACGGAAATCATCAAGGTAGAGAAGATAAAGTAAATAATTGGATTTCTTGTGAAACAGATCGAAAGGCAGTCTAAATGGCTGCCTTTCTCGATTGAATACATACTATAACCTTACAGCCAACTACAATTTGATAGCCGGTTACCTCAAAAAAGCCTGATTGAGTTAGTAACGAATGTACCTTAGGTATTACTATTTCTCCCGGTTTAATCAAATCAGAATATTTATGTTTTCAGTGTTTGTAAGTCGCTCTTGGTTAGCGGCAGTTCCATTCTTCCCAATACTATATACATGACATCAGAGGTAGGAGAGATCGTAGAACTTCGGAATGTATCTAGAGGATTATACACCGGCTTATATTAACACTGCCTGAAGTGCCGTAAATTCAATGATTGGATCTGATTACCTGATACTCAAANAAGTGCATGTTGAACCTGCCTGCCGATTGGCCGGTTAAAGCAAAATGAGTAAATTTGAAATTAGCTGCAGGATACCGGAAATATTTATCAAAATTCGTATAAATACCTTCACCAATAGACATCTGGATAATTCCTGATATCTGGATAAGTCCTATCATTTATTCTTTTGTAAATAAAAGAAAAGCAGTTCAATACATATTAATAAAAAAACATTTATACAAAAGTTAGGAGTATTAATCGCACAACTTATGCATAATACATCATCCTATTTCCATCATGAGCTGGCATTCTTTTTCTCTGTTACATAAATGCAGGGACAAATAGAGGCTTACCGTTATATCTAAGCGAATTAGTTATACCATAACGCCCTGATAAGCTCATATAGGTTGTACAAGTATGCTACAATATTCCTGTAGCGTAGCTATGTGACAGTGTAATGCAAATACTCCTCAACCCGATTCCACAGATTGATTTTTATTCAGAAACCTCCGAATATAATTAGTTTCATTTTACCAATACAATTAAAGGATAATAATTGTATAAATTTTTCGATTTTTGTTATATTTGAGCGCTATAATACTTGTGCCTTAATATCACATTGAGTGACACTTCAGATATTTAGTTATAAGCAATCCATAGCATTTTAGTAAAAACCCCGGAAGATGTCCGTAATACTTGAAGGACCGAAATCTTTGATATAAATATTTTTATATGAAAATAAAATTATCGTTCTATTTCTCTTTATGTTGCATTTTGATTGCATGCTCAAGCGAAAAATCCAATAATGCTATTAAAGATACAATGACACATTTCTCCATCAATGGAAAGGATGTTACCGCTTATAGAATGACCAATAAGGATCAGTTTGATGCATCCAATAAATCCAATTATGCTTCTGTAGGTGCCAATGAAGATATTTCTTTGACTGTGGATCTACCCAAAGACGTCGACATGGATGTGGCATGGTATATCAATGGTTCAGAAATGAAAGGAAGTTCTGTCAAGACCAAATTTCCGATACCGGAGACCTATGAAGTTGTCCTTCAAATACCTGGATTTGAAGAGGTTGTGAAGTATATTATTGTTGAAGAACAAAGTACACCTGTCGATTTGGCGATCCAGGACACTGTGACTCAGGAAATGCCAACCACTGAAAATTTGCCGGAAACCGCCCCTAAAGAAGTCGAGGTGAAAAAGGAGAACAAACCGCTACCTATCCAAAATAGAGAGGTGCAGTCACAAAAAAGCAGCCGTCGGTGGTTAAGAATGAAAAAATTGAAACAAAAAGGTACAAAAAGAACTACACCTTCATCCGAAGTGAATACTCAACCGGAAATTGTAGATGGCCCACCTCCTCCTCCTAAGCGGGTAGTTACCGAATCCAGTCCAAGCAAGTCTCCTCCGGTCAAGTCAGAGCCAACAACTGGCTTCAATAATAAAAAGACAGAGGCGCCCAAGCCAGGGTCAACGACTGACGTCAGTAAGAAAAGACGGAAGAGTCTTCCAAATCAGGGACAACAATTGACTTAAATAACAAAAAGACAGAGGGGTCCCAAAACAGAACCCTGTAAAACAGCAACCTATTCTTCGACAGCTTCTGTGTCCCTGAAACCCAAACAGGACATTGAACTATCAAGTTTTTATGTTTATGCCGCCCAATCGGGTAATGTAGATATTATCTTGATGGAAAACAACAAGCAGGTTGACAAACTGGTTGGGCGACATGTCAATGCCGGAATGACACAACTTAGAGTTTCAACCCTGAACACAACATTAAAGGGAGGGAAAGTGTATGTACTGAAAATTACGGGACATGGAGGCATTACCTTTGCTAATCTCGCCCCTTGTGGAGTAGGTGGTGGAGGTTCAATATTGAACCCCTCCTATCCGGGTGGTGTTTCCATCTTTAATATTCACTTCAATTATTAACTGTTTTTTATTATGAATATCAGATATAATCATTCTTCGCTAATCATAGTAGTTGCGTGGATACTTTCAGTAGCTACTACATTTTCTTGTTTGGGGCAAGCTCCATCCATCACCATTATAGCTTCGCCTGGCAATTCACTTTGTGTAGGAGACAATCTGACCATGGCAAGTACAATAAGCGATGGCGGTGCCTTTACTTTTAGTTATCAATGGTACAAAAACAATGTTGAAATACCCGGTGCAACAAATGACAGTTATTCGATTCCAAATATTCAACTGATAGATGCCGGTACCTATAAGGTAGTAGCAACTTATGATGATATGGGCAATCAGGAAATAGATGATCAGATAATAATTTCCGTCAATCCCAAACCAGCGATTACTGCCATACAAAAGAAGACCCTACAACCTGTAATGGACAGGACGGGTCCTTTACGCTTGTTGGTTTAGCAGGCACAGGATATCAGCTATTTTATACCCTGAATGGTACAGAGGTTGGGCCAATCAACCTGCCTGTCAATGGGGAATATAAAGTAAGCAATCTTGCAGCAGGAAATTATACAAATATTTATGTCATCAAGAATAATTGCAAAAGTAATTCCCAGTCAGTTTCCCTAACGGATCCACCTGCCCCAGTGATTACATCCGTAACAGGAACGAATCCTACTACTTGTGGTGGGCAAGACGGATATTTTACAGTGGCCGGCTTAAGTGGTACAGGGTATCAGCTTTTACACCCTGAATGGTATAGAAGTTGGGCCAATCAACCTGCCTNNGTCAATGGAGAATATAAAGTAAGCAATCTTGAAGCGGGAAATTATACAAATATTTATGTCATCAAGAATAATTGTGAAAGTAATTCCCGGTCAGTTTCCCTAACGGATCCTCCTGCTCCTGTGATTGCATCCGTAACAGGAACGAACCCTACTACTTGTGGTGGGCAAGACGGATATTTTACAGTGGCCGGTTTAAGTGGTGCGGGATATCAGCTTNTTTACACCCTGAATGGTATAGAAGTTGGGCCAATCAACCTGCCTGTCAATGGGGAATATAAAGTAAGCAATCTTGAAGCGGGAAATTATACAAATATTTATGTCATCAAGAATAATTGTGAAAGTAATTCCCGGTCAGTTTCCCTAACGGATCCACCTGCCCCGGTGATTACATCCATAACAGGAAAGAACCCTACTACTTGTGGTGGGCAAGACGGATATTTTACAGTGGCCGGCTTAAGTGGCACAGGATATCAGCTTNTTTATACTTTAAATGGCATCGAAGTGGGGCCTGTTGCCATTCCTGTTAACAACGAATATAAGGTGAGCAATCTTGCGGCAGGAAATTATACGAATATTTATGTTATCAAGGATGGATGTAAAAGTAATGCCAGGNAAGTAGTATTGACTGAGCCACCGAAGCCAATAATAACCAACATTAAACTTACCCACCCTACCACGTGCGATGGTGCTGATGGTTCCCTGGAGCTGGAAGGCTTGACAGGAACCGGATTCAAAGCTTATTATACAATTGGTGGAAGCGAAAAGAACATCGATTTACCAAGCGGTGGTAAGTTTGTAATATCCAATCTCAAAGCAGGTAGCTACTCAAATATTTATGTCATAAAAGCGAATTGTAAAAGCGATCCATCATCTGGACCCTTTGAACTGCAAGATCCGGGATTTCCTTCAACTATTGTAGTGGATATCAAATTGTCCGACTCAATAGTATGTAAGGGCGGTACAGTTATTGTAACAACAAGCCCGGCCGGAGGCGAACTTAAAATTCTCTCCGGGGACGGATTTTTATCCGATAGTGTCTTGAATACAGGAAGTGCTACCGGGAACACGATTACATTGCAATATACCTATACGGATAAGAATTCAAAGTGTACAAAAATCGTACAAAAAGATGTAACCGTCAATCCACTGCCCGTGTTAGCTTCAGAGCCTGACATTACCCATGTAAGGTGCAATGGGGAGAAAACTGGTAGCATATCTCTTTCTCCTGACGATTATACATACCGGTGGTCAACTGGTTNNCTAGGTAATAGCATCACCGGACTGCCTGCCGGGAACTATTCCGTTACTTTTACAGATGCTAATGGCTGTGTAGGTACCAGGGCCTCAATAGCCATCACAGAGCCGAGCAAGCTCACGGAAGATGCATTGCAAACGGAATATGTAGTCTGTTTTGGAAAAAGCAAAGAAGTGACGCCTCAAGTCAATGGAGGGACACCTCCATATAGCTATACATGGGTAACACCTCAAGGCACATCCCACAATAAATCTATTGTTCTCGATTCCTCCTGGACTTATAAATTAACTATTACCGATGCAAACTCCTGTGAATTGGAGAAGGATATCAATCTGGTTGAGAATGACGAAATCAAGCTGACATTATTCTCCTCGGGAGGTAATAAACTTCAGGATCATNTTTGCGACGGTGCATCTATTACTCTGAAAGCAAGTGGGGCAGATTCGTACGAGTGGNGGGATAACCAGATGGGCTCTAGTATCATTGTCAAAGAGGGTGGAAACTATAATGTTACCGGAAGTAAAACACAGAACAATCTTAAATGTTATGTCGAGAAATCCATAAAGATAACTAAAGACCCTCTGCCTGAGATTGTCTTCAGTGATGGGACGAATACTGGAGATACGCTGAAAACCTGTAAGGGCGCCTCATTGAATATCACTGTATCAAATAATAAACCCTCATACAGCTATTCATGGAGCGATGGCAGCACATCCTCAACAAGAGTTTTGTACGAGGAANAAAAATATCCGATTACGGTAACGGATAATAATACAGGCTGCTCTGATGCTTCAACGCTGGACCTTCAATACAAGAACAGAATTTTCCTGCAGATTGTAAATGTGGCTGACATCCCTATTGATACCATAGTCAATTTCTGTACCCAACCTACCAAGACAGAAGTGACTTTCAAACTAAATGGAGAACTTGGTCCCAAAGCTTACGCCAGTGCGACGTGGTGGCTTGATACCGATATCATAGGAAACAGTAAAGAGATCGTAATAGATTTCAACAAACAAACAAAGAACTTCAAATTAAAGGTAAAAACTTTTGATCAGGCTGGGTGTGAAATGTCTCAAACCATTTCTTTTATCCAGAATGAACCGACTTCAGATATATTTGATGAATATAAATGCGGAGTCTATAAGCTAAAACCGGGATATTCTCTTGAAGGTTCATCATTGCCTTCTAACATCCAGGATCTGGGCAGTGGATTTTATTTTATTACCGGCAAAGTAAATCTGGAATATACGCTTAAGAATGACGCCGGAGAATGTAGATCTAAAATGGACAAGGATTTTGTGAGCAAGATTACGAGTGGGGAATTTGCCGATGATCAATTTGTCATTGATGAATGTGGACCGTTTTTACTTGCAAGGCATAAGGAAGGGTTTTGTTATGATTGGTATAGACTGGATGACCAGAACAAGGCTATCAGAATTGATTCGGCCGGTAACTCCTGGCTGAAGGTAACCCAGGAAAACCTGATAAAAAATAAATACATCGCAATCGGTTACGATTGTAAAAATTCTTGTGATTCTACCTTTATCTCTACTCGTTCAGATGGTGATGAAGTGGTAATCCCTTGTGGAGGTACAGACTCAAAAAGTCTGAAAGCATATCCCAATCCCGGCTCCGGGCATATGTATATCCAGGCGGCAGGTTTGTCTCCCGGCAAACAAACGCTGGATATATACAATATGATGNGCGCGCGTATATATAGTATGACGATTGGGCAAGCAGAGAGCAACTTGCTGACGGAGGTCAGTCTGTTGGACATTCCGAATGGTATATATCTTGTAAGATTGGGGAATGACAAAGCCGAAGTAACAGGAAAAATTATAGTTATACATTAAAAAAGTTAAAAGAGATTCAATATGAAGATCCGCAGAATACATATTNTTTGGATGATTTTCGGCATCATCCTTTTCTCCTCCAATATTTTTGGTCAGGATTGTAAGCTGGAAAAGGGAGATTGGTCCGTTATTGACAGGTCGGGCATCGAACAAATGTATAAAGGAAAGATTAGAGATGCCTTGAATCAATTTCTTGCCAATTATAACAGGTACGCTGATATCTATGATGAAAAGTATGACTGGCGTGAATCCAACTTCCTCAAATTGTTGGATAAGGGCAATTCCACAACCCCTTATCTCAACGATATGCTTTTGCATCCGACTGAAGGAATGGCAATAGGATATATCAACCAAATTGCCGAGTACTTTCCCAATGGATTTAAATTTTGTATTACCGGATTGACCGTCAAAGACATAAGAAGCNTTCAAAGCGACCTTTATTTTGTCAAGATTCAGGTTGTCAAAAGGACGGAAAATTATGTGGATGCCGGTCAGGTTGTAAATAAGGAACGCGATATTACATTGGATTTTGATATGATCGTATTTTCAATGGAAGATTCAGAAGAACTTACGGCTGCCATTAGTTCCATCGAGTTGGTTAGGGTTTCTGCAGCCGGAGCCGGGNGGCATGATGTTGCAATGGAGGCACCAAAAGTGAAANAAGGAGCCAAAGCAAAAGCAAGAAAAAAGGAAAGAGAGCCGATGGCACAACCCCAGGACAATTACAATTCATATGAAGGGAAAAAGAAAACACGTGACTTCAAAATGGTCTATCTGGATGGAGGGTACGGGATGCCTCGCAACGAAGTGTCAGCAGGCATACAAGAGTCCGACTTCAAATCAACGGGATTTCATATCGGGCTGGGAGGTGAATACTGGAAAAGCTTCAGCCCTTCCAATAAGGTGTTTTATTCAATAGGTTTATTATTCAGATATCATAACCTAAAGGATGAAGTCGTTGGTTCAGATGTCAAACTGAATACTTTCAGTTCCCATTACAACAATAATCTGTCCAGAGCGCCGAAGACATCGGAATTCAGAATGCAGGCAGGACAAATATCAACCAATGTGGTTGGTGTTTATGCGCCGATTGGCTTGGTGTATAACTTTGGCAGAGGTAATGACCCAAGAGTATTCATGGTACAAGCCAACATAATGCCAGGTTACATCTTCTCATCGACCAGGACGGTTAGCACCAATTCTGCTTCAATTTATTCCTATTATGGTGATGATTCCAGTATAGACAATTGTGAGATCACAGCAGTCAAGATAGATAAGAACCTGACCNTTAAAAATAGATTTACCCTTGCTGCCAGATTGTNNTCTACCTATGTATATGAGAGTAAATCGTGGCAAGGTAAGCGAGGATTCGGATTTGTCTTCGGACTTGACTTTACACTGGGGCTTATGCCGGTGATCGTTACTGAAAATCCACAGTTGATAGAGTCATATGATAGTAGCAACAGGACATTTACCCCGATAAGTGATGCTTCCTTCTTCTATCAAACAAAGATTTACCACTCAGTAGGCGGAAGGATAGGAATTTATTACGTACTAAATTGACATCAATGATAAAAGATACTTTTCGATATTCGTTTTCTGCTTTTTAGTTAAAGGGCTTTCATTCGGTCAGGCTATCACCTTAATGGAAGCACCGGCTGATTATTCGCCACCTCTGGATTATTATTTCTCAGGCGCTAATAATGATCTGAATCTGTATATCAACAACCAAAATCTCAAGCCTGCAGGGGATAAAAGAAGCCGACGGACCTGGATTATAATCAACGATCGGGAAGGGAATATCGCATATAACGGACCTTCTGTGACCTCCGGGACTAAGTCAACCTTAGGCTTTCTCGAGTCCTTTGCGGTCAGTGAGGTCAAAGGATCATTTGCACATATCTTTAGGATCGACGGTGGAGTACCTCATGGCAAGGAAATTCCGGCCGGAGCTATAGCAGTGGATATGGGCTGGGTAGAAAGAAGTACCGTATTGCAATGGGGTATGGGTCTGGTTGATTCAAAGTCCAAGATATCCTTGAAGGCGATCTTGTTGAATAAGGCGGAAGACATTAAAAATCTGGTGGGATTGAGTAATAAGGAAATAGTAAGGATATATGACAGTCCATACAGTAAAAAGACCCTGGGAGACAGGAATATTTATGAGATTTTCTACATATTGAAAAAGGAAAATGGCCGTCGCCTGCTTTCAACTGAATATCAATTCGGGAGCTCGCCCAAAACCAATATTATTGGCTGGGTGGATCTAAGCCGACTTTCCAAGTGGAATACGCGTATCGCTCTGGNNGTCAATCATAATATTATGGCCTGTGAGGAGAGAAAAGCTGACGAAAACAAGAGGGTTTCTTTCTTTGCCAATAGCCGGGATGCCAATCAGTTTCTTAAAACAGGAGACAAGGATAATATTCTCTTTAGTCAGGACCCTGTGGCTATTTCCCCGGAATTTCTTGCCAAGTCTAACCCCAGGAGATATAAGGGAAGCATCCTGAGGTATCCAATCCTGGCTAATCCGGGGAACAACCTTTTCCAAACCGGCATTATAGGCAAGGTAACAACTGTTGGGAGTGGACAGGAGTCCGGATCGATTGACCCCGCCATATATAGTAAGATTGTAGAAGCTCAGAGAAAAAGAAGCGAGGATAATAAAATAGTAAATATCTTCTTCCTGATAGAAGGAAGTACAGAAATGAATACCTACAAATCCCAGTTAGCTGACCTTATTGACAAATTACCTACCAACTTTCCGGGAGCTAATATAGTAAATGTAGGATGTGGTATCTATCGCGATTTTCAGTCGAATCAGGTCCCTTTTACCTTTAGAAAATTAACTCAAAACAGAAAGGATGTTGCAGCTTTCATCGATAAGGAGGTTTTCTATCGTCCATTGGATGATGATAGGGAAACTGTGTTCAGATTTGCCTTGAAANAAACATTGGAGATACATGGTGGCTTTCAACCCGGTCAAAGAAACATCCTGATGATTATAGGAAATGCTGCTGATTTTTCAAATAATACAGTGCGCAAGCTAAAAACAGAGAAGAAGGAATATTTGATTTCAGGCAATGAAATGGGCAGCATATACAAGGCACTGGCTGATCTGGACATGAATATTATTTTTATCCAACCACATTCTGAAGAAGGCAGATTCTCGCGAAAGTTTCAGTCTGATGGCCTGGAACTTATGGGTGATGTTGCAGGGAGGATATTCAGTGAGAACGAAAAGATAAGCCAAAAATTGAAGATCAACCTGAATGGTCCTGAAATGCCTGAATGTCAGGAAGGCAAGCTTGTAGAGGCTACGNGGGGTGTTAATTATTTTGGATTCTATTCGGCTCCAATCAGTAAAGAACTAAGCCCGGCTAAGTTGATGGATGAAATCAAGATCTCTCTGGATGCTTGTAATAAATTAAGGAATAGTCATATAAAGGCTAATGCCGATGTGATAGAAAAGGGGAAGAGTCTGGATGTAAGTCCCGGAGAGTTTAAGGCATACTTTATGAGATTCATCAAGCAGGAATTGGAAGATATTGATCCTGCTTCCATCACTAAGTTGCTTCAGGAAAAGTATCAACTTTTTATCGAAGCCTATTTGCCCAAACATTTTAATGGAGCCAAGTATGATTCCTATTCTTATGTGATGTTTCTTCCTAAGAATGAATTGTATGGATTTATTCAAAGCCTCAATGATGTTGCAGGTAAATACAATCAGNGGTATTCCATGTCCGAACTCAGGCAATCCTTAAAAGATGCTGTTACTGAGTTGGTTCTGACCGTCAGCTCACAAAATGACAGATCGAGGGTTGGTCAACTTGATATGAGCCAANCGCTTGAAATTATTCTGGGCTTGAAGGAAGAAGGTGTTGTGCTGTTTCAGCAATATTCCAACAAGAAGTTGGCAGACCTTACCAAANAGGGAGTGTTCCCGGATGAAGAGGTAAGTAAGCTCGCCAAAGGGTTCAGCGATCTGAAACTTAAACTGGAGGATATTTATAAGAGTGGCAGTAGGTATGAGTTCTGCTTTAGAACACAAGGCGATAATGACAATATTTATTTTTGGATCGCTTTAGAGGATATCTTCGATAAAAGTTTTTTTAGGCATGAGAAGAATATTGTTTTCCATAAAGGACCTGAAATGTAGCTACGATTCAGGCAAGATAGTACTTGATATTGATCGCCTGGATATATATGATGGGCAGATTACCTTTATTGTCGGCAAATCCGGGTCAGGAAAGAGTACGCTACTTGAGACCCTGGGCTTTATGAATGATACTTTCAGCTCCCGCACTCCGGAACAGGTAGTCTTCCATGACGCAGGATCAAATGATAAGACGGATCTTGCATCATTGTGGCTCAAGCCTTTAGATATGCACTCAGCATTCAGAAATAAAAATTATAGCTTTATTTTCCAGGAAAACAACTTGCTGGAACATTTCAACTCCAGTGAGAATATCCTAATTCCCATATTACTGTCAGGAAAGGACAAGTCAGAGGGAATGAAAGAAATTCAACAAGCATTTGAAAGAATTCATCTCCCCCGGACATCTTCAACCGAAATATCAGGTTGCTTTCCGGCGGACAGCGTCAAAGGATATCCTTCTTAAGGCGCTCTTAGCCAACAAACCTGTTCTCTTTGGCGATGAACCTACGGGTAACCTTGATCCAATCACCGCCAAAACCCTTATGACTATGGTTCGCGAAGATATAAGTCGTTCCGGAAGTTCTGCAATCATTGTTTCTCACGACCTCAATCTTGCCCACTTATTTGCTGACAGGATTGTGACACTAAAGGTGGATGAAAACAGACAATGTGGAATTATTGGCGGCATCTTCGAAAGAAAAGACAATGGCTGGTTGGACCAGTTGTCTCATAAAAATGTGGAACATGCAGAAATTACTAGCTTGCTATGAAGGAGATCAGAAGTATTTTTATCAAAAATGAAATAAAGAAGCTCTTTCAACATGGCAGAAGCCATTTTATCCTGTTGGGTATTGTGTTTTCTCTCCTGATCATAGCATTGAATCAGTCAATATTTGGCCTGAAAGCATTGAATGAAAAATACAACAACCCATTTGCCAATTATATACAGGTAGCCACTCCCAAGAATACCGATTTGGACAGAGAAACCCTCGCCAAAACATTGATTCAAAAATTCTCAGCCGAGCCTTTANAAGGGAAGCTGGGCATTTCACGCATCAACGAACTTAGTTATGAGTTCATGCCTNTTTGTAATCCGGCTATCGACAAAGTAAAGACCTATAAGGGCAGAACTTATTCCAAGGATGATCCCTTATATCAGGAATTGGTGAAGGCCTCAGGTGACAATATCATTACGACTAACAAAATAGAAGAGGATGATATCACCGGGCAATATGGAGTAATCATTACTGAGAATATGGTTCTTGATCTCGGTTATGACCCCCGGTCGATCAAAACGGTACCCTTAAAGCTCGGCGGAAAGGAATTTGTTCTTGTCCCTGTCATCGTTGTGGTCAAGTATCTGCCTCAGTTTTCTGATTTCATGATTACCGAAGACTTCTCCTATATCAATAACCAAAGTATTGAACAGACCAATTTTGTAGATCTGGGTAGTAGCAATTTTTATTCAATAGCCTCCTTCAATGATACTTCCAAAGTCCTGGAGGATGCCCGAAAGGTACTGAAANAAGATTTCAAGGATGTGCAATGTAAGTTGATTGACATAGATCAACTCAACAAGGTATCAGTATGTGAATTCCAGCTCAATGAATATTTGTCGGCAGAGGATAAGGAAGATATGACTGCCTCACTGAATACAGGAAATAATAAGGACAAACTCTACAACTTTTATACGCTCCACTACGTAAATACGGAAAATGCCGAAAAATTTGCACCGGATTATCTTGAATTTCAGTTTGCAAGCCTGGATAGTATCAAGGCATTTCAGGAAGTGTGCATGCAAAACAGCCTTGATCCGGATATGCAAATTATAAAATCGAGGCATTTATTCGCTGAGGTGAATNCTATTTCAAGAATTGTTTCCGGTGGTTTCATCCTCTTTTCGATTTTGATGCTCTTTATCTTTACCAATAGTTTTATTTCCAGGCATATTGAAGAGATAAAGCCCAATCTTGGTACCTTGCTGGCTTATGGGATGTCAGGCAAAATGATAGTAAATAATTATTTGATTGTAATATTTATCATATATTTTGCGGCATTTGTCATCGGACTGGTCCTGGCATTATTTNTTGGCTTGATTCTTTATTTTACATTTAGTGTTCCAATAATATATAATTACCGGGTTGTATTGCTTGTCTTTATCGGGATCTTGATTACCCTTATTTATTCAAGAAGCATCATTTTTCGAATATTCAACAATACACCGGGCGACTTAATTTATAAAAGATAGAAAATGAAATACCTGCATGTAATGCTCCTTTGATGATTTTGGGCCTTTTAGCCTGTCAANAAAATAAGCCTTCGCAAGAAGATATTATTGCTGCCGAAGCAGAAATGGATACCATCCGGAAGATTATTACTGAAGATAGTACCATTTCCAAAGCTATCATTAAGGACAAANAAGTAGAGGCAAAACACAAAGAGGATGCAGAACGCATCAATAAAGAAATTGAGAAATCTCCCCTTAAAGATTTGCCTTGCGAAAAGATAATCGCAGAATTTCGTATCAGTGTAGATAAATATTGCACCGGAAAGATCACACAGGAAGAGATGATAGCGAGTATACCTGACTTACAGGACACCAAAGTAAAGGTCTGTATCAATAACCTCTTTCAGGAGGAATTGGATAAAATTAATGCCAAACTAGAGAAATGCCTTGAGTCCAAAGGTGATTAAGTAAGATTGTGGATATTAAACATGACACCGGCCAGTAATTGCTGATATAGTATTTGTCAATGGATACCATTATATTTTTTAACACGAAACCGGAAATAAAAGTTGCTGTGGAGGAACTTGTATTTTCCTCGCAGCGCCCTTATACCTTGTATTTTCCTGCTACTTATGAGCAGTTGGGCCATCTGCTTGTANAAAATACGGATGCATTGGTTTTTTATTCAATCACAGCGTTTACTCCAGATGAGAATATGCGCCTGCGATACCTGCTCATGAATTTCAATACAGTTAGGTTTTGTTTGATTGGTACCGTGGACCTGGCCAATCTTGCCTGGAAATTGAATGTATTTCACTTTGAGGAAAGCCCTGTAAGGTATGAAAGGCTGATCTTCGTCTATAAGAAATATGTTCATCAAAAAACACCCCTTATAGATGAATTGATTGTGAAACACAATGAAGAAATGTTGCGTATAGACTATAAACGGATAACCCATCTTAGTGCGTCCGGAAACTATACGCTTATTCATTTGAATGATGGAAAAGCTATCCTCCAGACGCGCCAGTTGGGTATGTTTGATTTTCTGACGGAAAAGGATTTGAACTTCGTACGCATTCACCGCTCGCTCATGGTCAATCTCAGGAATATTTCAAAGATAGGAAATGGAAAGATTACTNTTTTTGGGAAGGAAAATGAGATTGATATTTCGGCGAGTCTGGAGAGTAAGTTGAAAAGAACGCTTTTGGGAAGAGTATGAAGGAACGAATAGAAATATCGGTTGGTAGAGATGTATCCAATGATATTGTGCTGAATGATCCAAGTGTAAGCCTCTTTCACTGTACTGTAAGCAATGAAACCGGAGGATCGGTCACCATCTCTGACCTCAATTCTGCCAATGGTACATGGGTCAACAACAAAAGGGTCGTGAGAAAAATATAACCTTGGATGATAAGATTGGCATAGGCAACTTTGAACCGGATCCGGCAGATTTTTCAAAAAATTATTGAGCTGACAGATAAAAGAAGAAAAGACTTTAGCGAAGAATTTCAGGAAATTTTGCGAGTATTCACCATCTATCAGCGAAAAAAGATAAAATCACTGATACTCCCAAGACCGGTCTCATACTGCGCCTTGTATTTGGGGTCGGTTTGATTTTGATTCTGGTCTTCTTTAAGGATTTGATTCCTGACTTTCAGACACGGTATATTATCATTATGTCGATCGGATTACTGTCCTTCGTCTCTGCATTATTCAGCGCCCCCAAAGCAAAAAGAATAAAATGCTGGACGAATTAAGACTGGAATATGAAGATAAATTGGTGTGTCCTAAATGCAAATCCAGGCTGATCAATCATAGCCTGACTTATTGGCAGGGTAAGCAACAATGCCCACAACCCGGATGTGATGCCGTCTATCACAAATAAACAACTATTTTAACCACATCGTTTACCGGCTGCAATCACTCCCTTTCAAATATTTTGGGGCAAAAACAAACCCGGAATTTTAGTGTTTATCATACATGCATGACCTTAATGAGAAATAACTATGGAAGATAAAAATATGAAGTTTAAGACCAACATCAATTGTAGCGGATGTATAGAGAAAGTGACACCTTTTCTTGATCTATCTGCCGGAGCAGGCAATTGGGAAGTCGATACAACGAATAAGGACAAGATCCTTACTGTGCAAGGTCTCGACAAGTCTGAAGCTGAAATAATGGATAGCGTGAAAAGAGCCGGCTACAGGATCGAAGTGCTGGAAGCGCCATAAGACAGGCGATTTTATTCCAAGATAATTTATATAATAGTCCATAAATTTTTGGTATAATGCCTAAAGTACACAATCGGGTACCTTCAGTTTGATTTATAATATAAATTCCGGGAAGCGTACGACCCGGACCAGTTTCCCGGAGGATTACATCGAAATCCACCGTTGAACACTATTCGCATTACCTGTCCCTGATCCGGGCAATTGCCCCCATCGTTATGCCATATTGTGCCAGGATATAGGTGAGCATGATGATGATGCCTGCATTGGGTATCGGGTTGGAAAACTTGTTGATGGCAAGAACGGAATCGGATATAACGAAAAGCCCGGCTCCCAAAGCTACAAGCCAGTACGAACGTCCCTTTGCGGTGCCATAACGCGTCCATGCCATGATAGCCATGATGGAAATAACGATGGCGTAAAGCAGAACAGGAATTTTCAGCCCTCCAAGCTTTGGGGCCATATAACCGAACAGTAACATGCAATAGGTGGTAAAAAATGCGATGGCAAATGGCATCAACCAGACCGGTCGGTCACCCTTAACCTTGCATCCTCATAAAAGGCGGATGCATAAGCAAGTTGGGCGATCAGGAAAGCACCCAGACCGAACAGAAAGAAGTTAGCATTGATCGGTACCATCATCAGCAAGACATCACCCATCCATGACCAGATGAGAGCGGCGAATACTTTTGTGCAAATCGGTTTTTTAATGCGGTATTGATATAGAACCAATACATCAACGCAGCTACCAAAAGGGGCTTCGTCGAAACTTCCAGCCACCCGAACTCTGCCTCTATAGCAAAAGGTGGACGATTGTCAGTAAGAAAAAATCAGGTTGAATTTTTCAGACTTCACTTTTAATCGATTTTGAGATTGAGATAAACCAGGCTAAAGATATGAATTGCACCGCAACAAAGATCCATCTGATGATAGAAAACGATGATTCCAGATACAATGGCACCAATAGAAAGGAAAGTAGGATCCGACTGAATTCAAACGCCTTCAGCCAGAAATTTTGCTCAAATAAAGCACCACAGCTGACCAATGTCGCCATCACAAAGGCTGCGGTTGCATAGCATTGTAGCATGTTGAGCTGTGGAAAACGAAACAGCAGGGCTGTACCGACGGCCAGGGCAATCAGGAACAGAAAAAAGCTATATGCAGTGAGATGTACATTAGATTTCTTATCGTATTTGCTATAATTTTCAATATCTATTTCTTCCGGATATAGAGGACCGCCCAGGTAATCAGGTTGCCAGCCGGGAGGATTGATGAAGACAAGTATTTTATCTTTCCAGGTGCGCATCATTCCGGCAAGCTTGACAATGTCAGCCCAGTTCTGAAAATTGGCCCATACAGGATTCCAGCTGTTGACAGGCTTGGTAATTCCGTAATATACTGTCTCTTCTTCCTTTTGGAAGGTCCCAAACAGTCGGTCCCAGATGATTAGTGTGCCTCCGTGATTCTTATCAATATACTTTGGGTTGGAGCCGTGGTGTACCCGGTGATGTGAAGGCGTGTTGAATATATATTCCAGCCAACCCATATTGCCGATGGTGCGGGTGTGAATCCAGAATTGATACAGGGTGTTGAAGGCAGTCATCGTAAGAAACATGATGGGATTGAACCCTATGAATGCAACAGGAAGGTAGAAGATCCAGCTAAACCAGCCCTGAAACCAGGATTGTCTCAGCGCCACGGTAAGATTGTATTCCTCAGATTGATGATGGACGACATGTGCTGCCCACAAAGCATTGATCTCATGGCTTTTTCTGTGGAACCAATAGTAGAAAAAGTCAACAATGAAAAACAACAATATCCATATCCAGATGGTATTGGGCAAGGTAAANAAGCGCCAATGTTCATAGATATACAGATAACAGAAAAACAAAGCAGTCTTCATGAAAACACCGATGATTTGCTGGCCAATACCCTGACTGAGATTAGCGAGGGAATCGTTGAGCCTGAAATATCGAAGTTTNTTGGAATAGGTATAGGCAAGCTCAATAGCAATCAGGATAAAGAAGATGGGTATTGAAAGTGCTATATAGTCAACCTTCATGATATTTAACTTTGTTCAAAAATAGGTAAAAACATTGAAAATTTTCGTTGGGAGAAAATGAATGAGAATGATTAAATTTGACCTGTCAATCATGCCGGCATCCATCGGCGTTTGATTGTTCTCTGCGGAAGTAGCTCACCCGGTAGAGCGACAGCTTCCCAAGCTGTAGGTAGCGGGTTCGAGTCCCGTCTTCCGCTCATCTTTTCAATGTTGTGACAGGTAAGTATTCGTGCAGCCCATGAAGCTTTATTCATTGTTTTTGACTAAATCAATATGCTTATTATCAATTTACCATTGAGATTATTGTAAACCCTAATTGAAGTCTTCAAGGGGTGAAAGGCAAAATAAAAACATATGTATTTAAATCCAGTTCTGTAGGCACGACAATATACGCCGGGGAGTCTTATAGGGCATTGTCCTGAAAAATCAGCTGTAGGGAAAATGAAGGGGTATAGAGAAGTCATTGATCCTTTTACATTATTTGCTATTAGTCACCAGATAGATGGATCTTTATAAAAAGGCAGTTGCGAAAAGCAACTGCCCTCAAAGTGTGTGTACTTTACCCCTTTTGGGGTCGTGCGTTTTGTGTGTGAACCGCACCATAGTGCCACAGGATTATAATAGTTAAATATGGCCGAAATCGCAATAAGCTATTCGGAAATTAAAAAAGATGAATGCTTTGACAGACCTATTTTAGCCGGAACAAAAATTCGCAATAAGCCAAATTCTGACTAAACCCGAATTAACATTCCTTTTCTTCAGGTATTACATTAAATAACCCGAATTACTCAATAAAGACGTAAGTAATGTTGCAAGGTCACCCGGAAAGTCAGAAAATTTTATAAATTTTTTGATCTGAACAAATGTATAATATCGGGAATAGGATATCAGGAATTTTAACTATCTGATTTTGTTTGCGTTATGCCAAGATGATTTATATAATAGTCCATAAGTTTTTGGTATATTGCCGAGGTTACAGTCGTATAGATCAATGAAATTGGTCTATAACGAATGTACCTTCTGTATTACGTATGTGCGGTAGGATGGAGACATCAGCAATTGATTATTTTTATCGATATTTCCATGAAATTGGAAAGACCCGAATAAATTCCGGGTATGAATAATATAAAATCATGTAGATATTTTAAATTTGATGGATTAAATACTGACACGATGAAATTCTATTCCGGTTTTTCTACATTGATCTTTCTCTTTACTAATTTACTTGCATTCGGCCAGAGCATACCCGCATTCCCCGGAGCGGAGGGTTTTGGGGCTTCAGCATCAGGTGGGCGAGGTGGACGTGTTATCTATGTTACCAACCTCAATGCAAGCGGACCGGGTAGTTTCAATGATGCCCTTTCACAAACCGGGCCTAGGTATATTTTATTTAAGGTCAGCGGTGTGATTGATGCTGCCGCCGAACTCCGCGAGGGAGATGTCACCATCGCAGGACAAACCTCGCCGGGTGGTATCATCACCAGAGGGTTTCTGGTCGATCAGGTATATGAACCGGGTGGCTCAGGTGACAACATCATTCTCAGGCATCTGCGCTCACGTCCTCATGACCCGGAACAGGTTCCTTCCTCGCATTTTATCCTGGATGATGCCCTAAGGCTTGATGGTGCCGGCAACATCATCGTTGATCATTGCTCCTTTGCCAATGCCATCGATGAATGTGTCCAACTATCCCAATCTCATGATGTCACCATTCAAAACTGCCTTTTGGCCGAAACCATTGGAGGCNGCTATGGCTTGGGTGGTATGCTGATCAATTATTCTACCGCTGAAGACCCTCAGGATCGCTTGAGTATCCATCATAATAACTGGAATCGTATTGTGGGCAGGTTGCCCGAAATCATCTGTGAGTTGCCTTATTGTGCCACTGCCCCGTTAAAGCTTGAGCTTTCCAATAATCTCGTATGGGACCCGCATGAGACATCCTGGTATGGAGCAAATATCAACCCTGCCGGTGAAGACTATCGCTTTTTCCTGGAAATGAACTGGGTAGGCAACCTCTTCTATACCAGGCAGGCTTTTCCATTCGCCATGATGGATATCCGCCTACTCCAGTATGCTCAGAACAAGGTTTTTGCCAGTGGCAATAAAATGAATTTATATCCGGATTATTCAGATTATCAACTTTGCTATTGTTGTAATGATTTCAATCAGGCCGGATCGAATCCTAATACTGACTTTGGGATAGCGCAAAAGTTGACAACAAGACATGGTTTTCCTTCTATTACCTATCACAGTGCCGCTGATCTCCCGGAATATATGGTACACAATTGCGGTGCATTCCCAAGAGATCAAATGGACAGAAGACTGATGGCCCCTGTATCCTCCGGTACAGTTGCTCCCGTTCTCGTGGATGGAACCGATTACTTTCACGATGCGTTTATTGTTCCTGCTTCAGCTCCCGAACCGCCTGCCGNNATCGGGATAATGACGGCATGCCCGATTACTGGGAAGAGTTACATGGTCTGGACCCTGACTCGCAGGATCACAATGGAGGGCAACTTTCCCTTTCCGTCACCGGAGTAGCAGGATATACCAATCTGGAATGTTACCTCAATTGCCTGTCAGATATGTTAGTCGGAGGACAAAGCAGTTCCGCCTGTGGCATTTCTTTGGCAGAGCATTCCCTTCCAAAGAAAACACAGCTCATGATCTACCCCAACCCTGCAAAAGGCAGATTTACGGTTCACTACGGTAATGTAACCAACCTTGAGGTGGAGATAGTTGATTTCATGGGCCGCAAAGTATATTCGGGCAAATGCCAGGGTAATGCTTGCGTGATCGATGCAGCCTTGCCTGCCGGTCATTATAGCGTGATTGCAAGGTCAGAGGGCAAGTTGGTCGGTCTTCAAAAAGTGTCCATAATGCACTAATTGAAGATAGGATAAAGGTAAAGAAAACATTTGCCTCAATTGATTTTGAGCTACAGGATAGGGTGCTAATTATTGAGATGAAAGCACTACGATAATTGGGTTATATTTGTTTAAATCAGCAGTAATAAAGATAACCAACCAGGTAATTGAGGTCAGGTAAAAGCCGGTTGACATCAATATGTATGGAAAAGGGTAGAATAATGTTGATCCTGATAAAAACACTGCACACCATCATCTGGTTGTTTTTCAATGTTGTGATTTTCTATATTGTGTATGCTGTGCTTACCAATAGAATAGACAGTATGCTTTGGGTATGTTATGGGTTGATCATCCTTGAGGGCTTGACACTTGCGGTATTCCGGCTATATTGTCCCTTGACTGTATGGGCGAGGCGATTTTCTACTTCTGACAAGCCCAATTTTGATATTTATCTTCCCGAATGGCTGGCTAAATACAACAAACTAATCTATACTTCAATAGTGGTGGGTGCGACCGTGATTCTTTTATTCAAAATGCTCAAGTTAAGGTGTTTTGACACCTATGAATTTTCATAAATATTTTGCCAGGCAAAGTATATTCATTTCAACCTATTCAGAAGAATCAGACCGGACTGATGCACCACCACTTTCAGGAGCAAAGCCGGTTAAGTATAAGAATTATTTTATCAATGTAAAAAACTTTACAAATTTTATCATGATTTTTCCAACCTATTAATCCATCATTACGTCTTTAATTATTGAATAAGCAGAAAGATTGCCTGCAGGGCGCATGATCATAACTTTTGAAGCCCCATTTGGAAGGAAAGATAAGGTAGGAACGAATAGCATAGAATTTAATACATGAAAGTCGTCGGGTTTTTATCCGGCGACTTTTTTAGATGGGCTAAGCCCGACAATATGCGCACAAATATTTTTGCTAAGCCCGTGAAGTGTTGCCATACAAGAGGAGGATCGTAAAGTATCAGCCTACAAAGATATTTTTGCACCACAACAAATGTGTTCAATCCACTGGTCAGATTCCTGCCAGATTGAGTTCATTTTTAGCAGAGCCTTTGAGTCCTACTGATGCGGAAAAAGAAAGAAATTTGAAAGATCAATATGGTATTGATGATTTGGAGAGTCCATAAAATTTTAACTGTCACCATGACTTGTTGATTTGTTTTGCCGGACCGGAGGTAGTGACTGATACACTGAGTCAGATACGTAGCTGTGTAAATATGGGAATGCAGCAAGAAGATATTGTGGGATTAGGATAAATCAAGTTGGGCCGTTATTTGATTTGATGTTTCTGAATAGTGCATGATTATTCATTTGTTTTGGAACAGCCGACCTTTCTCAGGAACTTCAAAAACCGCTACATATGCAGATCGCTGGACAGATAGGTGCTTCAGAAAATATCCTGATCAGAAAATGCCATTAGGATTGAGGTGATTTTTCAGTTGTAATTGTTTGAAATTGTTGAAAGTATTCGACTTTTTCCTGATGTCGAAAAACTTAACATTGTCTGTATAAATGATTAGTTGTCTGAAAACGAAATGATCAAAGTAAGATGTAATTTTACATATGAAAAATTCCGGGATATTAATTACAACTGTGTAGGATAATCCAAATCATACTGCTATTTTTGCTTTTTTCGGATAATAAAAATATTGAAATTGATAAGTTGTAAAAAAACCTGGCAATATGACTTTGCTTTGCAAAAAACAATTTAATTTAACCCTAATTTTCAAACACTTTGCAATTTAATTGGATAATTGTTTGAATTGAGAGATCATATTTATCGTGCAAAAACCTAACTTATATCGGACATTTCAACAAATTACATATGTTTTTGATCTTGATGTTCGCCTTTTCTACCGGGTCACGGACACAATATTCTTTCGGTTTCGGTGGATGCGAAGGATTATTTTGCATTGGGTGGATAATGTCTGGCGGAATGAACCAAATGAAGCATTAGAAAGGGATTGTCTGAAGTCTTGTAACTATTGCATTAAATATTTGTAGAACATTGATGTATCAACTAATAAACCCTAATTTATGAGAAAATATTTATTTGTCGTGGCAATGCTCATCACCTCCTGCCTTTATTCTCAGGTTTCAGATTTCCAATGGCAAAAACCTTTGGCTGGAATTAATTATGATGATACCAGGTCTATTGAACAAACGACCTTAGTAGGCTTTAATGTCGCAGGATACAATGAATCCATTGACGGAGATGCCGGCGGAAATCATGGTTATGATGATGACCGGATTGGAAAACTTAGCCTTGATTGTCCTGATCTTTCATCAGCTCCTGATGATGTAGACATAGTCAACAGTACCTGTGGTGCAGGATGTACGGTTTCAGGAGGTAGCATATCCGCACCTGTGAGTGGATGTCCGGCAGGAAGCACACTGCAATATTCTACAGACAATGGATTGACATGGAGTGCAACCATACCGACCTACAATCAGACGGGACCGGCGCAGACCATCATCACCAGGTGTAACTGTGACAGTGATAATGGGCAATCAAGCCCATCATCGGCCGGAGTAACTACTGTTCCGGGTACATGTACGACACCTGCCACACCTGCCATAACGATTGTGGATAATGTATGTCCATCAACAACAGGTACCATAAGTGCTACAGGTTGTGGTGCAGGGACTACACTGGAGTGGGCGACTAACCCATCCGGGCCGTGGGCGCAATCACGCCTGCTTATACAGAGACATCATTTACTGTATATGCAAGGTGTATTGATGATGTTACCGGTTGTGTAGGATCTGTTGCAAGTGCCACTACAGCACCGACTGATTGTTCCGGAGGGGATTGTTCAACAATTTTCATTTCAGAGTATGTTGAAGGATCATCGAATAATAAGGCGTTAGAGATATATAACCCGACTGCATCCGCAGTTACCTTGACAGGCAATGCATCGGTCAAGCTGTACTTCAACGGAAGCAATACAGCCGGTCAGACCATCAGTCTGACAGGCACCATCGCGGCTTATGGTACATTCGTACTTGCCCATACAAGTGCGGCACAGGGAATTCTGGATGTTGCCAATCAGACATCAGGCAGTCTTACTTTCAATGGAGACGATGCCGTTGAATTGATATTTGACGGAAACACGGTGGATGTCATCGGCCAGATAGGATTTGATCCGGGGACCGAATGGGGAAGCGGCAATACTTCGACAGCGGACAATACCATACGCAGGAAGTCATCGGTAAAAAGGGAGATTCTGATGGTAGTAATGCATTTGATCCTTCGGTTGAGTGGGACGGTTTTGCCAATAATACTTTTAGTGGATTGGGAAGCCATGACTCAGAATGTAATCAGGCACCTTCTTGTCCGGATCTTTCATCAGCTCCTGATGATGTTGACATAGTCAACAGTACCTGTGGTGCAGGATGTACGGTTTCGGGAGGTAGCATATCCGCACCTGTGAGTGGATGTCCGGCAGGAAGCACACTTCAATATTCTACAGACAATGGATTGACATGGAGTGCAACCATTCCGACCTACAATCAGACAGGACCGGCGCAGACCATCATCACCAGGTGTAACTGTGACAGTGATAATGGGCAATCAAGCCCGTCATCGGCCGGAGTAACTACTGTTCCGGGTACATGTACGACACCAGCCACACCTGCCATAACGATTGTGGACAATGTATGTCCATCAACAACAGGTACCATAAGTGCTACAGGTTGTGGTGCAGGGACTACACTGGAGTGGGCGACTAACCCATCCGGGCCGTGGGCGCAATCACGCCTGCTTATACAGAGACATCATTTACTGTATATGCAAGGTGTATCGATGATGTTACCGGTTGTGTAGGATCTGTTGCAAGTGCCACTACGGCACCGACTGATTGTTCCGGAGGTGATTGTTCGGCAATTTTCATTTCAGAGTATATTGAAGGTTCTGGCAATAGTAAGGCATTAGAGATATATAACCCGACTGCATCCGCAGTTACCTTGACGGGCAATGCATCGGTCAAGCTGTACTTCAACGGCAGTAATACAGCAGGTCAGACCATCAGTCTGACAGGCACCATTGCGGCTTATGGTACATTCGTACTTGCCCATACAAGTGCGGCACAGGGAATTCTGGATGTTGCCAATCAGACATCAGGCAGTCTTACTTTCAATGGAGACGATGCCGTTGAATTGATATTTGACGGAAACACGGTGGATGTCATCGGCCAGATAGGATTTGATCCGGGGACCGAATGGGGAAGCGGCAATACTTCGACAGCGGACAATACCATACGCAGGAAGTCATCGGTAAAAAGGGAGATTCTGATGGTAGTAATGCATTTGATCCTTCGGTTGAGTGGGACGGTTTTGCCAATAATACTTTTAGTGGATTGGGAAGCCATGACTCAGAATGTAATCAGGCACCTTCTTGTCCGGATCTTTCATCAGCTCCTGATGATGTTGACATAGTCAACAGTACCTGTGGTGCAGGATGTACGGTTTCGGGAGGTAGCATATCCGCACCTGTGAGTGGATGTCCGGCAGGAAGCACACTTCAATATTCTACAGACAATGGATTGACATGGAGTGCAACCATTCCGACCTACAATCAGACAGGACCGGCGCAGACCATCATCACCAGGTGTAACTGTGACAGTGATAATGGGCAATCAAGCCCGTCATCGGCCGGAGTAACTACTGTTCCGGGTACATGTACGACACCAGCCACACCTGCCATAACGATTGTGGACAATGTATGTCCATCAACAACAGGTACCATAAGTGCTACAGGTTGTGGTGCAGGGACTACACTGGAGTGGGCGACTAACCCATCCGGGCCGTGGGCGCAATCACGCCTGCTTATACAGAGACATCATTTACTGTATATGCAAGGTGTATTGATGATGTTACCGGTTGTGTAGGATCTGTTGCAAGTGCCACTACGGCACCGACTGATTGCTCCGGAGGTGATTGTTCGGCAATTTTCATTTCAGAGTATATTGAAGGTTCTGGCAATAGTAAGGCATTAGAGATATATAACCCGACTGCATCCGCAGTTACCTTGACGGGCAATGCATCGGTCAAGCTGTACTTCAACGGCAGTAATACAGCCGGTCAGACCATCAGTCTGACAGGCACCATCGCGGCTTATGGAACATTCGTACTTGCCCATACAAGTGCGGCACAGGATATTCTGGATGTTGCCAATCAGACATCAGGCAATCTTACTTTCAATGGAGACGATGCCGTTGAGTTGATATTTGACGGAAACACAGTGGATGTCATCGGCCAGATAGGATTTGATCCGGGGACCGAATGGGGAAGCGGCAATACTTCGACAGCGGACAATACCATACGCAGGAAGTCATCGGTANAAAAGGGAGATTCTGATGGTAGTAATGCTTTTGATCCTTCAGTTGAGTGGGACGGTTTTGCCAATAATACTTTTAGTGGATTGGGAAGTCACTATTCGCAATGTGATCCGGCTTCGCCATGCCCGGATCTTTCAGCTGCACCGGAAGATGTAACAATAGTGAATAGTACTTGTGGGACAGGTTGTATGTCATCTGGAGGAAGCATCTCCCCTCCTGCCTCTGAATGTCCTGTAGGAAGCACAATGCAATATTCTACAGATAATGGAGCGACATGGAGTACTACACTTCCAGTCTACAATCAAAATGGACCGGCTCAAACCATTATTACGCGATGTAATTGCGACAATGATAATACACAATCAAGCCCTGCATCATCAGGAGTGACAACTGTGCCGGGTCTTTGTCCCGGTCCACCGGCTCCGACAATTACAATCGTGGACAATGTGTGTCCATCAACCACAGGGACTATCAGTGCTACAGGTTGTGACACCGGGACGACCTTAGAATGGGCCACTAACCCACTTGGCCCATGGAGTGTGACCACACCCACCTACACAAATCAAGCATTTACGGTGTATGCAAGATGTAAGGATGATATTTCAGGATGTGTCAGTACGGTTGCAAGTGCTACAACAGCGCCTACCATATGTCCGATAAGTGATTGCTCGACTATTTTCTTTTCTGAATATGTTGAAGGAACATCGAATAATAAGGCGCTTGAAATATATAACCCGTCTGCTTCAACCGTCACCCTGTCAGGGAATGCTATCATCAATATCTATGCTAATGGTGGCGTTACGCCAAGCAACACCATCAATCTAACAGGAACGATTGCTCCTTATGGGACATTTGTCATAACCCATAGCAGTGCATCTGCTTCGTTGCTGGCGCTTGCTGACATGACTTCAAATGCCATGGGATATAATGGAAATGATGCATTAGAACTGGTGTACAATGGCAGTGCAGTAGATGTCATCGGTCAGATTGGCTTTGATCCTGGTGTGGAATGGGGTACGGGAAATACCTCTACCGCAGACAATACAATACGCAGAAAAATAACGATTAAGAAAGGAGATAATAATCCATATGACGTTTTTGATCCGGCTACAGAATGGGATGGATTCCCGGTAGATACATACGATGATCTGAGAAGTCATTTANGAGAATGTACGCCGCCATGTCCTGATATTACTTCCGCTCCGGATGACGTAATCATTGTCAACAGCTCTTGTGGCAGCGGATGCACATCTACCGGAGGAAGTATCTCCCCTCCTGCCGGGNGCTGTCCTCTTGGTAGTACCCTGATGTATTCGACAGATAATGGTGTGACCTGGTCCGCGACAATACCGGTGTATAATCAGAATGGACCGGTCCAAACGATCCAGACAAGGTGTGACTGTGATTATAATGGTAATGTAACCAGTCCGGTATCAAATGGTGTTACTACTGCTCCGGGTTTATGCCCCGGTCCTGATGCCCCTGTCATTGACATAGTGGATAATGATTGTCCTTCCATGACCGGTACCATTTCGGGTAGTGGGTGTGGTACCGGGACAACATTGGAGTGGNCACTTGATCCTTCACCATGGAGTATTACTGCCCCGACCTATACACAAATGTCGTTTACAGTGTATGCAAGATGCAAGGATGATGTTACCGGATGTACCAGCCAGATTGTAAGTGAAACAACCTCTCCGACCATTTGTCCACCAGAGGATTGTTCCTTGATTTTCTTTTCGGAGTATGTTGAAGGTACGTCGAATAATAAGGCGCTCGAGATCTTTAATCCTACATCTTCGACTGTAACACTTGCCGGAAATGCGACAATTAAGATTTATGCCAATGGAAGTAATTCGGCAGGTAATATCATTAATCTTAACGGTAGCATACCCGCGTATGGTACATACGTGATCGGGCATATCAATGCTGTTCCTGCTATCATCGATGCATCCAATCAACTATCCAATATCCTGAATTTTAACGGAGATGATGCCATTGAATTGGTATTCAATGGAAGTACAGTAGATGTCATCGGTCAGATTGGGTTTGATCCCGGTACAGAGTGGGGAACCGGACTTACATCGACAGCAGATAATACTTTGAGGAGAAAGGTAAGTGTTAAGATCGGAGATGCCGACGGTAGTGACGCCTTTGATCCAAGTACCGAATGGGACGGATATGCAACAGATACCTTTAATGGGCTTGGTAGCCACCAGTCAGAATGCGCTCCACCATGTCCGGATCTGACAGGTGCGCCCGATGATGTTGTGGTAGTCAATAGTATATGTGGTTCAGGTTGTATAGTTTCAGGCGGTAGCATTTCTGCTCCGGATAGTGGTTGTCCTACAGGGAGTACAATGCAATATTCCACTGATAATGGTATGACATGGAGTGTGACCCTACCATCATACAATCAGACAGGACCGGCCCAGACCATTATAACGAGGTGTAACTGTGATAATGACAATGCACAGTCAAGTCCGTCATCAGCCGGAGTTACAACCGTACCTGGCGTCTGCACACCACCTTCTGCCACCGCCGGCTCCAACAGCCCTGTGTGTGTAGGTGGTACAATCAACCTTACCTCTTCTGGTGGAACCGGGTATAGTTGGAGCGGACCAAACAGTTTTACCTCCAACCTGCAGAATCCTACCCTAACAAATGCAACAGCCGTCATGTCGGGTACCTATACGGTAACAGTGACGGATGTCAATGGATGCACCGCGACAGCAACAGCCAATGTGGTAATTAATGCTCTACCTGCGGCTACAGCAAGCTCCAACAGTCCTGTCTGCGTCGGAGCGACCATCAGTCTGACATCATCCGGAGGTACATCATATAGTTGGAGCGGACCGGGAGGCTTCACGTCTACTTTGCAAAATCCGACCCGAACAAATGCCACTGTTGCAATGTCGGGCAATTATACCGTTACGGTTACCAATGTCAATGGTTGTTCAGCAGTAGCTGTTACCAATGTTACAGTCAATCCTCTTCCTATAGCCACCGCCGGCTCCAACAGCCCTGTATGTGCAGGAGCAACGATCAACCTGACATCAACCGGAGGCACAAGCTACAGCTGGAGTGGACCGGGAGGATGGACGAGTACGCTGCAGAACCCAACACGGGTTAATGCTACTGCTGCAATGGCAGGGACTTACAATGTAACAGTGACAAGTGCCGGCGGCTGTTCATCCACAGCATCAACCAACGTAATAGTCAATCCTTTGCCGGTGGCATCTGCCAAAGCTGATCCCAATCCGGTCTGTTCAGGTCACTATGCCCGGTTGTATGCAGCAGGAGGTGTGAGCTATTTGTGGAGTGGACCTAACGGATTTACCAGCACCCTCCAAAATCCGGGATTAGGTCTGGCACAAATAAATATGGCAGGCAACTATACCGTCACGGTGACCAATGCCGAAGGCTGCTCCTCTACAGCATCTGTCAATTTAGTGGTCAACCAAAGCCCGAATGGCACGGCAAGTGTGACACCACAGTTTGTTTGTGTAGGTAATACAGCACAACTATCGGCATCCGGAGGACAAAGCTATCTGTGGAGAGGTCCGGGAGGATTTGTATCCACCCAACAGAATCCAGTAATCAATGTAACATCGCATGTGCAGGGTGGTACCTATTGGGTGACAATATCAAATGCCAACGGATGCTATGTACAGCTGAGTGTTGAATTGACAGTAAGCTATCCACCGGCAGTGACAGCAACACACGAACAGAGTACAGCATGTACAGGAAGTACCCTCAAGTTGTTCGGGTCCGGTGTGGGCGCCTATCTGTGGACAGGCCCCGGCGGCTGGACAAGTACACAGCAGAATCCACAGATACCGAATGTCACCCCGGCCAACAGCGGCACCTATACCCTGAAAGTAACAGCACCGGGAGGATGCTCGGCTACAGCGACAACGACTGTCAATGTTGTGGCGCCACCGAGTCTGACAGCCTGGGCGGATGATTATGATATATGCGAATTCTCGACAGCTTATTTGCATGCTACGGGAGCGACCGGCTATGAGTGGAGTGGCCCATGGGGTTACTACTCCACCTTCCAACATCCTGTAATGTATTATGTTCCTGTATATATGACAGGTACCTATACGGTAAAAGGAACCGGCCCAACGGGATGTTCAGCCACCAAGTCATTTGATTTGAATGTGTATTTGGATATCAATGGTACAATATCGGCAACGCCTAATCCGGTACTGTATGGAGGGACGCTACAGTTGCAGGCTACAGGAGGTACAAGCTATCTGTGGACAGGCCCGAATGGATTTTATTCCACGCAACCTAATCCTGTAATAAATAGGATCAACAGGAATCATGCCGGTATCTATGCAGTTATCATCAGCAACGAAGGCGGATGTGAGTTGACTTTGTTTGTCAAGGTGGATGTGGTAAATCCANAGNGGGGAGACAATCTGATAAATGTTACGACAACGAAGATTGCAGAAGGAAAGATATATCCGAATCCGGCGAGCAATCAAATCACATTGCAGAGTAATTCCGATGCGCCGACGGTATATTCCATCATCGATATGCAGGGCAGGATTGTGGTAAATAATGCAACGACGGACAATGGTCAGGTCAATGTANGGCGCCTGGCACCGGGTATTTACAATGTAATGTGGTCACAGCCTGATGTGATGGGAGACGCCTTCAAAGGCAGGTTCGTAAAGGTTAAATAATCGATCATCGAAAACTAACAGAAAAGGCGACTGCATGTAGTCGCCTTTTCTATTTTATCGGACTCTAGCCAATTTCAGTTATAACGAAAGTACTTTCGGCATCCCGGATATATACAGATAAATGACGTGTAGTTGATCGGTCGGTTCCTCTGTTTTATTGTTTTGTAATTGATTGTTATTCTGTTGTTGTCCACAAGCTGTAAGTGAAAGCATTACAGCAAGGAAAAAATATTTTTCTCATTATTTATTGATAATATTCGTTCATTAAACTTTTGCGTTCGCCTGTTTCAATATTGATGCAATCAAACTTTTTGTATTGGCAGAATGAACCCATATCCTTATCTCCGTTGATAAAAATTGCACCTACTAATAAAACGTATTTGCAAGGGTAATGTGTTTCTTTCACCAATACTTCAATACGGTCGTCAATGGCTTCGTACATCACTTCGGTTGCTTCAAAAATTTGATTTTCGGCTTTTAAAATTCTATCCTTTTGATGTAGGAAAATCTGTTCAATGGTGTTTTGCTGAAAATCCAATGACGTAATATTACCTTCTATAATTTTTCCGTCAAGCAACTTGCCCAATGCTCCCTTTGCAGCTCCGCAACAAGCAGAGTTTCCGCGTTGCCCGATTCGATGAATTTCCCCGATTGTACCGTCTTTGGTAATTCCAATATGAGGCGCATAAAACACAATAACTGCACCGTCTTCGGGAACGTGATGTGCAAAGGCATTCATTCCTGTTATTCCAGCAAACGGAAATCCATTTAATCCACCTAAATGAAACGGACCGAGCATTTCCAAAGCTCTTGGCGGATATTGAATAGCGTTCACATCATCGCAACACATACTGTCTGCGTGCATTAATTGATTCGGTTGCAAACCTAATTCTCTTTCGATGGTGTCTAGAAGGCGATTGACGGTATCAATGGAAGTCAGTGCTTTCGGATACCATTTTTGAACTGTTGTTAAACTCATATGATTTGTGAATTACGATTTTGTGAATTACGAATTACGATTTATGAATTACGATTTTATGATTTACGATTTTGTGATTTACGAATTTGCGATTTACGAATTACGATTTACGATTTACGATTTTGTGATTTACGAATTTTTGATTTACGAATTACGATTTACGATTTACGATTTTGTGATTTACGAATTTTTGATTTACGAATTACGATTTACGATTTACGATTTTGTGATTTACGAATTTTTGATTTACGAATTACGATTTTGCGAATTTTAATTTGTTCTGATTAATCTAAAATCGTCAATCCACAATCGTCAATCCACAATCGTCAATCCACACTCCACAATCTGCAATCTAAAATCGTCAATCATCAATCTACAATCGTCAATCCCATTTTACTTTTTATTATTTCTTACAGTTTTTATTGACTTAACAATTATAGATAATATTTCATTTACTTCATCTTTCAAGCTAGCAATTCTTTCTTTACTTACTAAATTACTGTCTTCTAAAATTTCTAACCAAAAAATGGTTTCATCTGTTTCTTCTTCAACTATTTTTAGTTTATTAATAAAATCAGCAGAGGATTTTGCCCTACATGCCGCTCTGTAATTTGCACCAATTGAAGTAGCACTTCTAACTATTTGTTTTGATATTGCCCAAGAAGATGTATTATTGGGAAGTTCATCAATTAATTTTATTGTTTCAAGACCAATCTTTTTGGTTCTTAACTTTAGTTGCTCCTTCATATTAATTTACGAATTGGGATTTACGAATTACGAATTGCGATTTACGAATTACGAATTGCGATTTACGAATTACGATTTTATGATTTACGATTTGTGATTTACGAATTTGTGATTTACGAATTTGTGATTTACGAATTACGATTTACGAATTTGTGATTTACGAATTACGATTTACGAATTTTATGCAGATAAATCTAAAATCTACAATCGTCAATCCACAATCGTCAATCCACAATCCACAATCGTCAATCCAAAATTACATTAAAATATTATTCTGTGCTTGAACAGCAGGTGGCAACTCTTTTTCGCCCAACATTTCTCTTAAATCAATTTCTATCATTCGGCTGATTTGTGTTATCGGAATATCATTAGCACTGCCTTCAAACGGATTTTCAGTGCTTTCGCCAATTTGTTCTAATACCAAAAATACCCAACCGACCAAAACACTCATCGGCACCGCCAACCATATAAACCAGTCGCCCAATTTTTCGGTATGTTTAGATAATTCGCCTATAAATCCCAAAGGAATTAAAAAACAAAGCACGTTGGTAAAATAAAGATTGATGCTCGAAAATTGTCGTGGATAAGGAAAGTTTTTGATGCGTTCGGCTTTACCTTGTTGGTCGTACAAATCTTTTAGTTGATTTTCAAACGCTACATAATTAAAGTCTGTGATGATGCCCTGTTTGTTTAGTTCTTTTAAACGTTCGGATTGTTGTGCCAGAATTTGCGTAGCCCTGTTTTTGGTAGAAAGAATGTATTGCCTTTCGTTTTCTGGAAGAAAGGATTTCAGTTCTTCGTCCAAGCTGCTTTCCCATTCGGGAACATTGTAGTATTTCAGATACTCACGGTTGTAGCTTTTNGTTTTTACGTTTTCCCAGCTTTTGGTTTCACGAAGTTGGAAACGCAAAGCGGTAAGCCACGCAAAGTGTCTGTATAAAATTTCTTTGTGCAATTCTTTTTCATTGTCACCACGAACAAAGTCTTTTGTCATTATTCCCAATGTGCGGCTACAATTGATAATTGAACCATAAATTTGCCGTGCCTCCCAAGTGCGGTTATAGGTTTGTGTATTTTTAAATCCTGAAATGAAAGCGGTAGCCGTACCAATCAATGCCACAGGAACCCACGGAATAGCCAACCAATTCCAACCCAAGAAATAAAATAAGGCAGTTGGCAAAATACTTAATAAAAGCATTTTATAAATTTTCGTCCGTGTCCACGGAATGAAGTGATGCATTTTGTAATGGCTTGATGTGTTCATTGTCAATTAGGAATTAAAAATTACGAATTACGGGCTTTGAGAGTTATTTGAATTTTGCCAAGTTTTTCAAAGTTCTTCTGCTTCATTTAATAAACTTGTAGCTTTCTGTGCTAATAAAAATTCGGTTGCTTGCAATAGTTTTGGCCAATAAACAGTCTCTCTGGCTTCTTTGTACGATATGCTGATTTTAGATAGGAAATCTTTGTCGGATTGTCCGTCAATTGATTCTTCAATATTTGCACCTATAGAAGTACCATAACGTAAAAGTTGTTTTGATAAAACTAATTCCTTTTTNTCAAGGGTCAAATATTTATAAACATTTACAATTCTGATTGCAAATGCAAATGATTTCTGCTGAACGACATTATTGCTTTTCATTTTCGTAATTCGAAATTATTCATTCGTAATTAATTTTCAATTTTCAATTGATTTAAGTCTAATTGCATTTCTGCTTTTCGTATTTCTTCATCACTGAAAAATTTTTCTTTGCGAAGCTGAAACAATTCTTTTCGTTGTTGTGCATAAATGTCGGCCAACACTTCGTGATAGCGTTCAATTTCCTGATGTTCGGTTTCGTTACATTCTAATGACTGCAATTGTTGAGCTATGCTTTGGGTTTCACTTTCAAGATTTGATTTTAAAAAACCTACCAATTCATTTTCTTTGATGTCGGCTGTATATTTTTCGCTCAATAATTTTAATGCTGCATTGTTTAACCTTAATTGTATGCCTGCTTGTTGTTCGTCTTCCGGAAAAATATCATCAATCTCTTTCAGTTTAATGAGTTTGATTACAAAAGGCAAAGTCAAACCCTGAAATACAAGTGTTATAAAAATGACTAAAAACGTGATGAAAATAATCAGGTTGCGTTGTGGAAAAGCTGTTCCATCTGTCATCAGTAAAGGGATAGAAAGAGCCGTAGCCAACGAAACAACGCCTCTCATACCTGCCCAGGAAATTACCAATGGACCTTTCCAGCCGGGTGAGGGGTCTTTTCTTGCTTTTGCACTTAACCAACGTGGTATATGAGCTGCAGGATAAACCCAAAGAAAACGCAATGCAATGACGATAGCACTTACAATCAAGCCGTATTTAATGCCGTCTGCAATGGAATAATTGCCCAATCCGTCAATAATTTCGGGCAATGCCAAACCTATCAATATAAAAACCAAAGCGTTCATTACAAAAATCATCGTTGTCCAAACGCCCAGCATATTCAATCGGGTGCTACCTGTTTTAAACACTTCGTGTGAACGGTACGACATAAACAATCCGCCACTTACCACTGCCATTACACCCGAAAAGTGAAATTGCTCGGCAGCCAGAAATAAAATATAAGGTGTCATTACGGTAAGTGTAGCATCAATAGCAGGGGTAGTGGGTAAAAACCGATGAATGGCATACATAATATGCGCACCGACTAATCCAACAACAATGCCCATTCCAGCCACTATAAAAAACTGTCCGGTGGCTTCCTGCATTGAGAAAGTTCCGGTAAGAATTGCCAATAAAGCAAATTTGAAAACAATCAGTGAAGAAGCATCATTTACCAGACTTTCGCCTTCCAGAATGGTCATCAGTCGTTTAGGAACCTTCATTCCTTTCAATACGGTAGCTGCAGCAACGGCATCGGGTGGCGATACAATTCCCTAACAAAAACCTAATGCCAATGTAAATCCCGGAATGAAAGCAGAAGAAGCATAAGCCACTACCAATGAAGTGAAAAACACCAAACCAAAAGCCATTAAGGCAATAGAACGTTTCCATTTCCAAAAGTCGTTCCATGAGGTGTACCATGCTGCTTCATACAAAAGCGGTGGTAAGAAAATCAAAAATATCAATTCGGGGTCGAGATGCAACTGCGGTATGCCCGGGATAAAACTTATTGTTAATCCTGCAATAACCAAAAAAATGGGATAGGCAATTTTGATACGTTGTGCCAATAATACCAACAGCATTACTGCGAATAATAAACCGAGAATCAAGAGTAAAGTATGGTGCATATTAATATCAATTACGAATTACGATTTACGAATTACGATTTACGATTTACGATTTACGATTTACGAATTGCAAATTACGAGACTAAAATTACGAATTACGAATTGAGATTTAAAATCTGCAATTTCAATATCTCATTCTCCAACTGGTAATTAGTCCGTTCTCAACGGTAAACAAAAAGTTGGCTTTGTTTGTATAGCCACGGCTTGAATACTGCCCTTTTACGACCACTTCGTTATCACTGATTATGCTGTATTCAGGATTTGCAACTTTGCCCTGACGACTGATAATATCACTTTCTATCCATTTTTTGGTTTCTTCGGCTGATTTCATTATTCCGTCGGCTCCATATGCTTGGGTTGCAGTTTTTGCAAATTGAGTTNNGATAAGTTCGGAATTTTCTGCTTGCATCGCTTCCATCAAAGCTTTTACGGGTTTTAATATAGTTTCGTCTTGCATTTCTTTTGAATTTAGCGTGTTATTTGTGTTTGTTTTGTTACTGTTTACTTGGCCACACGCCGTAAGCGAAATGGACAACAATAATGATATTAAGATTAATTTGAAATAGGCCATTTTAATTCGTAATTTTTAATCCATAATTCTAAAAGGGTGTTGCAAATAGATGATTACCAAATTCAGTAATAAAAACGGAATTTCTATGGCTGCTCCTTTCAGGTCTTTGCTCAATAATTGCAGGCAAATAATCATCAATATTCCTGCTGCCATTAGGAAATTTCCCCATACGAATGTTTTGGGAAATAATATCAAAAGCGAAGCTAGTAATGTTATCGCTCCATTGATGATAACGGCATTTTTACTGAAATTCCATTTACCGAACATTTCCAGCATTTCGGGTTTGGCGGTAAGCATATTCCAACCGTGTTTTATTCCCATGAATACGGCAAAAAGAATTAGAACGGAGTTGAGTATTCTTAGTGTCATTGTTTATAATTTTTATTTTCTTGTCTGAATTTTATTGGTGTTTGGCCAACAAACTTTTTAAAGAATTTTGTAAAGTTTGAAGGGTCGTAAGTCAATATTTTTGCAATTTCAGCAACTGATTTATCTGTTTCGGAAAGCATTCTNTTGGCTTCACCGAGAATTTTAAGGTCATAAAAATGACAAGGATGATTTCCTGTTTCTTTTTGAACGGTGTCGCTCAAATGCTTGTGAGAAATGAAAAGATGTTTTGCAATTTCGTTGATTTCCATAAAATCACTCTCATTTCCCGAAACAACATCAGCAATATGTTTTTCCAAAAACTGAAAATAGTTTTCGGTAATTTCTTTGCTTCGTTTTACTATATCTTGTTCGTTTTTAGTCATTCACGATTAATTAAAAAAGTAATGCAAAGGTGCAACTTTCCGAAGAACTATTTATGGTGAACTCTTCGGTTTTTATTTCGAAGACAGGTGTCGGTAGGATTGCTGATAACGTTTNNTTGCGGCTTTGCGTAATGGCGGAAATCGAAGCCGAAATGTTCGGTTTTGCACTAAAGTTCAATCGAAGAACTGCCGTTGTATTTAGCACTGAACCCGCCATTTTGCCAAACTGCCTGTTAGCGGTTCGTTGTTTTTTGTCGTTAAGTTTTTCAATTTATTTACCGTGATTACTTACTTCTTTTGGGAATTTGTCAGCAATTAAATTCAGTTTGATATTGTGTTCTAAATATGCTTTCATTCCGTCTAAAACTGTTGTAAAACCGCCTGTATTATCTTGAACTGCTTGGATTAAATCGTCTCCTGTTTCTTTGAAACCGTAATTTTTGATTACAACGTAAGTCGTTTCGTCTGTCAATTCGGTAAACTCGTAATCTACAGTCGTTGCAGGGTCGCCCCATTCTGTTGAAATAAGTTTGTTCGGAATAATTTCTTTTGTCAAAACGTTGCTAGAAACGCCATACATTTCCCATTCCCATTTTACAGTTTTTCCTACTTCTAACTTTCCATTTGATTTGGTAAACCAAAAGTTAGTTGTAATTGTCGGGTCAAGAATAGCTTGAAAAACTAGTGAAACAGGTTTTCTGATTAGCATTTGCGTTTCTACTGTTGGTATTTTACTTGTCATTTTATTTTCCTTTTAAAAGTTCAAATTTCTGTTTTCGTTAGGTCGTCCTACAATGACCGCTAACGATTGTATTTACGCCATATGGCGTAAATTTCCCGTATAAATATAATCACTTCCCCAAATTTCTGTAATCAACCGCCTTCGTATATCTTTTTTAAGCCATCGACGATCATACCTAATTGGATATCCGGATTAAGGTTGGCGGCAGGTATATTTCTCTATATGTTAATTGTCAATATAGGCGGAATGCAATACAGTACCAAGGACGACCATGGCGGCGCTTGCGCTTAGCATGCAAATTGCAAATCCTTATTTTTAACTTGTTAATTGTTGATAAGCGTTGTATATTTGTAAGTTATTGAATAACAAGACTAATAAATGATGTGATGTTAATTCCTGATTTGGATGATGTTAATTCAAAAATAAAGTTTTCAAATGTCAGAGGCGAAATTTATACACTATGATTTGAAATTAGTGGAACCGTCATTCGGTTCAACTCTTACGGATTTAATCATTGAATTGGATTACCTAAGAAGAAAACAGCCTGGTGGTTCGACTCATCCGAAAGTTNTTNTTCAATTAAAAAATTTATTCCATACTCTTGAAAGTATCGGTTCGGCAAGGATTGAAGGTAATAACACAACTATTGCCGAATATATCGAAACGAAACTAACGGAACCCGGGAAAGTCCCACCCGGCATAAAGGAAATCCGGAACATTGAAAAAGCAATGGCTTTCATAGAACAGAATGTAAATGATTACCCAATGAACAGGGCGTTTCTTAGTGAGATGCACAAAATGATAGTAGATGGATTATTGCCACCACCTGAAGGGNAAGGCGATGCCACTCCCGGGGAATACAGGAAAATAAATCTGAAAATAAATAAGTCGTCTCATAGGCCGCCTGATTGGTTGAGGGTCGATGATTATATGGATGAACTTATTGATTTTGTAAATCGGGAAGATAGTCCCAAATATGATTTAATAAAAGCTGCCATTGCTCATCATCGTTTTGTCTGGATACACCCATACGGGAATGGAAACGGCAGGACAGTTCGTTTATTTACTTATGCAATGCTTGTCAAGACAGGCTTTAATGTAAATGTTGGCAGGATTATAAATCCAACAGCAGTTTTTTGTAGTAATCGCAATGACTATTACCATTTCTTGTCCGAAGCCGATAAGGGAACTGATACAGGAATAATTGCCTGGGTCGAATATGTATTAAAAGGTCTAAAGGAAGAAATTGAAAAAATAGATAAGCTGTCAGATTACACTTTTCTTCGCAAAGAAATACTCTTGCCGGCCATCAGGTATTCATTGGAACGAAAATACATTACAGATAAAGAATCAAAAATTTTGAAANAAGTCATTGACTTGCAGGTTATTCAGGCTGCTGATGTAAAGGAGTTTTTTGTTGGAAAGGCAGATGCAGAGGTGTCAAGGCAAATTAAGCGGTTGATTGATAAANAGATGATTNTCCCGGAAAAAGATGGGACCAGAAAGTATGTTCTTAGATTTGACAACAGCTATTTGCTAAGAAGTATCATTAAGTCATTGGGGGATAAGGGTTTTTTGCCTGTAAGTGACTAGTTTTAAAATGCTTGCTGTTAATGGTTTGCACTAGCAACGGACGACCCTTTGGGAGTCTGGCGGCCGGTGCATTGTTATGATCTGGCCATTCTTATTCCCTTATCATTAATTCTTGATCGTCTATTTCTACACTAAATTTTACTTTTGCGTCTAAAGCATCAAATACCTTTAGAATGGTGGCAAATCTCGCATCAGTTGCTGAGTTTTCCACTTTTGAGATTTGTGCTTTTGGACACCTACTAATTTTCCGAGTTGTTCTTGCGTTAAACGTTTCGCTTTTCTGGCCTTTTTAATCGCATCACCCAAAAGTTCAATTCGTAGTTCTAGTTCGAATTTTTCACGCTTCTTGGTACCACGTTTGCCTATGTGTATGTCCAAAACTTCATTGAAACTGGTTGTTTTCATTTGACTATTTTTTTGATTCAAAATATTTATCTCGTATGGCCTTAGCCTTTAAAATTTCTGATTTTTCTGGTTTGTCACTTTTCTTGATAATCCCATGTGTCGCAATTACCAAGGTGTCAATTTTATTTGTCTTGTCCCAAAAAGCAAAAATTCTATAATGAATACCGAAGTGTTGAGCTCTGAAATACCAAATTCCATCAATCAACGGTTTGAACAACTTTGGGTCTTTTCTGGATTTTGCCATAGCCATGTTAAANAGGATCTTGTCCTTGGCTTTGATTGGAATTTCATTTAGATATTCCAATGCTTCCGGTAAAAACTCAATTTCAAAAATTCCAATCTTTACAACGTTTTGACAAAGATAATAGTTTCCTGTTTACGATACAATTTTATTTTCAAAGGACTTACTCCCTGATTGTAAATATTCCGGTCAAAGGGGACCTCTGATTCCGGAGTATATTGAGCCACCATGGGGAGAAGTATTCCGGAACAAAGCGCCTCCATGCAGGGTGGCACTGCCATGCCTTCCATTGTGGAAGATAAGTTCTATCTTCCTGCTTTGACTGACAAAAGTCCGCCATCCATCCGGTAAAAAGTTAGTAATTCACCTAAGATGAATACAGTCCATCAACCGGTCTCGCTGAACACCGAATATTCAAAAGCCGCCCGGTTTAGTGGATTAATTTGGAAGATTTTTGGTGGGTTTTTGGATATTCGGGTTAATGTTATCTGACGGCTTTATTTTGTCCGTTAGGTTTCGCGTTGGGCAAGTCATACTCTTTTGCATTTTTGAAGTGTTGGCTTGTGTGGTTGCAAAATACAAATGTGTATGACTTAGGTGTTAGCATTTTCTAATTTGTATTGTTTCCGCTTTTCGCCCATCTGATAGACCACTATAATTAAAGCAATTCCGTAAATTATTTGTCGCATATTGGCGGCAATAGAAGATGGCATTCCCACAAAACGCAAGGCTTCAGGTAAAAGAACCAAAAACGCTGATGCAAAGAAAATTCCTTTTAAGTTTCTCATTCCTCCGATAATGACAATACTTAGAATAAAAATAGACTCGTCAATAGTAAAACTTGTCGGATCAATATAGCTGATGTAATGTGCATACAATACTCCTGCAATGGAAGCCAACATTCCACTAATAACAAAAGAAACCACTTTTGCCTGACTTACATTTTTTCCCAGACTTTTAGTATAAACTTCATCTTCACTCAATGCTCTTAACATTCTGCCAAATGGCGAACTGGTTATATTATGCAAGATAAACCAAACAAAACCTGCAAAGAATATGGATAAAAGTAAAAATGAAACTTTACTGTCAAAGATAAAACCAAAGACTTCAAAACTTGGTATTCCCGGAATACCCAAAGGACCTCTTGTGAGTTCTTGCCAGTTATTCATAATGGAAAANATAACTACCTGAATGCCCAATGTAATTATTATGTAATAATCATCAATGGTTTTGACGGCTACTTTTGAAACCAAATAAGCAATAATACCCGAAAGCAATAAAGATATTGGAATGGTCAGTAGAACTGGAAAACCATAATTTACCGAGAGCAAAGCTGTAGTATATGCCCCAATTCCATAAAAACCAGCGTGAGCCAAAGACATCTGCCCACTATAACCTGCCACCAAACTCAAAGATTGTGCGAGTATGGTATATATACAGATTAATATGCCCAAATGTAAAATATAGTCCATTATATTTCTGCTTTCTTAATCCGNCGCCCACTAAACCCATACGGTTTAAAGTAAAGAAAAACTATCAGTATCACAAAAGCTGTGGCATTCATCCATTTGCTGTCTAAATAGTATGCCGAAAGATGCTGTGCCGTAGCCAACAATAATGAACCCAATAATAAATACCGCATTTTACCCAAACCTCCGATTATCATTGCTACTACCGCATAAAGCAACCAGTTAAAACCCATTGTAGGTGTCATATCTGTATCTGCTGCGATAAGGATGCCTGCACAAGCCGCCAAACCCGACCCAATGACAAAACTCCAAACTACGGCTTTGTATTTGGAAATACCCAAAATACTGCTCAACTCCGGATTGGAAGAAACGGCTTTTATCTTTTGTCCAATACTTGTTTTCTCCAGAAAAAGATAACTCAAAATCAATAACCCAATACTCGCAATTATTGTAATAATCTGCACATCTGTAATATAAGCTCCCATAAAGGCGCCTGCTTTTACAGCCCAAGTACGGAAACTTAATATCTGATTATCCCAAATCATTGAAACCAAATTTTGTAATACAATATATACTCCAAGAGATGCAATGAGTATTTGCCAACGCTCTTTTTTNTTGTTATGAAGTGGAGTGTAAATAAAATGATTAACAAATAACATTATTAATATTCCAGATACAATAGAGATAAGTATTGCAAATGGTAATGCTAAATTTTGTTGGATGCTGATAAAATAAGTAAAGTATGCACCAAATGTTAAAGTAATGGCGTGGGATAAATGTAAATGTTTTGATGAATTATATATCAGATAAAAAGACTGAGATATAAGACTCATCAAAGATGACAAAATAATGATATTTAAAATTATTTGACTCAATTTTCTATGTTAGAGTTACTGTATTAGGAGCATTATCGTGATTATCTTCAAGCAGCAGTTTGTCAACTAATTTTTTGTAGTTTTCTAATTCTTTGGGCGAATCTTTTACAAATAGGTGGTATGTTTCGTTTTCTGTAATAGTTTTATATGTGGATTTATTGTTCTTTAGTCCACATACGACTTCGCCATCTACTAATAAAAANTCTAAATATTCCTCATCAATACCACAAGCACCAAAACACGTTTTGAATTTATTTTCATCTATTAAATATAACTTGAAATTATTTCGTTTGTGCAGTTTCGATATTTCATTTATTGCTGAACCAGCAGTATCCACTTGACCCTTAACCTTTGGTAAATTATTTGTTACAATAAACCTTACTAAACTTAAACTTCTTTTCTTGGCATTGGCAATAGTATATTCTAATGAATTTTTATGATTATCGTCTGCCCAAATTTCATCAGGCTCTAAAAGTGAAGTGGCATACCATTTCTTTTCTGAAACTATAGGAAGTACTTTTTCTTGAATTTCATTTGCTTCATCTTGATTTACAACAATTCCTTTATTTAAGTCTTGAATTTTTTGAGTAATATTTTCAAGTTGAGTTTCCAATAAGGCATAGCAGAGTTTTGCTGTATTTTTTCTCTTTTTNCCAATTGTATTTAGAATATCCCAAGGTTGTATAGGGAAGATAATTACAGAAATTGCGTAAGTGACTAATAATGGGAGTAGTAAAAATATCCCAGTCAGTACCAAGTGATTCCATTTAGAAGAAATATTACTATTACTTATGGACCCTGATATTTCTGATATTATTTTCCAAACATCGTATGTGTATTCATTTGGTAACATAAATGAATAAAAAGTGACTATCAACAAAATGATAGTAGTCACATATACCCAAGTACGTTTTCTAATCAACCATATTTTAAGTTTAGTCATCTTTAATAATTTTAAGTTGTCAGTAAGGTAGCTTCTGATATTATTGTTTACATATTTAAAGAAAAGGCGATAATTTTTTTCAGTTCAATTTGGATATGTTTAATTCTATGATAAAATTTATTTGATTCAAGTACAGAAAGTAAAGCCAGTAATAGTTGCTTTGTATCATCCAAAGGGAACTCTTTTAAATGTTGTTTTGCTTTAATGAATTTTTCATTTGTTAAGGTTTTGCATTTTTCGACTATTCCCTCTTTTGAAATAAAATTTTGAATCAGTGAATAATCTTCAAAAGAATANATCTTCTTTTTTGAAAGTTCTGCAATGGATTTTATTACTTCTTCATTCTTAGAATTTAAAAGTAAGTATAAAGGAAGTGTTAGTCGTCCATTCCTAAAATCACAAAAATCGTCTTGATATAACTTTGTTTTTCTTTCTTCTCCTGGATAATAGTCAGCTAAGTCGTTGATAATATGCAAAGCTGTACCATATAACTCTCCAAATTGCATTAATAATTCTTGCTGATTTTCAGTCGCATTAGCCGCCACTGCTCCTGCTAATGCACATTGTCCAGAAAANACACCACTTCCAAAATAACATCTGTCAATATAGTGTTTTAGATAAAATTTATAATCTTCATATTTGTCAATTTTATGAACTGACAATAAGTTTAAATCGTAGTGTTGTGCTTTGTATATAAAGCTATTGCTCTTACTTACGCACTTTCTCACTTTATTTAAAACCGAATCACTTAATACGCCTTCACATTGATTTATCAGATTATCAGAAATTTCCCGAGAAATCATAGAAGCAATAAATTGGCTGTCTTTTTCTTCTTTTGTCAAAACGCCAATTTTGTTGTCAAAAGATGCGTTTGCTTGATACGATGAAATATTTAAAACCTCGAAAGCGGCAGCAATGGGTAAAATATTATTAAAGTTTTTACCTCCACAAATTTCATAGGCAAGACGAAATAATGCAGGTTTCAAAAGAGATTTGCTAAATCGTTTTTCATANAANAACAATAGAATAGCCTTTAACTCACTTTCATTATGACTTACTTTTTCAACTTGTTCCTTGATTATTGGAAGGACAAGTTTAGAAGTTTCTTGTAAATAGTCGAAATATTTTGCTCTTTCCATTTAGTATTCTATAAATGATTTGCCCCTAACTGTAAGGATTTTAAGCTGTTTTACAACATCTCCATTTTTGTCAAAATTCATTTTGCCTGTAACTCCTGGATAATCTATTGTATTATAGAGGTTGTTTATTATTTCACTCAATTTAGTAGGGGATTTAGATATAGCTTGATAGCTAATTTTAACCACATCATATCCATAAGCTGCTAAAATGTCGGGCGTTTCCCCATATTCCTTTTTATACAAATTGACAAAATTTTGAGTTTCAGCATTAGAGCTATTTGCATCATAAGCAGGAGCTGAAAATATTAACCCTTCAGCTGCATCGCCTACAATATCAAATAACTTTTTATCATAAACAGTTGAAATTGTTAAGAAAGTTTTTNNTACTCCAAGTTCTTTAGCTTGTTTTAATAATGTTGCAATATCCTCAATATAACCAGGTATAAAAATTACTTCTGCTTCTACTGATTTCAACTTTTGTAGTATTGTTCTAAAGTTTTTNTCTCCCTGTTTATAATTGTTTGTAAAGCCGACAATTCCACCATTCAGCTTAAATTTTTCAGCGAATATTTTACTTACTTCAATTGTAGAGGCAGCATCAACTGAAAGTATTGCAACATTTGTTGAGCCTAACTGATTAAATGTAAAATCTGCAAGAAAATCTCCATCGTATGTGTCAGAAGGATATATTCTAAATACGTGATCTCCAAAATTGGAGTATTCAACTGCTGATGCTGTAGGCGACATTAATATAACATCATCTTTTTCTGCCATTGGAGCAAGAGAAAGTGCTACATTAGAAAACATTCCACCAATAATATAGTTTACCCTATCAATAGATTTTAGTTTGTTATATGCTGCAATTCCGGCATTAGGAGTTCCTTTATCATCTTCAAATATGATTTGAATTGGCGTGTTAGAAGAGGTGGAATTAATTTCTTTAATTGCTAAATCCATTCCTTTTTTNAGCCCAGTTCCATAGTTAGCAGCTTCTCCTGTCAAAGGTAGAATAGCCCCAATCTTAACAACCTCTTTATCCTTCGTTTTACTCTCCTTCCCTTTCCACCACCAAAAACCAATTGCCAATAAAGCAACTGCTAAAACTCCTATTATTATTCCTTTATTTTTCATTTGTATTTAATTTTACCTTTTTATATATTTTGTTGGAAATCTTTAGAATTTCATACCAAAAACTGCTTTATGGTTTCTAAATCATTTAAATTTTCTGTGGTCAAAGTTCCTAATTTTAAACCTATTATTCTATCTGCCAAACCAATCAATTCTTTTATTCTATGCTCGATTAATACCAAAGTGGTGCCATTTTGTTTTAAATGGTTCAGCCACCTTAATACCGTTTCTATATTTTGACTGCTTAAACCTGCCAAAGGTTCGTCGTATAACAAAATTTTAGGCTTATTGGCAAGCACCATCGCCAAAGATAGCAATTTTCTTTCTCCACCACTTAATCGGTCGGCTGTTTGCTTATGTTTACTTTTTAAAACAGGTAGCATTGTATATACCTCTTCCAATCTGTTTTGTGCATCTGCCTTATGGTTCAAATGAAGCAGGCTAAACTTGATATTTTCTGTCACGCTCAAATCTTCATATAATTCATTCTTTTGAGGAATGTACATCAATCCTTTTGAATGAGTTTCGAGGTTGGAGCTTTGAGTTTTGGGGTATGCAAAATTTGGTTTTCAAATTCAACCGAACCTTCCCAAATATCCAATAAGCCGAAAATTGCTTTAAATAAGGTGCTTTTTCCTGAACCGTTAGAGCCTACCAATAAAACGCTTTCGTTTTCCTTTAACTCCAAAGAAACATCAAACAAAACCTGCTTTTGTCGTAACCCGTGCTGATATGTTCTATTTTCAATAAACTCATATATAGGCTTCCTGTACTTGAGGGTTATTTCTAAGCGATTCATAATTTTCAAATCTCGTCAAAATGCCATCATTCAAAAACAATATTTCATCAGCAATTTGTTCAATAAAATCAGTATTATGTTCAATTATCAAAATGGCTTTCCCTTGTGCTTTAAGATTTTGAATAATCTCTGTCAATCGCTCCCGAAACACAGGATTTACACCAGCCACAGGTTCGTCCAACAAAATGATTTCCGCATCATTTGCCATACAACAAGCCAGATTCAACAATTTTTGTTGTCCGTAAGAGATTTCATCCGCTTTGTTTTGTGCAATATGGTCAATAAAACAAAATTGTAGTAATTTGTTTGCTTTTTCAGCATTGTGTAGCTGCTCTGCCTTAACTTTAGCATTTGGGAAAAATGTATTCCACCAATTTTCTCCCTGTTGGTTTGTAAAAGCCAACAAAACATTTTCTTTGACAGTCAGTTTNCCTATCAACCGCATATCCTGAAAAGTTCTACTTATCCCAATTTGGTTAAGCAAATACGGAGGTTTATTGGTGATATTTCTCTCATTTAGGAAGATTTCGCCATTATCAGCTTTCAAAAATCCAGTCAGAATATTGAACAAGGTAGTTTTTCCGCTTCCATTTGTACCCATCAATACCGTTATTGTTCCTTTCTGTAATGTAAAGGAAACATCTTTGAGAACTTTNTTCTCTCCGAAAGCCTTGGCGATATGTTGGGTTTTAAATGTCAATTTCCTATTTAATTAAAATGGATTGCAAGTTACGATTTATTATTTTTAGTTGTGTATGGAAAATTTGGCTCTTTTGCATTTTTGAAGCGTTGGTTTTGTGCGGTCGGAAAATGCAAATGTGCCAAATGAGCGTTGGGTTTTAAGCTGTCAGCTAACATCTGTATATCCCCCATATCCTTTATATTTCCCTATAAATATAATCACTCCCTCAAATTCCCATAATCAATCTCCATGAATATCGGATGGAAACACATCACCCTATCATCCGGATACATGAACTTCTCCCCGGATATTTCCGGAATAATGATGCGTGGCTGCACAGTCCGGTTGCATTACTTCTAAATTTATTTACGGTCATTAAATGAATACAATTATTTGTATAAATTAGTTCCTTTCTTCACCGTGTCAACTGCTTTCATGCCCCTTCTATTATTTTAATTTACTCACTTGTTATACTTTTTTCTGAGGTGTTCGTGAATCGCCTTTTAAAAATCGATTATTTATTTGAACTTTCTATGATGGCGATTTCTTCTTCTGTCAAATCGTAGAGCCGGTAAACCAACTGGTCGATCTGGTTTTCGAGGTCGGTGGTGTCTTCATTCTTTTCTTTTTTAACTAAAATTTGTTCTACCAAATTTATGAAGGGTTGTTGCTCTAAATTTGAAAGTGATGGAATTAAAATAGGCTCTAATGCCTGAACACTAGTAATAACATCTCCAGTTCCAGTTTTTGGAGAGTTCTCTAATAATTGCTTAATTGCTATTTTAGAATTTAAAATACCAATTAAAAACTTTATATCCTTACCTACTAAGAAGCATGTACTGTCTAAACAAAATACTTTTGAATCATCATATTGAAAACGTATAACGGAACCAATTCTTTTCCAAACTATCTTCTCCTTTTCAAAGTCTTGGTAGAAACCAATTTGATCTTGTGTCTCAAACCATTTATTACCTGTTTTTTTCNNTAGTTTTTCTTTAGCCCCACTTGTATTAATATATTCTTCACCTGTTTGATTTAATTTAGGTAAGAATTCTTGTAAATATTGTTTCACAGCAGGATAATTGTCAATATCCAAATGTAAAGCTGGAAAAGTTGCAATCAACCACAAATCCGCAAATTCTGCTTTGTAGCGTTTGATGTCTCTACCACGCAAAATAGGTTTAATAATTTCGGCACTTTTAGGATCCAGAGCTATTAGTTCTTTTCGTTTTTCTCCATTTATGATAAATGCTTCGTTGTAGCCTGTTTTGATACCATAATTAATTTGTATATCCCAATCTTTCAAGGGTTTACCCAATCGTTCAATTTTTCCTTTNATACTTTGCTCTGTTTTATCAGCAATAGCCCAGTTTTCATCTATTTTGGGGAAATAGTTNATTTTATTCCTATCCAAAACATATAAATCACCTACATTTTCTCTNTTACTTATGTCTAAGGCTTCAAAAGGATTTTGGTACTTTTGTTTTTTGAAAATAAGTATATTAGAATCTACCGTAGCTTCTTCAAAAATACCGCTGCCTAAATCTATTAGCAGCACTGGTTGTGTATGGTTTAANAAGTAATTACGGGTTGATTTTCCATAATTAGCCCGCATCCATTTGTTGGAGGTGATGTAGCCTAAAATTCCATTTTCTTTAAGTATAATATTTCCTTTTTCGTAAAACAAGGAATAGATGTCGCCTGTCTTTTCATAGGTCGCAAACTCAAAGCGTTTTAGTTGCTCCGAAACTTCCTTTATAGCTTGTAATTGTATATACGGCGGATTCCCAATCACCACGTCAAAGCCCACAAATTCACCCTCATCATTCAGCACCTCCGGAAATTCAAATCGCCATTCAAAGGCATTTTCATAGATCTTGTTGGCCTTGATCTCTTCTATCTCGGCTTCAAGTTTTTGGCTNTCTTCAGTCAGTTGCCTGACCTTCTTATCCCATGCGGCCTTTTCCTTCTTACTCATCTCAAAGAGGCTTAGCTGGCCGGTCATGTTTACCAGTTCGCCTTGCAGCTTATAGAGTTTCTTAGCCTTGGGGTCATCGCGCGAGATTTCACTCCTGAAATCCGATTTTATGGTGTTGATCAGCCGCTCCATCTCCCTTTTCTGCTCCTTATTGTCCGCATTCCTGTAGGTGTCCACCGCCAGCCGGTAGCTGTCTATCGTCCACTTGCTNTTNTTCAGGGCCTGGTTCAGGTTGGCATCTATGGCAAACCGGCTTACCAGTGAGTTTCCGCATTTGATGTTGATGTCGATATTAGGCAGGGTTTCGAGCTCCGTACTGTTTTTATAGTAGGCATTTTTCAGCAGCTCTATCCACAGTCGCAACCGGCAGATTTTTACCGAATTGGGGTTGATGTCCACCCCGAAAAGGCAGTTTTCTATGATGGTCTGCTTCTCGTGGAAGAGTGTTTCCTGGACGCGCTGGCTCTCCTTGGCGGTCGGGTTGTATTCAAAGAGTTCGCCCTCCTCATCCGTTACAATCAGCTCATCATTGATCACTTCCACCTGATATTCCTTGAGTCGCCTTCCATCGCGGTCTTGCAGGATCTTCAGGTCATTCTTGATGGCTATCATCTCATTGAGTGCCGAGACCAAGAAGTGGCCGGAACCGACGGCCGGATCACAGATCTTGATGCTGTTGACGATATTGTTGGCTTCTACGCGGTCTTCGATCTTGTCATACAGCTCTTCCGGAGTGGTGCAATTCCATTGTTTACTTTCATTAAATTTCTGCACCACGGCTTTGCGGATGGTTTCACGGCACATATACATGGTGATGAAGCCGGGNGTGAAAAACGAACCGTCCTTGTATCCGTTGATTTTCTCGAAGATCAATCCGAGAACCGAAGCATTGATCAGCGTCTTGTTGTCTTCCTGAATTTCCTCACCGCCTTCAGCACCAAAGTCGTAGGCATCCAGAAACTCAAACAAATACCGGAGCGTACTCAGATCACCTGTCCGCTTCTTCCCTTGCGGGTCTTTGGCNGCGGTCGAAGCAATGACGGGTATGGTCTTGTCGTCTTTCAGATTGCTGATAAACAGGGTGGTCTGTTCCAGTTCAGTGGGTTCAAATAGCGAGCTGTTGAGATACGGAACCTTCTCAAACACCTTGCTCACATCCTCATTTCTCAGGTCAAACTTTCGTGCCAATACCTGAAAGAACAGGCTGTCCAGTTCGTCATAGTCTTTTATTTTCTGCAGGTGTAGAAAGGCATACGACGTGTCGCCTTTGTGATAGGATATGAGTTGGGCTTCCAGCAGCTTCAGGAACAGGATTCTGTTGATCCAGGTTATCGTAAGTTCGAGGGCGACATTAAAAAGCCGCTCCCGGTGTGTGCTTCCAAACCGGCTCGGCCTGTCCAGGCGGTTGATTTTATCCAGGCTGTCGAGCTGAATGATCGCATTTTCGAGGATGGATCCCGTGTGTCGTTCACCTTCCTTGTGCCGTTCAATTATTTTCTTGCTTCCGTCTTTGGTTTCGGTCAGGCCGATGATGTGCAGTAATTCGCTGTAAAACCGCTTGTCGAGGCTGTTGCTGTCATTGGTAAAGGGAAGTTTTAAAAGATGTTCCGGCGACAACAGTTTGAATAAGGCTATCAGCTTATTATCGTCTGCCTTGTCGGCATTGCGTAAGGGCTTTTCAAAGTCCCGGATATTGAAGCAGGTAAATTCAATTTCCGGGGTCAGGCTGTCGATAAAGGGTTCGGCGATGTGCTTATAGAAAAAGTCGGTTTTGGTATCTGCCAGACGTCCGGCTTCAAAGTCAGTGAATTGTTTGACAAGGGTTTTATTCTGGGCAAAAAGTCTGTCGAACAGGGTTGCGTCAAAGACAAACCATTCGTTGATGTTGGTCGCCACCAGGTGTTTTATTTCAAGGTTTTTGTGGGTAAATCTCTCCCGCAGGTAATACAACATCAATTCCTGAAAGGCTTTTACATTCAGTTTTTCGGAAGTAATCATCTCGCTTTTGTTGGTGGGCTTTTTTGCCTCGAGGATTACTCCGACCGAGGAGTCGGCGTTTTGGCCGTTGTGAATAACAAGGTCATTCCGGCCTTTGGTATTGATAAAATGGTTTTGTTTGTAATAGGTATCTTTAAGAAAGTCAGAAACCAGATTTTTGTGAAACTCTTCGCTTTCCGTGTCGTTTGTCCTGTCGATCAGGGCGATGAGGTTGGCCTTGAAGGCTTCAATTTCAGCCCTGTTGGGTTTTACCTTTAANAAGGCTTTGTTCAGTGCCTTTCTGGGATTCAATACTTTTAAAATCATCTGCAAAATAAAATATCTGTTTCAGTCGGGTGGAATAAGTCCATATGTAGGCAGCGCTAAGTTAGGCGATTGTCTTCAAAAAACTCCCACCTATTTGCGGTTAAAAAATCTTCTACATTGCCTAAGTCTTTCTTTTTAATATCTAATAATTGTTCCATAGTCAAATTTTGAGCTGTCAAACTCAGACTATACATAAGTATCGCTAAAATTACTAAAAGTGTTTTTCTCATTATTTTTTGTTTTAAAATCTATGATGAACGGTTTGGGGCTTTGCGAAGAAGCGGAATTAGAAGCACAAATGTTTGGTTTAGCACAAATGTTTAGTAGAATTCCAAATGTTCAATTTAGCACTGAACCCGCTTTTTCGCAAAACCCTTGTTCAAGCGACACCTCCGGTGAAATCCCCCAAAGCTAAAATAATACCCACAGCCTTACTTGTTATACATATTTAATCATATAAAAGTAAGTAATAGACATGAAAGGTAATGAAATTTCAGCAAACAGATTGACAACCAATGCAGAAGAGTGGATCAAAAAGCTCATTCAGACCTTGACCATTAAAGAGTACGGTGCAGGTACCATCAAGAGCTATGGCAATGAGATGACACTGCTCTTCAAGTATTTTAATCACAAGAAGGTAGAAAAAATCACTCAAGAGGATATAGAACAGTACATCATGTACATAAAGTCAGTCCACAAGGTGGGTCGTGCGAAGTGTCGCAGTGTAGCTCAGGCATGTAGTTTCTTTTTCAAAAAGTGATGAAGATCCATTACATCGTACCCAGTAATCTGTATCCAAAGAAACAGTTTCTCCTGCCCAATATCATGAGTGAGATGGAGGTGGCTAAACTGTTTGAATCAGGGCTTTCACTAAAGGAATATTGTGTTGTGGGCTTGCTGTATGGTTGCGGTATGCGCATCAGTGAGGTCTGTAATTTGCGTATCAAAGACATCGAGAGTGCTGATGGGCGGATCAAGGTAAGCCAGGGAAAAGGAGCAAAAGACAGATACACGTTGCTTCCACATCATCTATTAGACAAGTTACGTAGTTTTTACGTATCGGCCGGACGACCGAAGGAATATCTGTTTACAAGCGAACAGACGAATAGAGCCTATTGTGTAAGAAGTATGCAGGTAGTGGTCAATGGAGCCATGGCAAAGGCCGGTTTTGCAGAAAGGTCATACACGGCACATACGCTACGACATAGCTTTGCCACCCACATGCTCAACAGTGGAGCCAATATCCACGTCATCAAAACACTTCTCGGTCACGCGAAGCTGGAGACAACGATGATCTATCTACATCTACAGAAACATACCCAACTGGGTATTATCTCACCGTTGGATCAACTGCTGGCATCACAAAACGATACGACAAAGGATAATCCGGAAAGAAGTACGGATGCAAGAACTTAGTGAACTCAAGGTGCTGATGCAGCGCCACATCTTCGGTAATGATATAGCCAACACCTTCAATCCATATAGTCGTGCGGTGTTCGATCGCCTTAGACGCTGTCATACCATCCATATGGGTGTGCATCAGTATAGGTGTGATGATAAGGCTTGTGGGCATATCCACCTCCAGTATCACAGTTGTGGCGATAGACATTGTCCGCATTGTGGTGGAACGAAGCGGGATGCATGGGTGGAAGACCGCATGAGTGAACTGCTGCCTATTAAGTATTACCACGTAGTATTTACCTTGCCATCGGAGCTACGCTCCTTAGTGATGGGCAATAGGAAAGTGATGTTTGACCTGTTGTTTGAGTCGGCACATTATACCCTGTTGACATTAGGGCGTGATCCTAAATGGCTGGGAGGACAGTTGGGCATCATATCAATACTGCACACACATGGACAGGAGTTGAGCTTCCATCCGCACATCCATTGTATCGTCAGTGGTGGAGGTATAAACAAAGATGGACAATGGCAAACCAACAAGCGAGCCGCTGACTCCTTTCTTTTCCCACGTCGGGTGATGGAACAGATCTACAAGGCCTATTTCCTACGTCGCGTTATGCAGATGTTGGGAGATGGAGATTTGTTGTTTGAAGGCATAGACGTGTCAACAGCCATCGATGCGGTACGATACAAGAAATGGAATGTATATGCCAAAGCACCCTTTGCCGGACCTGCACAAATCATAGAATATCTCGGTCGATATACACACAAGGTGGCTATCACGGCACATCGGATTAAAGAGATAACGGATCAGACCATCACCTTCAAGTATAAGGACTATGCTGATAAGAGTAAGGTCAAGGAAATGACACTCAGCCATGCAGAATTTGCCCGGAGGTTTGAACAACACATCTTACCATATCGGTATGTAAAGATCCGTCATAGTGGGTATCTGAGCCATCGAGGCAAGACAGCACGTCTTGAAAGGCTACATCAGCAAATGAATCTTCCGCCACCGATGCCAAAGGTCAGTATCTCCACAGCACTTCGAGTATTGATAAAGACCGGTGTTGACATCACGATATGCCCGGTATGCAAAAGAGGTAAATTGATTTATGAAAAACCTTGATCCTGTATGAAGGAATCCTTCGGGATGTAATCACCCTACACAATCGAGGATCACCGAAAATCAACCTGAATTACTCTCAAATCTCCACAAAATGAGGACACTACACAACACTATTATCAATCCAACTTATTGGAACAAAGTGCGCTCCGTGCACTGTGGCACTGCCGTGCTTTCTATTCCGGAAGACAAGTGCTATCTTCCTACTTTGACGGAAAAAGTCAGCCATCCAACCTGCAAAAAGATAAGAATCCACCTAAGAGAAATACAGTCCATCATCCGGTCTCGCTGAACACCGAATATTCAAAAGCCGGGCTGGCTTAGTGGCTTACGTTGGAAGATTTTTGGTGGGCTTTTGTATATTCGGCTTAATGTTGAACACCGAATATTCAAAAGCCATGCTGGCTTAGTGGCTTACGTTGGAAGTTTTTTGATGGGCTTTTGTATATTCGGCTTAATGTTAGGCGTATGTGCCTTTTAGATTGTTCATTTTTCTTTAATTTTTATCTCGCCTGTCTTATACAAATTTATTGCTTTTTGTATAATGTTTTCTATTTTCTTTAATGGTAAATCTTGGTTTGGGTCGAGCAACATTATTTTCATTCTTGAACGCTTCTCTTGAATTAAAAATGGTTCATCAAAACGAAGTCCTTCCACAATTCCAATATAAGGTTGTTTATATGTTTTATGAAACCATAAATAACAAAACATTTTTCCTTTGTAGCAGAAAAACGGCATTCCATATTTCCAAGCGTTGGTAACATCTTCGTCTTGTTGCAAAATAATTTCTCTCAACGCAAGAAGCGTACCTTTTATAGGTTCGTATTGTTGCAAATAAAAATTATCTAATTCTCGCATTGTTATTTAATTGCTACAAATATATCAACTTCTGCGGTTTCTGGATTTTGTGCTTTCTTGCCATACACTTCAAAGTCGGCTGTAAAAGTTCTGTTTAAATCTGAATTCCAAATTTTTGTCCATTCATTAAAAACCATTCCTTGCATAATATTCCCTTTTGCAATGTGTTTTGAATAAGTTGCTTCGTCAAAGGATTTACCAATCATACCGTTTGGAATTGTGTCTAAATTTTCAACCTTACAACCCAAAATAGTTGTGTATGGTTTTGTGTGGTCTTTNTCGTATTCGGTGTAAATGCAATAAATGGAATGGTCAATTTTGTTGGGAATTTGTTCCGCAATTCCTTCTGCCATAAACTTATTCCATAAAGCTGGAATGTCTTTACTTGCTTGTCCGCTTTCGTTTGTAGTTCTTACAGAAATGCCAATTACACTAAATTTTTGAATTGTTTGATTACTCATTTTAATTTTATTTTTATATTCATTTATATTGTCTAATAATTCTATTGATTTTAAAAGAGGTGTCCATTCTCTTCCATTGAAAATCCATTTGAACCAAGTCTTATTTTTATTTTCAATTTTGATACTAAAAAATAGCCAAATTGCAATAATGGTAAATAGCAAAGTAATGATAGCAGTCATTGCCCATTGTAATATATTCCAATTACTAAACATTGTTTCGTTCCACCAAAANGTTGTCCATACTGGTAGCTGCAAAAATAATATTTTGGCAGACCATAACGTTGCCATTCTCAAATGTGCTAATTTTTCTTGAACTTTTAGTACTGGTTCGTAAATTTCTATTTGATTAATTTCAATAAGTTGATAGATATAAATAAACAAAGCCATTGCAGTTAGTAAAACCTGAATTGTTGCAGAAAATAGAAAATATTTATTTGCTTCAGAGTAAGCATTTACATAAATATTACTTAAAATAAAAGCACCTATTCCAACCCAAAAAATTCCAATAATTAATGTAACTAATTTTACTGGCTTCATTGAATTTAGAAGATTTACAATTTTTAATCGAGATATTTCGATTGTATTTACTTGACTTATAAACAAGTTATTTTCGATTTTCTCATTACTTGTTTGCCAAAGGGTTTTTAATTCTAATTCATTCATTTTATTCTAAATTTAAGTTTAAAAATCTGTGTTTGAGTTTGTTTTTAATGCGTCCTATTTTTGTACCGACATTAGTAGTTGAAATTCCAAGTATATCGGCTATTTCAATATGGCTTTTGTCTTCTAAATACAATAAAATAAGTGCTTTGTCGATTTCTTTTAATTCGCTAATAAATTGTTCTAATAAATGTAGTTGCTGTTCCGTTTCTGTTTTGTCGTCTGTAGAAAATTGTTCAGTGTGTTTGCTTAATTCTATGTACTTATTTTCTCTTGTACTATTTTTTCTGTAGAAAGAAATCGCCACATTTAAAGAAATGCGATAAAGCCAAGTTGAAATTTTTGATTGATTACTAAATTTATCTAACGATCGCCAAACTTGAATCATTATTTCTTGCAAAAGGTCTTGTCTGTCTTCTTCATTTGAGCAATATGCACGAGCTACTTTTAAGAAAAGACCTTTATTCTCTTCTATGATGCCTTTGAATTTTATATTTTCTTCTTGTTTGTTCATTTAACTCTTGGAAAGAAACGCTTTATATATATAATTAGTCGCAAGAGTCGTTTATAAATCACACTTGAATTAATATTTTTTAGGAATGTGGGGCTTATATTAAAATTTTATAAGGTTCTTGGGGTCGTTGTGGCATTACGCCTAACGGGTTGGTGTACCCGACGTGCCGACGTTTAGGAGGCATGTACGGGTACACAATGTTGTCATCTGGTTGTTTACCATCTAAAAGATCATAACTTAAGGAAAGTCTTACTTTAAACGGATTATACAAGTCAGGATTCTTGCCATTATTGGCGATGGCACCGTCGCGGTATTTCATGTGGAGTCTTCTCACACCTAAGGTCGCCTTAAATCGTTTATATTCAGCAAAAATACCCGGATACAACTCATTTGAAAAGTATTCTGTTTTGTTTCTGGATAAATTCCCTTCTTGTACAACTTTCCTAAATGAAATATTGCCGATAGCTTGAATGTTTACGCCAGCATTAACTGTTTTATCAAGTATTAAATATTGAACAATTGGACTAAGTTGCACCATATGATAATACGATTTATTCCGCCAATAGAATATCTTATTACCTGCATTAAAATATGATTGCCCATTCGCAGGGATTAAAAATCTTGTATTAATAAAGCATATTCGATAGCAAGGTTTAAAGCAAGTTTTGAATTGATGCTATACTGATACCCTAATCCAATTGCATATTCATCATCTGGTGTGTTTTCATTCAAAATTATATTCACTTGTTGAGGCTCATTTAATGAAGGATATTTATCAAATAAAAAATCAATCCTTTTATCTACTTTTCCTAAAGAATATGATGTATAAACATACAGCGCATTATTTTGACTTTCTAATTGTGTAACAACCAACAAAATAATTACAACAATTAAAATGGATGGTGCTTTCATAATTTAAGTATTTTGCTCATTAGGACTTCATTCCCACTTCTATACTGAATAAAATAGATGCCCGGTGTCTGTTTACTTAAATCAATAGTGGCATTATTTTCAATAACATTCTGCTGTACAATTATTTTACCGGTTAAATCATAAATGGTCAATAAATTCGCTTCATTTTCCCTAAAATGAGATAAATTTATTTTTACCGTACTGTTAAATGGATTGGGTGTAACTTTTAGAACCTGATCCTTTTCATTTGTTTCAAAATCGGCTTTTTGTGGGTTGATAGTAAATTGACCNCCACCGCAATAATCGACATAAACTGAAAAACATTTTGTCCGCTCACCACATCCATTGGTTGCTTTGACGCATATCTCACCCCAACCTGGTGTCATCCCTCTAAATCTAGCCTTAGTCAATGTTCCAACACCTGTGATTACACCATTAAATATCCACTCAATCGTTCCTAATGAGGTTTCTCTCGGCCCTAAAAGGTCTAAAAATGCCCATTCATAATTACCTACACAAACTTCACTATTGTAAATAAGATTAAAATCCGGTAGTCCAACCCATATTGTTTGGTTTACGACGACATCTGCACACCCGGATTGAGACATAGTAAATGTTAATACTGCACTACCAGATGTAGTTGAGCTTGCAGCTCTCAAAGTAGCAACAGCTCCACTACCGGATGTGGCGGCTCCATTGGTCGTTGCAAACAAATAAGCATTGTTTACACTCCAGGTAATAGTTCTGCCAGGTATAGCATTCGATAAAGCAATTTGTTTATTAGTAGTACAGATTAAAAANCTACTGGTACTGCCTGAATTGATCGAAGGTACTCTGATAGTATTTAAAGTTTGTGGCGGATTCGTTGGCCCCAACCATGTACTAAGTCGGGTATCATCAGAATTGTTTCCAGTCCAGGAATTATCAAATCTACCAAACCCATCATTCTGTGTATTGCTGCCGCAATATGAATTTCCGCCAGAAAGTTGACCAACGATTCGATGATTTTGATTTAATAAGGGAGAGCCAGAAGAACCATTCTCCGTTACACCAGCTGCCCATGAAACTACCCAATGAAATTCTCCTACAACATCAGTACCATTAGTCAATTTATAATTATCACTCCTTATTGCCTGTGTATTATAAAGTGATATNTTNTTCGCATCTCCTGATGGATGATGAATACATGCTCCATAGCTTGCAGGTGTGGTAGTTCTATCCCATCCAGCTAAAGCTATTCTCGGTTGGTCGGAAACTTTGCCATTTAATTCTGCTAAAGCGAAATCTGATTTATTGTATGCTGCTTTAAATGAAGCTCCTGAATACGTAATCCAATTACCTTGATCTCCAGTGCTATTGCCAGAGCATGTTGGTGTACCAGATTCGTATTTAAATCTAAATGAATAAATATTCAAATCTTTTTCTGAATTATCCAGTGACCCGCTTTCATCAGAATCCAAGCAATGAAATGCAGTTAAAAAATAAGATTTCAAATCTTGACATTGATTATTAATCAAAGATCCTGAACACCATTTTGTTCCATTCTTAATAACCAAAGCGACTGCATCTCGTTCATTTTCCCAGCCGGAACCTTCCGAGCAGTTTACATCAAAATTGCAATCTCCTGCATCTCCAAACTCTCTTATTTCCAATGGCTTAGGAATACCCTGACATACTCCATTGATATTTATTGAAAATTTTTGAAACTTGTCTTTTTTACATTTGACTACCATCAGCACATCTTGTGACTCTATGATGTCCGAAGCATATACGTGATCATAGATGACATCCCCTGTAATCGGTCCGTGTATTATCCTGCCATCTTTTGACAAAATAAACATATCGGCACCTTCAGGTAGGTTTAATCCAGAAATCAGAAAATTCAGCGAACTGGCTTCTGGCGCTGAAAAACCGATTTGCCATATCAGCATATTACCGATTTGCCACTGCTTGCCATCTTTTAAGGTATAATTTTGTTCTACTTTAACAGCAAATCGAGGAATCGTACTTCCCTCCAACGAATCTTGTGCCAGTACTTGATCAAAATCCACATCCGGCTGAAGATAAACCGGATAGTTCTCGTTAATCGGAAAAGGAATTACTTCTTCCATAGATTGTTTTGATGTAAGATGCCTTGTCAGCACCTGTGAATGCATAATTGTCGTACTTATAGCCGACATAATAACAACGAAAATAATCGTTCTCATGTTAGTAAAATTGAAGTAAAAAATAAAAGCCTAAAACACCATTTCAGATTCACTTAGAATCAAGGCAGAGTTTTCAGTTTATCGCCCGGGGTCAGCGACTTTCGGAAGTCCAAAAGCTGTTTCTGTTTTACTGTCAGCACATGGTTCTTTCTTTCAATCGATGACAACGATTGTATTTACGCCATATGGCGTAAATTTTCCGTATAAATATAATCACTCCCCCAAATTTCCGTAATCAACCGCCAAGGCACATCTTTTTAAACCTTCGACAGTCATCCCTAATAAGTAAAATAAGAACCATTACGAAGTAAGAAAAGTTGGCGGATCGCTAAAAGATATAAGGATCAACCTCCATGAATATCGGTGGAAACGCCTCACTCTATAAACCAGATATACGAACTGTTCCCCGGATATATACGGAAAACGGAGGTTTAGTTGCTCGGTCGGTTACATCTTCATCCCAGAATCAATTGTATCAAATGGTTATATTTGTTCTTTAATTACCGGGATAATACTTAATAGATGCAGAGATGAAGCTGCGATTACTTTTAATATTCCTTACTGTTTCAGTCTGTTCAAATGCACAGACTTTTCAGGAAGGCACAAATCTTCAGGCGGAGTACAGTAAAGTTAGTAAGCCATATTTCTTTGAAGCACCCTGTTATACAAGTTGGATTGAGGGCGCCAATTTACTTTTGATTGGTGACCGACCTGACCAAAACGACTGTGACTTTTTATTTCTCGCCCTGCATGACACGACCTTAATCGGAGTGTACAAGACACAAGAACCACATTATTTTATTTTTGATACTGAAGGAAACTCCATCCTCGGTAAACCTACTGCATACTTTCAACTTCCTTTATGGACTTTAATGAAGAGTATACATATAGATTCTTCTGATATGAAGGTTTTGAAAGTCCTGGATAAATTCTACGAAATGACCTTACAAGACAATTATCTTGATCTCAACGCTGCCACTTTAAAAGAATTTAATAAGTATCAAACGAATACCTCTTTGGCCAACAGGCACATCGTTTTACTCTTTTACAATTATCTGTCCTTCATTGGACAGGCTGCTGAAGGAGGGGAGCAACCTCCACCGGATATTTGTCTTCAACTTATAAAATCCTTGTCGGATGCGTGTTTTTCACTGTACAAAAAAATTCCGGTAATTGTACGCGTATATAGGGTTGAAGCCCTGATAAATGCAGGTATGATAGACGAAGCAAGAGAATATATTAAAAATTCTTTGTGTTTTTATCCCGGGTCTATTCCTTTATTGGTTTACAATTATAAACTGGAGGCGGATAAAGATATGAAGAAAAGACAGTTAGTCCTTTTGAAANAGAAGTATGGTTCGCATTGGATGGTAAAGGATTTATAGAATTCTTATGCTAATGAAATGGGAAATGTTTTTGCTGTGATTATGTCATTATCGTGTGACATTGGGTAAGAGGTCGTTGGTCGGTCTTTTACGGCAATCAGGATTGATCTCAAAGGAGAATACCTCCGCGGAGGGAATATGAAAAAATAAATTCTTAGTGGGCTATGAAGGCTTCATGTTGTTACTCATTCTTTTATTGAATTTCCAAATAGTTCGTGATATAGGCTCACTTGTGACCGGAATTGATGGCCCAATTTGTCCGGAATATTTAACATATATTTTATTTTAACTTTCCGAAGTATTGTTAACTATTTATTGAATCATTATCTTTTTTCTGCAAGTTCCAATTTCTGTCTTAATCAATAAGACATACACTCCGGGATTTATTTTACCACGTCCCTGTAAGTTCAGCATAAAATGGGTTTGGTTAATGTTTTTAGCTGCAAATAAACTTTGACCTGCACTATTAAATAGTGAAATTTCTTTCAACGATTGCGGGGATTTTATTGATAAAAAATCTGAAGCGGGATTAGGAGAAATCTCTACCATTGGTTGTCTCAATAATTCTTTATCCGAATTCGTTGTCTTGTCTTCAATAACTAAGATATTGGGTCCTAAAGACCCGATTAAATATAATAAATTATCACTTCCAACAGCCAGACCCGAACATTGATGAGGTAAATTTTTATCGTCTAGTTTCTTGCAAGTTCCATTGTCACAGCGATACAGGTAGTTGTCAAAAGCCTGTTCTTCACCAAANAACCACAAAACATTATTACGGTCAAAAACCGCGTAATAAACATCTCTATTTTTGGTATCTCCATAAATCTCTAATTTGTCATCTTTAAACTTAAATAGTCCCTTAGTTGTGGCAATATAGACCAGGCCATCATTATCGATGGCAAAACTATAGGTGCGTTCACTAAAACCAATATTGGAGGTAAAGCCTAAATCTACCCAATTATTTGACTCAAAAGTCTGTAAAGTTCTGTACCCTCCTACAAATAACTTACCTGAAGGTGTCGCTAACAGATCGTTTATTTGATCTGACAAAATACCTGAATTGGACATACTGTAATTTGTCCACTGCCCGGCACTATATTTATAAAGGCCCTTATCATTGGACCCGAACCATACGTTTCCATTTAAATCTCCTGAAACACAATTCCATTTGTTAGTTTCAGGAACATTGGTAAGAGAGACTTCTTCCCATTTTGTGCCATTAAAATGAAAAATACCATTCCCATATGAAATAATCCAAACATCATCATCTTCAGCAACAAATAATGCATTTGCCTCGGCACCAGTTCCCGGATAGTCACTAATATGCTCCCAGGTCGTAGAGGATCCCAATTTTCTAAATACATTCCCTTCATTAGAACACACCCATAATGTTCCTTCGGGACTCGCTTTTATGTCATAAAAGAAATTAAAATTGTCAAAGCCGACTTTAACAAGAGTAAACACGGGATCCTGTGAGAAAACGGGACTATTTAAAACGAAAACAAAGAGAATAAGAAATACCTTTTTCATAATTAATTGATTTTTAGTTATTGTATAATGAGAGACTCAAATATATCAATAATAATTTGAATTTTATAATTCATCATGCATTATTCCTTTCATAAAACTGCAAAATCTGCTTACCGGGGATTGTAAGATAAGACAGAGGATGATTTGCCCGTTATTTTAGAACGGATGTTATCAACTAGCCATGCATACCCGGTGGAAACGCCTCATCCTATCAGCCGGATACACAAGTTGATCCCGGGATGTACACCCCAAAATGACGTGTTATTGCCCGATCGGTTACCAAGCTATGGATTATTAGCAATTTATAATTTTCACAAATTACTAAATGCCGAAGTCAGGAGAATATTCCTTTCTTTGTACTGTTGGACGCCAATGGCTTGTATTATATTCTGCCAATGACTTGTCTGCCATCTTAAAAGATTACAGCATGACAACCGACTTTACGGATGAATATCATCCGTCGATTTGGCGATAGACAGAGGGTTTCTGACTCCTTAAAATCTAAAGAATACACCGCCTGAGTAAAACATCATACTATCCTTACGGTCGGTATCGATCTGATAAGTAACATCCAGCTTGACACCGGATTTCTTGAATAGATCGAATTTTACACCGGCAACACCACCATAGCCCCATTGAGGCTTGTAGTAGGAATAAATATTGTTGCCATCCATGGTCAGACCGTCCTTATAGACCGTGTATCCATCATGTACTTTATACTCCTGCTTCCACATGCGACGGAATGCCAAAGGGCCTAGATCAAGGGAAAACCACTTGAATTTCAATGCGGTAACCTTGACTGCAAGGTATGCCAGATCGATGTTGGCATTGGTATCATAATGATTACGCTGATTGGCAAAGGTGTGAAACTGGTAACCGACAGTAGGTGTCAAACGACCCCAAAANGTATATCCAAGGTCAGCATTTAGCCCGAAGCCGGTCTGGCTGTTGTCTCCAATCATGGAGTATCCGCCATCCAATTCAAAGACGACATTTTTNTGAGCGGAAAGATTCAAACCTGTTAGCAACAGGGCAAATACAAAAGTGAGTTTTAGTAATTGACGTAACATTTATTTTAGAATTTTAATAAACTAACAATGATTCAATAGCTTTGGTGACTTTGTCGATATTCAACAACATGGTTTTTTCCAACGTCTCATTCAATGGCACAGCCGGAACATTTTCCGAGCCAATTGTACGTACAGGCGCGTCAAGGGCTGTGAAACAATTTTCCTGGACCCTGGCAGCGATACTTTGAGCATACGAGCCATCGACAGCTTCTTCTGTTATGACGAGACAACGGCCTGTTTTGTTTACCGATTGATAGATTGTTTCCGTATCCAATGGAACCAACGATCTCAGGTCGATGATCTCCACCCTTCCAGGGAAGGCTTTNTCTGCATTAAACGCCCAGCGCACGCCCATGCCATAGGCAATGACCGTACAAGTTGGCTGATCGTTGATATCTTTGGATTCAACCAAAATATTTGCCTTGCCGATGGGGACCACATAGTCGCCGTCTGCCTCAATACATTTAGCATTTTCCGTACCCGGCAATTTAGCCCAGTATAAGCCTTTGTGTTCGAATATCACAACAGGATTGGGATCGTAATAGGCCGCTTTCATCAATCCTTTCAGGTCTGCTGCATCGGTTGGATACACGACCTTCACCCCTCGTATGTTAGCTACTATAGACTCCACGCTGCTGGAGTGGTAAGGTCCACCGCTGCCGTATGCCCCTACAGGCACCCTGAGAACCATACTGACAGGCCATTTTCCGTTGGACAGGTAGTTGGATCGACTGACTTCTGAAAACAACTGGTTAAGTCCGGGCCATATATAATCGGCAAACTGCACTTCTACAATGGGCTTAAGGCCTACTGCCGACATGCCCACAGTACTTCCGATGATGAATGCTTCCTGGATGGGAGTATTGAATACACGATGGCTTCCGAATTGTTCCCCAAGTGTAGCTGCCTCGCGAAATACACCTCCCAATCTGGCACCTACATCCTGGCCATAAAGGACACAACGTTCGTCTTCCAACATGGCNTCTCGGATGGCGAATATTCCGCTATCCACCATGTTCTTGACAGTATTATCCTTTCCGTGCCTGTTGCCTTGCTCCTCCGTAATGGGTGTAGGAGCGAAGATATGTGTATACAGGTCTTCAGGCTTTGGGTCTTCGCTATTGCTTGCCTGCTCGTATTGTTGTTTGATCGAAATCCTGATACGGGACTCCAGTACTTCCAACTCCCTCTGACTAATCAATCCCTCCTCCAACAGGAAAGTAGTCAGTTTGGGATAAGGGTCGTCAAGTACAGCTTCTTCAAGATCAAACCGATACCATTCCTTACGCACTCCCGAAGTATGGTGATTAAGCAATGGTACCCTGGCATGTACGACAAATGGTCGCCGTTCCTTTCTGACGATAGAAAATACATGTCTGAGTGTATCGTACGACTCGTTGAAATCAGAACCATCGATCGAAACAGAATCCAATCCCCGGATTCCTCTTACATATTCTGCTGCATTCCAGCTGCGCACTTCATCCACAAAGGCCGATATGTCCCATTTGTTATCCTGGACCAGAAATACAATCGGCAAGCTCTTCAAGGCCGCCATCTGGAAAGCTTCACTTACTTCACCCTCCGTCACGGCTGCATCCCCGATGGAACACACGACCAATGGCGGAATATCACCCTGATCCATCCCTTGCTTCTCCTTATACCACATGCCCAGCGCAGCTTCTGTAGCCGGTATGGCCTGCATACCGGTAGCTGATGACTGATGAGGAATCTGTGGTTTGTCCGCATCGCGAAGACTCGGATGGCAATAATACGATCGGCCACCTGAAAAAGGATCATCCCGCTTAGCCATCAGCTGTAGCATCATCTGAAAGGGTGTAACCCCNATTGCCAGCATCATCGCATCATCCCGATAATAAGGATAGACGTAATCCACCGGTTTAAGCTGTAATCCACAGGCGATCTGTATCGCTTCGCGCCCGCGAGAAGTGGCATGGACATACTTGGAAACAAACTTGAAGTTTTCCTCATACCACTCTGACATGAATTTTGCTGAAAACATCGTCTCCAATGCCTTCAGGTATATTTCCCTGTCAATGAGTATGCTGTCTTTTGTCTTTTCCAAGAAATAATAATTTAATAGAACACAAAAATAGAAAAGATTTCAACCCTGATGGATGCTTTTGATAAGCGTATTTCACAAATTGTACAGCTTGAAATAGCAAGCATTAGGAAGGAATAAGCGCTTGGTCGGGCCGGCCAGGTATGCGCTTACAATTTAATAGGCGCATAAACCCAAACAAGATTAGCTTATTGAATATGTTGCTGCAGTAGTGGATGTGATGAGGGTGTCAATAAATAGCAAAGTTGCTTAAGATTGAAAATTTAGGTATAGTTATGCTTGTGTGATGGACAAATGCCCCTTCGATTGAAGTAAAGACAAATGACAAAGCCGCGTACCGGGCAAATTGATTTTGAGTCAATCGTCGTTGAGCAGCGTTTTGAATTATTTGGATTAAAGGAAATATTCTATTATGGGAATAAACTCTTAATGTCTATATTTTTGTTTATTAATTCCAATTTAAAATGTAATTTTGTTCATTAAGCTCCCGGCCTGGAAGTGAAACGATACAGAAATGTATTCGAGCAGAGTATGTGGTGAGTCATTAGGTGTTTTATGATGGATCGAACCGGGAAAGTCCTTTTAGGAAAGAAGTATCAGCAACCGGAAAAAGCATATGGGTATCAAGGGGATATGAGGTATTCTTATTGGCACCCAGGTTCAACAATCCGGAATATAGGTGATCGGTAGATAAAGCACATAAACCTATAGAATGGTAAGTGATAGACTGAAAGAAGGGTTCTTGAAAATGGAATGGTGAAATCTGGATTATTGGGAAGGAATAAGCTTTTCAAAATCAATGAAGAAGCAGGATTGTGAATTTCACCGGTTTAAAGGGAATGGGTTTAAGAAGTGATGTTCTGAACTATTAAAATATACAGAATTGATCAGCATTGGCAGGTCAAGAATTTACTTTAAACTTTAAATATAAAGATTATGAAATTACCAGTGACTTTTGGATTCCTAACCACCTGTATTCTTTTCAATCTCGTGATATTTTCATCGGAATGCCAGGCACAGCAGTTACCCCTTNTTACGCAATATCGTGAAGTTCAGGGCTTGATTAATCCTGCCTCCATTAGCCACGACTATTTTCTTGAAAAGTATAATGCCAATCTTGGTATCACATATAGAAATCAGTGGACAGATATCAATGGACATCCGGTAACTGCAGCCATCAAGGCTGACTATATCGTTGTTCCGGCCAATTCCTCCTTCAGCCTGCTTACAGGTGCCTATTACCTGTCGGATCGTGCAGGGTTGACCAATCGTCAGTCTGCTTATGTTAGATTGNGGCCTATTTATTCGCAAAACCCTTCTGAAAGTGGATTTGGGCTGGGTATTAATATTGGCCAGGTATGGAATTCATTTAATTTTGGCGAAGTCAAATTGACTGATCCACAGGACATCAACATCGACAAAGTAAGTAACTTTAACTATCTCGATCTTGGCATCGGCACCTATTATTACAAANAATTAAAATCCGGGCCTTTAAAGAACGATCAATTCTATGTCGGTGTATCGGTTCCACAAATATTTAATCAGGATTATGTTATCAAGAACGGAACGAATGAATTTGTTGTCAAGAGAGTTCCGCATATCTATGCACATGCAGGATATTATAAGACTATGTCTGAAACTATGTATATTGCAGGAAGTTTTTGGTACAGATATGTCCACGGTGGGNGATCCATCGCTGATGTTAATGCCCGCATCTATCTGTTTGATAAGTTGTGGTTCGGTGCCGGGGCGTCGACAGCCGGAACCCTTCATGTCGAAGCCGGAACTATCCTGGGTAAATATTTTAATTTTAATGATAAATTCAACTTGAAAATTGGGTATGCTTCAGATTTCAATCTTGGTTATCTTGCTAAGAACCTGGGTCTGAGCCACGAGCTGAATCTTATCCTGTTTTTGGATACCGTAAATTGAATACTATGGAGAACAAGACTATTCAAAGAGCAAGCCTGGAATCCCTGGATGAATTATCCGGTTTTAACACCGGGGAGTCTGAAGGGAGTTTCTTAAAACCTCCTGAATTTAACCTCACAGCTAAACTCCACAATACCGGGATGTCTCCATATGAAGATAGGCCGGTTGATGATGTAGGCAACCGTTTTGCATTCGGTCGGTCTGCAGATAGTACAAGCAAAAAGAATATTACTTGACATGAATGATGGGTCAGACTCCGCCTAAAATAGTTTTTCGAAAGAATATAAAACTTAAGCCACAACCTGTCAAGCAGGAGAAAAACAAGCTTTCGTTTTATATCAAATGGAGTGTATGGAGTTTGGTTACCTTTGTGGCATTGTTTATTTTTTACAGAATAGTGGTTTTAGGGAAGCCTGAAATTTCCNCCAAAAAATCTACCGTTAGTCCACCTGCATTGACGGATACTTTGGAGTCAGCTCAGGAACCATCCGAAGACTCAATTTATTCCATCATATACAATTCCAATTTTTCCAATTACCGGATAGTACCCGATATACTCGAAGAGGACATGAATGCAGATGATTTTTTCGGGATGTTTCATATCCACCCTGAGAAGAAAGCAAAGGCGGAAATGTTGCTGGGCGCGAATGCCAGGTTTACTGTAGGGACGAGAATAGTAACTTTATACAGCAAGGATGATGTGGAAATTCCCTTATATATCTATATCGAACCGGATCCTTCAAGATACAGATACATTTCCTTTGAANAAGATATTCCGGAAATATCAAACTATATAAAACGCAATCTGACTATAGAGACGGAAAAGAGAAAGATTGTCATAGGTAAAGACGCTTTGGAAAATATTACAGAGCAGGCCCCTGCTGAATTATTGGGAAGAATAAGCCATGTGATGAGCTGGAAAAAGGACATCGGTAAATTGGATGAAGGTGATGTTGTTAAAGTCGCTTATGAAGGTCTTTACTATAATAAAATATTTATGGGGGTCGGTAAATTGATGGCACTTGAGTGGAAGGGAAAAGAGGACAGTCTGAAAGCCTTTCTTGTTTCCGGTGAGTATGATAATGAGNGGAGGTCGGTCTATTGCACCGAGAAGGGGCGCNCCNTTAAAGAGGCCTTCAGAAAGTCACCGGTCGCATATGGAAGAATTTCTTCCCGGTTTGGAATAAGACTCCATCCGGTCCGTAAAGTAGTCAAAGCACACAATGGTACGGATTTCGCCTCTCCGGAAGGGTCTCCCATCTTTGCAATCGGAGATGGCGTTGTTACTGTTGCTGCCTTTAAGAAAGCCAATGGAAATTATATCAAGATCATGCATGACAAGACCTACACCACCCAGTATCTGCACATGTCCAGATTTAAGCCGGGAATTGTCGCCGGGAAAAGAGTCAGGCAAGGTGATGTTATTGGTTATGTTGGCCATACCGGTGAGGCTACCGGTCCCCATGTTTGTCTGAGATTGTGGAAGAATGCTGTACAGGTCGATTTCCTGAAGGAAAAATTTCCTCAACAAGGCAAAATCAAAGCCTTTGATGCAAAAGTATTTCAGAGTGCGAGAGATTATTATTCAAAACAATTGGAAAATATCTGAATATGAAAAATTTAATGCCATTGATGACAATCGCGATTTTGATTTCATCCCACTTCAACTTACTGATCGCCCAGCCAGGTAATGATGAATTAGCTTGGAAAATATCAAACTACAAAGAAAAACGAAGCCAGAACATCCATAGAATTGTTGAGATAAGCGATGGTAATCTTTTAGCCGTGGGCTATTCGTCCAACCATTCCGAAGGGNGAAGAGATATTCTTTTATTGAAAATAGACCGGAATGGCAAATTGTTAAAAGCGCAGACCCTGGGTGGACGTTATGATGATGAGTGTCTTTCAGCTAAGTATATGCCATCAGGANAAATACTGTTATGCGGTTATTCGAAAAATAAGGGTCTTTCACAAGGTATAATCTTGTTGGCAGATGAAGATTTGAATACTAAGCTGCTGTATATGGATGAAAAGAATGAAAATTCACTATTCAAGGGAATTGAGGTTGACCGGCAGGGTCAAATCTTCGTTTGCGGACAGGCAGGCAGTAAGTTGGTAGTCAAANAATTCAGCCCTAAAGGGGAATTCATCAACCAGCTTTATTTGACTGATGAGGAAGGTTCTAATGCCAATGCTTTGATTTTTAACAGAGATGGAGAGCTGTATTGTACAGGAAGTATGGCAAACAGAAAGGAATTCAACAGGTCTTTGATGTTTCTTTTAAAATTGGATTCCAATCTAAATAAAATTGGATTATGGAATTTTCCAGGTAAGGGTTTTTACGAAGGAAATGATTTGAAGGAAAATAATGTAGGCGAGTTGGTGATTGCAGGTGGAGGACGACACAAAAACCGAGGGGGTTCTACTCCTGCAATAGCAGTTGTTTCAACCAATGGAGACCTGATCAGGATGGAGACATATCCTTCCTTTATCGATGGAATCGCACGCGGTGTTGCTATAACTCCTTGTGGAGATATTCTGATTGCCGGGTATGGTTCCGATTTGAGAAATGCTCAAAGGACAGCACTCTTTTCTGTTCGGATCAATCCCGGTAATAATTATGGCACAGTTTGGGGGCCTGTTTTTGGAGGTGGCAGTTTTTCAGACGAATACAACGATGTTGTATGTACTTCCGATGGCAGTGTTGTTNTTTCAGGTTTTACCAACAATGTATTGAATCAGGATTATTATATCTATACTTTGAAGCCGGTACGTCGTGATTTGGAGGAATTGACGATTCTTAAGAATGTCGAAATCATGGATTCAGAGAATGAGGCATTGAATAAGAATATGGAGACCGACCTGAAGATTACACTCAGAAACAACTTGTCAAAAGACATCAAAACATTTAAGGTAAAAATAGAAATAGAAAATAACGATAAANAAGGGTTGATTTTGCCGGAGTCGATATTGGTTGACCGACTGCGGGGTGGAGAGGAAAAGGAAGTCAATATACCATTGGTTATTACAGATGATTTTCGGGATGACTATATTGATTTGAAGTTTATTGTCGAAGGTGGAGACCGGCATCAGTACAATTCCCGGAAAGCAAAGATAGGCGTGATCGGGACATACGAATCATCCCTGGTTCTTGTAGTAGATTCGTCCAGAGCTGATATTGCGGATAAAGATCGGATTGTATTGCCTGTCTCCCTTCGTAATTTGGGCGATGCACCTGCCTTGGTTAGGGATATGGACTTCCGGTTTAATGAAAATGTGAGCCTTGCGGATGATTATGAGGCTCCTGTTAATACTGTCATTCAGGTAGGCGAGGAACTTAGATTTAATCTGATTTGTAAGGTAGATTCTCTTTTTGCAGATGATTATATCGTTGCGAATATTAAATTGAGAGAATTGTCAGGATATAGAATTCAAATAGAGACCCCCAGGAGTCTTACATTAAGGAAAATGATTCCGGTGATCGATGATAATTCACAACTTTATGACCAACCGATAATTTTAAGCAACGAAGCAACCGAAATATCATTTACCAATATGGCAGAAACTGTCAGGCTGATCGACAGANAAAATTATCATGTCAATTTCGATTGTAATCTAACTCCTTCAGAAATAGCTTCTAATTTCAAGTTTATCATCAATGGAGTAGAAATTGCAAAAGATTCCTTAAAAATCGGTTACAAGGAAAATAATTATTCAGTTGCTGTTCCGTTGACTCTCGGAGATAATGAATTGATATTGGAAAGAGATGCCGGTGTCAGAGATACTCTTGGCAAGATAAATGTTGCCAGTAGTAACGTCAATTATTATATATACATTATCGGGACCGATCTCAGAGATGAAGACAATATGCCGGTAGTCCGGTACAGTATCAAGGATGTCAATGATTTTTACAATAAGATAAAATTACTTGGCAAGTCAAAAAATACAAAAGTCAACATTAAACTGTTCAATACTTTTAGCCTGACTACTTCTAATAATTTGAAAGGCGTTTTTAATGAATTATTAGCCCGGAAACATAAGTTTAAGGCAAATGATGTAATGATCATATATTGGGTTGGGCAAGGCTTTGCAACAGCTAAAGGAGATATCTATGTAAAGGGGTCGGAGCTTTTAAAAAACAGGAAGAACAAATTTATGCCCGAAAACTATAGTTTTCCTTTGACATCAATATATATTCCATATTTCCTTGGAGAGTTGCCTTGCAAAAAGATTATGCTCCTTGACATTTTTAATAAGGAAGATCCGGAAAGCACAGGAAATGATGATGATGAGGGGCAGGATTACAGCCTGATTGACCAAACTGTCAGCGCCATCAAGACTTTTAGAAATTTCAGTTACATCCTTTCCGGAAATCCGGGCCAAAAAAGCTATGAATTACAGAAGGTCGAAAATGGAGCCTTTACTTATGCCGTTATTCAGGCTTTGGAAGGGAACAAAGGGAATCTGATAGGAGACAACGTAATGGCCCTATCTGACTTCTTTGAAAATATTTCCAGATCAATTCCGGATTTGGTTGTCAAGAATGGTTATAAAACCTGGAAACAAAACCCTATGTATATCAAATCCAGACCGGAAGAAGATGTCGTGATTTTTTACAAGTAATATGATTATATTGGATTATTGAATATCTGTCAGGCAAAATACCTGTTTAAAAATTTCAGGATTTTTCCAGCATAAACCACGTTATATCGTCCTGAGGGAACAAATTATCCCTTCTGTAACAAAAGCCATAATCGATGAGTCTCAAATCCGGATATTGATCAAGCATATCACCGGCAAAGTCCCGCTTGAAAAGCCGATTGCTATGCCCACGATAATTCAATGTGACCGGGGAGGGGTTGTAGTATTCTGCTATTAGGATATATTTCTTGCTGGATTCGTAGAGCTTGGCATATACTTCATGAAGTATATCCGGATCAACGTGGATCAAAACTCCCTTGATAAGCACTACATCAAACTTTTGTTCCGGAACAAATTCCAGAATAGATCCATTGAATACCTTCTCCTTACCGATAAATTGGGATAATATTTCCGCCGCATTTCCATTTATTTCGATACCGAATATATTGATCTTCGGGAACAGAAGCTTAATTGCCCGAAGGTTCATTCCAATGTTCGCTCCAAACTCTATCAGAGATTCAGGTTTGTTGATTTTGTTCAATGCCTTTGAAAAGAAATTCAGGTTGGAGGCCAGGTATTCTTCACTTTTGTTCCTGTGTATGTATTCATCCCCAAATATCCCGGCCCAGAAGTCTTCCTGTTCGGTTTTATACTTTTTTTCATTTTTCGGACCGTTCGTTTTAATATGATTATTTCGTTTTCCAATCACCTGGTGCCATTTTTTATTTCTCGGCAACATGTATTTCAATATTCCATATTCATACAATCAAATACCCAAATTTTCATATCGAAAGCGGAATACAGCATGCAAGACCAAATGTACAAAATTCCAACATATTCGATTTGTTATTATGCGCCTTTAGTATTTAATCAATGGTGTTGGATTGGTTTTTGTAGCCTAAAAGTAATTTTTCAATGAATAATTGTAAAGAATTTAAAGGAAGGTGTAAATTGTCAATTTCCCGTTATCCGGACGCATATCAGGCAAGCCAATCAGGATTAGCACATCGTTATCCCTATTGCCGACTTATTTCTTTATCCGTCAATCAAATCAACGTTTTTCTCTAAATTTGCGCCGTGATTCGCAGGATATATTTTCCAACCCAATGAATGGATGACAATGAAAAGAATTATTTTTTTGGGCTACAGTCTTTTGATGGTTCAACTTACAATTTTTGGACAAGGTTCGTGGCGTAAGGCCAATGATGCACCTGTGTTTAACCGGATTGACGATATTGCTTTCATCAATGACTCTGTGGCCCTTATGGGTCAGGACGGAAAGATATACCGCTCGGACGATGGAGGAGACAACTGGATACTTATCGGCAATCTTCCTCATAAGGCCTATGTACGTAGCATCGAATTTCTCAATGACAGTACAGGATTTATCGGCACAATCTTTGACACAAAGAATGGTGTGGCACTTTATCGTACAGATGATGGGGGTAAAAACTGGCACTCGGTCAGTGATAGGGTGCAAGGAGGCATGTATGGTATCTGTGGGCTGGATCACATCGGAAGTACTATTATCGGTGTAGGAATTTATTCGGAACCGGGCCGTTTTTATATTTCAAGGGATGGTGGAGATACCTGGAAAAGTTATTTAATTCCGGAAAGTGCCGCACTGGTGGATTGTGTCATGTTGGATGAAAACACCTTCCTTGTCGCAGGTAACAGTCCTGATGGCAGGAAAGGTCTCATCCTGAAGTCAAAGGACGGAGGAGAGACCTGGGCAGAAGTGGCCAAGTCTCAGTATGCTATGAGCTTTTGCTGGAAATTGTCGCTCCGGGATGATGGTCTGGGCTTACCCATTGAGGAAGCGCCTACTGCCTTCATTACTCATGATCATGGTGATACTTGGGAGGAAGTCCTGGTCGATGCACAGAATAAGGACACATTGAGATTTGGCGGAGCATATTTCATCAATGAAAAGTTAGGCTGGCTTGGTATCCAGTGGGGAATGNGCACCTGGGAGACCCGCGATGGTGGTAAGAACTGGAAGCCGATTCCTTTTGGCGGGGCCATCAATAAAATCCGTGGAACTAATAAAGGGAGAGCTCTTGCTACAGGCAATACGATATATATCTACGATGGCCTCAGCATCACAAAGGACCAGCCGACAGATCGGCCTGTCAGGCATTCACTCAAGGTATCCCCCAATCCGGCTAAGGATCGTATCCGGCTCGACATCTTTCTCCCCAATCCTACTTCTCTGAGACTTGATCTGTTGGATGAGCAGGGTTATCTCATACGTCAGTTGTTCCGTGGCGGGGTGCCGGCGGGCAATATTTCCAAGGAATATTCCATAGGGAATTTATCTCCGGGAACATACGTTATCTGGATGCGTACCAATGAAGGCCATTTGTCCGGTAAGCTTATTGTCTACTGATGGCAAGGGGCAAGATATGAATCATTTTAAGCGGTAATTTTCTTTTTCAGTTTTAAAATATATTTTTACGTCCGAAAAATGTTTAAATTATGAATTTGGAAGAGGCAAATAGCATTCTTGACAAGGCANAANAAATGATGGATAATGCCATCGAACACCTTAATCATGAATTGTCAAAGGTAAGGACCGGGAAGGCTTCCCCATCTTTGGTTGCTGAGATTAAGGTAGAATATTACGGCAGTGCAACTCCTTTGAGCCAGGTTGCCAATGTCAATATTTCAGACGCCAAGACTATTGTTATCCAGCCCTGGGAGAAATCTATGTTGCGTACAATTGAAAATGCCTTGTTTGAAGCTAATCTGGGCATCACACCGCAAAATGACGGTGAAGTCATCCGTCTGACTATTCCGCCCCTTACAGAAGAACGCCGGCGTGACCTGGTGAAGCAAGCCAAACATCTTGCGGAGGAAGCANAAGTAAGTATCCGCAATGTGCGAAGAGATGGGATGGAAAGTATCAAGAAGCTGGTCAAGGATGGTTTTCCGGAGGATCTGGGCAAGAAGAAGGAAGATGAATTGCAGAAGTTGACTGATCACCATACCGAACAATCCGGCAAGCTGGCAGAAGCAAAAGAAAAGGATATCATGGCGATTTAATGCCGATCACCTTCAGTCACCTTCCATTAGAATTGTCATGTCAGACAAGTTAAATACATCCTTGCTGAAAGGTATTTCTGAACAGCCGCTGGAGAATCTTGCAGGCCTGGACGATGCTGTCTTCGACACAATGTCCGATATAGATAAGTATCTGATCAATGATACTTTGCTCACCTATGCCATTAAAGGGGAAGAATTCCCGTATGAATTGACAGCTGCCGTAGAGGAAAAGTTTCCGGTCGGTCCACGCTGCCTGATTGATCTGTATCATCAAATGGGATATAATAGCTTTGCAAGTGCCGGATCCNTCATCATCCGCCGGCATCTTCAATTGAAATGCCTGCTTCAACCGCCCTTGATCATTCCGATTCTGGAACATGCCCATGACTGGTCCGATTACATCTTTNTTNTGGTAAAAATCATAAGAGAACGTGGTCGATGGTTATGTGAGGCCAGGCCCGAATGGCATTGGTGGAAAGATGCTCTCAATCCGGGCATCATGGAACAAATGGACAATGTCAACCGATATCTGTATTTCCGATTGCTTCGATTTTTCAGGTACGAAGAGGCAAACAGCCTTCTGGTAAATTTGTGGACCAACGAGCGTAAATCGACAAAACAGCTTTTTGTTGATTTATTGAGGGAGAATTTGTCAGGAGGAGATGTAGAGACTCTCAGGTACTTGTGGGAAAACGAAAGTGGAAAAATCCGCCATGAGATCCGTAAATTGATATTTNTTGCCTCCAAANATGGGGAATTTTTCCGGCTTAAANAAAGGCTCTTTTCATGGGAGATAAAAGGGACAAAAGCCGGTGAATGGATGGCAGATTTGCCGATAGTAGCTAAATTTTATGATATCGATGAACCATTTCCTGCTGAATGGTCGGCTTATGTAAACTTTGCAGACAAAAGAAAGAAGAAATCCNGAAATGATGCATTTGCCGCTATGCCTGAAAAAGCATCTGAGCGTCAGCGAGCCTTCGGTGATGTGTTGTATGCCACGTTGGTTGATGGTTTGTTTGAAAGCCTTGGACGATGGGTTAGCAGGATTTGGTCAGATCAGCCTGCTTATCGGTTGGGATCAGACTGGATAGGTTATTTCAACCATCTGGAGGAGAAAAAAAGAATAATGCTCCAACACATCATCCACCATGGTGATGATGAGGCTACAGTACGTTTTTCTGCGCAATTGATGTCTCGTTGTCTGATTGAAATGGATAAGGATAGCACATCCGCCTTGTTACGACTTATAAAGAAGGTTCTGCAACAGCCCGTATGTCGTCTGGATGATAGGTGGGCCACGGAAGTGAAAGCCTATGCCCCATTTGTAATCCATGAGAGTTATCTGGGCGACTGGGTAGATATAGGCAACTTGATTACAAGGAAGATTGTAAGTGCCAAAACGGTGAATCCATCAGCAGAAACATTAAAATTGATTATTTTTAGGAGANAAATAGATACCTGCTTCCATGAATCAGCAAATGAAATCAGGCCGAGTGCCGAAGTTCGCTATGGCGAAGAACTAAAGCAACTCGCTTCCCATGATAAATACGAGAAACCCGAAGGCTGGAAGCTTTCGCCTAAGGCTGTCATCCACTACCTCGTCGGAGGCCGACTGGATAATGATGTAGTCATCGAGCCTAAATATCTCGGCAATAGAAAATTACTGGAATTGTGCATAGCTACATTACTGACCGACAGGGGCCTGCTCCTCATGGGTTTGCCCGGCACCGCCAAGTCCTGGCTTTCCGGAGACCTGGCAGCTGCTATTTCGGGGATTAGTACTTCGATGATACAAGGTACGGTGGGTATGGACGAGAATCAACTGAAATATCATTGGAATTATGCCGAACTGCTTCAGCATGGACCCTCGGAGCGTGCATTAGTCAAAAGCCCTGTCCTGAGAGCCATGGAAGACGGCTACATCACCCGGATTGAAGAATTGACACGGATGCCAACTGAGGTGCAGGACATCCTGATTACTGTTCTTTCTGAAAAAATGATGAGCATTCCCGAATTAAATATGGAAGTATATGCACAAAAAGGATTCAATGTGATTGCAACCGCCAACGACCGGGATAAGGGGGCGACGATCTTTCTGCCGCTTTGCGGCGTCGTTTTAATATCGTGTATCTGTCAATGCCGGAGACCCTTCAGGAAGAAATAGATATCATTCATTTCCGATTGGGTCAGATCCAGCGGGACCTGAATTTGGAGAAGTACAAGGTGCCGTTGCAGCATCTTTCAGATTTGATTACCATTTTCAGGGAATTAAGGAATGGAGAGACAGAAGAAAAGAAAAGCAAGATCAAATCACCTGGCAGTTCATTATCCACTGCTGAAGTGTTATCCGTGCTACAAACAGGTATTCAGCATTCCATCCACTTTGGGACAGGCAACTTAGAACCTTCCGATGTTGCATCATCCATCATCAGTACGGTCATTAAGGATCCTTATCAGGACAAAGCCGCCTGGGATGAATACCTCGAGTCTGTCATCAAAAACAGGAAAGGTTGGAAGCCTTGGTATGAAGCTTTCAGCTCAGCATCAGAATCATAATTCCTCGGACAAAACCTCATCCAGTGCCTGCACCAAATCGATACAGTTCTGACGGCTGATGACCATTGGTGGCTTAATCTTGAGNACATTGTGCAAAGGCCCGTCAGTACTGAGCAGGAAGCCACGTCCCTTCATTCTTTCCACAATGACGTCTATTTCCGGCACAGCNGGCTCTTTGCTTACTCGATTCCTTACCAGCTCAACACCGACAAACAGTCCATGACCACGTACATCACCGATGATGGTATGTTTTTCCATCAGTTTCCTTAAGTCATCCATTAGTCCATTTCCGGTATTGAGAGCATGCTGTTGAAGTTCTTCTTGCCGGATGATGTTGAGGACAGCCATACCAGCCGCCATAGAGACCGGATTGCCACCGAAAGTGTTGAAATATTCCATACCATTGTTGAAGGCATCTGCGATAGCCTGAGTTACCACGACAGCTGCCAATGGATGGCCGTTACCGATGGGCTTGCCCAAGACTACGATATCGGGTGTGACTTCCTGAAGCTCAAAGCCCCAGAATGCTTCACCGATCCTGCCGAAACCGACTTGCACTTCGTCTGCAATGCATACACCTCCTGCTGAGCGGATATATTGATATACCTGTTTCAGATATCCTGTTGGCAATGGTATCTGACCGCCCACACCGAGAAGTGTCTCACAGATAAATGCGGCGGGGGATTTATCTTCCCGTTTAAGGCCTTGTATAATTTCCCTGACGCTTTGCGCATATTTTTCTCCTGCTGCCTCATCGTCAATGCCATAGGGGCCTCGGTATAGATTAGGTGAAGCTGCTTTGTGGATATAATGCCTGGCTCCAAACCCTCCAATACCATCGAATTTGTACGGGCTGATTTCCATGGCTAACGTGGAGGTGCCATGGTAGGCATGGTCGAGGACGACAATATCATTGTGTCCGGTAAAATGTCTTGCCATTCGTATCGCCAGATCATTAGCTTCACTGCCCGAATTGACAAAGTAGCAAACCGATAAGCGCTCAGGAAGTGTGTCAACAAGGGCTTTGGCGTAGCTGGTAATATTGTCGTGCAGGTAGCGCGTGTTGGTATTGAGTTTAGCGACCTGACTTTGGATAGCATAAACGACACCCGGATGACAATGGCCGACATGGCTTACATTGTTGACACAGTCAAGATAGGTTTTGCCTTTGTCGTCGTAAAGATATTGCAAGGCGCCCTTGACAATTTTCAGTGGTGTACGATAGCTGATGCTCAGGTTGCGTCCTATGTACCGATTCCTTTCAGACAACAGTGAGCTGTAATCGTCTTCCGGATTCAGACAGGGCATCATTCCGCATGACCTTCTGAATTGATCGGCTGCATAGAGTGGATTGGTGCGGATTAGTTGGTACAACAATCTCCATGCCGGTTGCTCAGACAGGAAGTGATGCTCATTTTCGCTGTTGCTATAAGACTTTTCGGCAGATTGAGTGACGCTGATACAGAGTCGTCCGGCAATCAGGTAGTATAATATATCGATCTCTTGCCCGGTGAGAGGGTATTGGCTGTGATAGCCTTTGACGATCAGGCTTGCCTTTTCGATCGGGTCCTCAGTATGTAACAGGGCATAGGCACAAGCTATGGCGAGATTGTTGATCGTGGCAGAATATATCATATCACCAAAATCTATAAGCCCGGAGACTCTTCCATTGCGGACCAGCAGGTTGTAATCATTGGCATCACCATGTATACATGCATGCCTCAGTTCCGATAATACAGGTGTCACTTCTGTCCTGAACTGTAACAGGAAATACGCTGCAATCCGGCGTTTTTCATGATCGCGGATGAAGTGTAGTTTCTTTTCAGCTTCCGGTTCGNNGTTATTGTCCCAAACATAATTTCTTACTGTCGCATCCGGGCAGATGCCCTCCAACGACCGATCCATAGCACCCAGGAATTCTCCCAGGCTCTCATATAGGAAGTTGTTTTTGTTTTTCTCATCTACCCAAAAATGGCCTTCCAAATAGGTAAGTATTCTGATATGATATTCTTTACCTTCATAAGTTATGGTAGTGATGGCTTTTCCTTGCTTGTTTTCAAGACATACCGGAAAACCGCCTTGAATGGAAGAGTGATCCAGATGATGCATCACATCGGCCTGTGCCTCCAGGAAAGTTCGGCTGATGTCTGAACCTGCAATCTTGAAAGTATATTTATTGCCGTCCTGTGCAGTTAATAAAAAGTTCTGTTCGTCATAGCCATTGAGTGGTCTGGCAGTAGCAGTAATGCCATAATGCTCATAAGCCAGCAAACTTCCTTGTTCCGGAGAAAAATTCATTTTTGAATATTATTGTTCAAAGATAAAATTTTGTGTTTTACCCACTTTTGCAGCCGGTATTTCTAAAAGCAAAATTGTAAGAAAATGCCAATGAAAAATAAAACGGCAAATTAATTGTCCATCAAATAGTCACCTATATACTGAATGGTCAATAACTCATAGGTAAANAATATTTCCTCATGTACTGTATCAGATTCCAGATACTGACCCAGGATGGCTCTGAATGCGAGAAACGCTGATGCATCCGGTTTGTTCTTTATTGTTTCCAACTTCATCATCAGATATTCATTGAACTCAAAAACGGAAATATTATCAGCACTGCCAAATATTAATTCAATGGTAAAATCGTCAGGCGAGGATGTTTCACTTGCGATCAACGCTTTGCTTAGTGGATAATCCGGATGGTCTTTTAAAAACTGCTCTTCTCTCTTGTTATATTCGGAATAATCTAAATCAGAATCATCTTCGTTTTCATGATCACTTTTAGGCAAGGAAGCCTTCATTAGTATATAATCGGCCAATACCTCACTACTTATATTCTTCCTGATATAGCGGATATCTTTCAAAGATGGCTTGCCTTCGGTTAGAATTTCGTATGTTCTGTCAATTTGCTGCTCTGACATTCCTGCCTCGATTTCATATTCCGGATCAATAGTCGTATCAAGTTCCCACTTTTCAAANAGTTGGTTGGTCCGTTGTTCGTCCGCGTAGTGATGGATGATTGCCATAGAAGCTGAAATAAANAGGGGATATTGAGCAAACATTTCACCATCATCCAGTAAAGTATTAAATGTGTGCTTTGCTTTATCAATATCTACAGTACCATCATTCAGTAAATATTTCAAGATCGGCAAGTTGAAGTTGTTTGGGTCTTCTTCATCATCAACCTCTTCATCTTCCTCTTCCGACTCCTCTTCTATATCTTTTAATAAAGTATAATAGAAATTGCCCTCTCCGACATTTTTNTTCAATAACCGGATAATATTTTCTGCAAATGCGTCACTTTGAGATTCTGTCTGAAAGTAAAATGGTTTTCCGTCCCGGCCAAATTCCAGTTCTATCAAAGGAATGCGTTCATCGTCTTCCTCCAGGATATATTTTGTCACTTTATCAAAATCCTTGTGCTGCGGTATTCCGTTTTCGAGTCCATACTCATAGCTTCCGTAGATTATGTTATGAGCCAGGACATAATCTATTTGAATGAATTTTGATTCCAGATATGAGACTTTTTCAACCAGTTTTTAAACTTTCTTCTTCCATGTCGGACTGAAAATAGCTACTTCTAAGGCCAAGGCAAAATAGATCGACAAGATAAAAGCCTACAATGAGATTTCCATTTTTGAGCTTTCGGGAAACGATGACATTGGCTAGTTTTTTAACTTCCCAGGTTTTATTGATATAACAATTACCGATTGGGAGACTTCTTGTATTTTTCCGGATGAAATTGGTAGATGTATATTGTTGTTTCATTTGCTTAACATTTGAAAGACAAGGTGGGAAGTTTTTCTTGCATTCTCATAAAAACCCAATAATTTTTTTCTTATCTGGCATGTTTAGGACGATACTGCTTTCCGTATTTNTTCTTCATAGAAGCTTCATAGTCGAATCTAATATTTACTTTTTTATTTTTNTTCAGTTTTTCATGAAATGCCCCTCCATCTGATTTTGTAAATGACTGCCCTAAGTAATCCGGCATATAGATGCGCTCTTTTTCTTCAGGGAGTAATTCTTCAGATTGTTCATAGTCCGCAGGTAATGCCCTTTCGCCCAGTTCAGTACCCATCATGCCTTCCAATGCTTCTAGCAATCCAAGATCCTTTTGTTCGATGAAGGAGATGGCCGTTCCCTTTTTNCCAAAACGCCCGGTACGCCCGATACGGTGGATATAATTTTCTGCCAGTTCCGGAAGATCGAAATTGATGACATGTGTTACATCTTTTATATCAAGCCCACGGGAGAGCAAGTCGGTAGCAATCAGAATTCTTGAATCACCGGATTCAAATGCCTCCAGCGTATCAAATCTCCTCTTCTGATGCTTATTGGCGTGCATATAGGCGATGTCATCAATGCCTGTCTGTTGCAATAAGTCGAAAAGTAATTCTGCTTTCTTCTTATTGGAAACGAATACGATTGCCTTGCGGATATTTTGATCCGGCAACATGGTTTTCAACAGGCTCAATTTGCTGTAAAAATTGGGGACATGATATTTTTGTTGTTCTATGGTTTCCAATGGTGTTCCTACAGGAGTAGTTTCGATATTTTCGACTCTTTCAAAGTATTCATCCATCATCTCCTCCACTTCAGGATTGAGGGTGGCTGAAAACAGGAGGTTTTGTCTTTTNTCAGGCAGCTTTTCGAAGATGACCTTCAACTGGTTTCGGAAGCCTTGATTGAGCATTTCGTCAAATTCGTCGATGATAAGTCTTTTGATATTCTTTAAATTCAGAATGCCGGTTGAAACAAAATCGACCACCCTGCCCGGGGTGCCTACCAGAATATCGAGGCCTTCCATGATTCTGTCTGCCTGAGGCCTGGTATTTACACCGCCAAATATTCCGTATGTTCTCACCGACATATAACCGGTGAGTTGGACGATTGCGTCTTCCACCTGTTTGACCAATTCACGAGTTGGAACAAGGATTAGGATGGACGGATGTTTTGCTGTACTATATTGATGCAGGCTGAGTACAGGAACCAAATAGGCAAGGGTTTTGCCTGTTCCGGTTTGCGCGATGCCGCCTATGTCTCTTCCGGATTTGACGGCTGAAAATACCAATTCCTGAATGGCCGATGCTTCTGCAATTCCCATATCGTCCAATGCCCTTAGGATAGGCTTTGGTATTTTCATTTCGTTGAATAGCATTCCTGTAATTTTGGGGCAAAGGTACAAAAAAGCCGATTAACTTATAATAGGCTATTATTCAGACGGATATAAGTTGGGTGTGAGCGACTTGAGGCTTCATGCATATTATTACTTCCTTCATTCTTTTATTACTTCCAGAAATTTCCCGTTTTCGTAAACCAATTGGCCATCGGCATATATCTTTCCTCCATCCTTCATGTCGGATATCATATCCCAGTGTACTGAACTTTCATTCTTACCACCAGCCTGGAGATAAGATTGACCGATCGCCATGTGTACCGTGCCGCCGATTTTTTCGTCATAAAGAATGTTTTTTGTTAGCCTGTCAATGCGGTAATTGGTGCCTATGGCTGCTTCTCCGAAACGGCGTGTCCCTTCAATCCGAAAGACCTCGTTCAGGATATCGAAATCATTGTCGCAGGTCCATGATGTGATATAGCCGTCCCTGACCTCCAATCGGACATTATTGAGCAGATGTCCCTGGTAAAGAGAAGGCAAGGTAAACAGTATATGTCCATTGACGCTGTTTTCTTCCGGGCTGGTATAGATTTCGCCGGACGGCATATTGGTCTGTCCATCACTGTTAATCCACCGGCGTCCTTCTGTCCTGAATGAAATATCCATATTTGGGCTGAGATATCTAAATTCCTTGCAACTGTTGAGTAAATCTGTAATTGATTGCTGTCTGGCACGGACGTTGAGCCACTCCTGTTCCGGATTGTCGGTGTTCAGGAAGCAGGCATTGACCACAAAAGAAGTGTATTCTTCAAGGGACATACCGGCCAGATCGGCTCCGGCCTGAGTGGGATACTGACAAAGATTGCGGCGCAAGTTTCGGGTGGCAGTACGTTCAAAATATAATTTGTGGAATTGAGCATTTGCGGCTGCTCTAACTTCATTTAATGTTGAATTGGGTTTGGATCGGCTTTTTGATGGGAAAGGCGCTCTGATAACCAGATATGCCTCAAAAGATTCCATTGCTTCCTTGTATAGAGGATTGATATAGCCGGCTTGTGCATTATGTCCATAATCATTGAAATCATCCGACTTGCCTTCCCATTCTAAGATGGCTTCCATGATGACACCCATCTGTTGACATTGACGATACAGTTCGGCTACAAGCGGTTCTGCAAGTGTTGTCGTACTGACCAGTAAGCGCTCCCCTGATTTCAGTTCCATGCAATAATTGAGCAAAAGCGAAGCATACTTNTTGATAAATATGATATTCATTGTATTTCTAATTTGTTAAAACTGGATATTGGCATCAAATTTAGCCCTTTAAATTTCCCAAATTCATTCTATTTCAATAAATTTACGTTTGTATTTTATCTTTTGAAGCAATTTTGTAATGAAAGCAATACTTACAATCCTAATCATGTTCTTTGCCTTTCATCTGTGTTCAGCCCAGGATATAATCCAGGCGCAGCGGGACCAGGAAGCTAAGATTAAAAAATTTATAATCAGAAGAAAATCACCGAACTGGAATATTCCAAACTGATGAAGGACCAAAACAACATCAAGGACGCCATCCAAATCGCCAAGGCGGATGGGGTAATGACTCCCAAGGAAAAGAATGCAATCAATAAAAAATTGATGCATGTGGAGAAAAAGATCATCAAGTATCAAAGAAATAGCGAAATCTATTGATGTAGATCCGTTGGCATGGCGGATTTAAGCGGACTTTATCTTTGGAGACAGGCGGAATAGGAGCTAACCGGAATTAGGTAGATGTTTAATAACCTTAGGCGTTGTTGTTGACTTATTTCCCGGGCAAGGAACTTATAAAGCCTATCCGATAGGATCGAAATCTGATTCATTTACCTTTTGAATTCTTTTTAATAGGTTCTTTCACTTATTAATCATCTACCTACTTGGGTTTTTACATGTCATCATCGGTTCACCGGATTTTTCCTGCAATTTTAATGACCATAACGGATTTTTGAGCATGAGCGTTAACGTCGATACTGCATAGTTATTAACATTATTTTGTGGGTAACTAACATTTTGTTATCGATATAATATCTTGGTATTTAACGATATAGTTAAGTTGTTAACATGTGTTAGTAAGTTTCGAAAGAGCAATTTGTGTAATAAGTATCTTTGTAATGTCAATTGGGACTATAACCTAAATGGTGAATAATAGTTTCCCGGTGACTAAAAACAAATTTTACGTTCAAGCGTAAAACTCATAGACCGATTTAAGGGAGGCAGTCCGAGAGGCTGCCTTTACTTTTTCATGATGAGTATTTAATCTGTGTCGCTCTTTACAGGCCTGTGATCCTTCTATCACTGATACGAAAAGGTGGTGAAAGAAAAATTCCGAATATGTCTTAGGTATGAAATTTGGGGAATTATTATAGTAAAACCAAAAAATGATTGACTTTATTTGGTGCAATGCTATAAAATGATTTTTTTGTGGAATAAAATAAACAGCTGGATCATGTCTGACAATATTGAAAATGTAGGAAAAAAAGGATACTGTTTCTTATACTTCTTTGTTTTATTTTTGCTATAGTAGCGTTGGTGGTGTACCTGTACAAGTACAACTTCACCATGAAATTCTAAGTTGGTTGTCCGGCCTTGCTCCAAGGCAATTCCCCATTCGATGCTTATCTGGTTGAAGCGACGTCGGAACTCTGTATTATTCCGTTCATTACGCACTATTTTATGAATATTCCGCTTAACGCCGAAATGCATAGCGTGCTGTCAAACCCTCAATAAAATCAGGCTAACGCTTCAGGAATAGGGGCGTGTAATCATATGTGATTGATTGGCGTCTTTGATTATCAAATTGTTGTAACAAAAAGCACTTAGAAAAATTAGGAGTCAATGTCTAATTGTTACTTTTTATTACATCTTTGACTTTATTCTCAGCATATTTTTGTGATATTCCAAGAATAAATTTTTGGGTGGCTTCCAAAGCAGTCTTCTTATAATATATATTGTTGAATTCTATTAACAAACTTTGGGCGAGTCGATTATCATACGGATTTGCCATGTTTAGTTTACTTCTTTTTGCTTCATTGCTTTTCAGGAGGTCTTCCATTTCGGAAAGAGTCTTCTTATATACATCCCCAATCCTTGTTGTCAATTCAGTAAGCCGTTTGGGGTCCACCTTNTTATTCAATTCGTCCTTCATTAAATTCAATTCGGAAGCAAGTTGTTTGAATTCGGCCTTCTTCTTGATATCTACTGCTAATTCTTCTAATATATCGTGCATTCTTGCTGTATATTTTGATAGATTTCTCAGGTCCTTTTGTTCAACGGTACCTCTGTATTTAGCCGCTTCGCCCAGATTGTCCACCAAGGAAGACCCGAGTTCTGCCTTTTTAGTATTCTGATTGGCTTTTGGATATCCGGCATCTTCCTCTATCACTTTGGTTCTGACCCGGTTACGGATATTTTGAGATTCTTTCACATTTCCGGCTACTTTTAATTTAGTCTTACTTTGGCCAATTTGCTCATTCAATTTTTTAACCTTTTCAGAATTCTCAATATGTTTGTACATAATGGAAAGATTTTTCTTCAAACGACTAATTGATTCTTCGGCTAATTCCAATTTGGTCTCTAAATTTTTTACATATCTCTTTAAACTATTGATTTGATTATTATTCGCCTTGGCTGCTGTCATCTCTTCTAATTTTTGAATTGCTCTCAATTTCTTTTCTTTGAATTTGACAATAGCCTTTTCATGATGTTTTATTTGATGGTCAAGTGATTGAATATTATCAGAGACCTCCTGATTGGCAATCTTCTTTTCTACATCTGATATACTTTCAAGGGTTTGCTCCAACTCCTTATTTAAGGAGGCTATCTCCTGGTTGATTTTCTTTTCATAGGCTATGATATCTGTAGTCGACTTATTATAATTATTTCGACCAGTGAGTTCTGCGTGAAGCTCCGCTTGTTGACTTGGTTTTAGGCCTTTNTTGTTGTGTTTTAAAAAATCATCAGGTGCCAGATTGGTATGCCATGGTGCAAATGGGTTTTGGACGTTTCCCGGCCGCTCCGTAACGAATTTCCGGATAGAACCGGGGCTGATATAGTCAGGACTATTGGCATCGATCATAGCTTGTAGCCTTCCTATCTTTATTAAAAGGTCTTTTTTCTGTTTTAGGTTTTTCGTGTTCTCCATCTTGTGATATAATTCGCCCACTTCGAGTCTTGTGGCGTTTATTTTTGTGCTGCTTATTGTGGGAAGTGGAGCATGGTTGGTTAACCCATGGCCTTTCATATATTCCAGGATTATCCGGACAGTATCCGCATCTCCATTGTCTTGTGCGTTTTTNAGACCACGCCGTAAGATTAATTCATCTGAAAATTTTAGTATCTCTGAAGCTGCTTCTTCCCTAATAGTCGGCGGAAGCATATCATAAGCATGGGCAAGACGTGATTCTCCAAATATATTCATATCGAGCATATCATTCAAAATTTCTTTTGAATTGATACCAAACTTACTTTTNAAATGATTATAGGCTTCCGCTCTTAGTTTCTCCGGTTTTGGTCCTACAATAGACAAATCAAAGTCACTAGTTGCTGCCGGAGTGCCGGTCATATGTATGTCTCCCCCNTGTTTCTTTATATGTTCCCTAAGATCCTTATAGATTCTTTGCCTAAACTGATGCATTTTCTCTAACCATTTGGCGGACTCATCACCACTCAGCCCTTTTGCCTCTTCGAGCTTTTTATAACCTCCTTTAATTTTAAGATATTTGATCCAATCCTTATCTGAGGCAATATCCGTTATTCGTTGAAGGGGCCTTATTAATTTGCTTCCTGATCTTGTCGATATGTTCCCGATTTTTTGGTTACAATTTTTTTGATTGGTTTACCCCTTTAGTAATGCCAAATTTGCTTATTTCATCTGCCAGGCGTAAGATATCTTTTCCACCCCCTGATGCATCCATCATTAAGCCAATAGTCTCAGCAATGGCATCAAATTTTGCATTTGCCACCTGGTCCCTGGATACCAAACTATTTGCACTTCCCTGAGTTCGTGAAAGATAAGCAGTGTTTAAAGTCGAATATGCGTCCCAGGCTGACTTTGCCTTTGCTCCGGAAATAGCTATATTGCTGCTTATCATTGCTATCGCTGCCACCGGATTGACAAAACCAGCACCAACTGCAAGCATTACTGTCAAGGCATCTAATCCCAGCCCTTTCCAAAAGTCACTGGTCTTTTTNTCTTGTAGGATTGTTTGCATTGCGTCTCTCATGCCAGGTGTCCTCCAGTCCCGATATTGACCTGCTGCCTTGGGAGAGCTAGCCATTTGTTGATGGACCGGACTCAGGTCATAAACACTCAGCTCCCCGGACATGATTTTTCCTGTACTCTTGATATTAAAGTCAATGTCATTCAAAATCTCCTGAATTGCAGCCAGCTGGTCTATACCACTCATTTGATTATACTCNCCTACCTTTCCCCTTGCATGTAATCCCGTCAAGAATACATTATTTGAAATCAATTTTTCAATAAGCAGATCAATAAAGGAATATAAGTTTTGAAGTCTGGGATAAATTGCCTTTGCATTCGTGAATCCTTCTTCATTAATTCTAAAATTCGATCTTCCCAATATCATTAAGAATTGATCCTTGTAAGGCGGACGCCCGTTTGAAAAAGTCACATTTGAACCAGGATAGCGATAATGCTCAATCTGTGCTTGGGTTTTCATCAATTGCTCCAGGTTTTTGGCTATGTTCGAATGCTCTTTTCGGTAGCCATAGCGGTCGTTTTGGTACTTGTTCTTTTCTTTTATGATATGATTTTCACTGAGTTTGAGATTATGATGAGCTAATATCTTAGCATCATGCTCGAAAAGGTCTTTTATTGCTGAAAGTCCTTGATTCTTATAAGGTATTTTTTCGTCTGGAGTTTTTTTACTTTTTTGTTCTGAAGCAGGTTTTAACTGTAATGGCTTAGTATCCTTGTTTGCCAAAGATGAATATGTTCCTTTTGCATGTAAGTGAAAAGTAGGAGGAGCCATCATAGGCAAACCGTTCCATGCATTGTCTTCATCATGACTATTGTCATGGTTTAGGTTAGGCGCTTTCCTGACCACTTTTGAACGTGGTACTTTTGTCATTATTGAAAAGGTTAGACTAATACAAATAAAGATTACATACTCTCCGGCTTAATACATTTTTCCTGTTTTCAGGATTGTATTTCATTATACTTTGTTTATTTGTAAAGATAAATAATAAAACAATATACGGGAAGCTTCGTATAGTGTTATATTAACAAATAAGGGGAGTAAATCTATATTCTTGCAAATGGCAGAAATTTATTATTAACAGCCTTCAAAAATTTAAGCAAGAATTATCTTTTAAATGCATTCAATGGAGTTGATCATAGGATATATACCGTGAGGGATAAATCTTTTTCATCAAGCAAAATAAATATTTCCTTAAACGATCATCAGAGGCTTGCTGTTGAAGACCTTGATATTTGATCCGTCTATCTTTACTTCCGTTTCCATCCGATACTTGGATCGGACTCCGCGTAATAGTTTTGCGCCTTTTGCCAATCCTCTGGTAAAAATGTTAAGCATTCCGAATTTGTCAACGGAGGAGAATAGATAATCTACAGGCACCTTAAATGGTACAGGCAGAATCCTGTTGGCCCCAAGGTTGACACCGAAGCCTGTCCGGATAGTCCCAATTTGATATTCGTCAGTCTTTTTATTACCAAAACGGCCGCGAGTGTATATTTCAATGATCCGTATCTCTATGTATTCAATCTCGACATCATATTTTGCCAGTAGACTCAACTCTCCATCGACATATCCCTTTTCGATATCATAAGTTTCTGAAGTAATCAAATCAACCCGCAGTCCATCAATACCAAGCATTTTTTTCAGTCGTCCCAACATCACTACACACTTTTTATCTACAACAAAAATGCACTTTATTTCATTACTAAAAATTGATTTTTTCGATGGATCGATGATGCTTTTCTTTCTAATAGTGGAATTTTTGGACAAATGCGCACTGAACTTTATCAGAAAAATGACTACAGCCGGTGGGGGTAGCTTTGTTCAGGCTTTTGATCGATGCACATGTCATCCTTAATAGTGTAAAAGATAATTTCCAAACTAGTATTGGGCCTTCTTAATTGTGATTCCTCTTCTTCATGTTCTGTCACTTCTCCTACGCAAGTCTTTTCTTTGTCGAGTGGTTCTGCTCCAATTTATCTTTTGACTATGTTGCTAATGGTGTATAAATCTTTTGGCGAATATTATAAGTTATTAAAAAATAAAATATATTATTATAAGAATTACATATTGTTATGAATGATTTTATGACTATTGTTCTCGTGCCTTGATTATGGGTGACAATTATTATTTCCATTTTTTTGATGATTTTACCTTAACTTGCCTTAAAATAGGGAATAATGAAGATACATTTTTGTGGTGCCGATAAGGAAGTGACCGGTAGTAGCCATGTTGTGGAACTGGACAATGGTTTCACTTTTATGTTGGATTGTGGCTTGTATCAGGGACATGATGACGACATGAAGAAATTCAATGAAACGTGGCTAAGGCCTCCTTCCTCCATTGATTGTGTAGTTCTGTCCCATGCGCATATTGACCATACAGGTCGACTGCCTAGATTGGTGAAAGATGGGTTTACCGGTAATATATATTGTACCCATGCGACCCGCTCACTTTCAAGTATTCTATTGGTTGACTCAGCAATGATCCAGGAACGGGAAGCGGAATATTCTAATAAGAAATGGTTGCAAAAAGGAATCAAATATCATAGTCGGATCACCGATCCTCTATATGTAGAAACCGATGTACCTCCTGTACTGAAACTTATGATCTCCTACGGATATGACAAATGGTTTAAAATCCATGAAGATGTGGAGGTGAAATATACCGATGCCGGTCATATTCTTGGATCGGCTGCAGTTAACATTCGTATTCATGAAGGGGGTAAGGTGAGGACACTTGCATTCACCGGGGATATTGGAAGGCCGGAACGGCCCATACTAAGGGATCCGGTACCAATGGATCCGGCTGAGATAGTCATCACGGAGTCAACCTACGGAGATCGATTACATGCCAAAGCACCCCAGGATAAAGAGAAATTGGAAAGAATCATACGGCATACCTGCATAGAAAAGCGTGGTAAATTGATTATTCCTTCATTCTCTGTGGGTCGCACTCAGGAGATCATCTACATGATGGATCATATGTTTAATGAGGGCAGAATGCCAAAAGTCAAGGTATATGTTGATAGTCCACTGGCAGTCAATGCCACATCCATTTATATAGCGCATACGGAATGTTATGATGATGAGATGGCCAAATACCTTCTGGTGGATGACAACCCATTTGGGTTCAACGGATTGGACTATATCAAGAATGTGGAGGATTCCAAGGCGATTAATGACAGTAATGAGCCATGTGTAATCATAAGCGCGTCCGGCATGGCCAATGCCGGAAGAGTACAACATCATATCATCAACAATTGTGACAAGCCGAGTACAACTATTTTGATTGTCGGATATTGTGCATTGGGAACTCCCGGCCGATTGATCCGGGATGGAGCAGATACCATCACCTTACACGGTCAGACAAAGCCTATTCTGGCCGATGTTGAGATAATGGACTCTTTTTCAGCACATGGCGACAGGAATGAGATGACAGCCTTTNTGCACAATCAGCTGGAAAGCGCCCAAACAGTTNTTNTGGTCCATGGCGATACGGATGCAATGACCTTTNTTGGTGCGCATCTGTCAACACAAGGTTTCAAAAACATTATCATGCCTAATCTCGGAGAGACCTTCAAAGTTTGATGGTGTGAAATTTGGGGACTTTTAACCAAATTCCAACTTATACAAGGCATTAATGCACTCTGGTATTGAGATAATTTGGAAAGATCAGTGTCAATTTGGCGTGAAATGATGCCGTTCATGTTTTCATTGTCTTTAGAGATTGAGGTCAATGAACTGATGGTGATGCACCATCGACATTCAGTATATGCTATTCATTGGAAAAAATTACCTTTGTCCCGATAAAACCGGCTTGTCGTGTTAGAGTTATTCAGGAGAGATCAGCCAATTGGCTATATTTTCCTTTTCTTATATACTATTTTGCTGAGAGCTCCGACTTTCATCAGTGAGACCAATTGGTCTCCTCTTGCAAGTAGTGCATTCAGCAATCTGGTCTATAATATGACCGGGTATACATCGGTGGCTGCTCAGGTTACGGGAACAGTTCTGATCTTCATTCATGCAGTTCTCATCAATATGATGGTTGCAGAAAACAGGATAACACGTGAGAATAGTCTTNTTCCCGGGCTATTCTACGTTTTATTCTCAACCTTACTTCCGGATTTCAACTATCTGTCACCGGCTCTTATGGCCAATACCTTTATCATTTTAACTCTTTATAACATATTCAACTCCTATAAANAATCCGGAAATTGCAGCGAGGTGTTTAATGCCGGGATTTTCATCGGCATTGCGATGCTATTTGATTTTAGCTATGCCATTTTTTTAATTTGCGGATTTGTTGGGTTATTAATTGTCAGGTCGTTCAGATTTGTTGAGCGGATTCAGTTTTTATTGGGATTTGTTATTCCTATTTTCCTTGGTGGAACCTATTATTTTTGGATGGGACATTTGGATGATNTTTTACAGACCTTTACCACCAATATAAGCTGGCTGGACTGGGCAGGCAATATTAATAGTCAGTTTNTTCTTAAAGTCGGTATTTTAATCTTCCTGATGTTATTCGTTATTTTTAATTACAGCAACTATGGCAAGAAGAATAATGTCCATGCGATGAGAAAAGTAGACGTGATGTTTTGGTTCTTGATCCTTCCTGTGACTACATTTTTGTTTCAGACCGGTATCCGATTAGACCATGCTTTGATCGTTGCACCTCCAATGGGGATCTTACTGGGTTTCTCCGTTCTTAATATTCAGAATAAGATGATAGCAGAAGTAGTTCATTTGGTCTTGATCAGTATCTCATTGTTATTTCAATATATTCTTCTATAGTTAATAGCTTTTCCGGGAAGTATTTTCCGGGTAGTGGATAAAAAATAGCCGGGGACAAATCCCGGCTAAATCTTTTACCTGATAGATCTATCAGAATCAACTGTTGCTCAGTTTTTCAAGGTTTTCCTTAATAAACCTGGTGAGTTCTTCGCCTGTGAGCATTTGCTGACTGAGTCTTGCCAAATCATAGAGATAATGTGCAAACTTTTCCTTCTCAGCGGAATCTTCCATCTTGATTAATTTGCTGTTGATGAGAGGATGGTTGCTATTGATAATGACCGTGTACATTTCCGGCATCTTACCCATCGCATTTCCTTGGAGCATCTGCATTTCAGTCATTCGGCGCATGAATTCAGGTTTGACGATGACAACAGGCTGTTCCCCTGAAGACAAGGGTTTCACTTCCACTTTATTCATTGATTCCTTTAGCACTGTTTTGAATAGTTCATCTACATGCTTAATCTCCGATTCAGTCAAAACTTCCGGAATGGTTTCATCCTTTTCGATGAGATGGTCAGCAACATCTGAGTCAACTCGCTTGAAGGTAAATTCTCCTTTNTTATACTCCAGATGCTGGATGAAATGATTGTCGATAATTTGATCCATCTCAACGACATCATATCCTTTTGCCAAGGCAGCCTGGATATACGAGTGATGGTCATTGAGTATGTTGGAGTAAAGAATGACAATCTTTCCGTTTTTATCGGTTTGGTTTGCTTTAATCTTTTCCTTGTATTCCTCAAGGGTAAAATATTTGCCTTCTGTATTCTTTAACAATATGGAAGGGCCAACCTTTTCTTCAAATTTCTCATCGGAAAGAAAACCATATTTGATAAATGTTCCTATATCCGGCCACTTGGCTTCGTATGCGGGTCTGTCCTGCTTGAATAGTTCATTGAGCTTATCAGCTACCTTTTTAGTGATGTAACCTGTGATCTTTCTAACATTGCTGTCGGCTTGCAGATAAGATCGCGATACATTGAGNGGAATATCAGGTGAGTCAATTACACCGTGCAGTAACATCAGGAATTCCGGTACAATTTCCTTTACATCATCCGTTACAAATACCTGATTGGAATAAAGATGAATCTTGTTTTTCTGAATGTCGAAATTGCTCTCGATCTTCGGGAAATATAACACACCTGTCAGGTTGAAAGGATAGTCGATATTGAGGTGAATCCAGAACAGGGGTGGTCTGCTGAATGGATATAATTCATTATAAAATGCCAGATAATCTTCATCCTTCAGGTCAGAAGGTGATTTTTTCCATAAGGGATTGGTATTGTTGATGATATTAGGAACCTCGATCTCCCTCTCTTGCTTATCGTCACCTTCGCCCTCTGTTATTGTTTTNTTCTTCATACCCAGCTGTATGGGTATCGGCAGAAATTTGCAATATTTATCCAGCAATTCCGCCAGTCTATCCTCTTCAAGATATTGTATGGCGTCATCACTCAGATGTAAGATAATATCGGTACCTCGACTGGTTCTTTGCGAATGGGATATTTCAAAACTTGTATCGCCACTGCATGACCATACTACAGGTTGTGCTTCTTCCTGGTAGGAAAGTGTATCCACCTCCACCTTATCCGCTACCATGAATGCGGAATAAAAGCCCAATCCAAAGTGGCCAATGATGTTGGCGTCTTCCTTGTATTTATCCAGGAATTCCTGTGCGCTCGAAAAGGCTACCTGATTGAGGTATTTNTTNGCTTCTTCTGCTGTGAGGCCGATACCTTTATCCCGGATGATGAGCGTCTTAGCTTCTTTGTCGGGTATGACTTCTATAGTCAGATCGCCCAATTCACCGGGAGCCACACCTTTTGATGATAAAGTCTTCATCTTGGAAGTTGCATCAACAGCATTCGATATCAGTTCCCTGAGAAAAATTTCCTGTTCAGAATATAGAAATTGCTTGATGATGGGAAAGATATTCTCAGTATTGACCGTAATTTGTCCTTTTTCCACTTGTTCCATATTTAATTTATTTTATAAGAAAATAGCATAGCAATAAGCATTCCTTGACTTGAGATTATGTCAATTTGGCAAGTTGGAATGAAGAAATGACAGATGTAAAAAATAAAAGGCAATTTATCAACAATAAATTGCCTTTTCAGGTGATATTTAGTACCTGATGATCTAATGGATTAGGCGAGGTCTTCCTGACTCCAGGTGTTATAGATGACCATTAGAATCAAAGGAATTAAATAATCACCAATTCGCTCTATGGTTTCAAAGATGGAGTATGGTCCATAGGCAAAGGCATACATTCCCTCACTGAAGACCTTAAAGATCAAGACAAACAACATGAGACCGGTAATTCTTGGCCAGAACAGGACGAGAAGACTCAGAGTCATCTCAAAGACAGCCAATGCCATCAACCATGCAGCATCAGTCGGATAGTTCAGTACACCGAGATTGGCGATAAGGGCTTTATAGTCTCCATATGCAGTCAGGATTGGGTCGGTGATGACCAATCCGGCATGGCCCATGATTAACAAAGAAAGACATATCCTGAGGATTAATTCCAGCTTACTGATATGATGTTTCAGTTTTTCCGCAGAAAGTTCTTTNTTCCAGATATTGTTCAGAAAATATAGCAGGGCAATGGCNGGCCCATAATTACCGGCTCTCTCAATATAGCCAACCATGCCGAAGCCGGCTACAGGCCTTAGCAAAGCGGTGAAGAGTCCAGAATATNNCAACCAATAAATCAACCAGCGGTTATCACTATACAATATCATGATACCACACAATATATCCTTCAAGCCAATCAATGGGATCAATGCCCAGGATATCNNATTGAATCCGAAGAGCTGTACCAGAGGCATCCAACCATCTTTCCCCAGAAGAAAATCGGCAGCCTCATTATATACGATGCCCCACATACCATGACCGATGAAACAAACACCGACAGCAATACGCAGGTATAATTTTATTTTTGCCAGGACATCCGTTTTAGACTCCCGTATCAATAACGTTAAAGAATTTGGCGTACTCATTTTTCTTGTTTGGTTTTAGGTTGTCGATAACTTCAATGATTTTGTCATCCTTGTAATTGGCTGCGAACTCCTGTTTCCCATCCTTGGAGTAACGATACATCCAACCATTTTTCTTATCGTTTTCAAAGGAATAAATATACCAAAGTTCGCCGGTCTCATAGAATATGGAGTCCTGACCAAACTGTTTACCCATGTTGAAAAATTGTATTTCCCGAATTTTACCATTCGGGTGATATCCGATGGTCTTACCATCCTGTAGGTCATTTTTGAAGTAACGGACCAGGTATACAGTATCTCCACCCTTGTAATAATCAGTTACGGACTTTCTGCCATCAGGTAGGAATCGGACTTTTCTGGTTACCTTGCCTTCATTGTTTTTGATATCCTGCTCTTTATTAAGGTATGGATTTACTTCGACGCCGTTGGATTGAATTCCATCACGAAAGTCGGAAGTGGTTTCTGAAGCCGGGGCCGGTTCGGAAGTTTCATTCTTGCAGGCATAAAAAGTAGTCAACACAATAAGTAATACAATCATTCTTTCCATAATAATTTTATTGTTCTTTACAAGATAACAAAATTTATCCGATCATCCGGTAAACAATTAAGAAATAACCTTCTATCCCTAAGAAGAGCCTTTGAGAATAGAGGTATTAAACAAATTTATTTTTAAAAAAAAGTACCCCGGCGGGGTACTTTTTCGATTAAGTTATTTTTTCCAGGGAAGAGCGTTGACCTTTCTACCAATAGCTGTGCCGAGGTTGGTAGCAGCTTCTGCATCCATCCTGAAGTGTACACCCAGTGGAATCCGCGACCATGCATTTTCCTGTGTCATAGACAAGAAGCTTGAATAGGCTCTTGGCATACCTGAGAAATCTGTTCTTGTTTCGTGGGAGTAGTCAGTCATTGAGTGGCCGTAACCAAACATGCTGCCCAGGATTTCAGCACCGGCAGCGCCCATGGAGCCGCGNCCTGAAGGATAAGTTGGGAAAGGAGGAGTAAGTCCTTTCTCTCCGGTGACGGCATTATAGAGGTGAGGTTCCCAATTAGGATCGATTACTCTTTGGATGTAAGTCACCGGTCTTTCGACATTATAATAGAATTTGGAATACCAGCAAGCTATAGATGCGTCATTCATAGCTATACCCATTTTGGCTAACAATACGACGGCATCACGAAGATTGGTATTTTCTTTTTCCATTACCTGCATAGCTACACTTATCCAACGGCATGCAGGACTAAACGTAACATTGAGAAAGTCATCATGCCAGAACATAGATATCCATTCTTTTTCAAAGGAAATAGTCGGGGTATTCTGTGAATAGACCTCTAAAGCTTCAGCATAAAATTCTGAGTTGGTAGCTTCAGAGAATGGAAGAGGTGGAGGGCATAGTCTCTCTGCTTCTGATTTCAAGGAAAAAGTTCTTGCCTTACCCCATACGCCTCCTACAGGAAGGTGAAAATCAGGCGGTGTTGGCTTCCAGTCGCCATCTTTCTTGAAGTTGTCTTGCCAGCTCCAACCTTCAGTATTATGCAGGTAGCTTTCATGTCCAATAGGATCGGATTTGGCATAGTTCCAAACAGCTTCAGCTACTTCTCGAGCTCTGGCGATGGATCGGCTTACGACTTCCTCAGGTACATTGGTTTTAAGTCTGTTCAGATTGGAGTTGTACATATCATCAGCTGCATTCAATTGCTGCTGAGTGGCCTGAGAGAAGAACAATGGAATTAGATAATGATAAGTTTCATTGACAACCAATGGCCAATTATATTCTGCATTTGGATCACCGGCCGGAACTTGAAATCCCGGGAAATAACCGCTGAAGGATTTGTACTCAGGCATGCCCGGAATACAAGCTTCATAGGCAGCAAGCCCAAGGTAGGCAAGACCTCTGGGAGCAGGTCCTGGACGATAACCGTCAGCGTATCGTTCGATTCTAAGGAAAGTAGTGTTCCAGTCATTAATGACCTTGTAGTCGAAATCTGAGACCAATGGCAGTTTCTTGTCGACAACAACATCATCTTGAGTACATCCGACTATGAATAAGCCGAGGATGATTACAATAAATAGCTTTAAATTTTTCATTTTTAAATAAATGTATGTTTTGATGGGTTATTTAATATAAAGAACAAATATACACCTGCGCTCGGCCTTATTTTGAAAAATTCATTAAAAAGTTATTAAAATTTGACATTGTCATTTTATAATTAGCCCTTTTATTCTCTGTATTTACTAAAGATTTAAGTATATTATTTGATGGAAAGAGATGATTGTGTTAGTTGGTCGATTCCAGGATTAAATATATTGTAATCTCATGTTCTGTCAATACCTAATTACGCAATATTCAGGTATATTTTTATACCTTTGCGGCTTCTTACCAAAATCTCATCATGATTACAGTCCAGAATTTAGCCCTGCAATATGGCAAAAGAGTCCTTTTTGAAGATGTCAATCTGAAATTCACCCAAGGCAATTGTTATGGTGTCATAGGCGCTAATGGTGCGGGTAAATCAACCTTTCTGAAGATCCTGTCCGGTGAGATTGCCGCCAATAGAGGGTTAGTCCAAATGGAGCCGGGAAAACGAATGGCGGTTCTTCGTCAGAACCACCAGGAATTTGACAATTATACTGCCATGGATACAGTCATTATGGGGCATCGTAAGATGTATGACATCATGATTGAGAAGAACAATATTTATATGGATCCGGATGCTACGGAAGCTGATAGTCTCCGCGCTGCAGACCTGGAGGCAGAATTTGGTGAGATGGGTGGCTGGACGGCGGAAAGTGATGCAGGTGAATTGCTGAGCAATATGGGTATACCTACCGCTTTGCACACTGCATTGATGTCTGAGTTGCGGGGACCTGACAAGGTAAAGGTATTGCTTGCTCAGGCCCTGTTTGGCAATCCGGATTATCTTTTGCTCGATGAGCCTACCAATGACCTGGATGCATTGACAGTGACCTGGCTGTCGGACTTCCTGGCAGATTTCAGAAATATTGTAATCGTAGTTTCGCATGACAGGTATTTTCTGGATATGATTTGTACTCATATGGTGGATATCGATTTTGGTGCCATTAATATATTTTCAGGAAATTATACCTTCTGGTACGAAACCAGCCAGATCATGCGGCGCCAGACTGATATCAACAATAAAAAGGTCGAGAATAAGCGTCAGGAACTAATGGAGTTTATTGCACGATTCAGCGCCAATGCCTCTAAATCAAGACAGGCTACCAGTCGTAAAAAGGCGCTCGAAAAGCTGAATCTGGAAGAAATCAAACCTTCGTCGAGAAGATACCCGTATATAGCCTTTATTCCAGAACGACAACCGGGTGATATTCTTCTGAAGGTGGACGGTCTGACTAAAAAGGATATTAAT
>CP058702.1:2580000-3072500 GCA_013414645.1 Candidatus Parvibacillus calidus | reverse complement strand
CTTGAAACTGCCGGCACCATCCGGTAAGGCTAAATACTACCAAGAGACCGATAGTGAACCAGTACTGTGAAGGAAAGGTGAAAAGAACCCCGGGAAGGGGAGTGAAAAGAACCTGAAACCATGCGCCTACAAGCGGTCGGAGTCATGGGCGACTATGATGACGGCGTGCCTTTTGCATAATGATCCTACGAGTTACTCCTCACCGGCGAGCTTAAGTACTTCAGGTACGGAGGCGGAGCGAAAGCGAGTCTGAACAGGGCGGCAGTCGGTGGGGGTAGACGCGAAACCATGTGATCTACCCATGGGCAGGTTGAAGGTGCGATAGTCNNTCGCACTGGAGGACCGAACCGGTAAACGTTGAAAAGTTTTCGGATGACCTGTGGGTAGGGGTGAAAGGCCAATCAAACTTGGAGATAGCTCGTACTCCCNGAAATGCATTTAGGTGCAGCGTCGNNGGTAGAGGTGTCATGGAGGTAGAGCTACCAATAGGGCTAGGGGCTTCACCGCCTACCAACCCCTGATGAACTCCGAATGCCATGNACATTATANCCGGCAGTGAGGCTATGGGTGCTAAGGTCCATGGCCGAGAGGGGAACAACCCAGACCAACAGCTAAGGTCCCTAAATTGATATTAAGTTGAAAAGAACGATGTGAGGATGCATTGACAGCTAGGATGTTTGCTTGGAAGCAGCAATTCATTTAAAGAGTGCGTAACAGCTCACTAGTCGAGCGTTCTTGCGCGGAAAATAATCGGGCATCAAATATCATACCGAAGCTTTGGATTCAGATTAAACTGACTGGTAGGGGAGCATTCCAAACTANNTGTTGAAGGTGAGCTGTGAGGCTTGCTGGAGTGTTTGGAAAAGCAAATGTAGGAATGAGTAACGATAAACCAGGTGAGAAACCTGGTCGCCGTAAGACTAAGGATTCCGGGATCTATGGTAATCAGAACCGGGTTAGTCGGGTCCTAAGGTGTAGCCGAGAGGCGAAGCCGATGGGGAACAGGTTAATATTCCTGTACATGTGTTATCTGTGATGGGGTGACGAAGGAGCGTAAGGTTCGCCAACTGACGGAATAGTTGGTTAAAGGGTAAAGGTGCTGAGAGTACAGGCAAATCCGTACTTGAGCTGAAGCCTGATAGTACATGAGTCTTTAGGGACGAGTGATAGTGACCGTGAGCAAACTTCCGAGAAAAACCTCTAAACTTCAGGGTAACACATCCCGTACCGTAAACCGACACAGGTAGTCGAGGAGAGTATCCTAAGGCGCTCGAGTGATCCGTGGCTAAGGAACTAGGCAAAATGGTCTCGTAACTTCGGGAGAAGAGACTCCAACGCAAGTTGGACGCAGTGAAGAGGCCCAGGCGACTGTTTAACAAAAACACAGGACTCTGCGAAATCGTAAGATGAAGTATAGGGTCTGACACCTGCCCGGTGCTGGAAGGTTAAGGAAGGTGCTTAGCGCAAGCGAAGGTATTGACTGAAGCCCCAGTAAACGGCGGCCGTAACTATAACGGTCCTAAGGTAGCGAAATTCCTTGTCGGGTAAGTTCCGACCTGCACGAATGGTGTAACGATCTGGGCGCTGTCTCAGCCACGAACTCGGTGAAATTGAAGTATCGGTGAAGATGCCGATTACCCGCAACGGGACGGAAAGACCCCGTGAACCTTTACTATAGCTTCACATTGAGCTTGGATGCAGGATGTGTAGGATAGGTGGGAGACTATGAGTATGGTACGCCAGTACTGTAGGAGTCGTTGTTGAAATACCACCCTTCCTGTATTTAGGTTCTAATCCGGGATGACCCGGGGACAGTGTGTGGTGGGTAGTTTGACTGGGGTGGTCGCCTCCAAAAGAGTAACGGAGGCTTGCAAAGGCGCACTCAGCATGGTCGGTAATCATGCGTAGAGCGTATTAGTATAAGTGTGCTTGACTGAGAGACCGACGGGTCGAACAGGAACGAAAGTTGGCTAAAGTGATCCGGTGTTTCCGCATGGAAGGGACATCGCTCAAAGGATAAAAGGTACTCNNCGGGGATAACAGGCTGATCCTACCCAAGAGCTCATATCGACGGTAGGGTTTGGCACCTCGATGTCGGCTCGTCACATCCTGGGGCTGGAGAAGGTCCCAAGGGTTGGGCTGTTCGCCCATTAAAGTGGCACGCGAGCTGGGTTCAGAACGTCGCAAGACAGTTCGGTCCCTATCTGTTGTGGGCGCAGGAATATTGAAGGGAGCTGATTCTAGTACGAGAGGACCGAATTGGACGTACCGCTAGTGTACCGGTTGTGGCGCCAGCTGCACCGCCGGGTAGCTATGTACGGCACGGATAAGCGCTGAAAGCATCTAAGCGCGAAGCCAGCCCTAAGATGAGTATTCCAGCACGTAAGTGTAAAGGACCCTGGGAGACGACCAGGTTGATAGGTTACAGGTGGAAGTGCAGTAATGTGCGTAGCCGAGTAATACTAATTGTCCGACAGCTTCCTTTTTTAAGAAATAAAATACTCTGCAATCATTAGTATAGTGTTGTTCTATGAGGAGCTTGATTTGAAGACACTTTCATTACTTACCATCTATGTCATAAGAAGAAAGAGAAAGAGGATCGGAAGCGATCTGAAAGAATTTCCGGTGATTATAGCGTGAGGGTACCACCTTTTACCATTCCGAACAGAGAAGTTAAGCCTCACTGCGCCGATGGTACTGCCCCAAGCGGGTGGGAGAGTAGGACGTTGCCGGATCAATACACGAGCCTTGAGTACATCACTCAGGGCTTTTTTTATGGAGTAAATGAAAGTAAATTATTATCGAGGAGAAATACTTCCCCAAGTGGGTGTGAGTCATGGAAATCGCTACGCTACCATGATTTCAACCATGGACATCGCTACGCTACTATGATTATAACCCGGACGTTGCCGGATCAATACACGAGCCTTGAGTACATCACTCAGGGCTTTTTGTTATATATTCCTGTCAAATGGTCCACTTAGGAGTGATGTTTTAGTTAATAAACCAAATACAACCAAAATCCAAGCCAGGGTTCAATATGCTCCGGAATCAGTCTTTCTTCTGTCATCGCAAATTGCACAGAGGGGTCAACATGCTCCGAAATCCAATGTGCGCACGCTACAAAATGCTAAACGCAGCATTTCATCAATCCTCATTTTCTTTGAAATTTCACAAGAAAGGGGTCAACATGCTCCGGAATTTGCCTCATGCTTATTGAACTTTCAGGGTGGGCAGCTTATGCCGGAATGTCAGAATGTTGAAAGATTATAACTTGTTTCTGAGATTTCTTTTCTGCTAAATTTGGGGTCAGCTTATTCCGGAATATCCATATTAGCATTCTGCTATATTTACTGCTATGGCTAAGCCTCCCTCGGATGTTTCCTTGAAGCGGTCATTCATACTAAGTGCTGTTTCCCACATAGATTGAATGACTTCATCTAAAGTGACTCTTGCTTTGGAGGGATCACTTTCTATCGCTATATTGGCTGCGGTGATGGCTTTGATGGCGCCCATCGAGTTTCTTTCAATACACGGGATCTGCACAAGGCCGCCAACCGGATCACAGGTCAATCCAAGATGATGTTCCATAGATATTTCTGCCGCCATGAGTACCTGTGCAGGTGTTCCACCCATGATTTCTGTAAGACCGGCTGCAGCCATTGCTGATGAAACACCGATCTCAGCTTGACACCCACCCATTGCTGCTGATATTGTTGCGTTCTTCTTAAACAGGGTGCCTATTTCGCCTGCTACAAGTAAGAATCGGATTATATTGTCATCGCCCGTATATTTGGTAAATGCCTGAGAATACATCAGTACAGCGGGTATAACACCACTGGCCCCATTGGTTGGTGCTGTGATGATGCGGCCAAAACTGGCATTTTCTTCATTGACCGCAAGAGCAAAGCACGAAATCCATTTATTAATTTCAGTGAATGCAACCTCTGAATCTACAATGAGATTATACCATTCCTCCATATTTCGGTACACCTTGTCGCCAAGTAGTTTGCGATTTAGTCCTGCTGCACGCCTTACCACATTTAGCCCTCCCGGTAGGATGCCTTCAGTATTTACTCCATGGTATATACACTCCTTGATATGGTGCCAGATTTCAAGCGCCTTTCGATTGGTTTCTTCACGACTTTGCCAGCTTTCTTCATTGATATAGATCAAATCTGAAACAGAAACTCCCAATTGGTTACAGTATTTCAAAATATCGTCACCGTGATGGCAAGGATGCAAGGTGCGAACACAATAATTTTCGATGGATACTTCTTCCTGTGTAGCTACAAATCCTCCTCCCACAGAGTAATAATCCTGAGATAACTCGCTGCCATCATTGAAGATAGCTTTGAAGATCATTCCATTGGGATGGAAGGGCAGGCTTTTGTCTTTATTGAGTACGAGGTTTTTACCGTACACAAAGGGAATCTCCTTTTCTCCACCCAGTATAATTTTACCCTCTGATTTGATAACATCAGCTTTTTCCATAATCTGCGATGTATCGATTGTTTTGAAGTTTTCTCCCGATAATCCCAGCATTCCGGCAATATCGGTACCATGGCCGATTCCCGTCTTGGCAAGGGAACCAAANAATTCAACAAATATTTCCCTCACTGATGCTATGTCTTTCTTCTCCCTGATAAGATCGAGAAACATCTCAGCGGCATTCCAGGGTCCNATGGTGTGTGAACTGGATGGGCCTATTCCCACTTTTATAATTTCAAAAACAGTTATTGATTTCATCTTAATTTTAATATAAATGATGATTTGGTTGATGACAAATCTACATCAATTCAAAAGTATAACATAGCAATTTATGAATATATTCAACAACAATACAGAGTTTGATTGAGTTATAGCGGGTTGTTATCGGCATGTTTGATCTGGGTGCGTTGAATAATCCGAATTGAAAAATTGGAAAAAAATGATACTTCGTGCAGCGTTTTTTTGAATGAATGAATATATAGATATATAACGATATTTTTCTTACTCATTTTCCTAAAAAATACAGGAATATAGTCAATATTATAAAAGCCTTCCGTTGGGAGGCTTTTTATTTTTCCGCCTGATTCCTTTCAGTATGCTTATTAGGTTGCGAGTGCGTTATTTTCAATATATTATGCAATTTGGGGTAATTCCAGGGCAAATTGTATGGTTGTTTTATGGATAATTAAGTAAAAAAATGATGTTGTTTTTAAAAATTATGATTATTCTTGCATCCTAAATCAGTGGCCCAAGTGGCGAAATTGGTAGACGCACTGTGTTCAGGTCGCAGCGTTCGAAAGGACGTGCTGGTTCGAATCCGGTCTTGGGCCAGTTTTAACAAAGCGTAGGAAGTGTTTCCTGCGCTTTATTTTTTTATGTTGGTTATTGAATTAATTTACTTGGCTGAATCGAAGCTTGCTAAAAANATTTCGTTGCTTGGCACACCGGGTTTTAACTTAACTTCATAGATGCGACCATAGGTTGCCTGAGAAAAAGAGAAGCCACCTGTACTTAGCCAGAATGAGTTATTGACAATACCCGCTCCATAATCCTTGCGTTCTTTTTTNCCTTTTACATCATGTCCGAAGCGTGCTTTTGCAACCTGATACTTTGAACCATCCGCCAGTATAAAATATTGGTTTGAAAANAGAGCCTTATGTTCTACATTGCCGGTATTTGGATCTGAATTTACGATGGTGCTATTCCAGTCCTTGATCAGGTTGTCCATTTTACCTCCACTAACAATACCAATGGTATGCCATCTTTTCTTCTTGTCATTGAAGACTTGAGCTTCCCAGAAATGTTCCCCTGTACAAGTATCTTCGCGATGTGAAAGTGAGAATGCAATGGGTTGATCAGGACTCCAGTTGTATGGAATAACCAATCTATTAACCTTTTCATTAGAAGAATCAATAAANAAGCTTTTGAATTGGCTATATTGGAATTGAGGTATCTCGTAGCCCTTGACTTTTTTCCAGGATAAATAAATATACCTACCTTTGGTCTCATTGGCCATGCCAACTTTGAAAACCTCATTTCCTATCGCAGCAATCCTGGTTCCCGTATAATCGAAATTGTTTGGTACAAGTGCATTTACAACCATGCCGCTGACTTTCTTCTTTTGAGGATTAAGATAGGTTAGATTTACAGTAGGGGCATTGCGGTCTGGTATAGTCGGGAAATTGATTTTATCTGCAAACGGAGCGCACAGCTGAACATTCATGATGCCCGGGAAGTATTGGCCGGATTTGGATATCGGCTTGATCCACACAGAATAAAAACCGGGATAATCCACGGTGAATATTCCGGCATCAACCAGAATATATTGGATATGGCTGCCTGTAGGAGGGACTTTCACCTCTCGGGTCTTGTCACCAAATTTCACACTGATATAGGCAGGAGANGGCTCGTCATTCGACAACATCAATTTCAATATAAGATCACCTTTTTCTTCGATCTGCATATTATACTGAAGTGTAAGATTTTCATTGGTCCATTGCGTACAGCCCAATAATTCATCGAAGACGATGCCTTTGTCGTTTGGAATAGAATAGCCGGTATAGCCCGGTATCTTAGCACAAAGTACCTGCTGACCGTAGACAGAAATGCCTATGAAAAAGGAGAAGTATAAAATCAGCAGTTTTTATAAACATAATTCCAAACCGATATCTTGCAAACAGTGAATATTTACATTAAGAGCAGGCTTAAAAGCTGACAAAAATACGTAAATGGAATTATGGTCCAAAGCTAAAAACAAATATTAATTTTTTATAATAAATTAAGTATAATTTTAAAAAACAATTAATTTTCTGTTTGGGAACATGATTTAAGTTGCAACTGAAATATAGTCGGCAAAATGGGTAGGTGCGGTCGATATACAAAAGCAGATCGACTGCACCTTGATATTTACAGATCAAATTTAATTCCTTGGGCCAGTGGCAATTCCGTACTGTAGTTGATGGTATTGGTCTGTCGGCGCATATAGGCTTTCCAGCTATCAGAGCCGCTTTCTCTTCCGCCACCGGTTTCTTTTTCTCCGCCGAATGCACCGCCTATCTCTGCACCACTGGTACCTATGTTGACATTAGCAATACCGCAATCGGAACCGTTTGCAGACAGGAACAACTCTGCTTCGCGCATATTGGTCGTCATGATGGCAGAGGATAATCCTTGTGGGACATCATTCTGAAGGGCTATTGCTTCATGAATATCTTTGTATTTTATCAGATACAGGATAGGCGCAAAAGTCTCGTGTTGTACGATGGCAAAATGATTTTCCACTTCGGCGATACATGGCTTTACATAGCAGCCGCTCTCAAAGCCCGCACCTTCGAAAGCACCACCTTCGACCACAAAGTTTCCTCCTTCCTCGATTACTTTTTCTCTTGCATAGTTATACAAATCAACCGCGTCCTTATCGATCAGGGGACCTACATGAACTCCCGCATCCAGTGGATTACCGATGACGAGTTGTCCGTATGCCTTCACAAGTTTTTGCTTGACATTTTCGTAGTGGCTTTCGTGAATAATGAGTCTTCTGGTAGTGGTACAACGCTGTCCGGCAGTACCTACAGCTCCGAATAATGCTCCGGTGGCGACAATATTGAGATCTGCATCAGGGGTGACGATGATGGCATTATTTCCACCCAACTCTAGCAAAGATTTACCAAGGCGTGCAGCTACTGTCGCTCCTACAATCTTCCCCATCCTGACACTACCGGTTGCCGATACAAGGGCTACTCTCGGATCCTTGGTCATCAATTCGCCGATTCTGTAGTCACCATTGATAAGACAGGTTACTCCTTCCGGAATATTATTTTTCCTGAGAACTTCTTCAAGTAATTTATGACAGGCGATGGCACTCAACGGAACTTTCTCAGAAGGTTTCCATACGCATACATCTCCACAAACAAGGGCAATCATGGAGTTCCATGACCATACCGCTACGGGAAAGTTAAAAGCGGAAATGATACCTACGATGCCCAGAGGATGCCATTGCTCATACATACGATGGCCGGGACGTTCACTATGCATGGTTAGACCATATAGCTGGCGGGATAATCCCACTGCAAAGTCGCATATGTCGATCATTTCTTGTACTTCGCCCCAGCCCTCCTGAAGGCTTTTACCCATTTCATAAGATACAAGGCGGCCAAGAGCATCTTTATTGGCCCTCAGTACATCACCATATTGGCGCACTATTTCGCCTCTTTTGGGTGCCGGAATATTTCGCCAGAATTTGAAGGCTTCGGTTGATTTGTTGATAATGTCTTCGTATTGAGCTTCTGTAGTAATGCCGGCCTTACCAATCAGCTTGCCATTTACAGGTGAATAACTGTCAAGGTATTCTTCAGGTTCAAACCAAATCGTACCTGTTGTTGTGCCGGGATTTATTTCATTGATTCCTAATGTTTTCAAAAAGGATATATCCATATCTTAATGTTTATTTTTTTGAGGTGCAAAATTACGATAAGAAAACCGATTAAACAATTATATTCCCTTGTTTCAACGGATATTCTGATTTTATGTTCAGGGTGATTTTTTAATAACGGTTAAAATGTTTTAGGTCTTCGTTATTTTGGCACCTGTATAATATACTTATCAATTTCTTTTGAGCAACTTTACGTTCAGTTTGACAACCTGTATTTTCGCCTACATCCATAAATGAAGATCCTGAACATGGTTCTTTATTTATCCCTTCGGAATAGATGAGTCTTCCCTTCAGGATAAGGGGGCTTTCTACAAGAATTTTCAATCGTTTGAATGGTAGTTTAATTTTATTGGGTCATGCCAATAGGGTTGGAATACCGGCAATCTCACCTTGGTTCCGGAAGGGCGTACTGATAATAATTGGAGTACTATGTTTTTTTGTACCTATGGTTGAAAAGATCTGATACGAAATATTTACACGGATATCTGACCGGCACAGTAGCGGTTTTTGGCCTCACTGAATTTATTAATGTTTCTTGTAGGTCAGGTTACCTTCGTCTTTCTCAATATTTTGGAGAAAATGGTCGGAACGAATCGTTTTAGGTATATTGCAAGTATTTCCTTGCCACCGATATAGATTTCTTCCTTTTCACGCATGATCCCNCGGACAGCGATTTTGGCCAGTTTGGCGGGATCCATGCCATTGCCTGTCTTTTCATCCATTGTATTCTGTGCAGTACCGTCACCGGTGACTGCCGAGAGGCTAATATTGGTTCTGATGAAACCCGGACATATCAATGTGACGCCTATCTGTTCTTTGTACAATTCAGCACGCAGGCTGTCGAAATATCCGTGCAGAGCGTGTTTGCTGGCAGAATAGCTGGTTCTTTTGGGGCTTCCAATGATTCCAACCAGGCTGGTAATTACCGCGATCCTGGCTCCTCCCATTTCAATCATCCTTGGCAGTAGCGCNCTGGTAAGATATACCGTGCCGAAAAAGTTGATGTCGAATATCTTGCGGGTCACTGCATCCACGGTGTCCAGCGCTGTGGCCCGTTGACTAATACCTCCGTTATTGATCAGGATGTGTGGNTGGGATTTTTTGTCATGCAACAGTACCCTAACCGCTTCATCTATGGAGGCATTGTCTGCCAAATCAATAGGTTGTATAATGATATTGACGTTTGGATTACAAGCATCGGCTGTNCTTTTTAGTTCACTGACATTTCTGCTCATGNNCGCCAGATTGGCTTTGTGAAAAGAAAGTTCGATAGCAATAGCCTTGCCGATTCCTGAGGAAGCACCGGTGACCCACACCCATTTATCATTTAATTCCATTGGAAGTATTTTTTGCAAATATGGATATTTCAATTCAAATTGTAATACCTAATTGATCCATTGCAGTGTTTACCTGTATTCAGTCAAAGCGGGATTTGCCCTGAAGTCAAAGTCGAACAATGCCTGATTTTCCCAGGAAGAGCCATTTGAGGAGGTGTCACCCTTAAAGGCAACCCATTCCCCTCCCCAATAGCAGAGACCCTTTGCCTTATATTTCTCACACACTGTCCGTATGTTACGTACAAAGACCGCCTGGCCTTCTGCAGTGGCTGGGTAGCCCGGTGATAACTGACTTTCCAGACCGATCACATTGTTGGTATGGTCACTCCATTTCAAGGTAAATGGATAGGCAAATTCAACAATCATTACTTCTTTCTTTGTGTAAAAACGTATGTCATTCAAGGTATTTCCCATGTCGGCTATTGTGCTTCCGTGCCAGTAGGGGTAGTACGAGAGGGCAGCAATATCATAATCAATGCCGGTTTCATTTCTCTTNTTGAAAAANTCGATGCTGCCATCGATACCTGCATAGTGAAGCAGGATTTTTATGGCAGGATGGGCATCTCGCGCTGCATTACAACCGACTTTCAACAATTCGTCCATTGAGGCAGACCGGCTGATGTGGCCTGTTGGCCAAAGTAGACCTGCATTGATTTCATTGCCGATCTGGATATAGTCGGGACGACACTTCGAGGTGACACGGAAAGTATAGCGATACACGGAATCCTTGAGTTGATTAATATCCAGGCCTAACCAGGAAGCAGGAATAGTCTGGCGNCCGGGNTCGGCCCAGGTGTCGGAATAATGCAGGTCAAGTAAGATCTTGAATCCCTGATTGCGACACTCTTCGACAAGGGCATACACTTCATCCTCTCCGGAATGTTTCCCNGGATTACCCGTCCAAAGTCTAATCCTGACGAGATTGACTCCATTTTCCTTTACTATTTTGAGCAAATCGCCTTCCTGACCGGATTGATTCTTGAAAGAAATACCGTATTGCCTGATTTGAGGCAGAAAACTGATATCCATTCCCCGGAGCAATTCCTTTTTACCGGCATTTGTATCATTCGCATCTTCCTTGCATCGGGCTAAGAGAAGTGGAATCATCATGATGCTCAAGATAGCAAGATATTTGAAAAACGGATTTTTCATCCTTCAAAGGTAAAATAAGATGAGGAAAATGGTTTCTCCAGGATTATTATTTTTATGTTTAACGTATTACCTGATTATGGTTAGTTTAAATATTGTTTAGGTAAATCATTTTGATGCAGACGCATATCAAAAATATATTCTCAAATCAACCGGATAGTTTTGTGAATTGACTTTATGAAATCTTACTTATATCACGTTGGAACTTCATCGGTAAAGATCTGGCTTTGAAATCACTTAATTTTCAAAAGGGTACATTTCGTTGTACATTTATGTTTTTAATCCATTCTTCCGAAAATGATTAAGTTTGTATTGCCGGATTAGGCATTGATTATGAAAGTCGCATTATTCGTACCGTGTTATATTGATCAGTTCTATCCACAGGTCGCAAAGGCCACTCTGCATCTGCTGGAGAAGTTGGGCTGTACGGTGGAATACCCATCCAATCAGACATGTTGCGGTCAACCGATGGCCAATGCCGGTTATGAATATTTGGCAGAAGGATGTGCTGACAACTTTCGGCAGTGTTTTGACAGGTATGAGTACATCGTTTCCCCATCCGGTAGTTGTGTACTTCATGTAAAGGACCATGTCATGCCCAGGAGCAATGAATCGGATGGCCCTGCAGTCATGGAATTGTCGGAATTTCTTACAGATGTTATGGAGATAACTTCCTTAGAGGCTAGTTGTCCTTATCGGGTAGGCCTGCATAATGGATGTCATGCAATTCGCGGTCTTGGTCTAAGTTCGATGTCTGAAGTGCCGGGTGATCGGTTTTCCAAACCCGGTTCCCTTCTAAGGATGGTGAATGGATTGGAACTTGTTGCACTCGACCGGGAAGATGAATGTTGCGGATTTGGCGGTACTTTTTCCGTCTTCGAAGAAACCGTATCTGTAAGGATGGGCAATGATCGCATCGATGATCATATCCGTCATGGCGCACAATACATCACCGGCACGGATATGTCCTGCCTCATGCATCTTGAAGGCTTGCTGAGGCGAAGGAAGCGCCTGTCAGGGTCGTGCATCTCGCTGAAATATTAAATGACGAAATCCACTGAAGCGGTGAATAATAGACACAACAGCGAACCCCACAGCAAGTTGGCTGCGGCATTCAACAAGGATGCAGCCCGTGTTGGATGGCATGATGAGACACTGTGGTGGGTAAGGGCGAAGCGAGACAAGATGGCTTATCAATTGCCTGAGTGGGAATCTTTACGGCAAGTTGCCTCTGAGATTAAAAGCCATACATTGGCCAATTTGGGTGAATATCTGGTGGAATTTGAACAAAAAGCAGTTGAAAACGGCCTCGTAGTCCATTGGGCGGTGGATGCGGATGAGNACAACAGGATTGCGCACGGGCTTTTGAAGGGAAGCGGAATAGACAGAATCGTGAAGAGTAAGTCCATGTTGACCGAGGAATGTGGCTTGAATGAATATCTTCTCAAGCAGGGGATCGATGTAATTGATACCGACCTGGGTGAACGAATAGTGCAGTTGGCGGGTGAGGCACCGAGCCACATTGTTCTGCCTTGCATCCACAAGAAANAAGAAGAGATCGGTGATCTTTTTGCGGAGCATCTGGACACGCCCAAAGGTTGCTCTGATCCCAAGATACTTACAGAGGCTGCCCGACAGCATCTTAGGGAGGCATTTCTAAGTCGTCGGGCCGCCATCACAGGCGTCAATTTCGCCATCGCGCAAACCGGTGAATTTGTCGTGTGTACCAATGAAGGCAATGCCGATATGGCCCATCTTGCCGACTTGCATATAGCCTGTATGGGCATCGAAAAGATTATTCCCCGCAGGAAGGATCTTGGTATTTTTCTGCGTCTGCTGGCACGTAGCGCTACCGGCCAACCCATTACCACTTATAGCAGCCATTTCCGCAAGCCGGATAGAGAGAGAAAGATACATATTGTCATCGTGGACAATGGGCGTAGTAAGCAGTTGGCCAGGGAACAGTTTCGCAATTCACTCAAATGCATCCGTTGTGGGGCCTGTATGAATACCTGTCCTGTATATAGGAGGAGTGGGGGCCACAGCTATCATACTGCGGTAGCCGGGCCTATTGGCTCCATCCTCGCACCGAATCTTGATATGAGGCAATACGCTGATCTTCCTNTTGCGTCGACCCTGTGTGGCTCATGTACCCATGTATGCCCCGTCAAGATCGATATCCACGATCAGCTCTACCGATGGCGGCAGGTGCTGGTGGAGAAGGGTACACCACCANCATCCAAGACTATTGTCATGAAAGGAATGCGCACGGTGTTGAGTTCTCCGATGATTTATCACACAGCCGCAAAAGCCGGCAGAGCAATATTGAGCAATGCGCCATTTCTGATCGGGAACCGTTTCAACCCATGGTTCCAGGGAAGGGAGATGCCGAAACCTCCAAAACAGTCGTTTGGCGAATGGTATAGACAAAACCGTGCAAAAGATGGAGAATAACGCTCGCAATATAATATTGAAAGCGGTGAATCTTGCCAATGAAGGCCTGGTAAGGCCGGACTTACCGGATCCGCATATTGACAGCACAACGTATGACGATGCGGTGACGCGTTTTATAACTGTCCTGGAAGATATTGGTGGTAAGGCGGTCAGAGTGGCTACGATGGAAGAGGTGCATACAGGAGTTGCATCCATGTTTGATCTGTCCGGGATGCGTGTTNTTTCAGCCGGCTTTGAACAAGGCCGTTTCGAATTGCCTTTAGAAACAAGCATCGGGCCAAGAAGGTATAGTGACATTGGGCTGTTAATCACCACTTCCGACTTAGGTGTTGCGGAGAATGGCGCTATTTGGCTGGATGAAAGCAAGGTGCCTGACAGAATATTGCCATTCATAGCTGAAAATCTGGTTGTTATCTTATCCGGGGATGCCATCGTACACAATATGCACCATGCGTATGATAAGCTGGGTGAAGCGGCAGTTGGATTTGGTGTATTTATTGCAGGACCATCGAAAACTGCTGATATTGAGCAATCGCTGGTGTTGGGAGCTCACGGAGCCAGGACGATGACTGTTTTCATTGTGGGAGCATGAAAGGGATTGGAATTATAGATCTGTATTTGTATCAAGAAATTCCCTCAATGGTAGAGTACGACCGAATGTCGCATTCGAATAACATTGAAGATATAGCCGTAATGTATGATGAAAAAGTGGCTGGATAGTGATTTTCAGGGAGTTTGACGCTGATTATAGTATGTAGAATCATGACCTTATAAATAAAACATCTATAATCGGACCTAATTCATTGTGAAGTAGTGTATTTTGCAACAAAAATACAGGTTTTATGAGAGCTTATTTTCTATTTCCAATTTTTCTCACACTTATTTCCTGCTCGACATCAAATAATAAAGCATTTATCAACAATGTTCAGAAAAGTTCTTGTAACCAGGAGAATAGTTATGCTTATACCAAGAGCGATATTCCAATCCCCCTTCAAGAGCTGAAAATAGATTCATCGCTTTTCATGTATTTCAATGAAAGGGATTTAAATGTCGCGAATGCCATCGGTGTGATTGATGTATTGAGTGATTATATTCAANAAAAGGGCAGAAATAGGGATGCTGCCTCTCCGGAGCAAAAGATCGAATGGATACAGATCAGGCAGGAACTGAATGACCGAATAGACCTGGCTTCGCTGGAGATATCAGCAGTAACTGCTGAGTTGGATTGTGAAGAAGAGCGCTTGAATCAGATAGCTTCTNTTTTAAATGAAAAGGAGAAGCGAAAGGAATCGAACCTGACAGTAACATCCATCATTCTTGGTGCTGTCAGTGCCATTGTTACCGGAGTCCTGGTGTCAAAAAAGGATCAAAGCAACACTGCCGATATTATGGGCGTCGGAGTGGGTATTGCAGATGTTACACTCGGAATACTACTTTTGACAAGCAGTCGCAAGATTACTCTGGAACATAAAAGAAATGTCTTACGTGAGTTATGGCTGGGTACTGAAACCTCGACTACTTATCCGCCCTCGATTTGGTATTATCTCAATTACAATCCGGTACCCGGCAGGATCTCTTTAAGGGAGCGATTGATCAGTAACTGGAAAAGTTTTGGTCAGATCCGGAAAACGGAAAATAATCCGGATGGGGATCTGGATATTTATTTCGGTGACGGTGGAAAATACACAATTGACGAACTCGAGAACAGAGCCAACATGTACGATCAGATCGAATCGCAAATTAAATTAATGAAACAGGACCTCCGAAATCTGAAGGAAAGTATCATTTCTGTGAAGTAGAACAGGTGTGTGAAAAAACTATTTGTAATGATATAAACCCTTCAACGCCCTATATAACAGTCACGCCTTATTTGCCAAATATTTCGGTAATTTTTCCGGTATCATCAAAAACGATGCGAAAGGTGGCATATACTTCCTTGTAATTGTTGTCAATATCTGTAAATGAAAAATGTGTGCTGACATCGTAGGTGTAAAAATTGATCTTTTCAATTTTTGTGATGTTGTTTTGAGAATGGATAGATTTTCTCCATAACTTTCCGTATCTGGTTCTCAAGTCAGTCTCTGTCGGATTGGTCATGTCCCAATAACGTCTGATATTATTTGAAAAGAAAGGATATATGGTGGAAAAATCTCTTTTATCTTCAGCTATAAGGAAGTTGTGGATGATGGTCCGGAAGTCAGGCCTTGAATTTTCATCATTAGATACCGCTACATTTTGATTATTCTGACTTTCCAGGGATGTAGTGCCAAAATCGAAAGAATGGGTTGAGTTCCCGTTGTGATAATAATGCAAAAGATTTTTNAGGTGCTTTGCCATAATGCCATAGTTGAAACTTTGTNNGCCCGCAACCATTGCGAAGTTAACAGCAACAAGATTGCCCCATCGATCGATAATCGGGCTTCCGCTTGAGCCNTGCAAGGCAGGAATGGAATAAAGGACACGATATTTGTCAGATTCTTGACTTACCGAGCCTTGAGTAAACTGTGCTTTGAGGCCATCGGAAGTAGTGGCAACGGTAAGGCCGTGATTGTAGCCAATCATGTATAGCTTTTTATCAATTTCCAGACTATTGTTCAGGTCATAAGTATCAGTAGAATCCGCCGTTCCATTTTCGATATTAGGATCGTGATTTTCAAAATCAAATAGCGTAGTGACTTTCCGGGGNGTATGCCTGTCTTTGAGTTGAAGGATGGCGAGGTCGATTTCTTTGTCTTCCGATTTGCCCAGAATATTACAGGCCGAATATCCCGAATTTTCATCTGCAAAACTGTTGTTATAGGCGATTTCAACCTTTACCGGGATAATTTCAAGGCTGGATTGTTTTGGGTCAAAATCATTAGAAGCCAGATAAATCCTGTAAAATATATTTCGATTTACAATTTCTTCGGCTTTCTCTTTCAAAATGTCTATTTGTGATTCGGTAGGATTTTGATTGAGGGCATTGTCAATCATGTTCAGGGTGTCATTATTGATTTCGATTTCGTGAATGATAAATGATTTGAGCGCATCGTATCGTTGCTTGAGCATGCCCAGCACGTCAAGGTCTTCCAGAATGGGATATGCCACATGGCGATTGGTGGCTATCACACCATCCCTTGTAAGAAANAAGCCTGTGCCATAAATGGTCAACGGATTTTGTCTTGCCTCATTTTCATCTTCAGTAAATGGGTCCCCTTCTTGATTGTCCGGATTTGAGAAATATAGGGTGAGGCCATTGTCAAGTACCAACCTTGCATAAAAACTTGTTTTTATCAGCACAACACTCTCCTTATATCGGTTGAATAATTCAGCCGGTTTAGGCGGCTCGATGGCTTTCTTTACCTCTGATTTACAGGATAATCCGGATACGGTGATGAAAGCAAGTAAAATAAATAGAAATAGCGAAGTGTAACGTGTCATATCATGTTCGACTGATTTTGGGATAATAACTAGTGCAAAAGTATTGATCCAAAGACCTGAATTAATAAACCTAAAATCCGGTAAAAAAATTCAATCCGGAGCAAATAGACTAATACTTTTGACTCAAAACAGTAAGAATTATTAGACCTTCATGATCCGGGTGGAGTTATTGGTTCGGTCATTTGTACCGTAAACTACTAATCGAAATTTACCCCGATCGCAAATTTACCGATGGTTCCATAAAGGTGATTTATTGACTATCAATGGTCCAGATCAAGCCCGATGTCTCTTCTGTAGAATTTTCCATCCATAACGATAGAATCTGCTCCTTCCAAAGCTTTCCTGCGTGCGCTAGTCAGATTGGAATCTTTTGCACACGAGAAAATCACCCGGCCACCGTTCGACACGAGTGTACCCGATTCATCCTGCTTAGTACCTCCATGGTACAGGGTGCAGTATTCGGGAAGAGAATCAACATCGATGGCCTTACCTTTCTCATAATCTCCGGGATAACCGTTTGACACCAAATATACACCTACGGCGTAGTCCGATTCTATTATCATTTCGGGCAAGGGCTTATGTAGGATAAGTTTTTCCATGATCTCTATCATATCACTTTTGATGCGAGGAAAGACGACTTCGGTCTCAGGATCCCCCATCCTCACGTTGTATTCGATGACGTAAGGATCTCCACCGACAGCGATAAGTCCAAAGAAGATGAAGCCGGTATAGGGAATGTTATCCTGCTTCAGCTGGGCAAGGGTAGGCCGGATAATCTTTTCAGTGACCTTAATCATCATCGTATTGTCAACAAATGGAACCGGGCTGACGGCTCCCATGCCTCCCGTATTGGGACCTTTGTCTTCATCAAAGATTTTNTTGTAGTCTTTTGCTACCGGAAGCAGGACATATTCTTCACCATTGGTGGCTATAAATACAGAAAATTCAATGCCGTCGAGAAAGGATTCGATGACGATCCTATCTCCGGATGTTCCAAACTGTCCACCGAAAATCTCTCGAATTGCATCGATGCCGGTCTCAACATTCGGCGCTATGATGACGCCTTTACCTGCAGCCAGGCCATCTGCCTTGATAACGATAGGTAATGGATGCGAGCGAAGATATTCAATGGTTTCGTCCACTTGGTCCTTGGAAAACTCCCGATACGATGCCGTAGGAATGCCGGCCTTCATCATAAAGCGCTTGGCAAAAGCCTTGGAACCTTCCAGTTGTGCGCCTTCTGCGCCCGGTCCGAAGACAAGTACATGTTGCAATTCTGAATCTGCGTGAATCTTGTCTGCAATGCCCTGTGCAAGCGGATCTTCAGGCCCGATGATAACCATTCGGATGTCTTGTTCGAGAATATTTTTCTTCAACGCGATATAATCAGTTGCTGCAAAGGGCAGATTTTGGCCCACTTCAGCTGTTCCGGCATTTCCGGGCGCTATGAAGAGACGATTGCATAAAGGGCTTTTCACTGTGTGCGCGGCTATGGCGCTNTCTCTTCCACCACTTCCCAGGATCAGAATATTATATGGGACCATTGACTAATGTAGGTTTGTCAAGATGCAAAAATAGGAAAGGTTGATAACTATTATGGATAAAGGGAAAATGAAAATTATTTGTTTTTGCAGTAAGTACGTAAACATGGTTTATTTTATCATCCCTGCCATCCATTTTCCGACAAATTCCAGAACTTCAGTTGAAAACGTCTCTTCTATCCTACCATATTCATCCGGGAGACCCGTGTCTGCCTGTTGGAACAAATGGTTTAATCCCGTAAATTCGCGGATGGTCACACGCTTATTTCCTCCCTTGTGCAAGGCTTTTTCTATAGCATCCAGATTTGTTCGGGCAGGCACCTGCAAGTCTTTCGATCCACCGACTGCTAATACCGGGCATTTAACTTTTTCCAAAAAAGTGGCAGGGTTGTTTTTCAGAAAGTATAGAATCCAAGGTGTGTTCAGTTGTTTGATTGATTTGTCTGCAAATGAGAGGATTTCTTCATCGCTCATTTTNTCACTTAGAAGGGGCTTAAGAGAGACAAAAGTTTTNTCTACAAGTGTGGAATCACCTGGTCCGGTGACGAGTTCATTGTACAGAATGCGATTAATCTTGGTGGCTTTTTCTATATCCTTTTCATCCAGTCCTGATGCCCTGCCTAATGCTTCATTTTGCATCACTAAGATATCAGCCCCATCAAAACCAGTGCCGGCGAGCATTACTATAAATGCAATCCCTTTATCCTTTGATGCCACCATGGGGGCGATGATGGCACCTTCACTGTGACCGATTAAACCTATTTTGTCTGAGTCAATTTCTTTTCTTTCGCGCAGGTATGCCACTGCGGCCTCTACATCAGTGGCAAAATCCGCTGATGTAGCTCCGTCGAATTTACCCTGCGAGGATGCAGCGCCNCTATCGTCGAACCGTAATACCGCGATGCCTCGCTTTGTCATATAATCGGCAATAACTAAAAACGGTTTGTGTCCCATGATGGTTTCGTTCCTGTCTTGANNAACGCTGCCTGAAATCATAACTACAGCCGGAAATTTCATTCCTTTTTCCGGCATGGTCAGGGTGCCAGCCAATGTGACACCTGCTGTGGGATTGGCGAAGGTAATGTTTTCGCTTTTATAGGGAAATGGCGGTTTTATCTCCTGGGGTCTTCGAGCCTCAACATTACCGCGCTTTAAAGCCAGATCGAAGGTCCTGCCGCTTTGTGAGAATGTCCCCGCAATGCTATCAGGTGTGACCATACTTCCTTTATATACAATCATACCCTTGCCTACTTCGATATGCAGGTCAGGATGTCGGAAGGTGACCAGTGAAGTAGGAATGCCTGAAGCTCCCTGATCCGGACTGTCCATCATTGCGACCAGGCTATCGTTTTGTGAAGTGATGTGGAATACCAGTCGAAGTTTAAAGCCCATAGCGTTGAGGGTTCCGTTCCAATCCCCTGTGATGTTCTGTGCATGGAGGGTAGTCAAAAGGAAGATGAATAAAGATGCAGTGAAAAANTATCTTTTCATAAGAATAAATTTTTATACAAATAGTGGAAAATGATTCCGGTGATAAGTTCAGATAAAATCAGAGCAATAATAAAGCCCCAGACAGCTTGCCTTCCGCGCAGATTTCCGGAGATAGTAAATGCGCGGTACAAAAGTCCTATCATCCAGATCGAAACCAACAATATTAAGATTGATGTGATCATCAGTCTTGCCAAAGTGGAAGTGTCGATATCCCGGAAATTTATCAGGCTTTCCGGGTCGAGTGTCGGCATAGCAAAAGCAATGAATGCCGCCAATAAATACGGATATCTTGCCAAAGCCACTGTACCTGCAAAATCGATCCATCGAATGTGGGAAGTAGAAAGCAAAAGACCGGTGAAGTAGAAAATTACGGTCAATACTGACCAATTCACCAATGGTTCCAGAAAATATGCTATTGCAGTCGTGTCCCGGCCTATATGTACATCGATGGCTCCGTCAAAATGACATTGACTATACATGGCAATGCATGCGGTAATCAGCATGATAATCCATCCTATCAAAAGGGCTTTTGTGCCGGCAATCGTCCGGAAAGGATTGAACAAGATCTGCTTCATTATGGATACTGATTTAATTTTTCGATGATATCGTCCAGCATATTGCGAACAGTCGGATAGCTCAATTTTAAGTTTTGCGCCATGAGTTTGAGGCTACCGCTTGAGCGGACAAAATCGAGGACAAACTGTTGATCGTCGCTATTCAAAGTGAGCAATTCCGGGAGTGGAAAGTTACCTGAGATTACCGTACCACAGGCCGGACAGCCCAATTGTGTTACTTCGAGTGCCGCAGTACATGCAGGACAGGAATGAGGCATTCGTTTGTTTAACATTATTTATTTTTTATTCACAAATATAAACAATTATTTAATATAGTTAAATTATAAATAATCATTAGTTAATTCAACATAAGATACTATTATAAATGAATCTGTTAAATTATTATGAGGGTTTCCGAATAGATACAGGAGGAGACGGATTGAGCATTCTTCGACTTCAATCATGTGTTTGAGCCTATATAGTTGCCGAACATCTTGGAGTTGATGGGTGTGACAATACTTCATGAGATTGGGTTTACGGTTATTATCATCTCCGGCAGTGTCATGATATGGCGGAATGATCATAAAGATGGCGGGATGATGGCATATAAAAAATTTCAGTAGGTTTTTGAAATAGATATGGGAGTTGCCGCCTCCGAAGTAGGTAGATGATTAATAGTCACAATTATTGCAGGTATTGCCTTATGGGTTGACCTTTCCAAAATTCAGGTAATTTATTCGGGAATTAAATTTTTCATTTGTCCCCAAATCTTTATGTATGGCAGTTTTTGAATTATTACTTTCCTACCTACTTCGATTTTTGGGGAATGGGGGTGGTGCCGCCTCTGAAGTAGGTAGATGATTAATAGTCACAATTATTGCAGGTATTGCCTTATGGGTTGGCCTTGCCAAAATTCAGGTAATTATTCGGGAATTAAATTTTTCATTTGTCTCCAAAACCTTGTGTATGGCGGTTTTGAATTATTACTTTCCTACCTACTTCGATTTTTGGGAGAATGGGGGTGATGCAGCCTCCGAAGTAGGTAGATGATTAATAACCACCATGCTTGACAGGGCGGCCTTTCGGGGTGGCTTTGCCAAAATTCAGATGATTTACTCGGGAATTAAATTTTTCATTTGTCCCCAAATCCTTGTGTATGGCAGTTTTTGAATTATTACTTTCCTACCTACTTCGATTTTTGGGAGAATGGGGGTTATGCCGCCTCCGAAGTAGGTAGATGATTAATAGCCACCATGCTTGACAGGGCGGCCTTTCGGGGTGGCTTTGCCAAAATTCAGATAATTTATTCGGGAATTAAATTTTTCATTTGTCCCCAAATCCTTGTGTATGGCAGTTTTTGAATTATTACTTTCCTACCTACTTCGATTTTTGGGGGAATGGGGGTGATGTCGCCTCTGAAGTAGATAGATGATTAATAGTCACAATTCTTGCCGGTACTGCTTTTCGGGATGGCCTTTCCGAAATTCAGGTAATTTATTCGGGAATTAAATTTTTCATTTGTCCCCAAATCCTTGTGCATGGCAGTTTTTGAATTATTACGTTCCTATCTACTTCGATTTTTGGAAGAAAAAAATTGAAATCAACACCATAATACACAGTCTTCTTATCTCGTCGACCTACAGAAAAGCCTTTCATGCATTTTGTCAGTTTAATTGCGTTACAATCTGAAAGCTGCCCTGCTCTTGAGCCTTGGTTTGTAATTTTTGGAGTAGATCACTTTGAACTTTTACTATTTGGTGATAATTATCCCGGAACACCTATCTTTGTTGCGATATTTAATTTATTGATAGCAGAAATCTTTCAGGACATTGGAAAGACGTGGTTCGAAATCCTCCCACGATAAAAAACTAAGGTGTGCATATCAAANAGCAGACGACTAAAGGCCTTGCATTGATCCTTGCGTTGATACACGTCTTGATCATAGCTGCAAGTAATTACCTGGTACAATTTCCGATTACGGTTGTTGGCTTCCATGCAACATGGGGTGCATTCACTTTTCCTTTCATTTTCCTGACGACCGATCTGACGGTTCGTCTTNTTGGAGCCTCCATGGCGAGGAGGATCATATTCTATGCTATGTTACCGGCGTTGCTGGTATCTTATGTCGTTACGGTATTGTTCCGATCGNGCGCATGGCTTGGCCTCGAAACTCTGATGACTTTCAATCTCTTCGTATTCAGGATCGCCTTAGCCAGTTTTTCTGCTTATGTCGTAGGACAAGTCATGGATATTTTCGTATTCAATCGGCTGAGGCAACATCAGCAGTGGTGGCATGCGCCACTGGCTTCAGCGATAATAGGCAATCTTGTCGATACTTATGTGTTTTTTATACTTGCTTTCCATAATACTTCTGATGTCTATCTGGCCGAAAACCTTTGGGAAATAGCGGCGGTGGATTATACATTCAAGATTCTGGTCAATGCTGTGATTTTTCTGCCAATGTATAAGGTGATATTGGATAAGGTAAGCCGTAGGATGCTGGTGGGTTGATGTGCAAGTGTCTTTCAGATTACAAGACAACTATGCATCAAAGTTCAGGATTTTTTGGATACTTTTTCATTTTATTAAAAATTCGTTTGGAATCGAACCATGAAAGGCTGATGCTTTCTTTCATGGATGTTATCTGATCTTTTTCAGAGATAGACCAATCGCCGGAGACTTTAAGAACTGGTCAGGCCTTTCAATATAGGTATTTACCTAGATACTTCTTCTATCAACTATTGATTTAGCAAATGGGCTGGCTTTAAGTATATCGATAAATTTTTGGGAAGGAGCTTAGGACCTTGATTGGTCGTAAAAAGTATTGGTGATGCTTTAGTCCTGATTCCCTCTTCAATAATTTCTATACTGCTAAGCTTATTTTTCGGAATCATCATAATAGAGGAGTGCTTTTCATCATGAATTACCCATCCAGGACTTCTCTTTTAAATTTTTTAGAATGAATGCCCTTAAATATTCAATTCATTCAGTAGTCCAACTTTTAAGGAGTATTATATTCTTCGTTCATCTACCAAGCGTAGCATTAATTCATCTTTTCCCGGGGTTGAGTTCATGCAAAACTGATTACCTTTCAATAAAGTTTTTCGGTTGATGGTTTTATAGTAAGTTAAGGTAATCCACCGGATTGTCTCTATCCAACAAACACTCCTATCGATGCGGAATATCTTTGTATCAAAATTGAATCTTTCAATTTTCGTGCATTTTCATTATTTTTACAAAATCAATTTTGACAGCACCTCCATTTATATTTCAAAAAATGTAATTGTATGAAAGATGTGATGAGTNTTTTACTTNTTTTAACATTCTCTATGTTGGGGAATATTGGTATGGCACAACATGGTAAAGTACTGATGCTTGATGGGGATAATGATTATATGTCGGTAGCCGATCACGAAGACCTGGATATCAATTCAGGTGAAAGTTTTTCCATCACATGCTGGGTAAAAACCTTTGAATCTGCTGATTTTTACCGGATTGCATCCAAGCGTTCTAATGCTGCCGGTGGTTCCGTTGGGTACGAGATGATTACCAATAAGTCAGGAGGCCAGTTTGGAATCAATTTGAGAAGTGCAGCAGGGGTTAATGCAGGTCCTCCTTTCGGGGAGATACCTGTCACCGATGGCAAATGGCATCATCTGGCGTTGATTTTCGATGCTCAATCTAAGGCTTCAAGAATCTATGTAGATGGCAATTTGGATAATTTCCTGAACTCGAATGTGATAGGAGTTCAGGAGTTCAGTAATGATGTGGCTTTGTTGTTCGGAACTTCAATTGGTCTTACCGGATTTTGGAATGGTTGGTTGGATGAGATACGTATCTGGTCGAAGGCGCTTACTGTATCTGAGATAAAAGATGATATGTCTACTATCTTGAATGGACCAGTGGACAATTTGATTGCTGCCTGGGATTTTGAGACTGTGCAAAATGATATAGTGCCGGACATCACGGGTAATCATCCCGGCCAATTGATAGGGGATGCAAAGACTGTAGATAATAATAGTGGTAGTGCCACAATTACAGCTGTCACAAGATATCAATCGGCTATTCCAATCGGGCAGGGCAATAAAGATGAGCGGTTGGCTTCAGCTAATTTTAAGGTATCAGGTGAAGGGAATAATCTGGTTGTGGAATATATGCGTTTCAAGGTTGAATCGGATGCAAATACTATTGGACGATGTAAATTGTATTATAATGGAATTAATGAACGGCTGAACCTTGTCACGGCAGAATTGCTGNGGGAAGCTGATGTGTCAGGTGGCTACGTTGAATTCTCTTTCAATAAGACTCTGGTCGAAGGCAACAATGTTNTTTGGCTTTGTGGGGATATCCCGGGAGTGCATCTGAAGGAGCAAATTGGCTCCTGGTTGTCCTTCCATACTGTTTCAGGTATTGAAGCTGTCATGGATGATCCTGCAACTCCGGTTTTCAGGACCGTATTACTTCAGCACCAGCTGTTGTTTTCAGGAGGAGATTTTGGTTCGGCTACTTATCGCATTCCGGCTATTGCTTCCAGGGGTGATCGGATTGTAGTTGTTGCGGATGCCAGGATCAACAACAATGGAGACTTGCCTAACAACATTGACTTATTCGCGCGATACAGTGAGGATGGTGGCAAGACCTGGTCAGGGCCGGTAACGGTTGCAGATTTTGGAGATAGTGGCGCCAGTGATCCGGCATTAGTTTATGACCGGAACAGCGGAGACCTGTTGTGTCTTNTTGCTTCTCACAATGGCTTGTTTGCTTCCACTCCGACCAATAAGATACGATTCAATGTAGCAAGAAGTAGTGATTTTGGCAAGACCTGGGAAGCACCAAAGGAATTTTCTAGTCAGATATACCAATCGGGTTGGTATGCAGCATGGGTCGCTTCGGGAAGCGCCCATCAAATGGAAAGTGGGCGGATTGTCGCTGCTATAGGTGCCAGANAAAATTCAAGCAACACCATCAGCAATTTTATGATATACAGTGACGATGGTGGTCTTACATGGAATACTGCCGGTCAGGCTTCGGCTACAGGCGATGAGGCCAAGATTGTCGAATTGGATGACGGCCGCCTTCTTATGGCCATTAGGACATCCGTTAGAAGAAGGGTAACCCACTCTTCCGATGGAGGAAACACCTGGGAGACGCCAATACCTGTAGCGGAACTGGTAGAACCTGGTGTTAATGGTGATTTGATACGATATACTTCGGTCAGAAAGGGGTTTGATAAGAGTCGGTTGTTATTCTCAATTCCGAATCATCCAACGCAGCGTCGTAATCTGACGGTCTTCATAAGCTATGATGAAGGCAAAACCTGGCCGGTCAAAAGGGTCATAAGTCCGATAGAGGCAGCGTATTCCGCACTTACGACCTTTGATGATGGCACCATCGGTATTTTCTACGAAAATGGGGAATACGAAAACTACCAGTTAAATTTTGCCCGTTTTAGTCTTGATTGGCTAAGTGAAGGCACGGACTCCTGGTCTCCTTCCAGTGCTGTGGCGGCGTTGTCCGATTCTGAGGAAATGCTTTCGGTGTCTCCCAATCCGGCAAGTTCCACTGTTGAGATCAAATACTCGGCACTTCAGGGAAGAGAATCCTTGATAGAAATTTCGGATGTGTCAGGACGGCTTGTTAAGAAAATTGTTTTGGAAAAACCGGGCAGAAGTAGTATCATCTGGCATCCTGAAGTCAGTACGGACGGTGTTTATTTTGTTAAACTGATTACAGGCGGAAAGATGGTAGTTAGAAAGGTGATGATTGTAAAATGATGGCCAATGCAATATCATGAAAAGATCGAAAGCATCCCATTATGATATTAAGCGTAGCAAAAAGTGAATTGTGTTGCCACAATCCTACTAATTGGAAATTTTAATAATAGGTGAAAATCTCTTTTTATAAGTATCAGGGAGCAGGTAATGATTTTATCATGCTGGATGGTTTTAGTACCTCCTATGATAGCGGTCTCGATCACAGAGTTGTGGCCGCATTGTGTGACCGCAGATTTGGTGTGGGCGCTGATGGTTTGATTATCATCAATCCATTGGAGGAGCTCCTTGATTTTGAAATGTTATACTATAATGCCGATGGCAAGCCGGGTTCCATGTGTGGTAATGGAGGAAGGTGTGCCTTCCAATTTGCCAGAGATCTTAGAATAATCAGCGACAGGTCGGAATTCCTTGCTACTGACGTACATGAAGCTTTCCTGCATGACGATGGCAATATTTCATTAAAGATGTCAGATGTAAAGCAGGTTGAGCGGCTTGATGCCCGGACCTTTGTTGTCGACACAGGGTCTCCGCATTTCGTTCGTATTGTGGATGATATAGATGCTGTCGATGTATTCAGGGAGGGCAGAGCAATTCGATATAGCGATGCCTATAAGGAAAAAGGGATTAATGTCAATTTCATTGAAATATTGTCAGACAGGATTAGGATAGCGACATATGAGAGAGGTGTTGAGGATGAAACCCTTGCTTGCGGAACCGGTGTGACCGCATCTGCTTTGGTGTCCATGGAACTTAATTTGTTGAATGGAAAGATCAGGGTTGAAGCCAAAGGAGGGACGCTGTTTGTCGAGGCCGAACGAAATACAGGCAACGGTCAGTACGTATCCGTCTGGCTGACCGGTCCTGCAGTAAAAACTTTTGAGGGAACTATTGAGACCGAAGATATCCAAAGAAGTTGACATTCTCCATCCCCTTCAATTTGCCGTTATAAATATCCGTATATCATTTAAATACCGTACCAGTCTGAGCATTAAGATGGATGGATGTCCGACAATGAATACAAGTGAAGCGACCCACTGACAATTACAATTTAGATTCCGTACAAACTACAATTAACAGTGAATGCAAACATAAATATTATATAAATTTGCTGCGAGATGAAAATCCTGGTAATTTTATTCAGCATTTATTTCTTGGCATTGTCGATCATGCCTTGTGAGGATATTCATCATTCTGAATCCCATAGCGATGAGTTGACGGAGATTTCTTGCTGCACCCATAATGACCAGGACCATTCTGACTTTTGTAGTCCTTTTGCAACTGTTGTTGCTGCGGTACGTTGACCGCTTTTAAGACAAGTGAGTATATTTATCCCACCTTCTTTTTGAAACTCACTTTTCAAAATATTTTATTGTAAGGGATATCACCTTTGTTTCTTCGTTCAATGCAAATATTTGGCAACCTCCTAGAATTGGTTGAAAAATATAAGGCCTGTTCTGCCTGCACTTCAATCATAATGGTTTGAGATGAATACCGATGTACTTATTCGGCAATAAAACGCAGGAATTGCAACAGATGTTTTTGAATCAGATTGCCCACCAACCGATCTAATCATTTTCAAATGAGTTTCATGTATGTTGGACAGCATTATTAAATTCAGTATAAGAAACAAGCTTATCATTGGCATGATGACCATTGTCCTGGTGATCTGGGGCATATGGAGTGCCACGAAACTGCCTATCGATGCGGTACCCGACATCACCAACAATCAGGTGCAGATCATCACTGTATGCCCCACCCTTGCCGGTCAAGAGGTGGAGCAGTTGGTGACATTTCCAATTGAACAGGCGATTGCCAATCTGCCGAATCTTGAAGAGACCAGAAGCATCTCGCGCTTTGGTCTTTCTACGATTACAGTAGTATTTAGAGAGGATGTCGATATTTATTTTGCACGACAACTGATCAGTGAAAGGCTTAAGGAAGCTGAGGAGGACATTCCAAAAGGTATTGGACGCCCTGAGCTGGCACCGGTCAGTACTGGTCTGGGTGAGGTGTATCAATATATCCTGCATCCAAAGAAAGGAAGCGAATCCAAATATACCGCCTCTGATCTCAGGACCATGCAGGACTGGATCGTGGCACGGCAAATATACGGTACGGAAGGAGTGGCAGAGGTCAACAGTTTCGGTGGCGCACTCAAGCAATATGAAGTTGCAGTGGACCCCAATCGGCTTAAAGCAATGGGAGTGAGTGTCTCAGATATTTTTAACGCCCTGGAGAAAAACAATCAGAATACCGGTGGCGCTTATATTGACAAGAAGCCGAATGCATACTTTATCAGAGGCATAGGGCTGGTCACTACACTGGAGGATATTCGGAATATTGCCGTGAAAGATGAAACCGGAAGCGTGCCTATTTTTATTAAAGATGTAGCAGATGTACGCTTCGGTAGCGCTATCCGATATGGTGCTATGACTTACAACGGTGAGAAGGATGCCGTTGGCGGTGTCATTATGATGCTCAAGGGAGCCAACTCCAACGAGGTCGTCAATAGTATCAAGGCCAAGATTCCGGGCATACAGAAGTCTCTGCCTGATGATGTCGTCATCGAACCTTTTCTGGACCGAACAGACCTGGTCAAGCGTGCTATAAGTACAGTGGAAAGAAACCTGCTTGAAGGTGCCTTGATTGTGATTTTTGTCCTGGTCCTTNTTTTGGGTAATTTAAGAGCGGGTTTAATTGTAGCATCGGCAATTCCACTTTCCCTTTTATTTGCTTTGGGAATGATGAATATATTTGGCGTCAGTGCTAACCTGATGAGTCTGGGAGCCATTGACTTCGGTCTCATTGTGGATGGAGCAGTCATCATTGTGGAAGCCATACTTCATCTCATGTCTTTGGAAAAGACAAAGACAGTACTTAATAGCGAAGAAATGGATCTTGTGGTGGAGGCAAGTGCAGAGAAGATGATGAATTCTGCAGCATTCGGGCAGATTATCATCCTTATTGTCTATCTGCCGATACTTTCACTTACCGGTATTGAAGGTAAGATGTTTACGCCTATGGCTATGACCGTGAGCTTTGCCATCCTCGGCGCCNTCATTCTTTCGGTGACTTACATTCCGATGATGAGTTCCAAGTTTCTTTCAAGAAAGACTACACATAGGGAAACGCTTTCGGACCGGATAATGAAGATATTTCAGAAATTTTATCAACCATTGCTTCAAAGGGCATTTAGGTTTAAATATTTGGTTGTTTCAGCTGCTGTTGGATTGTTTTTAATCAGCCTCCTGGCGTTCAGAACGCTTGGTGGGGAATTTATTCCGCAACTTCAGGAAGGCGATTTTGCATTTCATTGCATCCTGCCTCAGNGGAGTTCTTTAACCCAAAGTATCGAGACATCCATGCATGCGTCCCGCATCATTAAGCAATTCGATGAAGTGAAGATGGTAGTGGGTAAGACAGGCTCGGCGGAAGTGCCTACAGATCCAATGCCGCCTGAGGTTTCCGACCTGATTATCCTGTTGAAGCCGCAAGAGGAATGGAAGGAACAAAAGTCGTACAACAAATTGGCCGAAGAAATCCTGGAAAAACTGGAAAGCATTCCAGGAATATTTNTCGAAGCCAATCAGCCGATCCAGATGAGGTTCAATGAGTTGATGACGGGCATCAGGCAGGATGTAGCGGTTAAGATTTTCGGTGAAAACATGGATACGCTACAGACCTATGCTGAACAATCCGCAAGGGTTATTCAGCAAATTTCAGGTGTTACGACACCTCAAATCGAGAAAGTGTCCGGTCTCCCGGAGATTAATGTTGAATATGATCGCACAAGATTGGCCAATTATGGTCTGAATGTGGAAGATGTAAATGATATACTAAGTACTGCCTTTGCGGGAAGGGTTGCAGGCCAGGTCTATGAAGATGAAAGACGCTTTGATTTAGTCGTGAGATTGGATACTCCATTCAGANAAAATATCGATGATGTCAACAGCCTAATGGTTCCTATCAGAGGTGGCGCTCAAATCCCTCTCTCTCAAATTGCCCGGGTCAGCTATAAGCTCGGGCCTGCACAAATCAGTCGGGAAAGTGGCAAACGAAGGATTGTAGTAGGTTTTAATGTTTCCGGTCGAGATGTGGAAAGTGTGGTGTCTGACATTCAGGAAAAGCTGGAACAGCAAGTACATCTGCCTTCCGGATATTATTTTACTTATGGAGGACAGTTTGAAAATCTGCAACAAGCGAGTAAAAGGTTGTTGGTAGCAGTACCGATATCCTTGTTACTCATTTTTATACTGCTTTATTTTACCTTTCATTCCCTAAAACAGGCAGTCCTGATCTATACAGCGATACCAATGAGTGCCATAGGCGGAGTGTTTGCATTATTAATACGCGGCATGCCATTCAGTATCAGTGCAGGGATTGGATTTATTGCCCTGTTTGGCGTTGCGGTGCTTAATGGTATTGTGCTTATAGGCACCTTCAACCAACTGGAAAAGGATGGGATAAGGGACTTGTATCAAAGGGTCATGGAAGGTACCAGATCGAGATTGAGGCCGGTGTTGATGACGGCAACGGTGGCTTCTCTGGGATTCCTTCCAATGGCTGTGTCTCATGGAGCTGGCGCTGAAGTACAAAAACCACTTGCAACTGTTGTGATAGGTGGGCTGGTGACGGCAACCATTCTGACATTGCTGGTGCTACCATTGTTATATATCATTTTCAATACTAAAATTAAACGGAGGATGAAACCTGACGGAATAGTCGCTTTCGTGGCAATGTTGCTAATGAGCTTTTCATCACAGGCACAGACCTTGGTCATTGATAATGCTGATCAGGCAGTAGAATGGGCCATAAAGAATAATCCCGGCTTAAGAGCTAAAAATTTCGAGACATTGGCTGCACATAGCCTGATAAGAACATCCGGCGAATTGCCCAAGATGGACCTTGGCATACAATTGGGGCAGTATAGTAGCATCAGGTTTGACAATGCTTTCAGCGTTTCTCAAAATATACCATTTCCGACAGTATTTAAGGCGAAGAGGGAATTTGCAGAATCTGTCGAAGCAGGTAAGGATATTCAGGCAAAGGTTTCCATCAATGAACTCCGACATAGTGTGCGAAAGATGTATCATTCCATCCGGTGTTTTATAAACATTGAGAGGCAATTGATGTATCTGGATAGCCTTTATCTGGAATTTACTGAAGTGGCTAAGCTTCGTCACAAGACAGGTGATACAAAAATGGTTGACGTCAGTACGGCTGAGACCAAGCGGGGTGAGATTGATCTTAAAATTAAGCAGAACACAGTTAATATGAGCAATGCCTATCACAATCTTCGTGTGTTGCTGAATGTCAGAGACTCAATCCGGATTCTTCCGGAAGAAGACTATAGCCCACTGACACTTTCTCTCTATACCGACACCCTGGAATTGGCTCACCATCCGACCATAATGGCATACTATTTGGAATCCTTAATTTTGGAGAAGAGCAAAGCGGTGGAAAAGGCTCAGGGACTTCCGGAATTTACGGTAGGCTATACTAACCAATCTCTGATTGGCAACCAGATTATCGATGGAAAGGAACATNTTTTTGGAGCTGGTAAGAGGTATAGCTATTACACTGCAGGAATTGCAATTCCGCTGACTTTCGGTGCCACTAAAGCCCGGATTCAGTCCATTGAATATTCCAGAGCCGCTTCGGAAGCAAATGCCATTCAACAGCAAAATGATCTGCAGGCGCAGTTGCAAAGTTTGATCCGGCAATACGAGCATTGCCTATTACAATACAAACATTATAATGAGAAAGCATTGCCAAATGCCGGCGAGATCGTAAGGGCTGCACGACTGGGCTATCGCACCGGTGATATAAGTTATATGGAATATTTGTATGCTTTGCAGACTGCGGCTGATGTACGATTCAATTATATTGAAAGCATCTGCCAACTCAATCAGATCATCATCGAAATCTATAGACTCCTCAATCAATAATTTTCCTGAAATGAAATACATTAATTCAAATAGTATCAATACAAATCCAACAGGCGATAATCACTCCTCTTATTTTAACCTAAGGGCCATAAAGAAGACATTCTTTGCATTTACCGCATTGTTATTACTTCTGTTGCATGCTGCGTGCCAATCAGATACCGGACATATTTCTGACAAAGCTGCCGGTGATAAGGTCGAGGCGGCTGCCCATAACCATCGGGAAATGCAGCCTATGGTCACTTCATTGTCTTTGGAACAAATGAAAACAATCGGACTTGAATTCGGAACCTTACAATATAAGGAATTGGCGGCAACCTTCCGGGCAAATGGCATGCTCACTGTTCCAAACAATCATAAGGGCCATGCAACGTCCTTATACAGTGGTGTGATAAAGTCTATTCCGGTTCAGATAGGGGATTATATCAGGAAAGGTCAGGTAATCGCTACCATCACCAATCCTCAGTTTATCCAGTTGCAGGAAGAATATCTGACGTTGAACAGTAAAATTATTCTGGCTGAACAGGAATTACAACGTCAGAATGAATTGAATCAGGAAAATGCCGGTACTCTCAGAAACCTTCAAAGCGCGACGGCGGAATTGAACACCTTGAAGACGCGAAAAGCTTCTTTGACAGAACAAATAAAGATGATGGGAATCAACCCTGCTACCATCACCAATCAATCCTTAAGATCGGTATTGTCCGTTACAAGCCCTATTTCGGGTACGGTCAGTAAATTATATGGGAAGATAGGCAGCTATGTCGATGTTTCTTCTCCCGTTGCAGAGATTGTGGATAATAGCTCGCTGCACCTTGACTTACATGTATTTGAAAGAGACCTGGGATTGTTGAAAGTTGGGCAGATCATCCATTTTACAATTACGAACAATCCGGTAAACGAATATGATGCCGTGATATACAGTATCGGGACAGCGTTTGAAAATGACAGCAAAACCATTCCGGTACATGCAGCCGTCAAAGGGAATAAGGCCGGACTTATTGATGGGATGAATATTACCGGGGTGGTAAGTCTTGATAAAGCCACAACCCAGGCAGTCCCTGATGGTGCTATCGTTGAATCCGAAGGGAAATTTTTCATCTTCATCCAAACGGACAAGGAGCCTGAAGATCACCAGCATGAAGGTGAAGATGATGGACATGGACATGGCATAGCAACTGTAGAGAAGAAGCATTTACCAACCGATATGAATTTTGAAAAGATAGAGGTAGCCAAAGGTGTATCCAATATGGGCTATACAGCATTGACACTTGTAAAGGATATTCCTGCTGATGCCAAAATAGTCACCAAAGGCGCTNTTTTTATCAATGCCAGGCTCACGAATGCCGGTGAAGACGGACACTGATGATACAATGAAAATTTCCGGGGAAGGAAAAGTTAAATATCTTGTCGATTCCCCGAAAATTGGACTGACAAGGGTGCTGCTTCTTTGCAAGTTGGGTGTCGGAGGAGGGACAGATTAATCATACAGAGATTATAGGTGGTCAACCATTAAAAATACAGTTCAAATTTTATTTTGGAAAGACCTGGACCAAACATCGATGATAGAATAGTTTGCAAAATCAATAATGGGTTGAAAATGGATGGCAATGAACTTTGTAAAACTTTCAAANAGATTATTCCCNAATTGTGCATCATTCTGTTGGAAATAATTGGGACTATTGTGAGCATAAAATTTGATTGAAAAGGTTGTCACTTCTCTGTTCATTTATTCTCGCATTTGAAACATCCGGATAACAACAATCCAATCATCAGGCAAGTCGGTTTGGCCGGCCATCCAACTTATTTGCTGCATTAATGACGAATGGCATGATCCAAAATATTCCGGTTAGCTATATTGACTTAATGGCATGATGGATGGTCTTGACAGGACATATCATTACGCAGTGATAATATACCGACTGGTCAGGTTTTTGGTTTGCGGAATGATAGAATTTATGCAAGATTTAAACGAGACGGGTACAAAATCCTGTATAAATATCAAAATAATGTAATATATACTACGAAGATAATCTATATACTATGAAATATTTGTCGCCAATTAGTTACTGCTCAATTAATATAGGATTACATTATCTTTTTTGAAAATCATAGCGACAAGCGGAACTCATTGATTATCTTTGCCAAAAAAGATTAGAGATGAGATTAGTAGTTACTTTTGGCATTTTTATATTTTCTGCAGTAGGATATGGCCAGATAGCTACAACTGTAAATGCTAAGCCGGAACCCGGTAAGAAATTGATGACCGTAGAAGCTTCATGTGGTGAATGTAATTTTGGAATGGATGGCAATAACTGTGATCTGGCTGTACGTATTGATGGTAAGCCTTACTTCGTTGATGGCGTTGCTATCACAGAGTTTGGTCATCCTCATGATAAGAACGGATTTTGTGTCGCTATCAGAAAAGCTGAAGTTCAGGGCGAAGTGGTCAACGGACGCTTCAAAGCAACCTATTTCAAGCTGTTGGGCATAGACAAAAAGGATTCTAAATAAATTTTTTATACATTAAAGCAGCATTCAGCTTCAATTGAAGTGAAATACGCAGATCGGTCAATGTTACAAGTTGAACCTAAAGTGCCTGGTAGGAGTGGTGTTCCATTCGGGAAGGGGGAAGTGTTTTTATTTGAAACATAGTATTCAGTAAATTATTGAGAGTATGAACAAACCGCTATATGAATTTNTTACATCCGATCATCGCAGGATAGAAGATTTGCTTGACAAAGCAACTGAAAATCCGGATGATATCAGAATGGATTACTATCATGAGTTCAGAACGGGTTTGTTGAAGCATATCAAGATGGAGGAAAAGATACTTTTTCCTGCTGCCCAGAAAGCCAACAATGGTAAACCTATTCCTTTGGCAGCGAGGCTCCGTCTTGATCATGGGGCGCTAACCTCCCTTATGGTTGTGCCGCCTGATGCCGGCGTCATCAGGGTTATTCGTCATATATTGGAAAGGCATGACGTACTTGAGGAAGCCGGAGGTATGTATGATATTTGCGAAGGACTTACAGAAAAAGAAACAGAGTACATTTTGATTCAATTGGAGGCTGTCACCGAAGTGCCTGTACATCCTCACAATTTGGCGGGATATGCCTTAGAAGCCACAAAACGTGCAGTAGAGAGGGCTGGTTACGATTACGATACCATTGCAAATGTTTGAAAAATCCTTTCCAAACCGGAAGTGGCATGGTGCAATAGTTTAGAATTGAAGGCTGATTTCCGGATGTTTTTATCTTTGAATTAGGACTTCAAAGCGGGAAATTTCAGATTCAATATTAGCTCCGGATAAAAATTGACTATTGGGAGTATTAGTAATAATCTTCCATTTGCCGGTTGAATCCTTATTTAAACAAGTTAGGTGCTATGCTGCCATTAAAAATAATCGGTACACAATTCATAACACATAATGTAAAGCAAGTAACTCTGGAAAAGCCGCCGGGGTTCATTTATCGTCCCGGTCAATCAGGTCATTTTTCTGTAAATGAAGAGGGTTGGGTGGATAAGATACGCCCTTTTACCTTTACATCACTGAATGATTGGCCCTATCTTGAACTGATTATTAAAATATACAAAGAAAGAGAAGGCGTAACCAATCGCATCGGAAAACTACATATAGGAGAAGAACTATTATTGCATGACGTATTTGGCTCCATCGAATATAAGGGTCCTGGCATTTTTATTGCCGGAGGCACCGGCATAACGCCCTTCATTGCTATTTTTCGGNTTCTGTATTACAGTCAGAATCTTAGAAATATAGGTTTGATTTATTCCAATCGAACTATTGATGATATCATTCTGGGGCAGGAACTGTTCAAAATGCTTGGACCGGCCTATGTCAATGTATTTACCAGACAGGGCGTAATTGGTTTCAAAGAACGTAAGATAGACAGAAATTTACTGATTGAGTTAATTGTTAACTTTGAAACCAGATTTTACGTGTGTGGCCCTAAAAATTTCACTGAAGAGATTAGCAGTATCTTGATCGACCTGNGGGTTAATCCTCAGGCATTGATTATCTGATTGGCTGTTGAGTGTTCAGGCCTTAATAAATTATAATGTCAATAGGATCTAGAATAAATTACTTTTTAAAGCGACTTCGCAAGGAATATAAAATAATAGTTCTTGATGAAGCTTCCATGGTACAAAAGAAAGCGATACGCACGACCGGCATGAAGACACTCGGAGTGGTTGTTCTTTTGTTAATAATATTTGGTGTTCTGACGACCCTCCTTACAACTCAAACCGGTCTGCTTAGGTACCTTGGACCAAGGCCCCGGGCTATTTTGGGCAATGACTACCTATCACTAAAGAGCCAAATCGATAGCCTGCAGAAGCTTACGGAAATCCAGGAAACAAAGGTTAGGACGATTGAGAAGTTTCTCACGGAGCGTATCTCATCGGATAAAGGAGACGACATGGATGAAGATGTACCTTCTTTGAAGAGTAAAGCAAAAGATAAAGATGGAAAAGAGAGCTATTCGACTCCGGAGTGCCTCTTGCCATTGATGCAGTTTGAAAAGCCTGTAGACGGAGAAGTGACGAGTGACTTTGATGCAGGTAAGTTTCACTATGGTATAGACCTTGCTGCTCCCTCTGATGCTGAGATATTGGCTGTTGAAGATGGGCTGGTGGTCATCAATGGATATTCCAGGGAGGATGGCCATGTTTTGATGATAAGTCATGCCAATGGTTATATCAGCTGGTATAAGCATAATTCCCGGAATCTTGTCATGCCCGGAAGAGAAGTGATCAAAGGGCAGCCCATAGCCATTATAGGCAATACAGGAGAAAATTCTTCAGGGCCGCATCTCCATTTTGAATTATGGCAGAATGATGTCCCATTGAACCCCAGATCATTTTTGAAGTATTGATTGAAACCAGCATGAAATGGTTCTCTCTTTTTATAGAGCTGTAAATGCTTCAATGCATCGGGTCTCCAATTTGCCAGTAACGATTTCCTTTCAAAAAGCATCAAATACCATAAATTATTTGAAGCAAATCCTTTGTATGCTAATATGAGGGAATTGAAATTCTCCATTTTAGTCCCACATCCTTATCTTTGCCCGCATGATTCAATTTACGCGCTATGTAATGGACAATGGCCTGACAGTATTGCTCCATCGTGATGAGTCCACTCCGCTCGTCGTGGTCAATATGCTTTATAAGGTCGGTTCCAAGCATGAATCAATACGGAAAACCGGACTGGCTCACCTTTTTGAACACCTGATGTTTACCGGCACTGAGGCTGTACCGGACTTTGACCTGCCTATCCAGCGTGCAGGTGGGGAAAATAACGCCTTTACCTCCAATGACATCACTAATTATTATAGCTGGGCGCCGTCAGATAATCTGGAGGCATTACTTTTCATGGAAGCGGACAGGATGGCACGACTTAGTCTGGACAATGAGGAGTTTGAAATCCAAAAGAATGTTGTTGTCGAGGAATTCTATGAGACAACGATTGATGAACCGTATGGCGATATGTGGCATCTCATATCAGCCATGGCTTATCACAGGCATCCTTATCGCTGGCCTGTCATAGGANAGCGGCCCGAGGATGTACGTAAGGTGAGCCACTTGGATGCAGCCAAATTTTATCGGCATCATTATTATCCACAAAACGCCATTTTAGTGGTGTCTGGAAATTTCAGAGAGGAAAAGGCCAGGAAGCTGATTAAGAAACACTTCGGAACACTGATCAACTCAGATCCCCATTCAGATTCAATTCCGAAAGAAGGAGTGCAACGGAAACAACGCCGAATGACGGTGCATAGAAAAGTACTCGTACAGGCATTGTATATGGCTTTTCATATTCCTGCGAGATATGACAAGGATTTTTATGCCTGCGACATCCTTTCTGACCTGCTCGCCAGTGGTCGTTCTGCGAGACTGTATGAGATTTTGGTACGGCAANAAAAACTGTTTACTGCCATCGACGCTTATACCAATGGCACCAGTGACGAAGGCCTGCTCATCATTGACGGTAGATTGTCTGAAGGTGTGACTCCTGAAGAGGGCGAGGCTGCTGTATGGGAAATATTGGAGGAACTAGTGATAAAACCTGTTGAGGAAAGGGAATTGCAAAAGGTAATTAACAAATGCATTACGACGCTTGTTNTTTCGGAATACAATGCTACCAACATTGCAATGAACCTTGCTTATTTTGAGAGTATAGGTAATGCAGACCTGATAAACAGTGAATTTGAAATCTACCAGCAGCTAACGGTCCGCGATATACGCAGGGCTGCGGAAAAAGTATTCAGAAAATCGAACAGCAGTATTTTATATTACTTATCAGCAAACGGACATGGGGCGAATCTTGTGCATTGATTACGGAACCAAGCGTTGTGGTATAGCTGCTACCGATGTTCTGCAGATTGCTGTACATGCCGTTGGCACGGTTCCGAGTGGAGAATTATGGCTATTTCTAGAAGAATATCTTTCTAAGGAGGAAGTTGAAAAATTGTCATCGGCTATCCGACACATAGTGATGGCTCAGAATTTTCGTTTATGCATCAGATTGTCGGCTTGGAACGTAAAATAAAAAAATATTTCCTCAGATTGAATTGGATCGACACGATGAGGCGTTTTCATCGGCCAGAGCCAAAGAGGTCATCATTCATTCAGGTATCCGAAAGGAGAAAAGAAAGGATAAAGGTTTGGTGGATAAAATTTCTGCTGTGTTAATTTTGCAGGATTATTTAAAACATATTTGACAGGATAATAATTATATATAGACTATGATTTTACCAATATATGCATACGGTCAACCGGTATTAAAGAGGGAAGGTGATGAAGTATCAAGGGAATACCCGGAGCTGGACAAGCTGATCGACGATATGTTTGAGACAATGTACAATGCAAGTGGTGTCGGTTTGGCTGCGCCTCAGGTAGGCCTGAGCCTTAAGCTTTTCGTGGTGGACACAATTCAGGTGGAAAAGGAAGAAACCAGGGGCAAGGGCATCAAANAAGTATTTCTCAATGCTGAATTGATGGAGGAAACGGGTGACGAATGGGCTTACGAAGAAGGTTGTCTTTCAATCCCTGATGTGCGTGGAGAGGTGGATCGGCTTCCTGTTATCAGATTAAGATATCAAGACGAGAAGTTTGAGTTGCACGAAGAGACTTTTGAAGGCATCAATGCCCGTGTGATTCAGCACGAATATGATCACACTATCGGAAAATTATTCATCGAAAAGTTAGGTCCTGTCAAAAAGCAACTGATCAAGCGAAAGCTGGAAAATATCAAACGGGGAAAGGTAAGTGCCGATTACAGATTGAAATTTGCCAAGTTCTGAGGTTGGCGGGAACAATGTCGATGTGAGATTGAATTGCAAACACTGAGTAACCATTGAATTGCTTACTCACTGCACTCATTTTCTGCCAAAATCAGCCGGTATTTCTCCCCAACTATCAGTCTCCCATTTCAGGATCGGATTAGCAAAACTGTTGTTGGCGAGCCATCTTTCTGCCCGCTGTATGAGTTGAAAGATGGGTTCATTGTCGCCGGTGTGTTCCAGTTTCGTATTGGCTTTACCTTTNTTAATCCAACCGATAGCGATCTTACTGTCGGAATAAATAGGGATATCTTCCCTCCCTTTCTGTTTCAATAGTGCCAGAACATGCACCAGCGCAAGAAATTCACCAATATTGTTGGTCCCATCACGCAATGGACCGAGGTGGAATATTTCTTTGCCGGTATCTGTCATAACACCACGATATTCCATCATTCCGGGATTACCACTACATGCGGCATCGACACTAATGGAGGAAGGAACGATAGCTGTTCTGGAAATTTTCGCGGTAGAGGTCTTAATACTCTTAGGACTCTTAATGCTTGCATGATAACCACTCTGAAAGGCTGTTAATGCCTCTTCCCTTGAGTCAAAGGATTTATATTGAGCGCCTTCGAAGCCGAACACCTGAGCCTTACAGTCGTCCCAGGTATCGAAAATGCCTACATTGCGACCTTTCCAGACAACATAGAATTTTGGTTTNTTCTTGGCCAAATTTTTGTGAATTTTACGACTAAAGATAAGGAGAAACAAGTTTTTTGAATGGGAATTGTTTGGCTGTGGGTGTAAAATGTTGTACTCTGCGTCCATGCAGATGTAAAGCTGGAAATATATGCATATTATAAACTGAAGATTGCTAACAGATATTCCTCATTTTTATTTATTCCTTATACAATTCTTAAAGCTTTAATAATGCAAACAAAAGGACGACACTCTTGGTATTTCGCTCTTATGTTTTAGGCTTTACTAATTTATTGCATTTCATAGCCTCATCCGTTACAAAAGTGAAAAAGATTAAAGGTTTATCATACCTTTAACTGAATATTCAATGCATTGACAATCAGTATAATGTCGGTTGCGTCCAGAGCCTGTTAATAGCTTATGCCTGTATTGTTTTAAAAATCCATTTTTTATACAAACCGATTGAATCCGCATTTCAAAGGGTAGCCCTTGCATAGGCAAAAGAAGTGCCTGTCTCAAACACCTTTATTCCGATGGCTGTTATCTTGTATTGAGCAAGTAAATCTCTGTTTTCTAAAATGATTTTATCCAGAAANAATCGGCATAGATTCTCCGCTGTGGAGTCAAAAGGCAACAAGAAATATCGCCATGATTTGCTGTCAAAGACTTCTTTTAGTTCATCGTCACCCTCTGCAATCATTGTCGAATGATCGATGTTGTCGATATGCGGTTGGATGATTTTCTTGATATCATTGAAATCTATTACCATACCGTTTGCATTGGGTTCCCCTTCAAATTCCACGGTCATCTTATAGGAGTGGCCATGGATGTGTTTGCACTTTCCTTCGTGTCGGGGTAGTCGGTGGGCTGCTTCCCATTTGAATGTCTTAGCTACGATCATTTTATGATTATTGGCCGGGTATTTATTATAAAATACCGTTACAAAGGTATTTAAAACCCATCTTTTTATGTGAAAATAATTCAAATGGAATTTGGAGTGAATTCCATGCACATTTCCATACTTGTCAGTATTCCCGGGGAAGTTGCAAAGTTTTAAAAGAAGAATAATTTATTTTTCCGGTATTTCTTTCAGAATGTCCAGCAAATAGCTCCAGAATTTTCCGACGGACTTTATATTGACCCTTTCTTCCGGAGAGTGTCTTCCTGANATAGTAGGGCCGAAAGATACCATTTCCATCTTTGGATAATGTGCGCCGATGATACCACATTCCAGGCCGGCATGACAAGCAACGACCTTGGGTGCCGAGCCAAACTTATTCACATATATTCGTTTCATCAACTCTACTATCGAAGAATGCGGATCCGGTTGCCATCCCGGATAAGATCCACTATATTTCACCTCCATTCGTGATAGTTCAAAAGCCGCTCTAAGTTGTTCCGCGACGGCCTGTTTAGTCGAATCGACACTGGAGCGTGTGAGGTTCATGACAGTGATCTTGCCATCGTCCAAAGTCACACGAGCGATGTTGTTGGAAGCCTCTACGAGTCCCGGCACTGTGGGACTCATCCTAAATACGCCGTTGTGAGCCACTTTCAGGGAGCGGATGAAGGAGCCGGAGTCAGCTGTATTCATTATCGCTGCATTGACTTCGATTGGTGAAATATTTATTTCAAGGGTAGGTTCCAGGGTTAAGTATTCATGTAGGATCTCAACTTTCAATTGTTCGGCTTGCTGGAGGAAATGACTACCTTGGGTAAAACCCACCACTGCTTTAGCCTCACGAGGGATGGCATTGCGAAGGCCTCCTCCATTAATATTTACCAGACGGATGTCATCGTTCAATCCAAGAAATAAAAACCGGGTTAAGATTACATTTGCATTGCCGCGGCCTTCGTGGATATCTATGCCTGAGTGGCCACCCCGAAGGCCCTTGATCTCGATTTGGATCCCTATTCCTGAATACGATTCTGTGATAAATTGTCCAGTTGCAGTGACATCCATACCGCCTGCGCACCCTATGTCTATCTCGTCATCTTCCTCAGTATCAAGATTGAGAAGAATGTCACCGGACAAGGCGCCGGGCTTGAGACCGAAAGCACCTATCATACCCGTCTCTTCATCGATGGTAAACAGCGCTTCCAGTTCGGGATGGTCAATTTCCTTGCTTTCAAGGATGGACATGATTGCTGCAACACCGATGCCGTTGTCTGCACCGAGGGTGGTGCCTTCTGCGATTACCCAATCGCTATCTGTTACCATTCGGATGCCTTGGGTATCGAAATCAAATTCAGTATCATTGTTCTTTTGACATACCATATCAAGATGGGATTGAGTATTACTTTTTCGCCCCTCCATTCCCGGTGTGGCCGGTTTCAAGATGATAACATTGCCTGTTTCGTCCACCCGAGTTTCAAGGTTTAAAGATTCACCGAAATTTTTAATGAAGGCGATGACTCTTCCTTCTTTCTTGGATGGACGCGGGACTGCATTAAGTGCAGAGAAATTACGCCAGAGGGCAGACAAGATGTGTTATGCTCATTCTGAAATCGTTATATGGTTTGTACAGATAAGATTGACAAAAGTTGAAAGGTACGAAGATAATCTTTTAAAATTGAAGTATGATCTTGCCGGTAAAATCTCTTGACTCCATCAATTCATGCGCATCTGAGGCATTTTTNGCCGGAAAACGGTAATTGACAACACTTTTGAAGCGTTGATCTTCCAGCAATGGGAATGCATACTGTTTTATATCATTCGCCAATGAAGCCTTAAAATCAAGGTCTCTTGGCCTGAGGGTACTGCCAGTGATAAAAAGTCTTTTNTTCATGACCTTCATAATATCAAGACCTGGTTGGTTACCTTCCATTGCATTGATATATACAAGTCGACCTTCGGGCTTTAGCAGGGTAAGGCCGATATCTAGAAATTTACCTCCGAGGCTGTCCAGAATAAGGTCGATGGATTCTGACAAAAGAGTATCGAGCAGGTTATTCTGTGTATAGTCGATTACTTTTTCGGCTCCTAATGATGTGCAAAAAGCTGCCTTTTCAGGTGAACCGGCAAGAGTAAATGCATGAGCGCCATAAATTGAAATAAGTTGAACAGCCATGCTGCCAATTCCTCCGGAAGCACCATAGATTAGTGCTGTCTCCCCNTTCTTAAGTCCACCGCGTTGAAATACATTGTGCCATACGGTAAAAAGTGTTTCAGGTAGGGCCGCGGCATCTTCTAGTGAAATATGGGCAGGAATAGGAAGACAACTACCTTCGTGGGCTGATACGTATTCGGCATAGCCGCCACCGGGGATCAGTGCACAAACTTCATCACCACGCCTCCATCTGGTGACATTCCGACCTATCCTTTCGATGAAGCCTGAAACTTCCAATCCCAAAACATCCTGAACGGCGCCGGCAGGAGCGGGGTATTTGCCGAGTCGTTGGATAATGTCCGGTCGGTTGACACCTGCAGCCACAGTACGAATCAGGACGTCATTTTCACCAACTGCCGGTACTGGCCTATTTTTGGGATGCAGGACAGATGTGGGTCCTGGATTGTCGTAAACAATGGCAAGCATAGATACAAAATTTGAGTAAAGATATTAAGAAGGGAGGAAAGGGGAAAATCGAAGTAGGTAGGAAAGTAATAACCAACCCACTTGATTCTATATGACTTTCGGGAGAGCTGGGTAAAAATTGTTTCATTAAAGAGCAGTTAAAAGGAAAAGCTCACCAGGATTGCCCATGATTACTGGCGTCCGGGTTATTAATCATCTACTTAGTTCCTGATGAAACGTTATAGTTGGGGCTATGGTCGGAGGGTAAAAATTTTGGTGTGCGGGAAAATCGAAGTAGGTAGGAAAGTAATAACCAACCCACCTGATTCTATATGACTTTCGGGAGAGCTGGGTAAAATATCGTTTCTTTAAGGAGCAGATAAAAGGAAAAGTTCATCAGGATTACCCATGGTTTCAGACATTCGGGTTATTAATCATCTACTTAGTTCCTGATGAAACGTTTTATTTGGGGCTATGGTCGGAAGTGAAAAATTTTTGGTATGTGGGAAAATCGAAGTAGGTAGGAAAGTAATAACCAACCCACCTGATTCTATATGACTTTCGGGAGAGCTGGGTAAAATATCGTTTCTTTAAGGAGCAGATAAATGGAAAAGTTCATCAGGATTGCCCATGATTACAGACATTCGGGTTATTAATCATCTACTTAGTTCCTGATGAAACATTATAGTTGGGGCTATGGTCGGAGGGTAAAAAATTTTGGTGTGCGGGAAAATCGAAGTAGGTAGGAAAGTAATAACCAACCCACCTGATTCTATATGACTTTCGGGAGAGCTGGGTAAAATATCGTTTCTTTAAGGAGCAGATAAATGGAAAAGCACACCAGGATTGCCCATGGTTACAGACGATTGGGTTATTAATCATCTACCTGGTTCATATTTTTACCCCAACACCCTGTAATATTTATTCTCATCCATCGAACTGAATGTGCGACTAGTTTTTCTCCTACTACGTAAAATTAATCTAGTGTCATTTGGTCGAACGATTCCCTTCATTTGACGATTAAAAATAGGAAAGTAAGCTTTTTGTAAATTAGCGTCATTTTATAACCTAACTTAACCTTAATTCAAATGAATTTACTTTTTAGGATAAACCGATTGAAAACGGCGTTTTTCGTCGGTTTGGCTTTGATGATTTTGCCTTCTTTGATCCAGGCTCAGGTAGAGGGCTTCGTTAAAGGACCTTCAGTTGAAGGAATCACCGAATACACACTCACCAAAAATGGACTAAAAGTGTTGCTTTTTCCGGAACCTTCAAAACCGACCATCACAGTTAATATTACGTACTTAGTTGGTAGCCGCCATGAAGGATATGGTGAGACCGGGATGGCACACTTGTTGGAACATATGGTGTTTAAAGGGACACCAAATCACCCTGATATCCCGTCCGAACTGACAAAACACGGTGCAAGACCGAATGGAACAACTTGGTTGGATCGAACCAATTATTTCGAAACCTTTGCAGCTACAGATGAAAACCTGGAATGGGCAATTGATTTGGAGGCTGACCGTATGGTGAATTCGTTCATTGCAAAGAAAGACCTCGAAAGTGAGATGACAGTGGTTAGAAACGAATTTGAACGCGGAGAAAATGATCCGACAAGCATTTTGATGGAAAGAGTAATCTCAACGGCATATTTATGGCATAACTACGGGAAATCAACCATTGGTGCTAGGGCGGACATTGAAAATGTTCCAATTGAGCGGCTACAAGCCTTTTACAAGAAGTACTATCAACCTGATAATGCAGTTTTGGTTGTAGCCGGTAAAATTGATGTAAATAAAACACTTGAACTGATTAAGAAGCATTTCGGAAAAATAAGTAATCCAGACAGAACCCTGGCGCCTCTTTATCCAACCTATACACTTGATCCTGTTCAGGATGGGGAACGTAGTGTCGTTTTACGTCGTGTGGGTGATGTTCAGGCAGTTATGGCAGCTTATCATGTAAGCCCGGGCGCTCATCCTGACTTTGTAGCATTAGACCTCCTCGCTTCTATCCTTACCGATAATCCAAGTGGCATTCTTTATAAGGAACTGGTAGAGAATAACAAAGCGACCTCAGTGTATGGATTTGGATTTGAATTAAAAGAACCCGGCATTATGATGTTTGGGGCAACCGTACCTTTGGACAAGTCCCTTGAAGAAGCGAAGATGATTTTACTTGGCCGTCTTGATAAGGTTAAGGGTATGACCTTTACACAGGAAGAACTCGACCGCCAAAGGCAGAAGATGTTGAAATCCTGGGATATGACCTTCAACAATGTAGAAAGAATAGGTACAGGTTTGAGTGAATATATCGCCCAGGGAGACTGGAGGCTTATGTTTATCAATCGTGATAATATTAAGAAAGTTACCTTGGAAGATCTTCAGGCCGTAGCTACGAAATATTTTAAAAACAGTAACCGTACTATAGGAGAATTCATCCCGGATAAGAATCCGGATCGAGTGGAGGTTCCCGGGCCAATTGATGTTGCCGCAGTTGTAAAAGATTACAAAGGAAATGCTGCAGTTGCCTCAGGTGAGGCTTTCGATCCTTCACCGAACAATATAGATGCAAGAACAACAGTTGCTAAATCCAAGAGTGGTAATTTTGAGGTCGCTATGTTGCCCAAGCAGACAAGAGGCAATGTCGTTATTGCCAATTTGACAATAAGATTTGGGGAGTTGAATTCCTTGAAAAATAAATCCTCTATTGGAGACCTTACCGCAGCAATGCTTGACAAGGGGACAAAGACACGAACCAAGCAACAGATTACGGATGAATTTGACAAGCTTAAATCAAGAGTTTCCTTCAGTGGCGGTGCTACTTCATGTAATGTTCGGATAGAGACGACCAAGGAAAATTTAAAGCCAACACTTGCCATTGTCGCGGATATTTTGAAAAATCCGTCATTCCCACAAAACGAATTTGATATTATGGTTACGCAAGAAGTTAGCGGATTGGAAGAACAAATGAGTGATCCTCAGGGATTAGCGGGAATTGAGTTTGCAAGAGCTATGTCCAGCTATCCAAAAGACGATCCCCGTTATACACCAACATTATCCGAAAATATTGAAATGCTTAAGGCAGTCAAGTTGGGTGATCTAAAGAAGTTTCATAGTGATTTCTATGGAGCATCCAAAGCTACTGCTTCAGTAGTAGGTGATTTTTCAAAGGCAGAAATTGAGAAAATGCTCTTGGAGACATTTGGCAACTGGAAATCAAAGATGCCTTACAAGCGTATAGCAAGCCCTTATCAACCTACTAAGGCGGGTGAANAAACAATTAATACACCTGACAAGTCCAATGCTCTTTATTTAGCCGGATATTCTATTGAAATATCAGATACTGATCCGGACTATCCAGCAATGGTTTTGGCAAACTATATTTTGGGAGGAGGCTTTCTCAACTCAAGACTTGCCACGCGTATCCGCCAGAAAGAAGGGCTGAGCTATGGTGTCGGATCTGGATTCTCGGCTAACGCATTGGATAAAACAGGGCGTTTTATGGTATATGCAATCTCTGCTCCTGAAAACTCAGAAAGAGTAAACATTTGTGTTAAGGAGGAAATTACTAAAGCGAATAAAGAAGGCTTTACCGCTGAAGAAATCGAAGCTGCCAAATCTGGCCTATTGCAATCTCGCCAGGTAAGCCGGGCGCAGGACGCATCCCTGGCAGGAACACTCAATAGTAACCTTTTTCTTGGTAGAACCATGCAATTTGATGGTAAGATCGACGATGCCATTAAGGCACTGACACCGGATCAGGTCAATAAAGCGTTCAATAAGTTTATTTCAGCGGATAAATTGGTAGTTGTCCGGGCAGGTGACTTTGAGAAGGATGTTGAAAAGAAACCTTGATAGATATATTTTCATTTGTCATTGTGAAAAGGCCGGAATTGCTCCGGCCTTTTTTATATTCCAAGATGACGTTATTTATTAATCCATCTATGTCTGCTGGCCTGCTTTATTCTTCCATACTATCTTCAATCCTTTACCCATAGTGTTTTGTGTCATCCGGTGATCACATTTTGAAGGAAAATGGAAGAACAAAATTGGTTAAATGAATTTAGTGGATGATCAATAACTTGCCTCCGGTATGAGTACTGCCTTTATTCTGAAGAACGATAGTGTAGATACCAGTTGGGATTTCACTGCAATCAATTTCTAACTTATCTCCATTTATTTTTTGATTTGAATAGACTTGTCTGCCAAGAAGGTCCAGAATATATACCTCTCCTTCTGTTACGGGTGTTTGAAAGATAAGCTGTAATGCACTGCGAGCCGGATTAGGGAAAACAGAAAAATCCGGAAAATGTACTGGATTTTTCCGGCTTGATACTGAATATGTCAAGGCCTTGTATGAATCGATAAGTCCCCATCCGTGATATTTGTCCCATCCAGGAGTGTCCTCTTCGGGCCTTCCAATTCCATCACGGGCCGTCGTTTCCAGAATATTTTTGATTTCCTTTGGCGTCAGATTGGGATTTATTGCCAACATCAGCGATACAACACCTGCAACATGAGGAGTTGCTTGAGATGTTCCGCCCCAATAAGTATCATAATTCGAATTGGAAGAATGGCTCAATCCATAAATGTAATTACCCGGTGCCACAACTGAAATATGACTTCCAAAATTGCTTCCACTGCTGCTGTTCCAAAANAATGGCTGCGTCCTCATACCGTTCGGATCGATAGAGCCTACAGCTATTACTCCGGGAAAAGCAGCCGGATAATAAGGGGCCTCTGTATTGTGATTCATCATGCAAGCCACAATAGTTACGTTNTTNTGCAAAGCATAATTTACTGCATCGCGGTATATATCGGATTGGCCNCCACCTATAGACATGTTAATCACCCTGGCACCATGATCCACCGCATAATATATGGCAGCGATGAAGCTTGATTGATACCCGGTATTGTTTGAATTCAATACTTTCAGGAACATAAGTTTGCAGTTCCAGTCAACACCGGCAAAGCCCCTGCCATTATTACCCGTAGAGCCAACTATGCCTCCGACATTGGTTCCATGGCCATGATCATCGGAAGGATTATTATCTTTGTTTACAAAGTCCCATCCCTGAAAATCATCTGTAAATCCATTCTCGTCATCATCCACATTATTACCGGAGATTTCCTTGTGATTCTGCCAAATGCGGCCGGCAAACTCCGGATGATCCAACTTCCCGCCACTATCCAATATGGCCACGATAATATTGCTGTCGCCTGTTGTTATGGCCCATGACTCTTCCATGTTGATATCAATTCCTGCTATTCCCTGTGCGTGTTGGAAAGTACCGTTGTTGTTCAAGCCCCATTGTTTTACATAAAACTTATCATCCGGTATAAATCCATCGCCACCGGCACCATAGCCTACATAATCAGGTTCGGCATATTCAATCTCTTCGAGCTTTTTGTATTCAGTTATAATTTCGTCGATATCAGATCCTGGAGGGAAAAGAATGGTGAAGTAAGCCATGCTGTGGTTCTTACCCAAATAAAGATTCTTTGTGTCCAGAGCTTTGAATCTTTCTCCTAATAGAGTAATGGATTGGGTTATCGATGGAGCTAAATTTGATTTGTCACGGGAATTTTGAAGGTAGCAATCCTTAATTTTGACAATGATCTGGTCCGTAATAATATTTCTTTGCGCTACTGACCATGTACCGAGGCCAATAAAAAGAAATAAAAAGAAGCATTTTTTCATGGCAAGAATTTTGTCGGTATTGTATTTTTATTCTCTCCCTTCAAACTCTTTGTAATCTTAAAAATTTACTTGATTCAGAACATCAATGGCCTATGGTTTGCTTTAAGCAGAGGTTGATTATGGTCAAACAGAAATTCTCTTTCATTCGAAAGAAATGTTGATAATTAGAAAATGAAAGCTTAAACTGTCCGGTCATCAATCTTTTGTGAAGGAAAGCAGTACGGTACCGTTTTTATCCATCAGGTAAAATTTATTTCCGTCAAGTTTGTATTTTTCAGCTTTGCCAAGTGTGGCAAANAATTCACTTTCTATATCCATTTCCGGACATGCCATCTGTGTGGCAGCTCCATAAGAAATCGCAATCTTTTCATTGTCGATAAATTTGCAATTACCTGAAAATAAGTTGCAGCCCCCACTACCCGTAACATGATCTTCCTTGTCAAAATGAATCATTGCCTTCTTGGGCGCATCAGGACTGATCTTAACTTCCTTGCCGTTCATATCCTTGAGTATCCAGTCTGTATTATACACAATGGATGAAGGATCCGGTGGCAATTTTACACTTTTAGTATCATTGGATGGAGTTTTGTTGTTGAAGTTACAAGCTACTAGGAATAAGGCGATTATCAAAGATGGAAGAATCAGTTTTTTCATTTTATTCAATATTTAATTTTTATTTCATTTTTCAGGAATTTACTTTCCAACAATATCGATGCCGGAAAGATTCAATTGTCACATTCTAATTGACAGAATTTCATAACCTGACTATCTTTTCATCTACGGGAATACTGTTTATTTTTTATCTGCCTCAAAGACCTTTTCTCCGGCAATGAAAGTCTTCAGAACCTTGGTCCCTAGTATATCACTTTCTTCCGTTGTCATCAAATCTCGGTCGGTAATGATAAAATCTGCCCATTTCCCTATCTCAAGGCTTCCCTTCTCATTTTCTTCAAAGTTGCTTTTAGCAGCCCAGATGGTCATACCACGGAGCGCTTCTTTTCGCGTCAGGGCGTTCTCGGGCTGGAATCCACCCTCAGGGTAGCCTTTTGCATCTTTGCGCACCACAGCAGCGTAGAATGTCTTGAATGGCGAAATGTCCTCTACCGGAAAGTCCGTCCCTAGTGGAATCCAGCCATTCTGTTCCATCAAATGATGATAGGCATAGGCATTTATCAATCGTTCTTTGCCAAGCCTTTCTCCGGCCCAATACATATCTGAAGTTGCATGGGTAGGCTGGACCGATGGCACTATGTTGTAATCACTAAAATATTTGAAATCATTTGCATCTATGACTTGTGCATGTTCTATTCTCCAGCGAAGGTCATTTGGGCCTTTAAGGTATTTGGCGTAGGTCTCCAGCAATACTCTGTTGGCCGAGTCTCCGATGGCGTGAGCGCGCATCTGGAAGCCATGGTTATATATGACATTGGCAACTGAGTCAAAATGCTCTTTAGAACTCAACAGAAAACCGGTCCATCCGGGCTTGTCCGAATATGGGTGTAGCAGACAGGCGCCACGGGAACCCAAAGCACCGTCAGAATAGATCTTGAAGCCGCGGACATTAAGCCTATCCGTCTTGATCTTTCCTTTGTCGATCAGGTATTTGTAGTTTTTACGGACATCACTCAACATCACATAAAGCCGCATCTTTAGTTGACCTGACTTTTGGAGTGAGTCTATCACATCAATAACCTCATGATCCAGACCACAGTCATCGATGGTAGTCAAGCCTACAGCAAAACAATTTAACTGTGCTTCAAGTAATGCCTCAGTCAATTCGGATACATTCATAGGTGGAATTTTGGAGCTGACCAAATCAACTGCATTGTCCACCAGGACACCGGTCAATTTTCCGTCCTTTACTTCGATGATGCCGCCATCGATTTTATCGCCTGCTTTAATGCCTGTGATTTGTAATGCCTTATCATTGGCTATGGCCGCATGGCCGTCTATCCTGGTCAGAAAAACCGGTATGTCTGAAAANAGTTCGTTTAGTGCCTGGTTATCGGGAAATTCCTTTTCCGCCCAATCATTCTGGTCCCAGCCACGCCCCTGGATCCATTCCACGTCATTTTTNTTGGCGAATTCNCTGGTTCTGTTGACACAGTCCTCCCAACTTGTTGTACCCACCAGGCTAACCCTATTAAGGCTTTGTCCGTAGCCTATGAAATGGGCATGTGCATCGATCAGGCCGGGATAGACATATTTTCCGCCTGCATCCAAACTCTCCCGTGCATTGTATTTGCTTTTCAGATCTTCTGACCTGCCGGTTTCCACTATTTTGCCCTTGTCCACAGCAAATGCCTCTGCAATGCTGAATGTGCTGTCAACTGTATATATTGTCGCATTATAGATTAGCAGGTCGATGGACTTTTTACTTCCACATGACGTAAACAGACCGCCAATGGTCAAAAGAGTCAACAATCTGATAGCCATTTCCTCAATTTTAGTCATCCAAATTAGTTTTTGAAGAGAGAACATTACCTTGACTTTTCCATTTTCGTTGGTGCTACAAATGTAATCAGCCTTAACCAAAGAATCGAAAGAGACTGCCAAAAATCAAAACTAGCCTGAATTCATGATGTGGCAGCAACACAGAGAGTTTGTTCCTGGCTAATACTCGTGTATTATAATGATACTATTTGTAATACAAAAGTAAGTGTGACGACCGACAAACATTGTATATCATGGATAGATCTATATAGAATAATGATGATTTCAAATGAAGGAAGAGTACATATAGATCATTATTGGGTAGAAAGCTGATACGATTAATTGGAGTTCCTGCAAAAAATTGATTACATATTTGGGCAAAATTCACCCGGAACCCAAAGGTTATTCAATTGCTGTACGGGGTCAGGATACATGGTAATTCAAAATCAAATCTCCGGTCTCCCATCTCAAAATATGTAATATGGAAATAAATTTCCAACATACATTTCAATCATACATTGTTCCGACATTGTCCACCCATAGCTTGTTTTGAGGGCTACCGACATAGGGTCCGCCATCACTTGATGAAAACTGCAAGATGATGTGAGTGACTTCATTGTTGGGGCTGCCCCAGCCTTCTTCATGGATGGGAACCATCTTCCCTTTACTGTTTCGGGTATAGAAGGCGTCATTTCCCTTNTTGAGACGGGTAAAAATGGTAGGCAGATTGCCATAGTTGGAGACATTGCCGTAATGTATCTTGACACGGTGACTTTTCTGCCAGTCATTGATCGTCTGAGAGAAAATCTCGCCACCTGTACCTATCCGGAGAGCATATACATTACCATCCTTATCCTCCCATCGTTTCTGGAGATAGACATGTACTATTGCATTGTCGGCCTTGCCGGTAGCAGTACCATTGCTGCTTAAGCCATTGATCTTACGTGATGATCCTCCGGCCGTTACTTTATAGTCAAATTGTAGCCAAGCGGGCTTTCCCGTAAATGGGATACCCATAATAAGCTTACTGAATGGATTGTCTGTATCAGTTATAGGTTCTGCAACCTTGCCCAGAAATATGGTGCCGGAGGCAAGAACATTGATGTTGAGTATACCTAGCACCTTAACACGTTCTACGCGTGTCTCCAGACGTGCCGCAAAGCCATCACTCCGCTTTTCGGGAAAGACAGTCACACTGCCCTTGGTGATGCCGTTGATGGTAGCAAGTACAGAAGAGGTTGCCCATGGAGAAAACTTATTGTCATAGGCATGATTAGGAGATACACCGTCACGGGTGTCAGCGATTTCGTAAAGTGTCTGTGTCTTACCACCAATGACGAATGATTCCTTTACATCACGGTTAATCCATTTGTCCATATCCCCAAATGCAAAGGGGACGAACCTGGTCTGACTAAAGGCTTCGTGGCAGGCTGCTAATAAAAATACTATGACACAGCTATATCTAAGCAGCTTCCGAATGGAATTAGAACCTGTATTCAAGAGTCTATCTTTGAAATTGAATAATTTTTGAGCAATTGTATGATGATTTTAAAATGTAACGATGAAATAACCGAGATTATGATAAAAGAGGACAGATAAAAATTTACCTCATTCTAAATCTTATTGCCTGGATTAATTGTTATTGCAAATGTTATGATAGAATATGATTGTGATCTTGCCTTTTACATCGTTTTTAGATATCATACATCAAGATATTGCTTTCTGATTAGGTTCTTCCCGGATTGTATGGATGAATATTAAACTGATTCCGGAAGTTTATTCCCNTCTGTTGTTATAAGTTGTCTGATTCGGGTAGTTTGCAGGGCATCAATGGCCTTGCTAAGTTTGACCTCCCAATCATCCATGTATGGTTTGATGAGGTTCCGGACAATGTAGTTGTGAAATGCATTGACAGTAGTCAATAGATTTTTNGAAAATCCTGTGGCAATAAAAATATTGGGAATTGGGATGCCATGGGATATTAGTTTTTCAAGAAGTAAGAAAATGCTACCTCCGATCAATTTGATATCCATAAATGCCGAATCTGGCCTTTTTCCTGTTATGACATCAAAGGCCTTCTGGAAACTTTCCGCTTCGCCGTTTACTTCCAGCTCTTCAAACGTGGACAACTTCTTCGGCAACTCAGTCCGCGTATTTTCTTCATCTTCCGGTTCTACACATCTTAATCTCGACAAGTTAGTCGTTAACTAAATTTTGGATTTATAGATATGTTGACAATTTTTTACTATAGTGTTATACTAAGGGTCTTTAAAAATTATCCATAGGCGTTATTTTTTTCAGGTAATTATTAATTTAATTTTTTTNAGAATTCTCGTCACAATCCTCGTTATATGGTGACTTCCTGATTTATCCGTAATAATTTCAACACGATTTGTTTGCAATAAAAGAAGTAGATTGTTTTGATTGTATTTATTTTCAAGTTCTCTGAGCCTGACTGCTCCAAATTGAGTTGTTTTTGAACTAAAAGAAGGTGCTTTAGTGCATTCAGAATCTTTGCCTTCGTAATTGATGAAGCTTTTCCTAAACGCGATAAACAGAATGAATAAATAACTGGAGGCTAGATACATCTCTTTCCTTAGGTTGTGAAAACTAACCTTTTGAAGGGTATTGTTCAATAGGGATTTGATATTTTTAGCAAGGCTTTCAATCACATTTAAAGTCACAGTGGCTTTTCTTGCCATGACCGGAAGCTTTAGCAAGGTATTGTGGATGAAATAAGGATTGGGCCAATTGAAAGGTGCATAAACCCTATGGACGTCCATATCCCTATACATCATTGGAAAATTTGTCTTTTGATGGGATATCATGAATTTATGCTTATAAATTTTTATTTACTTGTCACACAAAAATAGGCTTACATATTCAGTAGTAAAAGAATGACCCGCCAACCGTGTAATTTGACCCACAAAAGGGGTGAAATGACGAACGAAAGCCTTTTGCCTACAAAATAATCCCATTCTTCTTTGAACATTGTCTTACATAATATCTTCTGCAATTCAAGTTTAGGTACATCACGTGATCTTCATACATCTAAGGCATCCAGGTCCATAATTCAGAGGATATTATATTGACAGATTGTAATAGAGTAAACTCGCTGAGATGGTATTGAAATGGAACATAATGTATGGTTCACATTACAGGATAATTATTCTTTCAAAATTTATAAAATCTATATCAAATGAAATTATTCAGTCTTTTCTTCCTCACTCAAGAATGGGTTCTAAATGGTTTCATCGCTCAGTAGTATGCAAGGTTTTATTTTCACTCTGAAAGGTAATAGCTTGAAATAGTGACTAATTATCCGAGCAAACTTTCTTAATCAGACAGAAAAATGAAAGAAAAGATAATGAATCATGTGAAGATTGAAAAGGATAATACATAGAGATCAGTAATTGGAAGAATATAGTAGACGAATTATAACTACCAATACTAAATTTGGATTCAATGCTTATAAATATATCAAAAATATATAGTTTAGTAATAACTTTGTATTGTTGCAAATATGCTAGATCTAACCGCCAGGAAAATTTGCGAAATTGTAGAGGGGACACTCTATGGTTTGTCTGAAAGACAGTTAATTCGTCGGATATCATTTGATACAAGGCAAATTTTTCATGCCCATGAAGTAATGTTTATCGCCTTACCAGGCGAACATCGTGACGGGCATAATTACATANAAAAAGCATGGGACGCCGGCGTTCGATGTNTTTTAGTGAGCAGAAAAGTTGATTTCGAATCATTCGGTGACTCGGTTTTTATTTTGACCGAAAATACCTTGTTGGGATTGCAGGCAATTGCCGCTTATCACAGGAGTCTTTTCAAAATCCCTGTTATAGGCATCACAGGAAGTAATGGAAAAACCGTCGTCAAGGAATGGCTTTATCAGATGTTATCCGGTGAGATTAACATTGCANAAAGCCCGAAAAGTTATAATAGCCAACTCGGAGTGCCTATGTCAGTCATCACGCTCCGTCCGGAAAACGAACTTGCCATTTTTGAAGCAGGTATTTCTCAANAAGGAGAGATGGATAGGCTGGAAGCCATCATTCAACCAACAATTGGTATTCTGACTTATATGGGAGCTGCTCACAGTGAGGGTTTTGAGTCGAAGACGGCCAAGATAGAAGAGAAATTAAAACTTTTCAAACATGCCGATTTTGTTATTTATCAANAANAAGATAACACACATGAAGCTATTCAAAGAGTACTTCCGGAAACGAGGAAATTCAGTTGGNGGGTAAATGTAGATGCGGATGTTATTTTCATCATAGAAAAAGTTAAGACACGCAAGACAATTGCATCTGTAAAATATTTGGGCAATATTTATAAGATTAAGATTCCATTTACTGATGATATATACTTACATAATGCCTTTACATGTATTACATATCTGATTCATGCCGGATATAGTATTGAGTTGATTGAATCCATGATAGGTAAATTGCAGCCACTACCGATGAGAATGGAGCTTAAGACAGGTATATTTAATTCGGTACTAATCAATGATACCTATAGTTCAGACATCAATTCCATAGCATTGGCATTTGCTGCAGCCAGAAAAGAAGCCGGCAAAGGAAGGATGGCTTTTATTGTCTCTGATTTTGCATATTCGGACAATCATACACATGACGATTATGAAGTGTTGGTGAGTCTTGTGAATGAATTTCGCCCGGCACTGTTTATCGGGGTTGGAGAAAAGGTTAGGAATATCAGGATCAAAATGGATCCTGAGATACGCGCTTCATTTTTTCACAACACTGAAAGTTTGTTGCAAGGTATGGATATCACACAGTTTCGGGACACTACCGTGTTACTGAAAGGTGCGCGTCGTTTCGGTTTTGAACAAATTGTTGACAGGCTTGAACAANAGTACCATGAAGCTGCTTTGGAAATCAATCTTTCGGCTTTAGAGCGCAATCTAAATCGCTACCGAGCTAAAATAACCTACCCTGTCAAACTCATGGTGATGATTAAGGCAAGTGCATATGGTTCGGGTTCTGTGGAGGTGGCCCGTGTTCTTCAGCAACAAGGCATTGATTATCTTGCGGTAGCCTATATTGACGAAGGAATATATTTGAGGAAAGCCGGAATCTCCTTGCCAATCATGGTAATGAATAGTGGGATGGATTTTGTCGAGCGAATGGTTGAATATGATCTGGAGCCTGAAATATATGCACCTGCACAATTGGATGTATTGATTCAATACCTTTTTAGTGCTGATGAACGATTAAAGTGTCATATTAAACTGGATACCGGTATGCATCGGCTTGGATTTACAAAAGATGAAATACCTNTTTTAATAGAGAAGTTGAAGGGCAATTCACATTTGGAGGTGGTTAGCGTATTTTCTCATCTTGCCGGTAGTGGAGAAAGCCTTNTTGATGAATACACGCACTTTCAGGCAGCATATTTTGAAGAAATGGTCAGTTCTATTTCCAGGGGTTTGAGAACCCATCCTTTGCGACATATTTTAAATTCCAGTGGAATCGCTCGTTTTCCACAATACATGTATGAAATGGTTCGCCTGGGGATTGGGTTATACGGATTTGATCCAAGTGGCTTTGTTTCAGACCTGCATACCGTTATGACCCTCAAGGCGAGAATATCGCGTATAAAGACAATACCGACAGGCAGTACCGTTGGGTACGATCGACGTTGGAAGGCAAAGAAGGATTCAATCATCGCAACTATTTCAATTGGGTATGCCGATGGTTTGCGTCGTTCAGCGGGTAATGGCAGATGGAAGGTGCTTATTCATGGGCAACCCGCCACCATTATTGGAGGGNTGTGTATGGATATGGCTATGGTTGATGCAACTCATATAGAAGGGGTAAGAGAGGGTGACGAAGTCGTAATTTTTGGCCCTACTAACCGAGCTGATGAGTTGGCAAAAGTGTATGAAACAATACCTTATGAGGTATTTACAGGAATAAGTTCAAGAGTAAAAAGAACTTATATTTTGGAATGATTATAATTATCATTACTTTTATTCTGCTGAAAATCAGTACGTACTTGTATCGTGAAGCATTTCCCTTGTAAGATTTCAATTAGAAGGTAATTGCTCAGTGAAGTTAGAATCGAATTGGTAGAGGTTCAGCAATTAATCAATTCAGATAGATTTTACCTTTTTACTTTCATCGGCCTATGCCTGACCATTCTGGAGATGATGTCATCCAGGATTTCACCTTTCATGCGGTGCCTGTTGTAGCGGTAGCAGTATTCATTGAGATAGTCCTGCAGATAGGTCACAAGGCCGTGTCTGGCATATAGCCAGTTGATCATGTTGGTGACCACCCTGTGAGCCAGGGCCTTGTCCGGTCCTTCACCGGGTGTGATACAATGACCATTGCAGCATCGACGGGCCGCTTCATCCATGTTGATTGTAGCCTGACTGTCGATCTTTTTGCCGATAAATGCCTTTGCTTTCCTTGCTGATGTCCGACCTATCACCTTGACATAGCTTCTTGCTGCTCCACCACCTTTCTTTTCGATTCCGATGAGGACTTTGACTTTCCGGGGTCTTTTCTTTCCATGCTTGTCAGGCCTGACGATGCTGACTGTTGTCGTCACCACATCGACCTCTCCCTCCAGGGGATGTATGTCATTGCTTGTCATGGCCATCATGACCTTTCTGCGAAATAGCAGGCAGGTTTTGAGCTGGAGGCCTGTTTGTCGTGCCAGTTGTGTGGATGGACAGCCCTTCTTGTCGATAACGATCAGATATAGCATGTAGAAAGCCTGATCAAGGGGTATTTTCATGCTGTGAAACAGAGTGTTGGCTTTGGCGCTTTCTATCTTGTTGCACCGTGTACATTGGCGATCGCCGTAATGCTCCCTTGCAATAACTGGTATGACCGCATTGTCTGCAACTATAGCCGTTGCCCCATTTGCAGGATGCGAGATAGTCGATGCACTGTTCTATGGTGCTGAACTTTTGCCTGAAAGCATCGATGGTTAGGCTTTTGAACTCTTCATTCATGGTGATAAGAATTAAAAGGTGATTAAAAAAATGAATTCGCAGTGAAGGTAAGGAAAAGATTTGGGATGTGCAAGGGGTGGGGGAAATCGAAGTAGGTAGGAAAGTAATAATTCAAAAACTGCCATACACAAGGATTTGGGGACAAATGAAAAATTTAACTCCCGGGTAAATCATCTGAATTTTGGCAAGGCCAACCCATAAGGCAATACCTGCAATAATTGTGACTATTAATCATCTACCTACTTCGGAGACGGCATCACCCCCTTTTTCCCAAAAATCGAAGTAGGTAGGAAAGTAATAATTCAAAAACTGCCATACACAAGGATTTAGGGACAAATGAAAAATTTAACTACCGAATAATTACCTGAATTTTGGCAAGGCCATCCTAAAAGGCAATACCGTCAAGCATGGTGACTATTAATCATCTACCTACTTCGGAGGCGGCACCACCCCATCCCCCAAAATCGTAGTAGGTAGGAAAGTAATAATAGATATTCCCCACTGAACAATTACTTTTGGCACAATTGAATTATTTATTTCTCTGATTTGTTACTTTAACTTCGTCTACACCTCTACAATCATCCATCCTTGCATGCTTTGCAGTTATTAATTATCTACACACTTCCACTGCTCTCAACTCCCAGCCCTACCAGCCTTTTAAATGCTATTCGGCATACTTAGAACTTACCATTTTTTGTTTATCACTGTTTTTTAGTATTTTTAAAATTTTATATATATTTCACTTCTCAAAAATCTTTTTGTATTTTTGAGGGCATCTCCTGATGATCCTTTTTTTGTCATGACTGTTTCTTGATAATCCGGAATTCAATCCAGATTCGTGTTTTTAAAGATTTCTGTTGTGTCATTATTTTAATTCTTATCCATTCTTACTAACACTCAAATTCATTTTGCCATGAAATTTTACTTCCTCTTCTTCCTCGTTTTAACTTTGACCTTGTCTAATGCCCAGCCATCTACCTGGTCTTCATCCGGCCTGGGCGGTGGAGGTTCTCTTTTGCACCATCCATTAGTCCTGTCAACTCCTCTATTATGTATATGCAATGTGATATGTCAGAAGTTTTTCATACTTCGGATGCAGGTATCCATTGGCAACCAATTCACTTCAAACAATTGATTTCTACTGGTGGTACTCACCCTGTTGTTTTCACCAATGATCCTTCCATTCTTTATACAGTCAACTATGGCTTCCTGGATGATACTAGATTTCCCGTCAAATCAGTTGATGGAGGCAATACATGGAATCAACTGGCTTCAGATCCTACCGGTGGTGATGTTTGGTTTATTTCTTCAGACCCTAATTCTACACAGCGTATTATCATCTCATCTTATACCGCCATGTATCTTTCAGTTGATGGAGGTAATACCTTCAGCCTTAAGTACAATCATGGCTCCGACTTTCTCATTTCTGGAGTTTTCTGGGACGGCAACGATATTTATATAGGCACACAGATCGGATTGATTGTTTCTCATGATGGAGGCGTCAGCTTTGCCCTGGATTCAAGCCCCGGCATACCCGCAGGATATGGCTTTATGAGCTTTACAGGTTCAAAAAGCAATGGTATTACGAGGCTTATGGGCGCCATCGCCGCACAAGACGATCTTTATCCTGGTGTTAATGCCTTGGATATTGATATATATTCCTCCATAATCAGAATAGACTATGGAACAACCGGCTGGACCAATGCAGTCGGTGGCATCAATCCGACTCACAATTTGTTTTATATTGCCTCAGCATTAAATAATTCCTCTGTATTTTATGTTGGTGGCACCAATCCGAATACCTCCTATCCGGTGATATATAAGACTTCTGATGGTGGTAATTCATGGGCCGAAGTTNTTNTGACAGTCAACAATCAAAATATTTCAACTGGATATTCCGGTTACCAGGGTGATGAAGACTGGTGGTATGGAGAGATTGTCTTCGGCTTGGCTGTGGCACCTAATGATCCTCAGACTGTAATTTATACTGACTTTGGCTTTGCTCATATTTCGACAGATGGAGGCACTAATTGGCGACAGTCGTATGTCGCTTCTGAAGATCAAAATCCTGCCGGAAGTCCCACTGCAAAGGGTAAGGCCTATGGTAATAATGGCCTTGAAAATACTTCCTGCTGGAATATGCATTGGNCTTCTTCCAATGAAGATATAATCCTGGCTTCCTATACTGATATAACAGCCACCAAAAGCATTGATGGTGGCATAAAATGGTCTTTTGATTTTAATGGAATCAATTATAATACCGTATACCATATCATTGAACACCCCACTAATGGTACCCTATACGCTGCCACGAGCAGTGTCCATGATATCTACCAAAGTACCTATCTGACTGACAGCAGAATAGACGGCGGTACCGGGGCTATCCTATATAGTACCGACCAGGGTCTTCATTGGAATTTGTTGCATAACTTTAATCATCCTGTAATCTGGCTGGCGATTGACCCTAACAATAACAACAGGATGTACGCCAGTGTTGTCCATAGTACTGCCGGCGGAATTTATTTAACTTCAGACCTTAACAATGGATCCTCATCAAACTGGTCATCTACTTCGAAGCCGGCACGAACAGAAGGTCACCCATACAATGTTTTTGTTTTGAATGATGGTACGGTGGTAACAACCTGGTCAGGCCGAAGAACTTCCGGGNGATTTACGGCAAGCTCCGGAGTTTTCGCTAGTTCAGACCAGGGCGCCACCTGGACGGATCTTTCGGATAGACCTAATATGGATTTTTGGACGAAAGATATTACGATAGATCCTAACGATGCGAACCAAAATACTTGGTATGTTTCGGTTTTTAGTGGCTGGGGCGGTCCTTCCAACGGTAAGNGGNGGCTGTATAAAACATCTGACCGTGGTGTCAACTGGACTAAAATTTTCAACGGATATCGGGTGGAATCCTGTACGGTCGATCCGGTCAATGCCTCCAAGATTTTTGTTACAACTGAAAATGAAGGTTTATGGTATAGCTCTAACGCCAACTCAGCTTCACCCTCTTTTACGCAACAAGATTCTTACCCTTTTATGCATCCTATGCGCGTTTTATACAATCCGAATGACTTTACTGAAATTTGGGTCACTAGTTTTGGAAATGGCATTAAAGTAGGGTCCGCTCCTNCTATTCCATTAGCAATCCACAATTTGCAGTTAGATGGAAAAGGTAGGGTAGATGGAAATTCTATAAATTGGAGTTTTGACGAAATTACTGAACCTTTAGCAAGACTCAGCATACAGAGAAGTGAAGATGGATACAGGTTTGAAGAAATTTATCGGGAATCAAGACCTAAAATTACATCAGGTCAATTTTTCGACCGGTTTCCATCGGTCACCTCTTATTACAGAATCGAATTCTTTTTCATGTCCGGCAAATCAGGTTACTCAAATATTTTGACTATCAATAATGAACATATTGATCCGATTCAGGTCTATCCTAATATTACAGAGGATCTGGTTCATTTAGAATTCCCAGGGAATTTGAATAACTTGTACCAGATAAATGTGGTGAATGCAGCAGGCATTCCGGTTAAGGCTTTTTCACATAGCAACTATTTATCCGGCAATAAAGCTACGGTATCTCTGCGCGATTTGCCCGGAGGCTTTTATATCATAAGGATTATGTCTGAAACAGGTTTTCAATATTCTGTTAAAATTTTCAGAAAGTAGGATGAATTGTTGGAATCTTTATTAATCAAGATTATTTCCTGAATTTTTATCCTGCAGGAAAACATTTTGGCTCGAATGCCTTTTATGGTTTTTTTGTCACATTTCAAATGAAAGGGGGCGAGATCAAGTTAGATTTTTATGTGAAATAGAAAGGAAAATGATAACTGAGGTACGGCTGAAGTAGATTAAGAATCTTCTAAAAATTCATTCCTATTTTTTTACACCCCATCAGCGTATTTGTCAATAAATTTTGAAATAATTTAGACCGGAATCGGCAAATTTTACACAGAAAATAACTATTCTCAGGTAATACCGAAGGTACATTCGTTATTGAACATTACCCAATTTCATTGGTCTATACGACTGTATCCTCGGCATCCCGAAACCCCGGATTGTTTCACTCCCTGGACAGAGCAGAGCTCTAGTAGCATAGCTATCCGGACAAGTATACCAAAAATTTATGGACTATTATATAAATCATCTTGATATAAGATGAATTTTAGGTGGCAGTTAATCTTTAAGCATTGTTTTGAAGGTCTTTCAAAAACAACTTTGGCAATCCATGAGAGTTAGAGGAGTGGAAACACATTTTTGTACATTGCCTTACGGTGAGTCACAATCTGCGCAGAATATCGTCTGCCTGAAGGTAACCTGGGCTTGTCACCGATATGATACCCGGGGTTCAAATCACCGTGTTTCAAGACTTCATGGACCTGATCAGTTTCAGTGGTTATTACAAAAACAAAAACAGGTATCACAATTGTCTGATACCTGTTTTTAAAGAAAGAATTAAAATGTCAACGGATCATTTCTTTACTTTATTAGAAGACTTAGGCATCGGTTGAGCTTTTTTNACTGGTGCCTTGGGGTGAACCAGCTTCATTTCATCCACCAGATGTTTACAATCTCCATATTTGTCTAAGATAAACAATACATATCGGATATCGACCATGATATTCCTGCAAATTGAAGCATCATAATTATAGTCACTCATAGTACCTTCCCATACCCGGTCAAAGTTAAGGCCTATCAGGTTGCCATTCGCATCGATGGCAGGACTGCCGCTATTGCCACCGGTCGTATGATTGGATGCAATAAAGCAAACTGGTAATTTGCCATTTTCGGCATAAGGGCCGAAGTCCTTNTTNTCATACAGATCAATAAGTTTCTGTGGCAGGTCAAATTCATAATTACCCGGTATATATTTTTCCATTACACCGTCTAACCAGGTTTGGAATTCGTATTTTACGGCATCCCTCGGTGTGTATCCATTTACGTTTCCATAAGTGATTCGTAAGGTTGAATTGGCATCCGGATAAAATCGTTTGTCCTTGAAAACAGTCATTTGAGCAGCCATGTATTTTTGCATGCCTTGGTCGATCGCCTCATCGTATTTGGTTACATTGGGTGCTACCTTGGCGTTGTATTGATCAAGCATCTCTCTGTAAAAAGATAGAAGCCCGTCTCCCTTTATGCTATTGATCATATCTTCCGGTTTNTTCTCCAACAGTTGTTCCAATTGATCCTGCGAAGCGAGCGGTGATCCGTCAAAAAGTAATTTGATTCTGCTGATATAACCCTCTTTGCCCGGTGCTATGTCTTTCAATCTGGGAAAATGATACTCCGCATCCACATTTTCTTCATACATCTTGAAAAGGGCTGCAAAGATTTCTTCATCGATAGCACGCACATAATCCTTGAAATATCCCGTACTCCATGATTTTAAAGCATCAGCTTTCTTCATTGCCTCCGAGGCTCCATTNTTNTCAAAGGCATTGACTATGGCATCCAGCCTTGAATAGTTGCGCATGATCTCGATGTTGGTACGAAGTAGTTCTATACTGTATTCCCGAATCTTGACATATTCATTAGCCTTCAGTATATTCGCATTCAGATTTTCAAGCACATCGCCATATTCTGATTTCAGATCTTGATTGGCGTCCAATAACCTTTTGTATTCCTGCTCATATTTTTGCTTTTTGCCATATGCATCGGTTTTNTTNAGACCCTCCATTTCACCTTGCCACTTTTTCCAGCCGTTGGCTATACCGGCAGCCTTGGTGACATATTTTATCTTGGTGCCTTCATCCACTATCATATATTTATGCATGATGTCAAGGGCCGTAGTTCGGATTGCGACTTTTGTCGGGTCACTTAGGTCGGTAATCTGGCGGATAGATTCAGATGGCAGATACTCATTGGTCCTGCCGGGNAATCCAAATACCAGGGTAAAGTCACCCTCCTTTACTCCATCCAATGATATCGGGAGGAAATGACGCGGTGTGAAAGGAACATTGTCCGGGGAGTATTCAGCCGGTTTATTGTTCTTATCAGCATAGATTCTGAACAGGGAAAAATCACATGTATGCCTTGGCCAAACCCAATTGTCTGTGTCAACGCCAAAATTTCCGATGGAGGCAGGCGGTGCGGCTACTAATCGAACATCCTTATACACTTCTGTGACGAAAAGATAATATTGATTGCCATGGTAAAACGAACGTACCAATATATCCTGATAGCTCTCATGAGGATAATTNTTNTTAAGACTTTCCATATTCTTATCAATCTTGCTTTGCTTGTCTGCCGGACTCATCTCCGGACTCACGCCGCTTAATATGTCTTTAGTTACATCCGCCATTGAAACGATGAATGTAACGCTAAGACCGGGATTGGAAAGCTCCTGTGACTTTGATTTTGCCCAGAATCCATTTTTGACATAGTTGTTTTCAAGGGTTGAATGCCTTTGTATCTGGCCATAACCGCAATGATGATTGGTTAGTAATAAGCCCGTAGCGGAAATGACTTCTCCGGTACANCCNCCGCCAAACTGAACGATGGCGTCCTTGAGGCTTCCTTGGTTGACACTGTATATATCGGCAGCAGTCATCTTCATGCCCTTTGATTGCATCTCCTTTTCATTGAGCTGAGATAGTAAAATAGGCAGCCACATCCCTTCTCCCGCGAAGACCGGAAGGCTGAAGACAAANAATAATAGTGAGAAAATTAAAGACCTGAACATATTTAATATTTTATTTTGCTCAAACTTAGTAAAATGACTGTATTTTAGCGCAAAATTTACGGAATAAATGCGACTATTTCTTNTTTTGCCTATTGTGGCATTGCTGATGACAAGCTGTGCAAAGCCTTTGGCAGACTTCGCAGTCAATTCTTCCGAAAAGAAAGTGACTGCTCCTATTCATTTTGATAATAAATCAAAAAAAGCCACTACTTTTCATTGGGATTTCGGTGATGGCAAGACTTCGGCCGATCCCTCTCCTACACATATCTATTATCACAGTGGCCGGCATGAAGTTACACTGAAAGCTTCTGATGGANAAAAATCAACAATTAAAAAGATGGAGATTAATATCGAACCGCCTACGCATTGCGAGGTACTTATTGAGACAGAATTTGGCAATATGCTTGTCCAGCTGTCTGACGCGACACCCNTTCACCGTGATAATTTCATCAAATTGGCCGAACAGGGATTTTATGACGGATTGGCCTTTCACAGGGTAATCAGGAATTTTATGATCCAGGGTGGAGACCCTAATTCCAAGGATGAAAACAGCCAGGCATTAGGTAGTGGCGGTCCGGGATACACAATACCCGCTGAATTCGTGGATACTCTGTTTCACCTGAGAGGCGCTATTGCGGCAGCAAGGACAGGTGGCCCTATGAATCCGGAGAAANAATCCAGTGGATCTCAATTCTACATTGTTCAAGGTGATCAGGTCGATGATGCCTACCTGAGCGCTAGAGAGGCCTCCGGCAAGGTCAGGTACCCTACTTCCGTCAAGGAAGCTTACAAGGCCATGGGGGCGACACCTCATTTGGACGGGGAATACACCGTTTTCGGCAAGGTAATTCAGGGACTTGATGTAATTGATAAGATCGCATCCCAACAAACAGGCCCCGGTGACCGACCTGTTAAACCAATTCGTATGAAAGTCATCGTAATTAAGTAATCAATCAAATAAATAATAGCATAATGGCTTCGACCAAAGCATTTCCAAGATTTCCTCAAGTCAGACCATCCCTCCACAGTGAATTAAGACGCCGTGTTAGCCTGTATTTTGAAGAAAACAAAATTCGACAGACCGGCAATGCCAATCTTTACTGGAAAGCAGCAATTTTACTCACTTTATTCGCACTTACCGTTGGCCATTTGTTTATATTCCAGCCCCATTGGGCTATTGCCTATTCCGAATGTATCCTGTTGGGCCTTTTGGTAGCAACAATAGGTTTCAATATCATGCACGATGGTAGCCATGGTAGTTTTTCTACCCATCAGAGTAGCAATCGTCTTGCCAGTTACACCATGAGTATGTTGGGCGCCAGCCATTTCTTCTGGAATATCAAGCATAATGTGATCCATCATACCTATACCAATGTCGATGATCTGGATGACGATATCGAGGTGGGCAAATTGATGAGACTTGCTCCAAGCCAGACCCGATTGCCATTCCACAAGTATCAGCATATCTATTTCCCTGCCTTGTATATGGTCATGTATTTGTATTGGGTCTTTGCAGCAGATTATAAAAAGTATTTCAAAATGAAAATAGGCGAATTCCCGATTACAAATATGAAAATGAGTGATCATTTCAGATTTTGGCTGGTCAAGATCTGGCATGCCTTGTTCTTTTGTGTCTTGCCAATATATATTTTCGGCTTCTGGCCATGGTTGCTTGGATTTATGATTATGAGCCTCACCGCTGGATTTTGCCTGAGCATTGTTTTCCAGTTGGCCCATACCGTAGAGGATACTTCCTTTCCTTTGGCTAATGAAGATACCAATAAATTTGATGATGAATTCGCTACTCATCAATTGAAAACTACCGCGAACTTTGGAACTAAAAGCAAGACCATAAGTTGGCTGGTAGGTGGGTTAAACTTTCAGGTAGAACACCATCTATTCCCCAAAATTTCTCACATCCACTATCCGGGAATCAGCAAGATTGTTAGAAAAGTGTGTGACGAATACCAGATCAAATACATCGAATACAGAACCATGTGGTCGGCCATCATGGCTCATATACGCTTTCTGAAGGCAATGGGCCGTGCTTGATACGGCATGAGAAATTTTGATATAAATAGGCAAGTTGTCCGGATACATGCAAGCTGCATTGTTTCTCCTTGGATTTTTTAATTGATTGCTTCGAATTAAAACGGTTTTATAGATACACTGAATGAATTGAAATGGAAAAAGAGCATATTCTAGGTCTGGATATTGGAGGAACCGGCATTAAAGGGGCAGTCATTGAGGTGAAGACCGGGAAACTGCTTACAGAACGAGTAAAAATTATGACTCCCGAGCCTTCTACACCTGAGGCAGTCGGGAAGGTAGCTGCAGAAATAAAGCATAAATTCGGGTTTGAGGGAATTATTGGATGTGGCTTCCCGGCGATAATTAAAAACGGAGTGGCAATGTCAGCTTCAAATATCGACCAAAGTTGGCTTAACACTGATGTACAGGAAGTGCTGGGCAGACATACCGGAAGCCGGGTTTTCGTGGCCAATGATGCTGATGTGGCTGGGATGGCAGAGCAGACTTTCGGCTTCGCTGCCAATCAACCCGGAACCGTCATAGTATTGACCATCGGAACAGGCATCGGAAGCGCACTGTTTTACAATGGAGTTCTTGTGCCGAATACTGAATTTGGACACCTTAAGTTTCATAAATCCATTGCCGAAAAATATACCTCCAATGCAACCAGAAAAGAGAAGGATTTGAGTTGGGATGAATTTGGAGGCAGGCTCAACGAATTCCTGAAGCATCTTGAGTTTATCTTTTCTCCCAATTTATTTATTCTCGGTGGTGGACTTAGTAAGAAATTTGATCTCTACAAAGAGTTTTTTGCTCTTGAAACTACTATTGTACCAGCCAAATTCCAGAATGAAGCCGGTGTGATTGGTGCTGCTCTTTATGCTCACAGAATGAATTTTTGATTTTCAATGGCGGAAAAAGTAAACATCCTGTTCGANAAAAACCAAGCGGATTTGACAAATTTCGCAAAGTAGAGGCTGTTGAGGATAAAGATGATCTCCGGGATGCGAAGCGCCGGCCACGCAAGGATAAAGCCGAANAAAGACCGAATCCGGTTGATGAGCAAAACACTACGCCACGGCTGAATAAATATGTAGCAAACTCGGGTGTTTGCAGTAGACGTGCAGCCGATACTTTGATAGCCAATGGTGAAGTTAAGGTCAATGGTTCTCCGGTGCTTGAACCCGGCTATCGGGTACAACCGCATGATAAGGTGACCTACCAGGGCAAGCACATCATGCCTGTAGAGCAANAAATATATATACTGCTCAATAAACCGAGGGATGTCATCACTACACTTTCTGACGAAAAAGGCAGAAAGAGCATCCATGACCTGATCAAAGGCAAGGTTTCCACTCATGTATTTCCGGTGGGCAGGCTCGACAGGGATACAACCGGGCTGTTGCTGATTACCAATGATGGGGACCTGACTAAAAGGCTTTCACATCCTTCCTACGAAGTCAAANAGATTTATCATGCCACACTCAATAAACCCTTGTCTGAAGCTGATCTCGCAAAGATTAGGGCGGGAATAACACTGGAAGATGGCTTTATTAAGGTGGATGGCATTTCATATGTCAGGGATGCCGGCNCCCACGAGGTTGGAATTACCTTGCATTCAGGCCGCAACCGAATCGTCCGCCGGATTTTTGAATTCTTCGGTTATGATGTAGTCAAACTGGATAGAGTCTATTATGCAGGATTGACCAAANAGGATCTTCCTCGTGGAAGGATGCGGTTTTTGACAAAGGAGGAAGTCATTAGGCTGAAGCATTTTAAGGTTTAATTACTTGTTTGAAATAGGTATAAAGCATGAGTCAGTCAGGTGTTTACTACCTGCATCAATCCGTGTAGTGACCTTGGCTACGGTACTCTCTTATAGAGGTTCAAAATACTGAGTGATCGGATTACTCCTGGAGACACCCGTGATTATATAATGTCGTGGAAGAAACCAACTCAATTGTTTAAGTCGGATGAGGTATTCATCTTCACTTCCATAATCCTCAGGAAATATATTGAAAGATAGTTGTGTTACNCCTGAATTTTCAGTCCCGCCGGATCTGATAAATGCAAGCATTGACGGCTCCTTCACATGCAGGTAGGTCAGGAAGGAATGCAACATTTTTTTNACGATACCGGGAAGATATTCCTCTGATGGCTGGAATATCATTACTTTNTCCTCTTCGTCTGTTGCATAATATTCCGGTAGAGGATCGTGGTCCGGTACGGAATAAATCTCTTGATTTAGGCTCAGATTGACAATATCTCCATAGGAAAATACCCAGTCGGCATCTTCCCCNTTGGGATTAAGGACCACGCCATAACCGATTTCCAACAGATAGTCCATCAAATTGTGGATACAGTAACTTTCAAAGCTCTCTTCCGGTTCAGGTAAATGTAACTCAAAGTAAGGGAAGCCATCCGGCCCGTGTGACATCTGTGGTTCTCCACATTTAAAACATGCCGTGGTCACAGCATTGAAAAATTCAGTCCTCCATACTGAGTCGCGAACCTCNCTGGGCGTCTCCAACAGTTGATCCACCTTCATGGTCTGATATACATCACAGGGGATTTTTTCCGGCATAATATGAGAATTTGTGGCGTGAAGATAGGAAAATTGAATGCGATTACTGTCAATTTGCCTGCTTAAATTCACTTATTCAGAGAACTCCTTTTCCGTGAATTTTCGTCATAGCATGGTCACCACATTCCTTCACCTCATTATCCTAAGCCCTGTCGATATTTGATTAACCTTACGCTCCCTCCCATACACCATCGATTCCCGGGAAACATCGGCCCTTCAGGCTATTTGTTCTATTCTTGGATTCATTTTGCTACCATAGCTCCACTCGTACATAAATTTTCACCCTGGTTTATTTTCAAGAATTGGATCGGCCAAAGGAGGTCTATCCGGCAATTCGGCTTACTTACACCAAATCCTCATTGTATAAGGCTTTTATTTAATTTATAAAAAAATATATGTAATTTTGCAGCATGGAAGACAATGGTTTACTCTACATTGAGGACAATATCAAGACACTCGATTGGAAGGAGCATATACGTATGCGCCCGGGTATGTATATTGGAAAGCTTGGTGACGGACAGTCTAATGATGATGGTATTTATATCCTTATTAAGGAGATTATTGATAATGCCATGGATGAATACTTCATGGGGCATGGTAAGGAAATTGTCATCCGTATATCCGGTGATCGGGTGATGGTCCGCGATTATGGCAGGGGTATACCTTTGGGAAAAGTCATAGACTGTGTCGCCCGAATCAACACAGGAGGAAAATATGATTCCAAGGCTTTTAAGAAGTCCGTTGGATTAAATGGTGTCGGAACCAAGGCCGTCAATGCATTAAGCGAGTCTTTTACCGTGCAGTCGTTCAGAGATGGTCGTACCAAAAAGGCAGATTTTTCAAAAGGTGAGCTGGTTAAGGATTATCCTGAAGGAAAGACCGACGAANAAAACGGCACTATCATCGAGTTTACACCCGATAATGATATTTTCAGGAATTTTCACTTTAGGGAGGACATTGTCGAACCCATGTTGTGGAATTATGCCTATCTCAACAGTGGTCTAAAGATCAATTTCAACGGAAAGACATTTGTCTCCAAAAACGGACTGGCCGACATGATTGCCGGGAGAACCAATCCGGAGGAATTGATTTACGAACCAATTCATCTTACCGGTGATGACATTGAAATCGTTTTGACCCATGGTCATCAGTATGGTGAGCAATATTATTCTTTCGTCAACGGTCAGAATACAACACAGGGAGGTACTCATCTCAATGCATTCAGGGAAGCAGTGGTGAAGGTCCTTAGAGATTTTTATAAANAAGATTACGATGCACGTGACGTGCGAACTTCCATCATCGCCGCAGTTAGTATCCGCGTGGAAGAACCAATCTTTGAATCACAGACCAAGACAAAGCTTGGTTCGACACTTATACNNTCTGATCAGCCATCCATACGCACCTATATTATGGATTTCCTGTCTAAGGAGCTGGATAATTTCCTTCACAAGAACCTCGAAGTAGCCGGCCAGCTGCAANAAAAGATACTACAAAGTGAAAGAGAGCGTAAGGAGATTGCTGATATTAAAAAAGAAGTCAATAAAAAGGCTAAAAAGGCCAATATCCACAATAAANAATTGCGGGATTGCCGCATCCACCTCAATGATAAGGGTGGTACGCCGGAACAGAAGGAAAATAGCATGCTGTTTATAACAGAAGGAGATTCAGCAAGCGGATCCATAACCAAGGCGCGGGATCCCTTTACTCAGGCAGTGTTCAGTTTACGTGGTAAACCTTTGAATTGTTATGGAATGACAAAAAATAGTTTACCAGAATGAAGAATTTAATTTATTGCAACATGCCCTCAATATTGAAAATGATATTGACGATCTGCGGTACAACAAAGTAGTTATATCCACCGATGCCGATGTTGATGGTATGCATATCCGTCTCTTGCTCCTGACTTTTTCTTGCAGTTTTTCCCTGATCTGGTACGTAATGGCACTTATATATTCTGGACACACCGTTGTTTAGAGTCCGTGATAAAAAGACAACAATTTATTGTTACTCAGAGTCGGAGAAGCTTCAGGCGATCGAAAAACTGCGTGGCAAACCGGAAATAACGCGTTTTAAAGGATTGGGAGAAATATCACCGGAAGAATTTGGCGGATTTATCGGCAAGGACATCAGGTTATCTCCTGTGATGATGAAGGATAATACCGATATTGAAAAAATACTGGAGTATTATATGGGCAAAAATACGCCGGAACGGCAGATTTTCATTGTGGAAAATTTACGGGTAGAAAGAGATGACTGATGGATAGCATTTTGCCGGATCCATTGCTGATTGGCCAATAGAGGATAAATAAGATTATTGCCTGCTGGAAAAATGGCACTTAGGTGGATTTTATTGATACCAAATGAATTGTTAATTTAAAAGGCATCTATACAGGCAATAGATTTTTGTTAAGTTTGAAAAAACGGCCCATGATCCTACTAAAAATGAAAAGGTGTGAGTGCTAAAATTTTTATTCTTTTCAGACAACGAGTTTTATACATAAATAGTAAATATAAATTAAAAGTATATATATATAATTGATTGCAATTCGATTTTATTATGTAGTTTTGCCCTTTAATATTTATAATCTGTTCAATAAATGAACCACTTATGATTAATAGGATTATACTTCTTAGCATTCTGTTTTTTACCTTTACTTATTCCTACGCAGCCATTAGAGTCTATGTGGAACCAACAACCATAGCTGCCGGAACAGAAGGTAAAGTATTGGTAAAGGTTGATGGATTTGCAAAAGTTGCCGGATTTCAGCTGAATGTTAACTGGGATCCATCAAAAGTGATCTTTAAATCAGTTGGCGATGTAAGTGCCTTGAATATGGACCCTGACAATGACTTTACTTCTTTTTCCACAGGAAAACTAAGGGCGACATGGAGCCACCCACAGTCTTCGGAGGCCAACCTGGCAGATGGTACGGTGCTTTTTTCAATTACTTTCGAGGGAGTATGCGGAAGCACATCAGTTGTAGACATAGCTAATGATGGTNTTNTTACAGTCCAGTTCAATGATTCCAACGGAGATATTTTGCCACACACTGCAACTCCGGGAAATGTGACCGTTACCGGCTCACCTTGCGGAGGCGCCCAAACCGTTGTGAAGGTTGCTACAGCGGATGGTAACTCAAATACCAAAGGCTGCCTGAGCATTCAGGCTGCTGCCGGTTTCAGTAGTGTGACTGGCCTTTCTTTCGATATTAACTTCAACCCTTCATGCGCTTCATTCAACGAAATTTCTGGTATCAATTCAATATTGAGCGGATTGACAAGTGCTAATTTCAACACTAGTCAAGCTGCAAATGGCGTGATTAAGCTCAATTGGACAACTTCTATTGCTACCTCTATTGGGGCCAATGAAAAATTGTTCGATATCTGCCTTACCCCAAATGCTTCATGCTGTAACACCACTATGCCGGTTACCTTGAGTAATGTTACTATTACTCTGGCAGGAGGAACCACCAATAACCTGGTCGAACCGGGTGGCATCAATATCAAGTGTGGCACCGTACCGGATTGTAACCCGGAAGGATTTGCCTTGATAGCCTCTGACCATTGTCTTCTGCCACAGGAAACCATCACCATGGATTTCACTGTAAAGGATTTCAAGAAAATAGCCGGCATGCAATTTGCCATTGATTGGGATCCATCCTGTATGCAGCTTATTGACGATGGAATTATTATTCCGGCCAATAAACCGGTACCCGGACTAAACAGCGGCAAATTCAATCCTTCCGGAAATGGCTGTTTGATAGTTCTTTGGGACGATGCGACTGGTGAAGGAGTAACAGTACCGGACGAAACAGTTATTTTCAGTTTGTCATTTAAAGTACTTGGTAACCTTGGATCTACCTGCTCTGTCAATATCGGAGCAAAGTGTCTTCCCGGAGGAATGGAATTTGTGACGCAGGATGGAACAGTGCTTCCTGTGACAACATGCTCCGGCGATGTTCAGATCAAACAATGTGATGATAACCTCAAGATTGTTGATCTTGTCGTCCAGAATAGCCAATGCGAAGAGCCATGTACCGGTGTGATTGAATTCAATGTAGTAGGGGCGACCAACCCTGTGATTACATGGAGTGTAGCCGGATTGTCAGGAAACTCTCTGAATGGTCTGTCGGGAATTTATCATGTTACAGTTACATCCGGTAACGATACAGTAAGCAAAACATATCAATTGTCCCTTGCTACATCGCCAATCAGCCTGACAGTAGCCGGTATCACGCCCGCCACATCAGGAAGTAACGGAGCAATCGATATTAATGTGAGCGGAGGATCCGGTGCATTTTCTTACGAATGGAGTACCAATCCCGTGGCTACCACACAGGACATTAATGGACTGGCAGCCGGAAATTACACGGTTACTGTTACCGACAATACTTCGGGTTGTAAGAAANAACTTACCATTACAGTCCCATCCGGCAATACAACACTTTCAGTGGCCGTTTCAGCTCAGAAATTCGGAGAATATGATATCACTTGCGCTGATGCCTGTGATGNNGGGCTCACAGCTACTCCGGCAGGTGGTACACCACCCTATACTTTCAAATGGTCTTTCAAAGACGCAACGACAGGCGTGATTTCAAATGTATGTGCCGGAAATTATACGGTTACTGTCTCGGACAATACGGGAGCTAACGCTACAGCCACCTATTCAATCAAGGCTCCTGCCAAAATTGTGGTAGATTTTGATGTGGTATATCCAACCGATGACCAGACCAATGATGGAAGCATCCGAGCCAATGCCCTTGGCGGATTTGCCCCATTTACTTATAGCTGGAGTGGAAAAGTGACTTCCTCTGAACAAGAAATTTCCAATCTTGGTGTTGGCAACTATACTGTGTCAGTAACCGACGCTAATGGTTGTTCCGCTAATGCCGCCATCGAACTGACACCGGGTGGTAAAGGTTGTTTTGAAGGTATCGGAGCCATCACTCCAAACGGCGATGGAAAGAATGATCGATTACTGATAACTTGTGCTTCTACAACAGTCAATAAATTTTCTGTTTTCAATCGCTGGGGCCAGAAAGTATTTGAAGAGTCTAATTATAAGAATGGGTGGGAAGGAGTTGATAAGAATGGCGCCACATTGCCTGATGGAGGATACTATTGGGTGCTTGAAGTCAAGGAAGCAAACGGGAATGTCCAAATCTATAAGAACTCTGTGTCAATAATCAGGTCACTCAGGTAATCATCAAATAAACTTTTAATCAGGAAAAAATAGCATTATGCAAAGAATACTGACTCTCCTGGCAATTTTCTACCTTGGACTTGCCGGTGTCAATGCTCAGGAACAAGGAATCTACAGGCATTACTCCATTTATCCTACTCTGATCAATCCGGGTGCAACCGGACTTCAGGAAGGTAGGCATGAATTTTTGGGTAATATGGTCAATACTTGGTCAGGGGCGCCTGGAACCCCGGTTAATTATACCTTCGGATATAGTGGAAGTTTCGGAAACAATGTTGGGCTTGGATTACAATTGATGAATGAATCAAATGCCGCCATCAATCGGTTCAAGGCCGCTATCAACTATGCTTACAAGCTTCAGTTTGATGGAGCATTTTTATCAATCGGTATGACAACAGAATTCCAGCAANAAAAATTACGAAACGGCATTCTGGAAGATCCTGCTATTGATCCTTCTGATTCCTATTTGTTGGCTGCAAGTGAAGGGGTGAAATACTTTGATTTTGGTTTGGGAATCCATGCAAGAATCAACGAATCTTTTAATTTCGGAATTGCCCTCCCCAATATGGTACATGCATATATTAACAAACCTGAAGTCATTTCGGAGGACCCCGGTAAGTTTNTAGGCAATTTCGTGGGCTATGCATCCAATCGTTTCATGATTCCTGATTATGACTTTGATTTGGAGCCGGGAATAGCCATACGTAAAGTTTCAGCAGGTGATGGAAGCGCCCCTCTTCTGGCTGATGTTAATCTAACCGGTTACTTTCTGGATAATAAACTCATCGGCGGACTTTCTTACCATTTTGGTGCAAAACAGCAAGGAGGTGGCGTGTTATTGGGAATCTTAGTCAATAAGGTTGGAATATATTACAGCTTTGATATTTATACAGGAGACTACCAGCCATATAACAATGGTAAGCACGAAGTGACAGTCGGATTTACTCTGGACAAACCCTCAAAAAAGATTAGTTTCGGAGAGTTAATCCATTGATGGGTTAGTACTTTGCCAAAGTTTACCCTATAATCCCTGTACAGGTTGTAAGTCAATTGTTCGTTGTTGTTTGTTTTGTGCAATCGTTCCACAGGGATGAATATGCTTGGTGGCATTTTGATCAAAATTTTGGGTGGCTTTAAATAAATATGCGACATAATTAGTATTGAATGGTCTCATGTTGATATTTTTAATCCCTATTTATCCTGAAATTTGCTTATCCAAATTGAATATCATTCCGATATTAAAATTCTAAAAGTCCTTTGAATTTTGTTTGATAGAAATTGAAGTATAATCTTTGTTTTGATAGTTTGAAAATGTTTCGGCTGGTTGTTCAAACAGCCTGAAACGGTATTTTAACAAAGCTCCATTGTAAAGGTTGCGGTGCCGTTAGACGGAACAAATTAAAGGTAGACTACTTTCTGAAGCTTTTTCACCTCTCAGTCCTTTAATCGGAATATTGGTGCTAATCAGCCCTCCTGCTTTCAAACACTTTTTTCAAATACGGCAGATAGAAATTGGCATGTCAATGTTTATCGGCTTGAACTTCTTTACCTATCCTTACTTTTCCTTTGCATAAAGATGAATTCACCTTTTGGAAGATCAAAAACCGGATGTACAATGTACGGGCTTTTGCATTCTCCCGAATGATGTTATACCAAGATGATTTATATAATAGTCCATAAATTTTAGGTATTACAGGATGAATATTTGATGTATTTAGCAGGGAATAGTCGGTCATTCAAAAGTCATTATCATTACGATGTTTTGGCCAAAATATTCCAATGTCCGACTTTGCTACAAAGCTGATCATAGTATGTCCCAAACTGAATGGCTATTTAGATTTATGTCAAAAATCCTAATTTACTGGATATGATAATATGGGGCCTGGCACTTTTATTGAGTTGTATATAGTATTAAAGCATTTAGCCTGTTTTCCCTCTTTGATTTTCTTAAATGAATCACCTCCATTAATGGATTATGGGGGTTTGAATATTCTTTAGACAATGATTTTATGACAGATTTAGATAAGCCTTTTCAATAAAATGGGAAGGAACGCGCTACTTATTGAAAACGGATATTCATGAAACCATATCAGCTTTCCGTTTAATATGATTGAAGATTTGATCGGTATTAAAAAAAGTTATAACTCTAAAATACAGATTAATAATAATATATGCATTAAAAATTATCTAAATAGTCAATTTTATAAATTTTGGCATAGAATTCGCATGGAGTTTTAATACGAAAGTAGATTTTAATTTATTAACCAATTTTAACCAAAACTTAAAGTATGCAAAACATTTCTTTTAAAACAAAGAGTGCGAGTATGTTTTCCGGTGGACTATTGTCCTTTGTCTTTATGCTTTTGTTTGCCTTAATGGTAAATAATGGGCTGAATGCACAGGCTACTGCGAATAGTGGAGTTNTTCCGGCTAACCATGAGGTGAGCGCCACTGCAGCAAAATACGGTGTGCAAGCAGCAAACCTGGACACCTGGGATAATGCTAAAGCGACTGCCGTAGTAAAACAGCAACTTGCACAGTTAAACCCTGCTTCTACCAATCCTCAGGATTTGTTCAAGCTGGTTTATTACCAAACGATGTTGGAGGACTTGCGTTACAATGTATCCCCTGCGGTTACATCTGTATTGCGCTTGAAAACTGCAAATGGGAAAGTGAACAATTCCAGTATTACACTACCATTTATTCGAAGTGTGTACAATGAATTAACAAATAAATTTTAATTATTCCTAACGAAATTTATACAGACTTATGAATAGAAATATTAACAATTATCTCATTTCAGGGATTACTCTGTTATGGGTATTGATAACCGGCTTTAATGCCAGAACCAGGCGCCTTATTGTGCTATGTCCGGTTTAACTATAGTGGAACCGATTACAAGGGTGGTTTTGCCGATATTGACAACTCGTCGCCGGCATCTACATCTTCACCCAATTATGATGATTTTACATCGGTAATCGGTCATGTACAGGCCGGACAGACATATTCTCTTGAAGTTGAAGGGAACACCAATGGTAACTATACCACTTCAGTCAGAGCATATTTTGACTGGGATGGTGATATTACCTTTACAGGTGTTGACGAGTATGTCTATGTGGGTACAATTGTCAATTCCACAGGATTAGACGGAATTAGGGCAATTGTCAATGTAACCATACCTGCAGGAATACCTAACGGTACTATGGTAAGGATGCGTATTGCGAAGAAATTCACAACATCTAATCCTTCTCCTAATGACGGATGTACCGGTGGTAGCTCTTTCGGTCAATACGAAGATTACACCTTACAGGTAGGTGCTGCTCCGGGAGATGATGATCCATGTGTGTTCGTCTGCCCGAGCAATATATACACCACGCTGACTGCCGGTCAGTGTTCTGCATTTGTGCGCTATAATGTGGCATTCAGTGGTAACTGTGTAGGATATGCAGATCAACCATTCACGCTTACACAGAATATTGGTACAGCTCCGGTTAATGATGCATTGGATTTGGATTGTCCTAACACTTATCCTGTATACTCCATGCGTGCATATGCCAATGGTGCATATGCTTATAATCTGACCGGTGTGGAAGTTGGCTCTTATTTTGGTGGAACACAACGTATCAGGGTATATACATATTCCGGTACTATTGGTGGAGCGAATTTGAACTTAGCTCAGCGTACTCTGGTCTATACCTCAGGACTTGTAAATGTTCCGGCACAAGGAAAAGCTACGATTTCTCTGGGTGCCGGTGTATTGATTCCGGCCAACACTAACTTTATCGTTGAGCAGGAAAGGCCTACCGGACAACCTCGGTTTGGTCCTGCCTCTTCATACAGTGGTGAGACAGGTCCTTCCTATATCTATTCTGTAGATTGTGGTCTTCCCCAACCTACATCTTATGGATCATTAGGATTTGGTAACCTACACTTGATTCAGAAATTGTTCGGTGATCTTCAGGATGTACCGGTACCTGTAACTATCAACCAGGTTTCCGGTCTGCCAAGCGGATCTGCATTCCCTGTGGGAACTACGACCAACTGTTTCCAATTGGTAACACCAGATGGTGATGTTGCAGACGAGTGCTGCTTTGATGTAGTGGTCAATCCATATCCGACTCCGATTACATCACTGGGATGTAATGATCTGGTACACGTATCTCTGGATCCTGAGAACTGTGAGGCAGTGATTACGGCAGAGACTATGCTGGAAGGCGGACCATACGGATGTTATGAGAATTATCAGGTAGCCATCGGCACTTCAATGGCAGGACCTTTTAACCTTGGAAATACGGTAACATGTGCTAATATCGGCCAGACATTGGCAGTGCGAGTTACTGCTCCTAATGGCAATGTTTGCTGGGGATGGATATTGGTTGAAGATAAAATACCACCTACAGTTGACTGTGACGGATGTACACAGGAGACTAATCAGTTGTTGGGTACGATGGACTGGAGCGATCCTACCTCTACCGGCTTCAACAATGCATGTTATAACTTTGGAGCAGGTTCTCCATTGGCAGGAACACACCCTTATGAGTTGATTGAGTTCCAGGTACCTGTTACGGCGCTTACCACATCAATCTGACTACACAGGGACCGGTTATTGGCGGTCAGGCATATATTGGTATCTACCAGGATCCCGGTTTTGTAGTAAACAGTCCATGTACAAACCTGATAGGAGGATACGATGAGTTTACACAGGCAGGCGGAACGAACATCAACCTGACAGCAGGAGTTGATTATCAGTTTGTGATACTTGACTGGGGAACGACAGCGCTCAATACGTTTGATTATATAGTAGATATTACCGGACCAGGAGGAGTAGGTATATTGGCAGTAGGTCCATGTGAGATACAGTGTAGTGATGTAGATGCGTTGTTGAACGCGAAGACACTGGCTGATCTTGATGCAATCGGACTATCCACTGCTGCACCTGCAGCGAGTGACAACTGTGCAGGTACAGTAGGTTGTGCGCCATTAAACTATACCTTTACAGTAGGAGCATTGTCATCCAATGATATGTGTACTGTAGGTCGTTATGTTCCTATCACGTGGACTGTAACCGACAATTATGGCAATTCAGCTTCTTGTACTGAGAATGTATACATTGATCTTCCAACATTGGATGACGTTGTGTTCCCGGATGAAGTTACAGTAACTTGTGGATCTGATACGGATCCTGATGCATTCAATTCACAGCAGCCGGATGCTACCCCATTTGTACCGGCCTATAACCCGAATGCAGTGGACGGTAACACGGTTGACGAAGATTGGCCTGCAGTAAACGGACATGATGTACGTAACGATGGTAAGTATTGCAATTTAGTAGCGCAATATCATGATGATGTAATCTTGTTGTGTGGAGTGAATAGCAACGCTAAGAAGATTATTCGCCGATGGACAGTAATAGACTGGTGTACAGGACAGCTTAGAGAAGCAATTCAATTGATCAAGGTAGAAGATAATATTGCACCTCAGATTTCTGTTCAGCAACCGGCTGATCCGATCTCAACAAGTCCATATACTTGTTCCGTTTGGGGTTATGAATTGCCTAGGCCTACTGCTACTGATGCTTGTACTACCGATGGTTTCCAATATCAGTGGAAAGTATATCTGGACGGTGTTTTAATTCCAAATGTGCCTCATCCAAATACAGGCAGCTGGGTATTGCCAGGTAATGTTGAATTGACCGTAGGTACACATACTATCAGATATGAGACAAAAGATGCTTGTGACAATGCCAATAGCAGAGAAATTACAATAACTGTTAGGGATAATACACCACCAAACATTATCTGTAAGGAGTTCCTTCAGGTTACAGTAAATCCAAACGGATGTTTGAATGTGATTCCTGCGGACAGATTTGACAACGGAACATGGGATAACTGCTGTTCAGATGACCAGTTGGTATTCAAGGTACGTAGAGCAAGTGAACCAAACGACGCATACTTCAGGGATTCACTTACAGTGGGAGTATTCAAGAACAGGGTGATGTACAACAATGGAGCGCCATTGTTTGGTACAGTGAACAACTCAAGGGAATCTCACGATGACCTGACAGGAGTTGTAACCGGACCATACGGTGAGAAATTCTGTGGAAGGATAGATGTGATTATGCGTGTATATTGCGAGGGATCACCAAATCTGTATTCAGAATGTTTAGTTCAGACATTTGTGGATGATAAGACACGTCCGATAGTAACGGCACCACCGAGAGTTATCGTGAAGTGTGAGGATGATGGCACGAACCACAACAATCCACCACACGTTACCTACGATCAGTATTTTGGCTATGCGAGCTGGTATGATGCATGTGGTAGTCTGACCATAGATTCAAGCATATCAGGAACACTTAACGACTGTGGCNGAGGGGTATTGGTGAAGACATGGAGAGTCTCCGACAAGTGTGGTAACCTGGATGTGAAGTCACAGACAGTAGAGGTAAGACATATCTCAGACTTTATCGTGACGTTCCCGGCGGATACGATGTTGACAGGATGTATAGACACAGCGGACTTTACACCTACACCACATGATCCGATCTGGTGGCCAAGATTTGACTGGAACGACTGTGAGCAGTTGGCTACTACATGGTGGGATGAGCGTTTCTATGGAGAGAACGATGCATGTTTCAAGATTGTAAGACACTGGAAGGTAATCAACTGGTGTGCATACGATGTTGACTATGGCAATACGAACGATGATTATACATACAGCAGCTGGAGACTGCCATACACATGTAAGTGGAGGCCGTCATCAATCAACCAGTTTACGAATAATGACTGTAGTAATTGGAGACCTGGTATTTACAGAAGAATCCAGGATGGAGAATACTACAGAGCGATCGACCAGAACATCAAGGTAGCGGGAGCAGAATGGAATCCTGATTACAGAGGAGATGGTGTAGTGGAGTATATCCAGGTAATCAAGGTTAAGGATAATGAGAAGCCGATCATTCAAGTTGTGGAGCCTCAGGCATGTCCTCAATTCGGTGCTCCAACACAGGAAAGCTTTGTGAATATCCCGACTAATACATCTTTCCAGAATCCTTGGGAATATAACCTGTTAGGTGTTCTATACAATGGTGTATGTTCAGCTCCTGCAGGTTCTCTGAAGGCTAGAGCAATTGATTGTTCAAACAAACTGAACTATCACTACGAAGTTGATGCATTTGCAAATCCAAACGGACCTAAGTCAGTAGACTTCTCCGGACTTACAGCGACGATCAATGATGTATTGCCGATGGGAGTACACAGAGTATACTGGACAGTGAGCGATAACTGCGGAAACGTAGCTAGCGGTAACTACTGGGTTAGATTGCGTGACTGCAAGAAGCCAAGTCCTGTATGTTTCTATGGATTGGCGACAGTGGTGATGCCAGCAGCGGGAATGATTACCTTGCCGGCACATTACTTCAACCATCAGTCATTCGACAACTGTACATCTCCATCTAATTTGAGATTCAGCTATTCTGCTAATGTCAATGATACCCTTCATACCTGGACATGTGCAGATATTCAGGCAAACGGTTCACCGGTATTCGAAAACATCACGATGTATGTAACAGATTCGGATGGCAACCAGGATTTCTGTACGACCAGATTGAAGATTGACGATAATGAGGGAGTTTGCGGTTCCATTGGTACATTCAACATAATTAAGGGTAATGTTACAACCTATGCACCTGTAGAAGGTATTAAGGATGTTATCATTTCTTATGGGAATTCTACCATGGATGTTACAAACGGAACTAATGGTGGATACTCATTCAGTACTAATGTTACCAATGAGCAGAAGTTGGCAGGAAGTCACGATAAGGATTATCTGAACGGAGTTAACGTAGGAGACATCATCAAGATCCAGAACCATATATTGGGCAAGACGCAGTTGGATCAGCCATACAAGATGTTGGCAGCGGATGTTAATATGGATGGATCAGTGAAGGTGAGCGATATCGTGGAGATCCGCAAGCTGATACTGGGCAAGATAGAGAAGTACAATGTAGGACAGTCCTGGAGGACATTTGATTCTAAGTATGACTTGAATATGAGCAACTGGGCGCAGGCACCGGACTATGTGATGGTGACACCGAACCAGGGTCAGACGACGGTTAACTTGAATGGAGTGAAGTTGGGAGACGTTGACTTGAATGCGAAGGCAAACTTTGGCAGCGGAGCGATAGAGCAGAGGACAGTAGGCACATTGAGCTTCAGGGCAGATGACGTAGTGCTGAATGCAGGCCAGACGATAGAGGTACCTGTGAAGGCGAAAGACTTCAAGAATATCTCAGGATATCAGTTTACGTTTGCGTTTGATCAGAGTGCGATTGAGTTTGCAGGTATGAAGGCAGGAGCGTTGAACATTACGGCAGAGAATTACAATGCTGATCGTGCGAGCGAAGGTATAGTAACAACTGCAGTGAACGTAGATGCGCCGATGACAGTATCAAATGACGAGGTATTGTTTACGATGGTATTCAATGCGAAGGCGGAGACAAGCCTGAGCAAGGTACTGAGCGTGAACAGTGCGTTGACGCCTGCGATGGGAGTCAACGGAACAGATGAGGTACTGGATGTAGCCCTTGAGTTCAATACGGACGGTGGAGTGGTAACATCAGGAGGCTTCGAGTTGAAGCAGAACACACCGAACCCATTCTCAACAGTAACAGCGATCGAGTACAGTTTGCCACAAGCAAGCAAGGCTACGCTGACGATCTATGATGTAACGGGCAAGGTAGTGTACAGCAAGACAGTAGAAGCGGCGAAGGGAATGAACAAGGAAGTGATCAGCAGGACCCAGGTAGGCAGCACAGGAGTGATGTTCTATCAGTTGGTTAGCGGAGATTACTCAGCGACGAAGAAGATGGTGATACTGGAGTAATCAGGTAAGCCCATTAAATACGGGAGACCGTTTTTAAAGGAAAGTTGAATAACATAATTTAAAATCGGTTTTGGGACGGCTCCCGCTTCATTCGAGGCGGGAGCTTTTATTTTTGGGTATAACGAGTTGAATGATATCATTTGGCGTTGTTGAATTGTTAGCTCTTAGATCATATGAAATCTTGGGGTATTGCTATTTTGAAGAATAGAAAATATAATAGGAGCGACTTCGTAATTTTTAAAAAATAGTCAAATATGGAGGTGGAATTGTATAAAATAAAATATTCACTACCTTGTTAAATTAAAATAAACGATTATCTTTGGGCGTAATTTCGTCACCCGGAAGACACTCATTACAGGGAAACTACTTCAAAGTACGTTGATATTCAATGTACTAAAACTAACTTTTTGGCATAAGATGATTTTTATTGTCTGTTTGAAACAGATGGTTTTATTGACTTCCGGGTCAGTTTAAGTAAATTTTATTTTGCTAATGATGTTATGCCTTGAAAAGATGACATTAATTCATTAATGAAAATAAATCCTTATTTTATTAACTAATTTTTAACCAAAACTAAAAGTATGCAAAACATTTCTTTTAAAACAAAGAGTGCAAGGATGTTTTCCGGCGGACTTTTGTCCTTTGCTTTTATGCTCTTGTTTGCCTTTGCGGCAAATAATGGGCTGAATGCACAGTCTACTGCGACTAGTGGAGTTTTCCAGCTAACCATGAGGTGAGTACCACTGCAGCAAGGTATGGTGTGCAAGCAGCAAATCTGGACACGTGGGATAACGCAAAAGCGATTGCTGTTGTAAAGCAGCAACTTGCACAGTTGAACCCTGCTTCTACCAATCCTCAGGATTTGTACAAGCTGGTTTATTACCAAACGATGTTGGAGGACTTGCGTTACAGTGTATCCCCAGCGGTTACATCTGTATTGCGCTTGAAAACTGCAAATGAGAAAGTGAACAATTCCGGTATTACACCTCAATTTATTAGAAGTGTGTACAATGAACTTACGAGCAAGTTTTAATAATTCCTAACGAAATTTATCAATAGACCTATGAATAGAATAACTAACAAATTTCTCATACCGGGACTTGTCCTGCTATGGGTATTGATAACCGGCTTTAATGCCAGAACCNAGGCGCCTTATTGTGCTATGTCCGGTTTAACTATAGTGGAACCGATTACAAGGGTGGTTNTTGCCGATATTGACAACTCGTCGCCGGCATCTACATCTTCACCCAATTATGATGATTTTACATCGGTAATCGGTCATGTACAGGCCGGACAGACATATTCTCTTGAAGTTGAAGGGAACACCAATGGTAACTATACCACTTCAGTCAGAGCATATTTTGACTGGGATGGTGATATTACCTTTACAGGTGTTGACGAGTATGTCTATGTGGGTACAATTGTCAATTCCACAGGATTAGACGGAATTAGGGCAATTGTCAATGTAACCATACCTGCAGGAATACCTAACGGTACTATGGTAAGGATGCGTATTGCGAAGAAATTCACAACATCTAATCCTTCTCCTAATGACGGATGTACCGGTGGTAGCTCTTTCGGTCAATACGAAGATTACACCTTACAGGTAGGTGCTGCTCCGGGAGATGATGATCCATGTGTGTTCGTCTGCCCGAGCAATATATACACCACGCTGACTGCCGGTCAGTGTTCTGCATTTGTGCGCTATAATGTGGCATTCAGTGGTAACTGTGTAGGATATGCAGATCAACCATTCACGCTTACACAGAATATTGGTACAGCTCCGGTTAATGATGCATTGGATTTGGATTGTCCTAACACTTATCCTGTATACTCCATGCGTGCATATGCCAATGGTGCATATGCTTATAATCTGACCGGTGTGGAAGTTGGCTCTTATTTTGGTGGAACACAACGTATCAGGGTATATACATATTCCGGTACTATTGGTGGAGCGAATTTGAACTTAGCTCAGCGTACTCTGGTCTATACCTCAGGACTTGTAAATGTTCCGGCACAAGGAAAAGCTACGATTTCTCTGGGTGCCGGTGTATTGATTCCGGCCAACACTAACTTTATCGTTGAGCAGGAAAGGCCTACCGGACAACCTCGGTTTGGTCCTGCCTCTTCATACAGTGGTGAGACAGGTCCTTCCTATATCTATTCTGTAGATTGTGGTCTTCCCCAACCTACATCTTATGGATCATTAGGATTTGGTAACCTACACTTGATTCAGAAATTGTTCGGTGATCTTCAGGATGTACCGGTACCTGTAACTATCAACCAGGTTTCCGGTCTGCCAAGCGGATCTGCATTCCCTGTGGGAACTACGACCAACTGTTTCCAATTGGTAACACCAGATGGTGATGTTGCAGACGAGTGCTGCTTTGATGTAGTGGTCAATCCATATCCGACTCCGATTACATCACTGGGATGTAATGATCTGGTACACGTATCTCTGGATCCTGAGAACTGTGAGGCAGTGATTACGGCAGAGACTATGCTGGAAGGCGGACCATACGGATGTTATGAGAATTATCAGGTAGCCATCGGCACTTCAATGGCAGGACCTTTTAACCTTGGAAATACGGTAACATGTGCTAATATCGGCCAGACATTGGCAGTGCGAGTTACTGCTCCTAATGGCAATGTTTGCTGGGGATGGATATTGGTTGAAGATAAAATACCACCTACAGTTGACTGTGACGGATGTACACAGGAGACTAATCAGTTGTTGGGTACGATGGACTGGAGCGATCCTACCTCTACCGGCTTCAACAATGCATGTTATAACTTTGGAGCAGGTTCTCCATTGGCAGGAACACACCCTTATGAGTTGATTGAGTTCCAGGTACCTGTTACGNGCGCTTACCACATCAATCTGACTACACAGGGACCGGTTATTGGCGGTCAGGCATATATTGGTATCTACCAGGATCCCGGTTTTGTAGTAAACAGTCCATGTACAAACCTGATAGGAGGATACGATGAGTTTACACAGGCAGGCGGAACGAACATCAACCTGACAGCAGGAGTTGATTATCAGTTTGTGATACTTGACTGGGGAACGACAGCGCTCAATACGTTTGATTATATAGTAGATATTACCGGACCAGGAGGAGTAGGTATATTGGCAGTAGGTCCATGTGAGATACAGTGTAGTGATGTAGATGCGTTGTTGAACGCGAAGACACTTGCTGATCTTGATGCGATCGGGCTATCAACATCTACGCCTGCGGCGACCGACAACTGTGCTGGTCAAGCGATTCCGGGTTGTACGCCATTGAGCTATACGTTTACAGTAGGAGCATTGTCATCCAATGACATGTGTGCCGAGGGCAGATATGTACCGGTATACTGGACGGTGACTGACGGATATGGCAATAAGAGTACATGTACGGAGAATATCTATGTAGATCTACCGACGCTGGAGGATGTAATATTCCCTGATGCAGTAACGGTGAGGTGCGGTGATGCAACGGATCCTGATGCGTTCAATTCACAGCAGCCTGATGTTACTCCATTTGTACCGGCCTATAATCCGAATGCAGTGGACGGTAACACAGTTGACGAAGATTGGCCTGCAGTAAACGGACATGATGTACGTAACGATGGCAAGTATTGCAATCTGGTGAGCCAGTATCACGATGATGAGGTACTTATCTGCGGAGTGAACAGTGGAGCGAAGAAGATTATCCGTCGCTGGACGGTGATAGACTGGTGTACAGGCCAGATCAGAGAGGCAGTACAGATGATATTTGTAGAGGACAACCTGGCACCTGTTGTTAGCGTACCTGCGACAATGGAGGTGAATGCTTCACCATATTCATGTTCAATATGGGGAGTTACACTACCTACGCCATCAGTGGTGGAGGCATGTTCACCGAATGCAATTACATGGAAGGTATATATAGACGGCGTATTGGTACCGAATGTACCACACTCTGTGACAGGATCATGGGTATTGCCGGGCAGCATAGAGTTGACAGTAGGAACACATACAGTAACGTACGAGGCTACGGATGCATGTGGCAACAAGGGTACAGCGACAATGACGCTGATAGTAAGGGATACGACACCACCGAACGTTATCTGTAAGGAGTTCCTTCAGGTTACAGTAAATCCAAATGGATGTGTGAATGTGATACCTGCGGACAGATTTGACAACGGATCATGGGATAACTGTTGTTCAGATGACCAGTTGGTATTCAAGGTGCGCAGATTGAGCGAACCGAACGATTCATACTTCAGGGATTCACTTACAGTGGGAGTATTCAAGAACAGGGTGATGTACAACAATGGAGCGCCATTGTTTGGTACAGTGAACAACTCAAGGGAATCTCACGATGACCTGACAGGAGTTGTAACCGGACCATACGGTGAGAAGTTCTGTGGAAGGATAGATGTGATTATGCGAGTATATTGTGAGGGATCACCAAATCTGTATTCAGACTGTGTAGTTCAGACATTTGTGGATGATAAGACACGTCCGATAGTAACGGCACCACCAAGGGTTATCGTGAAGTGTGAGGATGATGGCACGAACCACAACAATCCACCGCACGTTACATACGATCAGTATTTTGGTTATGCGAGCTGGTATGATGCATGTGGTAGTCTGACAATCGACTCAAGCATATCAGGAACACTTAACGACTGTGGCGAGGGAGTATTGGTGAAGACATGGAGAGTGACCGACAAGTGCGGTAATCAGGATGTGAAGTCACAGACAGTAGAGGTAAGACATATCTCAGACTTTATCGTGACGTTCCCGGCAGATACGATGTTGACAGGATGTATAGACACAGCGGACTTTACACCTACACCACATGATCCGATCTGGTGGCCAAGATTTGACTGGAACGACTGTGAGCAGTTGGCTACTACATGGTGGGATGAGCGTTTCTATGGAGAGAACGATGCATGTTTCAAGATTGTAAGACACTGGAAGGTGATCAACTGGTGTACATACGATGTTGACTATGGCAATACGAACGATGATTATACATACAGCAGTTGGAGACTGCCAATCACATGTAAGTGGAGGCCGTCATCAATCAACCAGTTTACGAATAATGACTGTGCTAATTGGAGACCTGGTATCTACAGAAGAATCCAGGATGGCGAATACTACAGAGCGATCGACCAGAACATCAAGGTAGCGGGAGCAGAATGGAATCCTGATTACAGAGGAGATGGTGTAGTGGAGTATATCCAGGTAATCAAGGTTAAGGATAATGAGAAGCCGATAGTACAGGTAATCAATCCGAAGGCATGTCCACAGTTTGGCACACCTGCGGAAGAGGATAGCTGGACGAATATACCGAACAATACAAGCTACAATGCTCCATGGGAATACAATGTATTGGGAACGTTGTACAACGGTATTTGCTCAGCGCCGGCCGGCACATTGAAGGCTAACGCAATTGACTGTTCAAACAAGTTGAACTATCACTACGAAGTTGATGCATTTGCAAATCCAAACGGACCTAAGTCAGTAGACTTCTCCGGACTTACAGCGACGATCAATGATGTATTGCCGATGGGAGTACACAGAGTATACTGGACAGTGAGCGATAACTGCGGAAACGTAGCTAGCGGTAACTACTGGGTTAGATTGCGTGACTGCAAGAAGCCAAGTCCTGTATGTTTCTATGGATTGGCGACAGTGGTGATGCCAGCAGCGGGAATGATTACCTTGCCGGCACATTACTTCAACCATCAGTCATTCGACAACTGTACACCGAAGAGTCAGTTGAAGTTCAGCTACTCAGCAGACGTAAACGATACACTACGTACCTGGACATGTGCAGATCTTCAGGCGAACGGTTCACCGGTATTCGAGAACATCACGATGTATGTAACGGATGCGGATGGCAACCAGGATTTCTGTACGACCAGATTGAAGGTGGATGACAATGACGGAGTATGCGGAGATGACGGAACGAATACGATAGTAGGAAAGGTTACGACGTATGCCCCTGTAGAAGGTATTAAGGATGTGGTGATTTCATATGGTAATACACCGATGTATGTAACAGAGGGAGCTACCGGAGAGTACCACTTCAAGACATACAACACCAATGAGCAGAAGTTGGCAGGAAGTCACGATAAGGATTATCTGAACGGAGTTAACGTAGGAGACATCATCAAGATCCAGAACCATATATTGGGCAAGACGCAGTTGGATCAGCCATACAAGATGTTGGCAGCGGATGTTAATATGGATGGATCAGTGAAGGTGAGCGATATCGTGGAGATCCGCAAGCTGATACTGGGCAAGATAGAGAAGTACAATGTAGGACAGTCCTGGAGGACATTTGATTCTAAGTATGACTTGAATATGAGCAACTGGGCGCAGACACCTGACTATGTGATGGTGACACCGAACCAGGGTCAGACGACGGTTAACTTGAATGGAGTGAAGTTGGGAGACGTTGACTTGAATGCGAAGGCAAACTTTGGCAGCGGAGCGATAGAGCAGAGGACAGTAGGTACATTGAGCTTCAGGGCAGATGATGTAGTGCTGAATGCAGGCCAGACGATAGAGGTACCTGTGAAGGCGAAAGACTTCAACAATATCTCAGGATATCAGTTTACGTTTGCGTTTGATCAGAGTGCGATTGAGTTTGCAGGTATGAAGGCAGGAGCGTTGAACATTACGGCAGAGAATTACAATGCTGATCGTGCGAGCGAAGGTATAGTAACGACTGCAGTGAACGTAGATGCGCCGATGACAGTATCAAATGACGAGGTATTGTTTACGATGGTATTCAATGCGAAGGCGGAGACAAGTCTGAGCAAGGTACTGAGCGTGAACAGTGCGTTGACGCCTGCGATGGGAGTCAACGGAACAGATGAGGTACTGGATGTAGCCCTTGAGTTCAATACGAACGGTGGAGTGGTAACATCAGGCGGCTTCGAGTTGAAGCAGAACACACCGAACCCATTCTCAACAGTAACAGCGATCGAGTACAGTTTGCCACAAGCAGGCAAGGCTACGCTGACGATCTATGATGTAACGGGCAAGGTAGTGTACAGCAAGACAGTAGAAGCGGCGAAGGGAATGAACAAGGAAGTGATCAGCAGGACCCAGGTAGGCAGCACAGGAGTGATGTTCTATCAGTTGGTTAGCGGAGATTACTCAGCGACGAAGAAGATGGTGATACTGGAGTAATCAGGTAAGCCCATTAAATACGGGAGACCGTTTTTAAAGGAAAGTTGAGATAACATAATTTAAAATCGGTTTTGGGACGGCTCCCGCTTCATTCGAAGCGGGAGCTTTTTTTTGGTTATTTGGGGCCGGGTATGCTATTTATCCAATATTCAGTAATTATGATTGGCTTCGTTTTTCTTAGAATCACTGTCATTGATTTTGGATGTATCCGATTGGTCACGTAATTTGAATGGTTTTAATTAATTGACTTTCGATTATCTCCTCAACGGTTCTGGCGCCCTTGATTCAAATTAATAAAGCCTAAGTATTATCCCGGTTGGGATTCGGCTTATTGATTTTTAACCAATAAGTTTTAATTGAAATTATCAAATTGACTTTCACAATAATTCCGGGATATTATAAAGACTTGGATGACAATTGGCAACCATTCATCTAAAATTTGATGATAGCCTGGATTGAAATACTAAAATCAGAGCAAATCAATTTTTGTCGGAATGACCATACTTTGGTGCTTATTGTGGCATTCACTTGAAGGTAGGTGTCAATTCGGAAGTAAAGGACATTCTTGCAAAATATAGATGAGCCTCCGATCAAGCCCACGTTTTACTTTCCCGGATATTGTTGGAACTCTGTACAGGGAGGTAAGGTAAATTGAACGATTAAAGAGTTACGGATATGGCCAGTGTTTGGCGAATATAAATCTAGTCGCAGGGATGGGTGGAGTTCAGTTTGCTTGAATTGAATTCAATATTGAAGGATGTCTGTTAAAAATAATAAAGAATCGCAATGCACCATTGATTTGCTAATTGCGATAAATGTATAATGAAAAAATGCCATGGAATCAAACCTGTACTTTTCTTAGAATGATTAGGGTGCTTAATTCGAATGGCTTAAGGGGCTGAATTTTCCGTAATATAGGCAGCCTAAATTTACAAAATTTTAAGATGGCATTGAGGCGTTGATTTGACAGGAATTAAACAATAGCTGCAATGTTTAAATATTAGATCCAAATAGCAAAGCAGCTTAAGGCTTTGAAAAAGTTGATTATCCTTACAAACCGATTAAAGATTGTTGATGGTATTGATTCTTTTNTCGGTAAAACCAAGAAATGTTTGACGTTCCTTTTCATCCAGTGATTTGCTCATGTTTTCTCTCTCGGTGGAAAGAGCCTCAATCTGACTTTTAATTTCTTTGACCAATTCATCATTATTTTCTTGCTTTGCCTTCATTGCTACATCCAATAATGAATCCAGGCTTATTGCAAATTGTTCTACCTTTTTGTCCGACAGAGGAATTAATTTGGATTTGTCATTGCCTGTTTGGACAACTTCTGTTTTGATGCTGTTATTTGTTGATGTTTCTTGATTTGAAGTATTACAAGATGTTAAAACACAGAAGAATAAGAAAAGAATAGTTAAATATTTCATAAAAAATCCTATTTAGAAAATAATTAAAAATTGAAAGTAAACTTACTGAAAACCGCACCTTCAGGAACAATCATTTGATGGAGCAAAAATAGATAAATAAAATGTATTTATTGTAAGAAGCTTATGGCTGTTAGTTTTGGATTAATTTATATTAAATTGGAAATAGGTTTGTGTTAAGGGATATCAGGTATTAACAGCAAAAGCTTGTCGTACAATAAATCCGATAAATTTGTTAACTGTTTCCGAGTTTAATCCCGGAAATTAATATGTCAAGTGTAAATAATAAAATGTTATTTGTAATTTATAGAAATACAAATTAATACGAATACACGATTATTTATATATATTTAAAATATGAATTTACTTTGGTTGCTCCTATTTCTGCTTGAATGCCCTTTTGTCAAATCACCCCGGGTTTTCACAGCTCTCAATATGAGATGCACACTTTACATATCTTGAATTGAACCTTAGGACCTTCAGAGAAATTATCCCTGATAGTTGATTTTGGTTAGAAAAGACTTCCACTTCACGCCAACATCCACAAAATGCAAATAAGAAGACTCAATTATTACAAAGGCACTCCCTTGTGTGTAAGAAGAATACCCACCAAGTGGAACTTCTGAACCATTCTGTAATAAAGCTCCTTTTATATCATTTGACAGTGATGCAAATGAATAATAATTACTTATTGAATGGCCAGCTAAAATTTATTTGAATATATGGGATTGTCAGTAACAGGCATGTAATCCCAATCCGGACATGATGCTATTGTTCATTTAATTTATTTAGAATATTTGCTGGTTGATCGGTAAATGATTCTATTACCTGAGCAGTCAGGGAAAGATATTCAAGCTAACTTTATCTATTGCATTTTCTTTTCTATCGTGCCTATGGGTTTTCATTTTTCTTTGATGCTGTAATATTTTGAAATCTGAATGATGTATTCAAAAGAAAAGTTGTATAAATTTTTTCGGAATGTTCCTCCCACACCGTATTGGACAAATTAAAACTGCCAATTGGCTAACAAAGCAACAAGAATGAATTTGGAGTCCTTTAAAGGTTCATATCAAGAAGCCCGATGCAATTTTTGTTTTTTTTTGCCCATTGATATCAAAGTGGGATGACAACTCTAATCGCCGGAGTATAATTATTAAAAAAATGAATATTGTTTTGCATAATCTTTAAATTAATATACCTTTGTAGGCTGGTATTACACCAGGAAGACACTCACATTAGGGAAAGCTATTCTGAAAGTCAGGTTTAGCCTGGAATTCAATCGTTATAAGTCTTAAGATAATCGGGCAAATGTCCGGGGCTTTTTATAACACAATTATTTCAATATTATACTAAGGTTCTTTTTTGGGTTCAGGCCAAAGGGGTTCCATTTTTATATGTAAACAAAAGAAAACGATATTCTAATTTATTAACATTTTTTAAACCAAAACTAAAGCAAATGAAAAACAAAAAATGAATGGCTTTTGGGGATTAGTTGTGTTGTTTTTGGTTGCCTTTGTTGGTTTTTCAACTACTGTAAATGCGCAGTATGTAGGAAAGCAATTAGCAATAGAGCGAATCAAGAAAGACATTAATTCCGAAGGAGGTTCAAAAGTTGGAGGTAGTGGAATCGAAACCAAGAAGGTGCCGGCTAGTTTGTCACCTGAGGACTATTCGACTCTGCTCCGAAAAACCTACCTCCAGACACTGCTTAGGCAGGTTGTAGAATATGGTAATGTAGCTACTGCAATCGAAGTGAACAATAACGATTGGGTGCAGAAAACTACCGGTAATCCTAAGAGATCTGCTTCATTGCCTTTACTGAAGAACTATGTGATTAATTTACTAAAATCGTAACGATTGGTTGGGCCAACAGAGAGAGTAGTTGCTCTCTGGAAGTTTGAGACTAGATTTTAAATTAAATTTTTTATGAATCAAAATTTTAACAGAATCTCATGACAATGAAAAGATTTAATGGGGCGATAAGCAGTTTCGTATTGCTTATGTTCTTGTGTTTATGCGGCACACAGGGATATGCCCAAACAATTATATTTAATAATCCCGGTTCGGTAGCAATTCCAGATAATGCCTATAATGGAACATTAGCTTCCATGGCTAACCTTCCTTTGAGTGTAAGCGGTGTGCCGAACAATGGAACGGCTGTGGTGACTATTTCGGTGAGAATTGGTCATACCTGGGCAGGAGACCTGACTGCAAAGCTGGTGGCTCCTGATGGAAAGGTATTGGCTCTGATGAGTAGGCCAGGCTATATCGAGTCAGCTGACGATGGTAATGGTTGTTGCGGATCTTTATCTGATTTCCTAATTGCAAATACGATTACATTTGATGATGCTGCTTCTACTCCCAGTGAGAATATAGGAGCATCCAATCCTATACCTACCGGATCCTGGCAGCCTTCTGCAGGCGCAATATCAGTTCCACCTGCATATGCTACATTTTCTGCCCTTGTTACTGATCTGGGGTTAACAACATTAATGGAACCTGGACACTTTATATAGGTGATTCAGGAGGTGGAGATACCGGTACTTTTTCCAACTTCGGGATGACTATTGAATTCACCCCTGGTGGTGGAGGTGGAACTACCGATGTATGTGAGTTAATCTGTCCTGCGGACCAGTATGTAACGTTGCAGGCTGGAGAGTGTTCGTATTACTTTACGTATCCATTGAGTATCACTCCGCAGTGTGTTGTAACACCTGCGCCGGTGCTTAATTTCACCGGAGCGTTTGCGCCCGGCAATGGTCAATATCCGGTTGCAGCGGGGATCTTTATTGGAAGTTTTACAGGTAATACGACTTTGACAATTCCTAGTACTGATCTTGGATCCAATGCGGGTACGACGTATTATCAGCCGTGGATTTGGAAGAACCTACCTACAACGGGTACTGTTAAGTTTAATTGGTCATGGACTACAACCGATGGGCCATTCTGGGATAATTCAGGTTATTTGAAGGATGTTCCGACGACTATGACATGGTTTGGCAATCAGACGGGAACGGCTTACGGCTGTTATCAATTGACTAACAATGGCGGAGCTAATGCACAAAGTGGTACAAACGTCAGTGTTAGTGTGAATCAGGGTGGCAACTTTGGTTTTATTCATATACAGCTGATGGTATTGGAGGAGCATGTGTCTTGACGATTACTAACTTCTCTTTCCAGGCTGCGCCACAATTGCCTACTGTAACACAGACAGCAGGGGTGAATGTAGGCTATGTGGCTGATTTTGGCAATGGTTACGTAGATGTAATTACAGAAGAGTTTCCTATTGGTACAACGACTGTTACATATTCAGGCAATGGTCCTGACGGACCGATTGAATGTTCATTCAATGTAGTGGTTAATGGTTATCCAAACCCGATTACATCATTGGGATGTAATGATCTGGTACACGTATCTCTGGATCCTGAGAACTGTGAGGCAGTGATTACGGCAGAGACTATGCTGGAAGGCGGACCATACGGATGTTATGAGGACTATGAGGTGGCTATCGGTGCTTCAATGGCAGGGCCATTTAACCTTGGAAATACAGTAAACTGTTCTAACATTGGCCAGACATTGGCAGTGAGAGTAACAGCTCCTAATGGCAATATTTGCTGGGGATGGATATTGGTAGAAGACAAGTTACCACCGGTAGTTGAGTGTGACGGATGTACACAGGAGACTAATCAGTTGCTGGGTACGATGGACTGGAGTGATCCTACCTCTACCGGCTTCAACAATCCATGTTATGATTTTGGAACAGGTTCTCCATTGGCAGGAACACACCCTTATGAGTTGATTGAGTTCCAGGTACCTGTTACGGCACTTACCACATCAATCTGACTACACAGGGACCGGTTATTGGCGGTCAGGCATATATTGGTATCTACCAGGATCCCGGTTTTGTAGTAAACAGTCCATGTACAAACCTGATAGGAGGATACGATGAGTTTACACAGGCAGGCGGAACGAACATCAACCTGACAGCAGGAGTTGATTATCAGTTTGTGATACTTGACTGGGGAACGACAGCGCTCAATACGTTTGATTATATAGTAGATATTACCGGACCAGGAGGAGTAGGTATATTGGCAGTAGGTCCATGTGAGATACAGTGTAGTGATGTAGATGCGTTGTTGAACGCGAAGACACTTGCTGATCTTGATGCGATCGGGCTATCAACATCTACGCCTGCGGCGACCGACAACTGTGCTGGTCAAGCGATTCCGGGTTGTACGCCATTGAGCTATACGTTTACAGTAGGAGCATTGTCATCCAATGACATGTGTGCCGAGGGCAGATATGTACCGGTATACTGGACGGTGACTGACGGATATGGCAATAAGAGTACATGTACGGAGAATATCTATGTAGATCTACCGACGCTGGAGGATGTAATATTCCCTGATGCAGTAACGGTGAGGTGCGGTGATGCAACGGATCCTGATGCGTTCAATTCACAGCAGCCTGATGTTACTCCATTTGTACCGGCCTATAATCCGAATGCAGTGGACGGTAACACAGTTGACGAAGATTGGCCTGCAGTAAACGGACATGATGTACGTAACGATGGCAAGTATTGCAATCTGGTGAGCCAGTATCACGATGATGAGGTACTTATCTGCGGAGTGAACAGTGGAGCGAAGAAGATTATCCGTCGCTGGACGGTGATAGACTGGTGTACAGGCCAGATCAGAGAGGCAGTACAGATGATATTTGTAGAGGACAACCTGGCACCTGTTGTTAGCGTACCTGCGACAATGGAGGTGAATGCTTCACCATATTCATGTTCAATATGGGGAGTTACCCTACCTACGCCATCAGTGGTGGAGGCATGTTCACCGAATGCAATTACATGGAAGGTATATATAGACGGCGTATTGGTACCGAATGTACCACACTCTGTGACAGGATCATGGGTATTGCCGGGCAGCATAGAGTTGACAGTAGGAACACATACAGTAACGTACGAGGCTACGGATGCATGTGGCAACAAGGGTACAGCGACAATGACGCTGATAGTAAGAGATACGACACCACCGAACGTTATCTGTAAGGAGTTCCTTCAGGTTACAGTAAATCCAAATGGATGTGTGAATGTGATACCTGCGGACAGATTTGACAACGGATCATGGGATAACTGTTGTTCAGATGATCAGTTGGTATTCAAGGTGCGCAGATTGAGCGAACCGAACGATTCATACTTCAGGGATTCACTTACAGTGGGAGTATTCAAGAACAGGGTGATGTACAACAATGGAGCGCCATTGTTTGGTACAGTGAACAACTCAAGGGAATCTCACGATGACCTGACAGGAGTTGTAACCGGACCATACGGTGAGAAGTTCTGTGGAAGGATAGATGTGATTATGCGAGTATATTGTGAGGGATCACCAAATCTGTATTCAGATTGTGTAGTTCAGACATTTGTGGATGATAAGACACGTCCGATAGTAACGGCACCACCGAGAGTTATCGTGAAGTGTGAGGATGATGGCACGAACCACAACAATCCACCGCACGTTACATACGATCAGTATTTTGGTTATGCGAGCTGGTATGATGCATGTGGTAGTCTGACAATCGACTCAAGCATATCAGGAACACTTAACGACTGTGGCGAGGGAGTATTGGTGAAGACATGGAGAGTGACCGACAAGTGCGGTAATCAGGATGTGAAGTCACAGACAGTAGAGGTAAGACATATCTCAGACTTTATCGTGACGTTCCCGGCAGATACGATGTTGACAGGATGTATAGACACAGCGGACTTTACACCTACACCACATGATCCGATCTGGTGGCCAAGATTTGACTGGAACGACTGTGAGCAGTTGGCTACTACATGGTGGGATGAGCGTTTCTATGGAGAGAACGATGCATGTTTCAAGATTGTAAGACACTGGAAGGTGATCAACTGGTGTGCATACGATGTTGACTATGGCAATACGAACGATGATTATACATACAGCAGTTGGAGACTGCCAATCACATGTAAGTGGAGGCCGTCATCAATCAACCAGTTTACGAATAATGACTGTGCTAATTGGAGACCTGGTATCTACAGAAGAATCCAGGATGGCGAATACTACAGAGCGATCGACCAGAACATCAAGGTAGCGGGAGCAGAATGGAATCCTGATTACAGAGGAGATGGTGTAGTGGAGTATATCCAGGTAATCAAGGTTAAGGATAATGAGAAGCCGATAGTACAGGTAATCAATCCGAAGGCATGTCCACAGTTTGGCACACCTGCGGAAGAGGATAGCTGGACGAATATACCGAACAATACAAGCTACAATGCTCCATGGGAATACAATGTATTGGGAACGTTGTACAACGGTATTTGCTCAGCGCCGGCCGGCACATTGAAGGCTAACGCAATTGACTGTTCAAACAAGTTGAACTATCACTACGAAGTTGATGCATTTGCAAATCCAAACGGACCTAAGTCAGTAGACTTCTCCGGACTTACAGCGACGATCAATGATGTATTGCCGATGGGAGTACACAGAGTATACTGGACAGTGAGCGATAACTGCGGAAACGTAGCTAGCGGTAACTACTGGGTTAGATTGCGTGACTGCAAGAAGCCAAGTCCTGTATGTTTCTATGGATTGGCGACAGTGGTGATGCCAGCAGCGGGAATGATTACCTTGCCGGCACATTACTTCAACCATCAGTCATTCGACAACTGTACACCGAAGAGTCAGTTGAAGTTCAGCTACTCAGCAGACGTAAACGATACACTACGTACCTGGACATGTGCAGATCTTCAGGCGAACGGTTCACCGGTATTCGAGAACATCACGATGTATGTAACGGATGCGGATGGCAACCAGGATTTCTGTACGACCAGATTGAAGGTGGATGACAATGACGGAGTATGCGGAGATGACGGAACGAATACGATAGTAGGAAAGGTTACGACGTATGCCCCTGTAGAAGGTATTAAGGATGTGGTGATTTCATATGGTAATACACCGATGTATGTAACAGAGGGAGCTACCGGAGAGTACCACTTCAAGACATACAACACCAATGAGCAGAAGTTGGCAGGAAGTCACGATAAGGATTATCTGAACGGAGTTAACGTAGGAGACATCATCAAGATCCAGAACCATATATTGGGCAAGACGCAGTTGGATCAGCCATACAAGATGTTGGCAGCGGATGTTAATATGGATGGATCAGTGAAGGTGAGCGATATCGTGGAGATCCGCAAGCTGATACTGGGCAAGATAGAGAAGTACAATGTAGGACAGTCCTGGAGGACATTTGATTCTAAGTATGACTTGAATATGAGCAACTGGGCGCAGACACCGGACTATGTGATGGTGACACCGAACCAGGGTCAGACGACGGTTAACTTGAATGGAGTGAAGTTGGGAGACGTTGACTTGAATGCGAAGGCAAACTTTGGCAGCGGAGCGATAGAGCAGAGGACAGTAGGTACATTGAGCTTCAGGGCAGATGATGTAGTGCTGAATGCAGGCCAGACGATAGAGGTACCTGTGAAGGCGAAAGACTTCAACAATATCTCAGGATATCAGTTTACGTTTGCGTTTGATCAGAGTGCGATTGAGTTTGCAGGTATGAAGGCAGGAGCGTTGAACATTACGGCAGAGAATTACAATGCTGATCGTGCGAGCGAAGGTATAGTAACGACTGCAGTGAACGTAGATGCGCCGATGACAGTATCAAATGATGAGGTATTGTTTACGATGGTATTCAATGCGAAGGCGGAGACAAGTCTGAGCAAGGTACTGAGCGTGAACAGTGCGTTGACGCCTGCGATGGGAGTCAACGGAACAGATGAGGTACTGGATGTAGCCCTTGAGTTCAATACAAACGGCGGAGTGGTAACATCAGGCGGCTTCGAGTTGAAGCAGAACACACCGAACCCATTCTCAACAGTAACAGCGATCGAGTACAGTTTGCCACAAGCAGGCAAGGCTACGCTGACGATCTATGATGTGACGGGCAAGGTAGTGTACAGCAAGACAGTAGAAGCAGCGAAGGGAATGAACAAGGAAGTGATCAGCAGGACCCAGGTAGGCAGCACAGGAGTGATGTTCTATCAGTTGGTTAGCGGAGATTACTCAGCGACGAAGAAGATGGTGATACTGGAGTAATCAGGTATTCCCCATTAAATACGGGAGACCGTTTTTAAAGGAAAGTTTAATAACATAATTTAAAATCGGTTTTGGGACGGCTCCCGCTTCATTCGAAGCGGGAGCTTTTTTGCCTGTGTAAGAACAAAAACTATTTTTGCTTTATAGGCACACCAACTAGAAAGCCACTCTGAAGAACGTGATTAGGGTTTTGTGATGTATTTAGTTGGTCAAAGTCATTTTGGCTCAGGGATCAGGTATTCCTCCTGTATAGATTTTTTATAATCCATTGGATTGTGGTGATGGCAATTGGGGCTTCCTTATTACAGTAAATTGTAAGACTTAATATTGAATATTTTTCAATATATAAGAGATTTGTGAGGCTATCATGTGCCTCGTGGACTGCATTTTGGAATGGCAAACTTTGTGTTTTGACAGAAAATTGAGGATTGGTGATTAATTTTTTACTGTTTCTATATCTTGTATTAACACATTTAAAAAAAAATTATTAGTTTGAAAAATTTGTTAATTGCACCAATAAAAATATATTTGTAATCTATTATTGGACAATAAGGTTTAGTCCAACAGAAATAGACAGGAAATTCAAGACTATATTGCTTATTAAGCTGATGATTTAATTGAAGATACTTGGACGGAAGGAAATCGATCAGAAGTTTCTTCGCGCTCAGGTTAGTATGAAATTCTTTTTGTTCATCCGGCAGCCACTCTCAAAATAATGAATAACTGGTTTAGTAACTAATTCAGAATCAATAACGAAATCTAAATTACAAAATATGATCATGAACACTTTTACACTTTCTTCGATGATTGGTTTTTGGCGAAAAACATTTATTGTTTTAATTGCCTTTGCTACATGGACGGGAGTTCCTAACGAAAGTAATGCGCATAATGTGCCAGGTATTCTTAAAGAGAATGCTGAANAAATCGACATAAGTCAGTGGGTTATTTGTCCGCCTTCCTGGATTAACGTTAGCTGTAGCCAGTTGGATCCGGGATTGAATTACGGTAATCCTACTATTGCATATGGGTGTGGATGTGGAGCTGTTATATATGGTCCATATATAACTGACAACAGAGTGGGTTGCGGTTCAGGAACCATTATTAAAACCTGGAATATTTGGACGATGTATGGTGATTACACATGCGTACAGACAATCAATGTTACAGGGGGATACAATGGGTATCCGGTCATTCAGTGGCCACCGGATTATACTGTCACCGGATGTGATGCCTCCACTGCCCCCGAGTCACTTCCACCACCCTATAATAAACCAACATGGTGGNCACCTGAATGCTCCCAATTGATGTACACATGGTATGATGAGGTATTCTATACCTATAATGTTCAAGGTATATGTAAAAAGATTCTACGTCATTGGAAGGTTATTGACTGGTGTGTTTATGATGTGGACCATCCATGGTATGGAGGTTGGTGGGCATGCACCCAATTAATTATGGTTAAGGATCAATATCCTCCATCTATCAATTGTCCCGGTGATGTTGTCGCCAATGCCGGACCCAATTGTTCAGGTTCATATGTACATATTCCTCCGGCATATTCAACAGACCCTTGTGGCAATGTGAATATTACAAATAATTCCCCTTATAGTGTTTATCATGGTGCTGACGCCAGTGGATACTATCCTCCGGGTACTACAAAGGTTACCTTCTGTGCCAGGGATGCATGTGGCAATTCGACCTATTGTACCATTAATGTTACTGTGACTGACAAGAAGAAGCCAAGTCCTGTGGTTTATTATGGTTTGAAGACTTCATTGATGTGTGTCAACCCGCAACCAATGATTGAAATTCAGGCTAAGTGGTTTGATGCAGGTTCATTTGACAACTGTACTCCAAAATCAAGATTAAAATTCGATGTTTATCCAAAGGTATTCACTTGTGCAGATAGAGGATATAACGATGTCACTGTCACTGTAACCGATGAGGCAGGTAATAAAGAAACTGTGAAAACTTTCATCATTGTAGATGACAATACAGGCTGTTGTGGACCGGATACAACCAATCCACCGGTATTAACTTGCCCGGGAGATGTTGTAATAGATGCGCAGTCAGCAGATTGTTCAGGCGCATTTGTTGATTTGGCTCCGGCCACAGCGACCAGTGACTGTAACGGTGCTGTAAATATTACCAACAATTCTCCTTATGCCACTTCTCATGGAGCGAATGCAAGTGGTGTATATCCAATTGGAACTACTGTCGTGACTTTCACCGCTGTTGATTATTGTAATAAGAAGACAACCTGCAAGGCAACTATTAGGGTCAGAGATGGTAAGAAACCTTCTCCGGTGGTATTTTACGGATTGGCTATTTCTTTAGCCGAAGATACTATTAATGGTGGGNGTACAATTACTCTTGTCCCTGAATGGTTTGATGCCGGGTCATTCGATAATTGTACATCAAATAATAACCTGAAATTCGACGTTCATCCTAAGACATTTAATTGTGATAGTCTGGGTGAAAGAAATGTCAGAATCACGGTAACGGACGAATCCGGTAATTCCGAGTATGTTGATACCTATATTGTAATTCAGGATCCTTCAGGGGTTTGTGTGACCGATTTTACAGCTAATGTTGCCGGTTTAATCAAAACGGAGGATGGAGAGAAAGTTTCCGGTGTGGATATGTTCGCTGCTACTCAGGACACAATGTACCAAAAGAGAGTGGACGGAGATTATGTATTGCTGGGTCTAAAGGGCGGAAAAGAGTATGAAATCGCTCCGAAGAAAGCCGACGACTATAGAAACGGAGTGTCTACCCGTGATTTGATTATTCTGAAAAATCATATTTTGGGTAAGTCACTCATGCAAAGTCCATATAAGTTGATTGCTGCTGATGTCAACAATGACAAGATCATCAATACAGCAGACTTGATTTTGTTACGTAAATTGGTTTTAGGAACAATAGATACTCTTCCTGGTAGTTTCAGTTGGAAATTTATCGATGGTAATTATATTTTCGATCCTTTCAAGCCTGCACTTACTCAGAACTATCCTACATATGTCAAGATTCAGAAACTTAAGGATGATAAGGATGGAGTTTCGTTTATTGGAACCAAGATGGGTGATTTGAATGGCTCTGTACTTGCAAGTATGACTTCCGGTAGCAGCGTTGAAAACAGGAATAACGGTAATATCAAATTATACGCATTGGCATCCGAAAAGCAAAGAGATGTCAGAGTTGACTTTACACCTGAGATGACAGTCAATGCTGATGGAATCCAGATGGAAATGTCCTTTGATCCTACAATCCTCAGATTTAAGGGAATCAATCCTGGAATGCTCACTGGATTCAATTCTGATGTAAATATGAATCTTTCAGGAATTGCTAACGGCATTATAAAGTTAAGTTGGAATGCGAATAATGCAGTGACTGTTGATCCTAGCGCCNCGATGTTCTCTATCCTATTCGAAAGATTGACAGAATCAGGGNAGGTCAAACTGAAGCTAAACAATACCGGTTTTAATGCTGAGTTGTATGATCAGTTTGAAAATACTTTCAATATTGAATTGATCAATGAGAAGGTAGAAAGCAATGACGGGTTTGCATTGTTCCAAAACAGACCTAATCCATTGCAATCCTTTACAACCATTGGATTTAACTTGCCGGAAGCATCCGACATCGAGTTGAGTATCTTCAATCTTAACGGAGATTTGGTTCGTCAAATCAAAGGCCATTATAGTAAAGGAACCAACAATATCAATGTTGAATGGAACAATACACGCGGTGTATTCTATTATACACTAAAGGCAGGTAAGAATGCCGCAACAAAGAAGATGATTGTTGTAGAATAAGTTGCTGATTAAATATTAAAAAGAGGCTTGGCATTATGGCAAGCCTCTTTTTTGTGACAAACCCAGATTGGTAGTAAAGATTGATTGACCGGTCTGTGTCTGCCATGGATTAAATGAAGGGTCGAAATCCGGATCGCTTCTGTCTTGGTTTTGATTGGCAAATGGAATTATCTGTCTTGTAGATTTTTCCCGATCTTCAGTTATCTTATACCAAGATGATTTATAAAATGGTCTATAAATTTTGGTATGATGCCGAGGTTACAGTCGTATAGATCAATGAAATTGGTCTATAACGAATGTACCTTCGGTATTTAACATCATTATCTTTTCAACACTTGAAAATCTATAGACACAATAGCAAATATGTTTTGGCTGTAGTTGGAAGGATGGATGTTTCTTTGGAGATATGTAGGAAATGTGGTCAAAGAATGGAACGGAGAATGACTCATTTGTTACAAATTTCCCATTGTGAAATCTATATGCTGTTTGAATAAAATGAAAGTGCCAAGAATTACTGTTGCAATCATTGGTACTTAGGACAACATTCATCTGCCACAAACGTGCAAAATTAATTTATTGACTTTTGGTTTAGGAATGTTTGGTACAAGGGAACGACATTCACAAGATGGGCAATTACATAGTATTCACCTTCTGGCAATCATGCTTACCGGCAGCTTGAACCGTGGAGTCGGTCAATATTTGGGGCTGGAATAGTAACTTGCCAGAAAAATCATAGCGATCTTAAAGGGGTTGCTTATTTCGGGTTTTAATTTGTCGTAAACAATCCAATCCCTGGGATCCATCTCCCATTGGGTGTATATTTCGAATTGGCCAGCTTTACTACTTGTCTTCCAACCATCATATACATTTTCATACAAGGTAGAAAATGTTAGGGTTTGTGAATCATCTGTGATTCGCCATTGATTAAAGTCTCCGGTATAAATGGTTTTAAGGTGAGAATGACATTGCCTGAACGCAACTCCCATATATTGGGATCTGATNTTAGTCCGTTGCTTGATTGTTNNCGTTTCTTCACCAATGCGGTAATCCCATTCGGACCAATCTTTCTGAAATATCCATCGAAGCCGAAGGTATCCTATTGGATCGTCTGTATTGCCATAGAAATCCCAATCGGTGAAGTCATCCTCTCTGGCAATACTCAATCCGGAAATGTTCAATTCTGTCGAATCGGTCTGTGCTTGTAATGCCATTCCGATAAAAACCATTATGAGCAACAGGTTATAGCGCATCGTGATGTTGGAAGTTATCTTTAAAACGGCAAGTCGTTTTCAAACGGCTCATCATTAATCTCAAACGGGACATCATTTCCCGGATGTCCGGAGGCGCTGTTGCTTGCTGTCACACCTTCAATCTTCCAGGCGTTCAGATTGGTAAAGTATTTACCCTGCCATTCCCGTCCTCGCAAGTCGAAGTGTACCTTGATTACATCGTTTTCGTTGTATGCATCAATCAGGTTGACCCTTTCTTGTGACAACTGGAACTTGATGAATTGGGGGTAGGTTTCCTCTGTGACAATCACAAACTCACGTGTCTGAAATGTGGCAGTTTTAGATTCGACATCATATTTTTTNACCAGTTTACCGGAAATTTCAAAACTCATATTTTTTGGATTTAATAAGCGATTGCAAATAGGGCTTTCTGAGTTGCTTTCTTGCCTGAATAGACACAAATTCCTTCTTCTTCCTTAGAGTCCAAAGGAATACAACGAATGGTAGCCTTGGTTAGTTCCTTGATTTTCTCTTCGGTCTCGGTAGTACCGTCCCAGAATGCCCTGACAAAACCACCCTTGTTGGTCAAAACATCCTTGAATTCATCAAAACTATTTACATCTGTAATGTGCTGATCTCGATATTGTCTGGACCTCTCTAANAGATTGTTTTGAATCAAATCCAAAGTATTTACGATCGTGTCGACCAATCCTTCCAGTTTGACCTGTGATTTNTCCAAAGTATCCCTTCTGGCCATTTCCACCTCGCCGTTGGCCAGATCTCTGGCACCGATACCGATTCTGATCGGCACGCCTTTCATTTCATACTCGGCAAATTTGAATCCGGGTCTTCTTTTNTCATCGTTGTCGTATTTGGCAGTAATTCCTTTTAGTTTGAGTTGAGCAAGAATATCGAGAGCAATTTTGTCGATGTCATCATTTGCCTTAGGTATTGGAACTATTACAACATGAATCGGAGCTAAACGTGGAGGCAGAACCAATCCCAAGTCGTCCGAATGGGTCATAATCAACCCACCTATCAACCTGGTGGATACACCCCATGAAGTCGCCCATACCAACTCTTCGGTATTTTTATCAGTAAGGAACTTAACATCAAAAGCTCTGGCAAAATTTTGTCCCAGGAAATGTGAGGCGCCNGCTTGCAGTGCCTTACCATCTTGCATCAAAGCTTCAATGGTGTATGTGTCTAGTGCGCCGGCAAATCGTTCATTGGCTGATTTTACACCTTTGATAATTGGCATTGCCATGTAATTTTCAGCAAAGTCCGCATAAACATTGAGCATGGTCCTGGCTTCTTCAATTGCTTCATCTGCAGTTGCATGTGCTGTATGTCCTTCTTGCCACAGAAATTCCGCAGTCCTGAGAAAAAGTCTTGTCCGCATTTCCCATCGCATGACATTTGCCCATTGATTGATAAGTAATGGCAGGTCACGATAGGACTTGATCCAGTCTCGGTAGGTATTCCAAATGATGGTCTCAGAAGTGGGCCTGATGATAAGCTCCTCTTCAAGCTTGGCAGAAGGATCTACAACTACCCCTTTTCCATTCGGATCATTCATAAGCCTGTGATGAGTGACCACTGCGCATTCCTTGGCAAAACCTTCCACATGTTCTGCTTCCTTGCTCAAGAAACTTTTTGGGATTAGGAGAGGAAAGTAGGCATTGACGTGACCGGTATCCTTAAACATGGCATCCAGTTGATCCTTCATTTTNTCCCAGATGGCATACCCATAGGGTTTGATAACCATACATCCCTTGACCGCAGAATGATCGGCCAGGCCGGCTTTGATCACGATATCATTGTACCATGCGGAGTAGTTTTCATCTCTTGGAGTTATTTCTTTACTCATTTTCCTGTTTAAAATGTTGAAATTGAAACTTCGCTTTACTTCACTGAAAATGTCTTAATTCCAGTATTGCAGATAAATAATCCTTCCGTATTCAGGCGCAAATTTAATTAATTCCTTAAAAGAAAATTAAATTAGGTATTTTCTTTAAATTTTAGTTGATAAAAGCGAATAAATATATTAATAAGTTTGTCCTGATTGAATTGCACAGCGTGTAAAATCTTTGTAATTATTTATCGTATAATATCATCTTTTGTTTCGGCTATAAAACACTTTAACCGTGATATTTTGACAAAATTGCGAGGCCCGTGTGTTTTCTGAATTGTGCAACAAAGAAATTAATACATAAACAAAGGACAAGGCGTATGACAATCTGACAAACTGCCTCACTTGGGAATCAATAGTATATAGAGCCATTGCGGGGATTAGCAATAAAATCGGTAACTTGAGAACCGGAGCGGCGAATAGTTGCAAATCATTTACCAGTGGTTATTTTCGTGAAAATGATTTTGGATAAATAAAGTTTTAACTAACTGAAAATAAATATTATCAATAATTTAACTAATTCTTGGGGATAAAAGTAATACTTTAGCTGTTGAATTGATAAACAAGTTGTGATTAATAATAAATTCATTAAAATGAAAGCTTTGCGATTCTTATTTCCTATGATAATGTTCCTAATGTTTGGGACTATAGCTTTTGCCCAGTTTGATGACGTATATTTCAATCCCAAANAGGATGTCTTGCCCGGATCTTATACCTCATCTTCAAATAGTAAGGCAACAGATTCTGATTATGGATATAGTTATAATTCCGGCAATACGGGGGCAATCAATGGTGGTTATGAAGGCAATAATACCATTAATTCCGATGAATATGATGACCAGAGTTATGAATATTATGAAGACTATACATCAAGAATCAACAGATTCCACAGATATAATGTCAGTGGGTTTGGCTATTACGACCCTTGTTACACGGGAGGATTTGGGTATAACAGTTGGTCATTCAGGCCAAGTGTAACCTTCATGTACGATCCGTTCTTCAACTATAACAGATATTATAACAATAGTTTTTGGGGAAGCCCATACTATGGGTGGTATAATGATCCGTTTTTCGATTATGGTTATCCTTACTATGGTTATGGTTATGGCTACGGATATCCCTACTATGGGTATGGTTATCCTTATTATGGTTACTCTCCCTATTATGGTGGGCATAATGGCTGGTACGGAAATGGTTGGTACGGAGACTCCGATAAGAATAAAGTTAGCAGGGTTTATGGAGCAAGATATGGTGGTGCTGTAGTGGGTGGCTCAGACGGATATCGGGATAGGTCAAAAATGACAAACGGCACAATCAACCCAAATGATAGTCGTAGCCGACTTAACAATGGCTCCAAACCTGAACTTGAAGTGAGGAATACAAATACAAACCGGGGCCGTGTGGATGGAAGTTCAAGCAGGCCAGACAGGTCAAACAAAACAAATAATCCGGATCGGGGGACAAGGATAAATACAGAACGTCCGAGATCAACACCACAGAGAGAGACCATACCTACACGTGAATCAATGCCTTCGAGAACCTATGAGGCGCCTACCAGATCAAGATCGACTGAAACCTATTCACCATCAAGATCCGGCAACTCCTCAGGTTCTTATAATTCCAACAGCAATTCAAGTGGAACTGAAAGAGGTACATCTGGTTCGTCTTCCAGGTCAAGGGGTTGATAGTATTGATAATGTCAATTTTATTTTTATAACTCAAATAAGGTGGTACGATCATATTTTGCCACCTTATTTTATTCTATACCGGACTGATTCTGTCCTCATTAATACAGTCGGGTATGATAAATGGTGTTTAAACATTTGATGGAAAGCGAATAATCATCCATCAGGCAATAAATGAAGATGATGAATCAGGGAGGCGTGTCTATTGAATGAGGCGCAATGACAAACCGCAACCTGGTATTTTTGATCCAATAAACTATTGCCTCAACAAATAGTTTAACAATATTATTTAGTAAAGCCATGAAAAGATTAATTTTTGGAATATTGATGTATGGTTTCGTTTTAGCAAATTCCGTATCAGCACAGTCATCGCTTGATGTCCTTCGCTTGTCCGGACAAAATCTTCTTGGAACCGCCCGTGCAGCCGGGACTAATACAACCATGAGCGGTGTGGGAGCGGACTTTACCACGTTATCGTCCAATCCGGCCGGAATTGCTCAGTACAGATTGTCTGAAATCATGGTAACTCCTTCTGTAGTGGATAACCGTACGAAGTCGAGATTGGCCGATGGAAGCGAACGTCCGGAAACAAGTGACAGTAAAACAAAATTTCGTTTGCCCAATTTGGGATTGGTTATAGCCAAGCAAAATAGCGACAGGATGAGCTATGCTTTTGGATTCGGCATCAATGGATACGTTGACAATAGCCAAAATTCGCTATTTAGAGGGAGGAGCAAGGGGTCGATAGTGGAGCGGTTTGCCGCATTGGCAAATGGTCTGAGTCTTGAACAGTTGGATAATTATGAGGCAGGGCTGGCCTGGGATACAGAAGCTCTTGTACAACAAAGGCCTGACGGCTCGTATTCGTTTGACTATGAAGACTATAAAGACCAGGAGTTGAACAAGTACCAATCCATTAGTGCAAGCAACCGGTATAATGATATAGCAATATCCGGCGGTATCAATCTGAATAATAAAATTCTGGTGGGAGCATCGATAGGAATACCGACTTTTAGTTACAATGAGAGGAAGATATATCAGGAGCAAGATGATATAGGGGCTGTACCATATTTTGATCAGTTACAATTCAGGGAGTACAAATCAGCATCTGGTGTTGGGGTAAATGGCAAATTGGGTATAATTTTCAAGCCTATTAATAATATTCTCATCGGAGCGGCCATACATACACCAAGCTTTATCTCAGTAACAGACAATTTCAGCACTGATTTAAGGTATGTATTTACCTTCAATAGTGAANAAAAGAACAATTATAAAGAATCCCCTGAAGGGACCATTGACTATAAAGTTACCACTCCGATGCGGTTACTGGGAAGTATTGGTGGTATTATCGGGAAGTTTGGTTTTGTCAATGCTGAAGTGGAGTATCAGGATTATTCTGGAAGTAAGATCAGGATCGATTCGGATAATTTATATGATAAGCAAGTTGAAGAGCAGATCAATGGGGAGATAAAAGCAAATTATACCTCTACAGTTAAGGTCAATCTTGGTATTGAGGTGGCTGCTATTGAANACTTCAGGATTCGTGCCGGTGTTGGTTTTGCGCAAACTCCCTTTGTGGGTCAGCGTAATTTCTATCCAAATTTTGGCCTTGGATTGGGATATCGGAGTGATGTATTCTTTCTGGATCTTGGCTTCAGACAATGGAGGTCTGAAAATGGCTACCAACCCTACTATATAACCCAGGCCAGCCAAACCCTGGTCAATAATAAATTGACCAATAGTGCAGTATTGTTGACTATAGGATTCAAATTGCGTTGAACAATGCATTCACAGGATCTCTAAGGTTCCGATATGGCTGTGATATAAGGACTTTGGGTGATTCAATACCCGTGAAATGCCTTGTGTTTAAATTCTCTTTATTTATTCCTGTTTTATAGTAATTTATTCATATTTGGTTGTAGGATGAGTTTTCTGCCGATTTCTTGGCCGTCTAACTTTTACCAGTTGTAAGAGTTTTATAGGCCTAATCAGCCGAAATTGATGTTATACCTAAAGTATTGATAGTAGTTTGAATTTGTTAATCGGTAGATCCGCTACAGCGATTTTCGAGTATAAAGGCCAGAAAGCCGTTTCTAAGGCACATGTAACATTTTTAAGCCCGATCACTTCAAATGGCGCCCCAACTAAATCATTTGAATGCCAATAATCCGAACTTTCAAGTATTACAATTGAAATTGCCAAGCCTCCATCTTCCAATCGCTGTATTGCGCCCCGGCCCTATCTAATTGGAGTCTTATAAAATAATGTCAAATGAAATATCGAATAATATACTTGAGGTTCCTACCATTATTATTTATGATAGAAAACAGGGTGGGTTTGATTGTAATGGATTATAACCCAAAATTGTATATATAAGAATAAACATATTCGTAATAATGAGGGATTCAAATGTAAAAATATTAGGCGTTAAAACCTTATTTTTGCATGAATTTTCGAAATTAAAACAGAACTATGGCTTTGTACGAATTGGTTATGCCTAAAATGGGAGAGAGTATCATGGAGGCAACCATCCTCAATTGGGCTAAGAATGTAGGGGATCATATTGATATTGATGAGACTATTCTTGAAATTGCAACCGACAAGGTAGATAGCGAGATACCTTCTCCCGTTGAAGGAACATTGTCAAAAATATTGTTCAATGTCAATGATGTAGTTCCCATCGGTACAGTCATAGCAACTATAGAAACAGGGCGCCCAGTCGGTAGTGCCGTTACTGATGAGAGTGCCTCTTCAGAAGAGCATTCTGCTTCTAAGGTACCTTTTGTACCGGAGGAAGGTACGAAGCAGTCGATTACGGTAAGTCTGGGAGACGGTGCGAGGTTTTATAGCCCGTTGGTCAGGAATATAGCATCAAAAGAAGGTATTAGTATTACAGAATTGGATGCGATAAAAGGCACCGGTCAGGATGGAAGGGTGACCAAGCATGATTTGCTTGATTATATCAAAGTCAAGGCAGCTGCTCCAGCTTCACAGGTCCATTCTCAACAACCTGTCAATCCTTCAATTCCTGTTGCGCAAGTGGAATCAAAGCCTCAAGCCCAGGGTACCCCTAAGTCTTCCGGTTCCACAACTTCCCTTGATGGAGATGTTGAGATAATCGAGATGGACCGAATGAGACGTTTGATTGCGGATCATATGGTTATGTCGAAACACACGTCACCACATGTCACTTCATTTGTGGAAGTCGATGTTACGTCCATGGTCCGATGGCGTGAAAAAGTANAAAAGGAGTTTAATCAGAAATACAACCAAAACATAACATTCACCCCGATATTCATAGAAGCAATTGTCAAGGCGATACATGATTATCCCATGATCAATGCATCGGTAGATGGCAGTAATATAATCAGGAAGAAAAATATCAATATCGGTATGGCGGCAGCGTTGCCTTCCGGTAACCTCATCGTCCCTGTCATCAAGAATGCCGATGAAATGAATTTAATCGGACTTACCAAGTCGGTCAATGATCTGGCTTCAAGAGCAAGGAATAATCAGCTCAAACCGGAGGAAATTCAGGGTGGTACATTTACCTTGACTAATGTAGGTTCGTTTGGAAATGTCATGNGCGCTCCCATCATCAATCAGCCTCAGGTTGCCATTATGGCTGCAGGAGCCATCAAAAAGAAGCCAGCTGTTCTCGAGACCCCTGATGGTGATGTAATTGCTATCAGGCACATGATGTTCCTGTCCCTTTCCTATGATCACAGAGTCGTAGACGGAAGTTTGGGAGGCTCTNTTTTACGAAGAGTGGCAGACTACCTTGAGGCTTTTGACGGAAACCAGACAATTTGATTTAATGGGGCGGATTAAGCTATTGCGCTCTATAATCTTTCTACTCATGGGTAGTATTATGTCCTTTGGGCAANAAGCTTCTTTAAAACTGAAGGATGATGCCGACAGGAGCTTCAAGAATAAAGATTATCAAAAAGCTGTTACATTATATAGGAAATATTTAGGAAGTGGGGGCGATAAGAATATTTACAAAAACCTGGGCATTTCCTTGTATTACAATAATCAATTACAAGAAGCTGAATCCTTTNTGGCAGAATATTACAAGATCAAACCAAATGATGGCGAGGTTGTATATTATCTTGGGAAGGTTTTTCATCATGAAATGAAATTTGAAAAAGCCATTGAATTTTATAAATATTATCTGTCCCTAACTAAGCCATCCGGTCCCCGGTATCAGCAGGTGGTTGCCGATGTGAAGCGGTGTGGGAATGCAAAGAACATAAGATATCAGGAACAGGAAGCTATCAGTGAGAATTCAGGGCGCGAAGTAAATACAACCTATGATGAATTCAATCCTGTGCTAAGTCCCAATNTTTTCGGGCGGGTCTATTATACATCCAATCAACCTGTAGATACGGGTAGAGGTAGTGAAGTGCGCTTGTTGCCCCCAAGTTATAATATGTTTGGAGCAGATGTTCAGATTGGAAGTGGCCTAATGGGAAGAGGGAGCCTTTTGAATATGAATCTCACTACCCGACAACATGAGGTATTGTATGGTTTTAATAAGGATGGTCGTGTGTTGTATTTTGGCAGGGGCGATGATTTGGGGCAGCTTAGTATAATGGCGGAAAATACCAATTTTGACCCTGAGGATTCGAGTCGGATCTATAAGTTGGATGCAACATTTTCGAAGTTAGGAGAGGCAAGGGATGTATTTATTNTTTCTGATTCAGTTCTGATATTCAGTTCTGACATGGCCGGGNGAGTTGGAGGCTATGATTTGTATTATTCAGAGTATAAAAATGGCAAATGGGGTGAACCAATCAATTTGGGAGACAGGGTGAATTCTCCATTTGATGAAAGAAGTCCTTTCTTGGCCAAAGATGGCCGGACCTTGTATTTTTCGAGTAATAATTATAATACAATAGGAGGTTTTGATGTATTTACTACCTACTACCTGGATAAAAATATGGAATGGAGCGACCCTGTCAATGTGGGTCTCCCCATAAACTCCNCGGGAGATGAGTTGTATTTCAAGTTGACTGAGGATGGTTTGAAAGCGGTATTTAGTTCTGATCGAAAATCGGGATTCGGAGGATTCGACTTGTATAATGCCTTTNTTAAATCGGTCAGGAAGGAACAGTTGGTAGAGGCACTTCCTTCTGTCTTTTTCAAGCGCCGATTTTAAATTGAATAGTCAGGAGTATCGGGACGAGATCAATCAAAGCAAGATTGTTGCATTAACCCTCGAACCCATGTATTATACGGACGATGCATCAATCCTGCAGGCCAAGAATAAAAAACAGTTAGATCAGCTGGTAGAATTGGCTGAAAGATTTCCCTCTGCTACATTTAATTTTGAAATCAATAGCGAATCGAATGTTTCTTCCGAAATAGAACTTTATTTCGGTATTAAGCGTGGAGAAATCATCAGTAATTATATGATTTCAAGAGGTGTTAAAGGAGGCAGGATTACAATTCAAAGTCTGGGCAATCTGTATCCGATAGCCAGAAATATAGTAGATGGGAAGCCGAGTATTTCAGGTCAAAACCTCAACAGAAGAATTGAAGTGCGGTTGAGTCATTTGGATTCATTGCCTTTGAAAGTTACCTATAAGCAACCTTTCGTCAGTGACTTGTTAAAAGCAGGTGATGGTGCAAGATTGCGGCAGCGAACCAATGGGCTTTCATACAGGGTACAATTTATTTCATTGCGTCAGATGTACACGNGGGGAATTTATTCCCTCAATCCTGATTTACTTATAGAAAGTCTTGGTGGTAGTGGATTGTACAGGTATATGTCCGGCTTATTTGATAACTATGCCGATGCAAAGGCATTCAAGGACATACTCATAAACCGTGGTTTATTAGACTCATTCGTTGTACCCTATATTGATAATGAGCGTTATGCCCCTGAAACATTGACTGAGGCAATGATGAATAAGTATCCCGATTTGCGAAAATATTTTCTTGATCTTTAATGGAGATAACTCAAACAATAGATAAACCCGAAGGGAAATACCGACATATGGGCCGTTTTGCTNTTTTTATTGAAAGTCTGAAAAATATCAGGACTGTAGGGACTGTCACTCGGAGTTCGCGTNTTTTGTGTCAGTCGGTTGTCAGACATGCAGACCTGAAANAAGCTCATGTTGTTGTTGAACTTGGTGCAGGGNATGGAGTGATGACAAGACACTTGCTTAAGGCGATGTCAAAAGATTCGTATTTGATATCCTTTGAAATAAATAAGGTTNTTTGTGAAAGACTAAGTAAGATAAATGATTCCCGGCTTATCATCATCAATGATTCTGCTGAGACGCTTGCTCAGGTGATTGAGTCGCGAGGCCTGGATAAAGTAGATGTCGTGGTATCGGCCCTGCCTNTTTCGGTTTTTCCGGAAGATCTTACCAAGGCAATAGTTGGCCAGTGCCATGCTTTGATGAGGGCGGGAGGTAGATTTGTTCAAATTCACTATAGCTTAAAAACCAAAGAGATTTACCGAAATATTTTTGGTAATGTAGGATCGGCTTTTGAGGTACGGAATATACCACCGGCTTACGTATTATACTGTTTTAAAACATAGATGCTTTATCCTAGATTTATCAAAGAATTTGAAAGATTGGTTTTTCGTATTCTTATCAATTAATTAGAGAGAGCATTTCCTTTACACAACTTGAATTAGGCCGGAGTTGTTGGATATTCCAGGCTACAAAGGAAAAAGAAGGTAAGAAACCCTGGTTGAGTAGGTTTGATTAATAATCCTTATTTTTNTCAATTTCAATCACATCAATTTGCCTGCTAAGACCTTCATCCAGGGATATCAGTGTTTCTGTATTGGCTATTCCTTTAATATTAATGATCTTGCCGTGTAGGATATTTTTNAAATGGAAATTGTTTTTACAAATCAATTGCACAATGGCACTGAACCTACCTGTAGTCAGGTTGACGGACGTTATTTCGGGTATCTTCCTGAAAGCCTCTATTACTGCTTTGTAGTCCGTACCTTCGGAAAAGCTGACACCTACGAAGGCCTTGATTTCAAATCCCAGTTTGGTGTGGTCGGCAATTAGGTGCATTGCTTTGATAACACCGATCTGCTCCAGCTTTTTCATCCTGACATGGATAGTACCNCCTGATACTTCCAATTGACTTGCAATTTCGGCATAGGTTGAATTTGCATCTTTCATTAAAATGGACAAAATCTGCTTGTCTATTCGATCCAAATCATGATCTTTGTTCATATTTAGATAATTTTATAACATTAAATAGATTATTTTTGCTTGATTCAAACGCGAATATACTAAAAATGTTTAATAAATATCTATTATTGGTATAATAAGTTTAATCATTATGCGGAATAATTTGTATCCATTTGTCATTTCTCTTGTTTTGATTGGGGTGATACAATTGATTGGGATTAATAAAAATAATTATACAAATGATATTTTTATTGAANAAAATACAAACAACCCGATTCGGAAGGAATTGATTGCATATACAGCGAATTTCAATCCGGCCCTGATGGATTCGATAGCTTACGGACGGATTGATGAAGCAAGTGATACGCTTGATCAGGTTGGTCCTGTTATCGTTAGGGAGGAGTTGTACAAGAGATTTTTCAGGCCTCAGGTGGAGGATGGCAGTGGTATCGGGAGTGAAATGATTGATTCCGCTGTGATTGGGGCATTTGGGAAACTTGCTGTATCGGGAGGGAAGACGGTTTATATTCAGTTGAAGAATTTCGGGAATCCTGCGTACACGTCATTTATGAGTGTGATGGAGAAACTCGCCGGAAATTTGGGAATAGACACCCTTTATCTCGATTTAAGAAATTGTGGAAATGGTGTGGATATTGAAGTTGCTAAAATTGCGAACCAATTCTTCTTTCAGAAGNGGGTGTTGATGATGGAAGCTGACTTTTTCAATGGAAGCAAGGATATTTACAATTCAACAGGAAAGGTATTTTTTCCGGTCAAACATATAAATGTCCTAATCAATGAGAAGGTATCCGGAGTGGCAATCCTTTTGGCACGCATCCTCAAGAACAACGGCATGACGACCATTGTGGGGGATGTAAAACACACAATACCTCCGGTGGTCAGGCACTTCCCGTTGTCGGATGGCAATTATTTCAGGATGCCGGTAGGCAAATATTCATTCAGTGTTGAGAAAGAATTTTTGGACGAACAATCATCGGAATTGAATCCAGATTTGATCATGGGGATAGAAGGGATCAATCGGCTCTTGGGGAAGCGGTAGATGTATTTGTAAGATCAGGGGGTATCTTTAAATGGGGGAAAAGGTTTCATCAACTAAGAGATTTGAGTTTTAGGGTTTGGTGGGGTGGCCACCCTGAAGTAGGTAGATGTTTAATAGCGTTGAATCAAGTGTTGATAATTCATTCCGGGCTTTGTTAGTAATATTTTGCAAGATTTCAATAAATTTATTCTTGACAATTTTTTGAAACCTGTATGCTGATGAGGTATGAGGTTATTAAACAAGTACATACTTCTTTTTTTCAAGGTGAGGGAGGTGTCACCCTGAAGTAGGTAGATGTTTACTAGGTTTAGATTTCGTGTTGGTATGATTTTTCTAACCTCGTCCTTCTTTTTTCTTTTTTAAATCGTTTTATTTTTATTCATACGCAGAAATAAGCGCACTGGTTGAGTATGAGGTTATTAAACAAGTATATACTTCAATTTTTCCCCACCCACCCCTTGGCCATCCCAAATCTTTTTACTACCTTCACCTCGTAAACTTATTTCATAATCACTAACCCACTTTGATCACCATGTATGAAGAACTCCAATCACTGACCATCGACAATTTCAGGCAAAGATTCTCTACAGCAGAACAATGTATTGACTACATCGCATCAGTCAAATGGGCCGGAGGCTACTCCTGCAAACAATGCGGCCACACGAAATACTGTAAAGGTTTCGCCTACGGCTCCCGGCAATGCACCCGATGCAATAAGGTGGAAAGTGCCAAGGTGAATACCTTATTCCAAAACATGAAAATACCGCTGGACAAAGCATTCTACATGTTATACCTGATCGTGACAGACAAGAAAGGTAGCCCTTCCACACAATTGGCGCGTCAGACCGGTCTTACACAAAAGACCTGCCTGTTGTTTCACAGGAAGGTGATGGCTGCTATGGCCAGTACGGACCGACACCCTTTGGAAGGCAATGTCGATGTGGTGGAGGTTGTGGTAGATATCATCAGGCGTGACAAGGATAAAAAGCCGAAGTTCAAACAAGCCAGAATCCTGATAGGAATTGAAAAGAAAGGAGGTGGTGCAGCCAGGAGCTATGTGAGCGTCATAGGCGCGCCTCCAAAAAGAGATCGCAGGCATTTATCACCCGGAAGATCGATGGCCGGGCAATAATCAACATGGATCAACCCGCCCAACTATGCTGCTATGGTCAACAGAGGAGCGGATGTGAAGGGCTGGACAAGGCATTGGATCAACGGGTGGTAAGAAACATGCTTAACTGGTTGTACGCACGACATGGTTATGTCACATATCTACAGGATTATCTCAATGAATACTGTTACCGATATAATAGGCATCGCATGAAAGGAGAGATTTTGGACGATATTATTACGAGAATGGTCAGGCATAAGCCAATGGTACGAAGGATTTGTTCAGTCTGATCAGAAGACGAAGGGTGCTTTATCTAATAATTATTTTGAGACTGTTAAAGATAAAGTAAAATTGTTGTAAATCTGCAACAAAGTGTACAATGCTTCTTTACAATGATAATCAAAAAGTTAGAGTGGTTAGAGAAAATGAGGTTTTTAATTTTGTTAGATTGTACTACCCTCGAAGCTGGAAATTACGAATATCCTACTTTCCATTTGCTCAAGTTGCTGAAAATTGCTATTTTGCGTAAAAATATTGTAACTTAATAAAATGTCAAGAAATCTCAGCGAATTAATGGGCAAAAGCGGTTTGGAANAAAACCTCTTTGAACAAATTGGTAGGAAGGCAAAAGATACAGGGACTCCTGATGTAGGTGAGATGGAGCGGTTGGCAGAAGAATTTCTGATAGGGAAGGCCAATGTCTTCGGAACAGCCTCGTTCTATGATTTTACCCGTCAAACCAATGAGGGTAAGAAAGTATATATTTGCAACGGCTCTGCCTGCCTAACTGCTGGCACACAACCTGCAGTCATGGAAAAGTTAAAAGGACATTTTAAGGAAGAAGAGATTGGTGAGATGTGCTGTCTGGGTCGATGTCATGAGAACAGCGCCTTTCATTATAAGGGACACAATTACTCCGGTGATGCCATAAACAGACTGAATGAGATTAAGAATTTGCCTGAGGTTATGATGGATGAATACCGGACAGGGCATATCGGCACACCAATACTTACCGGTGATCCCTTGACTGTAAAAAACTTTAGGGAGATTCTCGGAAATTGCTTGCATACAGGGCATGAGTCACTGTTAAATGAGTTGACAGTGTCTGGATTGAGGGGCAGGGGTGGAGCAGGTTTCCCGATTTCAATCAAATTGGATACCGGCAGGAAAGCAGAGGGCAAAAGCAAATTCATTGTTTGCAACGCCGACGAGGGTGATCCCGGAGCATACAGTGATCGCTACTTGTTGGAAAAACACCCACTTAAGGTTTTACTTGGCATGATGATTGCAGGATTTATCATCGGAGCTGATTGGGGTGTACTATATATTCGTGGTGAATACCCGGAGAGCGTGGATAGCGTAGAGGCTGCCATAGACCAACTTTCGCGGTCTGGTCTGATTGGAGAAAACATTCTGGGCAGTGGATTCAAATTCAAATTCAAAGTAGTTAGGGGGATGGGTGCATACATCTGCGGTGAAGAGACCGCTTTGCTCAATTCTATTGAGGGCCAGCGCCCGGAAGTTCGTACTAGGCCACCATTCCCTGCAGTTCATGGATTGTTCAACCGGCCGACTATCGTCAACAATGTCGAGACACTGGCCTGCATCCCCTGGATTATGCGATATGGAGGTAAATCATATGCAGCCCTGGGTATTGGTCGATCCACCGGAACCAAGCTCGTTTCGTTGGATGGCCACTTCAACCGTCCCGGTATCTATGAGGTTGAGATGGGGACACCCCTTAAGGATGTAGTACAGGAGCTCGGAGGCGGCTTTAATACTGAAATTAAAGCATTGCATATCGGAGGGCCATTGGGAGGATTAATTCCTGTGCATAGAATTGACGACCTGAGCGTGGATTTTGAGTCATTTTCGACCAATGGATTCCTTCTTGGACATGCATCCATAGTCTGTCTACCCCTGGATTTCTCCGTAATGGAATATTTGCAACATTTGTTTGAATTTACTGCGGATGAAAGTTGCGGTAAATGCTTCCCTTGCCGTTTGGGCAGTAAAAGAGGTGCAGAATTGATTGAAAAAGCGCTAAAGCATAATTACAAAATTGATCGGCAACTATTCCATGACTTGATAGAAACCATGGAAATAGGTTCTCTTTGCGCACTGGGTGGCGGTGTACCCTTACCAATGCGCAATGCACTGATGTATTTTGACGATGAATTAAAAACTTATTTTAAGGAAGAATTTGCAGGATAAAATGATGATTTTTTTGAAATTGGAAAAATATTTTAAACAGTTTTCAAACCACTTGATATGAAAATCACAAGCAGTACAATCACAGAAAAGGAAATTCCGGCTGGACTTAAAGGCGATACAGGATCCGATGAAAAGATAGCCTATATTGATGGCCTTCCATATAATATGCGTGACGGTGAGACCATACTCTCTTTTATCCGTCGTAATCATGGATATAATCTGGTACCTACACTTTGCGACGCTCCTAATCTGGAACCTTTCGGGTCGTGCAGGGTTTGTACCGTTGATGTGGCGCTTACGGCCAATGGATCCTCCAAAGCGCAAGCCAGTTGTCATACCCCGGTCATGGCCAATACCTATATTCAAACCAATAATGATCGAATTCAGAAGTTAAGGAAGAATATTGTAGAGTTAGTATTGACTGACCATCCTTTGACATGTTCCGGTTGTGCATCCAACAACAATTGTGAATTGCAGGATGTCGCAGCACGAGTCGGAATAAGCGAAGTAAGATACCCTGATGGCGAGAATCATTTCCATTACGAAAAGGATTTGTCTCATCCTTACATGGTGTCCGATATGTCACTTTGTATCAATTGCTTCAGGTGTATCCGGGCCTGTGATGAGGTGCAGGGTGAAATGGTGCTGAGCATGGCAGGCAGGGCTTTTGAAAGCAAAGTAATCAAAGGCTCCGATGTCAGTTTCTTTGAAAGCGATTGTGTAAGTTGCGGCGCCTGCGCTCAAGCTTGTCCGACTGGAGCAATTAACGATGTATTCGATTCCAGGGCATATGCAGGTACTGATATTACTCGAACTGTATGTACATACTGTGGTGTTGGCTGTAATTTGGAAGTTTCATCGGTCGAGGGTAAAGTTAAGTCTATAAGAANNCCATATGATGCCGAGGTAAATGCCGGCCATACCTGTCTCAAAGGGCGATATGCCTTTTCATTCTACAATCATCCTGATAGGCTGACAACGCCGATGATACGCCGCAACGGTGAGTTGGAGCCGGTTACCTGGGACGAAGCCTATGATTATATCGCCGAGAAAATGACTGCAATCAAGACACATTACGGTCCTGATGCTATCGCTGGTATATCATCTTCACGATGTACCAATGAGGAGAATTATCTGATGCAAAAATTCCTAAGGGTCATTATAGGTACCAACAACATCGACAATTGCGCCAGGGTGTGCCACTCGCCTACAGCAATTGGAATGCAGCGGACTTTCGGGACCGGAGCGGCGACTAATAGTATTGAAGATCTGAAACATACGGATTGCATCATGGTTATTGGGGCGAATCCGACCAGTGCGCATCCGGTAACGGGGGCTAAATTGAAGCAGTTCATGATGAAGGACAATCCGAGTATTGTCATTGACCCAAGACGTACTGTTTTAGCCAGATACGCTACGCACCATCTTCAACTCAGACCTGGTACCAACGTCGCCCTACTCAATATGATGCTTTATTACATCATAAAAGAAGGCCTGGAAGATAAAAAGTTCATTGAATCCCGTACAGAGGGATATGAAGAATTCAAGGAACACATCTTGCAGCTTGACATCGATAAGATGGAGGCGGTGACAGGCGTGGAGAGGGAAAAGGTAAGACAAGCGGCTATAACCTATGCTTCAGCACCGAATGCCATGAGCTTCCACGGACTGGGTGTGACAGAACACTCGCAGGGGACATATGCTGTAATGCTCATTGCCGATCTGGCTATGATAACCGGAAATATTGGACGAAAGGGCGTAGGAGTCAATCCTCTGAGGGGTCAGAACAATGTTCAGGGTGCGGCGGATATGGGATGTCAGCCTTACCAGGGAGCAGGTTATATGGATGTCACCAATCCGGAATTCCACAAGCTGTATGAGGATTTCTATAAGGTAAAACTACCGATTCACCGTGGTTTGATGATACCTGAGATGTATGAAGCATCAATGGAAGATAAGCTCAAATGCCTTTGGATCATGGGTGAAGATGTCGTCCAGTCCGATCCGAATTCCAGTTTTGTAGTGGAGGCACTGAAGAAGATGGACCTTGTCATCATCCAGGATATTTTCATGAATGAGACTGCAAAATATGCACATGTGGTTTTACCGGCCTCTTCCTTCCTTGAAAAGAGTGGAACATTTACCAATGGTGAACGTCGCGTTCAACGCGTCAATAAAGTGGTGGAGCCATTAGCAGGAACCAAACCTGATGGTCAGATTGTTATCGAATTGATGAATAGGATGGGAGGCAATCAACCGGACTATAATGCTGCTACCATGCTGGAAGAGATATCACAGATTGTGCCTTTCTTTGCCGGGATAAAGTGGGAAGACCTCGGTATCAATGGTAAGCAATGGCCTGTCAAGCCGGATGGTGCTGATACCAAGATCCTGCATACCGAATCCTTCAAGCTGGGCAAAGGTCGATTTAAAAGTGCCGATTTTCGTGAGACGGAGGAATTGCTGGAACACAGAGATAAGTTCCCTTATATCTTGACTACAAACAGAAACCTGGAGNACTACAATGCAGGTACGATGACGCGAAGAACCAGGAACAGTATTATTCTGACGGAAGATTATCTGATGATCAATCCGGTGGATGCAGAAAAACACTTTATAGCGGACGGGGACATGGTATGTGTGTCAAGCCCTCGGGGTAAGATAGATGTGCGTGCCAGAGTAACTGAAGATGTGAGGCCCGGTATTCTTTCTTCAACCTTCCATTTCCCTGAGATTAATATGAATGATCTGACCAGCGATGAGAGTGATAGTGAGGCCATGTGTCCGGAATATAAGGTGGTAGCAGTGGATATCAGAAAGAGTAAAGGACGCTTCAAGACCGAAGTATAAGAATTTGTCCTTTTGGACTTTCTTTAATGATGATGGACCCTTGACGAGGTGTCATGTCATCTTGCCGATATCGCACGATGTAATCCACCTCTTGTCTGATTTTTCCATTGACCTCCTGGAAAAAGACGGTGTGGGTTGTCCGCTTATATTGGCTGAAGTGGAAACGATGGGTCCCCCAAACTTTTTCAACAGATTACTGCAGAAATCATCAGAAGGGATTCGCACTGCTATAGTGCCGTCCTCATTGATTACAGACGGAGCTACCTTGCGGGCGTTGGAAAGGACAAATGTAACCGGTCTTAAGGCATTGTTTTTAAATGCTAGCATTAATTGAGAGATGGGATCGGCGATTTCACGGACTGTTGATTGGCTTTGACTTAAGACAACAAATGACTTTGTATCCGGTCTGTTTTTAATCCTGATTATTTTCCGGACGGCAACTTCATTTTCCGCATCGCATCCGATACCCCACACGGTATCTGTTGGATATAAAATTAGGCCGCCCGTTTGCAGTGTCTTGATACACGCTGTAATATCCGCTTCGTATTGAGAGGAATCCATACGACAAAGATAATAAATCAATGCTTGTTGTCGCCTGCAATAAACCCATTTAATACCTTTGGCAATTTTTTTTATTTATCTTTGTCACATTCGTAGGATTCCATATATATTATATAGGTGTCAGACGTTTATATTATCTGGGTAAAATCAAATGAGGCATTCATATATTCTGCTTTTTGTGTTTCTGCTGCTTTCTGTACCTATACAGGCCAAGCACATCATCGGAGGTGTGATGTATTATGAATTTGCTGGTCAGAGCGGGAATTTGATTACCTATCGAATCACCCTAAAGATGTATCGTGATTGTAAGCCTGAGGCCAATAAGGCCAATTTCGATGGACTCATAGGTGAAATTCCGGCTTTGGGTACTATCTATCGTGGAAATGGGGTCCTGCCCATTGCAGAAATAAATTTTGGTACTCCGATTGTAAAGAAACTTGATGTTGTTGTTACTAATAAATGCCTCGTTGTTCCACCCGGAATATGCGTTGAAGAGGGAATTTATACAACAACGATTCAATTGCCTGTAAGTACATCCAGTTACTATATCGTGTACCAGCGTTGCTGTCGTAATAATACCATCACCAACATTGTACGTCCGGGAGATGTGGGATCTACCTTCATGGTGGAGATAACTCCGTCCGCTCAAAGCCTTCAAAATAGCAGCCCTCAATTCAAATATTTTCCTCCGATCGCGATCTGTGCCAACTTCNCCTTGGAATTTGATCATTCAGCTACTGACGTCGATGGAGACTCCCTGGTATACTCACTTTGCGCCNCTNTTGTCGGGGGTGGAAATGACGATATGGGGACCAATGGTTGTAATGTGGTGGCACCGCAGCCTGATTGTCCACCACCCTTTGAGGAAGTGACCTTCCGCAATCCTTACAGTCCCCAAAATCCGCTTGGGNGGCCTACACCATTATCGATTGATCCGGCAACAGGTTTCCTCAAAGGTACTCCTGGTATATCCGGACAATTTGTAGTTGGGATTTGTCTTCGGGAATACAGAAATGGAAATCCTATTTCGGAAATAAGGCGTGATTTTCAATTTAATGTCACTTCGTGTGAAAAGACAGTAGATGCTGTTATCTCAGCTGCCGGAATGATTGGTAAAGATCTTGATATCAAGCTATGTGGTGATAAATATTTGGATGTAGCCTTTGCCGGTCAGGTAACCAATGACATTTTTGATTTACAATGGTCCTTCAGCCACAATAATAATGTGACTAATGGCACGGGCAAGGATTATCGTTTGAATACCGAAGATCTGGGACAGTATTTCGGTACGCTGTACCTCAATCGAGGCTTGCCCTGCTCAGATTCTACTACCATTAAGGTCAATGTTTTTCCGGACATCAGGGCCGATTTTACCTTTGATTATGACACCTGCTACGGTAAGGTTATCAACTTTACCAATATGTCGGTCAGTGATGCAGGCCCCATAATTTCGAGCGAATGGAAGGCCAATGGCCGGATATTTGCCAATTCATTCAATGCACAATTCAACACCTTAGAACCTGACTTCTATGATATGATTCTGGTAGTATCCGACCAGAATCAGTGTATTGACAGCGTGGCAGAGAGAGTTGCGTTTNTTCCAATACCCAGAGATGAATTGTTTGATCCGNGGGGCGTGATAGGTTGTGAGCCGTTTACCTATCAATTTAAAAAGCCCAATAGCTATATTACAGATAAGTATATCATTGACTGGAAATTTGGCGATGGCCAGTCGGGATCAGGCGTCAGCCCTGAGCATACTTATCAAAATAGAGGCATCTATACGGTCGACGTGACAGTAACAAATGTGTTTGGTTGTACAACATCTGCTACATTCAGCAATACCATAACTGTACTGCAATCACCTGTGGCCGGATTCACTTTTGAGCCATCCAACCCCTCCAATCTGGAACCTACCATAACAATTCATGATGAAAGTAGTCATGCATCATCTTGGTTATATGAATTCGGAACAGGTGATAATAGCACTGACCGCAACCCAATCTATACATACCGGGATACCGGTATCTATCATATGGTACAATGGGTGTCACATGAAAATGGATGTAGGGACAGCCTTGCTATCATTGTAGATGTTTCCNCGCGATATACCCTTTATCTGCCTAATGTTATCAATATTAGCTCCAATTCCGGAAATGACCTGTATGGACCGGTAGGTATTCCTTATGGCGTGAGAGACTTCAGGATGGCGATTTTCGACCGCTGGGGAAATGAAGTGTATTCCACCGAAGATTTTAATGGTAGATGGGACGGANAAAATAAGGTTGGAGATGTGCTGCCTAAGGGAGTTTATTCAGTAAAGATCGATTTAACCGAACCTCGAGGGAAGAAGAAGACCATATATGGCAAGGCAGTATTGATCCAATGATCAGGGAAGAGCCAAACCCATTATATGTCATTCTACTGGAGTAAATATTTATAAATATTTTACACTGTAGATTTTATTCATAATAAAAATGATTATTTCATCCAGGCCTGATATACATTCGTCTAAAAACTTCGTAACTTGTCGGCTAAATTCATATAATTATTCTTTAAAAATTATTTCAATGTTCAATTTCGTTTAATAAAATGAGGAGAGTGCTTTTTTATCTTCACAGTTATTTTCTCTTCATTAATTATTACCTCAGCTCAGGCCAAACACATTATAGGTGGATATATCAGTTATGAATTCATATCCTCCACGAATAACATAAATAAATATCAAATTACACTACGTGTGTACCGGGATTGCGGCAACCCTCAGAATGGTCCTTTTGACAGGCCGGCCATGCTTTCGATTGCCACCTCGGACGGTAAATATTACAGACGTGATTTCAATATGGGGAATCCGGTAATCAAGAACTTGTCCAATCTTTTTAGTAATCCATGCATCACTAAACCTCCTCAGGTATGTGTCCAGGAGGGAGTTTATACTCAGACGGTCGATCTGCCGGTCGATCCTAACAGAAGCTATTATATTATTTATCAACGATGTTGTCGCAATGAAACCATCTTCAATATCCTCAATCCGGGAGAATATGGCGCAACCTATTACACGGAAATTACTCCACTGGCACAACAACTGCAGAATTCAAGTCCTTATTTTAAGACAATACCTCCAATAGCCATTTGTGCGGGATTCAATGTTACTTTCGATCATTCTGCAGAAGATATTGATGGCGACAGTCTTGTATATCATATGGTCACCCCTCTTAATGGAGGTGGTCAGGGAGGATTTGGTGCGNCACCCAATTGCCAGCAGGTCGATCCGCAACCTGATTGCCTGCCTCCTTATGATAGTGTTTATTACAGGCCGCCATTTAAGGGGCAGAATCCAATGGGTGGCTCTCCCACTGTTGCCATTGATTACAAAACGGGGCTGTTGACCGGGACACCCAATATTGTCGGACAGTTTGTTGTTGGTGTGAGGATTGACGAGTACCGCAATGGCGTCTTGCTAAGTTCTTCCATTCGGGATTTCCAATTCAATGTGGCCAATTGTGAGAAGGTGGTGCGTGCTGAACTTTCGGTGGAGACAAGAAAAGGTAAGGATATCCAATTTAAATTTTGTGGAGATCAACTTTTGAAGATTGAGAATATAAGTTCGCTGGAGTCGTCCATTCTCAATTACTCCTGGGAGGTGAATTATCCTTTTGGCCAGGATACGATATTTTCCACCAAGGACCTGGATCTTGCTGCTTTTGATTATGGTAATTATTTCGGTAAAATGATTCTCAATAAGGATCTTCAATGTACGGATACCGCTACATTCGAATTTACCAAATTTCCGGGCTTACATGCTGATTATACCTTTAGTTATGATACATGCAAAGATGAAGGAGTACGCTTTGTAAGCCAATCCTATGGAGATACCAACCTTCCTCTGACACTTTCATGGGCAGACCCGGATGGCGCCTTTGGTTCCACAACGGAGATAGACCATGGCTTTCCGGAGTCAGGAGATTATCCGGTGAGGCTGACCATAACGGATACCAATGGTTGCGTGGACAGTGTAGAGACTGTCATACCCTACTATCCGATTCCTGATAAAGTGCTGCAATGGAAGCAAATTGATGATTGTGTACCTGCTCAAATTGTGTNNTTCCCCCTACATCCGGCCATTGACAATTCATATAATATAGAATGGGATTTTGGGGATGGAACAACCGGGAATGGACTTGCTCCCATGCATGAATATACCAGGGTTGCTGACTATGATATCAGTGTTCATGTGACTGATAAGGTGGGATGTGAATATAGCGGATTGTTCAGGCGAGGTGTAAGGATCCATGACCTTCCTACAGCCGGATTTGACTACTCACCCAAGGAGTTGTCCAATATCCAGCCGGTTATGAAGATATCGGATGATAGTAAGGATGCCGTCAAATGGATTTATTATATAGGCAATCTTGACAGTCTGACTGAGCAGCATCCAAGCTATACCTTCCGAGATACCGGATTGATTACCATTTATCAGGTAGTGGCCAATCAGTTTGGCTGTGAAGATACGATTTCCACCCTGGTGGATGTGGTCNCCATTAATACAATCTATATGCCTAATGCCTTCTTGCCGGCTTCGAGTGGCGAAAACAGTGAATTCAGGCCGGCGGGAAATGGTTTTGGTATTGTGGAGTACGAAATGACTGTGTTTGACCGATTCGGAGAGATCGTATTCCGGACCGATGAATTCAACCAGGGTTGGAGTGGAAAGAATAAAAATGGTGATTATTTGCCCAATGGTGCATATGGCGTCAAGGTCAGATTGCTGGGGCCACGAGGGGAGTTGAAGAAGCTGTCAGGCAAGGCTATGCTGATCAGATGATTCAGGTAAATAGCCAATATAAAAAATAACAAATTTTTAGGATCATTGTAGGTTAATTCAATTGAATTATTTACCTTTGTGCCTCATTTCAAGAAAGGATATAAAAATTTTAGCGTCATGGATGCAATACAATTTGTAAATGAACAGACTCTCAGTGTCAACAATAATATGGATTTTGGTACGNGTGATCACATCGAAGTAAGCTACAAGATCATAGAAGGTGCAAAGGAAAGAACGCAGCTCTTCAAGGGAGATGTTATTCAGATTAAAGGACATGGCCTTACTAAGAGTTTTACAGTAAGGAAAATTTCCAATGGGGTCGGAGTGGAAAGGATCTTCNCCTTTGCTTCACCCAGCATTTCAGGAATTAAGATTGTCAAAAGAGGTAGAGTGAGGCGTGCACGGTTGTTTTACCTGCGAGACAGAGTAGGTAAAGCTGCCCGTATTAAGGAANAAACTTCTTACGCCAAAAGTTAAAACTGAGGTAAATAAAGTTATAAAAGCTGTTCCCCGGGGACAGCTTTTTTATGCTTTTGAATTATATTTTGCCCGGAATTGTTTTTTATGAGAACTATAGCAAACAGGCTTTGATCTGAGTTATATTTCCAAATTGTGCATACAGCTAATGCGGCCATACTCAAAGGGGTTAAATTACAGGACAATTCTTTCGAAATGTTGTATAATAAAAATTTGTACCTGAAAGTGTCAATTTTTTGTGAAAAGTATGTCAATATTTTGATGTCTCAGCTTTGAATCATGACTAAGATCCTAAATTAATTCAAACAATATATTAAAAAATATTATAATATGTTTGGAATGGCATTAAAATTGCAGTCCCATTGACATATGAAAGTAAAAGAATTGATCGGGAAAGTTAGACGGATACACTATAAAAGGTGGGCTTATACTATTGTGTTCACTTTTCTCGGATTGAGCTTGGTATCTGTGGTGACACTTAGATTCATACCTGTTCCTGTGACACCGTTGATGGTCATTAGAAGTGTTGAACAATTGAAAGATAAGGAACGGGACTTCAGGTGGGAAAAGGATTGGGTATCGCTGGATCACATTTCTAAAAATGCCGTTAAGGCGGTTCTGGCAAGTGAGGATCAAGCTNTTTTTGATCACAATGGATTTGACTTTGTGGCGATAGAAAAGGCTATTGCTCACAATAAGGTCAGCACCAAANAAATCGGAGCCAGTACCATTTCCCAGCAAACAGCCAAGAACGTTTTTCTCTGGCAGGGAAGAAACTGGGTGAGAAAAGGGCTGGAAGCATATTTTACCGTATTGATCGAACTGGTGTGGCCTAAGGAAAGAATTCTTGAAGCTTATCTCAATGTAATCGAATTCGGGGATGGGATATACGGGATTGAGGCTGCCTCCAAACATTATTTCCATAAAAGTGCCTCTGAACTAAATAAGAAAGAGGCGGCAATGCTGGCAGCTGTCCTGCCCAATCCGCTTAAATACAAGGTCAATGCTCCCTCTGACTATCTATCCAAAAGATGTCGAAGGATTATGAACCAGATGAACACCATCGACTACATTCAATCCCAGGAACAATACACACTTGCAAAATAAGATGCCTTTTGAGGCCTTTGGGAAATTGCATCACATCATTGTAAGGGTCCTCTATTGAATGATGGAATACTTTTAGGTATTTGAATTGACAGAATGAATTTCATAGTGAGGTCAGTCCGCTGAGTTATATCACTTTTCCGGTTTTTTAGTTGATCAGTGAATTATATTCGTTAGCCGGTTCGGAATAGACGGGGATTCGAAACCAATAAAAGGCATTAGAGGAAATTTTATGCCTTTAGATTTTTTCTATCTTTTGTAGATAATATTGATTGTAGTCAAGCCTTTACTGCGAAATACGGGGATGGGAAAATAAACCAACCGTCTTAGCTTTTCATCTTGCCGGACAATTTCAGATGCTGCAGCAAAATCACCGTCTTTGCGTCACGGATCTCTCCCTTAAGAAGCATATTCCAGACATCACAGAAATCCATTTCCAACACTTCTATATTCTCGTCATCTATCCCTCCTCCTGTTCCCTGGCGTAGAATATCATTATATTCTGCTACATAGCAGTGGAGAATTTCGGTGACTGCACCCGGCGATACATACACGGAACATACTTTGGAAAGATTGATCGGTTGATAGCCTGTTTCTTCTACCGACTCCCTACAGGCACATTCTTTTGGATCATCTTCATCCAGCAAGCCTGCGATGGCTTCTAATAAATATCCTTCATTATTGCCATTGAGCCAGGTAGGGAAGCGCATCTGACGAACGAGGATGACCGTGTTTTTNTCCTCGTTGTACAATAACACAGAAGCTCCATTACCACGGTCATAGACCTCCCTTGTCTGATTGATTTTACGCCCGGTAGCGGTTGTATAGGTGAATCGATATCTGTACAAATGATACCAATTGTCGGAAAGTAATGACTTTTCTTGGACAACTATATCTGCTGGTAATGAAATCCTGTTCAACTGTCTTTATTTTATTGCGATAATTTATTCGCAGGTACCATCAATAGAACAGGCATTTTCACCAGTATGGGCAATGGATTCGGATGTATTGCCCTGATCCCATTCCTGGTAAGCCTGATTGAGGGTCTTCACAAAGAGTTCAACCGGCTGGGCNCCNGAAATACCGTATTTCCTGTCAAAAACAAAGAAAGGAACTCCGCGGATTCCAAGGCTATCTGCTTCTTTGATGTCCTGATTGACAGCGTAGGCATACAGGTCGTTTTCCAGTGCATCGCTGACCTGTTCTTGCGTAAGCCCTGCTTGTTCGCCTAGTTCCATTAAGGCCACGGTATCGCCGAGGTTCTTTCCGTCGATAAAGTAGGCTTTGAAGAAAACTTCTTCTGCCATGTCGTCAAGTCCGTATTCCTTGGCTTTCTGAATAATGCGGTGTCTNTGGAGCGAATTAGCAACATGTACATGATCGAAATTATATTCAAGGCCTGCCCGTTGTGCCATTTCGGTCACATTTTTGTGCATCATCCGCGACTCCTCAATGGGCATTCCTTTTCTATCAGCCAGATACTGATATACCGTAGGAATATGTTCCATTGCTTCGGGAATGGTTGGATCCAACTGGAAGGATTTCCACTCTATCTGCAAATTGTCCTTATGATTGAATTGATCCAATGCTTGTTCAAAATGTCTCTTGCCGATATAGCAAAAAGGACATTGAATATCGCTCCAGATTTCTATTTTCATCGTTCCTGATTATTTATCGTATTGGAACACTTTAATTGTCAAATGGTTGTGGTAGGATATTTTCGGTCCTTTTCTACTTGGTATTTTAAAATCAAACCTTATAATGGGTCTTTATAAATGATGATTGATTGGCTGAAACTATTGATGAACAGATTGTTTCTTTTCCGGGGATTTAATCACTTCCTTTGTTTATTTTGGGGAATTGTAATTGCGATGTCTATCTCGTATGTCATCCGTGGTAAAATATTTCTCAAGGTATTTGAATGAATTTTATTATAATTTTGACCATTGAATAGGCGGTTTTATTGGAATTTGAAATGATTCGAGCTTTCCGGGAGCAACAAAATCAGGTAGGATTCGTTTTATTTGAATAAATTTGGATGATTTAAATCGTTGATTATCATTTATGACCATTAGAAAGCGGGATATAATAATAATTGTTTTTCAGTGCTTTTAAGCAATGGCATAATGTATATGATCCAACCCGCAGGGCGGCCGGTTTCACTTTCTTTAAGCGATGGTGGGAGTCGATTTGTCACCAATGAATTTGCACAGGGATCAGGTAGTAATTTTATCAAAGCTGCCAAAATCGGCACACCTGCCGTCGTAAGAATCACAGTCAGGAATAAGGCTATACCGATCTGGGATATTGGTTCTCTGGTTTCCTCCGGTTCAGGGGTGGTGATTACTGCTGACGGCTATATTGCGACCAACCATCACGTCCTTGCACCGGGTAATCTTTATGAGGTGACATTTAATGATGGTCATAAATTTAAAGCTACGCTTACAGGCAGTGATCAGTCGACCGACATCGCCGTCCTTAAGATAGACAGGGACGACTGTCCATATCTGACCATGGCCAATAGCGACTCTGTCCAGGTGGGTCAGTGGGTGATTGCCATAGGTAATCCTTACCAGCTCAATTCAACGGTGACCTCTGGCATTGTTTCAGCGAAAGGACGTACCATTGACTTACTTAAAGGGGAGTACCCGCTTGAATATTTTATTCAGACAGACGCCATCTTCAATGAAGGAAATAGCGGTGGGGCATTGCTCAATGAGGAAGGAGAGTTGATTGGAATCAACACGGCCATATTTACCCGAAGTGGTAAATTTGAAGGCTACTCCTTCGCCATTCCCAGCAATATTGTTCGAAAAATGGTTGGGGATATCATCAGCTATGGCAAGGTGCAGCGTGCAGTACTCGGTGTCGGAATTCAGGATATTACAGATAGGCTTGCGCGGCGAATCGGAGAGCCAATTGGTTCAGGAGTTTATATCAACAAAGTTAATCCGGATTCGCCCGCCTCAGAAGCCGGACTTCGAACCGGGGATATCATCATATCTATCAATGGGACCAATATAAGAACCTATCCAGCCCTCCAGGAGCAAGTTGCCCTGTACCAACCGGGTGATAAAGTCAATATCAGGTACAGAAGGGGTGGCACAATCCATATTGCCGAAGTCGAATTGATGCCACTTAAGATTGAATCAAAGAAAACAGTGGTTAGGACTGACGCCCCTCTGAAAGGAATTGGATTGGAGCTGCGTGATGATGAGNGGATTCCGGATCCGGGCATTATTGTGCAGGATGTCATCCCCGGTAGTTCTGCCGCACGTGCCGGAATAAAATCGGGCTTCAAAATCAGTGAAATTAATGGCGTCGTTGTTACTACCATTGATCAGTTTATCAATCAGCTATCGAAAAACCAGTACAGAATCTTACTGCGAGGTATTGAGCCTGAGAGTGGTCTGGTCACTGAGTATTCCATTGTCAAGCCGGTTTCAGGGCTATAAACTATTATCATTTTCTTTCCTGTAATTAATTGAATTGCATACTCCCGATGGGTAGGTAATGATTAGTTATCAGGCCTTTCAGATTATTGTTGCTAATGTGTCCATCCTTTTCAGGGTGCAGCGGTGGGAGTTTTCATATGGCCTGGGTTGACGAATACCAGTAGGAATTTTCTTTATTTTGAAAGAGCAAAATTCCTCATCCAAGTTCGAGTCAAAATATAATTTTGTTATATGCCATAAAACTATAATCCGATAGAAATTTACCAAAAATTAATCATATTGTTATTAATATAAATATAACATATAATATATATGTAAATATCAGAATGGCAATAAAATGAATCTTGATATTTGAATATTTTGCTTTTTATTCCAAACAAGATGAATTAAGACAGCAGACGTGTGAGTGATGGCTTATTTGCAGGTGTTTTTATATTTAAATTTTTTATTTCAAAATAATATTTTAATGACATAAAACACAGAATAACAGTCGTATAAAGATTTTTTAAAAAATATATTAATAAATAAACTACTTAGTGTCAAAATACGTTAACTTTGTGGAACAAAAATTTAATCACTTACAAAATTATATTTGCCATGAATAACAATTTAAAATCCAACATGACCACATCCGGTCTTTTGATTGCCTCCATGTTTATCGTCCTATTGACTGTAACTGGTCTATTGATCAGGCCATCCGAAGGGGTTGTCAACGGAAAGGTAGTGTATATGGACAAGACTGAAGTTCAGGATGCAGTTATCAATGTTCTGGCCAAGAATGACCTTTCACTTGTTTCGTCACAATTGACGGATGACAAGNGCGCGTTTTCCATCAAAGGTCTTGCGCCGGGTGAATATTACATTTCAGTACAGATGGAAGCTCAGAAGCAAAAGGTATATGGACCTGTATTTGTTGCAAAGGGTAAGCAAAAGGTGGTGATCAAGCCGATTATCATTCCGGTACAAGCCAATGCAGCCCAGGCTGTTGTTACGGCTTCTGTGATTACGGCCGCATCCTGATAGTTGTATTTGAAGAATTAATAACTACCATGTAGCATCAACCCTGATGTGTCATAGGTAGTTATTTCTGTTTTGAGGTAATTTGGACTGAATGTTATACGTCTGATTCGTTATATTTGTTGAATAATCTCTCCTTTATGGATATTTCGACAATTTTCAAAAATAATGAAGCGTGGATAACAAACAAATTACGGAACGATCCTGACTACTTCGGAAAGCTATCATCCGGACAATCTCCGAAGTTGTTATATATAGGTTGTTCTGATAGTCGTGTCAGCGCTGAAGAGATTATGGGGCTTGGTCCGGGTGAAGTGTTTGTACATCGTAACATTGCCAATCTGGTCAACAATATCGACCTGAATACCCAGTCAGTTATCGATTATGCTGTACGCGCTCTTGAAATACCTCATCTCGTTGTTTGCGGTCATTATAAATGCGGTGGTGTTGAAGCTGCCTTGCGCCCGCAAAACCTGGGTCTATTGAATCCATGGCTCAGAAATATTCGAGATGTATATCGTCTCCATGAAAAAGAACTGAATTCGATCGAGAATGAAGACCAACGGTATGACCGATTCGTTGAGCTTAATGTCATTGAACAGTGTATTAATCTTATCAAGATTGCTTCTGTGCAAGAAGCTTACAACAAAGGTCTTGTCACAATCCACGGCTGGGTGATGGATCTCAAGACCGGTCGCATCATCGATCTTGGGATTGATATTGAAAAAGAGATGACTCATATTAAGGAGATTTACGATCTGGGTACCTAAGATGGAATGACAACCTTTACCCATTCGAAAAACACCGGTAAAAGCTTCCTGAGGGTCATTTCATAGTCCCATTTGATAGATTTCATTAATATGCCTGCATGTAAAGAAACCTGACTTACCTTAACGAGGTTTGTTGGAAAAATACAGAAATACCATGAAAATTTATTTTAGCCGGATACACTGAAGGCAGGAAATAATTATTGTCTCATCTTTACATCATCAAAAGCACGATAATTTAATTCGATGTGATTGAATCCTCTGAAATGCGGAGGATATAACAACAGAAAGGGTGATGCTTAATAAATTTCTAAAAGGGAAGCGGTAAAAGTATCGTTTCCCTTTTTTCTTGTATAGCAGGAACGTTTTTATTTTATTGCCTTACCGACTTTTTACTCAGGGGTTATGGTTATATATTGCCGGGATTGAGCCATGTATGACCATATCTGGCGAGTAATTCGTCTGCCTTGACCGGTCCATTGGAGCCGGGTGTGTAATTCGGAAACTCAAGCGCCTTGGTGTTTTGCCAGGCGTCCAATATTGGTGTGATGATCTGCCAAGCTGCTTCCACCTGATCAGAACGCATGAATAAAGTGGCATCCCCTTCCAACACATCATAAATCAAATGTTCATACGCTTCCGGAGTATTAGCCGAAAGCTCCTTGTCGAAATCAAATTCCATATTGACCTGACTAAGCTGCATCAACTGACCCGGCACCTTGGCCTGGAACTTAAGATGGATATCCATCCGGGGATTGATATTGAATAACAGGAGATTTGATTGCCAGTTGCCGGTTGCTTCCCTGGGAAAGCTGTATGAAGGTGCCGGTTTGAATTTGACGGCTATTGTAGTGGCCTTTTGCGAGAGGTTTTTACCTGTCCTGATATAAAANGGTACTCCCTCCCAACGCCATGTATCGATGTACATCAAGGCTGCAGCAAATGTCTCCGTGTTGGAATCCTTCCTGACATTGGCTTCATCCCGATATGCCGGAATCAGTTCGTCACTGACCTTGCCTGCTGAGTACTGACCGCGGACCGTATTCTGAAATACTTCATTTCCTTCGTACTTACGTACAGCGTGCAGTACATCGGCTTTNTTGTTTCTAATCTCATCTGCATTGAAGCTGATGGGTGGCTCCATGGCAATCATACACATCAACTGTAGCATGTGATTCTGTATCATATCCCTCAAGGCACCACTATTGTCATAATATCCTCCTCTTCCTTCCAATCCCACTTGCTCCAGGGATGAAATTTGAATCCATTCGATATAGTTCTTGTTCCACAACGGCTCGAAGAAGGAATTGGCAAAACGGAATGCCAGGATATTCTGAACTGTTTCTTTGCCCAGATAATGGTCGATGCGATAGACCTGATTCTCCCGAAGTACTGACATAATCTCCTTATTGAGATCCAGNGCGCTCTTCAGGTCATGGCCGAATGGTTTCTCAAAGACAAATCGTGTCTGATCTCTTTTCTTGATAAATGGAAATGATGCCAGTCCTTTAGTTATCGGACCAAAGAATGTCGGNGAGACAGCAAGATATATGATGACATTTAACTTGTCCTGAGCTGCTGTCTTCAGGTCAAGGATGGCTGAGTTGACCCTGTCGTAAAGATTCTGATCGGCAAAGTCGCCATTGATATATTGAAAGTTGGAACAAAGCCGATTCCAGACTGCATCATCGACGGCACGTCTTGAGAATTTGACGGTACCTTCTTTCAGTTTTTCCATCAGATTGTCTTTGGTAAGTTCGGACCTACCAACACCTAATATCGAAAAATTTTCCGGAAGCATATTGTCCAGTTCCAGATTATATAATGCAGGCATCAGTTTGCGATATGTCAGGTCTCCGGTAGCTCCAAAGATGACAAAGACGGTTGTGGGTATCTTATTGTTGGCCATTCAGACAATTATTTAATATTGATAAGTATTATTTCCATTGCTGGTGGAAGGATCCCGGCCGGTCTGTCCTTTCAAAGGTATGCNNGCCGAAAAGATCTCTAAGCCCTTGTACCATGTTCATTGGACTTCTTTCTGTTGAAAACATATTCAAATAAGTAAGGGCGGATGTAAATCCGGATGCTCCGAAATCATTTTTAATCACGAATACAGCAACTTTCTTTAATGCTGTTTGGCTTTCCCTGATAATGGCAAATATATCAGGGTCACTGATGATAAGAGCGGTCTCAGGATTATTGGTATATACCTTTTCAAGGTTGGTAAGCAGGGAAGACCTGATAATACAACCGGCCTTCCAGTTGTTGACAACGTCTACCATGGAAGTTTCATACCGGTAGACGGTTGAAGCTGCATGTATCAGATGCAATCCTTGGTTGTAGGTAATGAGGAAGGCAGCTCGCAATGCTTTACCCAACTCATTTGCAGTGATGTTACCCGAGATCTTATTTTTCTGGCCGGATATCAAGGTATGGATTGCCTTTCGTTCTGCTTCAAATCCACTCAGGTCTCGTGCCACAACAGCCAGATCGATGGTAGGAACCGGGACCTGGAGGTCGAGGGCATCCTGGCTGGTCCATTTGCCTGTACCTTTTTGCCTTGCTACATCCTTGATATTATCAATTAAATCCATTGGAGTGAGGGTATCCTTTTCTCTAAGTACTTTTACGGCAGATTCAACCAGGAACCCTTCAAGCTTATTTCGTGACCATATTTCAAAGATATCGGCCATCCGGCTGTTAGTGTATCCCAGGCCATTTTTCATCAGGTCATAAGCCTCTGCGATCAATTGCATCATGCCATACTCAATGCCGTTGTGCGCCATCTTGACATAATGTCCTGCAGAAGCATTTCCCATGTATTTACTACATGGCATTCCTTTGTATTTTGCAGCTACATCATCGAGGATTTGTTTTACGTGATCATAAGCCACTTTGTCGCCTGAAGGCATAATGCTTGGTCCGAAACGCGCTCCATCTTCACCGCCTGATACTCCCATGCCCATGAAATGGATTCCTATTGATTTCAATGCTGCATATCTCCGGTCAGTGTCCTTATAGTAAGAATTCCCACCATCGATGATAATGTCTCCTTCTGAAAGCAATGGGGTAAGATCATTTATTACATAGTCAACAATGGGGCCTGCCGGTACCAGGAGGATTATTCTGGCGGGTTTTTCCAGGCTGGAAACAAAGGTAGTGATATCCGAAGTGGCAGAAATCTTGTCATAACCTGGTATAGCATTTACTTGGTCTGCCTTTGTAGCATCCTTATCGTAGCCGATAATGGTGCGCCCATGATCAGCGATATTGAGTAAAAGATTGCGCCCCATTGTCCCCAAGCCAATCATGCCAATTGAATATGTATTCATGAATCTAGTCAGTTAGATGTGTTAAATTCAAAAGTATGAATTTGAATTTTCGATAAGGAAACAATCAATTCTATGCAGGGTTTATTTTGTATTGATATTTTTCAAGAAAAATTCCCGTAGATTCAAACTTTTCTAAAATAAGATAGCATGGGAAGTTATATGGAGAAATAGCTTTTGGAAGTATGGTCGTCTTGATACAGGTGATTTTCCAATTATTAGTCGGATAATGATATTCCTTCCATTCATCAAAGGATGGTGAATGAGGGCATTAAAAAAGCCGCCATTGTCACAATAGCAGCTTTTAATTTTATAATGGGATCAGGCTATTTCTTGATCTCTTTTGATTTCCGTTTGGTCTTAAACATTTCCACCGCATCTTTATCTTTTAAGAAGTCCACTTCGGTAAAGGTGTGCTGGACAAATTTTNTTGATATCCTGATAATCCTTACCTCTCTTGTCGGTATAATGCTTAAGCAATCTTCTGATATAGGCAAGGCTGGAATACTCCAGTTGTTGGTTGAAATGTTCATTGCCAAACAAATCCATGTATATAGTGAATGTCTTGAATAATTCAAAATAATCAGGATAGTCCTTGACATCTGCATTGTCGATCCATTGCCTGAAATACCTCAATACTGCTTGTCGTATTGCTTCTGCTTCATTAGAAAGGCCTTTATAATTGTTAAGATAGTTCTTGATTGCCTCAATCACATCTACATGCATAAAGCCCTTGCTGTGAAGTTGATCGACCAGCTCATAATATGTCAGGATATTGTCCTTGATAGAAGTATCCAGGAAATCTTTTACGCGCTTATCACTATCAGGTCCAAGGATGGTCCTGTTTTCGTACATCTCAATCAGGAAGTCGAAATACTCATCGGAGGAATCCTTATTTTCCTTCCTAAGCTTGTTGAATAGTTTTTTGACAGATTCTCTGTCGTCACCAGTCAGATTGAAGAAATTAAGCAGGATAAAGAGTATTTGGTGCTGTTCTTCTGTATCTGAGAAGATGGGGTTGAGCAACATGGTTGTAATAGCCGGTTTGATGTTGCTGTTGTCCAATCTCAGTCGTTGGCGTTGGAAAAGGAAATGCTTCAATGATGGGTAGAACAACTTAAGTTCACCCATATTGGTAGGTATCTTGGCGGTGAAGTAGTTGTGGGAGCTAAATTGGTTACGATACTTGACATATGCAATCTTTCTAACTTCCGGATCGTAAAATTTATCCAGTTTCTGGGAAAGCAACCATTGGTGTACTCTTTTATTTTCGATGCCTTCCAGTAGGTTCGTAATCCAGATATCGCTACTCAGGGCAAATCCAATTTGGACAGTCTGGCCGATTCTGTTTTTGATAAATTCAAAGTTGGGTGATCCGGTGATAGCGATCAAAAGGTTCTTAAAGTGGTCCTGAGGTGTCAGATATTTATATGCCTTGTCATGATATCCTCTCAGGACACTGAAGCCCAGCAAGCGTGGCAATAGAAGGCCTTCCAGGTCAGGGTCGATAAATTCCCTTTCGAAGGCTTCGAGTTGTAAAGGAAAATGATTGGCCACATCGACATGAATATCCATCAGCCTACTTTCGAATTCATCAATCAGCTCTTTGTAACTGTCTTCGTCTTCTTCTTCCTGGTATGTTGCGAGAGCGACCGATGCCTGGATCTCGGAAGCAATGGCTTTTAGCGCTTCTATACTGCCTTTGATATCTGTATTCTGATCCATTTATATTTAAAATTTTGGGTTAAAAATAGGAACCTGGTAGAATTTTTAGGTCCTACCAGGTTCATTTCAACACAGAAAAATAGTCAAGCACAAACTTAAACTATTTTCGTGAAATATTTCTCTATTGATTAAAAAATATTAATCACGCATTTTGATCATCGGCAGGAGCCTCTTTGTTTTCCTCAGCCGGAGTCTCTTCTGCCGGAATCTCTTCAACCGAAGCCTCGGCTACCGGCGCTTCCTCAGTTGCGGGCGATTCTTCGGTGGCAGGGGTTTCAGCCGCCGGTGCCTCTTCAGCTACAGGTGTCTCTACTACAGCCGGAACCTCTTCCGTTGCTGTGGTTTCTTCAACTACCGGAGCTTCTTCAACAGGTACCTCCTCAACTACCGGAGCCGGTTTGACCTTTGCTTCGCCATGAATTGACTTATGCTTTGCAACTTTTTCAGCCTTCGCTCCTTCACGTCGCTCAGAGATTCGTGTCTCCTTGGCATCGATCCAGGCCTGCCATCTCTTGTCGGCTTCTTCCTGGGTAAATGCACCTTTTGCTACACCTCTCATAAGATGTTTCTTCACCAACACACCCTTGAATCTCAGGATAGCTCTGACTGTATCTGTTGGCTCAGCTCCCTTCATAAGCCATGAAAAAGCCAATTCTCTATCGATATCGATAGTAGCCGGTTTGGTCATTGGATTGTATGAACCCAGTCTTTCGATGTATTTTCCGTCTCGTGGAGAGCGGGAATCAGCAACAACAATGTGGTAAAAAGGAGCTTGTTTTCTTCCTTTTCTTTGCAATCTCATTTTAACTGCCATGTCTGTTAAATTTTTGTTATAAATATATGAATATCAACCCCATGTCCTTTGTCGAGCAAACCACAGGGATTTAACGAGGCGCAAAGATAAGAATATTTTTTTATTTCAGAGTATGGGCCGGGTTAATATTTTTCCTTTATATAGTAAAAATTACTCCAACACCTGATTGTCCCTGCCACCGAATCTTTATAACCGGAATAATTTAAATACATATTCGCGTGAAATAATAATAATTTCAGCATTCCTTTAATTTATTTACCCAAAATGAATTCCAGTATACCACCTGCCATGATATCCTTATATTGGATATAATTCTTGGTATAAGGTTGGCCATTTAGTTTCATTGATTTGACCAGATAATCTTCAGCCTTTTTTCTTTTTACTTTGATGATAAAGGTCTTATTGTCCGGCAAATTGATGCGAGCTTCATTCATCATCGGTGTACCAATCTGAAATATACCTTCTGCCGGATGTACCGGATAGAATCCCATGGCCGACAGTATATACCAGGCACTCATCTGACCTACATCTTCGTTACCACAAAGCCCGTCAGGTTTGTCGGTGTACATTTCATGCATGATACGATGCACCAGTGTGGCAGTTTTATCCTGACGATCGATATAATTATATAGGTAGGGTATGTGATGACTTGGTTCATTGCCATGGGCATACTGACCTATCAGGCCTGAAATATCCACACTGGCATTTTCACCCATATCCCCGGTCACGACAAANAGCGAGTCAAGTTTAGCTTCAAACCTGGCTGCCCCNCCNAACAATTCTATTAATCCATTTACATCCTGAGGTGCCAGCCAGGTATATTGCCAGGCATTACCTTCGCAATAATCATTCTCCCGATGTTTTGCCTCAAAGGGGCTGAAGCCCGGTCTCCAGGTACCATCAGCCATTTTGCCCCGCATGAATCTTGTTTCAGGATCGTAATATTCCGAATACATCTTGCTTCGCTTATTGTAATAAGAAGCATCCCCTTCATGGCCAAGTCCTTCTGCCATCAAAGCTATGCAACCATCGCTGATGGCATATTCAAGAGCCTTTGCAACAGCTTCGTGTACAGAGTCCGCAGGGATATATTGTAATTTTCTAATGTATTGAATCCCATCTGTGCCTTGAAGTGAGGAATGTCGGACAGCCTCATAGGCAAGATTTGAGTCAAATCCCCGAAAACCTTTCCTCCATGCATCGACGACAACCGGCACAGCACTATAGCCTACCATGGTATTCGTCTCGTTGCCGGACAGATGCCATACCGGAAGTTTGCCCTGTTCCTGATAGATGCGAAGCATTGTATTGATCAGATCGTCTACCATCCGGGGTTTGAGTATGGTTAGCATCGGGTGTTGNGTTCGATAAGTATCCCAAAGCGAAAATACCGTATAATTAGTATTTGTAACACCTTGCCTGACCATTTGGTCACTACCTCTGTATTCGCCGTTGACATCATCGTACACTGATGGGAAGAAGAAGCTATGGTACAAGGCTGTGTAGAATATTGTTTTNTTCTTGTGATCTGCTTTGTAATCCACGACCGACAAAGCCTCGTTCCATAGTTGCGTCGCCTGTTCCCTGTATTGGTTGAAGTTCCAATGTGGCATTTCTGTCACTAAATTGAGCAAAGCATTTTCGGTACTGACAGACGAAATCGCAACCTTGAAATCAACGGTTCCATCTGTATCAAGATGAGGATGAAAGGCGGCGGCATGCGCCATGTTATTCTTTGAAGTGTCGTTGAAAATTTCGATTTTGCCTAATTTATTTCTGAAGCGGATGGCAAAGAATACACGTTGGTCATCAGCCCATCCCTTTGATAGCCGGTGGCCAATATATGTGGAGTCGTCCAATCGCCTGACATCCATGTCCTTAGGGCCATCCCAGCCGATTCCGAATGATAGGTCCAGTAAAATATGTGGGTTATTAACCCCTGCGTCATACCTGTAATGATGGATTGCAGCTCTTGATGTGGCTGATATTTCGGCGGTTACCTTATAACGATCCAGATAGACTTTATAATATCCGGGCTTGCATTCCTCATTGCTGTGGTCGAAGGGAGAACCGTAACCATCGCTTAGATCGTCCTTCCTGGCTGCAATAGTTTTCGGCTTATCGGTTGCAGGTAAGACCAGTATGTCTCCCCAATCACCAATTCCTGTACCACTAAGATGCAGATGTGAAAAACCGAGAATTTCCTTGCTCGAATAATGATATCCGCTACACCAGTCCCAGCCTTTGCCAATATTGTTTGGCCCAACCTGAACCATACCGAAAGGTACATTTGCCCCCAGGAATACATGACCATGGCCGGCTGTACCGATAAGCGGGTTAACAAAATTCACCGGTAAATCTTTNTTNTGTGCAAATCCCGACAGACCACAAGCTGTACAGAGGAAGAAAATTAATATGGCTGAGAAAAAGCGAAACATTCGATTCATAAAATTTAATGAAAATAATTATTGCAATATTAAGGCATTTCAACGGGATTGCAGCCCGGTTGGTTAAAATTTAAACAGGCTGAGACTAATTATGGGGCATATTTTGTCCCGGATTATTCTTGATACAACCCGGAGGAGATTTTGGTTAGAAAACTATTGTTTTGTTACATTTAGAATTGAATATATTCGTGGTTTTAAATACAAAGTTCAAAGTATTTTTGTTTTTTTAGAGTGAAATTATTACCAAAATGGTTTTTCTGCAAATTGCAAAAGAGTTGATTCGAGATACTGATAAGGAGGTGGTTAGTGTAGTTTATTGGATGGATAAGTTTTCGGAACTGGTTATAGGATTTATTCCCAGGCTGATCTTAGCATTGCTGTTGTATATTTTGGGGACATGGCTGATTCGAAAGGCTCTCAGAATTTTGACGAAAATTTTTCACCGCAGCCATATCGATCCTTCCCTCAGGAACTTCCTGATTATGTTGACCAGGATCATACTTGTAATCCTGTTACTTTTGACCGTCATCAGTCTGCTTGGCATCAATATCACCAGTTTTGCCGCTTTGCTTGCAGGCCTGGGTGTTGCGCTAGGATCCGCACTCAATGGAGCATTGGGAAATTTTGCCGGTGGAGTCACCATTTTGGTTCTTAAGCCATTTAGAGAGGGGGATCTTATCGAGGCCCAAAATCACTTTGGCATTGTCAGGGAGATTGGCATTGTCTATACCAGTATTCTGACCAAGGAAAATAAAACGGTGCGACTGCCAAATGGTGCGCTAAGTACAGGGGTTGTAATTAACTATACCGCTAACGAAAGCCTTTGTATCAATCTGAAGATTCCACTTGACGGAAAGCTCGATATTGATAGTGCCAGGCAATTGGCTGTAGATGTCATGCTAAGTCATCCCGATGTACTTAAGGATCCCATTCCCGAGGTTAAGATAACGGATGTCGGTAAGGAAGGAATCAGTTTTGTCTTATGCCCCAAAATAAAGATAGGTGAATATGACCCATCGAATCCCAGGCAGGTTGAGACAGACTATTACAATGTTTATTACGGTGTGCAGGAAATGGTAATCAAGGCTTTCAAATCGCATCAGCTATCCTGAAATTTTGAATGAGGGTCTTTTAAGAAAGTGAGGATGAAATAGGGGTGGAATCGAAGTAGGTAGATGATTAATAGCCACATTGATTGACTGCACTGCCTATCGGGGCGGCTTTGCCAAAATTCAGATTTTTCATTCGGAAATTAAATTTTTCATTTGCTTCCAAATCCTTGTGTGTGGCGGTTTTTGAATTATTACTTTCCTACCTACTACGATTTTTGGGGGATGGGGGTGGTGTCACCTCTGAAGTAGGTAGATGATTAATAGCCACCATGCTTGACGGTATTGCCTTTCAGGTTGGCTTTGCCAAAATTCAGATGATTTACTCGGGAATTAAATTTTTCTTTTGTCTCCAGAACCATGTATATGGCGGTTTTTGAATTATTACTTTCCTACCTACTTCGATTTTGGGGGACGTGGGTGATGTCGCCTCTGAAGTAGGTAGATGATTAATAGCCACAATGCTTGACGGTATTGCCTTTCAGGTTGGCTTTGCCAAAATTCAGATGATTTACTCGGGAATTAAATTTTTCATTTGCTTCCAAATCCTTGTGTATGGCGGTTTTGAATTATTACTTTCCTACCTACTTCGATTTTTGGGGGAATGAGGGTGATGCCCACCTCTGAAGTAGGTAGATGATTAATAGTCACAATGCTTGAAGGTATTGCCTTTCGGGGCGGCTTTGCCAAAATTCAGATGATTTACTCGGGAATTAAATTTTTCATTTGTCTCCAAAATCTTGTATGTGGCGGTTTTTGAATTATTACTTTCCTACCTACTTCGATTTTTGGGAGGATGGGGGTGGTGTCACCTCTGAAGTAGGTAGATGATTAATAGTCGCCTTTTCAATTACCATTGGCCTTTCCAGCAATTTTATGAATAAAAGCGAAACCAAATCGCGTATTTTAATTTTCTCAGCATGATGAAACATCGGTGCCATCATAATATTCAGTTATTATTTTCCTACCTACTTCATTTTTCGACCCTGATTTCAAAGTATTGATCTTATACATCACAACACTTAATCTCTTACACTGAAACCATTTGTCATCATGGTTTGAAATTTTAATCTGTGTAGCTGGTATTAACTTTTTTACATGTCTTGTGTTATGACTAACCATGATACTCTTTATTTGAGTTTGATAGGTGATGTCAAAATTCACTACTTTTACAACTTTTATTCTTTCAAATCCATATAGGGAATCAAAATATGCCAAGGACANAAAAACAAATTTCACCTGAAGGCGAGCCGGTGATTCTTTACGATAAGCTGAATATCGTAATTAAGGGCGCACGGACCAACAACCTGAAGAATATAGACTTGACCATACCCAAGCATAAACTCATCGTTGTGACCGGTGTGTCAGGTAGCGGTAAATCATCCATCACTATGGATACGCTCTATGCGGAAGGACAGCGGCGTTATGTAGAGAGCCTATCCAGCTATGCCCGTCAATTTATGACACGAATCAAAAAGCCTGAGGTGGACTATATCAAAGGCATCACTCCCGCCATAGCCATCCATCAGAAGGTAAGCAGTGCCAATGCAAGGAGTACGGTAGGTACCCTGACCGAGATCTTCGACTATCTGAGGCTTTTGTACGCAAGAATTGGGAAAACAATTTCACCTATCACTGGCAAGGTAATTAAANAAGATAGCGTCAGTGACATCGTGAATTTTCTCAACAACAAGGAAGAAGGCACTCGATTTTCTATTTTGAGTCCATTTTCCTACAACGAAGCGGAAGAACCCCTGAGGACTGTTCTCGAAAAGCTGGAGCAANAAGGATTCAACAGGGTGTGGCTTGATGGAGAAGTCCAAAGAATAGATGAACTTGTGTCAAACCTGCCTCAAGGAATAAATAAGGACAGTGAAAATAATAAAATTGTCGCTTATGTTGTGGTGGACAGAATCGCAGTGCGAAAGGAGGATGTGGAAAATTTCAAGCGTATAGCAGATTCTATAGAAACAGCAATTGCAGAGAGTAATGGCAGCTGTGTCCTGCTCACAGAAGAAGGTGAGATGCATCATTTTAGTACGAGATTTGAAGAGAATGGTATCGGTTATGAAGAGCCTTCAGTGGCCTTGTTCAATTTCAACAGCTCAGTAGGCGCCTGTCATGTATGTGAAGGTTATGGAATGGCCATAGGTATCGATGAATCCAAGGTCATACCCAATAAACATCTTAGTCTGTATGACCACGCAATCTCTCCATGGTCAGGCGATAAAGGTAAAAACTTTTACAAGTCGATGATCCAGAATGCGGAGCGACTGGGCCTGTCCATCCATACACCATACCACAAATTGAGTTCCAGAGAATTGGAGATTATCTGGAGAGGGGGTGATGGATTTTTGGGCATTGACGATTATTTCAAAAAGTTACAAAACACGAGCTATAAAATTCAGGATCGTATCGCCTTGGCCAGATACCGGNGGAGAACTATTTGTCCGGAGTGCAGAGGGAAAAGATTGCGTAAGGAGGCACTTTATGTTAAAGTCAATGGGCGACATATTGCTGAGCTTGCAGAAATGGATATTGAACAGTTGGATGAATTTNTTCGGGAAATAAGATTAGAAGAACGCGATGTAACCATTGCGGAACGAATACTTTCAGAAATCAATCAACGACTGTCGACCATGGTTGCCATTGGACTTGGTTATCTCACATTGCAAAGGCCGGCATCTACATTAAGTGGCGGTGAGACGCAGCGCATCCACCTCACGAGGCTGTTGGGAAGTAATCTCACCGGATCATTGTATCTATTGGACGAACCTTCTGTAGGCCTTCATCCCCGAGATACCCGCAATCTTGTAACTGCCTTGAAGAAGCTTCGTGATCTGGGAAATACAGTCATTGTAGTGGAGCATGAGGAAGAAGTCATCAGGAGTGCCGATTATCTGGTCGATATGNGCTCTGAAGCAGGGGTTCTGGGTGGAGAGGTCGTGTTTACCGGTAATTATAAGGATATTGCACAAATTCCCGTTAACAACAGCCTGACCATCGATTATTTGCTTGGCCGGAAGAAAATCGAAGTTCCCAAAGAAAGGCGTGTCGGCAGGAATATTATCAAGTTGGATGGTGTCTATCTTCACAATCTGGATGGAGTAAATGTCTCCATTCCCTTGCATTCCATTGTTTGCGTCACCGGTGTAAGTGGCAGTGGTAAAAGTTCGCTTGTCAGGNGCGCACTCTATCCAACACTTGTAAACGCCCTTCAAACCAGGAGTGCGCATACCTCCAACAATATTGCGNCCGATCTTTATGGAGATTTTCATACCATCAATGTGGTGGAAATGGTGGACCAGCAACCAATCGGGAAGTCGTCCCGCTCCAATCCAATCACTTACGTAAAAGCTTACGATTACATCCGTGACTTGTTCACAGCACAGCCATTATCAAAACTGAGAGGATTCAAGCCTAAGCACTTCTCTTTCAATGCGGAAGGTGGACGATGTGAAATCTGTAAAGGAGAGGGAGTAACCATAGTCGATATGCAATTCCTTGCCGATGTAAGTCTGGTCTGCGATGAATGTAAAGGAAGGAGATTCAAGAATGAGGTACTGGATATCAAATATAAGGACAAAAATATCTATGACGTCCTCGAAATGGATATCAGAGAGGCCGTTGATTTTTTTGCTGATCAACCGGAAATTATTAATCGGATTCAACCATTGCTTGATGTAGGCTTAGGATATGTCAAACTGGGACAGGCGTCATCGAGCCTTTCGGGTGGAGAAGCTCAGCGGGTCAAGCTGGCAAGCTTCCTGACCAAGGACAACAAGGTGCCTCACACCCTCTTTATATTTGACGAGCCTACCACAGGACTCCACTTTGAAGATGTGAGAAAATTGCTGATAGCCTTCAATAAGCTGATTGATCGGGGTAACTCTATCATTATAGTTGAACATAATATGGAGGTCATCAAAAGTAGTGACTACATCATCGACATCGGGCCTGAAGGCGGAAGGAATGGGNGGAAGATTCTGTACCAGGGACCTCCTGAGGGTTTGAAGGCGGTAAAGGATAGCCATACTGCGACTTTCCTGGATCTGGAAAATTAACAGGGCCGCCAAAAGACAGCCCTGTTATCTATTTTGATAATATACCAAAGATCTGTTTAATCCTTGAACAATGATGCCTTGATATAGTCGCGATTCATCTTTGCGATGTGGGAAATGGAAATCTCTTTCGGACATTCGGCCTCACAAGCACCTGTATTGGAACATGCTCCAAACCCTTCCTTATCCATCTGATGTACCATATCGCGAGTTCGGATGTATCGCTCAGGCTGGCCCTGTGGCAATCGATTAAGTTGGCTAATCTTGGCAGCCGTAAATAACGAGGCACTGCTATTGGGGCAGGCTGCCACACAAGCTCCACAACCTATACAGGCAGCAGATTCGAAAGCCTTGTCAGCGATTTCCTTACCGATTGGAATAGAATTGGCATCTTGAGCATTACCTGTATTGGAAGATATAAATCCTCCGGCCGCAATAATTCGATCGAATGCAGTTCTGTCCACAACCAGGTCCTTGATTACCGGAAAAGCCTTAGCCCTCCANGAACCGACCGTGATGGATTCGCCATCGTTAAACGAACGCATATGCAACTGACAGGTAGTCACACCTCGGTTAGGTCCGTGTGGCTGACCATTGATGTACATGCTGCACATCCCGCAGATACCTTCACGGCAGTCGTGGTCAAAAGCGATAGGATCACCACCTTCATTTATCAGTCTTTCATTTAAAACGTCAAACATTTCGAGGAATGACATATCCGGAGACACATCATCCACATCGTAATTCTGGAAGGCGCCTTCAGATTGGCCGTTTTTGNNTCTCCAGACTTTGAGTTTCAATTTCATAACATTCTTGATTTATATTATAGCAAATTGGATTTGCCGGTTGATTAAATTCTATTTATAACTTCTCTGAGCGACTTTGATATATTCGAATGTCAATGGCTCCTTATGGAGTGAAAAATCACCATCCTTCTTGAATTCCCAGGCTGACACATAGGAGAAATTCTCATCATCCCTCAATGCTTCCCCTTCCTCTGTCTGGAATTCTTCACGGAAATGACCACCACATGATTCGTTCCTGTTGAGTGCATCGATACACATCAGTTCACTTAATTCGAGGAAGTCAGCTACGCGGCCAGCCTTTTCCAGTTCCGGGTTGAATTCGTCCGGAGCTCCCGGAATTCTTACATCTGACCAGAACTCTTCCCGGATTTGGCGTATTTCTTCTATAGCCTCCTTGAGTCCCTGTGCATTGCGTGCCATACCACATTTGTTCCACATCACCTTGCCCAACTTCTTGTGGAAATGATCAACGGAATGTTTACCCTTAACATTCATTAATTTTTCGATACGCGCCCTGACATCGGCTTCAGCAGCAACAAATGCCTCATGGTCGGTAGAGATTGCTTTGGTGCGGATCTCGCTTGAAAGGTAGTCCCCTATGGTATATGGAATGACAAAGTAACCATCCGCAAGGCCTTGCATCAATGCAGATGCTCCAAGTCGGTTGGCACCGTGATCTGAGAAGTTACACTCTCCTAAAGCGTACATGCCGGGCGCTGTTGTCATCAGGTTATAATCCACCCAAAGGCCTCCCATGGTATAGTGTACTGCCGGATAGATTCTCATCGGTACTTCATAAGGGTTTTCACCGGTAATCTGCTTGTACATATCGAACAGATTTCCGTATTTTTCCTTAATAATCTCCTTACCATGATGTATAATATCGTTTTCAGTCGGATTGGCAATTCCGTGCTTGGTCACTTCGATTGCGCCATAGCGCTTGATAGCTGAAGCGAAATCAAGATATACTGCCATCTTGGAAGTGCCAACGCCATAGCCTTCATCGCAACGTTCTTTTGCTGCACGTGAAGCGACGTCCCGTGGCACGAGGTTGCCGAATGCCGGATATCTTCGCTCAAGATAGTAGTCGCGCTCCTCCTCGGGTATCTGGTTGGCCGGACGTGCATCATCTTTCTTCTTTGGTACCCAGATGCGTCCATCATTACGCAGTGACTCGGACATCAATGTCAGCTTGGACTGATGATCTCCACTCACAGGAATACAGGTTGGGTGGATCTGGGTATAACAAGGATTGGCAAAATAGGCACCTTTCTTATGAGCTTTCCAGGCCGCGGTTACGTTGGATCCCATTGCATTGGTAGAAAGAAAGAATACATTGCCATAACCACCGGTACAAAGTAGGACTGCATGCCCGAAGTGGCGCTCCAGTTCTCCTGTTACCAAGTCTCTTGCTATGATCCCTCGTGCCTTACCGTCGATGACGACAACATCGAGCATCTCGTGGCGGCTGTACATTTTGATCTTACCCATCCCGATCTGACGTTCCAGCGCTGAGTATGCCCCAAGCAACAACTGCTGTCCTGTCTGACCGGCAGCATAGAAGGTACGTTGCACCTGTACACCCNNAAAAGAGCGGTTGCTCAGCATTCCTCCGTATTCACGAGCAAAAGGTACTCCCTGAGCTACACACTGGTCGATGATGTTACCGCTGACTTCTGCAAGTCGATATACATTGGCCTCTCTGGATCGATAATCACCTCCCTTGACAGTGTCATAAAATAATCTGTAATCGCTATCACCGTCATTCTGATAATTCTTGGCGGCATTGATACCTCCTTGAGCAGCGATGGAGTGTGCGCGACGTGGACTGTCCTGAAAGCAGAACACCTTGACCTTGTATCCCATCTCTGCCAGTGTGGCAGCAGCGGAAGCACCGGCAAGTCCGGATCCTACAACGACTACTTCGAGATTTCGCTTATTAGCCGGATTGACCAGATGTACCTTGGATTTATAATTGGACCATTTTTGGCTTATATCGCCTTCAGGAATCTTAGCATCTAAACTCATAATATCTTGGATTAAAACTAATTCATTAATAATTTATTACCGTGTCGGTATCAACTGTTGAGGTAACAATATATCGGTATGATCAANAAGCCCAGACAGATCAAAAANGAGAAAACCTTGGTCACCCATTTGATGACGGGCGTGTATTTGTGGCTGTCAATGCCCAAAGTCTGAAAAGCACTCCAGAAACCATGTAAAAGGTGAAAGTACAGCACGACCATAGCAACTGAATACACTACGACAATCCATAGCTGACTAAAGGATTGATTTACACCCCAATATAGATTTTTCAATTCTTGCCCATCTATGTTAACCATAGGATATACATCTCCAAACTTATACTTCAACCAGAAATCACCCATGTGGATCAAGATAAAGAAGAGAATCAGGGTACCCAATAAAGCCATATTAGCAGAATACCATGACTTGGAAACAAATTTATTGACAGCGTAACCTTTATTGCCGCGTGATTTTTGATTTTTAATCTTCAGGGCAATACCTTGGACAGCATGTAACAGTATTCCGATGTACAGACCGATTGAAATAAATTTAATGAATGGATTGTGAACCATAAAATTTGCATACATATTGAATGCCAGGCCACCATCGTCTTTCAATAGTTGTAGGTTGCCCACTAAATGCACCAATAGAAAAGAAATCAGGAACAATCCCGTCAAACTCATGACGAATTTTTGCCCGACCCTGGAAGTAATGAAGCTATTAAACCAATTCATGTTTTGTACTTTACTTGTTGCCACAAATGTATTAACAAAATAATAAATTCAAAAAAGATAGGGCATAACCGCTATGGAAGTTGGCAATTTAGAAATATTCTAAACAAGTGGGATGTAATGGTCTTTTTTAAATTTTATAAATAAATATCAACCAATCGGCGATATCATTGGGATAGGATCAATTAATCAAATAAAGAGTTGTTCAAATTTTAATTATAAGAACCGCACAAAGCTGTTTGAAACCTGATTGCACGGAATCAACTGCCCTGAGAGACAGGTTGGTGATTCATAATCCTGGGTACTGTGTTCTAAGGCCAATCAGACAAAATAATGGAAATATACTTCTAATTTGTCCGGTACTTACAGGCATCTTGTCGATGTGACTTCAGGGACGGGAGCTTTCCTGATTTGTGCTTACTTAAGCATATGTGACTCGATATACCTTGTCTTTTCTGCTTGATATGTCCGGATTTGACAATGGGTTTTATTTTGGTAGCGGGTATGTCTGTTTTTATTTTTCATACAGGGCTATTGTTCACCAATCCTGAGGGAAAATTACCGGATTTAGCATGGCATTTAATCTAAAGTTTATGTCATACAGTGATTTTTAGACCTTAACAAATTAAACATTTATCGTGTACAATTAACTTTGAATAAGAAACTAATTTTCAATCTAACCGTTATTATGTATCTTTGCGTTTTATTTGATAATTTTGAGCCGTAATGGTAAAAACTCAGCATAAATACAGGTCCTCAGGCAATACGGGTACACTCGTATCAGCAAATACCCATAATAAGGCCTTTATCACTATAGCCCTCCGTTAATATTCTTGTGTAAAACGGAGGGGTTCCGCTTCGTTTTCTAAAAATTAAATTTTATATAACTAATAAGTCAATCTTTTGGTCGGCGTGAGAAACAGCCGGGGAAAGGAGGACTTTTAAAATTTTGAAATATTATGATACCAACCATTAATTCAACTGACTTCAAGACCCTTAAGACTTTGATAGCTAACTATCCTGTCCAGCTCAAGACCAAAGAAGTTGGCAACCTCGCCATTGAGCTTGGAAGGGCCAATATTGTTGAGGATGAGGCTATTAATCCCAACATCATCCGATTGAACCNNAAATTTGATGCTCAGGATTTGGATTCTCTGAAAATTTGGACTTTGACACTTACACTTCCAGAAGAAGCAGATATGACAAAACAAAGAATATCTGTATTTTCGCCTTTGGGAGTTGCTTTGATTGGATTCAGTGAAGGAGATACAGTCGAATGGAGTCTACCCGGTGGATTGAAGAAATTAAAAATATTAGCCGTTAAAAATTAATTGATATAATTTGCAGCTAATTAATGAACTTTCTGTGATCATTCATTTCATTTATGTTGAAATAAAACCCTAAACGAACTATGAGACAAAAATTTGTCATCATCTCATCCGCTTTGCTTATTGCTGTATTTCTCCTGGCATGGTTCCTGGGGCCTAACTGGTATGTGGTGCTGGCAATAATTGCAGCTTTGGTCATCCTTGGTTATTATGATATGTTCCAGAAANAACATGCAGTGATGCGGATTTTTCCGGTTCTTGGAAGGTTACGTTACCTTATGGAGGAACTCAGGCCAAAAATTTACCAGTATTTTATTGAATCGGATATCGACGGACGTCCCATCAACAGAATCGACCGTTCGACCATCTATCAGCGCGCAAAGAAAGAAAATGATACCATGCCTTTCGGTACTCAGCTTGATGTATATACTGAAGGTTATGAATGGTTGTGTCATTCCATCGCGCCCAAGGATNTTTCCACGCTCGATCATGATCCCAGGGTACTCATAGGCAATAAGGATTGCAAGCAGCCGTATTCATGCAGCATCTATAATATTTCTGCGATGAGTTATGGCTCACTGAGTGCCAATGCCGTGGAAGCTATGAACGCCGGTGCAAAAATTGGCGGCTTTGCGCATAATACCGGAGAAGGGNGTCTAACCCCTCACCACCTGAAGCATGGAGGAGATATCATCTGGCAGATTGGAACCGGTTACTTTGGCTGTCGGACTGCCGATGGTAATTTCAGCCCAGAAGCATTCAGGNAGAAAGCCGCCACACCTCAGGTCAAGATGATTGAAATCAAGATATCCCAGGGCGCCAAACCCGGTCACGGAGGTATTCTACCGGCATCAAAGAACACACCGGAAATTGCAGCTATCCGTGGTATCGAACCTCATACTCTTGTTGCTTCTCCCNCTTATCACAAGGCATTTGATACACCGAGAGGCCTGGTTTTGTTCGTCAAGCAGCTGAGGGAATTGGCGGACGGCAAACCCATCGGTTTTAAGTTGTGTATTGGCCATAAGAGTGAGTTTATCGGCATTTGCAAGGCAATGATGGAGCTTAATATTTATCCTGATTTCATCACTGTAGATGGCGCTGAGGGCGGTACAGGTGCTGCTCCGCAAGAATTTTCCAACTATGTCGGGNCGCCATTGCTGGATGGCTTGGCTNTTTTGCGCAATATGCTTGTCGGCCTGGATATCAGGCACCATATCAAGATATTGGCATCCGGTAAGATTACAACAGGCTTCCACATCATTCGGGCAATGGCATTGGGAGCAGACGCATGTTATTCTGCACGTGCCATGATGATGGCCGTTGGATGTATCCAGGCTTTGCTTTGCAATACCAACAAATGTCCGACAGGGGTGGCTACTCAGGATCCCAAATTGACGGTTGGACTGGTAGTAGAGGATAAAAAGACCCGGGTAGCTAATTTCCATAAAGGCACAGTGGAAAGTGTTGTCGAATTGCTTGGAGCGTCCGGTCTGGATAAAGTGTCGAACGTCACAAGGTCGCATATTTACCGAAGGATTTCATTCCAATCGATGCTGACATATCGGGAGATTTTCCCTGAATATGAGACCGGATCCTTCCTGAAGGAGATCCCGGAGCGGTATAAACTGGACTTTGATAATGCGGNNCCGGACCATTGGGGCATCGCTCATATAGGTAGCTGGAGTAGGCAGAGGCCACTTAACGGAGCTCATTAAAGATATAATATTGATCTTCAGTTATCTCAATCCGCTTATTTCTTAAATACCCGGTGTCTTTTTGAAATAAGCGGATTTTTACTTTGCGAAAAAACTGACTATGTTTACCATCAATATATTTTTACGATTTGCGTTAATAGTCGGCTCTATTATTGCCGGCATCGTCCTTACTACACTCTATGGTTTTTGGTATGCCTTCCCTTTATATTTGGTCGCACTTATTCTTCTGGTGGGTTATTTAATGGTAGGAACTGTCCAGTCTGCCAGTCAGTTGATGCAGGCACAAGATATGGAAGGAGCAAAGAAAAGGCTTGCATTGACATTCTTTCCTAAGTTACTATTCGGCCCCGGTCGCTCTGCATACTATATGTTGAAAGGTACTTTTGCCATGCAAGGCAAGGATTACGAGGGGGCAAAAGGAATGTTTAAAGAGAGTGAAAACTCAAAATATACCTCCGACAACGAAAAGGCAATGATTTACCTGCAACAGGCCAATCTTGCAGCAGTCAAGGGCAACTACAGGGAAGCAACGACATTGGTCAAGAAAGCAGACGAACTCAAGGTGACCGAATCAATGATCAAAGACCAGATCAAGCAGTTTAAGCAAGCACTGGGCAAATCGGGACAATTAAATATGCAGAATCGTATGGCCATGTCACAGCGTGGGGAAGCAAGCAACGCAGGCCAAAGATGCGTTGATTCATCTCGTGCAGTTCAGGATTCTCCATCAAAAGCAACATTTGGGAAGATATACGTTCTTCTTCTTTTTCTTTGTAGCCTCTTATTGCCTTTCAGGGCAAAAAGTTGCTATAGATAGTATTTCGATCAGCGGACTGGAGAAAACACGGGAATACATACTTATTCGTGAATTGAATTTCAAGAAAGGAGATTCATTGGATCTGCAATACCTTGCTACTATCTTTCAAACCAATGAAAAACGACTTCTGAATACCAATCTGGTGGTGGAGGCGAGATGCAATCTTATCAACCTGAATATCGAGGCACAATCGGCCGGTGTCAACATTCATTGCAAAGAGGCTTTATATATCTATCCTGCACCCTTGCTGGAATTTATCGACAATGATTTCAACAAATGGTGGCGCAATTACAATCGATCTTTGAAACGTTTATCATACGGGCTTTTCCTAAGTCATATCAACCTTACCGGCAATGGTGATCGCCTCACGATATATGGTCAGGCAGGATTTACCAAGAAAATTTCAATTGATTACGATTATCCTTATCTCAATCATTCCAATACCCTTGGAATCGGATTCACAGGCTTTTATGCCGCCAACAGAGAAGTCGCCTATAAGACGATTGACAATTTTCTGGTATTAAAGCGCAATCTGGATCAGGACCTGCTCAAAAGAGTAAAGGTAGGGGCGCGGATGTTTTATAGGCCTGCTATCTATGCAAAACATTTGGTGGAGATAAACTATTATCATTTCAATATAAATGATTCGTTGACCACGAGTTACAACCCGGACTATCTCAACAACAGATCTAAACTGAGCTTTCCGGAATTTATCTATTTATTCCGCTATGATACCCGGGATGTAGTTCCTTATGCCATGAAAGGATGGAGTCTGGGCTTATATTTTAGTCAGATTGGATTAAGCCGCCATGATATACACAAGTCAGATGCAGGACTTCTCTTATCAGGGTTCTTTAAAATTACTCCAGAGCTAAGTCTCGAGGAGCGCACCCTGGGCCGATACAATCTTGATCGGGGGAAAGTACCCTATTATTTCAATAAGGCAATTGGTTACGATGATATTTATGTCCGTGGTTACGATCTGAATGTAATCGATGGGCAGGATTACTTCCTGTTGAAAAACATTGCGAGATACAAGGTCTTGGGCAAGGAGTTGGATTGGGGAAAATATATGGCGNCCAAAGCGTACAGGAAAATGCCTTTGGATGTATATTTGACCGGAGGATTTGATATTGCAAGGGTCGCCGACAGATTTTATGCTTACGGGAATCCGCTGACCAATAAATATGTTTATGGTTACGGTGTAGGCCTTGATGTGGTATTCTATTATAACAAATTGGTAAGATTGGAAGTTTCACGCAACAGCAGTAGGAATTTCGGATTTTACTTGCATTTTGACGCTGGATTATGAAGCATATTGTTGTTTTTTCCAAAGGAATCGAAGAGGATCAGGCTCCGATTGTCAGGGAATTGATTGAAAAATGCCAATCTGCCGGGATCAGGATTTCCTTCATGAAGGAAGTTTATGACTCAGTACGACGATGGATGGACCTGCCTACTTCAATGACTGGAATAGGAGCCTCGGATTTGACCGGATTGAAGGACATCGATTTTTTGTTTTCTTTGGGTGGGGATGGCACTTTGTTGGAAGCGTCCATGCTAACCAATGATATCCCGATAGTCGGTATCAATATGGGTAGATTGGGTTTTCTGTCCAGTATTGAGAAGAAGTATGTCAGCCAGACTATCGATCGCCTCAATTCCGGCGATTATACGCTTGAATACAGGTCTCTTCTGCACTTTCAGTCCAATGAAGGCCAATTTGAATCCTACCCGTATGCACTCAACGATATGACCATCATCAAGCGTGATCACTCATCGATGATCGTGATACACGCCACATTAAATGGGGAGTTTCTCAATTCTTATTGGGCCGACGGTATCATTGTTTCCACCCCGACAGGTAGTACCGGCTATAATCTCAGTTGTGGCGGTCCATCCTGCTTCCAACTGCGGAGGACTTCATCATCACGCCTATCGCTCCGCACAACTTAAGTGTAAGGCCTATTGTGGTACCCGATATTGCTCAGCTGGAATTTACCATCGAAGGCAGAGCAGAGAACTTTCTTTGTACACTGGATAGCAGGTATGAAGTCATCTCTCCCGATTGTAAGATTACTATCCGAAAGGCACCCCATACCATCCCTCTTGTGAGGCTTCCAAAGATTACATTTACCAAGACGATAAGGGATAAATTACAGTGGGGACGTGATTTGCGAAATTATAAGCCGAGATAAGGACTTTACGGAAGGCTTGAATTTCGTATTGAAATTGGCATTTGCAAATCAGGCTAATCATTTGGTATCCCGTTGCATTTGAAATACTCAAATGGTTCATGACAATCCTTGCATTGCATCAGTGCTTTACATGGCGTGGATCCGAATGCCGAAATCAGGAACGTATGGGAGGAATCGCATTTTGGGCACCGTATTGTAGAAATTCCATGGATGAGCTGGTCAATCCTGGTGGATTTGTCCGGGGCTGCGATACCGTACTCCCGGAGCGAATTCATACCTTCCGGACTTATCCGGTCTGTCGTCCAGTGTGGTGTCTTCAGGTATTCTATTTCGATATCTCTAAACCCCGCATCATAGCATTTTTCGTGGATCATCAACCTTATCAGATCGATGGCCGGGCAACCATTGTAGGTAGGTAGAATGCCCAAATAGAGACGATTGCCGTCTACACATACCTTTTCTATAATTCCAAGATCTACTACAGACAACACGGGAATCTCCGGATCTGCTACTTCTTTGAGCAGAGCGATTACATCGTTCCCGGTATATGTCATTACCATTCCCGGTCAGGATAAGCTCTTTGTAAAAATTGCATTTCAGCCAGAATGTAGCCCAGATGTTCGGTATGAATACCCTTCCTGCCACCTGTAATAACCGTTTTATCATCCGGGATGGTCAGGGTACACTCAGTCAGAAAACTCGATATTTCTTCTAAATATGCATCTTTCAGATCTGCTGGATTGGGAGCTATGCCTTCAGCGGAAATCTCCAGATCAGTGGCACTCGGGATAGTAAGCTCATGATGAAAGCGCCATAGCCGATTGAGTGCGTCCTGCATCCTCGTGTGACCTTCTTCGCCCATGCTCAGTCGTTGTACCCAAGTCTTGCTCCATTTGTAATGATAATTGGTCTCTGTCTTGCATTTGTGAGCTATTTCACCAATCGACGCATAATGAGTCTCACTAAGCCGGGAATAATACATTTTCTTGAAACTATCGTAAAGATATTGTCGCATCACTGTTCGTCCCCAGTCGCCGTTTGGTTGCTCTACGAGAGTCAGATTGGTCATCTGGGCTGAATCTCTTTTGTAGGCGATTTTATCTTCGGTCATGCTTTCTGAAGTATGGTCACAGGCCAGCTGGTACCAAAGCCGTGCCTGTCCCAGTATATCGAGTGAAATATTGGTCAATGCAATGTCTTGCTCCAGGACGGGTCCGTGGCCACACCATTCGGAAAGACGCTGGCTAAGGATGAGGGCATCATCACCCAATTGTACCAGAAATCGGAATATTGGAAGTTGATTTTCGATCATTTCTAATGAATTTACATGTGTTTGACTTCATCCGGCAGTTCAAAGAAGGTCGGATGTCTGTATATCTTACTTTCCGCCGGTTCGAAAAATTCTTCATCTTCCTGAGGGTCGGATGCCGTGATAAAGTTGGAAGGGATAACCCAGATGCTGTTGCCTTCCATTCTTCTGGTATATACATCGCGGGCATTTTGTAATGCCGTTTTTGCATCTGAAGCATGCAGGCTGCCGACATGTTTGTGTTGGAGTCCGTTCTTGCTTCTGATAAAAACTTCCCAAAGTGGCCAATTGCTGCTCATCGCATATTTTTTAAGGTTAGTTTACAAATGATTGATTATGAAGATATTCTAACAGGAAAATTATTGTTGATTTTCGTATTTNTTGGCATATTCGACGGCTGCTTCACGTACCCAACGTCCATCATCCCAGGCTTTNTTCCTCGCTTCGATACGTTCGGCATTACACGGACCGTAACCTTTGACTACTTGCCAGAATTCATCCCAGTTGATCGGGCCAAAGTCGTAACCTTGCTTTTCTTCATTCCACCTGATATCTGGATCGGGAATGGTCAGCCCCAGAAAGTCAGCCTGTGGCTTTGTCATATTGATAAACCGTTGCCGCAGCTCATCGTTGGTAAACCGCTTGATCCGCCAATTCATGCTTTGCTGGGTGCGCACAGAATCCTTATCTTCCGGGCCAAACATCATCAGTGCCGGCCACCACCATCTGTTGAGTGCATCCTGGGCCATAGCTTTTTGCTCCTGAGATCCACGGCACAAAGCAAGTAGGATGTCATAACCTTGTCGCTGGTGGAAGGACTCCTCCTTACAAATCCTAACCATAGCTCTGGCATAGGGTCCGAAGGAAGTACGACACAAAGGCACCTGGTTCATGATTGCGGCACCATCCACCAACCAGCCGATGGCACCCATGTCTGCCCAGGTTAACGATGGATAGTTGAATATACTGGAGTATTTAGCCTTTCCTTCATGCAATTCATCTATTAGATCATCCCTGTCCACACCCAGTGTTTCGCAGGCGCTATACAGGTAAAGTCCGTGTCCTGCTTCATCCTGGATTTTGGCCAGCAAGATGGCCTTTCTCTTCAATGTACTTGTAACCCAATTACCTTCAGGTAGCATACCTACAATCTCTGAATGAGCGTGCTGAGAAATCTGTCTGATTAGTGTCTTTCTGTATTCTTCCGGCATGTAATCATTGGGTTCTATCTTTTCATCCCGGTCGATCCTGTCCTGAAAATGATTTGCGGATGCAGCTATTGACATATTCCTTAATTTGAATTGTTAATTTTAATTTGTATTAGTGCGGGTCGGCCAACAATCCATGACTGATTAAGGCCATGACTTCTCTTTTGAGGACAGCAATATCGTAATTATTTTTGTCTTTAAAGAAATAATTGAGCCATTTAATGGAAGAAAGGAAGGTTAGCAGCATGGTCCGGTCGTCCATGTTTTTAAATTTTCCCTGTTCCATTCCCAATCGGAAAAAGTTTTCCAGCTTTTTTTCATAATAAGCACGCATGCTTTTGAATTTATTTAAATCTTCGTCCTGCAAATGTTTCCATTCTTCTTCAAATACAATCATCAAGTCCTTGTGCCTTGCTGCCAGATCAATATGTAGCCCGATTATACAGGAAAGCTTTTCGGGATAAGCTGTTTCCCGATCCAGGATGGTGTCAAGACCTGTGATATATTCATCCCCGATTGAAAAGCAAATGGTAGCGAGGATATCATGTTTAGAGCGGATATGGTTGTATAGACTGCTGACTTCCATACCTACTTCCCGGGCAATATCGCGCATGGTGGCACCGGCATAACCCTGATTCCTCATGATTTCTGCTGCCTTAAGGATGATGTAATCCCGGCGCGGATTGTTACCTTCCTGCTTCATGCACCATTATACATCATAATCGACGAATAATTTCCCTGCACGCGGATGTGACTGGCAAGTCAGGATAAAGCCTTCTTCAACCTCATCATCCTCCAATGCATAATTCTGATCCATATGTACCTTGCCCTCCAGCAATTGCGCNCTGCATGTACAGCACACACCTCCCTTACAGGAATATGGGAGATCCAGGCCCTGCCTTATTCCGGCATCCAGAATGCTCTCTTTGTCATAAGCGAGATGGAAGGTGGTTTCCTTACCATCGATCCTGACTGTGACCTCGGCTGTACCTTTGAAGTCGGTAACCTCCTCCTGTGACTTTACTTCCGGCTTTAGGTCGCCCGTATGGAAAAGTTCGAAGTGAACCTGACCGGAAGGTATGCCCAATTCCTTTGTCAGGAGATTCCTGATGGCAATGGTCTGTTCTTCTGGTCCGCAAATAAAATATTGGCTACCTGCTTTATCGGCAACAAAGATGTTCATCAATTGCCTCACCTTGTCTCCATCCATCCTTCCGTACAGGAGATCCGAATCCAGTTGTTCTCGGCTGAACAGATATACAGCCTGAAATCTGGTACTGTATTTATTCTTGATACCGTCCAGTTCATCCCGGAACATCATCGAACCTACCGAACGGTTGCTGTAAAATAAGGTACAGGTAGCAGCCGGATCTTTTTCCAGTTTGTCCTTTATCATGGAAATCACCGGTGTGATGCCGCTTCCTGTGGCAAANAATACATACCGGCCGCTGGTTGCCATCTTGCCTTGTATCGTGAAACTGCCAACCGGAGGAAGAATATCGAGTCTGTCACCGACTTTTAAATTTTTAAGAGCGAAGTTGGAAAANAGACCGTCCTTGATGGCCCTTACTCCGATATGGATCCGACTCTCTGAAGGACAGGTGCAGATACTGTATGATCTGCGGATCTCCTCCCCATCGAAATAATATTTAATGGTGATGTTTTGTCCTGCTTTAAAATCGAATACGCCCTCAGGTACTTCCTTGGTATTGAAACCTATGACTGTACTGTCTTCTGTCTGATGTTCCAGAAAATCTATTTCGAGTGAATAAAACTGTTGAACCACTGGTTGAATTTTTGCGCAAAAATAGAAAAATATGATGATATGCGAACAATTGTTCGTAGGTCGAACAAGTTTAGCGCGAAAATGTTCTTGATTGTTTTTAAGGAGAGAAAGCAGGTTGTCTGGATTCAATTGAAAAGTCGTTTTACGGACTCATTAAGAAATTGGATGACCGGGTCAGTAAAAATGTCGTTTAGGAACATCCACAATGTATTGGATTTCCGGGTAAGAGTAACCCAGCAATGCTGCAAAAGTTGAGAAGAGCTGAATCACTACATCATCAACTCGAGGTTCATTTTTGCGTTTTTTAATTCAGCAAGGGCATGTTGGTCGCGCATCTTATTTGCCATAAATATTCCTTCGTCATATATATTCAGGGCGTCCTCCACCTTTCCGGTATCCTCATATAACCTGGCCAGGTGGTAATAAAGTCCCACATAGGAAGGATTGGCCTTACGGAGTGTCAGGTAATAATGCTCTGCCTGGTCAGGCATGCTCATTTGTTCATATTCCTTGGCTATGGCAAACAAAAGGAAGCTGTCATTGGGGTCATTTTCCAAAAGCTTCATCAGATCAGTCATTCTTTGCGTCATCATATCTCTTCATTTTTCTTTAACAATAAACAGATCTAATCATTCACACAAAAATGATAGCGACCTACCTTTTTGTCGTTTAGTGAATAGTTGTTTCACAATCTGTTTCTTTGCCTTTGATCCGAATGACTATTTTTCCTTGTTCCCGTAAATATAAGAAATAATAATCACATTTCTGTTTTATCTCATATTATTTGTAACGAATCTGGTTAACCTTGCCTGATTTCTTATAATTGCTACCTGATTATGAGGGGTTTACTACTTGATACCCATGAAAATTTCACTAAAGTAATTATCAACCTGATTAATTTCGCCAAATAGTTTTATGAACCAGTTTGAAGAACGGATACACTCAATATGGGTGTATTGAGTTGAATATGAATCACTTAATGAAATAAAAGAAGCAAAAATCCTTCTGCGTCTTCCTTTTTCGCTTTAAATAAAAATCAGTGTTGCTCAAGTTTGATCAGAACAAATTTTCCTGCAATAATGCCGCTTGGTATTTGTACCTTCAATCTGATTAACCTACGATGATATTGTTATTAATCAAATGAATAGTTTCCGGGAATCTATCAGGAAGGCCTGCCAAAGTGAACACCATCAAGCTTGGTAGTCCTTTCATTTTTTTAAATGAAAAAGTTTTTTAGTAAATTAAAATGTTTTTTGAGAAAGTTTCATTCTTCAATAACTTTATGACTTAAAATTACGTTATGGAAAAGAAAATGGATTTATAACCGGACAATCATTGTTCAACCTTAATAATACAACCATGCGAACTATCAGTTTTTTATTTAGCCTGATATTTTTCGTCACCCTGACAAGTTGTTTTTCAAATCTGAAGCAAAAGGATGTTGGAGGTACCGGTAATGCTATTTCTGAAAGTACATTTGATAACGAAAATAACGAAAATATGGCCAATCTATCCAATCCTACCGATCCAAAAGACTTTGTTTCAGTAGACAGTCTCATCAGTATACGTCAATATAAGAGTGCCGAAAAATTGTTAGGCACCTTGTTGACTAAATACAAGAGTTTAGGACAGTGGGATGGCTATATCCGCGCGGTCATGACCTTGGCCAGGATAAAGTCTGAGAATGAAAATGGCACCAAGGACGCCATAGCATATCTTGAAAGTGAGGTTGCTTCCGCCACTTTTCCGGCTCGTCAGATTCTTCTGAATGTCACCGCTCATACCTATGCTTCCTATCTGAATGCCAACCGGTACCAACTTCAAGATGTAACATCCGGTGAGGGCCTGCAGGAAGATGATGACTTTGAGACCTGGTCTAAAGAAAAACTTTTGGAAAAAATTGACTTATACTATGACCTTTCCATAGCCGATGAAAAGCTCAGGACCATACCTATCCGGGATATCGACCTGATTACAACCCAAAGTAATGCAGACCTATACAGGCCTTCACTATATAGTTTTCTGGCTCATCAGATGCTGGACTATCTTGCCGACAGCAGAAATTATATTGAAGAACCGGTATATAAATTTGAAATCCGTGGCAGTGAATGGTTTGCTCCATATGAGGAATTTATCGCCATGAAGCTCGAGGCAAAAGATTCTACATCGCGGGTATTTCATAGTCTAAAAATCTACCAACAATTGTTGCAACATCATCTGAGCAACGGCAATGAGGAGGCTTTACGGAGAATAGACCTGGAAAGGTTGAATTTTGTATATGAGCATTCGGTGGATCCCCTGAAGGATAGGGACTTCAAAGTGGCAATACAAAAACAGGTTGAATCAGGAGCTAAACAGGACTGGAAAGCTGCCTTTGAATATAGGCTGATTGAATTGGAGCTTGCCATCGATAAATATTCTTCCGATAATCCTGATCAAGGGGATCGGTTTTTGCTAAACAAAATGATTGAAAGGTTGAAAAAGCTTTCTTCGGACTACCCCAACAATAAATACGGCATCAAGGCGCAGAACAAAATTGCCAGCCTTCAGGCCCGCTCTGTATCGATTCAAGGGGAAAGTGTCCAATTCCCCGGCAAACCCTTTCTGCTGGCTGTGCAATATGCCAATCTTACCGAGGCTGAGGTAAATATTTACAAATTGACCCGTGAACAATTTTTTCAATTTCAATTCAACCGATATGAGAGGAATTCATTGCAGGAAATAACCGGTAAGAACCTCTTCAAAACGGTGAAGATAGATTTGCCGGACTTTGCTGACCATCGTTCTCATCGTGTGGAAGTAAAGATGGACGGAACCGATCAGGGTATTTACCTCTTTGTACCACAGAAACTCCCCGACAATGGAGAATATTATAGTGAAACGGCTGTGGTGCAATTCTCTAACCTGGCAGTAATGAGAAACAATCCCTATGGCACATTGGATCATTCGACAGTGGTCATTGACCGTATGAGTGGAATGCCCTTAGAAGGTGTGAAGACAGAAATCTATACATACAGCTACAATACACGTAACATTAGGTTACTCAATGAAAGCAAGTCTGATAAGAACGGATTCGTCACACCTAAAGTCTCACCGGACAACAACTATTTCGCATCATTTACCAAAGGTGGAGATCAATTGATTGACCTCCGACAATCCTATCCCTATAGATTTGGTGGTCGGCACGACAGGTCTATAAATTACAATGTATTTACGGACCGGGCTATTTACAGGCCGGGACAGATTATCTATTTCAAAGCTATCCTGTACAGCCATGATGAGAAGTCTGTTCCTCACATCATTCCAAATAAAAAGGTGACTGTCAGTCTGCGTGATGTCAATAATCAGGAGGTATCAAAAGGAACCTTTGTTTCCAATGAGTTCGGCTCCTTGCATGGCAATTTTACAGTACCTTCCGGTGTCTTGACCGGCGTCATGAGCATATATATTGATGGACAACACACTAAAGGAATTCAGGTTGAAGAATACAAGCGGCCTAAATTTGAAGTAAAGATAGATACCATCACTCAGGCTTATGTACTCAATGACAAAGTAAGAATAAGTGGCAAGGCACTCAATTACGCAGGAAATGCAGTTGATGGAGCAAAAGGCGTATTTACCGTTACACGACGACAAATTTGGCGTTATTACTTTTGGAATTTTGATTATTTCAGGCCTTCTTTCCCCTCCAATGAAATGATTATTGCCAATGGAGAGATTACAACAGAGACTGACGGTTCGTTTACAATTGTATTTGACGCACTGGCGGATGAATCCATTAGTAAAGAGATCAAGCCGAAGTTTTCATTTGACATATCCGTTGATATAACAGATATCAATGGAGAGACCCAATCCGGCAGTACAAATGTTCTGTTAGGATATGATCCATATAATACAGATTACAATATTGCGGGTGAAGTTGAGGTAAAAGATCTCAGAAACCTGGTGGTGGACACGAAGAATAGTGCTTTTGTCTCTGTACCGACCAATGGCAGGCTGCGTATCGAATTACTCACTTCTTCAAATCAATATTTGAGGAATAAGCTATACGCATACCCGGAGCGTGTGACAATAAGCAGGGAAGAATACAAANAACTCTGGCCTTATGAGAGCTATCTGAATGAAGCGGATCGCACAACATGGTCTGTCAAANAANCTATTTTCGACCGGAAAATCAAATCCGGCACCGGTCCTGTCGATGCATTGAAATCAGTGGATTTCGAACCAGGTGATTACCGCATTGTCTTCGATGTCGATGGTATGAATCCGGTATCAAACAAGGAGGCGTTGTATGTAAGCGTGAAAGCCGATGGCTCAAAGGGAGAATTTGCCCTGGATAGGTTTATATTCGCTGCAACTGACAAACCGAGCTACCAGGTAGGAATGGTGAGTAATCAGACATACAAGACGAGGAATACTTCCGGAAAATTGCTTTATGAGTTCTATTTTCAAGGAAAGCTTCTTTCTCGCGAGTGGTTGAATGCTGCATCAGCTTTGGGAAAAACATTGAAGATCAATGAAGAGTACCGGGGAGGTGTCACTGTTATTGCTTCTGCTTATGGATTTGGCAGGCGCAGTNCTGTACCGGTCCAAATCAATGTGCCATGGTCCAATAAGGATTTGCAGGTCAAACTAAAGACGTTTAGGGACAAATTAGAGCCGGGGGCCGAAGAAACCTGGGAACTGGTTGTGTCGGGGCCGGCAAAGGAAAAGGTTTTGGCTGAAGTCATAGCATCCATGTATGATGCATCTCTTGATGTGTTTTCCAGAAATTATTTTAACACGATTGGCTTTCCTGATTACCATGTCTACTATTCTTATTCTGATCATCACAACGGATTGTGGAGCCTAAGCCGCCACTACTCAATGGATATGCAGCCTGAGATCGGTGAGCAGTGGCGTAACTATCTCGACAATTTGCTGATCCAATGGCATCATACGCGTGTGTACAGAAAAATGATGATGTTCTCGACAATGGCAGGGGGAAGGAATTTTGAAAGGAATGCTCAACCGGAAGCTGAAATGATGGCCGATGCCGTGGCTGGTGAGCCGACAGATTCCAATAAAGGTGCCGGGAAAGAGGAAGAGCCTTCCGATCAGACAAATCACGAGGTCGTTCCGCCTTCAGTACGGTCTGCTTTGGAAGAAACCGTATTTTTCTACCCGGATCTGCACACAGATAAGAACGGAGATGTTGTCCTTCGATTCAGGATGAAGGAAGCGCTAACACGATGGAGATTACAGCTATTTGCTCATACCAAAGATTTGATGCAGGCCACTTTGGAGGAGGAAGTCACTACTTCTAAAGAATTAATGGTATTTCCCAACCTACCTCGATATTTCAGGGAGAATGACAAGCTCGAGGTAACCGCCAAGGTGGTCAACATGAATGGCCTTAGTGGTATCGCACACGCGAAACTCGAACTTCTGGATGCAGTTACCTTGCAGCCATTGGCCGGGNGATTGATCATTAGTTCTGCTGAACAGACTTTTGCCTTAAGTTCAGGCCAGTCAAGTGTGGTCAACTGGGAAGTCCAATCACCTGCTTTGCCTGTTGAAGCAGTAACCATACGCATTACAGCCTGGACTGATAGTCATACCGATGGGGAAGAGAATACACTTCCGGTACTTTCCAACAGAATGATGGTGACTGAGACTATGCCAATCATGGTACGCAAGGGACAGGAANAAACTTTTACTTTCGATGCCATGACTAAGGCTAATCTATCCGGTACAGTAACACCGTATAGATATACACTGGAATATTCGTCCAATCCGGCCTGGTATGCCGTACAGGCGTTGCCTTACCTCATGGAGTATCCCTACGAATGTACGGAACAAATACTCAGCCGTTACTACGCCAATACACTTGCCGCATATATAGCCAATAGCAATCCTAAAATCAAGGCTGTATTCGAAAGATGGAAAAATACAGACGCTCTGCTGAGCAACCTGCAGAAAAATCAAGAACTGAAGTCTGCCTTACTGGAAGAGACTCCATGGGTGCTGGAGGCACAAAGCGAGGAACAACAAAAGAAGAATATCGGCTTACTCTTCGATTTCAACAGAATGGCTAATGAACAACAGGGCGCGCTTCGCAAATTGATGGAAAGGCAATATCAAAGTGGCGGCTTGCCATGGTTTCCTGGATGCCGTGAAAACGAATATGTAACTTCCTATGTAGTCGAGAATCTGGGTCACTTACTCCGTTTGGGTGTCATTAAGGACGATGATGCTTCCATATATTCCTTCCTTGAGCGGGCTTTAAACTATTGTGATCAGGCATTGGTACGATATTATGAAGACATCAAGCGGAATAATAAGAATGATGCCAAAAAATGGATGAGAATCATCTTTCGTATTGGCCAATCCAATACCTATATGCCCGCTCCATGATGGATCTGGGGAAAAATGATTTCCAGCAAACGGAAGCCTATCGTTATTTCTTCAATCAGTCTAAAAATACTGGAACAAGAAGAATCAATATGCACAAGGCATGATTGCACTATACTTGCATCGGGCCGGCGATAAAACCGTACCAGGCCTTATCGTTGAAGGCATGAGGCAGACTGCCTTCCGCAATCCCAACCTGGGTATGTACTGGAAGTCCGACTACGGCTATTTCTGGTACCAATTGCCAATTGAGACCCAGGCTTTGATGATAGAGGTGTTTTCAGAATTGACTCAGGATGAGGACAGTGTCGATGAGATGAAGATGTGGCTCCTGCTCAACAAACAGACCAACAACTGGAAGACAACCAAGGCAACATCTTCCGCCATATACGCCCTGTTGCTTCAGGGAGGTGCCATGAATCTGGAAACAGTCTATCCGGACATTACCTTAGGAGGCAAGAAACTGGATATACCCTCCCTTAAACCGGAGCCGGGCGCAGGCTATTTCAAGACAACTTATTCTGGTAAAGAAATCAGCAAGGAAATGCAGGAGGTCAAAGTCAGAAACAATTCCAGGGTGGTCAATTGGGGAGGAGCTTACTACCAGTACTTCGAACAGCTGGACAAAATAGGCACTTTCAAAGGTACTCCCTCACTATAGATAAGTCTTACAATATTGTCAGGAAAGGAGACCGGGAGAGACCTTGATACCTTTATCCTCCGGGCAGGTAGTAAAGGTAGGTGATTTGATCCGTGTGCGAACCATTATACGAGTGGACAGGCCCATGGAATACGTACACCTGAAGGATATGCGCCCTGCAGGAACAGAGCCGATAAGCAATATCAGCGGCTACCGCTTCAAGAACGGCCTTGGATATTATGAGTCGCCGAAAGATATCGCAAATAATTTCTTTATCGATTATCTGCCAAAGGGAACTTATGTGTTTGAATATGATATTCGGGCATCACTTAGGGGTAATTTCTCCACCGGAATTTCTACCATACAATGCATGTACGCTCCGGAATTTTCAAGCCATAGCAAGGGAGAACGAATGGAGATCCGGTAAAGGTATTGATGTGGTCTTGTGTTAGCCGTTGAGATTCAACATTGATCTTTGGTGTAAACAGGAAAATCTAACTGGACATGAAAGGTTTGTAGGGCGATAAAATAAAAGATAGGATATTAAGCAAATATAAATCGATTTGCCAAGTAATATACCTGATTAGCCAGGCCTTATGAAAAATCGGTCAAATGAAAGGGGCAAGGCATAGCGGTCTTGCTCCTTTCATTTCATTCGTCTTCAGTGAATCATGGTCGTTTGACCAGTTGGAACTCACCTATGATTTTTACCTCCTCACTTACCAGGACTCCTCCACCTTCCAGTGGAACGTTCCATGTGAGACCGAAATCTTTCCGCTTCACTTTGGCCTCAATACTAAAACCCGCCTTAGTATTGCCATACGGATCAATTCCCGTACCGGTATATTCTATGTGGACAGTTACCGGAAGAGTAGTATTACGGATGGTGAGATTGCCATTCAATTCATTTTCGCCGGGTTCTAAGGAGACATTTTCAGCTTCAAATCGAATATGAGGGTAATTCACAGAGTCAAAGAAGTCTGCACTCTTGAGATGAATATCCCTTTGTTCGTTTTTGGTATGTACACTGTTGACATCGGCAATCAGGGAAACGCTGGCATTGCTGAAATCATCCCCATCCGATAGGNNACTCAGTTCAAAATTTTCGAAATTACCTGTCACACTGGCTATCATCATGTGCCTAACCTTAAATGAAATCTCGCTGTGCGCCGGGTCCAGAACCCATTTAGTTTTTGTCATAGTTGTTATATGTATTTAGTTATTAAAAATGTATCGATTGCAATGGAAATTAATCTTATAGCGAAAACTCCATCGGAACTTCCATTATTAAGAATTCCGCCTGACTTTGTGCTTCTATACCTATGTTGTTGGTATCCCGGATGCCTATGCCATCTCGCTTGTTGACCATAGTTTCATTGACAACCAAGGTGCCTGATAGATTGAAAAGATATACACCGTTACCATTTTTATGGATCTGATAAGTAACCTTCTGGCCCGGGTCAAAGTCGCCGAGGTGAAACCATGCATCCTGATGAATCCAAACTCCTGCATCGTCTTGATTGGGCGAAAGTATCTGTTGTAGCTTATTGCGGCGATCTTTCCTATTAAGTGTCATTTGATCATATCTTGGTTTGACATTCTTCTTATTAGGGTACACCCAAATCTGAAGAAATTTCACCATGGCATCCTTGTTTTTGTTGTATTCACTGTGTCGGATACCGGTTCCGGCACTCATGACCTGAATGTCTCCACTTCGGATGACGGCGACATTGCCCATGCTGTCCTTATGTTCCAGGTCACCTTCCAAGGGAATGCTGATAATCTCCATATTGTCATGTGGATGTGTACCAAAACCCATACCGGGAGCGACCGTGTCATCATTAAGTACCCGCAGNGCACCAAAATGCATCCGGTCAGGATTGTAATAATTTGCAAAACTGAAGGTATGCTTGCTGTTGAGCCAGCCGTGATCCGCATTGCCCCGGCTTTCCGCCTTGTGAAGAATAATATTAGCCATGATATTGGAATTTGTATGTGGTAAATGATTAAAACCCAGAGCTTCATAATCGGGGTATGCCCTATCGTTACCGGCTGATATCCTGGTATTGACGCCTGCCAAAGAAACAGACAGTAAACCTGCCCCGGCCATGCTCTTTTTCAAAAANGCCTTTCTGTCCATGATTCAAAAATTATCAATGCAAAGGTAGGGCTATAATATGCTGAAAAACAATATGGTATATTAAGAAAACACTTAATCCAGATTAAGAAGTGTTGGCCTTTGGTATGACCATAATTTATCATTTTAAATCAGAAGTCATCTTCAGGCGATAAATGAGATTATTTGCCCACGTATATCAGATAAGTTTCTTGACTATTCCGGATAAATTCCTTCACACAACTAATAATTTTTCAAAATATATTACAAATAATTATAATATTATATCTTTGTGTACTGAATCACATCATCTATACGTTTTATTATTCATCAGAAAAATCATTTCATTCACCCTATCCGGCATCAGCAACCTTTTGTGAATTTTGTTTATAAAATCATTTAAACCAAAACGTTATGTTTAAGAACAAATTCTTAATTTTATTTACCTTATTTTCTATTGCTATTGTTTCCTGTACTCCGGATGCGGAGGAAGTGTTGGAAGCGAACAATCTTCCCATGAAAGGTACTCAGGTCGTTCCTTCCAATGAATCCAACGGTGCAGGCACCATCACCGGTAAATACAGTAAGTCTACTAAAGTATTTACCTATACAGTGACATGGACGGGTCTGAGTAGTCCATTGAATGGAATGAGGTTCTATAAGGGTTCTCGTGGCGTCAATGGCCCGGCTGTCAAGAACATCCAATCATCCGGATCTGCTGCCGGGTCTATTACAGAATCGTGGACAGTTCCTGACTCGCTCAGAACAACCCTGGAGCAAGGTGGGCTGTATATCAATATTCAGACAGATAATTATCCAAATGGAGAAATCCGCGGACAGGTAGAATTCTAACCTCTTTTCGGGCAATGCAAATTCGCCAGGTACTCGTACCTGTGAATTTGCATTGTTCACAACCTGAAATATGTAACTGCATTTTTTAACCGAGTCAAAAAGATGCACCAGATTCAATTTTAACCGATTCGGGATATCTGCTTTTATCATTCAAATCACATTATTACAGGTATATTTATTAGTAGGAAGAGTGCCTTTGCTTTTTATTCTACTACAAATACACGGAATACACAAGGGATGTTTGTTGGATTTTTAGTACCGTTACGCGGTTCAAAATAAATTTGTAATACCCAAGTCTGTAATCAACAGATGCGTATAGAGGGAAGCAGAATCATATGCCGTTGCAAACCCTGCTGTATTAACCTCCTAACGAAATCAACGAGATTGCAAGTCTTTTAAGGTCTATAATTTGTGAAAGTATCTTGATGGAGTAGAATCCTTGTGAATTATTACAATCTGATTAAAGGTGATATCGGAAAAACAAAATTTTGTTTTATTTGGATTACATTTGTGTACTTTTCGGATTTTAATATGAACAAGCTTGATTCTACGAAATTTCCTTATATAGAGCGGGATATTTCCTGGCTCGAATTTAACTATCGTGTATTGCAGGAGGCTCGCGATCCTTCCAATCCATTGATGGAGCGTTTGAAATTCATTGCGATATTTTCATCCAATCGGGACGAATTTTATCGTGTACGGGTGGCTCATCATAGGAATATCATCCGTCTGGGAAAGAAGGAACAGAAGGCTTTGGATTTTGACTCCAACCAGATCATGAAAGAAATCCTCAAAGTTGTCAACAAGCAACAGATTGAATTGAATCATACATTCCTGAATGAGATCATTCCTGAGTTGAAGAGATACGGTATCAACATATTGAGGCGTCTTGATCTTAATGAGGTACAGATAGAATTCATTGAGGACTACTTCAGGGATAACATGTTGCCTTACGTTCAGCCGGTGCTTTTGGTAGAAGATCGGGTGAGGCCTTTTCTGAACAATTCGGCCTTGTATCTTGCAATCCACATGCAGTTGGAGGGTGTCGCCAATAGTGGTGACCAGTATGCCATTGTTAAGATACCATCAGATCACTTACCTCGTTTTATTGAGATTCCACCTGGTGTTCAAGGGCAACGCGATATTATCTTTATTGATGATATCGTACGACATAGTATTTCCTGGCTTTTTCCCGGATACAATATCCATGATACTTACAGTATAAAGCTCACACGTGATGCTGAATTGTATATCGATGATGAGTATTCAGGTGATTTGGCGACAAAGATCAGAGCAAGTCTTAATAAGAGGAGTGTCGGTCCTGCTGCGCGATTGGTGTATGATTCCAACATGCCCTTGAAATTTCGCAATTATTTGAAAGGTGTTTTTGAGCTTGAGAATATAGATCTGTTTCCGGAAGGCAGGTATCACAACAAGAAAGATNTTNTTAGTTTTCCCGATTTGGGAATCAAGGATATTGTAGCACAGAAAATGGAAGCTGTGAGATACAAGAAGCTGGAGGAGGACTCCACTTATTGGGATGAAATCAAATCCAGGGATCATCTTCTTTACTTTCCCTACAATTCCTATGATCCTGTCATAAAGATGTTTGAATTGGCCGCCAGGGATCCTGATGTGACACATATCAAGCTTATTCAATACAGGGTGGCGGAGGATTCCAAGATTATGGAGTATTTGATCGAAGCTGCGGAAAATGGTACTCAGGTCTCGGTATTCATCGAGATCAAAGCTCGTTTTGATGAAGAGGCTAATCTGCGCTGGGGCGAGAAGCTGGCACGGGCAGGGATCAAGGTACACTACAGCCTTCCAGGCATCAAGGTGCATTCCAAGCTTGCGCTTATACGGCGGATTGAGGATGATAAACCAAACTTTTACAGCTATCTCGGTACCGGAAACTTCAATGAGGATACAGCTAATCTATACACCGATTTTGGACTTTTTACTGCTGATGTACGATACACCAAGGATGTAATGAAGGTGTTCAATTATATTGAAACAGGCAAAAAGCCGGCATCGGCCTTTAACCACCTGCTGGTCGGGCAGTTTAATCTCAGGAGTGGGCTGGAAGAATTGATCCGATATGAGATCAATGAGGCACAGCACAACAGGCCTGCCAAGATATTCATCAAGATGAACAGCTTGCAGGATAAGGCTATGATTGACCTGCTTTATCATGCATCACAGCAGGGAGTCAAGATAAAGATGATTATCAGGGGCATTTGTTCTCTTGTTCCGGGTGTATCCGGTGTAAGCGAAAATATCAAGGGGATCAGCATTGTGGATCGATATCTGGAGCATGCCCGTGTCTTTATCTTCCATAACGGAGGCAATGAAAAAGTGTTTCTTTCCTCTGCTGACTGGATGGAACGAAATCTTAGTTACAGGGTGGAGACGGCTTTCCCAATATTTAATCCTGAATTGAAGAGTGAGATCCATCGTTTGATGATGATACAATGGGAGGACAATATGAAGGCAAGGACATTGAAGCACAAACATGTCAATGAGTACGTCAAGAATGATGGTGATTTTCCCAATCGTTCCCAGGTTGAATCCTACTACTTCATCAAAAGAAGGGAGGAATTGTCAATGCCAATAGAGGACTGACGATTGGAATATAAATGTCATGAATAATAACAGAGAAAAAAGAAACCATGTCAAACCTGAAAGCTATTTCGCCGATTGATGGTCGATACAGTAGGCAGACTGTCGAACTTTCCGATTATTTTTCAGAGTATGCCCTCATCAGGTATCGGGTTTGGGTGGAAATCCGGTATTTGTTGGCGTTGCAAACTTCACCGGTGGGTAATTTTGGCTTGAGCGAAGAGCAGGTTAAAATTATCAGATCGATAGGGGATGAGTTTTCTGAAGATGATAGTCTTCGTATAAAGGAGTTGGAATCAATCACCAATCACGATGTCAAGTCGGTAGAATATTTCATAAAGGAGCAACTGGATACAGAAGGATTGTCCTTTATTCGTGAATGGGTACATTTTGGCCTTACTTCACAGGATATCAACAATACTTCATTCCCATTGATGATAGCCGATGCGTGGAAAAATGTTTTGGGACCTCAACTGGAAGATTTGATCAAAATCGTCAGGGATACGGGTATGTCGTTAGTGCACATACCCATGTTGGCCAGAACACATGGGCAACCGGCATCGCCGACGACCTTAGGCAAAGAGATACTGGTCTTTGCAGAGCGATTGGACAATCAAATGAAGTTGTTGAAACATATACCATGGCAAGGAAAATTTGGAGGTGCGGTAGGTAATATGAATGCGCATTACATCGCCTATCCTGGATTTGATTGGCAAGAATGGGCAGATAAATTTCTTACTTCGATTGGGCTTGAAAGGCAGCACACCACAACCCAGATCGAGCATTATGACATGCTTGCCGCCCACTTTCAGGGGATTACACGGATCAATAACATACTAACCGACCTCTGTCGGGATATTTGGACTTATATCAGTTATGAGTATTTTACTCAGAAGCTGAAAAAAGATGAAGTCGGTTCTTCGGCAATGCCACACAAGGTCAATCCCATAGACTTTGAGAATGCTGAGGGAAATCTGGGCATGGCCAATGCTTTCTTCGGCTTTCTGGCGGGCAAACTTCCGGTGAGCCGATTGCAGCGTGACCTCACCGACAGCACTGTTCTGAGAAATGTCGGTGTTCCTTATGCTCACACGTTGATTGCTATTAAGAGCATCGTCAAGGGTTGGAATAAGTTGGTAGTCAACGAAAACAAAATCCGTGAAGAACTTCAGCAAAATAGTATCGTGTTGGCGGAGGCTATTCAGACTATACTCCGGAGGGAGCATTTCGATGGCGCTTACGAAGCCTTGAAATCACTTACCAGGGGACGAACATCTATTTCAAGAGAATATTTGCTGAGCTTTGTTGATAGTCTTGATGTAAATGATGAAGTAAAAGCTGAATTGAGAAAGCTGGAAGTAGAAAAATACATTGGAGGTTGGACACCAAACAAATAGTGACTTCTCGGGCAGCTACTGTGTATGTTAGTAGTTTCAGGTATTTATGCAGTAATCATGTGTTGGTATTCGTCGGTTACGCTTTGTTCCGGCTTGAGAAAAAATCAACGTCAAGGTTGTTCCTGTGGGTTTATGGAAGTGGCCTGAAGTTGACATTCGATTGGAGTACTGAAATGTCTTCTTGAGGAGTTATCTGAAAAAATAAAAGGATTAGGGTTGAATCTAATCCTTTTAAAAAAGATCTTATCGATCTTGACACACACTTAATTCACAAAAGTAATATTAATAATCAAATATTGTATGAAAAATTGAAAATAATTTTATTCCGAACGTTGTTTTTAAATAAGGATATTTATGTCTTTTAATACCTAATTAATCGATTTGTTGATAATACAATAATAATTTCAGAGTGTATTTATACTATAATTCACGAAAATGGAGTAATTAGTGAATAAAAATATTTTTAAATTATTTAAATAATTGGATAAAAATATACTAGATAGACTGCTTAGGTCTTCGGAAAATAAGTACTTTATCTCTTTCAGATCAGCTAACGATTTATAAAAAGCTTTTCGATCTTTAACTTTCAGGTAGATTAACAGTTTTATAAATAAATCATTGGCGTAATAGCCTCAAATAATTAATTATTTCAATAATCAGTATAATCAAATGATAGAAACCAAAGCTTATGCAGCTATGTCTTCAGATTCTCCTCTGGCACCATGGAGTCTGGAAAGGCGGCTTCCCGGACCTTATGATGTCCAGATTGAAATCCTGTATTGTGGAGTATGCCACAGTGACTTACACACAGCCAGAAATGAATGGCACGATACGAAGTACCCGGTGGTTCCGGGCCATGAAATCATCGGTAGAGTAGTGGCAGTTGGTATTGACGTGGTCGACTTTCAGACGGATGATATAGTCGGTGTCGGATGTATGGTGGACTCCTGTAGTCAATGTGAAAGCTGTAGGGAGGGATTGGAGCAATATTGTGAACATGGTTCGACCGGTACCTACAACAGCAAGGAGAGAGATGGTTCAGGCGTTACATATGGCGGGTACAGTGGCATGATTACGGTCCGGGAGGATTTTGTCTTGCGGATTCCGGGCAACCTGCCTTTAACAGGGGTAGCTCCCTTGTTATGTGCCGGAATCACCACTTACTCTCCCTTGAGACACTGGAAGGTAGGAAAGGGAATGAAGGTGGGCATTCTTGGCCTTGGCGGTCTTGGCCATATGGGAGTAAAGCTTGCTGTAGCCATGGGCGCTGAGGTAACCATGCTTAGCCATACTGCAACTAAGGCTGAAGATGCAGAGCGCTTAGGGNCGCATCATTTTATCCTGGCTTCTGACGAAGGTCAAATGAGGTCTGTACGTAGCAGTTTCGATTTAATTCTTGACACTGTTTCTGCTGTACATGACTACAACTCGTACCTGAAACTACTGAAGAGAGATGGCACAATGGTTTGCCTGGGCGGACCACCTGTCGGAATAGAATCCTTCAATCTGATAGGCAAGCGACGATCCATTGCCGGGTCTTTGATTGGAGGTATTCGTGAGACACAGGAGATGTTGTATTTTTGTGCAGAACATAATATTGTCAGTGATGTTGAAGTCATTCGCATGGATTATATCAATGAGGCTTACGAAAGAATGCTTAAGGGTGATGTTCGATATCGTTTTGTGATTGATATGGCAAGTCTGAAGGAATAACCTCGACACCTCAGTTTCTTGGATTGACCAAGAATAGGTATGAAGTTTATCTTTTAGAGATTATACCTAGATGAATTATAAAATAATCCGATAGTTGTAGGTACACTTGTCCCGAGAGCTAAGCGACCGGCTTCTGTTCTGTCCCGGTGTGAAACAAACCGGAGTTTGGGGATACCGTGGTTACAGTCGTATAGTTCAATGAAATTGGTTTATTACGAATGAACATTCGATATTACTTCAATCGTTCCAAGTCTTTCATAAAATATACAGGCTTAGGGTCAGATACAAGCTTAGACGTAGATGTCTTGGATACCCGTACAAAATAATAAAAGCCGAAAAAATTGATCTTATACCAAGATGATTTATATAATAGTCCATAAAATCTAGGAATACTCGTCCCGGGAGTGAAACAATCCGGGGTTCAGGTATACTTGTCCCGAGAATTAAGCGACCGGAGCTCTGCTCGATCCCGGTGTGAAACAAACCGGAGTTCGGGGATTCCGTGGTTACAGTCGTTTAGTCAAATTATATTGGTTTATTACTAATGCATCTTCGTTATTAAGGCACATCCTAGGTGCATTCAAAGCCTGTCCTTGTCATTGATTCACTGAAATCGAAGCATGATAGATTTAACTAAAAAACCGCAGGAAGTGCTGGCTTCCTGCGGAACTTCAAAACTATCACCCGACTGAATTGGAAGTACGACCGAAAATATGAAAATCATTGACTTCTATTTCCGTGACATATTTNTTATTCCCGTTTTTATCGATATAGCTTCTGTTGACCAGCTTGCCGCTGACAGTTATTTCTCTACCTTTGGTAAGATATTTCTCGGCTATTTCAGCCGGTCTGCCCCAGGCAATCAGATTGTGCCAGGTGGCTGTCTCAACGACCTTTCCATCGTTGTTGGTGTAACGTTCATTGGTGACTAAACTTATTCTTGCCATTTTTCTTCCACCTTCAAATGTCCTGATTTCAGGTGCCTTCCCCAGATTCCCTGTCAATCCTACGTGGTTTCTTAAAGTGTTCATGATAATAAAAATTTAAAGGTTACAAAATTTAAGATTTACAATTTTTATTCCGTCATTTTCTGGTGACGTTTGGTATGACAAAGATGGAGGGAGCCGAAAGAATTATCCGGTATTTAAACGTTTGTTGTCATTTGTAAACGATTATAAATGTTTGTAAGCAATTACAAACATTTATACTATGTTTTGAAGACCTACAACTGCTTATGGAAGACGAGTTGATTACCCTTAACTAGCTGCAGTCGTGAATTCAAAATACTCCGAATTTTACGATATATTTATTGCCAGGGTTGAATTTCATGGATAAATTTTCCGACAATCAATAAATTGAGAGAGGCCGTTTGTCAAGCTATGGTTTACTTGAAAAACTGGTCGATAAAAGCAATAATTCGGGTGATGTAATCCTGGGTCTGTGCATCGGATGCCCAGAGGCCGCGCCTCCACCTGGATAGAGGGTGTCATAGTGCCAGACATGATTATTTTCTAAAGCGGTCCGCAGTTTAGGCATTTGGGTTACGGGAATGAGTGGGTCCTTGTCTCCGTAAAATGATAGCGTAGGCGGTGCTTTTGGCGTCACCCGCCTGGCCGGACTTGTCTCTTCAAACAAGGCCTTATTGCCNNCTGATAATCATAAATTGCCTTGCCTAGAAAACCACCTACTACGCCCATCAGTATTAAATTATTGGTCAGGGAAGGGTCTGTCAGGTCAGCGGGACCAACGGTGTTGATCACGCCCTTCACACGGTGATCGTGGTCGAAGGCATAGGCGTAGAGCATGGACAAGTGNGCGCCGGCTGACCCTCCAAAGAGGAGATATTGTTGGGATAAGTTGTATTTCCCCTTACTGATTTCATTGAGGGCGGCCTGAATGTCTTGTATTTGCTTTGGGTATCCCGGATTATCCTGAGTGCCAAGCCGGTAATTGATGTTGATGATGCCGTGATTGGGATAATGATCCTTTAAGGCGTCCATCGTCGAGGAGTAATCGGCTTTATCGCCCGCACTCCAGCCACCGCCATGGATCATCACGAACACTTTGGTCTTGCTGCTACTACGGTTGGCAGGTAAGTACATATCCATCTTTTGTTGAGGATCGGTGCCATAGGCTACATCCTTCAGGTTGTAAGTTTGGGAAGTAAGATAAGGAGATGGTTCACTTGTGTCCTTTTGGCAGGAAGTGCCGAGCAGGCATAAAAGTATAATGGCCGAAAGTGTCTGCAATGTAAGTTTCATAGAATAATATTTCTTGTTGACGCAGGAGTGATAAATGACAAACGAAGCATTACCCTTTTTCCGTATTCAAAGTTAATAGTTTATCTTTCAATTTCTGTAATATTTATCAAGTAAACCAGAACTTAGATCCATCTATCAAATTCAACTTTTAGGGCAATAGGAATATGAATCAATTTTTTCAATTGAGGGTTAGGCACTCCCATCTGAAATGGATAATTGTGTATTATGTTCCTCGACCGAAAGTTGAAAAATTTGAGTCATTGAACCGAGAAACAAAGATATGCAATAGGGTAATTTTTCTCAAGAGGGATTAGCAAAATAGATTGATATACCTAAGAATAGCGGATTTCATAAGCATTTAAATCAAATGTAAGACAATGGTACATTCCCTTAAGATATACTGACTACAATATTTTTCAATAATTTGAACTCAGGGTTTTTGTTGCAATTTTTTCAAAGCTTTGAATTATTGGATTCGTCTTTATGATCATGTCAAATTTTTGTACCTCATTATTCTTCAATCTGCAACAATTATTTTTTGTTGCAATAATACGATTGTTCTTTACAGTAGCGACCAGGTATACCCCACTGGCGAGATTACTACGATCAATTTCAACGGATTTTCCATTGATATTCTTTAACTGCAAGGAAAGTTGACCGGATGCATTGAAAACGTAAATGGATGCATTGCTTAAAGGAAGGTCCGATTTAATAAAAGCACGTGACATGAAGGGGTTGGGATATATGTCAATGGTCGGCAATTGGGAATCTGTAGATAAAATATCGGTTGTGTGGTTGAAATGGATCCGTCTTTCAAAGACAAACGTTTTATTTTCGATGGTATCTTTCGAGAGCCATGTCAGGAAGAAACTATTGTCATCGATCTTATTGAATGCGGCATAGACAGAGCCGTTATTATTGTAGGTATATGCCAACGTATCTGTGCTGAAGCTGCCCGGACTTCCCCAGTTGGATGAGAAGGTAAATCCGACATCCTTGTTTTTATCGTTAAAGAGCGAAGTGCCAATCGGCCTTTGTTCGTACGAAATGCCTATAAAGCCTTTGTTATTGCAATCAATATGTGCAAATTGAGATAATTTGCCGGGGTTGCTGATAAAGTCAGGAGGAGACCATGAAGCACCGAAATCGGTCGAACGTTGTAAGTATATCTTATTATGACCGTCATAGGCAAGGTAGGTGTAGTGAGTTTTGGTTGTCGAGTCGAATGCATAGGCAAGATTGGGATCCTTTGTCAATGTAAGTGCTGTTGTAGTTGGTTCGGGTGGAAGCGGATTCCAGGTGTTGCCACCATCGAATGAATTTCTGAACCAGACTTTGGTAGGCAATGGAGCTTCCTTCCAGGTACACAAAACAGTGTCACCAATCGAGATGACTGAAGGCCACAGACCATGCCCCTCCTGATTACTCAGGCGTTGCGGAGATGTTGTAAACATATCATGGTTGAAGGCTCTGTAAAATATGCTTGTATCAGATGGGGATTCGGTATGCCAAACAAAATGTACCTTTCCATTGGATGATGCATGAATGGAGGGNGCGGATACATTGCCCGGAGGAGACACCGAAAAATCATCACTCCAGGTATTGCCTTTATCCGTTGTGTAGCTTGCCTTTATGAAAGGACCTTCCTTCCAGCATATCCAGATACGGTCATAGGATGTGGTCAGCGTTGCTGATCTGATATTGCTTCCGGTATGTGCTATCTTCCTGATCCAGGTTCCGTTCTGTAGAATATTCAGAAAAATGGTATCCGGATTATAATATACCAGATATCGGTCGGACATGGATTTTCCGGCCATCAATTTGGTGTTGTTGAAACAAAATTGTGTATTTACTTCTTCTACAGCGATCAAGGCGACGGTGTCAAAAACAGGCTGACTTCTTGCCTCAGAGAATATCAANAAGATAATCAATATTTGGGGTAAAAATGATTTATTCATGATGTGTTTTGTTTAATCTAAGCATTTGACGCTACCAAGCGCAGTTGGTTTAAATATCTGATTTGCACGATCCGATCGTTTGATGCATAACATATCAAAATGCCGGATAGACCTGGAACAGACAGACCCGTCCTGTTTTTTATTACGGATCATAAAATTATTCGGTAAACCGGCCCTGTGTGTTCTGTCTTTTGTATAGCAACCTTTCTAAACAAAAAGGCCATCCGACTTAACGGATGGCCTTGATAATTTTTAAAATCAACTTATCAACGTCTACTACCAAATAAACGTAACAGATAAATAAATAAGTTGATAAAATCGAGGTAGAGGGCAAGTGCGCCTAAAATCGCGCCTTTCCTGCGCATTTCTTCACTTTCCATCAGAGCATATGCCTTGATCTTCTGTGTGTCGTAAGCTATCAATCCGACGAATACTGCCACTCCCACATACGATATAATCCAATACATCATCTCATTCTGCATGAAGAAGTTGACGATGGAGGCAATAATGATGCCAATAAGGCCGAAGAACATTATTTGGCCAAACTTGGTCAAATCCTGCTTGGTATAATATCCCACGGCACTCATTACCCCAAAAGTGCCGGCCGTAATGCCGAAAACTGTCAGCAATGATGCAGGTGTATATACGAGAAANAGAATGCCAAATACAAGGCCATTTAGGGCAGAGTAAATAAANAACAAGGCGGTAGCGGTCTGCACACTGATTTTATTAATCCTTGCACTCAAATAGCCAACTAAAAANAGCTGACCGATCAGCACTACCCAGAATCCTATTTTGTTCCCTACAATGAAATTAATCATAGCCTCGCTGGAGGCTACATAATATCCGCTTATGGCAGTTACCATCAGTGCCAGAAACATCCAGCCATATACCTTGGCGATGTACTGAGATACATGCTGTCTGAGTTCATCCTCTGTTCTCAGCGGGGTAACATCAGACCATCTGTCATAATTAAAGTCCTTTTGATTAAAATCCATTTTTGTTTTTTATTATTAATACTAATTTATGCTAAAAAGTTAAAAGATCCAACATATTATTTCACAAAATCTGCAACAACTACAGCATCTTTTATCCCTGCACTATAGTCGTAAAAGCCCATGCCGGACTTCACGCCCAGATTGCCGGCGGTGACCATATTGACCAAAAGGGGGCATGGAGCGTATTTTGGATTGCCGAAGCCTGAATGCAATACCTGAAGGATGGCGAGACATACATCCAATCCTATAAAGTCTGCCAACTGAAGCGGCCCCATAGGATGTGCCATGCCCAGTTTCATAACAGTGTCGATCTCATATACACCTGCGACACCTTCATACAGGGAGTAGATTGCTTCGTTGATCATCGGCATCAGAATACGATTCGCAATAAATCCAGGATAATCATTGACTTCTACAGGTACCTTGCCCAGTGTCTCTGAGAGATTCATGATGATCCGGGTCGTTTCATTATCTGTCTTATAGCCCCGGATAACTTCTACCAGTTTCATCACNGGCGCTGGATTCATGAAGTGCATGCCGATGACTTTGTCAGGCCGTTTGGTGGCGGAAGCAATTTTGGTTATGGAGATGGAAGAGGTATTGGAAGCAAGGATTGCTCTTTCCGGAACTATCTGATCTGCTTCCGTAAAAATCTTCAGTTTGAGGTCAAGCCTTTCAGTGGCCGCTTCAACAAGCAGGTCAACGTCGGAGGCTCCTTCGGCTAGAGAGGTGTAAGTTGTGATATTGGACAGTGTTGCCAACTTGTCATCTTCCGAGATGGTACCTTTCTTAATCATCCGGTCGAGATTGGTGGCAATGGTGTTTTTGGCTTTCTCATGAGCATCGGCGGAAACATCGATTAAGGCTACCTGAAACCCACGCTGTGCAAATACATGGCAAATACCATTGCCCATTGTACCAGCACCTATAACTGCTACTTTTTCATCTTCTTGTTATATTTTAAGGGGCTAAGATAAGTATTGACGGTGAAATATTGAAAAATGCATCATGCAAGCCATATGTCTTAAGAGTAGATGCTCTAATCTGCTGTTTAGGGCATATGTTGTCGTGTTATTTATTTATCATAAGAAAGCTAAAGACAGTCAGAATTAGGGGGCGAGATGTAAGCAGGCCAACCAATTTTTGTTCTTTCTCAGGAGTGGGGCCCATATCATTTATTCCAGGATAAATTTTTGCATTTGAAATTTGTTGAATTTAAGAATATTAATAAAAATCAGATTTAAATACACATTTATTCAGCGAATTTCTTAATCCTGTTTAAGAAAAGATTTGGTTCCTGAGAAATAGGTAACCATTATAGAGATTTAAAGGTTACTATATAAAAATCAATTCATGTCATTGAAAAAATATTGGCCAATCTCCCCTCGGATGCACCGCACATGGTCGGAGACGGCTTCAGGGTACACTTTTTTTCCAAGTGAAAAATCAGTATGAAGCGGATGNGTTCATTTTTGTTAATGGACTATAATGCTCCTGTTGAGTTCTTGCCACGTGAAGAACCACGCGGTGTGGGTGTCCATCCTCATCGTGGATTTGAGACTGTAACGATAGCTTATCAGGGAAGTGTGGCCCATCATGATAGTGCCGGGCATGCCGGTGTCATCAGCGAGGGTGAGGTACAATGGATGACGGCCGGAAGCGGCATTCTACACAAAGAATATCACGACCAAGGCTTTAGTAGAAGGGGTGGTGTATTTCATATGGTGCAAATCTGGGTCAATCTACCCAAAGCATTCAAAGGAACAGATCCGAAATACCAATCCATTACCAGGGAAGATTATGGAGTGGCAATCCTTCCCAATGATGCAGGTGAAGTGGAAGTGATTGCCGGTGAATTCAATGGGGTCAAAGGACCTGCCAGGACCTATTCACCAATGACCCTGATGAATATTAGAATGAAANAAGGCTTTTCATATCATTTTGCCATGCCCGAAGAGTGGAATACAGCAGCACTGATGGTATCGGGTGAAGCCAGGCTTAATGGCATGGTAGCCGGAAAAGATAGTCTGACGGTATTTGAAAACGATGGAACTGATATCGAAATCAATGCAGCTGAGGATGTTACCATCCTTATACTGTGTGGGCAACCCATAGACGNNGTTCCCATTGCTGCTTACGGTCCGTTTGTGATGAACCGGCATGAGGAACTGGAAGAGGCATACCGTGACTTCAATTTAGGCAAATACGGATATTTGGAATGATGGAGATCCAAATCTGAAAAACATTCGGAATTGGTATTTTTAATATTGAAAATAATAGTTTGTCGTGCAGGATCATGGATATTATGCAAAGTGCATTTGATTTGACTTAGAGTATTGTGATCAGGCTGATTCAATAAACATAAGTAATTGGTATTTACCGGCTCTTTCAAATTCCTAAAATAAATCCAATAACGAATGTACCTTCGGTATTATACCAAAAATTTATGGTCTATTATACAAATCATCCTGGTATAAAAGGGCTTGAATTCAAGTTATGACTGAAATGCGCCTGAGGGTGGCATCTACCGCAATGGGCGTCAATGTATGGTTTATATATGTAGTTTTGTCATCCCCCAAGTATTGAAACAAGTATCAAAGATTACAGCGGCATGAAATTTTATCACTTTTTGTAGTCAAATAGCTCAAAAAATATTCCATTAAGGAAATAGAACCCTGGTGTGCAACCCTGTATTTCTCCTAACAATTTTTTACCATCCATCTGTTCAAAAGCCAGTAGTTATCCTGCTGAGCAATAATGCAACCTGACAAATGAATCACATTTATACCATCAGGATTTCATTTCCTTACGACACCAAAATAATCTGTAGTAGCTTGCTTGCCGAAAAAGGCACACAAAGGCACGAACCAACGATCTCAATCAGTTGGTGCGCATTGCAAAAGGGTTTAATCCTTAAACTGGATGTTAACTTACTTTTTAGGTATTTCGAATGTAACAGGCAAAGTGTACTGGACCCTAACCTTTTCACCATCCTGCATGCCGGGCTTCCATTTGGGCATATTTTGGATTAGGCGTAATGTTTCTCCGGCTGCGTCACAACCCACACCATCTCTAATTACTTTGGTATTGGATAAGGATCCGTCCCTTTCAACAATAAATTGTATGATAATCTTCCCCTGGCATTGATTATCAAGAGCTTTTTGTGGATATTTCAAGTTGTTTTTAATCCAATTGTACATTGCCCCAATCCCACCCGGAAATTCCGGCTGAAGGCTTACAACTGTATATATCTTATTGCTATCGGCATCTGGAGTTTTTAAGTTAACTATGGATTTTTTAAATTAGCTCCGCTGTGATTATAGGCTTGCAGCGAGATTCCCAAAATGATACAAAAAGTAAAAAAATAAAAAATGTTTCATGACCGGTGGCTTTTTTGATTGAGATAAGAAATTTATTTATCAACCCCTTAAAATTGCAGATAGTTCAATTGTTGCCAAAAAAGTATTGATATGTCCTTAAATATAAGGGTTTTGCATGGCTTATGCCGGTATTTTAAAAATATTTATAAAAAAACAAAGAGGGTTAAATTTAATTTATTTCAATCTTTGATTAATAAATAATACCGAAGATACATTCGTTATAGACCAATTTCATTGAACTATACGGCTGTAACCTCGACATTCCGGAACCCCGGATTGTTTCACTCCCGGGACTAGTATTCCTAGATTTAATGGACTATTATATAAATCATCCTGGTATAATTTGTGCCATCATTATTGAGAGAAAGAGCCTTGTTTTAAAGGATGTATAGGCTAATCTTATTTTATATCAAGGTTATTTCTTTAAGATTTTCTTCAGGACATCCAGTTTGCCATCAATGGGTTGTGTTACGTTAAGACCAAGGATATCGGCAATCATCGGATAGATATGAATATTTGTAAAAGGTTTGATTTTCTTTGGAGAGTCAAATGCCGGTCCCCAGGCGATGAAGGTTGCCTTCATTTCCGGAACTTTGCAAGGATCAAATCCATGCTTGCCATAAGAAGTCTTTTTNCCTACATCAATCAGTGACTTGGCACCCTTTGGAACAAGAATTATATCTCCAATCCTTCTGGTTGTATCTTCCCGCGTGCTATAATGCAGTTTTCTTGGAAAATTCTGGGCCAGATAAATTCTATAATCCTTAGGTTTACTGTTCTTCAGACTTTGGTATAAAGGCAGGATATCAGCTTTGTTTTTNGCGGTTATTCTTGCAAAAGTACCACTGTTGACAACTACATATTTTTCAGGATCGATGGCAGGCATTGGGACTAAATCCTTNTTNTCGACACCTATCATCCCATGGTCGGAGACGAAAATATAGTTGATTGGCAGATTCAATGGTTGTAAAGCTTTTACCAATTTATTGATTGCCGTATCGACGTAGTGGACGCTTTCCTCGGTCTGTGGAGCATCAGGCCCGTATTTGTGACCCATGTGATCCACCTCTGGAAAATAAAGAGTGATAAAATGAGGCCTCACCTCTTCAGGCAGTGTCAGCCATCCTTTGATAATTCTCACTTTATCATCGTCCGTAAATTTTTCATGGTATTTGTAGTAATAGCTGGGCCTCATGCCTCCCGCATCACTCTCGGAACCAACCCAAAACAAGCTTGCAGCCATCATGCCTTGTTTTTCTGCCAGAGACCAAAANGGTTCTCCGCCATACCAGCTTCCATCCAAGATGGACTTTGTTNNCGCGTACATTTCATTTCTTTTCGGATCGTAAAATTTGTTGTCCACAATTCCATGATGAGCAGGATAAAGGCCGGTAGCTATGGAGTAATGATTGGGAAAGGTAATGGAAGGATAGGTAGGATACATACCTTTCTTAGCCCAGACACCATTTTCTGCAAAGTCCAGCAAGTATTGGGTATTGTATTTNTTNAAATAATCATATCGGAATCCATCTGACGAAATCAGGATTACATAGGGTTGGGTCAATGTTGTGGCAGAATTGACTCTCCCGGGAATTTTCACCTGTGCTGTATCTGCGGATTTTTGAGCCGATACCAGTGAGGAAAAACAAATAAANAATAAAAAGGCCAGTTTTTTCACGGCTGTTGTTTTNTCAAAGGTAAAAACAACTTCCAAAATTTTCAAACAAATGGAAAGAACTGTGTTGAATACAAATGGCAAATGTTTACCGGATAAGAGAATGGTCGAGTAGCTATGAATAATGATGATACCTTTAATGTAATACTAAACAGAAAGTCAGGTGTTGTTTTATTTGGCATTATTTTTTTGATAAAAGATAAACCAAAAATCAAAGTGAATAAAAATCTTATCGATGTTATTATAATGGACGGGGTTGAAAACTTGTGTCCAGGTTAATAATAAGTCCATTGCCTTCCGGGGTAAATTCCTTAATCATTCCCCGGCTAAATATCACCTCATTTTTGTCACAATAAGTAATTGTTTTGACTTATCTTCCTTGGCTTATTATTCGATTTTATTATGATATAAGGCCGGTCTGTATTAGGATTTTTTTCAAACTAACATTTGAATTAATTCTGCAATTATAGATGTTCAAGAATGGACTTTGTTTTTGAACCGTAATAGCCATTATTGCAAAAACCATCCGGTATGGATAAAAATTGATTTAAATTTGTTATCGGATGAAATGGCGTTCACAAAAATTGCGGGTTCTCATCGTATGTGCTGTCTTGTTGGCGGCATTTTATTTTATTTTGCCTCGCATGCTGTTCAACCCTTCTTACAGCATAATACTTGAAGACCGAAATGGTATTCTGATGGGAGCGAGAATAGCCGCTGACGGGCAATGGAGATTTCCTCCTGAGGGCGGTGATGATACTTTATCACAAAGGTATATTGATGCGGTGCTGATGTACGAGGATAGGAATTTTTATCGTCATGGAGGGGTTAATATTCGTTCATTAGCACGAGCAACGTGGCAGAATATCAAGGCCCGCAAGATTGTTTCAGGGGCATCAACCGTTTCCATGCAGGTTATCAGCCTTTATCGTGGTCATAAAGCACGAAACATACTTGATAAGCTGTGGGAAATTATTCTTGCAATGAGGTTGGAGGTCCGGTATTCGAAGGAGGAAATATTAAAGTTGTATGCATCTCATGCTCCCTTTGGAGGCAATACAGTGGGCTATGGGGCTGCCACCTGGCGATACTTTGGGAAGCACAATAAGGATTTGACGTGGGCAGAGGCTGCATTATTGGCGGTGTTACCCAATGATCCGGCGCTTATTCATCCGGGGAAGAACCGCGACAGATTACGTCTGAAGCGAGATAACCTACTTAGGAAATTAGCATCANAAGAGGTATTTGATCCAGCAAATCTGGATCTTTATCTTGAAGAAGAGCTTCCTGATCGTCCGTATTCCATGCCTGATGTTGCTCCACATTTGTTGTCTTCCATGCAAAGGGTGACCGGCAAAAGCTACATGCATTCATCGGTTGATATGTTGCTTCAGCAAAGACTTAATGATCTTTTGGCAAATTACGGCCTTGCTCTGAAAGCCAATGAAGTCAATAATGCCGCAATCTGTGTAGCGGATGTAATGACCGGTGAAGTCAAAGCTTATGTCGGGAATATGCCCGGAACGGGAAGCAGCCATGGTGAGCAGGTGGATATCATTCAGTCAAGTAGAAGTACGGGAAGTTTATTAAAGCCATTTCTGGCTATGATGGCCATCGGGGAAGGCAAGTTGACGACCAGGACGTTGTTGGCAGATATTCCTGTCAATATAGATGGATTCCGCCCGGACAATTTTACTTATGATTTTGAAGGGGCAGTACCATTGGATGTAGCATTGAGAAAGTCACTGAATATTCCATTCGTATTGCTTCTAAAAGAATACAATATTAGTCGATTTTTACAAAATCTGAGGTTGCTGGGAGTAAGCCGCTTAGATAAATCTGCTGATCACTATGGTTTGTCATTGATAATAGGGNGAGGGGAGTCGTCACTTTGGGAGTTGTGCGGAACTTATGCCAGTTGTGCGCGTATCCTTAATCACTACAATGAAAATTCAAGCCGGTATAGTAGGCATGATGTCCGACCACTCTCAATGGAAATAAATAAAATAGAATATCAGGTGAAGGATAAAAGCCCGAGTGTGTTGGATGCAGGGTCAATATATAAGATATTTGACGTCCTAAGCGAAAATACGCGACCGGGAGAGTATGAAGCATGGAAGACTATTTCCGGGCCAGGTCGTATTGCATGGAAGACTGGAACCTCAATTGGTTTCAGAGACGCATGGAGTATAGGAGTTAATAGCAGATATGTAGTTGGGGTATGGATTGGAAATGCCGATGGTGAAGGTCGTCCGGGTGTTATTGGTCTTGAAACTGCTGCTCCGCTATTGTTTAAGGTATTTGACTTATTGCCCAGTGCGCCTTGGTTTGCCAAGCCGTTTGATGGTTTGAAANAAGTAATTATTTGTAGAAACAGCGGATTAGCGCCTAATGATACTTGCCCAAAAGATACCATGGAGGTACCGAAGCATGCTGATATGCTTGCCTTGTGCGCGTATGACCGTTCTATCGCTTTGGACAAAACCGGATCTTTCCGAGTTAGCTCAGAATGTTACAGTCCTTTTCAAATGGTTTTTAAAAACTATNTTTTACTCNCCCCTGCCCAACAATATTATTATTCTTCGAAGCATCCATCATACAATAGTCCTCCAATGTGGTTCCCTGGTTGCGATCATGGAATTGAATCGCGGCAAAGTGTTATGCAATTCATATATCCGAATAATATCAGGAAGTTAAAATTACCTCGGGATGCGAATGGCAAACTTAATCCTGTTACCTTTGTGGTGGCCCATAAGGATCATAGTGTCGCATTATTTTGGCATTTGGATGATCGATACATGGGTACAACCAAAGGGACACATTCGTTTTCAACTGTTTTGCCATCAGGTTTTCATACCTTGACGGTTGTTGACGAGGCGGGGATTTCAATTTCCACCAGTTTTGAAGCAGTTATAGTCTCGAACAATGATTGAAAAAGAGTTGAGTATTTCTGACCATCTATGCAAATCTGACAAAGATTTCAACGAGTTTTTAAATATGATTTGTATTTGGCAGTAGGTCTTAGTTGCCCTAGTTGGTATTGAATGCGCATCGTGTTCATATTCAGATTATTAACCCGTAGTTAACATCTTACAGGTCATCGGCCTATGCCTGACCATTCTGGAGATGATGTCATCCAGGATTTCGCCTTTCATGCGGTGCCTGTTGTAGCGGTAGCAGTATTCATTGAGATAGTCCTGCAGATAGGTCACATGGCCGTGTCTGGCATATAGCCAGTTGATCATGTTGGTGACCACCCTGTGGGCCAGGGCCATGTCCGGTCCTTCACCGGACATGATACAATGACCATTACAGCATCGCCGGGCCGCTTCATCCATGTTGATTGTAGCCTGACTATCGATCTTTTTGCCGATAAAGGCTTTTGCTTTCATTGCTGATGCCCGGCCTATCACCTTGACATAGCTTCTTGCCGCTCCTCCGCCTTTCTTTTCGATTCCGATGAGAACTTTGACTTTCCGGGGTCTTTTCTTTCCATGCTTGTCGGCCTTGACAATGCTCACTGTTGTCGTCACCACATCGACTTCTCCNTCCAGGGGATGTATGTCGTTGCTTCTCATGGCCGTCATGACCTTTCTTCGAAATAGCAGGCAGGTTTTGAGCTGGAGGCCTGTTTGTCGTGCCAGTTGTGTGGATGGGCAACCCTTCTTGTCGATAACGATCAGATATAGCATGTAGAAAGCCTGATCAAGGGGTATCTTCATGCTGTGGAACAGAGTGTTGGCTTTGGCGCTTTCTATCTTGTTGCACCGTGTACATTGGCGATCGCCGTAATGCGCCCCNTTGCAATAACTGGTATGGCCGCATTGTTTGCAACTGTAGCCGTTGCTCCACTTGCAAGATGCGAGATATTCGATGCACTGTTCTATGGTGCTGAACTTTTGCCTGAAAGCATCGATGGTTAGGCTTTTGAACTCTTCATTCATGGTGATAAGAATTAAAAGGTGATTAAAAAAATGAATTGGCAGTGAAGGTAAGGAAAAGATTTGGGATGTGCAAGGGGTGGGTGGGGAAAATCGAAGTAGGTAGGAAAGTAATAATTCAAAAACCGCTATATACAAGGATTTGGCGACAATTGAAAAATTTAATTCCCGAGTAAATCATCTGAATTTTGGCAAGGCCGCCCCGAAAGGCAGTACCGTCAAGCATGGTGGCTATTAATCATCTACCTACTTCAGAGGCGACATCACCCTCACTCTCCCAAAACTCGTAGTATGTAAGAAAGTAATAATTCAAAACCGCTATACTCAAGGATTTGGGGATAAATGAAAAATTTAATACCTGTATAAACTACCTGAATTTTGGCAAAGCCGCCCCGAAAGGCAGTACCGTTAAGCATAGTGGCTATTAATCATCTACCTACTTCGGAGGCGGCACCACCACCATCCTCCCAAAATCGTAGTAGGTAGGAAAGTAATAATTCAAAACCGCTATACACAAGGATTTGGAAGCAAATGAAAAATTTAATTCCCGAGTAAATCATCTGAATTTTGGCAAAGCTACCCCGAAAGGCAGTGCCGTTAAGCATGGTGGCTATTAATCATCTACCTACTTCGGAGGCGACATCACCCCATCCTCCCAAAATTCGTAGTAGGTAGGAAAGTAATAATTCAAAAACCGCCATACACAAGATTTTGGGGACAAATGAAAAATTTAATTCCCGAGCAAATCATCTGAATTTTGGCAAGGCCACCCCGAAAGGTAATACCTGCAAGCATTATGGCTATTAAACATCTACCTACTTCAATAATTCCTCCATCCAGAAACCTTCATTTATGCTATTAATCCCTTTGATATTCAATTATTTGTTTCTTACTCTTTTTCATTTCATGACATTACAAAATGTTAACTTTAACCCAAGTTGCGCATTATTCAACAAATTATGTTAAAAACGGTCAAAGAACAACAAATTTTGCTCTCAGAACGGCCAATTTCAGATAGATATAAAACATAAAACGCAGATAATCAATCAGTTTTTATTTTTCGTCTTCTCAAAAACGGCTTTGTAGTACTCAGGGGGTGTGTGGGTGTGGGAAGCTATGCCGACCTTTGCAGAATGTATTTCAAGAGTGTCGTTCGTATCAATCCGGCTACGGGACAACTGGCAGGTTACTACCGGTTGGTGGAGAGTTACCGTAATGCCAATGATCGGGTGTGTCACAGGACGTTGCTCAACATCGGATTTACGGACCTCACTCCTGATCAGATGGTGGAGATTCAAAGGAGGCTTAGCGACAGGGCTTTGGGGCGACCTAACATATTTGAAAGCGATGATGCAGTTATTAATGTACAAGTTGATCGATTTTGGAACGAGTTGCTTGCCAATAAGAAAGTAGATACTCCGGAGCAGGCCCGAAAAAGCAATTCAGCTATATCGATACAGAGAGCATGCAACACAGAGATGTCCGTGAGATGGGAGGAGAATGGCTTTGCTATCAGGCGGTAAAGGAGCTTGGCATTGATGGTTATCTGAAATCGCTTGGCTGGGGAGAAGATCACATTGGCCTGGCTCTGACTCAGTTGGTCAGCCGTGCAGTGTACCCAAACTCCGAATTCAGCACAAGCAGGTGGATAAGAGATAATTCAGCGGTATGTGAGATTACGGGCTATCCGATGGAAAAGATCAACAAAGACAAGCTGTATCGTAGCGCGCACAAGCTGTATAGTATCAAGGAAGGATTGGAGAATCATTTGTCAGTCAAGACAAACGAATTGTTTGATATCAATGATCGTATAGTACTGTACGATCTTACCAACACATACTTTGAGGGCAGAAAGGATAGTAGCCGGATAGCGAGATTTGGACGCAGCAAGGAAAAGCGCAATGATGCGAAGATTGTTGTGCTGGCAGTGGTGACCAATATGTATGGTTTTGTGAAGTATTCATCCATTTTTGAGGGGAACATGGCTGATTGTAAGACACTGGAACACGTAATAGATGAGTTGCGTGTAAGTACGAGCGGGCAAGCATCAGGCTCAACAGTGGTGCTGGATGCAGGCATCGCCACGGAAGAGAATCTTCGCCTATTGGAGCAGAAGGGCTATAAATACGTTTGCGTGAGTCGTGCAAAGGTCAGGGAGGTTAAAGCAAGCGTAAAACAAGATGTCATAGAGTTGGAAACGAAGAACAGACAGAAAATTACCATAGAAAGAGTCGTTTCACAAAAGCATACGGATTATATCCTGAAGGTTGCCAGCCAGACTAAAAAGCTCAAGGAACAATCTATGAGTGATTTGTTTGAACAAAGGTTTGAACAAAGCCTTGACACATTACGAACCAGGCTACAAAGGAAACACACTGTAAAAAAGAAGACAAGATACATCAGGCCATTGGGCGTATACAACAGAAATACCCATCTGTTTCAAAATATTACAAGATCGGGGTTCAGACGGACACGAACGGGAATGTAACATCAATAGACTATCGGAAAGACACTCAACTTCATGCCCAAGAACAGTCGGAGCAGGGTGTATATTTTCTTCGGACAAATATGGATGTGGAAGAAGAAAGAATTGTATGGGAGATATACAATATAATAAGAGAGATAGAAAGCACATTCAGATGTCTGAAGACAGACCTTGATCTTCGGCCGATATATCATAAGCGAGATGATGCCACAATGGCACACTTACATTTGGGAATATTGGCATATACGGTAGTAAATACGGTACGACAACGACTTAAAGTATCAGGTATCAACCATTCATGGACAGAGATCCTTCGGATAGCACGGACACAAAAGATGGTTACAACAAGAGGCACTAACATGACTGACCAGCTTATTGAAGTCAGGAAAAGTTCCGTTCCGACACAGGATTTTCAAAGAATACTGGATGTTATGGGTTATAAGAAATATCCGTTTGTCAAAAAATCTGTAGTACACAAAATAGAACATCACCCTCCGGAAACTTCCAATCTGCGCAGAATTTCATCCGCATAAGCGCAACTTGGGTTAAGACGACAGATTTAATCTGAAGTAGTCTGGTTGATCCACATATTAAGATAATAGTCATATTGCCTTGATGCGTATTCCGGAATACAAAATCTACCCAAATGCTTCAAAAACAACGACTTCCTAAAAATCTTTTATTATTTCCTTCAAAACCCCATAAAATTTTCGTACCTTTGCGGTCATTTCATCAAAAGGACTTTATCCAGTAAAGTAAAAATAATATATGTCCAAGAAANAAGTACTTATCGTCACCGAAGAATTGTCACCATATACCCTGGAAAATGATATTGCCAACCTCATCGGTAAGCTGCCTCAAACCATTCATTCAGCCGGGATGGAAGTGCGAATCCTCATGCCTCGATATGGAATCATCAACGAACGCCGACACCGACTTCACGAAGTCGTTAGGCTATCAGGGATGAATATTATCATTGACGATGATGACTACCCCTTGATCATCAAGGTTGCTTCTCTACCAGGTATGAGGTTGCAGGTTTATTTTCTGGACAATGAAGAGTTCTTCAAGAGAAAGTTTATGTTCCATGATGAGGATGGTACACCTTTTGAGGACAACGAGGATAGAATGATATTTTTCTGTAAAGGAGTAATAGAAACAATCCGTAAGTTTGGATGGCCTGCGGATTATATCCACTGTCTTGGCTGGATGACGGCCTTGATTCCTTTCTATTTGAAGACTGCCTATAAAAATGATCCCATACTCAACAAATTTAAAATCATTTATACACCTTATAAAGAGGATATCTCTGGATTCTTTACCTCCAAATTTATCAATAAGGCCTCTATCAATAATTTGGAACCTGAAGATTTAAAGCCTTTTATAAAAAATAAAGAGGTTACACTAATTGAAAGCGCTCTTGCGTTTACCGATGGTATCATCATAGGCAGCGAGGAGTTGGATGAGTCGATCTCTAAAGCTATCAAANAACTCAAAGGAGTTGCTGCGCTCCCATACGTGGGACCAGACGAAATGCAGAAGGCGTATATCGACTTTTACCAAAAACTGTTGGGTGAATAATAACGGATTTAACCTTTAAATTTATTTTGTGAAAAATTTCTTTTGTTTGCTCTGTGTGCCATTATCTTTTTGATTGCATGCAATAAACCCAGTGACTTTGGTAAAGAATTGATATCTGATAGTAATATCCCTTTTGAAGTACTGGATACTTTCTCCCTCAATGTGGTTTCAGAAAGAAGTGACAGTCTTAGGACATATGTTCCCGGTGCTGTCAGCCTGACGATGTCTAATAGTATTATCGGCTATCTTGATGATCCTGATTTTGGAAGTATTAAGGCAGAAGCTTATGCCGGATTTGCTGTTGAGAGAATACTCAAGGACAGCTTGAAATATATGCAGATTGACTCGGCCACTTGGGAGGTTTATTATGACAGGGATACAACCAATCAATATGGGGATATTACCAAACCCATAACTCTGGAGGTTTTTAGGGTGACTGAACAGATGAAGACCACAGATACACTGTTCTCTAACAAATCTTTTGCTAGCGATAATACACCGGTTGCTGGTTTGTATAATTTTGTACCTAAGCCACTTCCTTCCGATTCAAGTNTTTTGAAATTTAGGATGAATGAACAATTTATTAACTTTATTAAACAATTACCTGATACTAGTTTTAAAAATTCAATCGCAGTTGTAAATAATTTCAATGGCCTGATGATCAAATCTCCGGGTAAAACAGAGGCCTTGCTTAGAGTGAACTTTATTGATGCTCGAAACAATCTTAAGATTTATTATACGAGTTATACCGGTAAANAGGATTCCATAAAACTCATAACCACTACCAATAGTATTAGACATACCCATTATGTACATGATTACACCGGGAGTAGATTTCAGAAAAGCATCGATCAGCCTGAATCAGACAGTGTTGTATTTATTCAAGCCATGGCAGGACCACAATTAAAACTTTCGCTGCCCGATTTGGCCTATTTGAAGAATGATGGATTGAATTTTGCTGAATTGGAGCTTATTGTTTCCGATGAAAATACGGCCAACTTTCCTAAGCCGAAACAGCTGTGGCTTTATAAGAAAGGGAGCGATGGACAACTCACCTCTATTGTGGACGGCACGATCGCAATCAGTAGCGGCTATAGTTCGTCATTTGGTGGTAGCCTTGAAGAATTTACAATTGATCAAAAGACGGTATTTAAGTATAGATTTAGGCTCCCCAAACATTTAACGGATTATATTGATGGAAAAGAAGGCAAAGAGTTGTATATTAGCGCCNTGGGAGCGGCTTCAGAGCCTGGAAAGGTGATAATCAACGGGCCAAAATCCAGCGTTAGGCCTATGAAAATTAAGCTTATCATCACCAAAGTAAATTAATTTCGGGATACAAAAATCAAGCAAATTGTAATATGTGTGGTATTGTCGGATATATTGGACACAGGGATGCATACCCAATTATTATTAAGGGGTTANAAAGGCTTGAATATCGTGGATATGATAGTGCGNGGGTAGCTTTGATGAATGGCGATTTGAATATTTATAAAATAAAAGGCAAGGTCGCTAATCTTGAAGCATTTGCAGAAGGANAAAACAAATCCGGCCATGTTGGAATGGGGCATACGCGCTGGGCGACACACGGTAAGCCGGATGATATCAATGCACACCCTCATATGTCCGGTAATGCAAGGCTTGCACTAATCCACAACGGTATCATTGAAAATTATGCTACGCTGAAGGAGGCTTTGATTAAGCTTGGTCATTCCTTCGTTAGCCAAACAGACACAGAGGTCCTGGTCCATTTGATTGAAGAGATACAGGTTTCTGAAAATCTTGAATTGGATGAGGCTGTAAGGATTGCACTCTCCAAAGTGATTGGGGCATATGCCATTGTGGTAATGGATCGTACTAATCCGGATGTATTGGTCGGTGCAAGAAAAGGAAGCNCCCTGGTAGTGGGCCTTGGGGAGGATGAATTCTTTATAGGCTCAGATGCGACTCCTATCATTGATTATACTAAANAGNTGATATACCTTCAGGATGAAGAGATCGCCGTCATCAAGAATGGCCAGCTCCAGATCAAGGATATGAAAAATGAAATCAAAGATCCTAAGGTCGAACTTCTTGATATGCAGATTGAAGCCCTTGAGAAAGGTGGTTATGACTACTTCATGTTAAAGGAAATTCACCAGCAGCCTGAGACTGTACTTGACTGTATGCGAGGTAGGTTTAATGCGGAAGAAAGTTGGATCCACCTCAGAGGCGTGGAAGAGTATGAAGAGAAATTCCGGAATGTTAAGAAATTAACCATTGTAAGCTGCGGAACAAGTTGGCATGCCGGCCTGATTGGTGAATACTTGATTGAGGATTTGGCCAGACTTCCCGTTGAAGTTGAATATGCTTCAGAGTTCCGCTATCGCAATCCAATCATAGGCCCCGATGATATCGTAATTGCATTGTCACAATCCGGAGAAACAGCTGACACCCTTGCAGCACTCGAACTGTCCAAGGACTTGTGGGCATTGACCTATGGGATAGTCAATGTCGTGGGATCTTCCATTGCCAGAGTTACACATGCCGGATCCTATATCCATGCAGGTCCTGAAATTGGAGTTGCCTCTACCAAAGCCTTTACAGGTCAGGTAACTTTACTTATCCTCATGGCTTTGAAGTTTGCCACCATGCGTGGCACCATCTCCAAGTCCAGATTTCAGGAACTGGTGATTGAACTGGAAAAAATTCCATCCAAGATCGAAGAGGTTCTTAAGAAAAATGAACAGATAAAGTACATTGCCGGTGAAATTAAGGACAGTACCAATGCAATTTATCTAGGACGGGGAGTCAACTTTCCGGTTGCGTTGGAAGGCCTCAAGTTAAAGGAAATTTCTTATATACATGCAGAGGGGTATCCTGCTGCTGAGATGAAGCATGGACCAATAGCCCTGATAGATGAGAAAATGCCGGTCATCGTAATCGCTACTAACCGTGCAGCCTATGATAAGATAGTAAGTAATGTCCAGGAAGTAAAGGCAAGAAAAGGAATTGTAATCGCTATTGTCAATGAAGGTGATGTTGAGATATCAAAACTGGCAGATTATACCATCGAAATTCCTGAAACCGAAGATGCATTATCCCCTCTGTTGTCGGTCATTCCGTTACAATTGCTATCCTATCACATCGCCTTGATGCGCGGATGTAATGTGGATCAACCCAGAAATCTGGCAAAGTCAGTTACTGTTGAATAATTTTTAACCTAATGCCTAAATTGAATATATGGACCAAGAACATTGGAAGAAAGAGAAGCTTTAGAATATAATACAGATCGCGACAATCTTGTCCTGCCTGAATATGGCAGGTATCTTCAAAAGCTGGCCAACAGCATTAAAAGATTGAAGATCCGGAAGAGCAACGTGCCTATATTGAAAAATCTATCGATATCATAATCCAACTTTTTCCTGAAAGCAGAAGTGTGGATAACTATCGGGAGAAACTATGGCATGATTTCTATTACATGACGGATTTTCAGTTGCAGGCATTACCTCCGAGTGGTATCAGACCTACTTTTGAAGATCAGCAGCTTAGACCAGAGAAAGTCGATTATCCGGTACATAAGCTTGATTATAAACACTATGGATATAATGTTCAGGTGATGATCAAAAGGCTCTGAAAATGGAAGACGGACCTGTAAAAACAGAATTTGTCGAAGTGATTGGTGCCTATATGAAACTGGCTTACAAAACCTGGAACAAGGAACACTTCGTTAGCGATGAGATGATACGTCAGGATCTTTACAATATGACGAGAGGCGCCTTGCCATTGATGAAGAGAAGAATCTGGATGTTTTAGTTTCATCTCAGATCAAAAAGAGATTCCTCCCTTCCAGCAACCAGCCTCAAAATCAAAATAGTAAGAAGAAAAAGAAAAATCAGAACAAGAATAAAAGCAGGAGGTAAGGTAAAGGACCTGATTTGGGTTGATGGTAAATGATTGCCTTATTGAATCAATCTCTACCCTCTGACATCAGACATTCTGATTAGATACATGGCTTTCACAAAAACGCCTGAGAATGAATTAATATTTAAGGGTTATCAACGGATAAATTTCTCTAAACTAAAAGGTAAATGTTTTTGTCTTTCGATTTTTTCAAGTGGTAGGTTCTATATAAAAGTATGTTTCCCGAATATGATGTAATAGTGGTCGGTGCCGGTCATGCCGGTTGTGAAGCTGCAGTCGGCGCAGCCAATATGGGCTGTCGGGTAATGCTTATAACCATGAACATGCAGACTATAGCGCAGATGTCCTGCAATCCGGCTATGGGAGGCGTAGCTAAAGGTCAGATAGTTAGAGAGATTGATGCCCTCGGTGGGTATTCGGGTATTGTTACTGACCATACCATGATTCAGTTTAGGATGCTCAACCTGTCTAAAGGTCCTGCGATGTGGTTCACGCGACAAAGTGACCGTATGGCTTTTGCAGCGAAATGGAGAGAGATGCTTGAATCTAATCCCCTTATCGATTTTTGGCAGGAAATGGTGTCTGGGTTGATAGTTAAGGATAAGCGTGTCGCTGGTGTCCGTACACAGATGGGTATTGAGATTCATGGGAAGGCCGTGGTCTTGACCAATGGAACCTTCCTGAACGGTATTATACATATAGGCGAGAAACAATTTGGTGGAGGTAGAGCTGGCGAAAGAGCTGCCAGGGGAATAACCGAACAATTGGTCGAGCTGGGTTTTGAGTCCGGTAGAATGAAAACCGGAACACCACCCAGGATTGATGGTCGGAGTCTACATTACGACAGAATGGATATACAGCCGGGTGATGATAACCCCGGGAGGTTTTCATTTACAGAAACCCCTCAGGTCAGGGATCAAATGCCTTGTCACATTACCTACACCAATGACAAAGTGCATGATATTCTACGGACAGGTTTCAGTAAATCACCCATGTTTCAAGGTCGAATACAAGGCCTTGGTCCAAGATATTGTCCCTCCATCGAGGATAAGATAGAACGCTTTTCAGATAAGGAAAGACATCAGTTGTTTGTTGAGCCGGAGGGCAGGAATACAATTGAAATTTATGTTAACGGATTTTCAAGTTCTCTGCCTGAAGACGTACAATATAAGGCATTGAAGTTGATACCGGGTTTTGAAGATGTCCGCATGTTCCGTCCTGGCTACGCCATCGAATACGATTATTTTCCGCCGACCCAGCTTAAGATGTCATTGGAAACACATCTGATCCATGGCTTGTTTTTCGCCGGCCAGATCAATGGAACTACAGGCTACGAAGAAGCCGCCTGCCAAGGCCTTATGGCTGGAATCAACGCCGCACGCTACATTCGTCAGGAAGATCCATTTGTCCTGACCAGATCGCAAGCCTATATCGGTGTCCTGATCGATGACCTGATCAATAAAGGCACCAATGAACCATACAGGATGTTTACTTCCAGAGCAGAATTCAGGATTCTGCTTCGCCAGGATAATGCCGACCTGAGACTTACTCCACTCGCTTCCGGATTGGGAATGGCCGGACTTGAACAAAGGATGAACAGGGTGAGGATGAAAAATAGCGCACTGGAAGAAATCAGAGAATGGTTCCGTGTAATCAGTGGTGATCCGGACAATTTGAATCCTTACCTCGATTCGGTGAATTCGGCACCATTGAAACAAAAAATCAAACTTGACCAGATCATCACTCGGCCTGATGTAAAGATAGTTGGATTGGCGGCACACTTCCCGGAGCTTAAGGAATTTCTCGACAGGTATGATCCCGAGATAATAAGTCTTGCTGAGACGCACATGAAGTATGAGGCCTATATCGAAAAAGAAATGGAAATGGTGCATCGAGTCAACCGACTTGAAGAAATGAAGCTGGTTCCGGACTTGAACTATTCCACCATATCATCCCTTTCGCTTGAAGCAAGGGAAAAACTCAATAAGCACAAACCTGCCACCCTCGGCCAGGCAGGACGGATTAGCGGCATCAATCCTGCAGATATTTCAGTCTTGTTGATTCATCTGAAACCGGGCTGATACCTTTTGGTTTAAAATTACTCTCATATACCCTCGATTTATAATGACTCAAGCAGTCAAGAATCTTCGTGGTATAGCTTGTTGTATAACAAAATGCACAGAGATTCAAGTAATTCATATAATGAAAGTTTAATTTAGTAGAAAATTTCTACCTTTTTGTACATTAAAAATTATATTTGGGGTATTCAAATAGTTAAATAATTTATAATGCGCTTTCTTATATCCTTTTGGTTTNTTATTTTACTTGCCACGATAGCTGATGCTCAGGATATCCGAAATAATCCGAATTCTAATCATGCTAATAAATTCGAACAATTAGGCACTATTCTGCCAACTCCCAATGAATACCGGACTGCCAGCGGAAGCCCGTNNACAAAGTATTGGCAGCAAAGAGCTGATTATAATATCAAGTGTACATTGGATGAGGGCAAACAACATCTGACGNGCGCGGAAGTAATTACGTACTATAATGAATCACCGGATCCTTTGCCATATCTTTGGATGCAGTTGGATGAAAATCAGCATAGCAACATTAACAATGCGGGTTATCAAAGTGAAAGCGAAATGCCTAGGCAGCTTACAGACAGGGATCTAAGAAATTATGAGGCGAATAAANAAGATAATGGTTTTGGCTTCAATATCACAAGAGTGGTGGATGCTATGGGAAAACCAATATCCTTTACCATCAATAAGACCATGATGCGTCTCAATCTTTCAAAGCCACTTAAACCGGGAGAGAAAATAGTTTTTACTATAGATTGGAATTACAATCTTGTCAACCGAAGAGAGCAAGGTGGGCGTGGTGGTTATGAATATTTTCCTAATGATGATAATTATTTATTTACCATGACACAATGGTATCCCAGAATGTGCGTTTATAGTGACTTTCAGGGGTGGCAAAATCACCAGTTTTCCGGAAGAGCAGAATTTGCACTAACCTTCGGGGATTTTCATGTGGAAATGACTGTCCCATCAGATCATGTTGTTTGCGCAACCGGGGAATGTCAAAATTATGACAAGGTCCTTACTCCAGCACAACTTGAACGTTGGAAGAAAGCCCAGACTGCCAGTGATGTGATGGAGATTGTTACATTGGACGAAGCTAAAGCCGCAGAGAAGAAGAAATCCAGAACATCCAAGACATACATCTTTGAGGCTAAGAATGTCCGGGATTTTGCATGGGGTTCATCCAGAAAGTTTGTTTGGGATGCCCTCCCGGTAGATATAGAGNGGAAAAAGGTAATGGCAATGAGTTTCTATGGTAAGGAAGCCTATGGCTTATATCGACCTTTTTCAACCAAGGTAGTGGCGCATACCATTCGCACTTATTCCCATTTTACGATTCCTTACCCTTATCCGGTTGCTCAAAGTGTTGAAGCCAGCAACGGTATGGAATATCCGATGATATGCTTCAACTATGGGCGTACTGAAGAAGATGGAACTTATTCGGAAGGGATAAAAAATGGGATGATTGGTGTCATTATCCATGAAGTAGGCCATAATTTCTTCCCCATGATAATCAATAGCGATGAGCGCCAATGGACTTGGATGGATGAAGGATTAAATACTTTTGTTGAATATCTCACTGAAGAATTATGGGATAACAAATTTCCATCCAAACGCGGACCTGCTTCCAGCATCGTTAACTATATGAAATTGCCGAAGGACGAGCTGGAACCCATCATGACCAATTCTGACAATATAGTGTCCTTTGGTCCAAATGCCTATGCAAAACCGGCTACAGGGTTGAATATCCTGAGAGAAACCATTATGGGGCGGGAATTGTTTGATCATGCCTTTCGGAACTATTGTCGTAAATGGGCATTCAAGCATCCAACACCGGCAGATTTTTTCAGGTCGATGGAAGATGCCAGTGGCGAAGATCTTGATTGGTTCTGGCGAGGCTGGTTTTATAGTACCGATGCATGCGATATCTCATTGGATACGGTGAAGTATGCTGTTGCCGATGTTAATGCCACTGTTAAGACATCCAGGCCTATGAAGCGATCAGTGCAGGGTCCATTGCTCAATGATTTTGATGATATATCTAAAGTGAGGAATCGGGAAGATAAAAACATAGTTTTCGAAACAGATCGGGATACGACCTTAAGAGACTTTTATTGGAAATACGCCCGTAATCTGGAAACTCAAGATACAACGAAGTTTAATGTCTTCTGGCCGGAAAGTGTTGAACCTTTGGATGAGAGTTTGAAGAAGCAGTTTGAAAAGTTTCATGCCTATGAATTGACTTTGTCCAACAAGGGAGGCTTGGTCATGCCTGTCATCATAGAGTGGACTTATACGGATGGAAGTAAAGAAGTCGAACGCATTTCAGCCCAGATATGGCGGAAAAATGAAAATAAAATTACCAAATCATTCATTAAAGAANAAGAAGTAGCTTCTATTTTGATCGATCCATTTAAGGAGACTGCAGATATCGACGAATCCAACAATGGATGGAATGTCATACCTCAACCATCCAAATTTAAAGCGTTTAAGCAAAGAAAGACCATGGAGAAAGGTGAAGGGACAGATATCAATCCAATGAATGTTAAGAAAAGGACTTAATTGGTTTTAGGTAAGTGTGAATAGTAAAGCCGGGAGCATTTTTCCGGCTTTTTATATTATCCAATAGTATGATTTAAATACCCCGATTAGCTTATGTCTTTAATTATAAACACTATTTCTCCGGGATAGGAGCAAAAATTAAGAAGAGATTTATCAGTAATGAATTCTCATCTTTGATTTATAAGTTGTAATGGAACATAACTATTAAGATAGATGTTATTCTTGGCATTCCCAATTTGTACGATAAAGACATTCATTTTTCCGGATATTTTTCAAAATACCTGCATTCTTTTTGTACGAAATTCAGACAAAATTTTCAAAGCCATGGTAATAACGAATGTTCCTTCGGCATTAACCCAAAATTTATGAACTATTATATAAATCATCTTGGTATAACACGTGTAGATCAAAATCTGATCGCATATTCCAAAGTCGCTATCAAACTTCGCGTCAGGCCATCCGGTCGGGCTTCCCTGACAATGAAAGGCATCCCNCCATTAAGTTGGATATTGTTTCTGTCATTGATCCTATAATCCAGAAACAGATTTCCATTTAAGGTCAGACCTTTCGAACCAATGATCTCTTGTTCTACATTCTTATCATCCGTGTACAAGTCATTTGACAGATGGTAAATAGGTAGAATACTTGGGGTGATCCTTAACTTGGAACCTAAACGGATGGGGTAGGCTATTCTCAATAATACATCTCCTTTTCTTTTAAATTGATTGGTTGACTGAAAATTTTGGAATTTGGAATTTTCAGGATATACAGCTGTCGTGAATTGATTATCATTAGCTGTCAATGGTTGTTGGAACGCTGCTGTGACCTGGAGTTTCTTGATATCTATTCCAATGCCTAAAATAACATCAAAGGCGCCCAGACTGGACTGATAATCCATAGGCAGGGGAAGGTTGTCTTTTGATTTGTTGGATTTAGCCAGNGGTATCTTAACACCTGCCGTTACAAAGAAATACTGACTTGCTGTATAAGTGGAATTTACATAAAAATCAGATAGGCCAAAAGTAGAGATACCATTGCCGCTTTGTGCCATAGTAGTCAATTTTGCATCGATACTAAATTTGTTGTTTAGAAATCTATTATACTCCAAATAGCCGCCATAAACATTGATGGAGTTACTTGCCGCGCCATAGTAAGCGCCAATCTTGAATTGGTTTTGGAACGAGGTGATTCCATCGGCATTATTTGGTTTTAAACTATTGATGGTGCAAAATCCGGCATCACTACAACCCTGGTCANNTGCGAAAGTTGACAATAAAATAAAAAGAGCAGTCGTAATGATGATGAGAAAGAATCTATTCATTTTCCTATATTTTTTAATGATGCAATGTACCTTCTTGCCAATAATTATTGTAAGAGTCTTAGATTCAATTTTTGAAAATATGTATTTGTAACTTACTGGTTGTCAATAAGTAAATTGTAGTTTTGTCCATTTGCTTCATCAGATTTTCAAGATTTTAATAATTGAAAATATAGCAAACCCTGTCTATTAACTTTATTATCTGAAATATCCGGGACATCTTTCAGGTAGCTTGTATAGGTCGACCGATTGTTGAATAAAAATTTGCAGGATATTAAATGCTTGCCCTCAAAATGAGAAAAATAGGGTGTAAAANNGCTACTAATAGTACCATCAATTTTCTGATTCACTCTATTGATTTGGCAATAATCCAATCTTTGGAAAGTCGTAAAAAGAATAGGAGAATTTGAATATTCAACTATTTTGGGCGCAATGTCTATACGCAGAATTTCAAAATCCCGCTGCCAGCTCAATAAGTGTGTTACATTATTTACCGGGCCGCATTCTGTCTCAATAAGTTGTACATTCGGCTGAGTGGTTGAATAATACACATAGTCATATATATAAGGATTTAAAACCATTGTCATCTACATCAATTGATATTCAAAAGTTACTTTTTCCCATGTATCGGATGTCCGGTGTGTTTTTAATAACCACTTATTCTGAAAAATATACTGCAACATTATGTAAATATTGTGAGTTGTTCAAAAGTAAACATTGACAATGATTTATCCAACATCCGGTGAGAAAATTTATTTCAACTCATTTATGGGAAAGGATGAGCTTTTGATTGATTTTTCAAAATTCTTTTGTGGAATGAATACCGGTTAATCCCCTGAAACATTTGTTTGTCCTACTTTCTTTGTTGAGTTTAATCAGTACAGATATTTCAAACATCAGTACATTTATTTTTGTCAATCATAAGTGGTGTATCTTACATTTTTGATTTTACTGTCTTATAATAAATGATCCTATTCATTTGGATTCAGTATATAAATGGCCATGAATCAAGCTGTAAAAAGGACATTGGATGAAGTTAAGGATGAAAGAATTGTGGGAATGTCTTTCCGCTATTTAAAAACCTGAGAACAAGTAAAACGGCTAATATTTATGGCTTTATGGAGAAAACGAAGCTCGAAATAATTTCACATATGTGATGCCCGGATCAAGGTTGAAGGAAATCAGCTAAGCAAAATTGACGTTAACGGGAGGATGCCAAAGCCGTTATATAGGTTGACGAATGATTTGAAGTTTATATCATGCATAACGTGAACGACTCATTTGGTGGGAGGTGATGTTTCATTATTCAGAAAGGGGTTGGATAGTCACGTGGAGATCCTGATTGTCGGGCGCCTGAGCTATTTGAATCATTAATTGAATGCTTCTAATGTGGAATGTCATGTTTCTCTAAATAAACAATTCTTCTGTCCAGTGATCAGCCATCATTTGGCCCTCAAAAGTCAGCTTATAATTATTTGCATTGACTTCCACTATTCCATTGTCAATCAGCACCCCAATGATACTGTCAAAATGGTCTGCATATTTTGTGCCAATTCGCAGGATGTCTGCACGATCGACACCCCATTTTGTTCGGAGGCGTGTCAGGATCAATTCATTGTATGCGGTATCCGGGTTTATTATTTCATATTCACCGGTTTCCTGACCGGATTCTATCAGGTGCATATATTTTTGGTTATTGGCGATATTCCAATATCGGCAGTCTTCATAGAAGGAATGAGCTGCCGGCCCAACACCTATATANGGCGCACCGAGCCAATAGTTGCTGTTGTGAATCGCATGCCATCCGGGTAGTGAAAAATTGGATATTTCGTAGTGTTCATAACCTTTACCTTCCAAGATATGATGCGTGAGTACAAACTGTCGAGCAGATTTGCCTTCGTCCGGTCTTGAATCTATACCTTTTCGAATGCTTTTGGCCAGGGGTGTTTTATCCTCTACCGTTAGACTGTAAGCCGAAATGTGAGGAATGTTCCAATCGGTTAGTTTNTTAAGATTTTCCATATATTTTTCATCCGTAAGCAACGGAAAGCCAAAGATGAGGTCAACAGAAATATCCCCCAGGCCGATATCCTGAGCCATAGGTATGCAATTCATTGCCTGAATATTATTGTGNGCGCGGTGCATCCACATCAAGTCTTCTTCATAAAAGGATTGGATGCCAATACTCAGGCGATCGATGCCAATCGTTTTTAATAGACGGATATATTCAGGGGTAAGATCGTCCGGATTGGCTTCCAATGTGATTTCCACTACACCTGAGGTATTGAATACGCGATGAATGGATTCCATAATTGTGTTGGCNTCTGAAATACTGAGTAGGGATGGACTGCCACCGCCAAAGTAGATGGTTTTCAATTCCGGTTTTTCAAAGTGAGCTGCCCGTATCCTTATTTCCCTATTGATTGCTTCCACCAGTCGGGACTTGTAATGAAGGGAAGTGGTAAAATGAAAATTACAATAATGACATGCTTGCCTGCAAAATGGAATATGAATGTATAGCCCTCCGGAAAAAGACATTAACCATTACTTTCAGGAACATCCGGCCCGTTGACTACGCCTGCCAGATAATCCAACTGTTCATAAAACTCCTTTCCGTATCTTCGTATCAAACCATCCTTGACAAACTCAAATAACCTTATCTGTGGGGCATCTTTNTTGCTGCATGCGTTTCGACATATGGACCATCGATCATAGTTGAGTGCATAGTCGTTACCTTCAGCATTTTTCGTCACCCGGATGGGATATAAGTGGCAGCTTTCCGGTTTGGGCCAATCTACCACACCATCGCGATAAGCTTGTTCGATACCGCACCCGGCGATGCCTAGTTCATTCGTTGTCATAAAGACACATGCTCCGTCAGGCATTAGGGTCGTACCATAATCCTCCATTTCTTCAAAATAGGTATAAGCCCCATGTTTAGCTAACACTTTATTGGACGCTTCTGAAAGGTAAGAGGATACTTTGTCCTTAATATCGTCCAATATCTTAAGTTCTTTNTTGTCCAAAGGCGCTCCAAAGTCACCTTCCCAGCAGCAAGCTCCCTTGCATGCATTAAGGTCGCATGCAAAATGCTCCTTGACTACATCATCGCTCACCAGTAGGTCTTCCACCATTAACATAATTCAATCAGGATATTTCGACAAAGGTAATGATAATTGTGTTGCGTGCTGAAAAGAAAAAAGGAAGGAACTGTACTTTGAAATATTTGAATCAGTGTTTTATATGTTGGCTGGTTGTATAATCAGCTATCTCTATACAGGGATTGAAGGGTATGGTGAAAAAGTGAGGGTGCATGAGTTGGCGGAGTTTTAAAATCGAAGTAGGTACGAAAGTAATAGCCGAAAATCTGCACTGGCTCTGTACGATATAAAAATGAAAGACCAGAAAAGTTTTGATTTAATGCAGAAAATATGAGTGTGTGTTTCCGATCGCCTGTCCAATCAGGATGTAGGTTATTAATCATCTACCTACTTCAGTGTGGCTGCTCTCCGAACCTCCTTTTTTGAACTTTCACTGAATTTTGGCATTTGGCAGAGTTTCAAAATCGAAGTAGGTACGAAAGTAATAGCCGAAAATCTGCACTGGCTCTGTGTGATATAAAAATGAAGGACCAGAAAAGTTTCGATTTAATGCAGAAAATATGAGTGGGCGTTTCCGATCGCCTGTCCAATCAGGATGTAGGTTATTAATCTTCTACCTACTTCAGTGTGCCTGCTCTCCGAACCTCCTTTTTTGAACTTTCACTGAATTTTGGCATTTGGCAGAGTTTCAAAATCGAAGTAGGTACGAAAGTAATAGCCGAAAATCTGCACTGGCTCTGTGTGATATAAAAATGAAGGACCAGAAAAGTTTCGATTTGATGCAGAAAATATGATTGGGCGTTTCCGATCGCCTGTCCAATCAGGATGTAGGTTATTAATCATCTACCTACTTCAGTGTGCCTGCTCTCCGAACCTCCTTTTTTGAACTTTCACTGAATTTTGGCATTTGGCAGAGTTTCAAAATCGAAGTAGGTACGAAAGTAATAGCCGAAAATCTGCACTAGCTCTGTGCGACATAAAAATGAACGATCAGAAAAGTTTCGAGTTAATGCAGAAAATATGAGTGGGTGTTTCCGATCGCCTGTCCAATCAGGATGTAGGTTATTAATCATCTACCTACTTCAGTGTGGCTGCTCTCCGAACCTCCTTTTTTGAACTTTCACTGAATTTTGGCATTTGGCGGAGTTTCAAAATTGAAGTAGGTACGAAAGTAATAGCCGAAAATCTGCACTGGCTCTGTGCGACATAAAAATGAAGGACCAGAAAAGTTTCGATTTAATGCAGAAAATATGAGTGGATGTTTCCGATCCCCTGTCCAACCAGGATGTAGGTTATTAATCTTCTACCTACTTCAGTGTGGCTGCTCTCCGAACCTCCTTTTTTGAACTTTCACTGAATTTTGGCATTTGGCAGAGTTTCAAAATCGAAGTAGGTACGAAAGTAATAGCCGAAAATCTGCACTGGCTCTGTGTGATATAAAAATGAAGGACCAGAAAAGTTTCGATTTAATGCAGAAAATATGAGTGGGCGTTTCCGATCGCCTGTCCAATCAGGATGTAGGTTATTAATCATCTACCTACTTCAGAGTGGCTACTCTCCGAACCTCCTTTTTTGAACTTTCACTGAATTTTGGCATTTGGCGGAGTTTCAAAATTGAAGTAGGTACGAAAGTAATAGCCGAAAATCTGCACTGGCTCTGTACGATATAAAAATGAAGGACCAGAAAAGTTTCGATTTAATGCAGAAAATATGAGTGGGCGTTTCCGATCGCCTGTCCAATCAGGATGTAGGTTATTAATCATCTACCTACTTCAGTGTGCCTGCTCTCCGCCCCAACCCTTCCTCTTGATTTTGTAATGATATCTTTCTCATAACCCCATTCAGTGATCATTTATTGACGAAAGCGTATAGACCGGCTTCCTATCATTCACCTGTCGTACGAATCGTACCAATCCGATACCTTGACCATAATACTCGTCACCATTCATGTCAAGTCCCAATATACCTTCCTGATCCACCTCCAGCCGCTCCCTCACCTTAAAATGTACACATTTTACTTCCTTGCCCATGATTTGCATCGTAGTGTCTCCGACATAAATCCGGTTCCGTATCAGCTGATAGGAAGCGTCGGGACTGGCGGGGTCCCTCCATTTCATATCGAACAGGAATATCCCGCCCGGATCGGCTTTAAACGGAAATATATCATCGTACACAATCTGAGTCTTCTGTGGTTTATCCTTGGACAAAAACATAGCGTATTCTGTCATAACCATTCCTGTTCTGGTCTCTTCCTCCTGCCATTGATGGGTCAACACACCATCGCTACGACTTATGCTTCCACTGAGAAACATTTTTCCGGATTTNTTNTGGGAAATGAGCGTAAAAATCTGATCGTCAAGGGAATCATTAGGACCGCAGACGTAGGTATATTTCTTGCCTTGGGTTAATTGACTCAATGGGAAATAATAGGACTTCAAGGGTGTATCGACTTCAGTGGACTGACACGAAAATAAAATAATAGTTGATAGCGCAAAAAACAATTTAAGCAGATAAATAGAGNNGCTTAAGGATAATTTCATTTCTTTAGATTTGAATTTTGTCAATATTGGGGTGTCATTCAGACATTTTGACATGTTTTTNGTAGTCGTAACCAATTGGCAATAAATTTGTTTCATGAAATGTGATGTTTCTGACAGCTTTGTTTAAGGATATCTATGTTGCCGGCTTGAATCCGTAGCAGTTTTTGGAAAGATCAAATAGGTAAATGTGATTAATGTAATGGAAAACGATGTGTCCATACCCTTAGCCTTTAATGATAATATTTTGAGGAAATAATCGGTGTTAATCATTGCAAAATTAATTGATAATAAAAATTGTGTTTGACTATAAAACGTACCTTTGCAACTTTATTTTAAAGAAGGATTTATTTAAATCCCAAATTCAAAGCGAATTTAGTCAACTCAATGACATAAAAATTTTATAATGCTGGATTTTATANAAAAGTTGTTCGGTACTAAAACCGAAAGAGAAGTTAAGGCATACATGCCCATCATCGATGAAATCAATGGATACTTTGAATCCTACAAATCACTTTCTAATGATGAATTAAGGAATAAAACAACCGAATTCCGTGAACGAATAGGTAATCACCTTGCCGGAATCGATTCTGATATCAAAAGTCTGAATGACCAGGCGAGAAATACACAGAATATCCGTGAAAAGGAATCCATCTTCGATCAGGTGGATAAGATGAAGAAAGATCGGGATAAACATCTGGAGGACATTCTTAGACAGATATTACCTGAGGCCTTTGCCGTGGTTAAGGAGACAGCACGCAGACTTGCCAATAACGATGAGTTGGAAGTAACTGCCACTCAGCATGACATGGACCTTGCAGCTACCAAGCCTTATGTACGTGTGGAGAATGGCAAAGCTNTTTGGAAAAATCAGTGGACTGCAGGAGGAAATGAGATCAAATGGGATATGGTGCGCTATGATGTACAGTTAATTGGTGGTATGGTGCTGCACGATGGAAAGATCTCAGAAATGGCGACAGGGGAAGGAAAGACTCTCGTCGCTTCATTACCGGCTTACCTCAACGGACTGTCCGGTCAAGGTGTTCATATCGTGACAGTCAACGATTATCTGGCAAAAAGGGACTGCCAGTGGAATGGTCCTCTATATCAATTCCTTCTGTTGACAGTGGATTGTATCGATAACTACCGTCCCAATTCCGCAGAAAGACGAGCTGCCTACCTGTGTGACATCACTTATGGAACCAACAACGAATTTGGTTTTGACTATCTGCGTGATAACATGGTTACAAGTCCTGACGAATTGGTGCAACGTAAGCACCATTACGCCATGGTTGACGAAGTTGACTCCGTATTGATCGATGATGCAAGGACGCCGCTAATCATTTCCGGGCCAATCCCACAAGGTTCGGACGAACAGGAATATATCGACCTGAAACCACGTGTGGAGCGTTTGGTGGATGCTCAGAGGAAACTTGCAACAGGCTTCCTTGTAGAGGCGAAGAAATTAATTAGTGAAAATATTTCTGGTAATGCTGAGGGTGAAGGTGGCTTGGCATTATTACGCGCTTATAGGNCGCTTCCAAAGACAAGAGCGCTTATCAAGTATTTGAGTGAAGAAGGGGTGAAGGTTGTCTTGCAAAAGACAGAAAATTATTATATGCAGGAACAATCCAAGAATATGCATATTGCAGATGAGCCTTTGCTTTTTACGATTGACGAAAAGAATCGCGATGTCGAATTGACTGAAAAGGGTGCTGAATATCTTGCTCAGGGCATGGAAGATAAGGATTTCTTTGTACTTCCTGATATTGGAACCGAAATTCACTCCCTTGGCNGCGATTCATCGTTGACTGCTGCTCAGAAAGCCGAAGAAAAGGAGAAATTGATACAGGATTATACCGCCAAATCCAAACGTCTTCACTCTATTAACCAGCTTTTGAAGGCATATGCATTGTTCGAGAAAGACGTAGATTATATCATAGTGGAAGGCGAGGTAAAGATAGTCGATGAGCAGACAGGGCGTGTTATGGAAGGACGTCGTTATTCAGATGGGCTTCATCAGGCACTGGAAGCCAAGGAGAACGTCAAGGTGGGAGAACAGACACAAACCTATGCTACAGTAACATTACAGAATTACTTCAGAATGTATCATAAGCTGGCAGGTATGACGGGTACTGCCGAGACCGAAGCAAGTGAATTTTGGCAGATATACAAACTCGATGTTTCAGTCATTCCGACCAATAAGCCTATTGTAAGAAAGGACATGGAGGATCTGGTGTTCAAGACAGCAAGAGAAAAGTACAATGCGGTAATTGAAGAAATTTCCACTTTGACCAAGGCGGGACGCCCGGTTCTGGTAGGTACTACATCGGTGGAGATTTCAGAGATGTTGAGTAAAATGCTCCGATTACGGGGTATTGAACATAACGTACTGAACGCCAAGCAGCACGCCCGGGAAGCGGATATCGTGGCTGAAGCCGGACATCCCGGAAGAGTTACCATCGCCACCAACATGGCAGGTCGTGGTACGGACATTAAGATCAGTGATCAGGTTAAGGCTGCCGGTGGTTTAGCTATTATTGGTACCGAAAGACACGACTCACGCCGGGTTGACAGACAGTTGAGAGGTCGGGCAGGACGACAGGGAGACCCTGGTTCATCTCAGTTCTATGTCTCTCTTGAAGACAACCTGATGCGTCTGTTCCAATCCGAAAGAATTGCCAAAGCTATGGACAGAATGGGTCATAAGGAAGGCGATGTGATTCAACACAGCATGATCACCAAATCCATTGAAAGTTNNCAGAAAAGAGTAGAGGAAAACAACTTTGGCATCCGTAAACGACTCCTGGAATATGATGACGTCATGAATATCCAGCGAGAGGCTATTTATAAGAAAAGAAATAATGCCCTCTTCGGAGATAGGCTTTCTGTAGACCTCAGTGCCATGTTTTCCTCTGCCACTGAGGACGTAGTACTCCGTGGCCGGCAGTTGCATTCCTTTGAGGAGTTCAGGGAACTATCCATCCGCGAGCTGGGCTTTGACCCTGCAGACCTGGGTGAAGGTTTTACTGCCATGAATGAAGACCAGGCGATTGAAAGTTTCCAGGTTGCCTTTATGAAGTATTATAACACCAAGAACCAGAGGATCAGTGAAGTCATCCTGCCCATCATCAAGAACATCAAAGAACGCGAAGGGGATCGTTTCAAGCGGATTGCCCTCCCATTCTCCGACGGAAGTGCGCATCCCCTGCCGGTTTCAGCCGGAATGAATGAAGCCATTGAATCTGATGGAAGAAGTATTGCTAGTGATTTAGAAAAAACCATAACCCTGTCCATCATCGATGATAAATGGAAGGAACATCTGCGTAATATGGACGACCTGAAGGATGCCGTCCAGGCTGCTTCGTTTGAGCAGAAAGACCCACTGGTGATTTATAAGATGGAAGCATTTACCTTGTTTGAAAATTTGGTGGGTAAGATCAATCATGAGGTGACAGCTTATCTTGCCAAAGGTAATATGGCCATAGCTATGGAACCGGAACAGGTAAGGGAAGCTCGGGTGCAANAAACGGATTTTTCAAAAGCAAGGATGCACAAAGATAATTCTGAAGGTTATGATGACGATCCTATGAGAGAAGTACNNCCAAAATCCACTGTCGAGAAACCCGTGACCTATATCAGGTCAGAGAAANAAGTCGGACGTAATGATCCTTGCCCTTGCGGAAGTGGGAAAAAGTATAAAGCTTGTCACGGATCCCATATGTAAATTATCCGAAAATCAGTATAATTGCAACATCTCAACGATAATCCGTTGAGATGTTTTTTGACAAAACTATTTGTATTGATTTCAAAGCAGCGTCATACTTTCCGAAGACAAAGGTTTTTTCTGGCCGCCATCTGGATGTTGGAAGCCTTTCTTTGTTTCAGCCAACAAAGTGATTCCATGAGGATATACACTCAAGTGGATCATATGCCTCAACTGGTTTCCTGTGCCTCAGGTTATGGCAATATGTATAAGTTGGATCGCTGTACGGTGGCATCTCTTAAAGCATGGATGTTGGCTAATATGCAATATCCGGCTACTGCTTTGGAATCAGGAAGGGAAGAAAGATATTCCTTTAGGANNCTGGTTGACACTACAGGGCAGATCAAGGAGATTAAGCCTGCACAGGACTTGACGTCGGAATGTGGCAATGAAGCTGATCGTCTCACAAAATTGATGTTGCACTCCGGTGAAAAATGGACATCAGGACGACAAGGCACAAGAAAAGTTCCGGTGTGGATCGAGTTTTGTATTGAATTCAATGCCAAAGAATGGCAAAATGAATTGACACGCAGAGCAAATCCCCAGGCTTTTGTAAGTCGGGATTCCCTGGCTTTAAAGCCTGTAAAACCTGAGATGCCCAAAGCCAAAAGTAAAGTTAAGCCCAAAAGCAATAGTAAGGCGGGCAATAAAGCTAAGAAAAATCATCTTCCAAATCAAAATATTCCAAGAAAAAACTTCCACTAAAAGAAGCGTTAATCCTTCCGCCGACGATTTGCCTGCTATTTAGGGAATTCTTTCCAAGGCCATTTTGAAGGATAGTACCAGTGGAATTACACTCAGCAGAATTATCCAGTATTTCCGTGGAATTTTCATGTTGACTACAATCAACTGAGCTGCTAGTAGTATAAGGAGTATAAGTACTATCTGCCCGGCCTCAAGCCCTAAATTAAAACTTAGTAATGGCATCCCGATTCGTTGGTCACTGGCAAGCATCATCCGGATACTGTTGGCAAAACCCATCCCATGGATCAGCCCAAATGAAAGTGCGATTATATAATTGAAATTGATATTCCTTTTNTCTATCTTCGAAAGATTTATATAGGTTAGATCGTAAAGAGCAGTAATGACTATGGTAATCGGTATAAGGAATTCGACCCATGCAGTACTGAAGCGAATAATATCATAAGCACTTAAAGCTAATGTAAGGGAATGACCAATGGTAAATGCTGTCACGAGTACCAGAACACGACGCCAATCCTTCAATAGGAAAAGTGCTGCCAACGAAATGATGAATAATTGATGATCGAGTGCATCAAGACTCATGATATGGAACCACCCTTCCTCAAAATAATTGATATCATTCATATTGTGTTTCTTATTGGATGTAAATCAAATCCTAATCCATTTTAGTTGAATTAATGGTACAAGATATACAATTTATTCGTTTTGTCTATATCAGCTCTTCGGAAAACGATGAGGCAATAATCCTCCATTTTATCTTCTTCCATAAAAATTCATCAAGGTCTGAAGAAACACCGACAGCACCACCATTGCAAGACCCCAATAGAATGATTCATTTACTTCATGCCCCTCCCTGAATATCAGAAATGCTAATCCTATGGCATAAATAGGCTCAAGATTGAATGCCATATTGACGGAAAAGGCCGAAAGATGTTTCAACGCTTCCGCAAATAANAGATAAAGAGCCACAGTACAAAATGCGGCTAACAAAATCAGGTAGACTACATCCATCCCTCCTGGTAGAAAGGCCTGTTCCGGATAAAAATGGTAATAAAAAGGCAGAAATAAGCCTAAGGTAATAACCCCGCCGGAAAGCTGATACAGATTGATCAGCCTACTGTCGTGAATTCTCACTAGTTTTTCATTGGTAATGGTATAAAGCGCGGCGAATGCTGAGGATATGACTCCTAGAATGATTCCTGTATGGAAGGTGGTGTCAAAATGAAAAATCAACCCGATTCCGGAAAGAGTGATGCTGCTAAGTGCCAATTGGCCGAATTGTAGTTTTTTACGGTTGATGATGGGCGCAAAGATTGCTGTGAAAAAGCTTGTCAGGCTATAACAAATTGCAGCAACAGACACATTGGCGTATTTAATGCTTCCATAGAAAAATACCCAATGGATAATAAGCAATTGACCCACTGTTGCGATTTTAAATATCTGGGCTTTACCTCCTCCAATCCTGATCTTCAATAACCTCAATCCAAGAAATAGAATGAGTACGGAAAANAGGACTCGAAACCAGACCAATGGAAACTGACTCAGAGATATCAACTTGCCGAATATACCTGTAAATCCGGCGAGAAATACTGCAATGTGGAGTATAAGGTAGGCCCTTTTCACCTTGATCTATTGAAGGTCGCGATAAGGATTGCTCTTCTCCAGTTCCATCCTGACTGCTTCGGGGAGCAGGTAACGCACTGACTTGCCGCTTACAAGCAGTTGACGGATATACGTGGCCGAAATGTCAAGTAATGGAGCTTCCAGNGGTATGATATTGGCATGTTGCCCCAATGTCAAATCATAACCGGGTCTCATATAGACATATATCCGGTATCTTTCCAGAAGAAGCTCGCTGTTTTTCCATTTGTTTAATGTGGATACATTGTCGCCGCCCATGATAAGACAGAATTCCTTTTCCGGATACTTTTCATGCAGATAGGCAAGCGTATCGATGGTATAGGAAGGCCTGGGCAATCCGAATTCTATATCACTGGCCATGATTTTTGGGTTGTCACCTATGGCAAGATATACCAGATGGTATCTGAACCGGTCACTGGCAAGGTTTTTCTGCTCTTTGAAGGGATTTTGAGGCGATACGACCATCCATACCTGATCCAAATCGGTCTCATTGACTAAGTGGTTGGCTATAATCATGCGCCCGACATGTACTGGATTGAAAGAACCAAANAACAATCCGATACGATGATTCATGTTCAGGATTATTCGGTTAGCCTCTTTGTCATGACCGGCATCACAAGCATCAAAATATTCTCCCCGGGCTTATCTTCCTTCGGTGTCAGAATGGCAGCCCGATTAGGTCTTGATATGGAGAGCTTGACCTCTTCGGCATCAAGATTGCTGAGTGAATCAATCAGAAACTTGGCGTTATAGGAAAGGTCCAAAGGCTCTCCCGTATATTGACATCGGATGACTTCGGAAGCTTCATTGGAAAAATCAGGATCAATGGTGTTGATCTTGATCTCGTTTTCTTCTACATGGAAACTCGTTTGATAGGTTGTCCGGTTACCATACAACGTAATTCGTTTCAGGGACTGAAGCCATTCCTGCCTGTTGATGAATACATCCTTATCATTATTGATCGGAATGACGCTGTTGTAGTTGGGGAATTTTTGATTGATTAATTTACAGAATACTTTGTAATTTTTGTATTCAAANAAGATATGGTTCCTGTCATAGTTGATTTGNAGATTCTCATCATCTTCGATGATGTGTCGGAGGACAGATACTGCTTTTTTGGGAATGACTAATTCACTTTCATTCTCACCATTGTCGTGGAAAATAGTGTACTTTACCAGCTTATGAGCATCTGTTGCAGCTACGATAACGGCATCAGGCTGAATATTAATTGCGATACCGAGCATATTGGCTTTCATTTCATCCGTTGCTGTAGCAAATACGCAGGTACTTATCGCCTTGAGGAATCGACTGGCCGGAATATTGATTTGTGATTCGGTCCTGATCTCCGGAATTTCCGGATAATCTTCGATACTGTTACTGCTCGAACGATAGTTTCCATAGGCAGAAATCATCTTAAGCATATTGTCAGCTTCCTCAAAAATCAATTCAATGGGCTGTTCAGGCATTTCCTTCAATGTACTGACGAGAATTTCTGCAGGAAATGCAAATTGTCCGGTGTCTGAGGGAGTGATTGTCGTCTCAGAAATGATAGTAAACTCAAGGTCAGTGGAAGTGATACTCAGCTTATCACCATCCATTGAAAACAAAAATCTGCAAGAATCGGGTAAGGAGGCTTGGACGAAATGGCATTCTGGCCTACTTGCAGCATCTTATATAATTGACCGGACGAAATTCTCAGAATCATATCTCGAGTTTTATTTTGTTCAGAAAAATTTGAGGTATTATACCCGGGGTTTCTTTGAAAGGGCGAAAATAACAAAATTAACCGATATTTAGATATCCTGTGCAATATATGAATGGCATACCTTTTCTCTTCCTGAATTTTTAGTCAAAGCAGATAGGCAGTGTAAGCCTTGTTAGGGTATTGGTACTATAAGTGCGCAAATTTCTCGGCACTGACTCATTGTTCTGAAGATATAATGATTCACCTGATTAAAAACGAAATCACCCGTTTTCAATTGAAATACAATTTCCCGCTTTTAGTCGGTAATTTGCATGATTACATTGATTATTTCTCGCAATGTAAAATTTCAGGGTATCCACTTTATTGGCCTACGTGATTCTATGGCCAGGTATTATACTTTAGATTGACAGAACCCGATTGTCATAATTTTTTTCCAACTTCCTTTATCTTCAAACAAATTAGGCATAATATGGTAATAGCGAATAGAAGGAGTGAAGCCAATTTGATATCCAGGGTTATTAAAATTGGCAATATGCCTTCATTTGAATTTAGTCGTATAACAGACTATCCGATTGACTTTTGAGATCTCCAGCTTTAGATTCTTTATCCTAAGGAAAAATAAATTATGGCAAACGTAGTGTCCTATTAGACCTCAGTAAGCATAGCCTTCCGGCAGCCTTGTTAGATTTTGACTGAATTGGATACCTACTTCAATTCCCGCCTCTTTCCTTGTCCCAAACGAGGGAGCTTGCACCCAGTATTGCAGCATCGTCGTCCGGCAACTCACTGGGAAGAATTTTGATCTTATTTCTAAACAGAGGCAAAAGATGCTTCTCGAAAGAGTCTGTTACCGGTCCGAAAAGCATGTCGCCTGCATTGCACAACCCACCGAAGAGTATGATTGCTTCCGGAGAGGTCGCCATAGCAAAATTAGCAAGTGCCATCCCCAGTATCTTTCCGGTATAAGAATATACTTCCTTTGACAAGGAGTCCCCTTTTCTTGCACAATCGAAAACAACCTTGCTGGTAATTTCTTCATTGGCATACTGGCGCAAGAGAGATTCTACTGTAGGTCTTGAATTGAGGAATTCCACGGCTGTTCTGGCGACTCCTGTAGCGCTGGCATAAGACTCAAGGCTTCCATATAAGCCGGTGCCGGGGTGATATCTTCCTTCGGGAATAATCATAGTATGCCCCAGCTCTCCCGCAAATCCATCGTGTCCGTATATCATATGTCCATTAGCTACGATACCGCTTCCGACACCTGTGCCGAGGGTTATAACGATAAAGTCGCGCATTCCTCTTGCAGCACCATAGCTCATCTCACCAAGGGCAGCAGCGTTGGCGTCATTGGTAAGGATTACATCCATATCAAATTTTTCCCTGAACATTTTTGCCAGGGGGATAACCCCTTTCCAGCTCAGATTTGGCGCATATTCTATCGTGCCATTGTAAAAATTTCCATTNGGNGCTCCTACTCCTATCCCNCTGATTCTTGCCGGACCGCCGGCGTACTCTATCATGGGCAGGATGGAAAGGTACAATTCATCAATGAATGGAGCTACTTCAGCATGCTTCCTTGTTTTTATTTCACCCCGATGGAATACCTTACCATTCCGGTTGACTATACCGAATTTGGTATTGGTGCCACCGATGTCGATGCCTATCGCGAGATCCTCTGTGCTACTCATTTATCTACTTCTCCAGATTGATTGTTTAATGCCCCCACTTACTACTCCGTGATCATAGTCGATTCCCTGGGCTTTCAATATATTTTTNGTACGAATAGCATAAAAAGCTAAATATGCAAAACACAATACACCTGCTATATAAGAATATTGAATTCCTGTTACATGGTCTGATAAATATCCCTGAAAGAGACTTACGAATGCCCCGCCCATAATCATCATGATGAGTAGACTTGCCTCATTGGTGTGCTTGCCCAATCCGGCAATAGCAAGGGTAAATATACAAGGCCAAAGTGTAGAACAGAAGAGACCAACTGATATAAAGGCAAATGTACTTACCCAGCCGTCAGCCAGCATTCCTGCAATCAAGGCGATTATACCCAGGCAACTGTATATAAGTAGTTGTCTGGCCGGATTTCCTTTACTCATGATATTGCCTGCGACCATTGCCGCTATGATAAATACATAGAAATAAAATGGCGTTATATCGTGATTTGCGATTTTGTTGACCAACAAAAAGACTCCAAATGCGATATAAGGCATAAAATACCGCAACATCCTTTTCATGCCCATTGACAGATCGAACGCTTCGCTGGCAGCTGTCCATCGTCCCATCATTAGGCTGGCCCAATAAAGAGATATATAGGGCGCAATCTTATCTGTCGGGAAAACTCCTCCATCTGGTCCGGCTATATGCTGCTTCATGAATTCAGGTAAATTAGAGGCTGTAGATACTTCCACTCCCACATAAACAAAGATAGCCAGCATCCCGAGTGATAGTTGAGGATATTTCATGGGGCCAGAGAGGTGCCGAACTTTTGAACTATCGCCTTCAGCTTCATTTTCTGCCATCTGGTCCAGATCAATTTCATTGGGTACCTTTGAAAACTTGATGAGTAATGCAACGAGAATAAATGCTGCACCCAGTATTAGATATGGAATCTTTATGCTGGTGATATCCGCCTGAGCTGTTGCGGCAGAGATCGAGCCAAATATGGCAAAATTGACCAAAAGAGGGCCGATTGTTGTCCCAAAATTGTTTACGCCTCCTGCCATACTTAGTCGCTGTGAGCCAAGCTTGGGATCGCCCATCACGATAGCTAATGGATTGGCAGCAGTTTGTTGCAGGGAGAAACCTAACCCCACAATGAAAAGACCCGAAATAAACAAGTTAAAAGAATGTGTATTGGCTGCAGGTATAAACATTAATGCGCCCAATGCAGAAATGACAAGGCCTATGGCGATACCGTTTTTATAACCGATCTTGTTTAATATGTCACCNCCTCTCATCTTACTAATAAAGAAATAAATTAGGGATCCGACAGTATATGCCGTATAGAAGGCAAAAGAGACCATCTGGCTCTGTGTCTGACTTAGATGAAGATTTTCCTTGAAAACCGGAATTAAGATATCATTGCTGGCAGCAACAAAACCCCAGAAAAAGAATACGGTAATCAGAGTCAGAAATTGTGACCAAATGGTCCCGGATTGGTTATTGCTCATTTTTGATGGTAAATATCCAGTGAGTTAATCTATATTAAATTCGTGCTAAGATAAAAAAATGATACCAAACACCGGATTTTATCCATTTTAGCAAAAAATATTTTGATATCTATTGATTTTCAAACGATTATTATTTTGATTTTTGGTACTCTTCAATTTGCCTCAGATACACCCCTGCCTTTTGGCCATGTTAGGCCCATTATCATTCAAACTAATCGGGTTCTGACCAGATAATGGAGGGGCCTCATTGATTTGCCCGAAAACAAAGGCTTTTTGCTTGAATTTTTGGGATAGAATTCCTGACTCTACCAGGGTGATCCCGAGGATAAGCAATGAAATCTCGTCCTTCCAGCCATTGCTGCCCCGACCATAGCCTTCCACATATTGTAGCCCTGTTCGGCTGACTTCGACAATAAGCCTGTTATGAGCCTCCCTGTTCAGCCTGCCTAATGTCTCGATTCCATTGGGATTGTATGCAGTGATGAATGAGAATGTATTGACACCATAGTGTGCCAATACCTCATTTAACCTTGAGTTTTGTATTCCGGGCCGGATCTCAAGATCTAACGAAGGAACAAGGTAGGTTGTACTGTTGTAGATTTTTAGTAGCTCTTCCTTCATTCACTTATCTGCACTACATCATTCAAATGTAAGGATGGATTTAATTTTTATTGATAAGAATAGCATAATAATAAGGATTTGACTGATCGGTAATCATAAGCTTTCCTATTTGTTTGGCTAGCAACGTAATGATTTCAGATCCAAATCCGGTTTGTGGCTGGATGCGGATATCGACAGTGCCATTGTCCCAATATTCAACCTTGATTTTATCATCTATTTCGATGAAATTGATATAGATTGCCAGCGGTTTTCCACTTGTATTTGCATGCTTTATACTGTTGGTAATCCACTCATTAATGATGAGGGCAAGTGAAAAACTTTGCTTTAAAGGTATTTCCACATTATTGAAATCAAGATTGGTTTTGATCTCATGGCTGTAGGAAAAACAATCCTTGATGATTTCTATCATTCGTTCAATGAAATCCCGAAAATCCACCAGATACGTCTCCCGCATCATTTCTTCATGAAGAACAGCAATACTTTCTATCCTAAGTCGCGCTGCCCTTAGATTCTCGACGGTTGCCTTGACAGTTGCTTTTCTTTCCTGCATTTGAAGCAAACTGAATATCATGTGCAGGTTGTTCTTGATTCTATGGTGCAACTCTTTATACAGCAGGGAGATTTTATCATGGGATTCTTCCAGTTCTTTGGATACCCTGATGTGCTTGAGCCGACTTCGCCCAATGATGACATTGAGATATATCGAGGCTAATGACAGGAGGGCCAAGGCAGTGATTGAAACAAAAAGTATGATGAAGGATTTGGTCTCTATCTGATTTTCCTGTTCCAAAGCATTCAACTCCATTTCTGCCAGCTTTTGACCGAGATTGACATACTCATGTTTATTGATGAATCTGAATGTCATATCATAGTTCAAGCCATTATAATAAAGAGATTTCTTGAAGTTGCCTGTTTTTTCATAAAACTTACTAAGGACAGATGCATAAAACATGCTGTCACCGGTGGTTCGGGCTTCTTGAAAAACCTGCTCCAAAGTATCCAGATAACTGTATGTCGGAATATTCTTTTGAATCTGAATGGCTGCCCTTGTATAATAATAATGATCCTTGTGATTTAAGGTAAGCGTATCGTTTTTNAAATTGGATTTATTGACATACTTATCCAATATTGTCTCCGCGAGATCAAAATCACCGGCATTGACTGCCTCCATTGCTACTTCCGGTAAAAACCTTATTTCTTTGGCTACAGATCTGGGCAGTGTATCTATAATCCCGAGAATTTCATTAATCTGCTGGATACAGTTGACGCTATCTTTTAATCCATTATAGGCGTGAGCAACATGGAATTTCATATATAAGGCGGCTTCAACAGAATCTGATTTCGCAAAGAGCTCTTCCGCTTTTTTATAATAAGCGAGTGTAAGAGCGGGATTGGAATTCCAGGCGTCAAAGACCTTGCCATAAGCATAAGTCGCTTCGGCAAGCAACATGGTGTCTTTGAGATGTTCCGCTATCAACATAGCAGAATCAAAATAATTTTTGGCCTTGCCGAATACCTTCAGATCGGACTTCTTACTATAAATTTCGTTGCCTTTCTCAATGTATTCCCAGAAATTCTTCTTAGTATCAAAATGTATTTCATCCGGTTTCGTCTTTTTACAGCCCGTAGTAATGATGCACAGAGCCAAAATAAAAAGAAAGATTGCAAATCTAGAACGAAATATCATCGGGTAGTAAAATAGGGTACATTGCGTGATTACAAATATAAGAGCCAATTTCGACAAATCAATGTATATGGTGAAATATTTTCATATTTGACTTGAAATGGATATTTTCCCGTCAGTTGTGAATATATGCAGGATTCAAATCACAGCTACAACTCTTCTTAAGTTTTGTTTTTTTATCTGAATAGAAAAAAATTTGCCCATTCAAAAATTTGTTTACATTTGCGCCGTAGTTTTTACAAAACCATGAAAAATATAACTATTATTTCTTCCATTATTATTGAGATTGCGGTAACACGATCTTAGGGAGAGTATTGTAATTAATAAAATAAATGTAAAGGCCTCCCGACGATTCGGGGGCTTTTTTGTAAATAAAACATATGGGATTAATATACATCATTATTATCAGCACTATTATTATTCGCTCTACCGGGTGAGAATGGCTGATTCTATGTATGACCTAAGGGCCTTTCTCACCAAGTGGGAAAGGCTTTTTCTTTTAGGCACCCAATCTATCTTTTCATTAATCAAATAAACAAGGTAAAAAAGTAAACAAAGGATTTCCATGCAACCAATCAATAAATACAGCAGAACCGTCACCCAGGATGATACCCAGCCTGCCGCTCAGGCCATGCTTTACGGCATAGGATTAACTGAAGAAGACNTTAAAAAAGCACAGGTCGGTATTGTTAGTACCGGGTATGAGGGTAATACGTGCAATATGCACCTTAATGACCTCGCTAAATCGGTAAAATCAGGCGTTTTACAAGAAGATCTGGTCGGTCTGATCTTTAATACTATAGGTGTAAGTGACGGCATATCGAACGGTACCTCGGGAATGCGATTTTCATTGGTGTCTCGTGATATCATCGCTGACTCGATAGAAACAGTTGTCAGTCGCCAATGGTATGATGCCGTAGTGGCAGTAGCCGGATGTGACAAGAATATGCCGNGCGCCATCATGGCTATGGGTAGGCTAAACAGGCCATCCCTCATGGTGTTTGGCGGCACTATACATTCAGGACAATGGAAGGGACAATCACTCAATATTGTCTCTGCATTTGAAGCTCTGGGTAAAAAAATCAATCATGACATCACAGTTGAAGATTTTAAAGGTATCATCCGCCATGCCTGCCCCGGTGCAGGTGCCTGTGGTGGTATGTACACTGCCAATACCATGGCCTCTGCCATCGAAGCTCTGGGTATGTGCCTTCCCTACAGTTCGTCTGCTCCTGCCATGAGTGCCGCAAAGCAGGATGAATGCCTTGCAGTAGGTCGTGCCGTTAGAAACCTGCTCGAAAAAGATATAAAACCATCTGATATCATGACCCGCCGCGCTTTCGATAATGCGATAAGAATGGTGATCGTGCTGGGTGGCTCTACAAATGCGGTATTGCATTTAATTGCTATGGCCGATTCAGTAGGCATCCAACTTACCCTAGATGATTTTCAGCGCATGAGTGAGAAAGCGCCCGTTTTGGCAGATCTTAAGCCAAGTGGTAAATACCTGATGGAAGACCTTCATCAGGTAGGTGGCACTCCCGCTGTTATGAAATATTTGTTGGATCACGGCCTCCTCTACGGTGACTGCATGACGGTAACCGGTCATACCCTGGCGGAAAATCTTGCTTCTCTTCCTGAGTTATCCTCCGGACAAGATGTGTTATGGCCGATTTGCAATCCGGTTAAGACCAGCGGACATATACACGTGCTGTATGGCAACCTTGCCACCGAAGGAAGTGTAGCGAAAATCAGTGGCAAGGAGGGACAATATTTTGAAGGCCCTGCCAGAGTCTATGATGATGAATACAAGATGATAGCCGGATTGTCAAATGGTGAAATCAAACCGGGCGATGTCATCGTCATTCGCTACTGCGGACCCAGGGGCGGCCCGGGAATGCCCGAGATGCTCAAACCGACATCGGCTATCATGGGAGCAGGCCTGGGCAATCAAGTAGCATTGATTACAGATGGCCGCTTTTCGNGGGGTACTCACGGCTTTGTTGTAGGTCATATCTCTCCGGAAGCTTATGATGGTGGCACTTTAGCTCTACTCCGGGATGGTGACATTATCACCATCGATGCACTGCACAATACCATCGATGTTCACCTTGAGGAGGAAGTACTTCAGCGAAGGAAGGCGGAATGGGTCCAACCGGAGCTTAAAGCAAGGAATGGAATTTTATTCAAATACGCCAAATGTGTTTCCGGAGCTTCTACCGGATGTGTCACAGATAAATAAAATCAATTATTTAAATCCAGATAAATATACAGAACAATGGAAAAATTAACAGGCTCAGGCAGTAATACAAGTCTTATTAGCCGAAGAAATTACTACTGTTTTCGGTTATCCCGGCGGTGCCATCATGCCCATCTATGATGCCCTCTTTGACTACTCAGATGAGATCCATCACATCCTGGTAAGACACGAACAGNGGGCTATTCATGCTGCCCAGGGCTATGCCAGGGTAACAGGAAGAACAGGTGTAGTGATGGCCACATCAGGCCCGGGTGCCACAAACCTCATTACAGGATTAGCCGATGCGATGATCGATTCTACACCACTGGTCTGTATCACAGGGCAGGTATCGTCTAAGCTTCTCGGAACAGATGCCTTTCAGGAAACGGATGTCATAGGAATTTCTATGCCGGTCACCAAGTGGAACTGCCAGATCACCAGAACGGAGGATATTCCATCCATAATGGCAAAAGCTTTCTACATCGCACGGTCAGGTCGTCCCGGCCCCGTATTGATTGATATTACCAAAGATGCACAATTTGGTGTATCCGATNTTTCATATGAAAAATGCACCCACATCAGGAGCTATAATCCTACACCTGAAATAGATTATTCAAGCCTCGAGGCAGCAGCTGAACTAATCAATCAGGCTAAANAACCAATGATGGTTATCGGACAAGGAATCATGCTTTCTGAAGCCGAAGAAGCATTGCGCACCTTTGCAGACAAATCAGGTATTCCGGTGGCTTCTACCTTGCTTGGTTTAGGCGCCTTCCCATGCAATCACCCATTGTTTGTAGGCTTTGTAGGTATGCATGGCGATTATGCGCCCAATATCAAGACCAATGAATGCGACCTGCTCATTGGTATAGGAATGCGATTTGATGACCGTGTAACCGGAGACACGTCTCGCTACGCCACACAGGCAAAAATCATTCACATAGACATCGATGCCTCAGAACTCAATAAAATCATACCCACCGATGCGCCGNTCCATGCGGATGCAAGGGAAGCACTACTTTTTCTTACACATCTCGTAAAAGAAAGGAGTCATGAATCATGGGTTAATGAATTTAAAGAGGCAAAACAAACGGAGGTAGAAACGCTATCAAAAGGATATGCAAATTGTGATACACAGGATGTGCGAATGGATGAGGTGATAAAACTTTTATCCAATCTAACTCATGGTGAATCTATCATTGTTACCGATGTAGGTCAGCATCAGATGATGGCAGCACGATACTATCAATACAATAAAACCAAAAGCAATGTTACATCTGGTGGCCTCGGTACCATGGGATTTGCACTACCCGCAGCGATAGGGGCTAAACTGGGCATGCCCGATAAAGATGTAATAGCCATCATCGGTGACGGTGGATTCCAGATGACTTTACAAGAACTGGGTACCATACTCCAGAGTAAAATACCCGTGAAGATTGTAATACTGAATAATAACTTTCTCGGTATGGTGCGACAGTGGCAGGAAATGTTCTTCGAGAGACGCTACTCGTTTACCGAAATGGTCAGCCCGGATTATGTTAAACTAGCTGAATCCTATGGTATACAAGCGAAAAGCATTGCTTCCAAAACAGATCTGGAAGACGGCTTGCGTGAGATGCTGGATGCGAAAGAATCTTATTTACTGGAAGTGAAAGTAGTAAAAGAAGAAAATGTATTCCCCATGGTGCCTACCGGTGCCTCCGTATCAGAAATCAGACTTGCATAACAATATAATATTTTATCCTATGGAAAAAACATTTACGGTATCCATTTTTACCGAGAACAGCATAGGCATGCTGAATCGTATTACCATCATATTTACCAGAAGACACCTCAATATCGATAGTATTACCGCTTCAGAATCTGAGGTTAAAGATGTGCATCGCTATACCATTACGCTAAAAACAACACGTGAGAAAATAGATAAAGTATTGGGACAAATAGAAAAACTGGTAGATGTGATCAAGGCTTTTGTCCATGAAGAAAATGAAATTGTTTTTCAGGAACTGGCCTTGTACAAGATCAAAACTGCATCCATCTCTAATGGCGAAGTTGAACAAGTAATCCGTGATCATCACGCACGCATATTATCGGTAGATCCATTATTTATGGTAGTAGAAAAAACAGGTCATGTGGCAGATACCCAATTGCTCTTCGAAAAACTAAAACCATTCGGCATTCAGGAGTTTGCGCGCTCGGGCGGTGTAGCAGTTACCAAGCCTATGAAAGAACTCAGCACCTATCTGAAAGAATTAAAAGTAAAATAAAATCAACAAAATAATACTTATGGCAACATTAAATTTTGGTGGCGTACAGGAAGAAGTCGTTACACGTGAAGACTTCCCCTTAGAGAAGGCGAAAGCAACTTTACACGAAGAAACACTGGCAGTGATCGGTTATGGGGTGCAAGGCCCAGGTCAGGCACTAAACCTGAGAGACAATGGATTTCGGGTTATAGTTGGTCAGCGGCGTCATAGTGCGAGCTGGGATAAGGCACTTGCCGATGGATGGCAGGAAGGCAGCACATTATTCGATATAGAAGAAGCATGCGCTCGGGGTACCATCCTTATGAATCTACTCTCTGACGCAGGACAAATCCAGATATGGGATACCTTAAAACAGCATTTGCACGCCGGAAAGGCATTGTACTTCTCACATGGTTTCGGCGTTACTTTTCACGATAAGACAGGCATTAAACCGCCAAAGGATGTAGATGTAATCTTAGTGGCACCGAAGGGTTCCGGCACTTCACTGAGGTCGTTGTTCCTTCGTGGGCAAGGCCTAAACTCCAGTTATGCCGTCTTTCAGGATGCAACCGGTAAAGCAGTGGAAAGGGCTTTGGCAGTGGGCATAGGCATCGGATCGGGATATTTGTTCGAAACGACTTTTGAAAAAGAGGTGTATAGCGATCTTACCGGGGAGCGAGGTGTACTCATGGGAGCGATAGCCGGTATCTTCGAAGCGCAGTACAATGTATTGCGCCAGCGAGGCCATTCACCCAGCGAAGCATTTAATGAAACAGTAGAAGAACTGACCCAAAGCCTTATGCCACTCGTAGCAGAGAATGGTATGGACTGGATGTTTGCTAATTGTTCTACTACGGCTCAGCGAGGTGCGCTTGATTGGAAGGGAGGTTCAGAGATGTTACAGAACCGGTGTTTAATGAGCTCTATGACAGCGTACTATCGGGTAAAGAAGCAGAAATAGTAATCACCGCCAATAGCAAACCAGATTATCGACAAAACTTACAACGTGAATTACAGGAAATCCACGAAAGTGAGTGTTGGCAAGCCGGAAAACAAGTTAGAAAATTAAGACCCAAACAAGTATGAACTTATTCGAGAAAGTAGTCCAGGCGCAGGAANAAATCAAGGGTGTTGCTGTAAAGACGCCCTTGATTAAAAATGAAAACTTTAGTGACTCCCTTTCTGCTCAGATTTGGCTAAAAAGGNAAGACCTTCAGCCGATAAGGTCTTATAAGTTAAGAGGAGCTTTTAATAAAATTGTTACACTCACGCCTGATCAATCTGCCCGTGGTGTCGTATGTGCCAGTGCAGGAAACCATGCACAGGGTGTTGCTTATGCTTGTCAGAAATTAGGTATCTACGCAAGTATTTTTATGCCCGTCACTACACCGCAGCAGAAGCTAAGGCAAGTCCGCCTATTCGGCAAAGAGTATGTAGATATAATCCTGAAAGGCGACACCTTTGATGACTCTTTTCAGGAAGCAATACAGTATTGCAATCGTAAGAATGCGATATTTATTCATCCCTTTGATGATGAAGATGTCATAGCCGGACAAGGTACAGTCGGAATGGAGATTGTCGATGATGGCCCACAGCCGATAGACTATCTTTTTGTCCCAATAGGCGGCGGTGGATTGGCATCAGGACTGATAACGGTATTTCAGAAACTAAGCCCACAGACGAAAATTATCGGTGTAGAGCCTGCCGGAGCTGCTTCTATGAAATCTGCTGTCGAAAGTGGCCGGGTCATTGCGTTGTCAGACATAGATAAGTTTGTGGATGGCGCAGCGGTAAGTCGGGTTGGGGACAATACTTTTGGCATTTGCCAAGAGGGATTAAGTGATATTATCCCAGTTCCGGAAGGCAAAGTATGTTCTGCCATTTTAAAGCTATATAATGAAGAAGCCATCATCGTGGAACCTGCCGGTGCCTTGACTATCGCTGCACTGGATCTTTATAAAGATGAAATAAAAGGTAAAAATGTAGTGTGTATCATCAGTGGAGGCAACAATGACATCACACGCACGGAAGAAATAAAAGAACGTTCTTTACTGTACGAAGGCCTTAAACATTATTTTATGGTCAATTTTCCACAACGACCAGGTGCGCTCAAAGAATTTGTCAATAATGTATTGGGGCCGGACGATGACATCACGTATTTCCAATTTTCCAAAAAGAATAACCGCGAGAATGGCCCTGCTGTAGTAGGCATAGAACTAAAACGGCAAGACGATTTCAACACACTAAAGGAAAATCTAAATTCACACAACATCAATTTCCAATACCTCAATGAAAATGCAGACCTCTTTACACATTTAATTTTTAGGGCGAATAGATGTTTTACAAATTCGTTTTTAAATGGATTATAGTGTATCATTCAGGTTTTGTAATCTGAATGATACACTATGAATCTCTCCTGAAATCAAGTACGGAAAAATTTTCCTGTTGTGCCTACTTATTTCTTATAAGTCTTAACATCTGTGTAACGAATATGCTGATGCCGATACCGCAAAGAATTCCATTACCTATATAATGCCCTCGGTTATCTATGTCCAGAGTAAGATTATTTATCGAAAAAGCGATGATCAGCACGCTTATGCCTATGAATAAATAGTTCTTTTTCATAATATTTCTTTCGATGTATTAAACTTATTTTTAAAATTGAAATGTTGTGTCAATAGAAGGGAGTTCATGTCCTGATTTATAATTAATTATTACGGAAATCCAATAGTTATCTTCCGCCCGTATCGCCTGGTCATCAGTTGTTTTGAATCCGGTATTATCTCCATTTCTTTTGAANGTAAAATTAGGATTAAATTCGTTNTTCTGTCCAGTTAGGTTTTGTAAATCTAAGTAAAATCAGAGAGTCGTCTTTTGAATTTGATTTTTACCTATCCAGAAATCTGACTGACTAAATTTGGATAATCAGCTTTGGTTTAACAGGGCTGCATCAGGTATACCCTGGCCAAGGAGTTGGTTATTTTGCAACAGGCAATAAAGCTCTCCACGGTCACTTCAGGTAAGTAGCCCCGATTAAATCCTGGAACTGGTAAGTGCTTACAACTGGAAATAATTTGCGAAAACTGCATTTTGTCCAACATTTGCTTCAAAAACACCATTCCGCCCCATGGCGTAATCTCTTTATTGGTAAAGCTTACGGAAAAAACAATCATATAAAATGTCTATTGCTACGCGGTAGAATATTACAATTTTTTTCTAGTATTAAATTCCCATCGCTTAATTTAGGTTAACACTACTTTTTCAAAATAATGAAATTAGTATTGTTAAAATGCTTGTTACCAATACATTTCCGCATTGTCTGATGGCAAGTATGAATAAAATTTGGGTCGAAATAATTGTCATAATCAGATTACAACCAGTTTAAAACCAGTTTAAAACCAGTTTAACCCAAGTTGCGCTTATGCGGATGAAATTCTGCGCAGATTGGAAGTTTCCGGAGGGTGATGTTCTATTTTGTGTACTACAGATTTTTGACAAACGGATATTTCTTATAACCCATAACATCCAGTATTCTTTGAAAATCCTGTGTCGGAACGGAACTTTTCCTGACTTCAATAAGCTGGTCAGTCATGTTAGTGCCTCTTGTTGTAACCATCTTTTGTGTCCGTGCTATCCGAAGGATCTCTGTCCATGAATGGTTGATACCTGATACTTTAAGTCGTTGTCGTACCGTATTTACTACCGTATATGCCAATATTCCCAAATGTAAGTGTGCCATTGTGGCATCATCTCGCTTATGATATATCGGCCGAAGATCAAGGTCTGTCTTCAGACATCTGAATGTGCTTTCTATCTCTCTTATTATATTGTATATCTCCCATACAATTCTTTCTTCTTCCACATCCATATTTGTCCGAAGAAAATATACACCCTGCTCCGACTGTTCTTGGGCATGAAGTTGAGTGTCTTTCCGATAGTCTATTGATGTTACATTCCCGTTCGTGTCCGTCTGAACCCCGATCTTGTAATATTTTGAAACAGATGGGTATTTCTGTTGTATACGCCCAATGGCCTGATGTATCTTGTCTTCTTTTTTACAGTGTGTTTCCTTTGTAGCCTGGTTCGTAATGTGTCAAGGCTTTGTTCAAACCTTTGTTCAAACAAATCACTCATAGATTGTTCCTTGAGCTTTTTAGTCTGGCTGGCAACCTTCAGGATATAATCCGTATGCTTTTGTGAAACGACTCTTTCTATGGTAATTTTCTGTCTGTTCTTCGTTTCCAACTCTATGACATCTTGTTTTACGCTTGCTTTAACCTCCCTGACCTTTGCACGACTCACGCAAACGTATTTATAGCCCTTCTGCTCCAATAGGCGAAGATTCTCTTCCGTGGCGATGCCTGCATCCAGCACCACTGTTGAGCCTGATGCTTGCCCGCTCGTACTTACACGCAACTCATCTATTACGTGTTCCAGTGTCTTACAATCAGCCATGTTCCCCTCAAAAATGGATGAATACTTCACAAAACCATACATATTGGTCACCACTGCCAGCACAACAATCTTCGCATCATTGCGCTTTTCCTTGCTGCGTCCAAATCTCGCTATCCGGCTACTATCCTTTCTGCCCTCAAAGTATGTGTTGGTAAGATCGTACAGTACTATACGATCATTGATATCAAACAATTCGTTTGTCTTGACTGACAAATGATTCTCCAATCCTTCCTTGATACTATACAGCTTGTGCGCGCTACGATACAGCTTGTCTTTGTTGATCTTTTCCATCGGATAGCCCGTAATCTCACATACCGCTGAATTATCTCTTATCCACCTGCTTGTGCTGAATTCGGAGTTTGGGTACACTGCACGGCTGACCAACTGAGTCAGAGCCAGGCCAATGTGATCTTCTCCCCAGCCAAGCGATTTCAGATAACCATCAATGCCAAGCTCCTTTACCGCCTGATAGCAAAGCCATTCTCCTCCCATCTCACGGACATCTCTGTGTTGCATGCTCTCTGTATCGATATAGCTGAATTGCTTTTTNCGGGCCTGCTCCGGAGTATCTACTTTCTTATTGGCAAGCAACTCGTTCCAAAATCGATCAACTTGTACATTAATAACTGCATCATCGCTTTCAAATATGTTAGGTCGCCCCAAAGCCCTGTCGCTAAGCCTCCTTTGAATCTCCACCATCTGATCAGGAGTGAGGTCCGTAAATCCGATGTTGAGCAACGTCCTGTGACACACCCGATCATTGGCATTACGGTAACTCTCCACCAACCGGTAGTAACCTGCCAGTTGTCCCGTAGCCGGATTGATACGAACGACACTCTTGAAATACATTCTGCAAAGGTCGGCATAGCTTCCCACACCCACAACACCCCCTGAGTACTACAAAGCCGTTTTTGAGAAGACGAAAAATAAAAACTGATTGATTATCTGCGTTTTATGTTTTATATCTATCTGAAATTGGCCGTTCTGAGAGCAAAATTTGTTGTTCTTTGACCGTTTTTTAACATAATTTGTTGAATAATGCGCAACTTGGGTTAAAACTGACTTTAAGGATCTATCTTATTCTGTGATTATATATTTCGATTTAATTTCCAGTCAATAAAAATTTAAATAAATCCGGATTAAAATCAAATAAGGAATGTTGGTCTGGATGATAAAATTGAAATCACTTGTAGTGTAATATGTATTATGAAAACTTTTTACATAATTTATAAGAAACTAAATGACGATAACAAAAATTTATACTATGGAAAATAAATTATTTAAATTTTACAATCGGTGGTCAAGACCTTTTTTCATTCTGATAACATTGTTTTTGTTATTTTCCTGTGAAAATGCTGACAGTAAAGTCTCGCAANAAGAAAATAGTACTAATGAACAAAAGAATGTGGAAGTTTCTGATAATTTTTCGGGGCTTTACACCATTCGGGACTCAGAAATTAGTGGTNCTCTTAGTTTTGAACGTCGCGATAGCAAGGATGGAGTAACATCAGGAGATGTTGTTTTACTTGCAGATTTTACAAATGTTGGCGGAAAAAACTGTAATATTGTCAGGTAAAACGTTCTTTTAAATAACCAAAATCCCAGGGGGTCAATATCACCGGAATGGGGGTCAATATCACTGGAATATTCAACGTATTAGATAATTTATCAGGTAGGTTAGAAGGGAATAAGCTTTTATTTGATGGGAACAATTCCAATATAATGATGACTGGTACTATATCCGGAGATATGATTAATTGCAATTTATGGACATCAATTACAGGGGATGTTTATTTTCCATTCTATAAAGCAGATAGTTATGATTAAATTAATCAACATTTAAAAAGACATTTTTAATTTTTTTGGGTAAGATCTTTGACCAACCAGAATTGATAAAATATTTTGCAAGATCAATAATTGATTGATAATTGGCTGAGATAAGCTTTGAAATAAATGGAAAAATGTTCGTTTTGAAAACTGATTTTTTTGCACAAGTGTCAGAATAAATAGTAGCTTCTACAGTTTAAATGTACTGATTTAAGATTTTTGTTAAGTAATCTTTCCCAGAATTCATCTTTTCTTCTTCGGGCGATATCTAATTTTATTCCATTCTTTAGTTCTACCTGCATACCATCTTCTTTAGTGAGTTTTCTAACGTATCGGAGATTGATGATGTGGCTGTTGTGAATCCTGAAAAGATAGATTGAGGTAGTGTGTCTTCATATTCTTTCAGTGTTTTACTGCTTAAAACCGGTTTGGTGTCCAATAAATGGATGTAAGTGTAATTGCCTTCTGCAGCAAGATAGATTATTTCGTTGTAGTCTATTATTTCCACACCATTTTGTAATGGAATAATTAATTTTGGGGTAACTGATTTTGATGTAAAAGCTCATAAAGTACATCTATTTTTTTCTGTTGGGAGAGGTCATCTACTTTTTCCATAGCTTTAAGAATGGCATTGCGTAGTTCTTCTATACTGATTGGTTTAAGGAGGTAGGCCAGTGCAGCTAGGTTTATAGCTTCTATTGCATATTGGTTATAAGCAGTAGTAAATATGGTTTGAAATGATTGTCTCTTTATATTTTTCAACATCTCTATACCTGACATCATTGGCATTTCGATATCCAGAAAAACGATGTCAGGTTTATGATCTTCTATAGCTTTAAGTCCTTCTTCGGCTGATTCACATTGACTGATTATTAATAGAGGGAGCTGCGTTATCTCTATCTTTTCGCAAGAGCATTACGATTGTGATGTTCGTCATCTATGATGATGCACGTGTATTTAGCGTTCATATGGCTATTTTAATTTTTATTACAGTTCCGGTATTATTTGATTCGATGATGAACTCGTCTTTTATTTCTTCATTATTAAAGAGCCTTATTCTTTCTCTATTCATTTCCATTCCATAACTTTTATGGTTTTTAGTATGTACCATACTCATTCCTTCTCCATTGTCTTTTATTGTATAGAGAATATGGTCTTCATGTAATTGTGCACTTATATCCAATACACCATTTTTCTTTTTCCTCATGGCATGAATAATGGCATTTTCTATGTAAGGCTGTATCACTAATGGTGGAACCTTATAATTACCTGTATTCAATTCCTGATCAGCAACCATGTTAACCTGGAACTGGTTATTACTCCTTAATAGCTCCAGATCAATATACCATTTCATCGCTTGCCAATCTTCATTAAAAGGTATTATTTCATTTTTACTTGATTCCAGGACTGATCTTAGCAGTTTGGCGAATTTATTGAGATAATCACTTGCTAATTCTGTCTTCTGTTCTAACACTAAATTATCTATACCTGCCATACTATTGAAAATAAAGTGTGGATTCATCTGTCTTNNTCTAAGTGCTGAAGTCTTATATTCTGTAATTTTTGTTTTAGTTCTGATTTTGTTNTTATAGGACTTTAGTTGATATTTATAAATCATATAAACTGTAGCAATTAAAACCATTGCTACTAAGCCATAAAACCAGAAAGTATTATACCATGGTCTCGTAATAGTCCAGCTTGAAATGAGCCAGGTTCTTTTATCTGCATTATTTTTTAATCGTATGTATAATTCATATTTTCCGGGAGGTAGTTTTTGAAAAGACATTTGATAGTTTGTAAATAAATCATGCCAGCTATTTTCATCTGAAAACCTATATTCTACGCTAGGTTTTGATGATGATAAAGGTGTCATAACACCAAAGTTTAAGTTGATATTATTTTCATAGAACTTAAAAATATGCTGATTTGGCCAGGTAATGTTTTTATTGTTTAGCGATGCATAATCTTGATATAGTATAGATGGTTTATTGCTAAATTTAATTTTGGTTATATCTATGGAAAACATGTTTTTATTCGATGCGATATAGAGTTTGTTGTTATGGATATAGATAGACTGTATTAATTTTAGATCGTCATTGGTAAGACTTAGTATCGCTTTTTCACGATGGTTTATAACATTTAACCCTTCAGCATTATATGTCCATATGTTGTTTTCTCCATCTTTTATTACTGTGAAATTATTTTCACTGAGAAGCCCGTCAGAAGTAGTATAGACTTTGGAGGTTTGGTTTATGAAATTGTAAAANGAGATGCCATTGTTTCCATGGCTTATCACGATGATGGAATCATTGTAAATGGTAAAATTGTCAACTTTTGTATTACTTATTTTTTTNAATGATTTTGTATTTTTGACATTTAAAGAAAATATACCACTTGATCCAGATGATATGATCATTCTATCATTTATTATATTACAGCCACTTAAAGGAAGTAGCTTTTTATCCATGATTATAAAGTCTTCAAACCTGGCTTTATCATAGTTGTATTTTAAGATTCCTTTGTTTCGGATTCGTAAATAAAGNGCGCCATCCTTGTCGTTTATAAAATTTCTTGGATAATCAGTTGAATCTAATGGAATGTTACTCCAATCTTGACTTTCCGGTCTTTTTACATAAACCCTGTTTTCTGTTGATATCCATTTATATCCTTTNTTATCTTGAAATGCATACCTTAAGAATTGGCCTGGTTTACCTCTAATAATGATAGTATTACCTACTTCATTTTTCTCGTATATTATACCTGACTCATAGTCGCTGTACAGTATAGAATTATTCCCGTAGAAGGATTGAATATTGGCAAAACTACCATTTGTTTTCCCTGTTATGACTTTTGTTAGAGAAAATGTTTTNTTCTGAAAACATAATATCCCTGTAGTGGTAGCTACCCAGATATTTTCATCAGCTATTCTGACATGATTTATTACTTTTTCATTTAATATGCCTTCATACTCACCAAGTATTGGAGTGAGTTTATTATTAGTTAAATCGAAAAGGTAAGGAGCTGACTCAGAAGTGACTAATACATGAGTTAAATCATAGTCTTCCATAGACCTTATGACATCATAGTTCGGCGTAGCCCGTTCAGTAGGAGTATAGTTTATTTTTTGGTCTTTAATATTCCACATTCCTAAACCTCTGTTGTAGGTGCTGAAATATAGTTTATTAGCGATGACTTTTAAAAGGATAGGAGCTGCGGTAGCTTTTAAAGTATTTATTTCTTTTAAACTCTTTTCGGGCAAACTATATTTATAAAGTGTAGATCCGTTTAATATATAGACAGTTTGGTTTAGTGTATCACATGCAAGGGATGTATAATTCTGGTTTTCATTAGAAAATTTCACTAATGCATTGCTATTCTGTTTGACTGGATCATATTTTATCAGTCTTTCATGTGTAATAAGTAGTAAAGTATTTTCTTTCCATTCTCTAACCTGTGCTATTTTTTCATGCTTGTTTAATCCTAATTGTAGAGCAGAAATGTTGGTAAAACTATTTGTATTTTTATGATACTGTGATATCCCATTTTCATGGACAAAGTACACCTTGCTATTCCTGGTTTCTAATATCTGGCTAATTAATGTAGAGCCAATTGTAAGACTATCATTGGGGTCGTGAATGTAATTTTTAAAAGTATTTCCATCAAAACGATTAACTCCGTATTGTGAAGCTATCCATAAAAAGCCATCTGATGTTCTGAATGTGAATAATATATTATTCGATGTTAATCCATTTTCAGTTCTATATATAGTTATAGAGTATTGAGACTGCGCGACTATAGTAACACAGCGGATTAAACAAAAAATCAATATTACTACTCTGATACTCATAAAAAACAAATGTAATGATTCAATTCTATAATTTTCAAAAAGTTATGAACATTTATGAATCGGGTTTTACCTACTATTTATCGGCAATTTCCAATTAATAAATACTTTATACAAGCTATCATGAAAATTGTACCGGATGCTAATTTTCATTGTGCATCCATTTATAAAAAAATTGTGTGAGGCTATTAGTCAATGGCATTTTTGCTTTTAATGAAAGATGAAATATTCCACCTATACAGTAAGTATTACCAGAATTCATTAGAGAATGACCATTTAATAACTTATAAACTAAGAGTAAAATAGATGCCTTTTCTTTGCTATATATAATATCAATGACATGAAAAAGTATTTAATTGGTTTGCTGGTTTTACTTAGCATTTCTTTAAATGCAACAGATTTATATGTCGCCACGAATGGTTCTGCTAATGGTGATGGTACATTACAAAATCCTTTTAAAGATTTGCAGCAGGCTATAGATTTAGCAAATGAAGGTGATAAAATTTGGATGCGTGGTGGTACCTATCCTTCTCCTGAATTTAGAGTAAATAAAAGTAATCTAACCATTTCATCCTATCCCAATGAATGGGCGATTTTAGAAGCACCTACAGGTATAGAAGATATTGCTTCCTGCATATGGTACAATGATCCTTATGTAAAAGGAGGTAAATTAGAAAGACTGGAGATCATCGGTGGGTATTATTATGGTATCAGCTTTGAGACAGACTGGGACTGGGGTATCCCTATTGCTTCCCGGCGCGGAGTGAGTGATATAGAGATCGTTTCATGTATCATTCATCATACAGGCAGGGATGCTATAAAAATCAAGCCGAGATGTAACAATATAAAGGTCATTAGCTGCCACATACATCATACAGGAGTCGGTATTTCGAATTCCGTAGGAAATGGAGGCCCGAATGCTGAAGGCATAGATAATGTGAATGGGGATAATATGGAAGTGAAATATTGTTACATTCATAATATATCTACTACAGGCGTATATGTAAAAGGTGGAGCTTCCAATGCTCTAATCATAGGGAATTATATCACGAATGCTGGTGAAGCCGGTATTTTGCTCGGGTTTTATACTGATGCTGAATTTTTTGATACAGAAGCTTTATATTATGAGTGCATAAACAGTAAGGCTGTCAACAATATAGTAACCCATACAGGTGGAGCGGGCATAGGGTTTNTTGCTTCGAAAAACTGTCAGGCTATACATAATACGGTTTCTACAGGGAGTGAGCAATTTCATAGTCCGCTGTTCTTTTCTAAAGGAGAAGTTTGGATTAACGAAAACTCTACTATAGCCAGACCTAACGAAAATATCACAGTCGTAAATAATATTTTTATTCATACTAATTATGAAGACGAGCATCATGTATTACAAGTGAGAGAAGGTGCCATAGAAGGAGGTAATAATATAAATAATAATTGTTACTATCAAGCTAAAGGTAATATGACATTTGACGATGGTGTTTCATGGCCTTATCTTGATTTCAATGGCTGGAAGCAAAAAGGATATGATGCCAATAGTTTAAATACAGATCCTATGTTAAATTCTGCCTGGCATCTACAGGCAAACTCTCCCATGATTAATAGCGCAATTTCGAACCAGGAACAAAAGGATTACGATGGTAATGATAGATCAGGAGGTTCTGATATCGGAGCAGATGAATTTAATAACTCTTTTTCCCTTATAATTCCTCCTCCGAGTAATATAATCGGAACAGGGTACATATTAGGCGGAACAGCTGCTATATATGATCAAAAAATTCCTGAATCTCAGGTTTATCCTAATCCTACGAAAGGAATACTATTTCTTAGTAATATACCACAAGGAACACCCTATAAAATTGTTAATGTAAATGGTAATCAATTAAACAAGGGAACCTATTCTCATGGTATTAGTACAGACCACTTAGATGCAGGAATATATTGGGTGATAGTGCCTGGTAATGTTTATAAGTTTATGAAAATAAAGTAAATATCGAGTTGATTATTAACTATAACCCTCAAAAATTAATCTAGAATAATTGCAAAGTAGATAATATATATCCATTCTACTTAATGAGTATTTAATCGTATAAAAACAATAAGTTATGAAAAAATTACATTTTTTATTTTTTTGACTGCAAGTCTTTTTTATCCTGTGATAAATCTGGTCAAGTATCTAGTAGTAAAGAAGCTGAAATGAAAAAGAAATTATTAGGATACTGGATACTAAGTAGAGGTGAATCTTATGCAATTAACTCAGCTGGTGAAGAGATCTTAACTGCCACATTAAAGCCCGGAGCATCTGCATATGCTTTTAGAGAAGATGGCACTGCTACAGGGTATGATCTAACAGGAAATTTTCCGGAAGAAGATTTTAATTGGGAGCTTAGTAAAGTAGAATCACATGATGGAGTGTATTCAGGTAAACTTTCAGTATTTAATGATAAAACAAAGGCTAATGCAGGTCAATTATTTATCGGTGCAGATGGGAAATTGTCGTATTCTATAGCATATTTTGATAATACTCCTCCTGAGTTAGTTTTAGAAACTATACATGTGCCAGTTTATCCTCACAAGGAAATCTGGGTAGAATATAAATATGTCAAAAAATAAGTAAGAATTAAAAGCAGAAATCATTCTTTAGTCTAGCCATGTTTTTAATTTTTTTACACTATCCTAAAAATCCATTCAGTAAATGTAAAATACCTGTCCTGTATCTAGGGGTATTCCAATATAAGACAATACTAATATCTGTTTAAAATCAGCGTTTTATTCTGCACTAAATAGTTGTAACTTACTACTTTAGGGCGACTTTTATAATAAGCGATTGCTATTTGCTTAGCAGCGTCAATCCTTTGTTTCTTTAATTCAAGGTTGTCGTTATACACCTTCATCTTGTGTTCCCATCGTTGCTTTGCTACAGCATCCAGGTGGTTGCTGATGCTTTGCATGAGTCTCCGGCTTTCACCGGAGCAGGATGATGAGGGGTCTATCTGCCCTAAAAACTCCATGGCTCCTTTATAGTTCTTAATGGATATTTGTGCTTTGGCCTTCTGCAACAACTCTCCACAGACTTTATTCTGATAGGCTTTATATACTTCTACTGACTTTTCAACCATTTGCTGATAACAGGAAATTTCCTCAGGGATGGATTGCAACAAGGCGATTGCCTCTTCATATTTTTGCATCTTGGTCAGACTTTCAGCCTGTTTTTTGAAATCCTCGCATTTACCTTCGTAATAGGCTATTATTTTNTGTTTTCCTGTTTCAATAAATTCCGTAATCTCCTTGCTATTCTGTGGAATCTTGGAAATAGAATTTGTAATGGCAGTTTCGATACTTTCACCGCTTCCTTTAAACTTTTTCCCATAGCTTGCAAATACTATATTGTCTTCGGTATGTTGAATATAGAGACTTAACTCACAGGTAGTTACATAAATATTTTCCATTCCGCCTTCAACAGCATTTTTATCATATACTGAAAATATTGGATATATGACAAAGTTATTATGGATACCTGTTGCGGCCAATCCATTTGCCGTAACTATACTTATAACCTTGGTCTTTAATTTGCTCAACTGAGATGCAGAAAGTCCTTCCACATTATCAGGCATAACAACTGAAAGAGCTATTTTATTCCCTTCATTTTCCTGGGAGAAGACCGTATGTATAGCAGACAGGAAAATAAGGCTTATCAGGATTCTTTTCATGCTAATTAATTAATGGTAATATAGATGGTGTTTCCTTTTACATCCTTTTTGGGATTAAGCCCCATCTTCCTTAAAAANAGATAAAATTTGAGTGCAAACTTATTTGTATTATAATTCAATCCGGTTTCAGGGTCTTTGACCGGAATTTTTACATGATCAAAAATCATTTTTACATCAGTGACTCCCTGAATATGGTAGTAATTTTTAAATGCATTCTCGCTAATCCATACTTCAATTTCATCGGATAGTGGAAGTTCTGAAGAGCCTATCACTGAAGACAATTTATAATCAGAATCTTCTGATAGACTTATATCAATGAGAATTGACTTACCATTTTCCACAAGGTTCCGGAATCCTGTATTCATTGTTTTTAAAAAATCATCTGCAATACTATCTACCGCTTTCGATGCTAATTTGCCGATATTTTCCGTATAATATTTGCCACTTTCTCCTACTTTGTTTGCCAGTGAGTTGCCTGTAGAGGCATCGTATGCAGTTAGTATTACTGTTACAGCATTTCCGGTATTTGATCCAATGACATTGACCTCTGTCTGAACATAAATATCAGAACCCGACATTTCAATAATTTTTGACTTTAAATCAGACTGATTATCCGTAAGGAAAATATTATTATCCTTCATGGCTTTTAATTTAGCCGTGAAGTCAATTGTAGTATAGCCACGCAAATCGAATGCTTCCTTTACTTTAGTAATTGCTATCCTAAGATTAATATCATCTTCCAATACCGTACGTAGATCCTGACCTTTCTGGACGAAAGGAATGACCATGATCGTAGGTTGTACATCGCTTATCTTTTCGGTTGGTTGAGACGAATCATTTTGCCCTGCCAATTGATTATCTATAAAAGAAAGAAAGGCCAGCGAAAGGGTAATCAGATGAAATTTTTTTCAGATTCATTCAGGGAAATGGTTTATGTGAGAAATTAAAAGAGTTGAATCAAAATGGATTTAGATAGAATTTCTGAATTTTATAGTTTAATCCTTTCTTAAAGGACTTACCTGAATAATAGCATTTTGTTCTATTTTNTCAGTCAACTCTTTAGAACCGGAAGTAATCTCACAGGCTGAAAAATTCTCGCCTTCGACATTTCTTATTATAAGTTGTGCAATCGTATTTTTCCTCGTATAACTTTTGCCGTTCACTTCCAGCTGGGTAATTTCGTCAACTTTCAACCTATCCCCTTTTTTNAATCCTGCATCAAAACCTTCCAACAGCAATACCTGCTGTGCATTTCCGCCGGAATCCTTTTTTAAAATCTTTACTAATGTATAGACAGGGACAAAGTTCTTATTGACAAATTCATCTACTTTTTCTACCATATTTTCCAATGCTTTNTTGAATGCCGCATCTTCATTACCGGATTGTATGGCGCCTATTGCTTGATTGGTCCCGGCAATATTTCCTAGCCCTCTGATAGGAGCAAGCATTGTTGTTCCCGACACTATCGATCCTGTTTTTGCAATGATGGCCATTCCTTTAATCGAATAATCTTCTGCTGCTCTGATTTGTCCGGTCTCTACATTTATTACCTTCAGGTTTAGAAGAAAAGAACAATCTTTCTTGTCACTTGTAAAGCTACTGACCGAACTGGTAACTAAGTATTGAGCTCCGACGCTGTTACCTTGTTTAATGGTAGTGCCATCAATAAAGTTTTCTGTCTTTTGGAGATCTTTTTCCGCATTTATAGCCTCCATCTTAGACCTGTCAACCAGTTGAAATCTTTTTGTTTTAGAAAAACAATTGATTATACTTTCAGAAATTATAGTTGTCGTTGAGTTGGTCATGCCTCGTTCATCAGTAGTTGGTAGTATGCCTACTGTGATTTGCTGATTTTGGCCACTGATCGAAGTCAGTATACTAAAAATATAAGATAAAATAAGTAGCCGTTTTTCATTTATTTCTGTTAACTATTATTATTAAATCGTTTTGCCTAAGAGGATCAAATTGCTATTTTATTCGTTTCGAAAAACTGTGGAACTAAAAACTCGGCCAAACATAACTTAAAGGCTAAAATAAATCAGTTATAAACAGGTTTAAACTGAAATTATTGATTTTAATATATTATTTGTCAATTGCTTATACTCATCTATCAGCTTATGCCTATTTTGTAAAATAAATTTTTTAATGTGGGTTATAGGCAAATTCTTATGGGTAATTTTAATAAAATAGTAATTGATTTGTCGATTTTTAGATGATCAGCTATTTATTTGAAATAAAGAAAATCATAACACATGATAATATTATTTAATATGTAAAAATTATTATTTTTTAATGATAAAGGATTAACTTTACCGTGATTTGATTATGAAACCTTCATTTTAAATAATAATTAGTTTAATTGTAAAATGTAAAAATATATATACCTCTTATTTTTAACTATCTCTTAAATTTAACTAAATTATTATGTCTAAGATTTACAAGTCTTTGCAAAGAGATTATTCATTTTATTCTTTGCAGCAATGTGGAGTGTCATTACCTCTACAATGGATTACACCTAAAATGAAGCTTTTGGGCATTGTCATTTTATTGGTACTTTCACTGAACATCGGTACCACACAAATCAGTATTCAGGTCGGCAATACCTGCAATGAAAACTTTTATTATGCCCATCCATCTACTGCTGATACGTTGCCTCTATATTGGAGGATTGATTCGACTGCAATTGTCAGAACCATTGACCCTTATTCCAAAGCCGGAAAGCGCGCGCCTAGGTTAGCAGGTAATAGTATGAATAGTTCTGCACCAAATGGTTTGTATAACTTTGGTGCAGGCAATCCGGGCCTGGCCACAGATAGAGCTTTTGGGGGACTTTCCTCCAGTACCGGTTGTCAAAGTGTTAATTTGTATGTATATCTAAAGAATACAGGTTCAACAAGTATTACCGATTTTACAATTTCCTATGATGTTGAAAAATATAGGAAAGGTTCAAATGCAGCCGGGTTTAGAGTTCAACTATATTACTCTTATAATGGGGTAAGCTGGATTGATGCCGGAAGTAATNTTTTATCTAGTTTCCCGGCTGATCCGGATAATTTAGGTTATGTCACGGCACCGGGCGATTCTATTATCGTTAATTCGCAAACATTAACATTGGGTACTCCACTTGCTTCTGACTCACTGATTTATTTTGCATGGAATTATTCGGTTACTTCAGGAACTACTGTAACCAATGCTCAGGCATTAGGAGTGGATGATATCGTCATTACAGCTAACTCAAATCCTCTCCCTGTAAATCTCATAGCCTTTGAATCANAAAAAGTAAGCAATACTGAGGTGTTGATCTCCTGGGATGTTGCAGAGGAATATGATTTATTGGGCTATATTGTGGAGAGAAGCAATAATGGCAGAGACTTCAAGTCAATTGGACAGGTACATGCTCAACAAAGGAATTCATACTTTTTCCGGGATGTTAACCCATTTTCCGGTGGAAATTATTACCGTTTGAAAATAATGGATAACAATGGTGCATCCAGATATAGTGATGTGCAGTATGTTGTTTTAAAGAAACCCGAAACTTTGACGCTATATCCTAATCCAACTAAAGGGAGGATTTTTATATCCGGAGTGGAAAATAATGATTTGAATTTCAATGTTTCTATAATAGATGAGAAAGGTCAAAGTGTGCGGAGCGAAATTATTCATGCAGGAAAATTGGCTTCTACAGGGATGGATATGTCAAGTCTTAACCCGAACNCATATATTGTAAAGATTATTTCTGATTACAGTAATTCTATTTTACGCGTTATTAAAGAATAATGTCGTCGTATTTTTGAAAAAGGAGATAACCGAGGTTATCTCCTTTTTTCATATGCTCTTAATAGAGGCAAAAGACTAATAAATATGTAAGCAACTTTCTGGCTACATTTTTTCAAATCTTCAATGGTCATACCTTGGCGGAAAAATAAAAACCATGACAAAGTACGAGATTGCGGAACAATATGCGAAGTCAGGGTGGGGAATAAGCGGGATTAAATTGCAGTCCGGATTTCTTAAAAAGAATGAAAGAATGAGGGCAAGCAGAACGCCGATGATCCCTTACTCAGCCCGTATAAATTGGGCTGATATGAATGTAAATGCGGCATTACATGGGTCAACCGGCAACATCTAAGATTATATGTTTTGTCGCCGATGGGTCGAGAGGGTCACACACGGTTGTGTGAGAGGCTTAAACTGAAAATCTTTTGACTGCTTGATTCCGAAAACGTTGGTGGCAATCCCCAAACGATTGTATTAAAATTCAACAGACAACAAAAAATGTAACTTTGTTCCTGATGATATGAGAATATGGAATTAACAAAAACGCTTAACCGAACTTCAGAGACGGCTGAAAATTGGAAGTCTTGACAACTTTGTAGAGATATTAAAAATTGATAACTAATAGAAAGTAATGGATCACTTTGATGAATATTTAAGGCAAGGCGAACCAAATAAGGCGGAAAAGGCAAAAAATTGGAAAACAGCTATTGGTTTACAACAAGTGGACGGACTAAAGCCGTCTGATTATCTTATTGAAACTGCCAGACAAAACATTGAAGGTGACATAACGCTTGACGAGGTAAAAAAACGTATTGACAGTTACTACCAGCAACACCTGACTAAAAGAGACGAAGACAGAACCGAAGAAGCGGACAAAGTTTCTGCACGCATTGCCGAAATGTTGAGCGAACAAACATTTACATTTTCGCCGGTAGAATATTTGGCAATTCATCGAAGATTATTTCAGGGTATATACAAATTTGCCGGGAAAATTCGTGAATACAACATCACTAAANAAGAATGGGTACTGAATGGAGACACTGTATTTTACGCAAGTGCTGACAGCTTAAAAGATACGTTGGAGTATGATTTTGAACAAGAAAGAAAATTTGGCTACAAAGGATTAAACGAACAGGAAATACTTGAACATATAGCTCATTTTATTTCCGGCCTGTGGCAAATCCACATTTTTGGAGAAGGCAACACAAGAACAACAGCCATTTTCTTAATCAAGTATCTGCGAAAACTTGGTTTTAAAAACGTAAACAACGATTTGTTTTCAGAACACTCCCTGTATTTCCGGAATGCTTTGGTAAGAGCAAACTACGAGGATTTATCACAAGGTATTCACAAGACAGAAGAGTTTTTGATTCGTTTTCTCTCAAACATGTTGCTTAAAGAAAATCATTCTCTTAAAAACAGAGAAATGCACATTCATTATTCTGACACTGTAAAATCTCGGAATGACACTGTAAATGACACTGTATTTTCATTGATTAAGCAGAACAACAGAATAACAGCTAATGAAATCTGCGAACGCTTAAAAATGAGTTTAAGTACCGTAAGACGAAAAATTAAAGTTCTCAAAGAAGAAAATAAGATAGAACGCATTGGTAGTGATAAAACAGGACATTGGAGAATAACCGAATAATAATCGGAATGTAAGTACCTCTAAATACATTTCTTTCCAAGTCATCAATGGTCATGCCTTAGCGGAAAAATAAAAACCATGACAGATTTCCTCGATTGTCAGATGCGTACTATAGGTGTTGAATATCATATCGCTCTGATTGTGTTGATTGTTGGGAGCAACACCTCATTTCATCTAAATCATTCATGAAGAAGTTTCAAGTAATTGTCAAGTCAGGCACTTAGAAAGGGTAAAGGCTTAGTTACCATAACCGGTCCTTAAATGATTTTTTAACGCGTGGTATTAATTTATCATCCTGATTAAAAAACAAAGTATATGAGGCTGTGCTTATTAACGTAAAATATGATAAGTGGTAAAGTTTCAAAATTGCAAATTCTTATGCAACAGTTGACCGGTATTGCCTGAGTTCCCGATGCATTTAAGATTTCATTTATGCTATCTGTGGATATACCATTTACTCATCCAGGCCAATAAGGCTGTAACACCTGTACGAAAGGCAAGGGCATAAAAGGTATTTTGATCGTATTCGCCTCCTTTAGCCACATGAATCGAAAAGGCAATAAGGGTCAGGATCAGAATGCCAATAGCAAGTAGAAGAAGTTTACGTGCACCTGATTGCTTATTGATCAATTTATATGCCGATAATACATATAACAGGCCACAAAACATGTTGGCATAAACCACAAATGGTACAAAATGCTCATGCCCCGCCCGCATGCCGAACAAATCAAATGTCACCGAAATGGACATGAATAATGTAAGCAGTCCAAAGACTATCAGGAAGATCAAGATGAAGATTTTCAATGCGCTTTTCATAATGTATGAGTTTTGTGGTTGACGAAATGAGCATTTCTTTAAAATGAATTCTGTGTTTGACTTCTTTTTCTACAATGTAGTAATTCTAAACCTTCCTTATCAAATTTATCCGATCATTTCAACTCCCGAAGAAATTGAATGAATGGGTCTGTATTGTAATCGGCCATGCCCTGATGCTGATACACCAACCTGCCTTCGGTATCGATTACAAAGGTCGATGGAATGCTTTTAGTTTGGTACATGGTCGGCATGCCGGAAACAAGCGAATATATTTCAAACGAATATTCTTTTCTTTCCCTGAATCTTTTGGCTGTTTCAAAGTTATTATCCACGGAAATCATGACAAATTGGACATCATTGCCTAATTTNTTGTACAATTCGTGGATGGATGGCATTTCAGCGATGCATGGCGGGCACCAGGTGGCCCAGATATTTAGGAAGATTACCTTGCCGCGGAATGTTTCCAGGTTGACCTGTTTGCCTTTTGAATCAATCAGTGTCATTGCAAGATCCGCCATTGGCGACGTCGATTCTACACCTTTCGCAGGATTATCTACGGATGCATTCATGATGCCGGTAGCCAACAACCCNCTTTGTAAAAACCCTACTACCTCTGTATGCTTTCCGGTCAGATAAAGTACTAAGGCTATCAGGATGAATATTCCGTATTCTATTAGGGTCCTGCGTGTGGTCTTTTTCATGGATATTTTATTTCATTCTTTTTTGGATTGCATCCCCATCTGCCATGTTCCATTTCTATTTGTAATAAACCGGGACAATCATCACCTGACTGCAATCTTACACACAACATCACATGTGTCCAAAATAAAATTAAAGAAATAAGAAACGGTCTTTCAGTTTAATCCCTATATTAGGGTTTCGACAAAAAACAGAAAAGACCGTGCTTAAAATTACATTATTCAGCCAAGTTTTATATCATTTAGATAGAACTATTTTCANNAAAATAGTTCGTGATCACCAAACAGACAAGTATAGTAAGGGTATCGATAGTTGGACTCATTTAGTAAGTATGCTATTTATGCAATTTGCAGATGCATCTTCGGTACGTGACAATAGTAATGGTTTAAGGAGCGCTACAGGCGATTTAAATCATTTAGGTGTTAAANAAGCACCTAGTAAGTCATCTATAAGCTATATCAACGCTAACAGGAGTTACAAGATATTTGAAGAGTATTTCTACGCATTACTCGACAAGCTGGAGCCATCCCTACAATGCAGGAGGCAGTATGCTGCCAGGCTGAAAAGGAAGATATATATCATGGATGGTAGTGTTATACCATTGTGTTTGAGTTTATTTGATTGGGCTAAATTTAGGACCACGAAAGGAGGAATAAAGCTACACACAGTGTTGGATTATGATACCGGATTACCTTGTTTTGCGACCATTACTGATGCTAAGACCCATGAGGTCAATGAGGCAAGGAGCATTGCTTTTCCGTCAGGATCCATTGTGGTTATGGATCGTGGTTATGTGGATTATAAGTGGTTATTTAATTTGGACAGCTGAAACAGTAGGTCAGCTTTATAAGGCAAGATGGGATATCGAGGTGTTTTTCAAGTCCCTTAAGCAGCTCTTTAGAGTGAAAAGCTTTGTGGGAACGAGTCCTAATGCAGTAAGAATCCAAATGTAGATATCCATGATAGCCATGCTCATATTAACCTACCTCTAACGCAAAGCAAAGTATAAATGGCACATGGCTAACTTAATAGCCTTCTTAAGGATAAATTTATTTGTCAAAATAGAATTATGGCCTTGGCTAAATCAACCATTTAAGAAGAAAATAGATCCTCCTCCGGAATATAATTTATTCAATTTTTAATGACAAGGGGATTGTTTTTGATTTTTGCTACTTTTATTTCACAAACCATTGGTTTGTAAAGGCTATTTTTGCCTAAAAATTTATTTTGGACACGTGTGACACAACATCAAATTTCCGGATCAGGTTTTGTATCTTTCCTTCGGTGCCTGATTTGCATTATTTTGATTGTATAACAATCCACACCCTAAACGACTTTCGATTCCGGTTTTATTCAATGTTGTGCTTTTTTCCGGATTGGAGAAATTGTTGTGTTCGTCAAATTTGTTTTTGCCTGAATCCAGAATTTCACAGACTACCGGATTATTCGATTTATTGAAACTTAATATTTCCCAAGCCACCTATTCCTGTACTCATTCGTTTTTTGAGGTAGATCTATACATTCCTAACCATAGCACTTATTACCGGTTATAAGTTTAATTGTGATCCGAACGTTGGCTCTCCGAAGCTTTTATGCAGATGAAGATTACTTCCACTACGGATATCGTCCCCGGACCTCATCGGAATCTATTGGGCCATTGTAATACCATTCATAAGAGATGTAACTGTTTACTGAGACTCATTGGTCGTAATGCTGCTTTGATCCATGAACATTCACACATAGCCATTCATCTCTAATTTTCATACTTCTCCATGAGTTCCATCCAGGCCATTTCCTTTTCCGCCAGCATTTCTTCAATTTTTTCAGTCGCTCGGAATGCTTTTGTATATCTTCCACTGTAAGAGACAAGTCGTTGAACTTCTCTGTAACTGCATTCCGTTCTTCTTCCAGCTTTCGGATGTCTCGCNTCCAGCCGTTGTATTTCCTTCTGATCCTCATAGCTGATAGCTGCCGCTGACTTGACCTGGACAATAGGCGCAGAAGCTTTCTTGTCGCGTTCCTGTTGTTCCTGAAGTTCAAGATAAGCTCGGTATTGAGAATAGTTGCCGGGATAATCGATGATCGTCTCATCCTTACCGAAGACGAAAAGATGATCAACCAATTTGTCCATGAAATAGCGGTCATGCGACACAAGGACTACACAGCCTTCGTAGGTTGTGAGGAAGTCCTCCAATACGTTGAGGGTGACCAGATCAAGATCATTGGTGGGTTCGTCGAGGATGAGAAAATTCGGATTCGCCATAAGGATGGTAAGCAGGTAGAGTCTGCGCTTTTCTCCACCACTCAGCTGGGATACGTACACTTGTTGTTGTTCCCGGGGAAACATGAATCTTTCCAGCAGGGATGCAGCTGTGATATTATGGCCTTTTTCGGTGGGTATGTATTCAGCTACATCCGTGATGACGTCGATCACGCGCTTGTCTTCCTTCAGGTTGATTCCGGATTGGGTATAGTAGCCAAATACGACGGTATCTCCTATTACGATTTTTCCCTCGTCGGGTTTCAGATTGCCCGTCAAGATATTCAGGAATGTGGATTTACCGGATCCGTTTGGCCCAATGATGCCTACCCGGTCAAAACGGTTGAATTTATAATTGAAGTGCGAAAANAGATGCCTGTCATTGTAGGATTTGCCTACATTGTGCGCTTCGATGATCTTGGAACCGAGGCGATTGGACTTGATATTGATCTGGAGTATGGCGGCTTCGCGCTGTTGCGAAAGTTCATTTTTCAACTCATCAAACTTGTCTATCCTCGCTTTTGCCTTGGTCGTTCTGGCTTGTGGCATCCGACGCACCCATTCAAGCTCTTTAAGAAACAATTTCTTGTTTTTATCAAGGACGATAGCTTCATTTTCTGCCTTGGCGTGCTTCTTTTCCAGATAATCCGAATAGTTTCCCGAATATTTATACAGATTACCATTTTCCAGTTCAAGGATCTGGTTGCATACATTTTCCAAAAANTATCGGTCGTGTGTAACCAGTAGGAGAGTAAGGCCAGGGTGTTGCAGATATTCTTCCAGCCATTCGATCATCTCCATATCGAGATGGTTGGTCGGTTCATCGAGGATGAGCAGTTCCGGTTCGGAAATCAATACCTTTGCCAAGGCAAGTCGCTTCTTTTGCCCACCGGACAATTGATTGACCTTTTGGTCAAAATTGCCTATTTTAAGTTTGGTGAGGATTTCCTTGACCCTTGCCTCCACATCCCAGGCTTTNTTGTCTTCCATGTCATTGACGGCTGCCTGTAACCGTGCTTCGTTGCCGGGAGTGAGCAGANNACTTTCATATTCCTTCACTGCAATGAGTGTCTGATTGTCACTGTCGAATACCGCATCGATCACGGTATGTTCAGGATTAAATGATGGATCCTGTGTCAGATACTCGATACGGAGGCCTTTCTTGAAGAGAATCTTTGCATTTTCGCCTTCACTGCCTTCCAAACCGGCTATTACTTGGAGCAGGGTCGTTTTGCCTGTCCCGTTTCGGGCAACAAGGGCGATTTTGCGNCCTTCATTGATCGACATAGACAGACCGTCAAACAGGACTTTGTCACCGTAGGATTTCTTGATATGCTCGAGTGTCAGATAATTCATAGGCACAAAGTAAGGTATTTATTAGCAAAAGAATCGTGGATTTTTCGGCTGTATATTTCCGGAAATATGTGTAAGTTTGACATATTCCTATCTTTGACTCCGTTATATAGTGGAGATAGAGCAATATCCTGAAAGATCAGGTCCAATATACCATCATAATTTATGAAGAAAAGCACGATCTGGATACTGGTAACTTTGATGTCAATAGCCTTGTTTGGGCTGACAGGGATACAATACTACTGGATTTCCAGTGCCGTGAAAACTGCTGAAGAAAAGTTCCAGACGGATGTTTTTGATGNNCTCAACAAGGTGGCTGACCAGTTACGGAATGATGAAAGATACCGCATGTATCAGGAAACCTTCGGCAGTCGTTCTGGGAGTCGTTCTATGGCGACTGAATTCGAGTACGAAAGCCTGCGTCGGATGTTCAATGAGACCAGTTTGGGTGAACGAATCAAAGTCAAGCAGCTCAATTATTATATCAAGACTTTTCTGGCCGATAAAAATATCCGGGAAGAATATGATTATGGTGTGTACAGCCAGACAGCGAAGAGTTTCGTCATCCTCAACGGATATTATGCCGTCACCAACAATAACAAGAATGTCTATCACGACAACATGGATCAAGGTCTGTTCAATACACCCTATAAAGTTTCGATTTTCAATGACAGCGGCAGTCTTGAGCATGGAGAACTGATGATATATTTTCCACACAGATCATCTTTCCGAAACCTGTGGGGCATCGTACTAAGTTCCGCATTGTTTACGGCAATTATATTGTTTACTTTTATATTTACCATTTATGAGATTGTGACTCAAAAGAAGTTGTCGATCATGAAANACGACTTCCTCAACAATATGACGCATGAGTTTAAGACACCCATCGCCACGATCAGCCTTGCCGCAGACAGTATTTCCAACGACAATATCATCAATAGCCCTGACAAGGTGCGACGCTTCCTTGACATCATCAAACAGGAAAACAACCGGATGCTGAGCCAGGTAGAGAAGGTATTGCAGATGGCACTCATCGACCGGAAGAAAATGAAGCTAAACCTGTCGGAAATTCATTTGCACGATGTGATTAAGTCGGCCGTGACACACATCAATCTCCAGGTGGAACAGAAAGGTGGTTACATCGAAACCTTCGACGAAGCCGACCCCGATATCATTCAGGGAGATATCACCCATGTCTCCAACATGGTTCACAATCTATTGGACAATGCCAACAAATACTCACCGGAGTATCCGGAAATTACGGTAAGGACACGCAATGTTGCCGATGGTATACAGGTTATCGTCACCGATAAGGGCATCGGAATGAACAAGGAGCAACGTAAGCATATTTTTGATAAGTTTTACCGGGCTACTTCTGGCAACCTGCACGATGTCAAGGGCTTCGGCCTTGGATTGAGCTATGTTAAGGCGATGATCACCGCACATAAAGGCACAGTAGATGTAAAATCTGAGTTGGGCAAAGGCAGTACTTTTACACTTTATTTTCCATACAAACAACAAATTGAGGACTGATATACGTTATAAAGAAAAAACAACATTGATAAATGAAGACAAACGGACGAAAAATACTATTAGTGGAAGATGATCAAAATTTTGGGGATGTACTGAAAAGCTATCTCGAAATGAATGATTATGAAGTCAGCCTGGGCAAGGATGGAGTGTCCGGAATGGAGTTGTATCGGGGTTCGAAATATGATTTGGCTATTTTTGATATTATGATGCCCCGAAAGGATGGCTTAACGCTGGCAAAGGAAATCCGGGAAAGGGATAAGGACCTGCCGATTATTTTTCTGACTGCCAAAAACATGAAGGAAGACATCCTTCATGGATTTCGTGCTGGTGCTGACGATTATATCACCAAGCCATTTTCTTCTGAAGAATTATTACTCCGCATCCAGGCATTGCTCAAGAGAAGCGCACCCAAGTCCGATCCTGAAGATGAGGTTAAGGATTTTGTCATAGGCAAATACAAGTTTAACTTTCCATTGCGTATCCTGACCTATACACCGGATCCAACAGATGAAGAGAAACTGTCTCCTAAGGAAGCCATGCTGCTCAAAATGTTTTGCAAGCGGCAGAATAATGTCCTTGAACGATCCGAAGCGTTAACCAAGATTTGGGGTGAAGACAACTATTTCACAGCACGCAGTATGGATGTTTTTATTACCAAATTGCGTAAGTATTTGAAAAAGGATGAAAATATCGAAATCGTCAACATCCACGGCAATGGATTTCAGTTGCTTGTGAAAGAATAGTATTTATTTGCCTATTCAAAAAGATAGTCAAACATTTTTCGTAAGAATGGATAGGAATTTTACTTTCACCAGCCAAATAGCCATAATAACATGGATATTTCGCGGTCTGACAATGACTCAATCCTGAAAATTTCCTCCAGTACTAAGTGGTGGACAAATGAATAGTTTTGTCCGGCTTTTTGTACCTAAAAATTATTACAGGTTAACCATTTTACAGGTCAACAGGTTGTCGTGGCATTGTGAAGCGGCTTTTACCGAAGCCGGGCTGATGAGCGGAGTTGATTTTGAAACTCTTACATCCCCGAAAGATTTATTCTCCCGGAGATTGGTGCCAAATAGCATAATCAGAAACTACCGGTGTAAATTGTTACAGGTACATTTTTCTGATCAATAATCCCAGCGTACGAATGCCTCGATGGCGGCATATCGGGTAAGTCCCAAAGCACCATAAAGGTTTGCCGTATTCGCATTTCGCTCTTCGGCTCTCTGCCAAAATTCTCTTGCGTCACTGCCCTGGAACGGCACCATATCCTTTTGGGATTGATGTATGAAGATACCGTGCCTTTTTTGAAAGACCTGATCCGGCNNCATAGGTACAGCCATCATGATCTCNCCGATATCCCATTCCTGCCATGCTCCCTTGTATAGCCATAGCCAGCAGTCCTTAATCCATTCATCTCCGGCTTCCTTTATCCTTTTGAGACTCTCCAATACGATGTCTAAGCACACCTTGTGCGTGCCATGGGGATCGGCAAGGTCTCCGGCTGCAAATACCTGATGCGGCTTTATCTCACGCAACAGTTTCATTGTGAGTTCGATATCTTTTTCGCCCATCGGGTTTTTAACGATGGTCCCGGTCTCATAGAATGGCAGGTTTTGAAAGTGCCATCGCCCTTCAGGCAGTCCTACATAACGACAGGTTGCCGTAGCTTCACCGCGTCTGATCAGACCCTTGATGGCCCTAACCTCTTCAGTATCGGATTGGCTAGGTTTCTTGTTCTGCAGGAACGAACGAGATTCGTTGAGTATCTGTTCAGAACGAGCATTGTCAATACCGAACATCTGTTCAAATCCAACCGCAAAATCCAGAAATCGGGTTACAAACTCATCTGTAACCGCAATATTGCCACTGGTCTGATAGGCGACATGTACTTCATGACCATGGTCGTGCAGTCGCATGAAGGTACCTCCCATGCTGATGATATCGTCATCCGGATGCGGGGAGAATATCAGGCAACGTTTGGGGATTATATGACTTCTCTCCGGATGGTTAGGCAACTGATTGCCCGGCTTACCTCCCGGCCAGCCGGTGATGGAATCCCTCAGAGCGTAAAATACTTCCAGGTTGATGTCGTAAGAATCTCCTTTCTCCACGAGCAGATCGCCTAGACCATTCTCATTATAATCGTTGTTGGTAAGGCTTAGGATCGGCTTCCCGGTCTTTATGGCCATATTGACCACAGCCTTTTTGGTCATGTCGGGTGTCCAGGTTATTTCTCCTGCCAGCCATGGACTCTTGATTCTGGTCAGTTCGGTGGAGGCTAATGTATCGATGACAAAACGGCAATCAGGATGGTCTTGCAAGAGGGAAGCCGGTATTTGTTCCGTCATTGTTTCTTCTACGGCCTTTGCCACAATCGGTGCTTTCATGCCCCAGGCCATCAGGATGATTCTTTTGGCCTTCATGATGGTATGGATACCCATGGTGATGGCAAGGCGTGGTACCTTGCTGATATTCTGGAATTCCCTCGAATTGGCCATCCTGGTACTGTAGTCCAGGGTGATCAGCCTGGTTTTGGAATGCAGGGATGGNTTCGGCTCATTGAAGCCTATGTGGCCATTGTTTCCAATGCCGAGAATCTGAAGGTCGATACCACCCACGGCATCTATCATGGATTCATACTCCATGCATTTACGCTTCATCGCATCGGAAGTCCATTCTCCGTCGGGTATATGGATGTTGGCCGCAGGAATGTCCACATGATTGAATAAGTTGTTGTGCATAAAGCTCCAGTAGCTTTGTATGGCATCCCGCTCCAATGGATAATATTCATCCAGGTTGAAAGTGATGACATTGCGGAAACTCAGGCCTTCCTCTCGGTGCATCCTAACTAATTCCTTGTACATGGAAATCGGTGTGGAACCTGTCGCCAGACCAAGTACGCAATTTCTGCCTTCCATCTGCCTGGCACGGATAAGGTTGGCGATCTGCTGGGCTGCATATATTGAGCCTTCCAGAGGGGATTTGAAAATACTTACGGGGATTTTTTCCAACGAACTGATCATGACTATATCGTTAATTTACTTTTAATTCATCTGCAAAAATCCAGACCGGATTGCCCTTTCCGGGATGTCCTTCAGGCGCTCCCGGCAGGATATGAGCCTTGACCCGGACATATCTTGCCATTACGGGCTTTAGGTTTAAGACAAATTCCTTAATGGTCTGTTGTGTTTCCGTTACCGGAATATCGTTTTTCACGTTTCCTACACCAACAAAATGTATGCCATCTTCGGAAATTTCATATTCTACTTGCGTAGGTAAAAATATCCAGTCTTTATAATGCTGCATACAGCTGAGTGATAATTTATTTACATGTATAGGATTGGGCAGTGTTACTGTAGCTACTAGGTCCTTGCCGAGGAATCCGTGCCAGTATTTATGGATATTGTTACCTCCCCGAATTCCGTCGGTGAGGATATTGGGGCCTTCTGCCTTGTAAGAATTGCTATAGGGAAATTCATAATTGACATTTGCGCCGATGGCATCATGAAATTCAAAAGCCTGAGTGGCGGGAATGGTGTTCATTACCTTGCCATCGAGTACTGTCACTGCATGCAGCAGGCAAGAGCCGGTGATAGGGATCGGAGATTTGTATTCCGGACTTTCCGGTCCGGGCATTGAACCATCTGTAGTATAATGAATACTGCATCCTGCAACCTCGCTGGTCAATTCCACAGAGAGTCGACCCTTATCAGAAATCGGTCTGATAGCAACGGTAAAATTGCCTTTGCAATAATTGTATCCTTTACCCTCATAATAGTTGAAGTGAGAGATGAGTCGTTTTGAAAAGTCCGTAAAATCCTTTTGTGATGCTGGACTCCAAACTACTTCAGCAAGTGCTGCCATCCTTGGTAATACCATATATTCCACATGGGAGCGCGTCTGAATGAATTCTCCCCAAATATTGCCCTGAGCGCCCAGGATGTGCCGGGCTGCTTCCGATTTTAATGAAGCTGGTACAGGATCGTAGTCATACACCATCTTCAGCGTGTTGAACCCGCCATTGGCGAGAGGCTCACCCTCCGGGCCTGCCTGATAGTGGTTGAGATAGAGCGGTGTTCCGGGNGTCATAATAGCATCATGGCCCATCTCGGCAGCTGCTATACCTCCACTTTCACCTCGCCAGCTCATCACTGTGGCATCCGGCGCAAGTCCACCCTCCAGAATCTCATCCCATCCAATAATTCTCCGACCTTTTGTTTGCAGGAATTGCTCAATTCGACGTATAAAGTAACTTTGCAGCTCATCGACATTTTTTAGCCCTTCATCCTTCATCCTCTTTTTACAAGCCGCGCACTCTTGCCAGAATTTTTTATCCAGTTCATCCCCGCCTATATGGATGTAAGAGGATGGAAAGAGTTCAATAACCTCCATCAGAACATCCTGAAGGAAGGTGAAAACCTTTTCATCTCCGGCACAATAGCTGGTCTGGAAGTCTGGCGGATAAATGCCTCCGGTAAGGACGGTTTGTGGTTTTTTGACACATGATAGCCCGGGGTAGGCTGCAACTGCTGATTCCACATGAGCAGGCATTTCTATTTCAGGGATAATGGTAACGCCCCTTGAAGAAGCATATTTGACAATTTCACGGATCTGATTTTGAGTATAAAAACCTCCATAAGTTGCCTTTTCGCCCGGTTGTTGAGGTTGTCGGCTATCCCAGGGCATATTGCTTCGATCGACTCTCCATGCTCCTATTTCAGTCAGCTTTGGGTATTTCTTGATTTCGATTCGCCATCCCTGATCATCGACAAGATGCCAGTGGAAGGTATTCATCTTATAATACGAGATGAGGTCGATATAATCCTTAATTAATTCAGGAGGATAAAAGTGCCGGCTTACATCGAGATGCATACCGCGATAAGGGAAACGTGGAAAATCGTAGATTTCCATACAAGGCAATTGTATTACTTCATTGGTCCTGTGTGCCGGCAATAACTGAAGGATGGTTTGGACACCGTGGATCAACCCCGATTCGTCACCTGCTTTCAAAGTAATCGCTGACGGCGTTATAGATAAAGTATATCCCTCCCGTTCCGGAATGATACCGGGAACAATAGCCAGCGAAATGAATTTTGAAGCTTTTGTAGTATTTTTNAAATTGATGCCGGACCGGCGTGTGCGCTCTGAGGTAAGTAACCTGACAGCCTGATTGATTCCTGAATCTGCAGCTTGCCTGTATCCTGTCGATTCATCAAGGATAAAACTTCCAGCCTTGCGTTCCAGTTTCACAGGTTTCGGGATGATGGAAATAATTTCCTGAGTGTTGCCGGGGATCAAATAGATCAGTAANAANAACAATACCGGAAAAATTGTATGGCAAGAAAAGGTGAGGCAGGGCTGAATGGTCTTTTTCCTTTTTATAAATTTCATATCATTTTCTGGTTTTTCCTTAAATATTTTCGGTCATTTACCGGATTGCTTTCATGATTCCGGTTCTATTTGCCCATTTTATCTGGAGAAATTCACGCCAATTCCGAATTTTATCTAACAAACAAATATTTGTAAAAATCCATCATCGTTATAAAAAGTTGATAAATGGACTGTTTTTAAAACATCTTTACATATCCAATTCTTTTACAAAAGAAAAAATAAAAATAATTAAATATTTTATTGCCACGCAAATATCTGACAATCATTTTATTACACAAAGTTATCAAAAATATTTAATAAGTTTTATAAATTTTTACAAAAGTAATGTAACTATTTTATATTTTTGTTAATCTTTTGGTAAATAAAATGGCTGAAATTACAAACCTGAAAAACAAAATTGCGCGGATTAAAATCCTCCGTCAATTATTTTTTACTCCGGGTTTGACTAGTTCAGAGATCAGCAATGCCATTGACAAAAGTCTGCCCGTTACCACTCAACTGCTTACCGAATTAATCCAGGAAGGAAGAATAGAGGAGACCGGTTTGGCCGGTTCGACCGGTGGTAGAAGGCCACAGACATATTCGCTGGCAGACGGGAGTTTTCAGATTCTCAGTGTGGCCATGGATCAATTAGTCACCAGGATTGCGTTGGTGGACGAAAAAGCCCGTGTTGTAGGGACGAGGCAACTTNTTGAATTGAATCTATATAAAAATCCGGATTCATTGAGTGAGTTGATTGAATGTATACGACTTTTCATCAATTCTGAGAATGTTGATACAAGCAGGATTCTTGGTATTGGAATTGGAATGCCCGGTTTTGTAGATGTCAAGAAGGGGATCAACAATTCATTTCTGCCATCGGCTGAAGGATCTGTCATTGAGATCATAGAGAGGGCAATAGGTCTTCCGGTGTGGATTGACAACGATTCCAGCCTGATTGCACTTGCTGAGTCCAAATGGGGTGCTGCAAAAGATAAGAAACATGTCATGGTACTCAACATCGGCTGGGGTATCGGTCTTGGAATGCTACTTAACGGTAAGCTGTACAGAGGTCAGGAAGGATTCGCCGGAGAGTTCAGCCATATGTCATTGTTTGAAAATGATAAGTTGTGCAACTGTGGAAAGTACGGATGTCTGGAGACTGAGGCGTCTCTGCTGGTGACGCTCGAAAAGGTAAACAAAGGTATTGTCAATGGAGCGGTGACATCTATTGCGATGCCGGACCTCAACCATAAGGAAGCTGCTGCAAAGTCATTGATCAAAGCTGCGNCCGAAGGAGACCGTTTTGCCATTGAAGTTTTATCGGAGTCAGCCTATCAGATAGGCAGAGGTGTGGCTATCCTGATACATCTGCTCAACCCGGAAGCGATTGTTATCAGTGGCTTTGGTTCTTTGGCAGGANAGGCATGGATTGCTCCCATACAGCAGGCAATCAATGAATTGTGCATTCCGGCATTGGCTCAGAATGTTGAAATCAGGATATCTGATCTTGCATCAAAGGCTGAACTGCTGGGTGCAGCTGCCCTTGTAGCCGAAAACTATGGCAAGAAGGAGCAGATACCAGATAATAAGCAAGTCAACCTCAATCACTCGTGGTAATTTTATTTTCATCAAAAACTTATTTTATGAAGAGAAGAACAGACATATTCCTAATGACAGTACTCATGTGCTGCCTGTCGGTCTTCGGCTATAGCCAATCCCGGACTGTTACGGGTGTTGTGACCGATGAATTGGGGCAACCACTGGATGGCGCATCCTATGTGGTCAAAAGTACGAGTGCCAGTGGCATCACCGGAGCGGATGGAAGCTTCAGCGTGATGGTAAGTGGTAACAACGATGTGATTGAATTTACTTATGTGGGCTTTAAGTCAGCCGAAATTACGGTAGGAGAAGGCTCCACACTAACAGTCGTCATGCAGAGATCCGATGGACAGCTCGAGACGGTTGTTGTAACAGCACTCGGTATCAAGCGAGAGAGCAAATCTCTCGGCTATACCGTTCAGGAAGTAAAAGGCGAAGCTATTGCGGCATCTCGTGAGGTTAACGTAGCAAACACATTGAGCGGTAAGGTTGCAGGCTTGCAGGTGATTAAGTCCAGCAATGGTCCTGCCGGTTCATCCAAAATCGTTCTGCGTGGTTTCAATTCCCTTACCGGTGACAACCAGCCACTCATCGTTGTGGACGGTGCGCCCATCGCCAATTTTGCCGGTCAGAGAAACAATGATTATTGGAATCCATCCCTGGACTTGGGAAATGGTCTTACAGACCTTAATGCAGAAGATATAGCAAGTATTTCTGTATTGAAAGGTCCTTCGGCTGCAGCTCTATACGGTTCAAGAGCCGGTAACGGAGTTATCCTGATTACTTCCAAGACCGGTAAGGTGCAGAAAGGTGCAGGGATTTCATTCTCAGCTACTTTTGGATTTGAANAACCATTCATGATTCCTGATCGACAGGATGTATTCGGAATGNGAACCGATAATGTTTACGACATCAAATCCAATCTAAGTTGGGGACCGAAGGTCGAAGGACAGGTCGTCAAGAACTGGGATAGCACAAGCAGTCCGATGACCAATTACGACAACCTGGGTAACTACCTTAAGACAGGCTTCTCCTCCAACTACAATATTGCTTTCCAGCAAATGTATAAGGGGACTTCGGTCTATGCTTCCTACAACCATGTAGGTAATGAAAGTATGATCCGGGGAGCCAACCTGACAAGGAATAACCTGATGGCTCGTACTGTAACCAAGATGGCATCTGACAAGTTGACCCTTGATACCAAGATTCAGTACAGCAACACTGAAGCTCAGAACCGCCCATTAGGTGGTCCGGATGTCAATAACAACACATTTGCCCTCATGTATCTGATGCCTTCAACCATCGATATAACCAAATTCAGTGATCCGGTGAAGCCGGACGGCAAAATGCTATGGTATGGTTCCGGAAATGGTATCAACCCATACTGGTCAGCATTGTACAGATTGAACAACGATGTCAGGAACAGGTTTATCATGACCGGAGGTTTGAAGTATGCCTTTACCAGCTGGCTTACCGGTGAAATTCGCGCAGGTGGTGACTTGTATACCACAAATGGTGAAAATAAGACATACGCCGGCAGCCCACTCACGGCTACAGGACGCTATGGCCTGTACAAAGAGACTTTCAGGGAAGCCAATTACAGCACTTTATTTACTGCAAGAAAAGATAATCTGTTTGGAAAAATCGGTGGAATGTTGACACTGGGTGGTAATATCATGCAGCAGAAATCCAGCGGTATAAGCGGTAGCGCAGGCGAATTGGAAGTTCCAAACCTGTTCTCACTGAATAATTCAAAGTCCAATCCTTCTGTCGGCCAAAGCTTCAGCCAACGCCAGACTAATTCAATCTACGGAAGCGCCCAGATCAATTACGAAGAACTGCTCTTCCTGGAAGCTACCCTTAGAAATGACTGGACTTCTACACTTGCCAAGCAGAACAGATCATTCCTGTATCCTTCAGTCAGCGCATCCTTTGTATTTACTGAACTCATGAATAATACCGACATCCTTAGCTATGGTAAATTGCGTGCATCCTATGCTTCAGTCGGAAATGACCTGTCGCCTTACCAGTTGTACAACACATACTGGATTGGCAAAGACCCCAATGGTGTGACCAATGCCGGCAGAAATTCAACACTGTATAATGATGATGTTGTAAATGAATTGATCAACTCCATCGAAGTTGGAACAGAGATGCGATTCCTGAAGAATAGATTCGGCCTAGACTTTACTTTTTACAAAACCAATGCAATCAATCAGTTGATGGCCATACCTATGGACCCCCTCAGTGGTTATGAGCGCAAAATTATCAACGCCGGTAACATCCAGAATACAGGTGTGGAATTGGTGTTGAGCGGTAACATCCTGAGAAGTACTGACGGTCTCAACTGGGATATGTTGTTCAATATCTCCAGAAACAGAAACAAGATCGTCAAGCTGGCACCGGAAGAAAAAGTGACCGTGTACGGTTTGGGCGGATTTGACAATGTTCAGATTCAGGCTGTAGAAGGTGAAAACTATGGCGATATCTACGGAAGTACATATAAGAGAGTGGAAGATGAAACAAGCCCATATTTTGGACAATTGATCCTTACGGGTGAAGGTCTCCCACAAATAGGAAAGGAAAAAACTTATCTTGGTAATCAGCAGGCTAAGGCGCTGCTGGGATGGACCAATACGCTCAGTTACAAGAACTTGTCTTTATCGTTCTTGATTGATGGACGCTTCGGTGGCGAGATATTCTCAGGTACACGGTTCCAGATGCAGTTTGCAGGTACCGGTGCCGAAACCGTAACCAATGGTGAAAGGGCAAAATATGTATTGGAAGGTGTTGTTGAAAAGGAAGATGGAACTTTTGAAGTCAATACAAAGGAAATCACTCCTCAACAATACTGGAGAACTGTACCGGGCAACTTAGGATTTACTGAACGCAACATCTATGATGCTACTAATATCAGGCTGCGTAATATTCAGTTAAACTATATGCTGCCAACAACACTGACGCGAAAGGTCGGTATTCAGAATGCTAAGGTCGGATTCTCAATCAACAACGTATGGATGCTTAAGAGTAACATTCTGGGAGTCGATCCTGAATCAGTATTCGCTACAGGAACCAATGCAATAGGTTTTGAAAACCTGACTGCTCCGACCTCAAGAACTTATTTCATCAACCTGGCATTCAATTTCTAATTTTAAAATCAGAAAAAATGAATAAAAATAAAATATTAACCTTGTTGGCCGGATTTTTCTTTGTCATGGCCTTCAATTCGCGCTCCAAATTTGATGAGCTGAATGTTGACCCGCTAGCAGCGAGTGATGATCAGGTTCAGGTGGAGTACTTTATCAACAATTCGATTGTAGGTCTTCAGATGGACCCACATATCGCAGAGCGGGTCTATGTTCTATACTGGAAACGTGCTGCTCGTTTCGAACTGGGTGGTTCTTTGCAGACCGGTGGTACCGATGATGGTTGGTCTTCCGACTATTGGCGATACATCTCCGGTTGGTTGAATTCAATCAATACCGGAATCGAAGTGGGCAACAAGCAGATTGCCAATGGTACTAATAAGCTATATACCAACAACCTGGTACAGATAGCCCGTATCTGGAGAGTCTATCTGCTTTCTGAGATGTCTGATGGATTCGGACCTATTGCTATAGACGCTTTCAAAGGTAAAAACCCTGAATACAACAGCGTGAAAGATGTATATTATTATATGCTCGCTGAGTTGAAGGATGCTACTGCCAAGCTGGATCTTAACGCTCCAGCTGCTGATGTAGTCAATTCCGGCAGCATTGCATTCGGCTATAAGTATGACTATCAGAAATGGCAGAAATATGGAAATTCCATGAGAATGCGTCTGGCAATGAGACTTTCGGAAGTGGATCCGGGTAAGGCGCAGTCAGAATTTGAAGATGCCGTCAAAGATGGTAATTACATCAAGACTGCAGATGAAACTTTTAGCGTAAAAGAACAGCCGGGATGGGACGCACTCACCGGTGTGATGTCAAGGGAATGGAACCTTCAATTCCTTTCTGCTACTTTGAATAATCTATATACCAATCTTGGTGGGGTAAAATCTGTGGATCAACTTCCTGCTGAAATCCAGCCGGCAGTTAAGCCGGAAGGATATATCGGCCAGAAATTCCCCGATTTCTATACGGATAAGACCAATGATCCGACAGTAGGTTACTGGCTGGATGGTTTGCCTAATACAATGGATCCAAGAGCGTATAAAACCTTTATAATTCCGGGTTGGTTTGACAATTCTGATTTTTGCGCATATCCTTCCTGGGATAATTCTGCTAAAACTACCATTTCAGAATTTACTGATGACAATGGAGATCCGGTTAAGTCCATTGATGCCAAGTTTACCTGGAACACAACGACTGGCGGAGCATGGGCTGCCAAAGGCTCAAAGAATCATTTCCGCGGCAACAACGGAACTACCCCTTGTCTGGCCCTGAAGTACAGAAACAGTAAGAATCGCAGGGTTTTCTTTGCGCCATGGGAGTCTTTCTTCCTTATTGCCGAAGCTGCAGAGCGCGGCTGGAATGCAGGCATGAGCGGACAAGCTGCCTATGAGGCAGGAATCGCAGCAAGTTTTGAATATCATGGTGTTTCTCAGTACCTTGATCAATACCTTGCTTCCGAATCTTATAACTATGCGGGTACCTCAGTTAATTGGAATCATACTGCCGAGCCGGGAGTTTCGCACACCATGAATTATGTGGATGGCTTTACAGGAGACCCCGGAACAGTTGATATCCTTTACCCTGTGAATAATGTTTACAAGGGTGGTGCCGTACGCAATGACCGCCTCACCAAGATCATCACCCAGAAATATCTGGCACAGGTACCTTGGTTGCCGTTAGAAGCATGGAATGACAAACGAAGACTTGGACTTCCATTCTTTGAAAATCCGGCTGTTGAAGACGTTCTGCCTAATTTGCCTGACTTGAACAGCTCCAACTTTATGACCAGTAGCATCAAGTTTTATGCTCAAAGGCTTAAGTACCCATCCTCCCTCTCTAATAGCAGTAAGGATGGATATAACCAGGCAGTGAGCCAGTTAGGTGGACCTGACAACGTATTAACCCCATTATGGTGGGCAAAACAAAATTAATGAAGGACGCGAGTTTTTGAATAATTGAAGTGTACTGAATATTTTTGGGCGGGCAGCGATGTCCGCCTTTTTTATTTCTGGCTATCATGTAATGTTGATAATCAATCAAATCAAAAGGAGGAAGATGCATTTCTGCATTTATTGTTTGATACTTATGATTAGACCGGGGTAGTGAAGCTGCTGAGACGATAGTCGCCTTAAAGTAACTATATTCAAGTCGGCTGCCTCAAAGGTAAGATTCAAGTTAAGACAGTTAAGTCAGTATCCTAAGGAATTCATTATATGATTGAGTATATATTGCAAATATAAAATTATCAATTCATAAAGTATTGTAAAAAATATAATATAATAATTGTCAGCTTTTTTCTTTAATGGTCTCGCCACATCTGCATTCAATGAGGTGACATTCTCTTTGGCCTGTAATGGTTTCATAAAAGGGGAAGTTGGCAAAGAACGTATGATTAGGCTTCCATCTTGGAGTTCAAAACAGATTTGCCGGATAAGAAAATGCATTCAGAGTTTTCTATCTTGCTTATCAGGATCGAAGTCAAAGGCACAGAAATGTTGTAACTTTTTCTAACCTCGCCCATAGTGAGTCGTTGAAAGCCTTTGATTTTAAAAATGTTAGACATAGGAAGATCCATCATTATTGTGCCAGCTTTGAAGAGATTTTCAGGTACTATAGTAAGTAAGTCGTACACATCTATACTTTGGACAAATTTTATGGGCAATTGAGTGCCACTGGCGTTGGAATGATATAATATACATTTTTGAGCGGATAAATTATTATTTTGTGGCAAGTAAATGATAGACTGTAAATTTGTCCGGACTCAATAAATTTCAATAAGGTGAAGAGAATACTGATTCCTGTTNTTTTGATTATTATTACTTCAGGATTGCTGTCTTCCCAAACTAATCAGTCAGAAATCATTTTCGATAGTCCGGCTACTCATTTTACCCGGTCTCTCNCTCTTGGTAATGGTCGACTTGGTGCCATGATTTTCGGAGACCCTCATCATGAGCGCATCGTACTCAATGAAATCTCCTTATGGTCCGGCGGGCCTCAGAATGCTGACCGCGACAGTGCAAGGTACTTCCTCCCGGCTATTCGGGATTTCTTACTTAATGGCGATAATGCTAGCGCTCAGGAATTGCTCAGAAGGGAGTTTGTGGCAAAGGGAGCGGGTTCTGGTTTCGGCAATGGTGCAAATGTACCCTTCGGTTGTTACCAGACTGCAGGTGAATTGAGAGTGGACTATAATAACATCGGAACGGTAACAGACTACCATAGGGTACTTGATCTTGAGGTCGCANAAAGTAAAGTTTCCTTCAGGGTCAATGACACAAGAATCATACAAGAAGCATTTTGTGATTTTTCGGATGATGTCATTCGTATCCGGTGGCATTCTTCTGCACCGGCAGGGTTGAATTTTAGTCTTTCTTTATTTAGAAAGGAAAATGTCTCATCGGTAAATTACAAGCATGGCGTACTTTCTCTGGAAGGCACGCTTCCCAATGGTGAAAATAAAGGTATGTCGTATGGCATCCGGCTCAAAGTAATCGGATGTGATGGAAATTTCAACTTTTCTAATGGAAAATTGAATATTTCCAATGCCGGCACATGCTCCGTCATCATTGCAATAAGGACAAATTACAATTATGCTGCAGGAGGGCTGTTGCCGTCCACTATTGTTTCGAAATCCCTGAAAAGTGACCTTAAAGCTTCGACCTGCCATGACTTTCATCGCGCATGGATCAAGTCATCTGCTATTTATCAGAAATATTTCAACGCGTGCAGGCTACAACTGTTTCCGGATGAAAATCAANAAGTGAATAGCCTGACCACTCCACAAAGATTGGAACAGTATGCCAATGGAGGATCCGACGTCGGTCTGCCGGTACTTTATTTCAATTTCGGACGGTACCTGATGATTTGTTCTTCGAAGCCGGGATTATTGCCCACCAATCTTCAGGGACTATGGGCGGAAGAATACCAAACCCCATGGAATGGTGATTATCATCTCAATATCAATCTGCAGATGAATTACTGGTTGGCAGAGACAACTAATCTACCTGCACAACTCAAACCATTATTTCAATGGACAAGCCGCCTGGTTCCCAATGGGAGAAAAACAGCGACCGCCTATTACGGTGCCAAAGGTTGGGTGGCTCATGTCATCAGCAATCCATGGTTGTTTACCTCTCCGGGCGAAGGTGCTGACTGGGGTTCGACCATGACAGGTGGCGCCTGGCTGGCTTGTCAACTATGGGAGCATTACTTGTTTAGCAAAGACACGTTGTTTTTGCGCCAATATTATCCTGTTATACGAGAGGCTGCAGAATTTTTGGCCGATGTCATGATCACGGAAAAGGTACATGGATGGTTGGTAACTGCACCTTCCAATTCACCGGAAAATACCTACATCATGCCCGGTGGCTTTCACGGCAATACCTGTATGNTTACGATGGACAATCAGATCGCCAGACAATTGTTTAATGCTGTAATTGAGGCATCTGAATTATTGGACATAGACAAAGGGTTGCGAGAAATCTTAGCGGATAAAGTAAACAGGCTTCCTCCTACGCGGATTAGTCCGACTGACGGTGGGATTATGGAATGGCTTGATGACTGGCCTTCAGCTGAGCCGCATCATCGACATGTATCCCAGCTGTTTGGTCTGTTTCCGGGTGATGAAATCACACCTTTTGATACACCGGAGCTCGCTGTCGCCGCTCGCAAGACCCTGGAACTTCGCGGTGATGGCGGTACAGGTTGGAGCAAGGCTTGGAAAATGTGCTTTTATGCGCGACTCGGCGATGGAGCGTATACCCTGAAGTTGTTGAAGGCATTACTGAAACCTGCTGCCTCCGGAGGAGGGACTTACGACAATCTTTTCGATGCACACCCGCCATACCAGATCGACGGCAACTTTGGAGCTACCGCTGCCATTGCTGAGATGTTTGTGCAGAGTCACGGTAGAGAAGAGATCATCCGCCTGCTACCCGCTTTGCCCGATGACAAGGACTGGGCCAATGGAAGGATAAGTGGGCTGAGGGCCAGGGGCAACTACGAAATCAGCCTTGAGTGGAACGATCATGTCCTGCTCAATGCTGTTATTCTGGCTCATAATGATGGGCAATGCCGCATCGTTTTGCCTGAAAATATGATCATCTACGATGAAGCAGGAACCGAAATCCCGCTAACAATGACAAAAGACTGTTTCTCATTTTCAGTAAAGGCAGGANAAAAATATTTTGTTAAAAATAGCCTGAGATAAGCCATTTAACCAATATTTATCAAAAGCGACATATTTATGTTCTAATTTTGTGCGTTCAATCTCCGGAATGAAACCTTTGGCAAAATATTTTGTTGTAATTAAAGAAAATTTGCGTTTTTCAAAATAATATTTTTAACTACTCAAACTTTATTCAATGATGAAATTACTGAATATACTTATCCTCAACCTGATCGCCTTAGCGACTATGGTGGCACAGACTCCTGTACAAATTAAGGTAGATGGCATGACCTGTGATTTTTGTGTCAATAGTGTGACCAAGAAACTTTCCAATGCAAAGGAAATAGAGAACATTACTGTGGATCTTGAAAAGGGGCTTGTACATTTCAATGTCAAGAAAGGGTCGAAAGTCGATAAGAAGAAATACATGGAATTGGTGGAAAAAGCCGGCTATGATGCCCGGGAGATTAAGGTGGGAAATGAGATCAAGGCAACCCAGAATGCCAAGGCAAAACAAGTCAATTACGTACCTGCCTCTCATGAAACAACTACCTTCAAGGTGGGTGGAGAATGCGGAATGTGCAAACAACGAATTGAATCCAATGTGAGGGCGATAAAAGGTGTAAAATCAGCATCCTGGAACAAGGAGACAAAAGTTTTGACTGTAACTTATAATCCAATGAAGATCGATATCATGGACGTACACAAGAAAATCGCTTCTGTGGGGCGCGATACGGAATTGGTCAAAGCAGATGATGCTGTATATGACAAGTTGCCTAATTGTTGCCACTACGATAGATTGAAGTAAACTATTTGCTTCAGAAATCAAAAGGAGGACCGACTTGCTTCGATCCTCCTTTTTTGTTCCGACATCCTCATTGCATGACCGGAATTTAACACAATTTATTTTTTCACAGGAATGGAGGGAATCAGAGTTCCGAGTCTCCATGGTCTCACGATTCCTGTTTGTTATTTTCTCTTTTCCATCAAATCAAGCTGATTGATAGCCATCAGGTTTTTAATGGACTTTTCCATACCTTCCACACTGCCATCTAAGAAGATGACATTGCCCTTGCCATTCTCGGCGATCTGTTTGATGGATTCTGTCCACATGGTAAAGAGTATTACCGATGTATCCAGATTGGCTTCATGCATCTCGCGGCTGGCTTGACCCATACCTCGGGCCACTTCCTCCCGGAATGAAGCCACTGCCTGACCACGCATCCTGGAAGCTTCCCTTTCGGCTTCAGCAGCAATTTTGATGGCATTACCTTCAGCTTCTGCTGACTTGGTCTTGGTAATCAGTAACGCTTGCCCTTCATTTTCTGCGGCAGCCTTGAGGTTGTTGGAGGCAACGACTTTAGCCATGGAACGCATCACCTCCTCATCAAAGGAAATGTCATTGATCTGGAGGTCGATCAGGTGATAACCCCATTCTTCCAGCATGGCATCGACATTGCCCTTCACCACTTCTACAATTTCACGACGCAGNGAAAGCACCTCACTTTGCTTTTTCGTCGCCACAAAAGCCCTGATATTCCCTTCTACTACTCTTGATAAAGTCTGCATAAAACTCCTCTCATCGATAAATTTAAAAGCCACCGCCTTTACAGTTTCTTCACTGTTGTTGAGTACTGCATACAATAGCATGGAAGTAAAGTGCGCATTGGCCTGATCAGAAGTCGTAGCGTGGAATTCCAGCTCTATGGATCTGTTCTGGATAGAAATGGTCTTATACACCTGTTCCAANAAGGGTATCTTAAAATTCAATCCGGGCGTAAGAATACGCTGATATTTACCAAACATAGTGATAACAGCTACTGCGCCCTGACGAACTGTCACCAAACCAGAGAACACAAAGAGTGCAGCGAAAACTAAAAGGATAATCATTGGAATACTCATATCTAAATTTTTTTATTAATTATTATAAATTGCTAACAAAGAATAGTAATATCTAAGTTCATCATATCAGCCAATTTCGATAAATCTTATATTATTCCCGATTTGCAGCCAGATGCATGGCCATAAAGCCTTCTTTNTTACGATCTTCTGCCAGGACTCTGTGGGCATATTGCTGTAATAAAGCTGATGCTTCTTGCTGGGCCAAAAGGGATCGTATTTCTTCCCGGTTAGTGAAGGCTGCCAAATCCTCATCGCCCGGGACATCTTCTATACTTGCAAGGGATGCAAGATCATTGGCAGTCAGGATATGACTGGATTTGAAAAATTCCGGCAATCTTTCGAATCCAATCGGAGAAGCTTCATAAGGCTGGACAATAGTGTGGACTGCATCTCCGGATGCTCTGGAGTANAAGGCACGGCCCATCCTCGCCATCAGGTCTATCTTGTTCGGATCTATTCTATGATTTTCGTCCATAATCGATGAGTCGGCGTGAATCCTGACCACTTCACAAATCACCAGATTGCCTGCACCACCTCCTTCTCCCAGAGGTAGAATGTCCTTGACCTTACATTCCAAATGTGCCAAGCATTCCTTGACTCTCGGAGGTTTGACCAGATCAGATGGAATGGGTGTCAATCCTGCCTTTTCAAATTCATTGACTTCTGAGGGATAGTCAACACTACAGAGTGTTACCTGCCTCACTACATGATAGGAAACTGCATTGATTACACATTCACCACTCGCCTTTACATTGGCCAGTGTATCTTTGGTTGTATTGTCCGATACCCGGCGATTGGCACTGAAAATGACAATCGGTGGATTGCTACTGAAACAATTGAAAAANCTGAAAGGGGCCAGATTGGGGATTCCATGCTCGTCTAATGTGGATACAAAGGCAATTGGCCTGGGNGCTACAATGCCCAGCAAAAGCTGGTGCAAATCTTTGGTTGCCATTTCTGACGGTTCGAAATGCATATCTATGGTTTTTATTTTGCGAAATAACCGGTTTTTAACTCAACAAAGGTGTTGTCCACACTCGGGAGGGTTATGGGATGCACTTTTCTTACCTTGATCCGGATGCCCAATATTCCAAAGAATTCAGACTGAATGGCCTCAATGACCATCTGGNNTACGGTCTCCATCAGGTCGCTTCCTTTCGTGAAATTCTCCCGTGCTATCTTTTCTAATTGACTGTAATCGACCGTGTTTTCTAGTTTTTCAATCAGAAATCCATCCGGAACGTCCATAGCCACCTCAATATCCATCAAAAATCATTGCCTAATACCTTCTCCTCAGGATATAGGCCGACAGGAGCGTGAAGGGATAATTTTTCAAAGCCGGAAATAAGGATCATCGGTTGATTTTAGCGGAAAATTATTAATTTATCTGAAAATTGATTCATTCATTGATAAAATAAATTATAATTGCAGGCTAAAATTCGTTGCATTTGCCCGTACTCAGATCAATATATAATACATTGTTGTCGCTATTGGCGTATTTTCGGATTNTTTGCTGTGTTTTGTTTTTGGTCATTGCAGTTCCCTTTCTGCATCTCGAAACAATGATCTTTCCCAACAAGGAANAAATCGGATTCAGGTACAGAAAATGGTTTACCTCCCTATATCTTNTTATTCTGAATATCAAGGTCAAAAAGTCCGGTGAAATTGCAGCGCACAACGCGCTCATTGTATGTAACCACAGGATGATGATCGATCCGGTGATCGTCCTGGATTATTGCCCCGGTTACATCGTAAGCAAGGCGGAAGTTGCTTCCTATCCCATCCTGGGACATGGTGCCAGGAATGCCGGTGTCATCTTTGTCCGGCGTGACCAAAAGGAATCCAGAAATGCCATCAAGGAGAAAATTGGTGAATTGCTTTCAGAAGGTAAGAATGTCGTCCTTNTTCCGGAAGGCACAGTAAATACGGATAGACTGACAGCAAGATTCTCTGTAGGGTCGTTTGAAGAAGCTGCAAAATATGGCAGGCCGGTTATTCCGGTCGCTTTGGATTATAAAGATACCTCCGTGTATTGGGGAGCCAACATCTCTCTGATTCAACACTTTTTGCAGGTCTTCAGAAAACCTCGTCTTGAGACCCGTCTTGTCATCGGATCTCCAATTAAGGGTAATGATGGCTTTGAATTGATGGAAAGTGCAAAGAATTTTATCGACAATCAGCTTGAAGTTATTCGCCGGGACTGGGAGACAAGCCAGATTTAACTTAGGTATAATCCGATGGGAAAGATTATTTTTATAGTATGATGCATGACAGGAAGTATACGGCACTCATAGTTGTGGCTTTGGTAGGAATCCTGCTTTTCCTGCACAGAGGTCATTTTAACCTTGAACTAAGAGGTACACATGTCTGGCGTCAATCCATTACGGCCCTTCATATCCGTAATTTCGTCAGATATGACAACAATATCCTGAATCCCAGAGTTGCCTCGTTCAACGGTGGGCGCGACAACATCAGCCGTTATGAATTTCCATTGATGCAATGGACCATCGCTCAGGTCGAAAGAGTGACAGGTGAGTCTGTTGCTGTTGTCAAATTCTACCAGTTTCTGATAGCGATATCCTTCCTGATCGGATTCATGTTTTTGTTGAAAAGGGCAGGATTTGACCGTAGGTTCTGTTGGATGGGAATCTGGGCAGTGGCTTTCTCTCCGGTCATTTATTATTATTCCGTATCACCTATCCCGGATATGCTGGCCCTGTCTTTTGCAACATGGGCATTATACCATGCAATTGGTTTTTTCAGGTCAGAACAAAATAAGTATTGGCCCATATTCAATATCGGACTGCTTATTTCCCTTGCCACGCTGGTTAAGCTGCCTTACATTCTCTTTATGAATCNNGCTGTATACCTGATTATTGCCAAATACCGGATGCGTTGGAAAAGCTATTTTGTCCCCTTCTTTATTCTGGCAGCATGCATGATTCCGGCGTTTTTGTGGTATGCCTGGGTCATCCCTCAATGGACAGTAGGGATCACCAAAGGTATGTTTGATAATCAGATATCGATGGATCATGCCTTGCAAATCATTTCTTATCATCTGAAGGTGATGTTTCCATACAGATTGCTCAATGTTGTCTTTGTTCCCTTTTTCCTGCTATCCGTAATTCCGATGTTCCGGTCTATTCGGAGGGATGCGGCGCTCCAAAGCATGTTACTGGGCTTCCTGGCCTATCTGGCTTATTTTTTGTTTGAGCTCAACATGATCGATGTTGTCCATGATTATTATATGATGCCATTTGTTCCATTCCTTTTTTGGGGTGTCATGACAGGTATTAGATTTTGCTGGCAGCTAAGATATATGGCAGCAAAGGTTATTGTTGGGATAGCACTTATTGTTGCCCCTTTTACCTGTCTTGAGAATACGCAANAAGACTGGGAGATCACCCATTTTCATGATATTTATGAGAAACAGGCCGAATTCATAGGTGCAGCCCCGCCGAATGAGAAAGTCATTATGCTGAAGGATTTTTCAGGCTTTATCCTCCCTTACCTGATCGATCACCACGGTCATATCTTCAATTTTGATACCCTTCCCCGAAGTTGGGTCAAAAATATGATCAGTGAATACGATGTGCATTATTTGTACTCCAACTCCCGAACGTCCGATTCAATCAACAGGGATTTCATCCGGGATACGGTATTTAAACATGGTGAGTTTAAAGTGTTCAGGCTGAAAGATAAGACCGCAGTGGACACGATACCTGCTGAATAGCTTTTTATGGCTTATATGGCCTTTGGCAGGAGTAAATAATGGTTGCAGATGCGTTTTCGGCGATAGCCCCAATCTATATCCGATCATTCCCTACCTATTGATGACTTTCCGTATTTTATGATTAGGGCAATCCTGACAGCACTGATACCTCCTTCATTCTATCCAAAGCGGTTTTTGTTTTCGCAGTGATTCATCCGGCTGATAAGCTGATTATAGCATATTTTTTCCAAATTATAATTTTATGACGAATAATTCGTCTTTAATTACGATATTTACGTCATAAATTTATCAATAGTGTTTCTCAATACCCATTCTTGGTTTAGCCTCAGATATGGCACACTGTCACCGGAGCGGCTGGCTGATACTGCCCGGTCGCTGGGCATCCGGGCTATGGCATTGACCGATATCAACAATACATCCTGTGCCTGGCAATATATCGAGGCCTGTCGTCGCAACGATGTCCGGCCGATTCTTGGTATTGAATTTCGCCGGGACGACGGTCGTATGCTATATGTTGGCATAGCCCGTAACAATACCGGTTGGGCCAATCTTTGCCGCATGCTTTCGGAAGTGTCGCTCGATGGAAAGAGCCTACCTGCATGTGCGCCGGAGTTGGATTCCGTGTATTTCATTTACCGCAATCAGCCAAAGGATATACGTACGTTCCGTGATGACGAGTTTTACGGCATTCGTCCTGATGAGGCACGGGCGCTGTACTCTTCGCCCCTGCGTAAGCATATGGACAGGTTGGTTGCATTTACGCCCATTACCTTTGCCGATGAGGATGGCTACAAGATACACAAGCTGCTCCGCTGTATCGACCGCAATATTCTTCTTGGGCAGTTACGCCAACAGGATTGTGCGGGTTCTGATGAGGTATTTATGACTGAGGCGGCATTGCGTGATGCCTTTGCCTTGTTTCCGGACATCATCCGCAATACCGAAATGCTGACCGACTCCTGTTCCATCGACATGACGGCCTCANAAATCAATAACCGGCAATGTTTTACCGACAGCAAGGACGATGATTACAGGCTGCTTGCCAAGCTTGCAGTCAATGGTTGTATCCGTCGCTACGGACGTCACAATGAGCAGGCCAACAAGCGCGTCGATTCTGAGCTCAGGGTCATCCGGGAGCTTGATTACAGTGCCTACTTCCTCATTACCTGGGATATCGTGCGGTATGGTCGGAGTGTCGGTTACTTTCATGTGGGCCGGGGCAGTGGAGCCAATTCCATTGTGGCTTTTTGCCTTGGCATCACCGATGTGGATCCGCTGGAGCTGGATCTGTATTTCGAGCGCTTCATCAACCCGCATAGAACCTCCCCGCCGGACTTTGATATCGATTTTTCGTGGGACGAAAGGGATGATGTGACGGACTATATCTTCAAACGCTACGGCAGAGAACATACCGCACTGCTTGCCACCTACAATACCTTCAAGGGCAAATCCATCATCCGTGAGCTGGGCAAGGTAGTCGGTCTGCCGAAGAGCGATATTGACGTCATCGTGGATCATCCGCTCGATACCGACCGCCATCATCCTTTTGGCAAGCATCTCTTTCGCTATGGTAAGATGATGGAGGGCATGCCCAACTATTTGTCGATCCATGCCGGCGGTATCCTCATCAGCGAACGGCCGCTTTACNGGCGCACGGCGCTGAAACTCATGCCCAAGGGCTTTCCGGTCACACATTTCGATATGTACGGAGCGGAAGACCTGCACTTTCATAAGTATGATATCCTCAGCCAACGCGGATTGNGGCGCATCAAGGATGCCATTGACATCATCGCCCGCAATAGGGGCCGCATCGTGGACATCCACGACATATACCGCATCAAGCACGATGAGGCTGTCCGGNCGCAACTCCGAAGTGGCCACTGCACCGGTTGTTTTTACATCGAATCGCCTGCCATGCGTGGCCTGATCAGTAAGCTGAAGTGCGATAATTATGTGCATCTTGTGGCTGCCAGCTCCATCATACGGCCGGGTGTGGCCAAGTCGGGCATGATGAGGGAGTATATCCAGCGGNCGCATCACCCCGATAAGGTGCAATATCTTCATGCTGTCTTCGAGCAGCATCTGGCAGAGACATTTGGTGTGATGGTGTATCAGGAGGATGTGATGAAGATCGTCCATCACTTTGCCGGCCTTGGCCTGGACGAATCCGATGTCCTGAGACGCATCATGACAGGTAAGAAAAAGAATTCGGACACCTTCCGCGACCTGCAGGCCAGGTATTTTGACAATTGCAGGNCGCGCGGCTATTCTGATGCGTTGACCAATGAAGTATGGCGTCAGATCGAGAGCTTCAGCGGCTATTCGTTCTGCAAGGCTCATTCGGCAAGTTTTGCTGTCGAATCTTTCCAAAGCCTCTATCTCAAGACTTATTATCCGATGGAGTTTATGGTCGCGGTTATCAACAATTTCGGTGGGTTCTACAGCACTGAGTTGTACGTACACGAAGCCAGAGTGAGCGGCGCCACTATCCATCCACCCTGTGTCAATCATAGCGACCGACTGACCAATATCCATGGAACAGACATCCATATCGGCCTGGGCCTGATCCGTGATCTGGAATATACCACCATTCGCAATATTCTGAAAGCGCGGGCAGAGGATGGTCCGTTTCGTGGGCTGGAAGACTTTGTCAGCCGTGTGGCCATCGATGCCACGCAACTCACCCTGCTCATCCGCATCGGCGCCTTCCGCTTTACAGGGTTGAACAAGTATGAGCTGATGTGGGAGAAAAACACTGTGTATAACGCCAGACATCGCGAGACGGTGGGCATGCCGGTGTTGTTTGAGCCGGAGCATGAACAATTTTCCTTGCCTGTGATGACGGAGGTGGATTATGAGCAGGCTTTTGACGAGATTGAACTGCTCGGATTTCCGTTGACATCGCCTTTTGAACTGGTCGAGGATGAGCTTCCCGCACGTATTCCTGCACAGGACATGATGCGTCATGCCGGTCGCAGGGTTACTATGGTTGGGTATTATGTTACCCGTAAGCCGGTGCGTACCGTAAGCAAGACACTGATGTATTTCTATACCTGGGTGGACGAGGCTGGCGATTTTTTTGATACCGTACACTTCCCGCCAGCCGTCAACCGCTCGCCTTTCAAAGGCTCCGGCTGTTATATCATCCGGGGAAAGGTGNGGCCCGACTTCGGATTCCCGAGCCTGGAGGTCGACAGCATGGAAAAGATGCCGTGGATCAAGGATGGGCGGTATTGAGCGGAGATGGCAATAATCGATTGAAGTTGGATACCGAGGTCCGGTCCGGATGGGATTTTTATATAGAAAATAGTCAATGAAAGAATAAATGATTGGGTATGACCATGGTCTTAAAAAATAAAAAAATGTAATTTTGAGGAATATTTGCATCGGACAATTTATGGATACATAACATCCTCTATATCTTTGGCCACAAAAATTAAAAATCATGATACGTACACTTTTATTCTTTTTTATTACATGTATTTCGGTAGCTGTATTTGCCCAACCACCGGCAGGAGACGCCAATGTAGGTGACTATTATGGCAAGAAGATCAAGGCGAAAGGCGCGATGGATGTTGCCGTGCTGCCCGCCAAACTTAGGCCTGATGCCCCAATCAAGGTCAAAGTAAAAGGAACGGTACTGGATGCATGTGCCGAGAAAGGCTGCTGGATGGTGATGAAGATCGATGATACTAATACGGTAAGAGTGAGGATGCAGGATTATGCCTTCTTCGTACCAATAGCCATCATCGGCAAGACCGTGGTAGCCGAGGGAGAGGCTGAAATGTCCGTTCTGTCCGTCAAGGAACAGAAGCACTTTGCCGAAGATGCCAAGAAATCCCAGGAAGAAATTGATGCGATTACTATGCCGAAAAAGGAAATCAGTCTGATGGCTTCGGGCATTCTTGTTGTGGAGTAATTCGGGAAATGCCGGATAGTACTCTCCCGAAGTTGATTCTCCGGGAAGTTATTTCATTTTTACGTTTAAAACTTTTACCTGCTTAATGGGTTGAATAACTATTCATTAAGAATTTTTAGGGTAATTGAGATTATCTTTTGCCGTTATTGCATGCGGAAACCTGAAAATTAGATTTTCTTATCGAAAAATTATATAAAATGAAACATGCGTTCAAAGCTTTTTACTTTTGATGATATTCTTTATTGTCGGTTCAGTCAATGCACAAAACAGAAGTGGTGATGATGGACAGGCTTCCATGCGAGCGGCAAAAATCAAGAGCGCCAAAAAAAGGATCAATCAACCCAACAAAATCCAATCCCGCACATGCGTCTTTGTTCGATAACCTGGATACGAATAAAGATGGCAAAGTGAGCCGGGAAGAAGCCAATAAAAGTAATCTGGTAATCATAAAGGAGAAATTTGATAACCTGGATACCAATAAGGATGGCTTTCTTTCAAAAGCCGAGGTCCAAAATGCCAGATACAATGTCAATAAGGGACAGCAGCGTACGACATCAAAAGTAAAAAGCAGCACTACCAATACCGCAGCCAAAAAGCAATGATGATAACCGGTTGGTGGTGATTGTCTGTAACCAATAAGGATCTGTCGCACCGGAAAAGGTGCCGTTTTGTAGTGAATGCGACGGCACCTTTTTTCTTGCTCACTTTTTAGGAGTGTTGAATCTGTCTGTTGGTGTTCAATTCAAAATTGAAAATTGCCGGAATCGATATACGAAGACGTCTCTTTTCCTTAACTTCGCCCGTCAATCAGACTATTTATTATGTTGCAACGAATCCGGGTCAGAAATTATGCCATCATCGATGAGGTCAGTATTGAATTCGACCCGCATTTCAATATTATTACCGGTGAGACAGGTGCCGGAAAGTCCATCTTACTGGGTGCGCTGGGATTGATTTTGGGCAATCGTGCCGACAGCAAGACCTTCTTCAATACTGAAGAGAAATGCATTGTCGAGGCAGAATTCAGCATAGGAAGCTACAGCCTCCATCCCTGGTTTGAGGCCAATGATCTGGATTATGAGGATCTGACGTTGATCCGCAGAGAGATTCAACCGGCAGGTAAAAACCGCACCTTTATCAACGATACACCTGTGACCTTGCAACAATTGCAGGAATTTACCCAGCAACTGATCGATATACACCAACAATTCAGCCTCTATGACATACAGAAACCGGCTTATCAGTTGATGCTCTTTGATGCATACAGCGGCAACAAGGTGTTGATGGGGCAATATTCTGAACTTTACCGGAAATATATTGCCCTCGGACGTACATTGAAAGAATTGCAGGAAGAACGGCAAAAATCGTTACGAGAGGCAGATTATCTTGCTTTTCAGCTGGAGGAATTGAATAGTGTGGATTTTGTCAATATGGATCAAGACGCACTGGAAGAAGAACTCAACATGATCGACCATGCGGGTACCATCAAATCAACCGCCGGCGCAGCCTATGTTGCACTTTATGATGACGACAACAATATCATTTCAGCGATAGAGGACATTCTCAACAGTTTTGGTCCAATCACGGCAGTCTCTCCCAGAATCAAGGAGGTGGTTGACAGACTTCAGTCCTCCAGGATAGAGTTGAGAGAGTTGGCAGAGGATATCAACCGACTGGCTGAAAGTACGGAGATTGATGAAGAGAGAGCTGCAGAGATCAGGGAGTCGCTGGATCAGTTGTATAAATTGCAAAGCAAGCACCAGGTAGGGGATATAGCTGGTCTTGTTGCCTTGAAGGAGGAAATAGATGGCAAGCTGAATAATTACTCCAAGGTGGATGATGATATTGTACGGATAGAACAAGAGATGAGTCATCATGAAGAAGTATTGAACAGGATGGCAGAAAGTCTTTCAGAATCAAGGAAAAGCCATATTCCCGACTTCATCGACACACTTAAGGGACTGTTGTCGGATCTGGGTATGCCTCATGCCACATTTGTAATTGAAATGGAACCATCCACGGCTCTTACACCATCAGGAAAAGATGCCATTCGATTTCTTTTTGCAGCCAATAAGGGTGGTCAGCCTGCGGCCATCAAGGATGTTGCCTCAGGAGGGGAGATATCCAGACTTACCCTTTCGATCAAGTCTATGGTGGCCGCAGCAATTCCGTTGCCTTCCCTGATATTTGATGAGATCGATACCGGACTCGGTGGTGAAATTGCACTGAAAATGGCTGAAATCATGCGCGAAATGGCGCGTGAGCATCAACTGATAGCCATCACACATTCACCGCAGTTGGCTTCAAAAGCAGATAAACATNTTTTCGTTTATAAAGAAATAGAAGACAATAATACATTTACTCGCATTAAGGAATTATCTTTGGATGAGAGAATTGAGAATATAGCTATCATGCTTTCGACCAAACCACCTACCAAGGCAGCGGTCGAGAATGCAAGAGAGCTTCTGGAAAGAAAGTGATTAATCAAAATATTAAAAGAGAAAGAATTATGGCAAATGGACTGTTGAAAGGTAAGAAAGGCATCATCTTCGGAGCGCTGGACGAAAAATCACTCGCCTGGAAAGTTGCAGAAAGGGCTTATGAAGAGGGCGCTTCCCTCGTATTGACGAATGCGCCGGTTGCATTGAGATTCGGACAAATCAATGCCCTGGCAGAGAAGACCGGAGCTCCCGTTATCCCTGCCGATGCCACATCCAGTGAAGAGCTGGCTAAGTTGATCGATGACAGTATAAACCATTTCGGTGGCAAAGTTGATTTTGTATTACATTCCATTGGTATGTCCCTCAATATGAGGAAGGAAAAGCATTATACGGATCTCAATTACGATTTTATGCATAAGACTCTGGATATATCCGCCATTTCCTTTCACCGGATTCTCCATGAACTGTATGCTAAGAACGCTGTAGCCGATTGGGGTTCCATCGTTGCACTGACCTATATCGCTGCACAACGTATTNTTCCGGATTACAACGAAATGGCCGATGCAAAGGCTCTTCTGNAGTCTATTTCCCGCAATTTCGGCTATCATTTCGGCACCAGAAACAAAGTACGGGTCAATACCATTTCCCAGTCGCCAACCATGACGACAGCAGGCGGTGGAGTAAAGGGATTTACTGACTTTTTCTCTTATGCCGATACCATGTCTCCCCTTGGAAATGCGGGTGGTGATGCTTTTGCCGATTATTGCATTACCCTGTTCAGCGACCTGACCAGGTATGTAACCATGCAGAATCTTTTTCACGATGGTGGGTTCTCCAGTATGGGTATCAACCCTAAGTTGTTGGGAGTTGAGTAATCCGCCGATTTTTTTGAAAAAAAGGTTATCAAAATATCTGTTTTTAGAGTTTAATCATTAAATGCAGATGTTGATCCATTTATTGTTGAGAGACTGTATTCTGTAATTTTAAATCAATCATCACCTCCTAATTTGTTTAACCAAAAAATGGTTTCAAATGAAATCGATGAGTAAATTTTTAATTGCTTTTATTNTTTTTCTTTTCACCGGCGCTTCGTTAACTGCACAGGACTTTNTTAGCATTACGACTGAAAGCAAGGCTGACTTTATTGACAAGAACAAGGAGTATATCAAGCCGGAGCGGAAAGTATTCTTCAATTACGATTACAATTCGCTTCGTAGTATACTTAGGACGGCACCGCAGGAAAGTTATTTTGATAGAGGATTACCCGGCTTAAAGCTCCATCTGCCCAATCCTGAAGGCGGCCTTACAGAGTTCGATATTTACGAATCCCCAATCCTCAGCGAACCGGAATACTCCCAATTTCCAAATATCCGGACCTACATAGCAGTGAATCAAGCGAATAAAATAGAGCATGGCAGGATAGATATAACGGAGCATGGCTTTCATGGCTTGATATTTACAGATGGTGATGTGTATCTTATTGAACCGGCCTCGTTAGGCAACCGGCAATCTTGTATTACCTATTATAAGAAGGACAATAAGATTCGACCCGACTTTGAGTGTATGACTGAAGGTTCCGGTTTTAATGACGTAGATCTGGAGACCCGGACACCACTTAGTTGCAACAGTAGCATGACATTGGTGTCATACAGGACTGCTGTAGCCTGTACATGGGAATATAGTAATTTTCATGGTGGCACTGTAGCTCTTACTCTTTCCGCCATAACGACTACTGTAAATCGTGTGAGTGCTGTATATGAAAAAGATATGGGTGCAAGGCTGATTCTTATTCCCCAAAACTCCTCTATCCTATATACCACAGAGGGTGGATATACCGCTTCAACAGATCCTTACACCAATGATGATGGGGGCTTAATGCTTGGTGAGAATCAGACTGTTCTCAGAAGCGTAATCGGCGCACCCAATTATGACATTGGCCACGTGGTTAGTACCGGAGGGNGTGGAGTAGCTTGGTTAGCTGTTGTTTGTTTTAATACACCGGGAACCAATAACAGTAACAATGCAAATCTTAAGGCTCTAGGTGTTACAGGTGCCTCTACGCCGGTAGGGGATTATTTTGATATAGATTATGTCGCCCACGAAATAGGCCATCAATTCGGAGCCAATCATGCCTTCAATGGTAATACCGGTAGTTGTAGTGGTAATCGTAATGGTTCAACGGCTTATGAACCCGGTAGTGGTTCTACGATTATGAGTTATGCAGGTATTTGTGGAGCTCAGAATATTCAGCCTCATTCAGATCCTTACTTTCACTGGGTATCTATGGGCGAGGCTTTGACGCATATCAATACAACAACTTCATGCCGAACTGCTGTTTCGGGTACCAATAACACAACCCCGCAGATTACAAGTTTTACAACGGGGAAAACCATACCGGCCAATACTCCTTTTTATCTTGACGCCTCGGCCACAGATGCCGATGGGGATGCGATAACCTACTGTTGGGAAGAAAATGATTTGGGCGCTGCCGGTAATATTAATGCTTCATCTACTACTGCACCCATCTTCCGTTCATTCAATCCCGTCAGCTCAGGGAGAAGGTATTTTCCGCGACTGCATGATGTATTGAACAATACCACGACATATGGCGAGGTGTTGCCTTCCGTGGCCCGGACACTTAAGTTTACTATCACAGCAAGGGATAATCATGCTACAGGCGGAGGTATCTGTCGCCAAAGCTCAACCATTACAGTAGTTGCCAGTTCAGGATTTAAGGTGACTGCTCCCAATGTGGCTACAACCTGGAGCAGTCCAGGTACGNGCGCCATCACATGGGATGTAGCGGGTACGGCATCCTCGCCAATTAGCTGTGCCAATGTCGATGTTCAGGTTTCTTTTGATAATGGTCTCTCCTGGACGTCTATCGGTGTAGGAGTCNTTAATAATGGCAGTTTTATCTGGACCATCCCATCGGGTATCAATTCTAGTGATGTCCGTTTTCGGGTAAGGTGTTCAGATAATATTTTCTATGCAGTCAACACGGTACCCATCACCATTGGAAATCCTGTCAATACCTGTTATACCTACACTAATAATTCTACCTTGACCATACCCCTTACACCGAGTACAGTCACATCCTCAATCATTATAAGTAACCGCGCCGCTGACGAAATCGTGAAGGATATCAATATCACCAATCTGAATGTAACTCACTCCAATCTTCGGGATCTTCGCTTCAAGCTCAAATCGTCCAATGGTGCGTCCAATATTCTTATGGACAGTAAATGTTCAGGGTACGCTAATATCAATATAGGGTTTGACGATGAGGCTGTATCCGGTACTTTGCCTTGTCCTCCAACCAATGGAGGTGCCTACAAGCCTCAGGAATTCCTGAATGTTCATGACGGGATGCCGGCCAATGGTCAATGGGATCTGGAGATAGATGACTGGTATTCGGGCAATGGGGGATCACTCAATAGTTGGTCTGTCCAAATATGTGTTGAANAAAAGACCCCACTGCCGTTGCATTTGTTGTCATTTGCTGCAGAAGCTGTTAAAATCGGCGTTTACATTGGATGGACTACGTCCAATGAAAGGGAGGTGGAAGTATTTACTGTGGAAAGGATGGCTCACGATGGAAGCTTTCGGTCTATCGGTCATATTCCCGCANAAAATATTGACGCCATCTCCAATTATGGCTTAGTGGATGAGTATCCGGACAAAGGAATCAATTATTACCGATTGAAGATGATTGGAAAGAATGGAAAGGTAAGTTATTCAGAGATTAAGAGCGTAAGATTTGAGGGAAGGTCAAGCGTGACAATATTTCCCAATCCGACAAATGGGATACTGTCAATAAAAAGAATTGGAAACGAAGGAGAGATTCATTCCATAAACATACTTGACCTGTCCGGTCGTGAAGTAATGTCACTTCCTATGCGCCTTCATCTATATGAATTAAAAGATATCGATGTGTCCTCCCTGATTCCCGGCATGTATCTGGTGCAGGTTAATATGAATACGGGAGTGGAGACCATACCATTCATTAAATCTTAGATCTTAACCTTGTTAAGCTGAGCATACCATATGGATGGATGATGATGGCTCAGATAGAGGAAAGGTGCAGATCTCATTGGCAGAGGGGCTTTGGACATTAACCTTCCTGATTGAAGGTGGCGTCCATTTTGATGAATGCTGCAAGAAGCAATTGCCCGGTCGAATGTATTATCCGTTTATCAAGGGGTTGCAGAAGAGATGTTACAGTTGATGTGTTTATATGCAATAGCTGAGATAATATTCATCAAGGATCGATAGTAGCATCCGGTTATGTTATGAACAATTTGTCTTTGGGCCAAGGTAAATGGTTGTTCTCATTCATTTTGGCATGATGACTTATTGACCTGGAATTTCAATAAGGATATCATTGAAAAGCAATGGAATTCCGGTAAAACAATTTACCGAATTAATAGAAATCCAATGGTACAGTGATTTACCAATACAAAAGTGCAGGCTCTCGTTTTGGAGTTTATAATAAATCATTTAGTCGGAACTCCCACTGGATGGGGTATATTATATCTTCAATGAGATAATTTCCAAAAATATCTTTTGATTTTGATTCTTTTAACAGATATTTATATATTTATTGCTTACAAGGTAAAATAATCGGCAATTATATGATAATATCTGTACTCAGAGAATCAAAGGACGGAGAAAGAAGGGTCGCATTGACACCTGATGTGATCAAATTACTGATANAAAAGGGTTTTCAAGTCAAAGTAGAATCCGGTGCCGGGTCGAATTCGTTTNTTTCCGATGATGAATATGTCCGCGCAGGAGCCGTAATCGCATCTACCAGGCAAGAAGCTTGTAGTCAGGACATCATTCTAAAGGTCAATGCTCCCTCCACTGAAGAAGTTTCTATGATGAAAACCGGCGCATGTTGTATTTCCCTCCTTTATGGATATACTCAGCCTGTGTTACTGGATGCTTTCAATGCGAGATCCATTACATCCTTTGGTATGGATGCAATCCCGCGGATTTCAAGAGCCNAAAAAATGGATGCGCTCAGCTCTCAGGCAAATTTAGCAGGTTATAAGTCGGTAATCCTTGGATGTGATGCCTTGAGTAAGATTTTTCCTTTATTGATGACTGCGGCGGGGACTATTACCCCATCTAAGGTCTTGATCTTCGGGGCCGGTGTGGCGNGAACCNAGGCAGTAGCCACTGCTCGAAGACTTGGAGCCATCGTCGAAGTGACCGATGTGAGGCCTGAAACCAAGGAGCAGGTAGAGTCTTTGNGGGGTAGATTTCTTAGTGTAGAGAGTGATGCGGAGGTTAAGACAGAAGGCGGCTATGCCAGGGAAGTTTCCGCGGAATTTCTTCAAAAGCAACAGCAACTTATTGAAGAAAGAATAAAGGAGGCGGATCTGGTTATTACCACAGCATTAGTCATAGGGAAGAAGTCTCCGATATTGGTGACTGAAAAGATGGTCGATTCAATGAAANAAGGGTCTGTCATCATCGATATGGCAGTGGAGTGGGGCGGTAATTGTGAATTATCAGAAATGAATAAAACCAAGGTATACAAGGGTGTCACAATCATTGGTGAGGCCAACCTGCCTTCCATGCTTCCAATTAATGCCAGTCAACTCTATGCGACCAATATCAGCACACTTTTGATGCATCTGGCTTCACCCGAAGGGTTGAATTTCGATCGGGAAGAAGAGATAGCCAAAGGTTGTCTGATAACCATCGATGGCAGCACTGTTCATGAATTTACGAATAAAATCTTAAACGCTTCAAGCAACAAATAGAATAATATGAGTATCGATGTATTACTACCATTGATGTACATTTTGGTGTTAGGGACTTTTTGGGCTTCGAATTGATTTCCAAGGTGCCGCCAACATTACATACGCCTTTGATGTCAGCTTCCAACGCAATCTCCGGCATAACCATTGTCGGCGCTATCCTCGCCTGTAATGAGCTGGGATTTACCAGCCTAAGCAAATGGCTCGGCCTGGCTGCGATGGTCCTTGCTACGGTCAATGTCGTCGGTGGTTATGCTGTGTCTGATCGTATGCTTAAAATGTTCAAAAAGAAATAACCTCACCATTCCCTTCCTGATATGAATATTTATCTGCATTTAGCCTATCTGACCGCTTCGATACTTTTTGTCATCGGTATCAAGATGTTGAATAAAACGAAAACAGCGAGAAATGGGAATCTTGTTTCCGCTGTGGGTATGTTGATAGCCATTTTAGCAACAGTTTCACAGGTTCAGTCGATAACTTATATTGATATTTTTGTTGCTTTTTTAATCGGGTCGGCGATAGGTCTGATATTTGCCTATAAAGTTAAGATGACCCAGATGCCTGAGATGGTAGCTATCTTCAACGGTTTTGGTGGTCTGGCATCCGTGGCGGTTGCTCTATCTGATTATTGGTTGCATACACAGCAGCAAAGTATTGAATTGAGCAGTATCACAGTGGTTTCCATAATCCTGAGTATTTTTATTGGAGGGATTACTTTTACCGGTTCCATGATTGCATTTCTCAAGCTCAATGGTAGTATCAGTGGTCGGGCAATAGTCTTCAAGGGTCAGAATCCGCTCAATTTGATGCTCCTCATCATTGGCATTATTCTTTCTGTTTTGATAGTGATGTACACCTCCGACCCATCCTACATATTACTTCTGACGATTCTTTCTCTGGTATTGGGCGTATTGGTTGTGATTCCCATAGGAGGTGCCGATATGCCTGTGGTTATTTCACTGCTCAACTCGTATTCGGGAATGGCGGCTTGTGCGACTGGATTTGTTCTCAACAACAATGTCCTCATCATTGCAGGTCGCCTTGTCGGAGCTTCAGGTATTGTCCTTACGGATATCATGTGCAAGGCAATGAATCGATCATTAATCAATGTTCTTTTAGGTGGATTTGGACAGACATCGTCATCTGTGCAGGCAGGAAGCAGTCAGGATATAGTGATTAAGGAGGTGGGCGTGGAGGAAGCTGCCCAGATCTTCGATTCAGTAAGTTCGCTGATTATTATTCCGGGATATGGAATGGCCGTGGCACAGGCTCAGCATGCCATCAGAGAGGNNCTCTATGAATTGTGTGAAAAGAAAGGTGTCAGTGTGCGCTTTGCCATACATCCGGTTGCCGGTCGCATGCCTGGCCACATGAATGTTTTGCTCGCCGAAGCCAATATCCCGTATGACAAATTGGTGGAAATGGAAGCCATCAATGATGATTTTACCAATACTGACCTTGTATTTGTCGTTGGGGCTAATGATGTAGTCAATCCTGCTGCGAAGAATTCACCGGGTAGCCCAATCTATGGTATGCCGGTACTGAATGCGGAATTGGCCAGAACGGTGATTGTATCCAAGAGGGGGATGAATCCGGGTTACGCCGGCATCGAGAATGAATTGTTTGGCGCGGACAATTGCCTGATGCTCTTTGGTGATGCCAAGCAGACCATAACTAAGTTGGTTGCAGAGTTGAAGGAATTATAGCAACGTAAGGTTATCTTCTGAATCGTCCCATTTTTGGCATGCCCATATTGCCCATTTTACCTATGGACATATTGTGCATCATGTTNTTCATCTGATCAAACTGTTTGATAAACATATTGATTTCGTTGATGTCTTTACCGGCCCCCTTGGCTATACGTCGTTTACGGCTTGGGTTGAGCAATTCAGGATTGGCACGTTCCTGAGGAGTCATACTTTGTATGATGCACTCCACCTTGCTGAAGGCTTTTTCATCGATGTCCAGGTTGGCAGTCAGTTTGCTCATGCCGGGAATCATGTTCATCAGACTTTTGATGTCACCCATCTTTTTNATCTGATTGATCTGAGAGAGGAAGTCGTTGAAGTCAAACTTATTCTTCTTGATTTTCTTCTCGATTCGGGCTGCTTCTTCCTCATCAAACTGCTGCTGNGCGCGTTCAACAAATGAAACGATATCTCCCATGCCCAGAATTCGTTGAGCCATCCTGTCCGGATAGAAGATGTCGAGATCTTCCATTTTCTCACCGGTGGAGATGAATTTAATTGGCTTCCCAACAGTATATTTAACCGAAAGGGCGGCACCACCGCGTGTATCACCGTCAAGTTTGGTAAGGACGACGCCATCGAAATTGAGCTTGTCGTTGAAAGCTTTAGCCGTGTTGACAGCATCCTGTCCTGTCATGGAATCCACCACAAACAAAGTCTCAGACGGATTGACTGCTTTNTTAATCGCTTCGATTTCATTCATCATAGCCTCATCTATGGCGAGACGGCCGGCTGTATCGATGATGACAACATCAAAACCATTGTCCTTGGCATATTGGATGGCATTAGTGGCGATTTGAACAGGATTTTTATTCTCCGGTTCCTTGTAAATATCTACACCAACCTGCTGACTGGCNGCGGTCAGCTGATCAATCGCAGCAGGTCTATACACGTCACCCGCTGTTACAAGTACTTTNTTACTACGTTTAGTTTTTAAATAAAGGGAAAGTTTACCGGTAAAAGTGGTCTTTCCCGAACCTTGCAATCCCGAAATAAGGATAATGGCCGGATTGCCGGAAAGTGAAATACCTTCGGATGCCCCGCCCATCAACTCGATCAATTCGTCCATGACGATTTTGACCATGAGCTCACCCGGTTTAACGGCTTTCAGGACGTTTTTTCACCCATAGCCTGATCTTTGACCTTATCGGTAAATTCCTTGGCTATCTTATAATTGACATCGGCAGCAACCAATGCACGACGAATTTCCTTGATGGAGGTTGCGACATTAAGCTCGGTTAACTTGCCTTCACCCTTTAGTGATTTGAAGGCACCTTCCAGTTTTTCATTTAAACTTTCAAACATGTCTGTCTTTCAATTTTGAGGTGCAAATATAGTTAAAAAATAGAGAGGGAAAGTATATAGAAATAATGATTCGATAATCCGAACAGGAGAATCCATGGCCAAATGTAGTGTAAAGTTCAGCTAGGCAGGTTATTAATACAAGGCATATGCAACTTTGTTTAAAACTTGAAGGTCAAGGTTTAAATAAAAAAATCAAGAAGCCGGAAGTATTGAACAAAAAACGAACGAAATGTCAATTTGCCGGGTAAAAGCAAACCGGTTATTTTTTATCCAGCATTTCCGATAACATTACTTGTAAATCCACTAATGCTTTCTTTTCCATTTCCAATTGCATCACGGTTTTGTGACCATGCAGGGAAACATTATTATAGTTCATGGTTGCTATCGATATTGTTTCAAGCAATAATTCGATAGAAGGGTAAATTTCCACTATTACTTTCAATTCCTTTCTGATAATTCCATTTACAAGTATTTCCTCTCCGGTTCTCATATACCTGTTCAATAATTACTCTTTTTCTTCGGTAATGACCGGCTTTTTGTAGTAAATATTCATTTTTATATCGCTTATTTTGGTTCGAAATATTTAAAAATACACCCTATCTCAGGTCCAAAAAANTATTCCTCATTATTTTTCAATCCAATAATTGTGTCCCCAATTTTACAAGAAGCCCAAAGGTCTTTAGACTTATGGGTTATCTCAATAGACTTATCGCCAGTCTTTACTGTGATGGTATATTTCGAAGTACTGGAAAAAGGATTCATTGCCCTTCCTTGTTTGACCACCTTCCCTTCTATTCCAATTCCGTTTGTAAAACAAGTCTGCCTTCGCTCCAACGTCTTTTTCGATTTTGATAGCATGGAGTATCCAACTATTATCACAGCAAAAATACCAATATATGGAAAAAGCATTCTTATTTTCATTATAGCTATTACTAAGAAAAATATACCTCCAATCAAAAAGAAATATCCAAAAAANTTCAAGCCTTGGAGTCCTTCGCTTAGATTTGCATTTAATGTCTTCAAATCTCTGGGTACATTTTCCGAAATAAAAACCCACCTAAACATAATTTCTAAATTTTAAAACAAACTTTTTAAGCCATCCCATGCATCGGAAGCTATTGATTTAGTACCACTCCATGCATCAGAGGCAGTACTTGTAGCACTATCCCATGCATCGGAAGCGGTACTCTTCGCGCCATCCCACGCATCAGAGGCCAATCCTTTTGCTCCATCCCAGGCATCAGAGGCAGTACTTGTCACGCCGTCCCATGCATCAGAGGCAGTGTTTGTTATTCCGTCCCATGCATCAGAAGCGGTACTTGTCACGCTATCCCAGGCATCAGAAGCTAGCCCTTTGCTCCGTCCCATGCATCAGAGGCAGTGCTTGTTATTCCGTCCCATGCATCAGAAGCTGTACTCGTCACGCCATCCCACGCATCAGAAGCCAATCCTTTTGCTCCGTCCCATGCATCAGAGGCAGTATCTGATACCAGATTCCAAGTATCAGCCAATGTCGCATTTCTTGTTGTTAATCCAAATTTATTTGCGAGGCCTTCTGTAAGATTACCGCCAGGCAATAAATTAGCTAGTGCTGGTCCAACCCCGGGTATAAATCCAATTCCTAAGTCTCGAAGAGGATCCTCAGTTTTCATATCGACTGAAAGCGGTCCAAAATCAAAGCCAAACCCATATTCACGAAGGCCATCTTTGTCCTTATCACCCCAATGGCCACGTAATGCTGCACCAACTCCTTCGCTTAGTCCAAGTTTATACGTTTTATCCGAGTCTCCGGTGTCGGTTGTTCCTGCAGTAATTGCTCCTTCAGCAATATTGGCCTGTGCGCCTATTGAAAATCCTGTGTCAGGGTTTAGGGATAGATCAGCACCAGCTGTACCCAATCCAACATCAAGGTTTAATATGTTTCTTTTATCCATAGCTCCCGGGTAAAAAGAATTAATTATTGCAGGAATATCATAAGAACCCTTACCTGCTCCTGCAGATGCACCTAAGCCATATCTTGTGCCGCCATCAGGGTCATCCCAAGCGCCTAAGTTTATATCAGCAGCCCCATAAGTATTTGTGTTGCCCGGTGCGGCAAGCCTACCCAATCCAAATCCACCTGAGTAGCCTATTGGATACTTGCCATCAGCGCTTGGTTTGAATCCGGAATATAACCAAGGTGTTGAATAGCCATCACCTTCAGGTTTGCTGCCAACGCCAGCCGGTATATGTGTCGGAGTATTGTTTGGGACTCCAATTCCTCCTATCCTGAATGGATCAAAGGGTAAGTCCCAGCCCGGGTGGTTTGTTGGATTTGCCGAGACATTTTTTGCTTCAGGTATTGAATTAATAATCCTTCGTAATCCACTCAATATACCTCCCATGCCTGGAGATGTCAGAGGCTGTCCGATGCCGGCATATCTCAACGCGTCTCCTTGTCCATCGGATAGTCCCGACAACCTTTGGCCTGCAGCGGCTCCCAAGCCATCTAATCCGGGTGCTATCAGGGGTTGCCCGATACCGGAATCCTTCAAAGCGCCACTAAGTCCACCTGTTATTCTTGACAAAATACGACCTAATCTACCCAATATACCTCCCATGCCGGGAGTTGTCAGAGGCTGTCCGATGCCGGCATCTCTCAACGCGTCTCCTTGTCCATCGGATAGTCCCGACAACCTTCGGCCTGCAGCGGCTCCCAAGCCACCTAATCCGGGTGTTATCAGGGGTTGCCCGATACCGGAATTCTTCAAAGTGCCACTAAGTCCACCTGTTATTCCTGGCAAAATACGACCTAATCTACCCAATATACCTCCCAATCCACCTAATATACCTCCCATGCCGGGAGTTGTCAGTGGTTGTCCGATGCCGCCTTTACCTAATAATCCTCCTAATCCACCTAAAATGCCTCCGGAAGGACCCAATAAACCCGGTAATAGACCTCCGAGTCCACCAGATATTCCGCCATTTAAGCCGAGTCCTCCAAGTATTTTTGGCAATAGCCCTCCTATTCCGTCAGCCACGCCCATTCCACCTTTTGGTCCTGGCAACATTCTGCCTATACCGCCACCCAAACCACCTAATCCGGGCGCTGTCAGTGGTTGCCCGATGCCACCTTTACCTAATAATCCTCCTAATCCTCCTAAAATGCCTCCGAAAGGACCTAATAAACCCGGTAATAGACCTCCGAGTCCACCAAATATTCCGCCATTTAAGCCGAGTCCTCCAAGTATTTTTGGCAATAGCCCTCCTATTCCGCCAGCCACACCCATTCCGCCTTTTGGTCCTGGCAACATTCTGCCTATTCCGCCACCCAAACCACCTAATCCGGGCGCTGTAAGTGGCTGTCCGATGCCACCTTTACCTAATAATCCTCCTAATCCTCCTAAAATGCCTCCGAAAGGACCTAATAAACCCGGTAATAGACCTCCGAGTCCACCAAATATTCCGCCATTTAAGCCGAGTCCTCCAAGTATTTTTGGCAATAGCCCTCCTATTCCGCCAGCCACGCCCATTCCACCTTTTGGTCCTGGCAACATTCTGCCTATTCCGCCACCCAAACCACCTAATCCGGGTGCTGTAAGTGGCTGTCCGATGCCACCTTTACCTAATAATCCTCCTAATCCTCCTAAAATGCCTCCGAAAGGACCTAATAAACCCGGTAATAGACCTCCGAGTCCACCAAATATTCCGCCATTTAAGCCGAGTCCTCCAAGTATTTTTGGCAATAGCCCTCCTATTCCGTCAGCCACGCCCATTCCACCTTTTGGTCCTGGCAACATTCTGCCTATACCGCCACCCAAACCACCTAATCCGGGCGCTGTCAGTGGTTGCCCGATGCCGGAATTCTTCAAAGCGTCACTAAGCCCACCTGTTATTCCTGACAACATTCTACTTATACCTCCTACTATACCACCTAATCCGGGTGCTGTCAGGGGTTGTCCTATGCCTGCATCCCTCAAAGCGCCACCAATGCCACCGGTTGTACCAGACAAGAGTCTATCTAAACCGTCAAATAAATCTCCCACGCCGGGTGCTGTCAATGGTTGTCCTATGCCTGCATCCCTCAAAGCGCCACTAATGCCACCGGCTGCACGAGACAAGGCTCTACCTAAATCGCTAGCTATACCACCTAGTCCGGGCGCTGTCAGGGGTTGTCCTATGCCTGCATCCCTCAAAGCGCCACCAATGCCACCGGTCACACCAGACAAGGCTCTACCTATACCGCCAACTATACCTCCCACGCCGGACGCTGTCAGTGGCTGTCCGATGCCCGAATCCTTCAAAGCGCCACCATTGCCACCGGTTGTACTAGACAAGAGTCTATCTAAACGGTCAAATAAATCTCCCACGCCGGGTGCTGTCAGGGGTTGTCCTATGCCTGCATCCCTCAAAGCGCCACCATTGCCACCGGTTGTACCAGACAAGAGTCTATCTAAACCGTCAAATAAATCTCCCACGCCGGGTGCTGTCAATGGTTGTCCTATGCCTGCATCCCTCAAAGCGCCACTAATGCCACCGGCTGCACGAGACAAGGCTCTACCTAAATCGCTAGCTATACCACCTAGTCCGGGCGCTGTCAGGGGTTGTCCTATGCCTGCATCCCTCAAAGCGCCACCAATGCCACCGGTCACACCAGACAAGGCTCTACCTATACCGCCAACTATACCTCCCACGCCGGGTGCTGTCAGGGGTTGTCCGATGCCGGAATCCTTCAAAGCGCCACCATTGCCACCGGTTGTACCAGACAAGAGTCTATCTAAACGGTCAAATAAATCTCCCACGCCGGGTGCTGTCAGTGGTTGTCCGATGCCGGAATCCTTCAAAGCGCCACCATTGCCACCGGTTGTACCAGACAAGAGTCTATCTAAACGGTCAAATAAATCTCCCACGCCGGGTGCTGTCAGTGGTTGTCCGATGCCGGAATCCCTCAAAGCGCCACTAATGCCACCGGCTGCACGAGACAAGGCTCTACCTAAATCGCTAGCTATACCACCTAGTCCGGGCGCTGTCAGGGGTTGTCCTATGCCTGCATCCTCAAAGCGCCACCAATGCCACCGGTCACACCAGACAAGGCTCTACCTATACCGCCAACTATACCTCCCACGCCGGGCGCTGTCAGTGGCTGTCCGATGCCCGAATCCTTCAAAGCGCCACCATTGCCACCGGTTGTACTAGACAAGAGTCTATCTAAACGGTCAAATAAATCTCCCACGCCGGGTGCTGTCAGGGGTTGTCCTATGCCTGCATCCCTCAAAGCGCCACCATTGCCACCGGTTGTACTAGACAAGAGTCTATCTAAACCGTCAAATAAATCTCCCACGCCGGGTGCTGTCAATGGTTGTCCTATGCCTGCATCCCTCAAAGCGCCACCAATGCCACCGGTTACACCAGACAAGGCTCTACCTATACCGCCAACTATACCACCCACGCCGGGTGCTGTCAGGGGTTGTCCTATGCCTGCATCCCTCAAAGCGCCACCAATGCCACCGGTCACACCAGACAAGGCTCTACCTATACCGCCAACTATACCTCCCACGCCGGACGCTGTCAGTGGCTGTCCGATGCCCGAATCCTTCAAAGCGCCACCATTGCCACCGGTTGTACTAGACAAGAGTCTATCTAAACGGTCAAATAAATCTCCCACGCCGGGTGCTGTCAGGGGTTGTCCTATGCCTGCATCCCTCAAAGCGCCACCATTGCCACCGGTTGTACCAGACAAGAGTCTATCTAAACCGTCAAATAAATCTCCCACGCCGGGTGCTGTCAATGGTTGTCCTATGCCTGCATCCCTCAAAGCGCCACTAATGCCACCGGCTGCACCAGACAAGGCTCTACCTATACCGCCAACTATACCACCCACGCCGGGTGCTGTCAGGGTTGTCCTATGCCTGCATCCCTCAAAGCGCCACCAACGCCACTGGCTGCACGAGACAAGGCTCTACCTAAACCGCTAGCTATACCACCTAATCCGGGTGCTGTCAGTGGTTGCCCGATGCCGGAATCCTTCAAAGCGCCACCAATACCTCCCATTACCCCAGAGGCTAAACCCCTTGCACCGTCCCAAACATCAGAAGCTACCCCCTGGCGCCACTCCAAACATCAGAAGCTACACCCCTCATGCCACCGATAACATCAGAGGTAACACCTCTTGCACCGTCCCAAACATCGGAAGCTACCCCTGGCGCCACTCCAAACATCAGAAGCCACTCCTCTCATGCCACCGATAACATCAGAAGTAACACCTCTGGCGCCATCCCAAACATCGGAGGCGACTCCAGTAACACCATCCCATAAGTTCGATGCGGCATTCCATCCAGCATTCAAGGTATTGGATATGCTGTCAACGCCCCTGGATGCCCAATTGCCGCCACCAACTTCAACAGCCGATCTAATAAAGTTATTTTCATAATCTCTGCCTGCATTCATTAATCCGGGTACTGCTAACCCGGGATGAATCATCCCTAGCAGAATAGATGGGTTATCCATGACTGCATTTACTCCAAATGTTCCTAATGTCGCAGTAGCTTGAGCAATTGGATTTCTATCGGCCCAATAGGCAGTTCCGGAAGTCTGACCGGCTAAGGGATTAGTTGCATCTAATTCCCAGGATCTTTTGAGGTAGTTATATCCGTACACGCCATGAGCATTTAATAAATAGCCGGCAGCATCATGAACAGTGCCATGAAGGACGGTCGGGTTGTTGGCATCGCCAGAAACAGAATCATTGCCAGGACCGACCAAACCACCTGTTGGGCTGATCAAAGCTCCAAAAACAGGATCTACCCCAAAAACATCGCCCAAAGTACTGCCAAATCTCAGTTGAGAAAGTGACCCGGTGAAGTCAGGGTGTCTATCTAAATCCAGATCGGGAGATGGGTCATTAGCGTCATTGGCAGCACCGTTTGGATTGGCATATTGACGACCAGCTGTCCTGATAGCTATGGCACGATTGTATTGCTCGTTGACAGTAGAAACGTCTAATCCTCTGATTTCAGCAATTGTCCTGAGTGATTGTTCCACCTCAGCACCCTCAGTCGCACCTGAATAGAGAACAGTCATGGCTTGCGCCAACCTTGGATCACCTGCACCTGTGAAGGAAGTTCTTGGCAATTCCTGTCGCATCCGACTTTCGTCAAATGTTGGGTTATTGATTTTAATTCCGGTTTTAGTCCTTATTCTTTCCTGCTCATTGCCAAATAAACTCATTTGGGCAGGAGGTGCGTCAGGATTTGCTTTCATTTGTGCTGCCTGGCGTCCCATTTCATCTGCCTCCGCTTCCAGACCTTCGTCATCATTTACAGGAAGACCCTTAGCTTGGGTAGTGGGCTGGACACGTCCCTGGCGCTGTTGTACGACATGTGTCAATTCGTGTCCAATCAATTCCTTTCCTGATTTCGAAGTTGGATCAAACTGGCCGGGAGCAAAGTGGATATCTTCACCTTGGGTATAAGCTAGCGCTCCTACATTATGAGCATTGGTAGAATTTTGATGGATATTAACTCCTGAAAAATCGGCACCCATCATTTGTTCCATATTGCCCAGAACATCCTTCGGTAGGCTGTTTGAATGAGAAGTATTCTGTACAGAGGAAGTATCATCTTCCTTACTGTCATTTTGCGTTGGCTCTACGGTTTTAAGCTGGAAAGCCGGGGCAGAATAACTGCTGATTTTTGTTTTATTGGGTTTTAGCTGAAGGGGAGTTGTATAATTTGAATTGGCCTTTAGTTGAATACCGGAATCTGTTCTTACTATATTCGGAAATAAGTGGTTGGTAATTCTGTCATCAGGCGGTGCTGCGGATGAGAAATTTAAAGAATGGTTTTCCTGCGCTTCAGTTTCGTTATTTATTTCTTCTTCGAAATCATTTTTCTCTGCCGATTTTGCTTGAAATGGTACTGCAGGAAAGAATTTACCCAAAACATTTGACTCAATGACTGTATCATTATCTGTAAGTACATTATTGGATTTGTACTTCAACTTTTCCTTGGGTTCAGACATGATGTTGTTTTAAATTGATTGGGTGTGTAAAAATAGTGATAAATCCTGATAATTCAAAAAAACGACTTAATATAGATTGGAAAAAATAATTCAAAAGTCATCTTGATGTCAAGGCCGATGACAATATTGGTAAGCCAGGCCATTTTGCGGATTTGGGTTTTCAAGATAAGAAAATCCACATCCTCATTGCGGGCCTAGATATTAAGCTATGAATATACTTCTGGATAAGCCCGAAACACAGAGAATGATTAATTTTTTATGTCTTGTAGAAGTTTTACCTTGGTTTTAGACCTCCAAATCGGCTAAAATTGTGGATTACTTTCGCCGGAATATTCAGTTATCGGGAAATTTAAAAATACTATTCAAGTTTCAAGGGTGCCTTGATGCTGGTAAATAGTAAAAACCAGAAGGTCATCTTCTATTTTGTTTAAATATGAGATACGTATCTTGGTTTATTAGTTTGAATATCAATTTTGCAAAGTCTCGGTTTACAAATTTTGAAAATATGGTGGGGTGTCTTTAATTCAGCTAGAAAACTTTAAATTGTTTGTACCTCAATATCCATTGGCTTATAAAGCAGGATTAAGTTAGCAAGAACTGAGATTTTTTTACTTTGATTAGATTTTCAAAGTTAAAAAAATGAAACTTACATAATCAAATCGACTAATTATACTATTTTGGAAAAAATAAAAAGGCAAAATTTATTTTCTTTTTCTCTCTCCACAAACCATTCAACTGCCAGCCGGTAACCATCCAGTCCCAGTCCGCTGATGATGCCTACACATTTTGCCGTGAGATGTGAATCATGACGCACCGGTTCACGTGCAGATATGTTGGAAATATGTACCTCGATGACTGGAGCCTTCACCGCTGCCACTGCGTCGGCAATGGCGAGGGAGGTATGTGTATAAGCACCTGCATTTAGGATTATGCCATCTACAAGAAAGCCTGTCTCCTGGATGTCATTGATGAGGNNCTCGCCTTCGACATTGGACTGATAATAGAGGAAATCTACATTGGGGTAGCATTGTTGCAATTCAGTCAGAAAATCATTAAAATTCTTGTCTCCATAAATTTCCTTTTCCCGGATACCGATCAGGTTGAGATTCGGTCCGTTGATGATGGCTATACGCATATCAATTGGCCATTTCTGAAAGGAAGACAATACGCATCAGCTCTATTTCCTCCCAGGTTATGTCAAGCTCTTTCAGTTTTTTGGAGGCATCTTCCAGGTTGTCAGTTTCGCTGTTCATGAAATAATCAAAGATGTCTTCCTTGACGTATTCATCGATGAGATCTTCGGTATAATAATTCAGGTCTAGCTTGGTCCCGGAGGTTACAATGCCATACAATTCCTGGTAGAACTCGTCCCGGTCGAGGTTGTTGGCACGAGCGATATCTTCCAGCGGTATTTTCTTATCTATGCTTTGGATGATGTTTACTTTTATCTTGGATTTGTTAGCCACCTGCTTGACAAGGAAGTCCATCGGTCTTTCGATGTCATTTTCTTCGACGTATTTGGCTATCACATCAATAAATGGCTTGCCGTATCGCTCAGCCTTACCTCGGCTGACACCGGTTATCCCGGCCATATCGTCAATAGATATCGGATATTGTGTTGCCATATCTTCGATCGAAGGGTCAGTAAATATCACGAAGGGAGGTACATTATGACGTTTGGATTCTTTCTTTCTGACATCCATCAGCAGCTTGACCAGGGTTTCATCCAAAGCTGCAGTACCTCCGTTGCCTTCGTCATCAGGGGTTGTATCTTCCGGAAATACCTGATTCAGTGGGATTTTTATCGAAGTTGGCGTTTTCATGAATTCCTGGCCTGTTTCGGAAATTTTTATCAAGCCGTAATTCTCAATATCCTTGTACATTAGGTTGCGCAATAAGGCTTGCCTGAAGATGGAGTTCCAGAAATTGTCGTCATAATCCTTTCCGCAACCAAATGAATCGTACTCCGTAAATTTGTATAATTTGAGTTGTTGGGTAGCGTTACCCGTGAGGAAGTCTACCAAAACCTTGATATTATATTCCTCGTTTAGCTCTTTGGTAATCTCAAGTGCCAGCTGCATTTCTTCGGTAACATCCTTGAGTTCCTTAGGATTCCGACAGTTGTCACACATTTTGTGACAGTCGGAAGCATCAAACTCTTCGCCAAAATAGTGCAGGAGAAATTTACGTCGGCAGGCGGAACTCTCTGCGTAAGCTTCTACCTCCTGAAGCAAGAGCCCNATTTCCCTTTCGGCAACCGGTTTGTCTCTAAGGAATTTTTCCAGCTTTGTCAGGTCCTTGACAGAAAAATAAGCGATGCAGTTTCCTTCCAGCCCATCCCTGCCTGCTCGTCCGGTTTCCTGATAGTAATTTTCAATGCTTTTGGGTATGTCATAATGAATGACGAATCGTACATCCGGTTTGTCAATCCCCATACCGAAAGCGATGGTTGCACAGATTACTTCCACATTTTCCATCAGGAAGTCATCCTGAGTGCGGGCGCGTGATTTGGCATCCAGGCCGGCGTGGTATGGGGCCGCCTTGATACCGTTGACATTGAAGACTTCAGCAAGGTCTTCAGTGGTCTTCCGGTTTTGAACATAAATAATACCTGAAATCTTTTTNTGAGACTTGATGAACTGCAGCATGCTTTTCATCGTTTGCTCCTTAGATACCTTGGGCCTGATTTCATAGTACAAGTTGTCTCTGTTAAAAGAAGATACGAAGGTATTCTCATGATCCATATCGAGGATCTTGATAATATCCGAACGAACTTTAGGAGTTGCGGTAGCTGTCAGGGCGATGACGGGGATGTGTTGGCCGATGGCCTCTATCATAGTTCTGATACGGCGGTATTCAGGTCGGAAATCATGTCCCCATTCGGAGATACAGTGTGCCTCATCAACAGCGACGAAGGATATTTTTGAATTATGGAAGTATTCTAAATTTTCTTCTTTGGTGAGGGTTTCCGGAGCGATGTATAAGAGTTTTGTTTTGCCTTCATCGATATCCTGTTTGACCTGTTTAATCTGACCTTTATTCAGTGAACTATTGAGAAAATGAGCGACATTATCCCGGCTGCTATAACCCCTAATGCTGTCCACCTGATTTTTCATCAGAGCTATCAATGGTGATATGATGATGGCTGTTCCTTCCATTAATAAGGCAGGAAGCTGATAGCAAAGAGATTTACCGCCTCCGGTAGGCATGAGGACAAANGTGTCATTGCCTGCCAGCAGACTTTCTATGATTTCCTTCTGTTGTGCCTTGAATTTATTGAAACCGAAGTACTTCTGTAATGCTGCGGTTAAATAACCTTCTTTTACTTCCATAATTCATTACGGATATGCTATTTTAATAAATAAAATCTATGATTACTGTTTGACTTAATCAAAATGCCTTTTAGAAAAAGAAACAAAATCATTCTGTTTTGCCTCAAATTTGAATTCCATCTTAATTCTTTCCAGTTACCAATTTTTATTTGAGATTATCAAACCAAGATAAGGATTTTTTAATTTAAAAAGCAAATAATTTTATGAGAATTTTAACCTTGGATTAATTAGATTTTCATTTAATCGTACATTGACATGCAACACGTTGTTTTATTGATTTGTATAAATATATATTCAGATTATATTATCCGAAGATAACCCAACAAATCGCCTTGGGATGATGGTAGTAAATGCACATTTATAAATATATGAGATTGTGAAGGATAGGGTCATTTGATATGTATTATTGGTTGATTCTCCGATAAATTGTATTAAGCATTGACAATCAGTTGGAAGGTATCGGCTGGAAATTTGGCAATAAGCTGAGCAAATCATCAACCCTAATGCATCAGTTCGGAATAAGTGATACCAGGATGATTTATATAAAAGTCCTTAAATTTTTGGTATAGTGCCGAGGTTACAGTCGTACAGATCAATGAAAACGAATGTACCTTCGGTGTTAAATAATGGTACTAAACAAATGAATGGAAGTAAAAAAATCAGGCGGTTGGATGTGATATCTCAACCGCCTGCAAATGTTGTTTTCAGGGGATTTTTCAATCCATCTCAATGGATGCAGTACCGCCCTTAGCTACGATCTTGTCCTTGATTTTAGCTTCTATTTCTTCAGCCACTCCCGGGTTATCCTCAATAAACTGCTTAGCAGCATCTCGTCCCTGGGCTATTTTGGTATTTTCGTAGGCATACCAGCTTCCTGATTTCTGTATAATATCCAGATCCACACCCAGGTCAACTATTTCACCTGATTTGGAGATGCCTTCGCCGTACATTATATCGAAGACTGCTACACGGAAAGGCGGTGCCAATTTGTTTTTGACGACTTTGACTTTTACCTGGTTGCCGAGGAGATTTCCATCTTTATCTTTTATTGGAGAGCCACTTCTTCGGATATCCAGACGTTGGGAGGCATAGAACTTAAGAGCGTTTCCTCCGGTTGTCGTTTCCGGATTGCCAAACATAACACCTATCTTTTCACGGAGTTGGTTGATAAAGATACAGCAACACCCTGTTCTGCCTATCGTAGCAGTAAGTTTTCTAAGAGCTTGAGACATCAGGCGTGCCTGNGTTCCNATCTTGGAATCACCCATCTCACCTTCAATTTCACTTTTAGGTACCAGGGCTGCAACTGAGTCGATGACAATGATGTCTATTGCACCTGATCGAATAAGATTTTCTGCTATTTCAAGCGCTTGTTCACCATTGTCGGGTTGTGAAATGTACAGGTTGGTTGTATCTACTCCCAGGCGTTCGGCATATGATTTGTCGAAGGCATGTTCAGCATCTATGAAGGCTGCCGTACCGCCTTTNTTCTGACTTTCGGCAATGGCATGTATGGCGAGTGTTGTCTTACCGGAAGATTCAGGTCCATAAATTTCTATAACACGACCTTTAGGAAATCCTCCCGTACCCAGGGCGATATCGAGGCCAAGAGAACCTGTGGAGATGGCATCTACATCGACTTCAGGCTTGTCTCCAAGCTTCATGATGGTGCCTTTGCCATAAGTTTTTTCGAGCTTGTCCAGGGTTAACTGAAGGGCTTTTAATTTCGCTTCTTTNTCTGTTGACATAAGATTTTGATTTAAAAATTAAAGAATGATTTGAAATCCCGGGTGAGTTAAACATCCTAAAAAATGATTAATCCCCAAGAATCTGCAAATATATTGAAATAATAATAAATTATAATCTATTAAATGTTTATTTTTTCGTCATTTTTTGACGAAAAATCAGAATGCTGCAGAAATTTACTTTTCTGATATAGTTATTTATCGATCCGAGTATTGCCGGAGATGGTCGTACCACAATATTTGGTTGATGACTTATTTTAGTCAATGCATATAATTTTGCTTTTATTGGGCTATTATGAATCGAGTATAGAGATTTTGAAATTTTCTTCAAGCTTGAAATCCGGTGTGTCATTTTATTTAGTTGCCAAGTAAGTTGGTATAAAAAGGTTGGAATGAGGGGGCTTGGGAAGTAGGTAGGAAAATAATAATCATCAGTCAAGCCAATGAAGGGTCTATTTTATAATGTATGATTATTTTGTTTTCATTATCGGTATTAAATTCAATTCAGGTGGTTAAAGTATCCGTGAATATTGATTGGATCACTATTAATCTTCTACCTACTTAGAAATTGCATAACAAAACTATTTTTTGCTCTTAACCCAAGGAGCTTTTTGATTTAAATGCTGAATTGAAGAGGGATGATTTCTAAAAAATTCGAAATAGGTAGTTGTTTAATAGTCGTCTATTCAGTTATTATCAATAATGATGAGATTTCATTCTGGAAAATTTTGATTGAAAGCCGATAATTTGAATAGGCATACTGTCCTTGCATGTATCACGTCCGATTTCATAGTTATTAATCATCTACCTACTTGAATTTTAGATATAAATACCAATCCGGTCGTCAATCCTTTACATATATTGTCACAGTTGCTTGAAGGCCCCGCTTTTAACGGGTGTGGCGTGTTCTTTTAAGCAAATGCTTTATTTGCTTGGAATCAGCATAGTTTTCCAATCAAATGGAAAAATTTAGGGTGCTGCCGATTTGCTTTATGGCCGAGGTGTCAATGGTTAGCCACCGGAATAACCATTCTGTGCCAAAAAAATCACTACCTTTGCAGCCTTAAATAGAATATTATGGCTACTCCTAGAAGTGTTGCATTCTATACATTGGGTTGTAAGCTCAATTATTCCGAGTCCTCATCGATTTCCAGGATGTTTGAAAACAATGGTTATTCGGTCAATGAATTTCATGAAGGAGCGGATATTTTTGTGATCAATACTTGTAGCGTGACGGATTCTGCTGATAAANAATGCAGGAATATTGTTCGCCAGGCGCTGCGTATTTCTCCACAGGCGAAGGTGGTTGTAATCGGTTGCTATGCGCAATTAAAACCTGAAGAAATCACCCGGATAGAAGGGGTGGACCTGGTTTTGGGTGCTGCTGAAAAATTCCGGATTATTGAATTCGTCGAGAGTATAGGCAATGCCCCTTCTAAGGGAATGATGATGGCCGGTGATGTGCGCGAGGCCAACCAGTTTGTCTCTTCCTTCTCCATGGGTGATCGTACTCGTTCTTTTCTGAAGGTGCAAGATGGATGTGACTATAAATGCAGCTTTTGTACCATACCGATGGCTCGTGGGGCAAGCAGAAGCGATACTACGGCTCAGGTCATCGAAAATGCCAGATATATAGCATCCCAGGGCATTAAGGAAATTGTCTTAACGNGGGTGAATCTTGGCGATTTCGGTAATGGAACAGAGGTGATTGAAGGTAATTCCCATAAGAAGAATGAGCTGTTCATTGATCTGATTAAGAAGCTGGATGACGTGGAAGGTATTGACAGATTCAGGATCTCCTCCATAGAGCCGAACCTTCTTACTAATGAAATCATCGAATTCGTGGCACAGAGTAAGCGCTTTGTTCCTCACTTCCACATACCACTTCAGTCGGGTAATAATAAGATCCTTGCTGCAATGCGTCGCAGGTATAAATGTGAATTATATGCTGACCGTGTCAGATATATTAAGGAACTGATGCCTCACTGCTGCATAGGTGTGGATGTCATTGTCGGCTTCCCCGGAGAGACTGATGAAGATTTTTGGGAGACGGTGCGTTTTATTCAAAACCTGGATATCAGCTACCTTCATGTTTTCACATATTCTGAAAGAGCCAATACGCCGGCCGCAGAGATGGGACAGGTGCCTGTGCATATCAGGCGACAAAGGAATGATGTGCTTGGACAATTGTCTGAGGTTAAGCGTAAATTGTTCTACGAGAGGCATCAGGGTGAAACAAGGTCTATGCTGGTTGAGCATGGGCTCTCAAATATGGAACTAACCGGTTATACGGATAATTACATTAAGGTATCGCTGCCATATGACGAAACATTGATCAATCAGTTTGTCTCTGTAGAATTGGGGGCATTTGATGTTGCCGGCAATCTTGTAGGACATATTGTATCCAGTGAAATTATAGTCTGACCATGTGTGGAAGAGCATCACTAACCAAAAATGAAAGTGACCTGGAGGAGAGCTTTGGCGCAAGCTTCTATACGGAAGACATAGCGAGGTATATTCCATTGCCGGCCTTCAATATAGGTCCTGTACAGAAGTTGCCTTTCATTGCTCAGGATGATCCACTGCATTTTCAGATCGGTTGGTGGGGATGGAATGTTACAATCGGCAACAATACCCAGTTGGTAATTAATGCTCGCCTGGAGGAAATCGATAAAAAGAGGACATTTGTTCCACATCTCAATCATGGGCGTTGCATCATACCACTTGACGGGTATTATGAGTGGCAAAAATGTGGAAGTCAGAAAATTCCCTACCGAATTACAGTGCCGGATGGCGGGTTGTTTGCAGTGGCAGGACTGTGGCGGGAGGAAGTTGCTAATGATGGTTCGGTCTCAAAACGCATCGTCATCATCACTCGAGCAGCCCAGAAAGATATTGCCGGTATTCATGATCGGATGCCCTTAATCCTGAATAAAGAGGAATGGGTGGAATGGATGGATGCTAGTTTTACCGATAAAATGAAGGCAATTTTTTCTGATTGCGAAAGAATGATTACCTTGGTTCATTATAAGGTGTCATCCAGGGTCAATTCTATCAAAAATAACGATTCATCATTGATAGAACCGGATGATTCGCCGATATATATTCAGAAAAGCTTATTTGATTAACTTACAAAAATACAAACAATGAAATCAATCAGAACAACACTTTGCATGTTACTTGTTGCGTTATTTACCTTACAATCTGATGCTCAGGGAGGTTTATATCTTGGGCTAAATGGAAGTGGAAATGCCACCATCGTTGCCAATCAGATGAATTATGGACAAAAGGAAATGGATTATGATGCAGTCACCTTCCGCCCTGCATTTGGCCTGGAGTTGGGATATGACCTGAATGGAGGCAGTATGTTGTCTATTGGCGCCAATCTGCAACAGGCCGGCCAGAAATACAAGGACGGTTATGGAAATGGCGACAAGCTAAATAAAGAAATCAAGATGAGTTATTTTGCTATTCCTGTTACATATCGCCTGGTCTTTGGGNGGAAAAAGGATCCCAATCATGGAACGAAATTTNTTGTTGCCGTTGGTCCACAGATTTCTCTTATACAAAGTGCTGAGGTTACTCACCAAGTAAATGAGAAGGAGGTTACACTTGAGACATTTGCAAATCATATAGCCGGTGGAGGCGCCTATAATTTTAATTCAGCCGAAATCGGCAAATTGACAACCAATGGTGAACCCGCCAATGACAAGGACCTGTTTGCTTCTATGGATATTGAAGGTTTTGTAGGCTTGGGAATACAGAGTTTTCTGTCGGAGTCATTTTTTATGACGCTTGAATTGCGCGGCGGAGGTTCATTGACCGATATCAATGCCAAGGATTGGAGGTTGGATGGGTATAAGGATGGTCAAAGACAGAAATATGAAGCGAGTCGTAATGTTTTTGCTGGACTGAGATTAGGACTTAACTATAAATTCTAGGTATAGGTTTCAAGGAAGATCCCGAATCGATCGAAATATTTCAAGAATTTATAAACACCAAATTATCAAGGAATTGGCAAAGGCAATGGCCCGAATTTTGTCCTTTNTTACTCATCCTCTTTGGATGATCACTTTCGGATTGTTTATTTATCTTAAACTGGATCCATATGCCTTTGGTGTCTATGACTGGACACTTCGTATTCCCTTTGTTATCACAGTGTTTATGATGACATTTTTCTTTCCGGCGCTGGTCATTNTTTTGTTGCTAAAGCTGGATTTTATCAAAAGCATAGAATTACATACAGCCAGGGAACGTATCATTCCGTATATTGCCACTTCAATTTTTTATTTGTGGCTATACATCACCACACGGAGTAATCCTGAGATAGCGGCTCTTTTCAAGGTCTTTGTGCTTGGCACCGTCATTACATTATTCCTTTTATTTTTCATTAATAATTTTTCAAAGGCAANNGCGCATATGGCAGGTCTGGCGGGTTTGCTCATGTTGACCATTGCATTGGCATACAGGCTTGGGCCTAATGATGGTTTGGGGTGGTTGACATCAAGGCCGTCCAATCTGCCATCCTTGGTTGTTTTGATAGCCGGGTTGACAGGAAGTGCGAGGTTGAAGCTGGAGGCTCACACCTGGCAAGAATTGTTGGGTGGTNTTNTTATAGGCCTGTTAGGTCAATTGATCGCCTTAAAAATTTATTTCTGACCATTCGAACAATAATATTCATTACGGGTTACACTCTACAATATAGCAATTCGTGTAACTTTGCATTCCTATGGCTGAAAAATTCAAGAATATTGAAATAAAGAACAAAAGGGCTTCCTTTGAATATNTTTTGCTTCAGAAGTTTGAAGCCGGCCTTATGCTGAAAGGTACAGAAGTAAAGGCCATACGCTTAGGTTCTGCTAATCTTACTGATGCATATTGCTATATCCGTAAGGGCGAAGTATTTGTAAAGAATTTGTTCATTTCAGAGTATAGTCAGAACNCATACTACAACCATGATGCTCGGCGTGAAAGAAAACTATTACTCAATAAGACTGAAATCAGAAAGATTGAGCGTCGCCTTTCGGAAAAAGGATTTACTTTGGTCCCGACCAGGCTTTACATGAATGAGCGAGGATTTGCCAAATTGGAGGTAGCATTGGCCCAAGGTAAANAANTGTATGACAAACGGGCAAGTATCAAGGAAAAGGACAATCGACGGGATATGGATAGGTTTAAGGTAAGTCGTTGATGGATCTCGGTTTCTACATTCTGCCGTAAATGCTTGATTAGTAGTTACATGTAATTTGCTCGTAATTTACTTCTGACTATTAATATCAAAACCCAATACTTACATTCCAATAGTAATTCCATTATTAGCTTACAATTAATTTAAAGACTCCTGCTTCCTTTGATTTATAGGTTGACCTATTCCTCCTGCCTGAATATAGTCTCAACAAATTCTACCGGATCAATATGTTGGAGTCGTTTGATACAAAATTTAAATTATTGAAGTCAAATTGAGATTGAGACTCAACAGCTCTTATTTCTGCTCAAACTTGTAAAACTAAACGGGCGAAAACCCTTCAATCAAGCATTAAACGTTGTTACATAAAACTTTTTGACCAAAGTTTCAAGATAATCGAATCACAGGACTTTAGTTATTCCTTTTCATTGAGTTTTACCCTAACTTCCCTTTTCTTTTTATCTTCAACCAGTTTNTTGACTTTTTCCATTTGCTTTTTATAGTAATAATCGGCAAGTATTTCGAATTCAATGGGTTTATTATTAAGGGTACGATGGTAGGAGACGATAATACAATCAATCATGTCGTCGAAGTCATAAATTTTGTTCTTTTGAAACCAAATGGTCAACCTGCTTCCTTCCTGGATGTACCAGCGTGCGTTGATATATTTACCGAATGAGAAATGCGTCTTTTGTCTGGCATCATTTTCTGACATTTCGGCAAATTTTTTCTTAGCTCCGTCTTCCATGATTTTATTTAATTCCATCATGGCATCATTCAAATCTTTTGGAATGTACTTGCCATCGATTCGGGTAAGTTTTATTCTTTGCTCAAATTCCTTCAAAGTGGTTGTATCAGGTTTTATATCTGTAATGACCTGAGAATAGCCTCCACTAAGAGTAGTGAAAAATGTGAAAAAAACAAAAATGTATCTCATGGTTTTCTCTTAACCTTTCAAACGCCGCAAACATAAAATAAATTACCCTTATTTGTAACAAATTGAGTTATTAAAGGGGAAAATTTTAAATTTGTCAAATCAATCGTCCAGGTTGAGTGAAGTTTTTAAAATATTTATGTAATAAAATGAAGCATTTANAGACCATCCTTTCCGGAATTTCACTATTAATCCTGATTATTCTGTTCAATTCAAAATGAACTGNNATTCCTCCTCTGGGCAAGTTGTTAAGTCCTACGCACGGATACCTGATAGATCCTGAACTTCAGGGTATTCAATCCGGATTTTCTATGGTGGAGCTTGGTGGACTAAAGGATTCAGTGCAAGTCTATTTTGATGACCGTATGGTACCTCATATTTTCGCTTCCAATGATGAAGATGCTTATTTTGTTCAAGGATATCTTCATGCCAGAGATCGTCTATGGCAAATGGAGTTTCAGACGCATTTTGCTGCAGGTCGATTGAGTGAAATAGTTGGGGAAAAGGCATTGGCTGTAGATCGCACTAACAGGAGGCTGGGCATGGTTTATGCAGCCGAGAAGAGTCTGGAAGAGATGGAGAAAGATACCCTTACTTTTCTGGCAATGAATGCTTATACAGCCGGTGTAAATAGTTATATAGGCACATTGGAAGAAAAAGATTTGCCTTTGGAATATAAAATTCTGGATTATCAACCGGAACCATGGTCCAATTTGAAGTCAGCATTATTAAGCAAATATATGGCAAAAGACCTTGCAGGATATGATGATGATTTTGAAAGGACTGCTGTGATAGCAACCATGGGTAAAGTAATTTTTGACCTTATGTATCCCAATCGTGAAGATTCTCTGGATCCTATCATACCTAAGGCTTTCATTCCTCCATTTGGCAAATTAACTATTCAGGCGGTTCATGATTCGTCATACTTCCATCCGCCAATGCCTGATTTAATAGAAAGAGAAAAGCCGGATAAGGCTAATGGAAGCAACANNAGACTTGCCGGAAGCAAGACTATGACCGGCAGACCAATTCTTTGCAATGACCCGCACCTTAAGCTTCGCTTGCCTTCCATTTGGTATGAAATTCAGATAACAACACCCGAGTATTCATGCTATGGGGTATCCATACCCGGTGCGCCAGGTATATTGATAGGGTTCAATGAGTATGTAGCTTTCGGTTCTACCAATGCCATGCGAGATGTGATGGATTATTATGAAATAACATTCAGGGACAAATCAAAGAGTCAATATTTCTATAATGGCCGTTGGGAGTCCACTTCGAGCAGGATAGAAACCTATGTTATAAGGGATGCAAAGACTCAGGCAGATACTGTCTTTTATACTCATTTTGGCCCCGTTGTTTATGATGAAAATTTCCGTGGATTGAAGAACGATCATTTGCGTTCCAATGCTGGCAAATTTTATGCCGTGCGCTGGAAAGCACATGATCCAAGCAATGATATAGTATCATTTCTTTTGTTGGACAGGGCGAAGAATTATGATGATTATCGGAAAGCCATTGCCAGATTTTCTTGTCCCGGGCAAAACCTGATTTTTGCTTCGGCTTCCGGCGATATTGCCATTACCCAGCAAGGTGTTTTTCCTGCGAAGTGGAGGTATCAAGGTGAATTCATCATGGAAGGAAAGGATTCACTGTATGAATGGCAGGGAATGATACCTCAGGATCAAGTATTGACCATGAAAAATCCGGAACGAGGATTCGTCAGTTCTGCCAATCAATTACCTGCAGATCCTAAGGAATACCCCTATTTTCTGGGTGGGGACTATGTGTATGAGAGAGGATACCGGATTAATCAGATACTGCGCAAACTTCAAAAGGCGACTGTTCAGGATATGATTGACTTACAGAATGATAACTTCAACATCAGGGCGCACCAAATCAGGGGTCTTTTGATTGAAACTCTGAAANAAAGGAACTTTACCAATGAGGCCGACAGCTATTTCCACATTCTGGAAAGATGGAATCTGTACAATGATAGTGCCAGTGAAGGAGCGACTGTCTATTCTCTACTCATGGACAGTTTGGAGCAACGAATTTGGGGAGACGAATTGAAGAAGTCTCAGATAGGAAGCATGCCTGAGCATAATACATTGATTCAAAATCTGTTGCGAAACATTAATTTCGCATGTGTAGACAATGTTTTGACTCCTCAAGTTGAAACATTTGATGAGCAACTGTCCGCTGCATTTTTATCCATAGTTCCAGTTTTGGACGAATTGAAANAAGTCGGTCGGCTGACTTGGGGTAAATACAAGCAAACCTGTGTACCTCACCTGATGGATATCAAACAGAATATGTCTTCATTGAGCAGACTTGACTTAAATGTTGGAGGCGGAGACGGAATTGTCAATGCAACAAAGAAGAGTCATGGTCCAAGTTGGAAGATGATTGTCTCGCTTACCTCCNCTGTTGAGGCGTGGNGAGTGTACCCCGGCGGGCAATCCGGTCATCCGGGCAATCCTTATTACGATACCGGGGTAGGGCCTTGGTCTGAAGGGAAATACTTTAAACTTTGGTTCATGAAACCCTTTGAGAAGGGTAGTGATAAAATCATTCAGACATTAGTATTCAAACCATAAGAGTATTCAAACCACTATATCTATCAGTACAAATTACAATTAGACAGAAATGAATATTATTAAATATCTGATTTTCATTATTGGCACATTGGTTGTTTCCGCTTTGTTAACCTATATTGGTCCTTGGTGCTTGATTTTTGTAGGGCCTTTACTTTTTGCATTCTTTNTTAAGATATCATATGGCAAGTCATTTTTAGTAGGAGCATTTTCAATAATGCTTNTTTGGGCTATCATGTTGTTTATTAGATCTGATGTTTTTGTCGGATCGATTACTGAAAAGATTGCCTTGTTATTGCCGTTGGGTGGTTCACGAGTAGCATTAAGTTTGGTTACTTTAGTGGTCGGAGGTGTGATAGGTGGGTTGGCCGGGTTAAATGGCAGATCTTGGCGTAGAAGTTTCGGTTTGACGCAGTAAATGATAATCATCCGGTGAAGGCTAACAGGAAGAGAGGTAAGGGAGATGGGGTGTAGGTGTGGGTTAGGAAAGATGAAGTGAGTAGAAGATTAATAGCCACCATGCTTGACGGTACTGCCTTTCGGGGTGGCTTTGCCAATAATCAGGTAATATATTCAGGAATAAAATTTTTCATTTGTCCCCAAAACCATGTGTGTGGCGGTTTTGAATTATTACTTTCCTACCTACTTCGATTTTGGGAGGATCGGCGGGCTGCCGCCTTCGAAGTAGGTAGATGTTTAATAGCCACCATGCTTGACGGCACTGCCTTTCGGGGCGGCTTTGCCAAAATTCAGGTAATTTATACAAGTGTTAAATTTTTTATTTGTCTCTAAATCCTTGTGTATAGAGGTTTTGAATTATTACTTTCCTACCTACTTCGATTTTTTGGGAGGTTGTGGGTGATGGCAATTCTGAAGTAGGTAGATGATTAATAGCCACAATGCTTGAAGATACTGCCTTTCGGGGTAGCTTTGCCAAAATTCAGTTGATTCACTCGGGAATTAAATTTTTCATTTGCCTCCAAATCCTTGTGTATGGCGGTTTTTGAATTATTACTTTCCTACCTACTTCGATTTTTGGGAGGATCGGCGGGCTGCCGCCTTCGAAGTAGGTAGATGTTTAATAGCCACCATGCTTGACGGCACTGCCTTTCGGGGCAGCCTTGCCAAAATTCAGATGATTTACCCGGGAGTTAAATTTTTCATTTGTCCCCAAAATCTTGTGTATGGAGGTTTTGAATTATTACTTTCCTACCTACTTCGATTTGGGGGATGGAGGGGATGCCACTTCTGAAGTAGGTAGATGATTAATAGCCACAATGCTTGGTAGTTCTGCCTTTCGGGGTGGCTTTGCTAAAATTCAGGTAATTTATACAAGTGTTTAATTTTGCATTTGTCTCCAAATCCTTGTGTATGGCAGTTTTGAATTATTACTTTCCTACCTACTTCGATTTTTGGGGGATGGGGGTGGTGCCGCCTCTGAAGTAGGTAGATGAATAATAGTCACAATGCTTTACTGCACTGCCTTTCGGGGTGGCCTTGCCAAAATTCAGATATTTTATTCGGGAGTTAAATTTTTCATTTGCCTCCAAATCCTTGTGTATGGCGGTTTTTGAGTTATTACTTTCCTACCTACTTCGATTTTCCCCACCCACCCCTTGCGCATCCCAAATCTTTTCCTTACCTTCACTGCGAATTCATTTTTTTAATCACCTTTTAATTCTTATCACCATGAATGAAGAGTTCAAAAGCCTAACCATCGATGCTTTCAGGCAAAAGTTCAGCACCATAGAACAGTGCATCGACTATCTCGCATCCTGCAAATGGGGCAACGGCTATAGTTGCAGACAATGCGGTCATACCAGTTATTGCAAGGGAAGCATTACGGCGATCGCCAATGTACACGGTGCAACAAGATAGAAAGCGCCAAAGCCAACACCCTGTTTCACAGCATGAAGATCCCCCTTGATCAGGCTTTCTACATGCTATATCTGATTGTTATCGACAAGAAGGGCTGTCCATCCACACAACTGGCACGACAAACAGGCCTCCAGCTCAAAACCTGCCTGCTATTTCGCAGAAAGGTCATGATGGCCATGACAAGCAACGACATACATCCCCTGGAGGGAGAGGTCGATGTGGTGACGACAACAGTCAGCATTGTCAAGGCCGACAAGCATGGAAAGAAAAGACCCCGGAAAGTCAAAGTTCTCATCGGAATCGAAAAGAAAGGCGGTGGAGCAGCAAGAAGCTATGTCAAGGTGATAGGTCGGACATCAGCAAGGAAAGCAAAAGCATTTATCGGCAAAAAGATCGATAGTCAGGCTACAATCAACATGGATGAAGCGGCCCGGCGATGCTGTAATGGTCATTGCATCATGCCAGGTGAAGGACCGGACAAGGCCCTGGCTCACAGGGTGGTCACCAACATGATCAACTGGCTATATGCCAGACACGGCCATGTGACCTATCTGCAGGACTATCTCAATGAATACTGCTACCGCTACAACAGGCACCGCATGAAAGGTGAGATCCTGGATGACATCATCTCCAGAATGGTCAGGCATAGGCCGATGACAACTAATAAGATGGTTGCTTAAAAGTCAGGGATTAACAAGTATGCATAAACCACAAGAGATTTCATTTAACTGATTTAAATCTCTGTGACCAATTTTATCAGCCGAGTTTCCTAACTCCAGTTGTTACGCCTTTCGATAAGGTAAGGTCAACTTTCTCATTTGTTTTATAGTTGCCGCGTGTATAATCCGGAATTAGCATCGGCATGGAGCGCTTTTTNACGGAAACTTCACTGAGAATTCCCACGGCAGACCAGGAAGCAGCATCATAAACATCCATATCCATTGGTAACCCATTGCGTAGACAATCTATTAATCTCCAGTCCATCACGAAGTCCATGCCGCCATGGCCACCAACTTCTTTAGCAATATTTCCGATATGCTTGATGAGTGGTGGAGTATGCTTGTCATAGAGCGTATCCATTTCTTCTTTNTTCAACCAGGAGTGTCCAAAGGCTATTCTTTCAGGACCAGGCCATTTTTGGGCAATTCCCTTAGTTCCACTAATAAGGTGTATTCTGGAATAAGGTCTCGGTGACGATACGTCGTGTTGAATCATGATTGTCTTGCCCTTTTCTGTTTTGATCGTGGTAGTATTCATATTACCACGGAAATTTTCATTGATAAAGGGTTGAAACATGGGATCCTTACCAGCTTCTTTGACCTCTCTGTCATGCATAGAAAAATCTCCTGAGCTGACTGATACCAAATATTCCATCCGATCTCCNCGGTTGATATCAAGACATTGAGCTACAGGGCCGAGGCCATGTGTCGGGTATAGGTTACCATTACGGGTGGCATTTTCCTTGAGTCGCCAAAGATCTGCGTAGTATGTCTTGGAGAAATTTAAATCCATCAGATCATGTATATATGCTCCTTCGGTATGTACTATCTCACCGAAAAGACCTTGACGAGCCATGTTCAAGGTCAGCATTTCGAAAAAGTCGTAGCAGCAGTTTTCCAAAATCACACAATGTTTCTTTGTGTTTTCGGAAGTTTCAACCAGTTCCCAACATTCGTCCATTGATTGAGTTACAGGAACCTCAACAGCGACATGTTTACCGGCTTTCATGGAATATATAGCCATAGGCGTATGCCAGTGCCATGGTGTACATATATACACAAGATCAAGGTCCATATCACAGAGTCCCTTCCAGGCATCCTCGCTTCCACTGAAGGTTTTGGGATCCGGCAATTTTTTATCGACGACCGCTGTCCTACACTTTTCAGTGCGATCTGAGTATTTATCACATAAGGCAACTATATCCAGTCCATCTATGTAGCACAGACGTCTCACCGCTTCCTCGCCACGATTTCCCAGGCCTATGATGCCTACACGTACTCTGTCCATCTTAGGGGCCGCATAGCCCGACATATTAAAACTATTTGAACTGTTTACTTTCTTTTCACGAGTTTCATCCCGAAATTCATTCGCAAACCCGGGCAGATTGATGCTCATGACACCCATTCCGATTGAAAGTTTCCTGATTAGACTTCTACGTGATAATTTCATCTTTCTTTATTTTAAAAATGATTTATTTTTTTCCTCCTCACTTTTCAAAAATGCCGTAAATCGGTCAAATTCACTACGCCGGTTGTTGAGCCACAGGGAACAAGCTGGCCATCGTGATTGGGCTATATAATTACAAAATACATCTCCGAATCCACTGCTGAATATATCTGCAAAGAAAGGGATCAGATAGCCGCGCCACACATCATGCTCCTTGTATTCTATTCTATCAATACAATTCAAGGAAACTTTTTTNAGCTCAGCACTAAAATAATCAAAATCCACTATTCCATTATTATTAAAATTTGTTTCTGCATCAAGTCGTATGATTTCATTGGAAAAAATATAGCTACTGTCTAACCTGATAATATGATTTTCAGCATCTTCTTTTTGAATTTTCATGGAGGGCGATTTGGATTTGCCATTCAGGATTTGTTCAATCAACTCAAAAGCTGGTTTGGATCTATTGGAATTCGGTTCGAGTAATAAAAATTGACAAGCTGCCAATAATGCCTTAGTGGGATTTACGTCTTGGTTCAATTCAGCTAATTGAAGGTATGAAGAGGAATGAGTTGGCTTGAAATTGATTGCATTTAAAAANCATATTTCCGCTTCATTGAATTTTTTNTCTGTATTAAAATTGATTCCAAGATTGTAAAANAGTTGTTCATCTCCNCCGGTATCCCTGATGCCATCAATGAGGACTTCAGAAGACTCTATGGTCTTACCAAGTTGCTTTAAGGCTGATGCTTTGAGGAGATAGCCCTGTGTCATATTATTATCTCTCATGACTATTATGCTGTCAGTAAGGCGATGGCAGCCTTCATAATCCCTGAGGCTATATCTTGTTAGAGCTATTTCATAAAGAATAGTCGATGATCTTGGCCAGATATCNGTACGCTCCAATACCTTCAATGCTTCGGGGTATTTTCCCTGATCATAGAGGGCGACTCCCCGAAGCAACAAAGCTTCGGGATCTTCCTGAGCGAAAAGCNNCCATGGAAAGAGAAACAATAAATTGAGAATATGCTTCATTACCAATGAAAACGAAGCGGAAAGTTAACATATTTCTTCCGACCATTGAAGGTTCAGAAACAATCTTTACTATCCTTTTTCTTTTTCTTAAGAGAAGTTTCTTTATTCATATCTCAGACTCTCCACAGGATCAAGCCTGGCGGCTCGCATCGCAGGGTAAAGCCCTGATGCCAAACCAACTAAAAGACAAGTGATGATACCGAGTGTTATCCATGCCCAAGGAATGATGAAGCCACCATCGAGAAATAACGCTATGGAATTTCCGGCCAAAATTCCGGCGACAATACCGACCAGGCCACCCAGTTGACAGATCACTATTGCCTCAGTCAAAAATTGTATGAGAATATTATTACGTGTTGCACCTAATGCTTTGAGAATGCCAATTTCTCGGGTTCTTTCCGTGACAGAGACGAGCATAATGTTCATCAAGCCGATCGCTGCACCCAATAAGGTGATCAACCCTATGCCGATGGTTGCTATTCTTATTGTAACCGTATTTTCCTGAATGATATTCATGATGGCATCAGCCTGTTGAATCTCAAAGTCATTGTCTTGCCCAACTCTGAGCTGCCTGATATTTCTGAATAATCCTGTGGTGTAGTCTATAGCCTCATCAAGATTCAAGCCTTGGGGAACACTGACAGCAATATTGTAATTTTGGTCTGAATAACCGTAGAGTTTTTTNTGTGTAAGTAACGGTATTTCTATCTGGTTATCCATATTGGAGGTCATGGAACTTCCTTGTGTTGTCATCACTCCGACAATTCTGAATCTGTTTCCTCCTGCCGAAATCACTCGATCAAGTGCTGATGATTCCCTTCCATCGAAAAGCCTTTTNATTACTTCATTCCCAACTATGCACACATTTTCGCCATAAAGGAATTCATTGGCTGAAAATGCTCTTCCAGTTGCAAGATCCAACGCATTTACCTTCATATAGTTCTCATTAATGCCCGCAATAGAGATGACCGGGTCTGTTTTCTTTCCGTTATAAACTACTGTTGCACCATTGATGCCGGTAGCCGAAATGGAAATTGTAGTCGGCATGTCGTTTTTCTCGAATAACATCATTGCCTGAGCGAAGGTAATTTCCTTACCAGGTTTTTCCCTGAATCCTCTACGATTGCTTCGGAAGTCAGCATTTTTCTGGGTGATTGAAAAACTGTTAGCTCCTAATCCTGAAAAGTTAGTCACCATTGAATTCAATATGGAGTCAATAGCTGTTAGGATTCCAACCAATGCCATAATCCCGAATGCTATGATGAGAATAGTCAATATGGACCGTACCTTGTTGGAACGAATGTTTTTAAAAGCTTGCCTTATATTCTCAATTTGATTCAAATCTTGTTTTTCCTCTTTTGACGTTCTAAAGGTAAAATTATAAGATGGAACTATAAATTACTTTTGCCCAAATGTCAATTTTATCCGATAAATGTTCGTTCATTTAGCCTTTAAATTTCTTTTACAGTTTAATCGGATTTAAAATAATCATTCGGAAAGCCGGGTACAAAAAGCTTTGATTTAGTATTGAAAGCTTCTGATTCCGCTGTGTCGTGCAGTTTAGTGTAGGGAAAAATCGAAGTACGTATGAAATTAATAGACAGAAATCCAGATATGAAAAGCATTATACTTTGGGTATAGATCAGATTAAGCAGACAAACCCGAAGTAAGATAAAATGAATTCACTGAAACTTTCTTTCCCTATGGTCAATCGATTATTAGTTTTCTACCTAATTCATCATAAGCCGCAAATCCCTCTCCCCTCATGCTGTATCATTGAAAGCCTCCCGCGCCCCGGTATAATTTTAACTTGCCATCGAGCTTAATTTCGACAACTGTCATATACTCGTCGAGCGCAGTCTCCGGTAGGTTGTCTATAAAAACAAGGCCCGGCACATGACTCCAGGATATTTTTCCTACAATTTTGTGGCCGGGATGAATATCAGAGCCTATGATTCGGATGTCCTTGATTGGATTGACAAGGCCTTTAATACATATTTTACCTGCATCCTTTGCCGGCACAAATAAATAAATCGTCGTAGAGTCCTTGGAAAGCGTGCTTGCGCCGTAATAATGTCCTTGTGGCAAACCTGCCACAGTCCCAAAGATCGCCTCCGCGTGCTTTTTGTTCCACTTGCCCAGTTCCTTCAGGATATGCACTTGTTCATCAGGTATCCAGCCATCTTCCCGCGGACCAATGTCCAACAATAGATTACCGCCATTGGATATGGCATCGGCAAATATAGTGATGACCTCATAGGGTGTTTTGTAGTTGGTATCATCCGGATGATATCCCCAATTGTTATTGCAGGTCATGCATAACTCCCAGACCCGCTCAGGTCTGGTGACAGGGAAGTTTTGCTCAGGAGTGTCGTAATCACCACGGCCTGTTAGCCTTGAGTTGATGATGGTCCGGGGATTATGCTCCAAAATATTTGCCCTTACCTTATCTGCTTGCCATTCGTCAGCACTATGCTCCCAATCACCATCAAACCAAAATAAATCCGGATTGTAATCATTACTCAACTCCTTAATTTGCTTCTGATAGAACCTTAGATACCGATTCCATCGCACACTGTCATCCTTGATCGCATACCTATTACTTTCTTTCAGAAAACCCGGATAGTCAGGGTGACTCCAGTCTAAGATTGAAAAATATAACCCCAGTTTCAGCCCGGCTTTTCTCACTTCCTTTGTAAATGGAGTCAGGACATCCCTGCCTGATGGAGTGAGCTTGACTACACTAAGATCGTTGGCTTTTGTATCCCACAAGGCAACTCCATCATGATGCTTGGTAGTGAGGACAGTATAACGCGCACCGGTTTCCTTGATCAGCTTTACCCAATCAGCCGGTTTATAGTTCCGTGCAGTAAACCCCTTGAGTTGTTCCATATATTTTTCATAAGGCAGTTTGTGATTATAAAACGACCAGCTCTCATCCACACCATCGACAGAATAAATTCCCCAATGAATGAAGATACCTAATTTAGCATCGCGAAACCATTGCATTTTATCATTTACAGTTTCTTGAGTAAAGGACATGGAAGGCTGAAGGCTGGTCATAATCATGACTAAAAAATAAACTATTCTTTTCATGAATAAGTCAAACATTATTTGGGAGTTAATAATTCGGCTAAAATAACTATTTTTCCTTACAGGAAATAATTTAGTCAATTATTACCTATATATGGTCAGGAATGTCAAATAATCAATTTTTTCGCAACTTTTGCCTATGGAAATTTGTTCCTCCTCAATGATTTAGGTGTAAAACTTAAAATTCTACTTTCTACCATGGACGAANAAATACTTTTCAAATCATTTCTTTCTTTTTTTGCCGAAGCCGATTTTCCTTTGATTTTATCTTACGATATAGATGAACCGGAATCATTTTCTGATGATCCGATACCTGAAGGACTGGCGAGAATCTTCATCGCGGAGGAGGAGGAAGGCGAAGACGCATTCAATGAATATGTTCCCGTTGTGCAGTTTCGACTGAATAAGAATTATCTGGCGTGTATTGTATGGAAAGCAAGCTTACAAGGCTATGAGTTTATTCTAATTATATATGATAATGAAGGCAATATTCAGGAATCCGATTCTGTGGCTGGCACCTATCACATCCATGAACCTATGATATACAAAATTGCTGAATTTGCTTCTCCCAACCGCGCTGTAGTAGTCGAAGGCAATATTGATACCAGAAATAAGGATGCCAATTTGCCTCCGGCAAGAAAATTTATCTTAAATATTAGTGACATCGGAGAAATAAATTACTCCCTTGTTGGAAATCTGTAATATGACAAAAAAATATCCCAAGTCCTTCAAAGGAAGGAAGTTGAATACACTGGAACTAAAGATCATCGTTAATCGTGAATTGAAAAATCTCAATGGCAAATCATACTCTGCTGCGGGCTTGATANAAAAACTTAAAATCAGTAACAACCGCGATGAAGTCCAACTAATTTTGGAAAAACTGGTAAAGGAAGGCAGAGTTAGACAGACAACCGGAGGTGTTTATCAAAGTAATAACAAATCATCCATTCCTGAAAAACTTTTTATTGGAAAGGTGGATTTGATTCGTTCTGGAGCCGCCTATATAATAGTAGAAGGAAAATCCGAAGATATCTACATAGCTCCGGGAGACCTGATGGGCGCACTTGATGGCGATACAGTTGAGGTATCAGTGGTAAGAAGGAAAGGCCGACAAAGATCCGACGGCAGAGTTATACGTATCGTACGCCGCTCGAGGGAAATATTCATGGGCCGAATTTTCGTCAATAAAAAATATAGTGTAGTCACCCCTTTCAAGACACCTGATGGTTTTGAGATATTAGTCTTCAATGAAGGATTAAATGGGGCGGAAGATGGTGATATTGTGACTGTTCGAGTCATTAGCTGGCCTGATGGTAAAAACAAAATGATTAAGNGGGAAATCACGGAAGTGTTAAGTGCTGACAACGCCTCCGATATGGAGATGAAATCTATTTTGATAGGCCAGGGCTTTGATCTGCATTTTTCAAAAGAAACGCTGAAAGAGGCTCACGCCATACCAGACAGCATCCCGGAACAAGAAATAATGCAGCGCAGAGATATGCGCGATATTGCGACATTTACTATAGACCCTGCTACAGCGAAAGATTTTGACGATGCTCTTTCATATCGTTTATTGGAGGATGGTAACATGGAGATAGGAGTACACATCGCTGATGTTTCTCATTATATCAAGCCGGGTGGCCCGATGGATAAGGAAGCATACGAACGCAGCACATCCGTATATCTTGTCGATCGTGTTTTGCCGATGCTGCCAGAAAAGTTATCCAATGAATTATGTTCCCTGCGACCCAATGAAGACAAACTGACATTTTCTGCTGTATTTGTTTTTGACAAGGATACAAAGGTTGTTTCCCGATGGTTCGGTAAGGCAATTATTCATAGTGATAGGCGGTTTACTTATGAAGAGGCTCAGGAAATCATAGAATCCGGTGTAGGGGAATATGTAGAGGAGTTGATACAACTTAACACAATCGCCAAAAAGCTACGTGATATACGATATGCCAAAGGAGCCATATCGTTTGAGTCGGATGAAATTCAATTCAGATTGGATGAAAATGGAGTTCCGGTGGAGATTTTTATTAAGGAAAGAAAGGATGCCCATCTGATGGTTGAAGATTTTATGTTACTTGCCAATCGATCTGTAGCTGAGTACATCCATCAAAAGGGAGCAAGTGGCGAAATTCCATTTATTTACCGTGTGCATGACCGCCCGGATAATAAGAAATTGAGTGAATTTGCCACATTTGCTGCGGAATTGGGATTCAAAATGGACCTTTCCAAACCTGCAGCCGTCATCCATTCATTTAATCTCCTGGCTAAANAAGCTGAGGAGGATGAAACGCTGAGACTGATTACACCTCTTGCCATACGCACAATGGCGAAAGCCGAATATTCAACCAACAATATTGGCCATTTCGGTCTTGGCTTTGATGATTACACCCACTTTACTTCTCCAATTCGTAGATATAGTGATGTCCTGGCACACCGAATCTTGTTTCGGAATCTGAATAGCGCCATTTATAGAGAGGACAAATCGCTGCTGGATGTATTTTGTAAGCATATTTCAGCTCAGGAACGAAAGGCGATGGAAGCGGAACGTGAATCCGTTAAATACAAGCAGGTTGAGTTTATGAGTCGATTTGTCGGTACTGAATTCAATGGAATCATTTCCGGAATGCACGACCGTGGTGTGTTCGTGGAACTAGATGACAATCATTGTGAGGGGATGATACGATTTGACCGGTTTGATGAATCTTTTATTCTGGACGACAGTAAAATGAAGGCATTTGGTAGGATTTCAGGCCGAACCATCAAGATTGGTGATCGGATCAGAATTAAGGTGCTTAATGCTGATCTTGACAACAGACAGTTGGATTTCGCGCCTGTAATGAACCAGGAGGTTTATAAATAAACATCAACCAGGGTGGTTGTATTGCCGTAGGTTATACTTTATCAAAGATTTGAATGGTCCGAGTAATTTTTTAAAGTTTAATTCAGATGGTCAACGGATAGCAACAGAGATTGACAGGTTACCATTCCTCGATATCGGAGGATTGGAGGAAAGACATCAGGGTAAAGGTATTTTGTGGTTTCCCGAATTAGGTAGATGATTAATAATCACCTTGTCAATAGAATTGTTCTTCTCCAGGTACCTTTATGTAAATTCTATTCAAGATTGAGCATATTTTTAATCGTGCCGGGTGTATGGTGCATTATACCTTAGTCGACGGTTATTAAACATGTACATACTTCATTTTTTCCAAAAAGTAACCAAACACCCACTACTGCAACACTCACCTGAAGTAGGTAGATGATTAATAGTCACCGTGTCAATAAAATTGCTCTTTTCCAGGTACCTTTAAGTAAATTCTATTCAAGATTGAGCGTATTTTTATTCGTGCCGTGTGTATGGCGCATGATACCTCAGTCGACGGTTATTAAACATGTACATACTTCATTTTTGCCTTTCTGCCTAATCTCATTTTCTATTTTTCTTTTGAAGCTATCCGGCCAATCCCCGTTTAATTATCTTTAATTCGTAAATTTTTGGACAAAGCCGTCAGTTATTCCCTGTTTCCAACACAAGGACTAATGGACTCAGGAAGAAATAATTCCTGAAAAATATTGCGCCTTGTAAAAAAATATTGACGGAGTTTGAAAAATCCCAAAAAATCAAACCCAAAATATGTTGGACGGTATGGCCTTTAGGGTTATATTATCTTGTTTTTCACAAATTAGCACAATATAATTGCATCTTTTGCCTAAATGATAAAATATTTACAAGTAAGTTTTTTTGACTGTAAATCTCTGCAGTTACTAATTTTTCATTTATGACTGTGGTCATAAAAATTGACCCAAAAGAAGAGTCAATTTTGACAAAAATTTAAAACTTGTTAAAGATGTCAAAACTTTTATTGCGATTTCCAACCTGCTCATTATTGTGATGTTTATGAGCGCTTGCGCAGGTGGATCCGACAGCAGCAATGCAACAGAAGCTGCTACTGAACCCAAGACTTTCGATACCGAGAGTTATGACCCAAAAAGAGGGGAAGGTAAGTTCAACGCAGAGAATGTGAAAGTTGAAGGTCTTGATGCAGCAATGGCCGCCAAGGGAAAATCCATTTCCGAAACTAAATGCTTTTCTTGTCATAAGACTACTGATGAGCGTTTGGTGGGACCAGGATGGAAGGGAGTTACAGCCAAGCATTCGCCGTTCTGGATCATGAACTTTATCACAAATCCTGATCCGATGATTGACAAAGACCCTGAACTTCAGGCACAATTAGAGATCTGTCTGGTTAGGATGCCGAACCAAAATCTCAATGACCAGGAGGCAAGGGAGATTCTTGAGTTTATGCGTGAAAACGACGGCGCAAAATAAGTTAAGGAGCCGGTATTGATACCGGTGAATTCATATAGATTTATTCCATATTTCGGCTTTTAATTTGCCGTATCCGGGTGGTAGCACAACTCGAAATGGGAATGCATTGTCTTAAAGTATGGGTTTTATGAATCTTTTCAATTATGTTTAGAACGGTATCAATTTCCCGATAATATTTCAAAACTCATTAATATTTTTTAATATGTCTAGTATCAAATTGTCAATTGTATCAACACTTTTCCTTGCGTTGATGGTTGTTTCTTGTAAACCAAAAGGAACTACCAATGCTATTAGTGGAAATGCTGCACAANAAACTTATGTGGCGCCCGGTAAGTACGACGAATTTTATAACTTCGTATCCGGTGGATTCAGCGGCCAGCTGAGTGTTTACGGCCTTCCTAGTGGTAGGCTTTTAAGAGTTATCCCCGTTNTTTCAGTTGACCCTGAAAAAGGTTGGGGTTACAGTGAAGAGACCAAGCCAATGCTTAACACTTCTCATGGCTTCGTGCCTTGGGATGACCTGCACCACGTTGAAATGTCCATGACAGACGGAGTTGCAGACGGAAAGTGGGTTTTTGTCAACGGAAATAATACACCGCGACTTGCAAGAATTGACCTTAAAACGTTCCGTACTGCCGAAATCATCGAGCTGCCAAACAGTGCCGGTAACCACAGTTCTCCATTTGGGACCGAGAACTCTGAGTATATCGTTGCTGGGACACGATTCAGTGTACCAGGTGACTATGAACCAGGTGATGTTCCTATTGAGTCTTACAAGCAAAATTTCAAGGGACACATTTCCTTTGTAAGCGTAGATAAGAATTCCGGTGAGATGAATATTGCATTCCAGTTGAGGACTCCGGGTGTTAACTTTGACCTGGCCCGCTGTGGAAAAGGTAAATCTCATGGATGGTTCTTCTTCAGCACCTATAACACAGAGCAGGCCAATACACTGTTAGAAGTGAATGCCTCTAAAAATGATAAGGACTTTATCATGGCCGTTAACTGGAAGAAGGCAGAAGAATACATCAAGGCCGGAAAAGGTAAAAAACAGTCTGTTAAGTATGCTCATAACAAGTTTAACGAAGAGACTCACTCAGCTACTTCAGTAATTAAGAATGAAGTTACTATTCTGGACGTAGCCGAATTCCCTGATATCGTTTATTTCATTCCTTGTCCTAAGTCTCCGCACGGTTGTGATGTTGACCCGACAGGTGAATATATCGTAGGTTCCGGAAAATTGGCTGCATTGTTACCTGTATTCAGCTTCGATAAGATTCAGAAAGCTATAGCTGATAAAGCTTTCGAAGAGCAGAAGTATAATGGTATTCCTGTTATCAAATACGAAGCAGCACTGTACGGCGAGGTACAAAAGCCGGGATTGNAAACACTTCATACGGAGTTTGATGCCAATGGAAATGCTTATACTTCCTTCTTCGTCTCTTCTGAAGTTGTAAAATGGAATATCAAAGATCTTAAGGTTCTTGACCGCCAGCCTACATTCTACTCAGTAGGACACTTGATGGTACCCGGTGGTAATACTAAGAAACCATTTGGTAAATATTTGGTAGCCTATAACAAGATTACAAAAGACCGTTATCTTCCTACAGGCCCTGAGTTGTCACAAAGTNCCCAGTTGTACGATATCAGTGGCGACAAAATGGAGCTGATTCTTGACTACCCAACCATCGGAGAGCCTCACTACGCACAGGCCATACCCGGGGAACTTATCAAGGACAAACAAGTTAAAATCTTTGACATAAAAGCTAATAAGCACAAATATGCTGCTCATGGAGAAGCTGAAACAAAGGTGGTTCGTGAAGGTAATCAGGTACATGTATACATTACAGCTATTAGGTCACACTTCGCACCTGACTGTATTGAAGGCGTGAAAGTTGGCGATGAAGTGTACTTCCATGTAACCAACCTTGAACAAGACTGGGATGTACCGCATGGTTTCGGAGTGAAGGGAGCTAACAACGCAGAACTCTTGATTATGCCGGGCGAAACAGCTACCTTGAAGTGGACAGCTGACAGAGTGGGTATATTCCCAATCTATTGTACAGACTTTTGTTCAGCTTTGCACCAAGAGATGCAAGGGTACGTTAGGGTTTCTCCTAAAGGATCCAATACACCTTTGAAGTTCTGGTTGAACAACAAAGCGGACGTCCAATAAATTTTCATTTCTAAATAAATTTCATAAGGGGCATTTCGTCCGCAAATGATGATTTGCCCCTTTACCTTTGAAGCTTGAGTCTCCTCTGATTTTGAATATTTCTATCTTCCTGGCGAAAATACTTCTACTTTGTAGGTAGGTCGGTATTTTCACACTTAAGCCAATAAAGATTGACTGAGCGATGATTATATTTTTCCCTGAGAATTCGGGCTTCATGATTTTAATTAGGTTCTGAAACCTGTTTTTATGGAGGACATGTGGGTGGTGATATATCCTTATGGAATCCTGAACGGGGCCGCCTCAAGGAAGTAGAATAGCCCTTCGCCATGTATTTATCTTTTAACCAACTTATACTCACTATGAAAAATAGAAATTCCAATTTCTCCAGAGTAATTCTTTTTGTTTCTTCCTTACTACTCGTTTGCGTTTTGTTCGTTCCTCTATGGAGAATTGATCTGGATGCTCCGCAGTATCCGGAAGGCTTGAGATTGCTTTTATATCCACACAAACTCGGAGGTGATGTAGATATCATCAATGGTCTTAATCACTATATAGGCATGAAAACCCTTCATACCGAGGACTTTATTGAATTCAAGGTTTTGCCTTATTTGATTGGCTTTNTTGCCTTGTTGTTTCTGGTCTCTGGAATCATTAATACAAGGAAGTGGTTGTGGATTTCGGTGATAAGCTTCGTAATCTTCGGTATAGTTTCGATGATTGATTTTTATAGATGGGAATATGATTACGGCCACAATCTGGATCCAAATGCGGCTATCAAGGTGCCGGGAATGGCCTACCAACCACCTTTGATAGGGTTTAAGCAATTGCTCAACTTCGGAGCATATTCCATTCCTTCCACCGGAGGTTGGTTGTTTGTTGGAGCAGGAGTTTTACTCGTACTTGCTCTTGTTAAGGAAAAGTATATGAAAAATCATGAAAAATATATTATTCGTAATCATTTGCCTGGCTTTTGTTACTGGGTTCAATTCATGCAGTACCGATGGCCCTGAGCCTATTCTTCTTAATAAGGATATGTGCGACAATTGTCGTATGAATATTTCCGACGCAAGATTCGGAGCGGAAGTTCAGACTCAGAAAGGAAGATATTACAAATTTGATGACCTGAAATGCTTGGCACATTATGCAGTCGAGCAACCTAACGGTCCTATAAAATCGTTCTATATTCACGATTTTTCACAAAATAATGTTTTAATTGAAGCCACCAAGGCGTATTACGTTTGGAGCAAAGAGTTTTCAAGCCCCATGAGAGGCAACACAGCAGCTTTTGCCAATAGAGCCGATGCTGAAAAAGTAGCTCAGCAATATGGCAGCGCAGTGGATGATTGGGAAACCGCTAAGAAGCGGATCCTGGAGTAATTGTTATTAACTATTTTTGAATGTCCGGCTTTTATAATAAGGCAGCAATAAATATTTTGCTTTTTGTCCTATTGGTGTTGGTTTCAGATTCGGTGTCCGGCTCTGTTCTGGAAGTAGGCAAAGGTAAAAGGTATGCCACAATCAACGATGCGCTGAAGCAGGCTCGGGATCATGATACTGTGGTAATTNTTTCTGGATTGTACAAGGAGGGAAATATTAGAATTACGCGCCCTCTTTCCATCATCGGTCGTGACTGGCCTGTTCTCGATGGCCTCAAAAAGACCGAAATTATTACTGTCAGAGCTTCCAATGTCAATATTTCCGGATTGGTTCTGAAAGATTGCGCTCAGAACTCTATGACCGATCCCGCTGCAATCAGGGTTGCTGAAGCAAGCAACGTTAATATCATTGGCAATAGACTTCAAAATAATTTTTTTGGCATTTATCTTCAATACGCCAAACATTGCTTAATCAAGGATAATCAAATATTTGCCTCTCAAAAACACGAGTACCAGTCAGGCAATGGCATCCATTGCTGGAAAAGTGATAGCCTGCAAGTAATTGGTAATAAGATTGCCGGACATCGCGATGGTATCTACTTTGAATTCGTTACCAATTCAATTATCTGGAGAAATATTGCTGAAAACAATCTCAGATATGGGCTTCATTTTATGTTTTCAAATGATGATGCTTATATTACGAATTTCTTCAGGAATAATGGAGCAGGAGTGGCCGTCATGTTTACCAAAAGGGTAACCATGATAAATAATACTTTCACGGAAAATTGGGGTGACGCCGCTTATGGCTTGCTCCTCAAAGAGATTACCGACTGTTATATGTCCGGAAACAAGTTTNTTAAAAACACAACGGGCATCTTCCTGGATGGGTCGAATCGCATAACGATTGAANAAAACAGTTTTAATGGCAACGGTTGGGGTATGAGGATGCAGGCCAATTGTATGGACAATTATATAGCCCGCAATAATTTTATGGGCAATACTTTTGATGTTGCCACCAACGGTACCTTGACTCTTAACAAATTTGAGGAAAATTACTGGGATAATTATGATGGCTATGACCTGAACAAAGATAAAATAGGCGATGTGCCTTACAGACCATTAAGCCTGTATTCCGTTCTCGTAGAAAAGAATCCACCCGCTATGTTGTTGTACCGGAGCTTTATGATTACGTTGCTCGATCGGTCTGAGCGGATTATTCCAAGTTTGACCNCCGAGAATTTTATCGATAACGCACCANAAACGGTTCCTTACCAGATATGATAGAAATTAAGAATGTCAGTAAAAAGTTCGGCAAACTCCAGGCCTTGGATAAGCTTAATCTGACCTTGCAGCAGGGAGAATGCGTTGCTCTGATTGGCCCGAATGGCTGTGGTAAGACCACACTGATCAAATCAATTCTGGGTATGGTTTTGCCGGACGAAGGTGAGATTATTTTCAACGGAAAATCCATTAAGCATGACATCAATTACCGGAATGAAATCGGTTATATGCCTCAGATTGGCCGCTACCCTGAGAATATGACCATCGGCCAGGTACTGGAGTTGATTAAAGGCATCCGCGATGGCCATCAGGAAACCGATAAAGAGTTGTATGAGCAATTTTTGATTGCCACCATGCTCGAGAAGAAGATGAGGACACTCAGTGGAGGAACAACCCAAAAAGTAAGTGCAGTTCTGGCATTCCTTTTCCGTCCCAAGGCTCATACTTGATGAACCTACAGCAGGCCTTGATCCCATCGCAGCACTCATCCTCAAGGACAAGATACTCAAAGCAAAGGAACAAGGGTGCCTGATCCTGATCACTTCCCATTTGCTCAACGAATTGGAGGATATTGTTTCCGAAATTTTGTTTATGCAGGAAGGTAAGCTGATTCTGCATGACAGCGTTGACCGGTTGAAGGAACTTACCGGTGAAGATTCCATCGCAAGATCCATCGTTCACCTGCTAAAAGAGAATGGCCATGTTTAAAGTATTGAAATATGTTGCATTGGATATTTTCCGCAACAAGATTATCATTGCTTATACCTTGATGCTTGCATTATTCTCCTGGAGTGCATTCGCTCTTGAAGACAATGTAGCAAAAGGATTACTTACTGAATTGAACATCATTCTGCTGACAGTGCCGTTGTTTTCGGTCCTTNTTTCCACCATTTACGTGTATAACAGCAGTGAATTTATAGAATTGCTTGTTAGTCATCCCGTTAAGAGGAATGTTATCTGGACGGCCCTTTTTGTGGGCCTTTCTCTCAGTATGGTCGGAGCGTTTATCATCAGCACCGGCATACCGATAATAATTTTCGCTGACTTTGCAACCGGTATGATGATGATAGTTGCCGGTTCCGTATTGTCAGTGATTTTCGTCGCAATAGCTTTTCTCAGTAGCATCATGGCAAGGGATAAAGCCAAGGGGATAGGCATCTCTATCATATTGTGGCTCTATTTCGCTTTGCTATTCGATGGCTTGGTTTTGTTCCTGTTCCTCCAATTTTCGGATTATCCAATTGAAAAATTTGTGGTAATGCTGAGTGCGCTCAGCCCGATTGACCTTTGCAGGATATTGGTTTTATTGAGATTGGACGTATCGGCCATGATGGGTATGACAGGTGCTGTTTTCAAAGACTTTTTCGGAACAGGAGGGGGCTTGGCAGTGTCTTTTCTGTTACTGTTGATGTGGATTGCTGTACCGTATGGTATTTCATTGCGAAAATTTAAGCATAGAGATCTTTGATTTGGATAATAATGTTTGATATTTTATTTCTAATTAGAAAAAATGAAAACGGATATTACAAATAAACAGGATATCTTAAAGATTATTCTGATCTTCTATGACCGTGTCAAAACCGATGATGTCATCGGCATTTTTTTCACTGAGGTTGTTCAGATCAATTGGGATAAGCACATTCCCCATATGGTTTCCTTCTGGGAGAGTGTCCTCTTTTATACAGGAGATTATTCGGGAAGCCCTATCAATACACATCGGGGTATACATCAAAAGTATAAAACCCAACCTAAGCACTTCGCCCGATGGATTAAATTATTCAATCAGGTCATTGATGAAAATTATTCCGGGCCGAATGCAGAGAAAATGAAGAACCATACCATTTCGATTGCTAAAGTCATGCAACAAAAGATCTGAGTTTTAGATATAATGGCTATTTTCAGCCTGCGCAATTCAATTTGTGACTTTCACATTGTTTTCAGCCACCATCTGAGGTAATGCATGGGTTGACTTGATTTTGGATGTACTTTTCCCAACTGATAACTGTGATTGATTCCCTTGTATTCTTCCGGCTTTTTCTCACAAAACAACAGGCTAGATTTTCATTTTTCTTTGATAGGTGGAAAGTGACCCCGTTTTTATAAAAAGTGAGGTGGGGTTATAACCACTGACCTACTGTATGGAAGAAATAGCACAGCTGAAAAATCATCTTGGTATAATATATCACAAACTTAACATACGCCTTTGTCAACAATCGGCAAAGTCGATAAAAACAAAGCTGGCATTTCGAATATTAAGTTATTTAAGCTATACATTACACTAGAATCGTCATGATTTTTTCACGGCATGGATTTAAGGGTAATCTTGTGGAAAGAAAAGAATTTGTAATATATAATCAATTTATTTATAACAAGTTAATATCCTTTTGTGCTAAGTCTATGGTTTATATTTCCCTGCTTTTTCTTAATAAAAGTAAAGGACGATTTGTAATGAACACAATACCTGGATGTACTTAGACCTCATCCCCTTATTTTGATTATTTTTGCCTGGGATTGAATGCATGTCTGGTTTATTGATATACCCTGATTGGGTCAGCATTTATAAGTCAGACTACACTGTTTTTTTCTTTTAGGAAAATATTTATGGACATCGTTTCTAAAGCAATCGAAGATTATTGTGAGTCATTTGGAGATAACCCACCCGGCNTCTTGTTAGATCTGGACACTTACACCCAGCGCCATCATGCACCCAATATGTTGTCAGGTAGCTTTCAGGGTCGGGTGCTGGCAATGATAAGCCGTGTTGTGAGGCCTAAGACCGCGNCCGAAGTAGGTACCTATACAGGCTATTCTGCATTATGCCTTGCTGAAGGTCTTGCGGATGGAGGTGTAGTACATACCATCGATATCGATGAACGTCTCAGGCAGACACATGAACTCTTCATAGGCCAAAGCCGGTATGCTGACAGGATAAAAGTGTATTTTGGCGATGCTAAGATACTTATTCCCGGGCTTGGTCTAAGGCCGGATCTGGTCTTTATTGATGGGGCANAAAAAGACTATTCAGCTATTTTCGATATGGTACTTCCTATGATGAATTCCGGAGGAGTGATTCTGGCCGACAATGTCCTTTGGAAAGGAAAAGTACTGGATGAAGAAATGGATGACAGGACAGCTGCGATCCACGAATTTAACAGGAAGGTAAGTCAATGCGAACTTGTATATAAAGTCCTGCTACCGGTGCGTGATGGCCTTTTCTGGATTACTAAGAAATAAGATGGAATTTCTGCGAAGAAAGGATATTGATACAGACCGATGGGATGCGGTGATCGATAGCTCGGCAACCGGATTGCCATATGCATACTCAGCAGTTTTGGACGAATGTTGCAATGGGAAATGGGATGCCATAGTCGGTGATGCATACAACTATGTACTTCCCTTGCCCTTCAATAGGAAATTATTCGGCTTCAAACAATACTATCAGCCGTACTTGCTGCAGCAACTGGGTGTCTTCGGCAATATGCCGGCGAGCGTCGAGATGGATGCCATTATACATATGATCAAGAGTCACAGCATCCGAAGTATGATTGCCTTTCAGGAAGAGAATACACAACTTCTTGCAGGTGCCGGCGGGAATTTAAAGACCAACTTTGTTCTCGATCTTCTTCCGGGCTATGATTACATTTCAAACCAATACAAAAAGAATCTTAAACAAAGGATCGGAAGGTCGTTCGATGATGAATTCACAGGAAGTGAAGGGCTTTCCATGGATGATGCTATCGATATGTATTTCCAATGGACATATGCCAAATACAATAAATCCGAGAAACTATCAAAGCGATACATCCATAATTGGGTAAGGATCTTCAACCATCTTGGTTATGCACATGTAGTAGCTCTGAGAGCGCAGGATGCCACAATTCATTCGGGTATCATCTACCTGAAGACACACTCCAGAATCATTCTATCCCTCCAGTTCAGTCATCCGGATTACAAACAATATTCAGGCCCCTCCAGATTGATAGATTATCTGATCCGGCAACATGCAGGCAGTAGGATGAGATTGGATTTTGAAGGCTCTCAAATCCCATCCATTGCCGAATTCTATGGTTCTTTCACACCTCAGAATATGCCCTATACAGTGATTAAGTCTTAGCGACTACCAATTGTTTCTTTTCCTTCGGAAGCTTTGAACGCATCAATTCCACACTGAAGGAAAGTTGCGTACTGTTCAGGATCAGGTGTATAGCCTACCGGTGTGTTTAACAGCTTACCTGTGTTTGTAATCAGCGCATACAGCGGTTGGCTGTTGTTGTTGAAATTATCGGTCTGGAAAAANTTCCACTTATCGCCAACCGTCTTAATTCTTTTCGTACCTCCATTCTTGTATGTCAAAGTAACCTGTTGGTCTTCGGGAAGCGGCGTTTTATCGTCCACATAAAGCGAAATCACCACAAACTCGTTGGTCAGAAGATTTTTAACCTTGTTGGTTGGCCAGACATGCTCTTCCATCTTTCGACAATTGACACATGCATATCCTGTAAAATCCAGAAATACCGGTAAGTTGCGGGATTTGGCATAGGCCAGCCCTGTCTCCAGATCATGGAAGCAATTCAGGTTGTTTGGACAATCATTAGGGTACAGGATGCTGTAACCTACCGGAGGCGCTAAGCCGCTCAGTAATGAAAGTGAAGTGAAGGTTTTGGTCTCTTTATTGTAGATGAAACCGGTAGCTAAATAAATAGCAAATACCAGTGATATCAAAGCCAGTACAACTCGTGTGGGGCTTAACTTNTTAAGTTTGCTGTCGTGGGGAAANCGAATCCATCCCATCAGGTAGGCAAATAAACCTAATGCTACCAGAATCCAGATGAGGAGGAACGGCTCGATCTTCAATAAGCCCCAGTGCTTCACCAGATCCGCATTGGAAAGGAACTTAAAGGCAAGCGCCACCTCAATAAAGCCGAGTACAACCTTTACGGTATTCAACCAACCACCGGATTTCGGGATGGTATTCATCCAACTGGGGAAGGCTGCAAATAAAGCAAAAGGCAATGCCAGTGCGATGCCAAATCCTCCCATCCCGGCAGTCAGATTCCACGCCCCACCATTAGAACTTAATGTCCCTGCCAGTAAAGATCCAAGGATTGGACCGGTACAGGAAAACGAAACCAAGGCAAGGGTCAGAGCCATGAAGAAAATTCCGATTACGCCCCCAACACCTTCGGCAGATGAAACTTTATTCGAAAGACTGCTGGGAAGCGTGATTTCATAATATCCAAAAAATGAAAATGCGAACACCATGAATATCAAAAAGAATGCCACATTCAACCATGCATTGGTCGAGATGTCATTCAGAATATTCGGATTGATGCTGTCCAGCAAATGGAACGGAACACTCAACAATATATAAATCAGAAANATAAANAATCCATATAGAAAAGCATTGGTGATTCCTTTCTTCTTATCCTTGTTACTCTTCGTGAAGAAGCTTACAGTAAGGGGAATCATCGGGAAAACACAAGGNGTAAGCAACGCTATCAGACCTCCTATAAAGCCGAGCAGAAAGATGGTAAATAATCCGGTGCTTTCCTTTACATTGGCTTCGGAGTCTGCCGAACAAGTAGATAATGGATTATTCAGGTCGATATTATTGATCGGAAAGAAGCCCGCTTCACTTCCGGAGATGGCCGGACCGGCATCTTCAGGAAATGGTTCAAAACTGATGACGACATTTTCCAGATTGGCATCCGTTTTCCAATATGCCAGGAATGGCGAGCATTTGGAATCATCGCACGCCATGTAGTCAATTGTCCCTGAAACCGGCTTTCCCACTTCTAATCCATCCAGTGAAACATCAAAGCTAGCTGTTTTGGATAGGGTGGTGACATTAATCTTGAAATAAGGGTCGAATGCTGTCTTGGCACCTGTCGATTGTTCCTTTATCCCTGTGATATTGCCCTTTGAATTTTTATCCAGCGTTATGGAGGTAGGTATAGGACCATCGCCTTTGATATCCTTGGAATATATCTTGTATCCCTTTTCAATAGAGGCATTGAAGATTATTGTCGTTTTGGTAATCGATTCCTTCTTGACGGTTGCCGACCAGGACACCGGCTGAATCATCTCTTTATTGTCATCCTGATTCGGCGCNCCTGCCAAAACCTCCACCGATGCATCGCCCTTGGAGTTAACCGCACCTACACCAGTTTCAGCCGACTGATCCTTTTTNTTGTTTTTTACCTTGAAGGAAAATTCAAAATCTGCAGGTGGGAGACACTTTGTGTCATCGCAGGTCTGATAATTGACATATCCTGTAATAGGCTTGGAGTCATCCAAAACCTTGATCTTCTGCTTCAGAATAGCTGTTTCAGTAAACTTGGTAATTTTTGCCTCCCAGATTTCATCATAAACAGTCTTGATATGTCCACCTTCGACGTTTTTGCCGATTAGCTCAATGGCTTTCTTATTATCGAAAACAACAGAGGTTGGGTTCGGACCTACATTGGGGTCGATATACTGGCTGTAAATAGACCAGCCATTATCTATTTTTGCCGTCCAGGTAAGTTCGTATTCATCATCGCCTATCTGCTTGAATGAAGACGTCCATTTGACAGGGTCATAAATCTGCGCGTGAATTGAAAAAGAAAGAAGTGCAAAGAAAAATGTCCAAAANATGTTCAACTTTCTCATTAAATGCAGGATTGTCTGAATTAGTTAATTATTTACTCGAAATTATATAATGCTTTTTATAAAGATTTGTTCAGAATGGCAAATATAGTAATTAATGCTTCTTTTATCTTGTAAATCAAGGCCTGGGGCTATGTTTGCAGCAACATTCATTGGCTCAATTGATTATTTTGACTAAATATTAACGTATTTTCAACCAAAACTTGCGACTTTTTGAGGGCAAATCAATACTGAATACTGATTAGTCCTTGACGACTTTGTAAATTCTGTTGAGAGCGGCCTTGTATAAACCACCGTTGAAGAAGCGTTTAGAATGCGGTGCAGCCTTGATTTTTGTAACTTTTTATCGAGAAAAAGTAAATAATAGAAAATAACTATCAGATTGGTTATATCTAATTGCTTAACCAATTCTATCTGATTATTCTTTTCGGAGTCATGCACCATTGTAGTGAAATATAGATAAGAAATGCAATTTGTTTTTGCACTATTCGGTTTATTAGTTTTTTATTTACGGAAATTTTTATATATTTACCTTAATGGAGATATTCAATCATTCATATTGCTACCATTATAGTTTTATGACCGAAACAAATAAAATCAAAGTATATGAAACATATTTTAATTCCCACAGATTTTTCGGAACCGGCCGATAATGCCATTAACTTTGCAGTCAATTCCAATAAATATTTCGCCGAAAGTATTACCCTCCTTCATTCCTTGGAGGTAGGTGGCAATATGTATGTAGATTACATGGGTGTCAATAAGGAGTTTAACAGCAAGATGATTGGTGAGGCTGAAGCCAGGCTTCGAAACGTGAAGCAGGACCTTGCAGTACAATATGGTGTGGCTGTAGATACGGTAGTTTCTACAACAGGACTGAAGGAGGCCATCGATGAGGCAGTTCAGTCGCTGGGAGTTGATTTGGTTGTCATGGGCGCATTGGGCGCAAGTGGCTCTTTACAAAGGATTTGGGGTAGCAGGACTTCTTCTGTCATCGGCAATACAAAGGTGCCTGTTATGGCCATTCCGGTGGATTATACCTGGAAANAACCGGGTAAAATTCTGTTTGCAACCAATNTTTTTGAAAAGGAGAAAGCCGTCCTTGATTTTATTTTTGAGTTGGCTGAATTATATATGGCGGAGGTTCAGGTGGCAGTCTTTACCAATCAGATTGACGATTCAGCGGCTAAATTTATCAGACATTCTGAAAGCCTTGAAGCATACCAGTCTTTCCTGAAGACCGAATACAGGGAGGATACCTTATCCGGCGCCCATCTGTATGGTGATGATTTTGAAGAAACTATCCAGAAATATATTGAAGAGCATGAAATTGATATCTTGGTCATGGTGACTTATCAGGATAATATATGGGCAAGATTCTTCAACCCGAGTAAGACGCGTGCTATGAGCTATCAGACAAGGGTTCCCCTGCTTGCTATTCCGGCAGATTTCGGAAAAAGTAGTAAACCGGATAATTAAAAATCATCGGACAGCATACAGTCGCTTTCTGGCTGTAGCTTGTAGTCATATCAGAATGAAAGTAGGATGCAGACACTTATCCCGGAACACCTCAAAGGTCTAGACGCAACGGAAGTTGAGGACTCCCGCCAAAGATTTGGATTCAATAGTCTCAGGAGTGGCAGCGAAACTGCCTGGTATGATCTTTTAGTGGATATCTTCAAAGAGCCGATGCTGATTTTGTTGGTTGCGGTTTCAATTATTTACCTGATTATTGGCGATTGGGGTGAAGCTGCATTTATGTTTGTGGCCATAGTGGCTGTATCAGCTATTTCGTTTTATCAGGATAACAGGAGTAGAAAAGCGCTACAGGAACTTGAAAAATTGAATGAACCCCTGAGTACGGTAATCAGAAACTCAGAGATATTGAAGATTCCTACCCGCGAGATTGTTGTAGGTGACCTGTGTGTCGTTGAAGAAGGTAAGATGGTCAATGCCGATGGGCGCATTGTTCATAGTAATGATTTTTCAGTCAATGAAGCATCGCTTACCGGTGAGAGTATGCCGGTATTCAAGCGAGCAGACACGTCTGATTCCAGCGTATATAGTGGCACTATTATTGTTTCCGGACTTGCGGTGTTTGAAGTAGAGAAAATTGGCGCGGAAACACGGATAGGCAGGATTGGTACTTCGATAAAGGATATAGGGGATGAGGCTTCACCACTTCAGTTGCAGATCCGCACCTTCGTGAAGAATATGGCCATTTGGGGCATCATTGTTTTTGTGATGATTTGTATTTATCGGTTTTATCAGACCGGTGACATTATAGAAAGCTTACTTAGCGGTCTGACGCTTGCCATGTCAGTATTGCCGGAAGAGATTCCGGTGGCATTCACTACATTTATGGCCCTGGGCGCCTGGAAACTGATCAATGAGGGCATCATCGTCAAAAAGTCTAGTGTCGTGGAAACATTGGGAAGCACAACCGTGATTTGTACCGATAAGACAGGAACCATCACGCAAAATTCAATGCATCTGCACATGATGTACGATTTTTCATCCGGTCAGACTTGTTTGGCCCATGAGTTTTCGGATGCCGCATTGACTGACCTGATTTCTTATGCCATGTGGGCCAGTGAACCTGTGCCTTTTGATCCGATGGAGAAGGAATTACACAGGATCTATGGAGAGACCGCCAATGAAGATTTAAGGCCACAATTTCATATGGCGCACGAATATCCATTGGGCGGAATACCTCCCATGATGACGCATATCTTCGAAAATGATAATGGCAATAGAATAGTTGCCGCAAAAGGAGCGCCGGAGGCCATTCTTGAAGTATCCGAACTTGATATGGAGCAGCTCGAAGACATGCGGGCGATGGTTAGGAAGTTTAGTGGACAAGGTTTTCGGGTCTTGGGCGTCGGTGCATCTGATTTTGCAGCGTCGGGATTTCCTCCCGCACAACAGGATCTGGTATTTCGATTTCTCGGCCTTTTGATATTTCAGGATCCTCCCAAGCCCGGTATCCGGAACGTTTTCAGTAAGATCTATCAGGCAGGCATAAAGGTCAAAATGATTACCGGTGATAATACCGATACGGCTGTGGCTATTGCTCAACAAGCCGGCATCATAAACGATGCAAAACCTGTTGAGGGCCAATTCATTTCTTCCCGGGGTGAGGAAGAGTTGAGGTCGATAGTACGTGACACAGTATTGTTTACCAGAATGTTTCCCGATGCCAAACTTGAAGTAGTCAAGACCTTAAAGGCTGATGGGGAGGTAGTGGCTATGTTGGGGGATGGTGTCAATGACGGACCTGCGTTGAAGGCTGCGCATATCGGTGTGGCCATGGGCCATAAAGGTACCGAAATAGCCAAGTCTGCAGCGTCTTTGGTTATCACGGACGATGACCTGGATAAGCTCATCACAGGTATTGCCGCCGGACGCCGTATCTATACCAATCTCAAGAAAGCGGTTCAATACATTATCTCCATCCACATACCGATTATCTTGACTGTATCCTTGCCTTTGTTCCTGGGTTGGGTTTATCCGGCGATCTTTACCCCTGTACATGTCATTNTTTTGGAGTTGATTATGGGACCTACCTGTTCCATCGTGTATGAGAATGAACCGATAGAACGACATGCTATGTCCGGGCCACCTCGCAGGATGGCAGATACCTTCCTGAGTTGGCGTGAGCTGGCCGTCAGTATTTTGCAAGGATTGATGATTACAGGAGGTGTTCTGACGGCTTATCAATGGATGGCTCAAAATGGTGCTTCAGAGGAGAAAACGAGGGCTATGGTGTTTGCTACTTTGGTATTAGCAAATATCTTTCTAAGCTTTGCTAATCGATCATTTTATTATAGTCTGTTTGAATGTTTTATGAAGAAGAACCTCCTCTTCCCTGTGATCACGCTTGCAACCCTGATCTTCCTTCTCATGATTCTTTATCTTCCTGCGGTTTCAGGGTTTTTTCACGTGACAGGCTTAACGGTTAAGGAGATCAGTATATCAGTATGCATTGCCTTTGGTTCGATATTGTGGTTTGAAATTTATAAGATTGGCAGGAGAGTCAGTAAGAAGTATTGAAAGAATGTTGTGGGTGAAGGAAAAAATTGTTTACCTGTGCATGAGTCTTTTAGCTTGGAATGCGTAGTTTTTGAAAATCGTTTTTTATAGGGGTGAATCATTTCTCCATTAGATGTATTGATCTTATACCCGGATGAATGATAAAATAATCCGATAGTTTTAGGTATGCTTGTCCCGAGAGTACAACGACCAGAGCTCTGCTCTGTCCAGGGAGTGATACAATCCGAACTGGGGATGCCGATATTACAGGCGTTCAGGCCAATGAAATTGGTCTTTTACGAATGTTCCTTCGGTATTACTACTGCTATGCTTCGTCAGTGTAAATATCAGGCAGCGTAATCCGGGAACGTTCTATGCTAATCCCCTTTTGTAATATTTCAGAAACTTCAATAGCGAAAAATCTATTCGATCAGACTCTTGATCCACGATAAATAAAAAGGATCGAACCATCGCGGATAATGGGAAGTACCTCGGCCATAATATCTCTGGGCAATGCCGGACAGCCAAAGCTGCGACCCAGCCTGCCAAATTTTTTTATAAAGTCATCACTGACATAATCTGCCCCGTGGATTATAATTTCCCTAGCCCGGGCGTTGTCATTAAGACCCTTATCCAGCCCATCCAGGCTTAAAGCGTCTCCATGCTTGGGACTGAATATTTTTGCTCCTACCCGGTAGAATCCAAGGCTACTTTGATGAGAATTGGGTTTGTTGGAAAATTTAGTGGCCATCAATTCACCGGATTTTTGTCCATGAGCGACCAGGGATGACAACAATAATTTTTTATTGGCAAGATCGATGACAAANAACCTTTTNTCATTAGAGGGGAGGGAAAAATCTACGATGGTGAGAATTGAATTCATCGGCTGAAACCTCGTATAGCCAACCATCGCTTCCTTAAATGCATCCAGTGAAACTATACCATTCAATCCGCAGGTTTCAAAAAGAATCTCCGTATCATCTTTTTTCTTTTCTTCAGGAGGGGCGGGTGTTGTGATATCTGTTACAGAAGGGTCGGGCATTGTTGCAATTAATAAAAGAGATAGGAGCCGAATGAATAAATACATAGGTTAGTTTCTTGAATGCCTTTTACAATTCTTTAAAAATGAAAAAGTTGACGCAAAGATTGTCATTTTTTGAAATGGTTTGTTAAAAAAATCCAGATTTAAAAATTACATCCTCCTTTTTAGCTCATTTGGCCTTCCTGATACACCCCTTATACTCTTTATCAAGCTCAGGCCTGGCTTCGCCACAATTCTTTCCCCGGAATTAAAATATATCCACGGTATATGCACTTTTCCCATACCTATAAATACCTGATAAATAAAAATAAATTACATTTGTGCCGGAAAGGAACAGAATACCGCTGTTTTACGTTAATCAGCTCTGTTACAACCACAAACAAAACGATACAGATAATTATTTTAAATCTTAATTTTTAATTTGGCAAAAAAGAAAGACAGGATAAAGGAGCCGAAAAAGCTCAATTCCGAATCAATGAACAAATCAGAATTCCTGAGGTAAGGCTTATCGGAGAAGATTTTGAAGTGATAAGTGATGTCGCAGGTCATGATGTAGAAGCCGGGATCTATTCCACGCCATTGCTTTTAGACTGGGCCAGACAGGCCGGTTTGGATTTGGTGGAAATATCCNCCAATGCTACTCCTCCTGTTGTGAAAATTATTGACTTCCAGAAGTTTCTTTACAATAAANAGAAGAAGGAAAGAGAGCTCAAGGCAAAGACAGTAAAAACAGTTATCAAGGAGATCCGATTCGGACCGAATACCGATGACCATGACTTTGATTTCAAGGTGAAACACGCTCGTAATTTTCTGGGCGAAGGTGCAAAAGTGAGGGCTTATGTTCAGTTTAGGNGAAGAAGCATCGTGTTTCAGGATAGGNGAGAGTTGCTCCTGCTCAAATTTATGAAAGAGCTGGAGGATGTCGGTGCCGCCGAAGCACTGCCGAAATTGGAAGGCAAGAAGATGGGTGTCGTTATTTCCNCGAAGAAGAAAAAGTAACTGTATTGACGGCTGATGGTCAGACACTATCGCCCGGGTCTCAATCACTTTTCGACGACTGCGCCGGTTTGAGTCTGAATTTTGGAAGATCATCGTCCGGATAATTTTTACTCCATGGAATCAGTTTCAGCCAGAGTAAGACGACTTTTCTTGCAGATTATTCTTCTGCTTATTTGCTATGCATTATGCCGTGCATTATTCATGCTTGTCAACAGGCAAGAACTTAGTATCCAGGATATAGGTTCCTTTGCGGAAGTGATGGTGGGTGGAATGAGATTTGATTTGTCTGCGATCGCCGCATCTAATGTTCTGTATATCATCCTGCTGATGCTGCCGTTGCCCTTCTTCGCCAGTAAGGTTTATCGAAGGTTACTTGCTATAATTTTCATGTTGACCAATGGTGTGTGTCTGCTCGGCAATTTGGCCGATATCGCTTATTTTCCATTTGTACACAAGCGGTCACAGGCAGATGCCCTTAGATTCGTCACCGGAGAAAAGGGAGGTGACCTGTTTCGACTTTTACCAACCTTTGCTGCCCAGTATTGGTATCTGATCATCGGATTTGTACTGATGATGTGGCTGTTGTGGCGTGGTTATCGGTATACAATTCAGCATACTTTCCGGGAGCTTTCGCCATTAAAGTTCTATCTGGNNTCCTCTGCGGTGCTGTTTCTGTCACTGGGGTTGTGGGTGCTGGCTTTTCGGGGCGGATTGCAGACTAAGCCACTCAACGTGATCCATGCCTCAGAAATGACTTCCGTGCAGAACATTCCTGCCATCATCAACACACCATTTTCGATATTTAAGTCACTCAGGCAGAAATCAATGCCTGCGATGAATTTCTTCCCGGAGGAGGAACTTTCTGATTTGCAGGGAGGAATACATCGGCCCGCCACCCTGGATTCATTTACCCGGGAAAATGTGGTCATTATCATTGTGGAAAGCCTGTCCAGGAAATACATCGGGTATTTCGGAGGTGAGGCAAGCACACCATTCCTTGACTCATTATTTGCGGCGGGTTATATTTTTCCCAATGCCTTCGCCAATGCCAAGGAATCTATCCAGGGCATCCCCGCGATATTGTCCTCCATCCCGTCCTGGCAGTCGGAGCCATTCATTTTTTCCTATTATTCATCCAACAAGATCACTTCAATGGCCAATCTGCTCGACAAAGTAGGATATTCCTCATCATTCTACCACGGGNGGTACAACGGTACCATGGGCTTTGACTCCTATGCGGGTCTTGCAGGTTTCGATCACTATTATGGGAAGAATGAGTATAAAAATAATGATGACTATGATGGACGATGGGGTATCTGGGATGAACCTTTCCTTCAGTATGCCGCCGACAACATGGATGCCACCTCACAACCGTTCTTCTCGGCTATCTTTACCCTCAATCCGCATCATCCGTTTCATATTCCCGGGCAGTATCGCAAGGTGTTCAACAGGCACCGTCAGCCTTTTCTCAATTGTGTGGAATATGAGGATTACGCACTTAGAAGGTTTTTTGAAAGAATCAGGACTTCACCGTGGTTTGACAATACCCTGTTTGTGATAACTGCTGACCACACTGCAATCAATATAGAAGGAGAACAATCCTCCATCATGGAAGATTACCGCATACCGATTGTGTTCTTCAGGCCGAAGAGTGGTGGACTGAAAGGAAAAAGCGATATTATAGCCAGCCAGATAGATATCTTGCCTTCCGTGATGAGCTTGCTGCATTACCCGCAGCCTTACTATTCATTGGGAACCAGCCTATTTGAGCAGACCACAAAAAGGTATTCCATCAATTACAATGGCAACATATATACCTATATAGATAAGGACTACTGTTATCAATTCAATGGCGAAAATCCGGTATCGCTTTACCGCTGGCCGGAAGATAAGCTTTGCCGGAACAATCTTTACTCCGGTATACCGGATGCAATTTTGATGGCGCGTGACACTACACTCAGGAAGATGCTACAGCAATACAGTGGAGATATGACAGGTAACCGGATGACTTACGAAGCTATTAGAAAGTCGGATAAATAAGCGTACATCTTAGAATTTGAACGTGAAACTTATTCCGGTCCAACCACTTTACGTGATGACATCAAATAGTCCAAGGGGCCTGAGCGCAAGACTTCTACAGGAGATAAACTGAATAATTACAACAATTTTCAATTTTTTCGAGGGAAAGCGTCTTGATATTAAGTAATTGCTTACCTTTGCACCCTAATTTGTTTAACTTAATTAAATACGCATAGATATTATGCCTAAAATGAAGACACATTCCAGTGCCAAGAAGCGATTCAGGATTACGNGAACCGGGAAGGTANAAAGATTTCAGGCTTATACCTCACACATGATGAGGAATAAGTCCAAGAAGGCGAAACTTGCCCTTCGGGATTCTACCCTTGTCAGTCCGGCCGATGAAAAGCGGGTAAAGGCTTTGCTGGGTATTCAGTAATTTCCACCACGGAATTTAAAAATTATTTTTAACGAGGATACAGGCCAAAGCTTATTTTGAGTAAGCCCTGTATCGTACTAAAACCAAATTATTATGCCACGTTCAGTAAACGCAGTAGCGTCCAGACAAAGAAGAAAGAAAATTCTTAAAGCGGCCAAAGGTTATTTTGGCGCACGATCTAAGGTTCTTACCGTAGCGAAGAATGCCGTTGACAAAGCCAATGGCTATGCATTCCGCGACAGGAGAAACAAAAAGCGCGCATTCAGAAGGCTTTGGATAGCCAGGATTAATGCAGCTTCCAGAACAGAAGGTGTTTCCTACTCCAAGCTCATCAATCTGCTGAGAGAAAAGAATGTAGGACTCAACAGAAAAGTTCTTGCCGATCTCGCGATGAACCATACAGATACCTTCAAGGCTGTCGTCAACAGTGTAAAGTAAAGAAATATACTTATTTATATAAAAGCCTCGCATTTTTGCGAGGCTTTTTTATTGCATAAAGTCGGGAATAGGCGAAGTTTTGGTATATCCTTAGTCTATAATCTGCAATTTAGAAAAGGGAAGCAATCATTAATTTTTTCTGCCGGATGTGTTACCTGCAAGGGTTTGGCGAGGCGTAAAAATATTGAGAAAAAGAATTTTGAGATATAAGTGACTTTTTTTGATTATTAAATTAAAAATTATTACCTTGCGAACTGAAAAACAAAAAAGCGTATTAAATCGGTCAAAATCGATTTAATTGTTTAATATACAATTGCACCTTCAGATTGTCGCTTTTATGTGATTTCAATTCCCTGGGGAAGTTTAATATAAAACCTTATAGTCTTAGTATGAAAGCACACAATTCTGTCTCCGGCAATAAAGCATCGTGGGTGTTTATTGAGGAGATTCTATCCATGACGGAATTTTGTATTGAAGACATTTATAGCGATATGTCTGAAGCTATGGAAAAGATTGCAGCGGACGATAATGGAGCCGTTCTGGTTAATCCCGGTCGGGAGGCTGACTTTCCGGAATCCTTGACTTCGTATTTGCAAGCCTTCCCCAAAGGCAGTTGTCATTCCGTCTTCTTATGGGACAATGATAATCGGCATGTTTTACGTCTGAAGCTCAAAGGTGATCACCCTTCGGACAATACTGATTCAACATTAGATAAGAAGGAGATCAATCGGGATAATGAAGTACCCGCATTGCCCAATGCTCCTATTGCAAGCGAAGATGGCGAAAATACGGATACCCGACTTAAACCTGCTGTTGGTGCTACGTGTACTTTTTTCAAATCAGGAACCGATTTTATTAAGATTAATTTTCAAGATATTCTCTTTTTCAAAGCGAACATGTCTATGTGAATATTCTTTTGTTGGGCAGAAAAGTTCCACTACGTACAAAGCTTGATCATGTTGAGAGTTTTATTTCGGATCATGGTTTTTGTCGGATCCACCAGCGCTACATAGTCAATATCAGTAATATAGACCGTGTCACCTCCGAATCTGTCTATATCGACAAATATGAACTGCCATTGTCCAAGAAATTCAAGAAGGCGTTGCTGGAGAAGGTTGGAGTGTTTATGTAGTGGTACTTTTTCGACCGCGCTGTGTTTTCTTTCCATTGAATTTTCTACTGATATGCCGGTGTTGCTTAATCTGTTTCTCGGAATATAAATATTCGACCCGCATAGGTTGCATGTGTTTAGATTGAATTCCCTGATGGATTAAAGAGTGATATTTTATGCGTTAATAGAATTCTCATTATACATACTTCAAAATTACGGCCATGTCATATTGAACATAAAAAGCGTTATTTGTAACAAATGTAACTGAATACTTAACAAATTATTTGAAAAGGTAATAAGGCAACCTGATTTCGTAATCCTAAATCGGGAGCAGCAACACAGTAATATTTGTTGGTGCCGGATTAGAGAGTACCGCATTGAATACATGATTGATTGTAGAATCCACCTGAATTGATTCCTGTATTGAACATAACCGTTGGTGGAACTGGTGTTGCTTACAGAAGGAATTTTAACCTTATTATTTAGGAAGACCATTTTTTCGAAAGTATCTTAAATGTAACGTAGGCCGATTGGTTGGACAAGGTTTGTTTTAAGATAATCCAAAAAATAATGCGGGAAATTGAACATTTATTTAAAATTAGTTAACAAAATATTTTTGTTTTTTAACAATCATTGAATTAATAATTAGGAGCAAGTTAGATTTACTATCCTGGAGTTGAATAAAATATATACATAATTGAGTAACACACACTATTATTTAACGCCTAAATGAAAAATATGCATCTAAACATTCACATGATTTAATTCAAGCCTTACATTCCGGATAACTTTTTAGTTGACTTGCCCGGACTTTTCACACATTAGATCAAAAGACCAGTTCATTAAAACTGCCCTTTGATAGATACAATAAACCGAAAGAGACTATACCGACTGAACTTCTTGCAAATAGTACTTGAAAATACTCAATAAGAAAGCACCATCTGGATTTCATCTGAATTAATAATAAAGTTCAAGTGAAATATCAGATTCTGATTTAATTACACCGACACACTATTGATGATTCTTTAACTTATAAAACCTTCATCATGAGAAGTACTTTTATAAAATTGATTTCAGATTTTATTTTCCCATGTTTAGTGGCCATGATAGCACTACTCTTTATTCCGGGTATCGCGGATGGTCAGGTCAACTGGCCGGGAAGACAGAAGAGTATTTTAAATACTTATCATCAATTGGCTGGGTCATACGAAGTAATACCATATACAAACTAGCAACAAAGCATATAGCAATATTTTTATTTTACAATAAGCGTACGAAGTAGCAAAACATAAATTATACACCATTATTAGTCATCATTTTTAAAAGAATAATTATTATGAGATTTCTTACAATAAACAAGAGTGGATTTTTTTATCTCTGCTCTTTATCTGCATAGGAAGCATTGGTTTTTCACAACCTAATATTTGGAATTATGACTTTGGGACAACCACTGGTTCATTTACTACCAACAACTCAAATTCAACTACTTTTTGAATGGCTTGTCGGCTACACCAATTGCCGGTGGAACCTATAGGGTAAGAACCAGCAATGGACAAGGTGGTGGTTTTTTGTACAGGATGCTACTGTTCCAGGAACAGGTCATGCACTTGATATACAGGCAGCTACGGGCGCTTCAACCAATAAATTCGGTGTGTATAGCTGGAACAGTCCTTCCCGGAGTTTTATTTAAAAGCTAAGGTGCGGACGACTTCATCCAATACCGGACAACTTAATATTTCTGTAGGTTTGCCAACTGTAGGAAATGACAATAATGGTTATACAAGCCATTATAATAATGTTTTAGCCAATTTTACCATTGTCTATGATGCCTCAGGAGTAATTACCTCATTAAAAAGGCGGTCTTTGGGATCGGATGTTAATATTACATCAGGAATCCCGTTTAGCGAAGATGCTAACCAGACGATAGAAATTTATTGCAATAACAGAAGTACAGCTACTACTTATAAAAGAGGTGGCAATACCTATAATTTGGACCCACAAAAATGGGATTTGTGGGTGGATGGCACCCTGGTGCTTGATGATGCTGAGCGTGGTAATTCTTTGGGGGCTAATGCCAATATTTCCGCTTTTGCTTTTTTGCTGAATCGAGTGCATCTAATTCAGCCCATTTCTACATCGATGACCTTGAATATCATCATGTCTTGCCGAAAGACTCATATAACTACACCTGGGCAAGTCCTGTTAACGGCAACTGGAATGACCCTGCCAAGTGGATACCATACGGAGTGCCTGATGTAGATGACGATGCCATTATCAGTAATGCAAGTACTGTTACCTTGACATCAGCTATTCAGCTGCATGATCTGACACTAGGACATAGTAGTTCAAAAATTATAGGAAGCTATAATATTGATCTAAGTGGCGACCTGAGTTTTACCAATTATGGTGGCACATTAGCCAACGATGGAGATGTGTCCGTTGCAGGGGATGTGGTGTTTAATTTGTTATACGGTAGTCATGGGAATATAGGAGACGGAACAACAGGCGGAGATGTTACTGTTGCTGGTTCTTTTAATGTCATGTCAGGAAATGGGATTGCTTATATCAAGAAAAAGACAGTTATCCTGAATGGCGGGGTACATTAAATAACCATTTGTATTTCCGAGATAAAGGTACACTGATCCTACCATCAGGTAAGACCCTAACGAGTGTTACTCCAGGTGGTTATGTGTTCAATGGGTTGAGTAATAGTGATAGGCGCACCTTCATCAATTATGGTACCTTTGTTCGGGCAGGCTCCGGCACGTTGGAATCTAATTATCTTTCATTTCAAAATCACGGCAATGTACAACTTACGACGGGCGACTGGTTTCAATACTATCTCACAGGTTCGTCGGATGCCGGTAATTTTGACATAGCCACAGGAAGAACATTGGGATTAGTTGCGCAATCTGATTCTACATATACCCTTGGAGGTACGACGAACATTAGTGGGGATGGACTCCTTCAAATTCTAAATGGAGGATCCAATAACAGTATATCTTTGACTTCTACGGCACCATCATTATCGATACCTAATCTTAAAATAGGAGGTGTTTTTACTTCATCGGTGGCCTNTTTCAATACCGGGCAATTTGGAGTTTTATCATTCCAGTGGTAGGTTGGAACTACCATTCGATCTGAGTATAGGAGGCGACCTGAGTTTTACTAATTATGGTGGCACATTAGCCAACGATGGAGATGTGTCCGTTGCAGGGGATGTGGTGTTTAATTTGTTATACGGTAGTCATGGGAATATAGGAGACGGAACAACAGGCGGAGATGTTACTGTTGCTGGTTCTTTTAATGTCATGTCAGGAAATGGGATTGCTTATATCAAGAAAAAGACAGTTATCCTGAATGGCGGGNGTACATTAAATAACCATTTGTATTTCCGAGATAAAGGTACACTGATCCTACCATCAGGTAAGACCCTAACGAGTGTTACTCCAGGTGGTTATGTGTTCAATGGGTTGAGTAATAGTGATAGGTGCGCCTTCATCAATTATGGTACCTTTGTTCGGGCAGGCTCCGGCACGTTGGAATCTAATTATCTTTCATTTCAAAATCACGGCAATGTACAACTTACGACGGGCGACTGGTTTCAATACTATCTCACAGGTTCGTCGGATGCCGGTAATTTTGACATAGCCACAGGAAGAACATTGGGATTAGTTGCGCAATCTGATTCTACATATACCCTTGGAGGTACGACGAACATTAGTGGGGATGGACTCCTTCAAATTCTAAATGGAGGATCCAATAACAGTATATCTTTGACTTCTACGGCACCATCATTATCGATACCTAATCTTAAAATAGGAGGTGTTTTTACTTCATCGGTGGCCTTTTCAATACCGGGCAATTTGGAGTTTTATCATTCCAGTGGTAGGTTGGAACTACCATTCGATCTGAGTATAGGAGGCGACCTGAGTTTTACTAATTATGGTGGCACATTAGCCAACGATGGCGATGTGTCCATTGCAGGGGATGTGGTGTTTAATTTGACAGGTTATGGTATTGGGAATATCGGAGACGGAACAGTAAGTGGAGATGTTACTGTTGCTGGTTCTTTTAATGTTATGTCAGGAAATGGGACTGCTTATATCAAGAAANAGACAGTTATCCTGAATGGAGGGGGTACATTAGGTAACAATTTATATATTCAAAATAATGGTACACTGATCCTGCCATCAGGTCAGACCCTAACGAGTGTTACACCAAATGCTTATTTGTTCAGAGGTATTAGTGCTAGTAATAAGNGCGCCTTCATCAATCATGGTACCTTTGTACGTGCAGGCTCCGGCACGTTGGAATCTCCTTACCTTTCATATGAAAATAATGGTGTAATAGATCTGCAGGCAGGAACAATTGATTTATCTTGGGGTGAATTACACAATAATGCCACCGGCATAATTAAGGGTATAACCGGGATGAGTGGTGTATCTGGTACTACATTTTTCAACAACGGTACCATAGCTCCCGGCTCTTCGCCAGGCTGTCTGACCTTTGTAGGAAACCTCACCAACTCTATATTGGACATTGAGATGGCGGGTACAACAGTATGTACGGAGTACGACCAGCTTCAGGTGACAGGTAACTTTACAGCCGCCGGAACGCTGAATGTCTCCTATATCACTCCATATACACCTTCCATAGGCGACAACTTTATTATAGTAACGGCTACAGGAGGCATTACGGGTACTTTCTCCACACTTAATTTGCCGGGTGGTAATCCGGAATGGCAGGTTCATTATAATAGTAATGACATAACACTTGAATATCTTGGTCCATATTCTTGTTCCAATTTGGTGACCAATACAAATACCATGTTGACATACACCACCATACAGGATGCTATTAATGCGGCTACTGCAGGGGATGTGTTAGAAGTGTGTCCGGGGACATATAATGAAAACATCACCTTGAATAAAAGGTTAACACTAAATGGAGCAGGGTCGGGTAGTGATCCAATGACCAATTCCGTCATTGTAGGTTCGATCCTCAATCAGCCTGTGATTAATGTAACCGCAGGCGGTATAGATGCTTCTAACAGACAAGTGATCAATGGATTTTACATTAATACTACAGCGATAAATACGAACTCATATGTTGGTGGTATAGATTTGAATGCGGCTAACAATAACCCGATAAGCCATATTACTGTCCAGAATGTTCAGGTCGCAAATTGTCCGGGATCGACATCAGGTCTTGTCTTTAAAGGATTTTCATCATCTACTGTAGGGACTGATATTATTTCAGATGTTATCGTTGAGAATAGCACATTTACCGGGAATAATTATGGGATGATAGCCAGACACTGTCAGGTTCATGATTTACAGTTATTAGGAGGTGCCGGTCGATTAACCCTATCAGAGAATAGAAGAAATGGAATTTTATTTTATGGTAAAGATAATGGCTCCGGATTTTCTAATCAGTTCAAGGACTTTGTATTTAAGAAAGTTGATTTATATCACAATATGACATCCGGTGATACTGATCCGGGTAATGGAGATATGTTCTTACTTGGGTTTAATGGAGATCTTGATATTGATGACATGGTCAATACCTTTGGATTAACCACTCCTAATCCAACACCATATTATGTAGGTATAGGTATTAATGGGAAATATCTCGGTGGGGCAGAACCTTCCGGAGAGATGTCATTTAAAAATATAACCTTTAATGATTATCCGGGTGCCGCTCATTTCCCGAGAACATTACTGGGACTATGGACCTTTACCAATGCCGATGCAGGTGTTACAATTGAAAACGTAAACTTTAATGGAACAGGTGCAACACGCGGAGCTTTAAATTTATCGGGCATTTATGGCAGTTCTCCTATTGTAGTTAAGAATTCGACATTTTCCGGTAATTCTAACTTTGTCAACGGTGTGACAAATGTTGTTGGAGATATAGTAAATATGGGTTACACCACGGTAGATGCAACAGATAATAACACCTTTACCGGAGCTTCGAATAACTTCGATAAAGAAGACAGAGTGGTTCATAAAGTAGATCATGCATCTTATGGAAGAGTAGTCTGGGTTGCAAATAATCTCTTTGTGACTCCTGATTCTTATGTCACTCCCAATACACAAGCTTCTATTCAAAGAGGTGTTGATGCTGCAGACAATTCTTGGACTGTAAATGTTAAAGAGGGGACATATACTGAAGATGTTACAATCAATAAAGCAAATCTGACCCTAACCGGTTCCGGTTACTCCACTACGACAATAAGTGGACCGATAGGTGGCGGCAATGCCACTGTCAGAATTCAGGCAGCTGGAGCAATTGTAGAAGGATTTACCATTACAAGAGAGGGAAATAATGTAGCAGACTGGAATGATCCCAACCTGAATATTATAGGAATAGCTATTCAAAGTCAGGGTAATTATGGTGAGATCAGAAATAACCATATCACCGGAAACCGTACCGGAATTGATATCAATCACAGCAACGGGAATAATATTCATAACAATATTATTGATAACAACCGTACAGGGGCAATATTCAGGAACCAGACTGATAATACCGACTTCCAGGAGAACTTTGTAACGAATAACTGGACATCAGGAATATTGTTTTTAGACGCAAGTGGCGGTAGCAACAGCCCATTGCAGCAGGCACTGAACTCTACATTTAATAATAACGATATTTCAGGTAACTGGTATGCAGATATCGAAGACAGGCAGGCTGGCGGTTCTCTGCCGGCACCCGGAACCAATCCGAAAAACTTCGAATGTAATTGGTTTGGTCAGGCATCTTCACCGTCAGTGAATAATGTTAACGGATCTGAACCGGGATATGCTGCTTTGATTCCTGTAGTTTTCGGCGGAACCTCAGTTCCTCCCGGTACACATCCCAATATTGCAGGTGCTGCTTCGGCTAATTTTGATTATATCAGTTGGTTGACTAATGGTACGGATGATCAGTTAAGCGCACCGGGCTTCCAGCCGGTAGCAGGAAGCTGTTTAGGTACTCCGATAGTAATAAATTTAGTTACAACGACATCACAGACATGCGGAGTATCCAATGGTTCCATAGAAGTGACCTTTAGTGGCGGTACCGCTCCTTATGGTATTTCCTGGACGGGACCTTCCAATGGCAATGCAAGCGGCATTACATCACCATATACTATCAGTAGTTTAGCTGCAGGCACCTATAGTTTTACTATCACAGATGCTAACAGCTCAACTGTTACAGGCAATGGTACGGTAAATCTTCTGCCGGTGACCAACATTACCCAGTCATTGTATTATGCCACCATTCAGGCAGCTATCGATGCAGCCACAGCAGGCGATGTGATAGAAATTTGTAGCGGAACCTATACAGAAAACGCAATAGTTAATAAGTCATTGACAATAGATGGCGCGGGTTCAACATGCGGGGAGTAGTTATAGAAGGAGGAGGAAGTCTTGCGTATGGATTTAGGATACCGGCCGGAGTTGAGAATGTGACGATCCGTGATATCACGATACAGAATACAGTGGGAACAGGTGGAGGTATTGATGCCTATTACGGTAATGATGGATTGGTATTGCAGAGATTGTGTCTGATAAATACCAGTGGGTTAGGAGCTATCAAGCTGCAGGCTGTTGATAATGTTACTATAGATAATTGTGAAGTAAGTGGATCCGGAGTAAATGGAAGAGGTATTGTAATATGGGATGGATTGAAAACAAATATAACGATAACCAATAACTATGTACATGATATAGGCGGATGTTGTGGTATAGAATTGCAGGATGGCAATGCATCAGCAGTTACTATGACCGGGAACACGGTAGAGCGTTCAGGAGACAGTGGTATGTCAGCAGTGGGACTCAATGGCAGTGTGGGAACTAATTCCATGTCAAATAACACCATAACAGACTGTGGACGCTTTGGTATAGAAGTGAAGAATCCGGATGGTAGTACGACAGTAGATGGCAACACGGTAAGCCTCACTACTGCATTTTCTACATTGAAGCCATCAGAATTGCGTGACATTGCAGGCATTGCGGTTATTCGAAGAAGTGTGACAGCAGGTAATGTGGATCTTCCGAATGGAGTAACCGTGACAAATAACAATGTCTCAGGTTACATTCAGGACAATGGTTCTTCCAACAGTGAAGGATTTGGTATTGTAATAGAGGGTGTCAACCATACAGTCAACGGAAATACCCTGACCAATAACGATATTGGTGTACAGTTCCAGGCTGGTCATTTACCACTGCCACCGGCGGATGGGGACCAGTCAAATCTGACTGATCAGTATTTTGGCAGGGGTAATACACAGAACACCTGTGCCAATACAATGGCGCCCAATACATTTTCAGGGAATGGAACAAATACACGAAATGTAGGAGTAGGAGCCGGTCTTGTCACGAACCTCAATACCAATAAGATGTTCTGCTCTATTCAGGCAGCGATCAATGATGCGACGACACTCAGTGGCCATGTAATTTCGGTAAGTGCGNGCACCTATGCTGAAAATATTGTGGTAACAAAAGAGTTGAGTATTCTAGGTCCTAATGCCGTTGTAGATGCATGTACAGGCACCAGAGTTCCTGAGGCTATAATTGTACCGGCAACAAATGCAGTGGCCAGTGGAGAAGTGTTCCACGTTGCAGCATCCAATGTAACTATAGCAGGATTCACAATCAGTGGAGATAATACATCATTGACAAGTGGTTTTCTAGGTACATCTGGTGCTGATTTGAATGCTGCAGAGGCAATTACAGTGTATGAAACTGGTATCAACAATCTTACGGTAAGAAATAATATAATTAAAGACCTATCATACAGTGGGGTCACATTATATGATTATCCGGTAGGTGTACCATCATCAGGCCATTTGATTGAAAATAACAAGATTAGCCATTTAGGTACTTATGATGCATTATCCGGAATAGATAAATGGGGTTTAGGCGTATTATTATACAATAATCAATATGCTCATGTTAAAAATAACTGTATAGAAGATGTAAGAGTAGGTATTCAGACAGGTAATTTCTGGCAAGCTAACCCGGGAGGATCAAACTTCCAGCTGATAGAGAATAACACGATACAAGCAAGAAGAAGAGGTATTTTCCATAACCTGTTTTATTCTTCTGCGTCACCATTTACAGTGAGAGACAATGCGATCACCGGATTGAATAACTCCAATGAGACGTTATGGGATGGTATCCTTGTTTCATCACAGGCAAATGCCGTTCAGATATTGAAGGACAATAATATTGATGGTACGGGTATTTCTACTCAAGCAACCATTGGTATCAATGTTTGGAATGACCAGGTAGCGCCTGAAATTGATGGAGGCAATATTAGTAATGTGAAGTTAGGTATTAACGTCAATAACTTTGAAGGCTATAATTCAAATGCCGGTAATACAGTTGCAGTTATTAAGAATGTAACGGTTACAACGACGACCATTGCCGGTATTAAAGTTCACGATAATCCTTCCAATACCAATGGAGCTACCGTGAATGCGAATATCGGTACAGGCAACACAATCAGTAATAGTCCGATAGGGATATGGATTGTTGGAAGCGATGCGACAGCAACCATTACACATAATAACTTTACATCGAATACAACGGATATACAGTCCGATGTGACAGCCGGTTCAGTAGTTGCCAACTATAACAATTTGTCAGGTTCAAGCTATGGTATTAATAACCTTTCGTCAAATACCCTGGATGGCAGGCATAACTATTGGAATGAAGGGGATGATTCAGGACCCGGCACGGTCGGAAGCGGCACGGGTGTACATGTAAGTACCAATGTGGAATTCTGTCCATGGCTGGATGATGCTGCCNCGGGTGGTGTAGATGTTAATGCTGCGGGAGGGTCGATTGCAGTGACCGATGCCAGTGGCAACACGATGAATGATGGTATAGTATGTAGTGGAGAAGAGATCAAGCTCGAGGTGATAAATGCACAGGCCGGTTCAACATATCTGTGGTCCACATCGGAGACAACAGCAGAAATAACGTTGCATCCGACATCCAGTACCACCTACAGTGTAACTGTTAGCTATGGAGGATGTCAGACTGTACTTAGTTACAATGTCACAGTCAACCCGAATCCGACCATCAATGCGCTCCAGCACGTCAACGTCGATTGTTATGGCAACGACAATGGTCTACTGGAGGTAGAGGGAGCATCGGGCTCTGCACCATATAGCTACAATTGGAGTAATATGGCAAATACAGCCCTGATTGACAACCTTGCGCCGNGCGCATACACAGTAACAGTAACAGATGCTAATGGATGCGAAGCCAACAACAGCTACACCATTACACAGCCAGCAGCACCGCTTACCATCAATAGCTTCACAGTATCCAATGAGTCCGCTATCAATGCGGCAGACGGATCGATCACGGTCAACGCTTCGGGTGGTACACCGCCATATATGTATAGCAAGGATGGCGGGTCAACCTGGCAAGTGTCCAGCACGTTTGGCGGATTAAGTTTCGGTACATATCCGATGATGGTCAAGGATGCCAATGGATGTACTGACGGGCCTCAGAATGTGACGGTAACAGTGAATGGACAACTTCCGGATTTGACAGTTACAAGGTTTGCGGCGTCCTATGATTTCTTCGATGGCAATACCGTGAATGAGGTAATCAGGATCAGGAACAGAGGAGCCGGACCTACGTACGCACCGATTGAATTCACGATAAGTGAGCCGGATCTGTCGACCAATATGAGCATACTGGAAAACCTTAACCCTAGTGTGACTATTTTGGGTGTGCCATATACATTGGGTAATGCAAACTTTACAGTGGATAAGACATCCATACCGGGATTCTGGAAGTATACATCGATTAATACATTTGTACTCTTGCCGGGAGATTATGTGGATATAGGCTTAGACCACAGTCGGAGTGGTGGAATTTATGGATATTATAATTCCATAGTTACCATTACAACAGGCACTGGAGGAGGTGATACGGTTAATGGTAACAATATTGCTATCCTTAGAATGATTAAATTATAATTTCCCTAACAATAAAAGCTGAATAAAATGAAATCAATAGTTAAATTATTAATAGTAGGGTTATTGTTTTGGAACGTTAATTTGATGTTCGGACAATATTATCAATCAGACTTGCAGCTTGTTACGGTATCTCCGGTACCTCATCAGTTGCGAGTGTGCGAGAAGGGAATCTTTACAACACATATTCAATTGGCAGGTGGTTACCAGAATATAGGAGTTGGTCAGATTACGGTGCATATTACAGTCTCCAATCATATTTCTATGCCGGGAGTTGTCGTAGGGTATATTCCTGAGGATCATAATGGGAAGATTTTTGAAGTTGTTTCCGTGACCACAGCAGATAATAAGACCGAGGTTCTGTTGAAGAATACACAGGGCATTGGGGTATCATTACAAGGCTATGATATTGACTTGCCATTTGAGGCGGTCTCCACTACTGTAGCAGAAAAGGCCGGTATCGCTGCGAATGCGTATTACATATATAATGCCAATCATTATGATATTAATCCATTTAACAATGGAGCGAGTGCATTCCTTGATATCGATCCGATGCCGGCTTATGTGTTTGAGTTTAATGGCAATCCGGTGGTCGACGGAGACAGTCGTACAGTATGCGAGGGAGATGCTGTGNGGGTACGGGTGACCGGGACGCCGGGAGGTACGTTTACGATGACCCACAATGGTAATCCTAACGGTGGAGGCAATGTCAATGATCCGGTTTATAACTTTACGGCAGCCTTGTCAGATGCCGGTACCTATGTAGTCACTATAACCAGCCAGTATGGATGTGTTCAGACATTCACTTTCACCTTGAATGTCAATCCGTTGCCTTCTGCTCAAATGACGGTTAACGGGAATCCGGTATCGGATGGTGATTCGCAGACTGTGTGTGAAGGGACACCAATGACCATAGGTTATACCAATGCCAATGGCGAGAGTTTTGAGATGAAACACGGCCTGGTAGTTGTAGGTACAGGGACCTTGTCCGGGGCAAGTGGTACGCTTCATAGTTTCAATGCAAGTTTGAGTGATGCCGGAACATATACCTTAACCCTTACTCGTAATGGATGTCCGATTACGTACACCTATACACTAAATGTCAATCCGTTGCCTGTCGTCACCTTAGATCCAATCGGCCCATTCTGCGTGGACGGGCCTGTTGTAACACTGACACAGGGGTCTCCGGCAGGAGGAACATATTCGGGTACTGGTGTCAGTGGAGGAAGCTTTGATCCTGCACTTGCGGGAGTGNGCGCACACACTATCACCTATACTTATACGGATGGTAATTCCTGTACTAATTCGGCGACATATAATGTAGTTGTCAATCCCATCCCTGTTGTAACCTTACCGGCTGCAGGACCTTATTGTGTTGATGCAGCAGCAGTTCAACTGAGTGGGACTCCGTCAGGAGGTGTTTATTCAGGTACGGGAGTCAGTATATCCGGATTGTTTGATCCTGCTGTGGCCGGTGTCGGAATGCATACCATCTCATATGCCTACACGGACGGGAATGGTTGTGATGACGTCAAATCGATTACCATCGAAGTGACGCCATTACCTGATGCAACAATAACGGCACAGTATGCAGTGTGGGAGAATACCAGTGGATATACGGCAACAGTGCCTGACGCCGGAGTAGGTGCGACATATTTGTGGACGATTTCAGGAGGGACAATATCATTGGGACAGGGGACTAACACAATAACCTATTTATCAGGTAGTGCCGGGACCTTAACCTTGGGCGTTACAGTAACCTATCCAAATACATGTGATGCTACATCCAGTACGAATGTCGTGGTATTGCCAATATGTGGATTTATAGATTTTAGTAATCCATTAGTTTTGGGATCTCCGGCAATCGGCCAATGGTTTGTTGATCGGTATGCGCCGGCTATTTTTGCATCACAGGCGACAGCACCTGATATGACTCCCAATACACTGCATCATGGTATAGCAGCTGCCGATGGGCAGGTGACAGCATTCTACAATACTCAAGGACGGCAGTATTATATGCCACCTTCTACCAATGAAATAGAAATAGATCTTTTCGTTCCATCCTCCTGGTCTTCTACAGGAAGAAGAATGGCCGGGATATGGGGAGTAGCCGTGGATGGATCTGATGTTATATCCGGATATCCAATCATAGAATTTACTTCTGATGGAGGTTCACCAAGATTCCGAGGGTACGAAGGTGATGGTTCCTGGGTCAATATGGGTTTGCCCGGCGGTTTTTCATATGATACCTGGGCAACACTTAGAATTCAGCTGGTTTCCGGTGGAGAGTTCCATTATTCGGTTATTGCGAGCAATGGAGCTACTTTGGAATATACAACACAATTGCACGGTGTTAATTCATCCGTTCGCTTCAAAAGTTTGATTCTGCAAGGGCATAATACTGCTCCACCGGGTGTGACATATGATATATACTGGAATACATTATCGACATCACCGGTTGAATTTGTCATGAACTTTAATAGCGCTCCTGTGTATCACACAGAAACGAGAGAGGCTTGTGAAGGTGAGACTGTGACTATTGAGCTTACCGGGCCTACTAATGACAATTATACATTGTCCTTCAATAATGGCGCACCGAGTTCAGGAACAGTGAATGACATGGGAACGACATTCACTGCCGCAGTAAGTAATTCGGGTACCTATAAGTACACTGTGACAAATGCAGCAGGTTGTAGCAAGGAGGAGTACTTTAATTTGATAGTACATCCTTTGCCTACTGCGACGATATCATACAGTCCGGCGGAGTTTTGTGCAACCGGCACGGCCACAGTCACGCAGACCGGTCAGGGAGGAGGAACCTATACAGCCACTCCTGCAGGCCTCACCATCAACAGTACTACGGGTGAGATTGATTTGGGAGCAAGTGTAGCCGGAACTTATACGGTTACATACTCATTTGCTGATGCCTATTGTAGCAATACCACGACGACTACTGTGACTATCAATCCTCAGCCTACCGTTTCCATTGTTGTGGATAATAATGTAAGTTGTAACGGGGGTAATGATGGGCAAGCGACAGCGACAGCTTCCAATGGCACACCTGCATACTCATACGTATGGAGCAATGGTAACCTGACTGCTACTGCAAGTGGACTTGCAGCAGGGACATATTCTGTTACAGCTACAGACGATAAAGGATGTACCGTAATAGGGAATGTTACAATTACCGAGCCAAATGTTCTGGATATAGTTAACTACATCATCATCAATGAATCCTGCAATGGGTGTAATAATGGTGGAATAACTGTAATGGCAACAGGTGGTACTCCTGCATATGAATACAGTATAGATGGCGGGGTGACCTGGCAGGCCTCAAATGTTTTCTCAGGACTTTCGGCAGGTAGTTATACCGTAATGGTGAGAGACGCCAATGGATGTCAGGCAGGACCGGAAACTGTTACGATCAACGTTGCAGGTTTGATACCGGACTTGACACCTGAGCATAAGGTATCAGTAACCGTATTACCTAATCCGGCTTCTACAAACGTAGTCGTCCAGATTAGGAATATCGGTAGTGGAGTTACTTCAGGGATATTCCAGTTTACCGTGTCGAAATATTCTTTACCAACCGGACTTACGATTACGCAACTGATTCAACCGTCAGTCATGATTGGTCCGTTTACATACAATTTGGATCATAACGATTTTGATGTACTTGATATGGGTTCAGTATTCTTGTTTACCTCCAAGCCTGGTGTTACGATACCTGCAGTGAGTGGAATAAAGAACCTTGGTTTTAATTTAGTGAGGTCAGGAGGGGCAACCGGATCATTTAATCTGAATACGAATATTTTGCCGAATGGAGGAGGAGAGGTGATTATAGACAACAATACCCGGACATCAGTGTTCTCGAAGATTTAATTGTTAAAAATTAATTGAATTAAGATGAAGAATCTATTAATAATAATGTTATTGGTAATCTCCGGCAAGGTTTGTGAAGCTCAGATTACCGACTTGGCTATCAGTGATATATCAATTGTACCCGGGGCGATTTCCATAGGCAACAGCGGATATATGGACATAGCGATGTATAACGTGGGTGCGGTTATACCTGTTAAGGGAGTATTGCTGAATGTTACGGTATCCGATCATTTGAAGATTGGAGAGATGAGCCTGATGGATGACTATGGAGTTTGGGAGATAATCTATTCCAGCCATCAGCCGGAACCGACAACCATGTATATCCAGAATACGAAGGGCAAGGTAGCAAGAGAGGCTAAATATCAAATCCGGGTTAAGTTTGAAGTGGCGAAGGAAAGTTGTACTGACTGTGTAGCCATAGTAGGGAACTTAGGGTTAGATGATGCGGCAGAACGGATATCTGAGACAGAGCCATCCAATAATGGAAAGGTGAGTTACTTTACTGCACACGGCTCATTGCCGATAACGCTTGGCAGGTTCAGCGCCGCAATCAATGATTGTTCTGATGTCAATATTGACTGGGAGACGAAGGGAGAAAATGATGTCGAACGTATTGAAGTGGAGAGATCCTATGATGGCATTTCATTTCTTTCAACGAAAGCAATAAAGGCAAAAGGGAAGAGGAAGGTGTCAAGTACTTATGCAGTGATGGACGAGACAGCAATACAGCGGGGTAAGGTATATTACAGGCTTAAAACAGTTGATAATAAGGGCGCAATTGCTTATTCTAAAGTTTTGGATGTGAATGTAGATTGTGACNCAGAAACCTGAGATGAGGGTATATCCCAATCCGGCATATGGCGCACTACGGTAACATTCAAGGGAATCAGGAATATGCCTGGAATAGAGGTAGCATTGCTGAATGATCAGGGTAATATGGTCAGGACGCTTAAGATGGATCCATCGGGAGCGAATGTGGTCAATCTGGAGGCCTTGCCAAGTGGCGCTTACTTCATCAAGGTATTGGACGATAAAATCGATTTGAAATCGAAGTTCATTAAGGTGGATTGATAACCACCACCTTATGCTGTTGATCTGAATATGGAAGAAAAGGTAATGAAAAAGGCAATTTCTTTCATTTCTTCCATATTCATTTTGTGGATTAAAGATGAAATTATTCCGGGAAAGACGCGACTATCGAGAGTAATCAATTAAGCTGAGTAAGAATAAAAGGGAATTTGATTCTAACAATATCAAGACTCAACATGGAATAATTTTATTGAAGAGCTCAGAACAAATGCAAGGCCTCAGATAAAGATTAATTGATTGTCATGTATGGAGGAGTAGTATGTCAATAGACCTTATGAAGGAATCCTTAGTAAAATTAAATATGAAATTAAATTTCACTTTAAAATTATAATCTATGAAAAATTTATTTACAGTTATTTTTTATTTTCTTGTAGGATTACTTCCTTTAACACAAGTATATTCACAAGGGTGTAAAGTTTCTAACCTGGGATTTACCGATGTTCACGTAGACCCCTGGAATCTGATTGTAGGTCAAGAGGGTGAAATTGTTTTACCATTTAGCGCTATCGGCTGTGCCGGTGTGCCTCAATATGCTGTTCTTATTGAAGTGAGTGTAACTGATCAACTAGATTTGGGCAATTGTGTGCTGGTGAATGATTATGGTATATGGGAAACTATATATTATGAATATGCGAATAATGCTACTGCTATTTGGATTCAAAACACAAAAGGCTCACTGGACTACCAGATTAATCTTNTTGATTTGAAAATTCACTTTACTGCTGTCACTCCCACTAGTCCCAAAGGAACGATTGTGGCAAATGTAGGCTATCTTAATCCGTATTGTCTTGATTGGTATGAGACTAATCCAACTGATAATGGCGATTGGGATGAATTTGTTGTTTCTCTTCCAACCCCCATCAATCTGGGTCCATTCTCCGCCAATGTCAAGGATTGTAATAGTATTGAGATCAACTGGACTACTTATAGTGAGACGAATGTAGATAGGATTGAAGTGCAAAAATCTTATGACGGAAGGAATTTTGAGACTGTCACAGCACAGAAATCAAAAGGAAATGTTATAGTAAAAAGTAATTATTCTGTTGTGGACACCGCTCCATTGCAACCGGGAAAGGTATATTATCGTCTGAAAACTATAGATCTGGATGGAAGCATCAGCTATTCCCGCATTATCCCTGTCACGGTTAATTGTGGTCTTAAGAAGGATATAATAGTATATCCCAACCCAACTTATGGACCCACTTCGGTGCAGTTCAGTGGCTTCAAGGCAGGATCAGCTCTTAAGGTTGCTCTGATGAATGCCCAAGGTCAGGTCTTGAGAACTATGGCGTTGGATCCTGTCGAAAAGAACAGCCTGGATCTTTCAGATTATCCCGGGNGAGTCTATTTCCTCAAGGTGTTAGACGATCAGAGTACCCTAAGGGCGAAGATAATTAAGGTCAACTGATGATTTCTAATTTTCATTGTTGATTGTTTATTTTAGAGTGAAGCAAATTTAATGGAAAGGGTGCAGAGATGCACCCTTTTTATTTAGATTTCCATCGAAGCAATATAGTCTGTAAATTTTCAATAAATCGATCAATTTGTACGAAGACTATTTAAATATTAATTTAATTGCATATGTATAATATTTGTAATCAAATTTATGTATTGAAAACACATTCATTAATCATAGTTTTGCAGGTAATGAGGCGATTTCTGAAATAACTTTCCGGCTGCATTACATTGATGATGCGCAGAATGCACTAATCATGGAGCGTACCGATTGCAGGCAAAAAGATCATTTCTTGATTATCAATATTATAAATGAAATAAATGCGATTGAGATCATCTCAATAAAGTCACTCCACCCTTGACGGTCAACTTTTCTCCTGTTATTAAACGATATTCAATCAGGTAAATGAATACTCCGGGATTTACCTTGCTGCCATTGAATGTTCCATCCCAATAACCTGCCGGATCGCCGGCTAATAGATTGTTGCGGCTGAATACTACATTGCCCCATCTATCGTATATCGATATCCGGTCAATTGTGGTTACACCCGGTGCGAGGCTAAATTCAAGGAAATCGTTATGGCCATCGCCATTTGGAGAGAAAATATTGGGTACAAAGATCAGATCTTCACTTTGCACGATCACTAATTTTTCATCCTCTGATATGCACCCGCCTAAGGTCGTAACCTTGACTGTATATAAAGTCGAGACAAGGGGCGAGTCCTCGAATTCCATGCATCCGGAGCAGGAGGCAGTAACAGGGGACCACTGAATGGACCATATCCGATCCGGATCGATATGGAATATCGGATCGATAAGAATCTTTTCTCCCAGTTGAATGATGGTGTCATTGCCCAGATCGACATGGATAGGATCCCTGACACCCACCTTTACTGTATCACCAAAGAGGCAGCCATATTCGTCTTTAATTTCGATGAAATAGGATCCGGGACTCAGCTTATTGAAGTAATTATGATGTGTAAAGTAGTCACCATAAAGATTGGAGGTAATAGTACCCTGAGTTCCAATTCCTCCTTCAACAAAGATTTCTCCGTTATTGATGCCCTCACATTCGGCATCTTCAACCCGTACATCCAGGCTTTTTATAGGATTGGGCTTTTCTTGGATGAAGGATGTTTGTGTGGACGTGCAACCATTTATTGCATTAATGATTGTCAAGCTGTAATTACCAGGGTTGTGGATGCGGATGATACTATCAAGCGGGTTTGTAAGAATTTTGCCATCAGCGGTTGCCCATTGGTATAAGTATTTATCTCCGGTTTCAGGCTGATTGCCGTATAGTTCAATTTCTCTGTGTTCGCAAAGAATGGAGTCTCGGAATGTGATCAACACTGGCGGTGATAGGGTGTCGATCGGTATTTCAATCGAATCAGTAATAGTGCATCCGTAGTCGTTGCTGACCTGAACATAATACACTCCTGCCGCTGAAACAGTAGGATTCCTTTCTGATGAAGTAAACGAATCTGGTCCTGTCCATATTTGTTTCTCAATGATATCAGGGCTGCTGAGCTGTATAGGCACACTGGGAGAATAACAGGTGATGGTGTCGGATGATAGGGATACACCTGGGTATGGGGGACTGTCATCGACATAGACAGAAGCAACGTTGAGGCAACCATTGGCGCCGGTTACAAATATGAAATAAGTTCCGGTATCGACAGCATATACGTTTGGCTGATCTGAAAAGAAGGAGTTTGGCCCAAACCAGCCATATGTATTTCCGGGAGTTGTTGAAATCGCTCTCAGTAAGTAATTACTTGAATCACAGGAAAGGGAGCCATCGGATGCAATCAGGTCAGGGATACTATAATTAGTATCAACAGGGATCAAAGTATCAAAATAACATCCGTTGGCTCCTTTGATCCGCAAAGGGTATAAACCTACCTTGGCCACTGTAACTACCGTGTCTCTGACAATATTACCCTCGATATTCCATTCGAATGAAGTGCCGGCAGTAAGTGATGAAACCTTTAATGTAATCTTGGTGAAATTACAATTGATTTCACCACCTGTTGCAATAAAATCCGGTACCACCTTGTCAGTATGTACAATAAAGGTGTCTTCTACAACACAGCCGTTTGTCTTTNNCTCTAAAGCAACCCGGTAATTGCCGGGTTCCGTAAGATAATAAACACTGTCATTGCCTACCATTTGTTGGTCTTTATACCATGAGGTGAAGATATTTTGATTGGCTGACGAGGCTATTATTTTCAATGAATCGTTCTTACAGTTGATAAAATATTCGGAGGCAACCAAAGATATAGGTTTGATGGTGTCGATAGCGATAAAAGCCGTATCGATGACAATACATTCATTCGTGTCCTGTACTTGAAGGATATAGTTGCCGGGAGCTTTGGCTATCATTATCTCGGATGTAAATTGATTACCAGACGGATCTAACCATAGGTATTGCGCATTAATGGCATTAGTAACCGGTATTATTGAGACAGGATTGTTTTTGCAGGTTATGGTATCATTATTAAGTTGTATGCTCGGTAGAATGTCAGTCAGTAAAACCAATGCTGAATCAACTGAAATGCAACCATTGGGAGAAGTGAGCTGTAGTTTGTAGAATCCCGAGATGGAAACAATAGGATTGTCCTGTGAAGATGAGAAGTTGGCTGGTCCGCTCCATTGGATTTTTCCATTCTGGATAGAAGTGGTGTAGGATAGGGTGAATGATTTGTCCTTACAAGTGAAACTACCACCATTGACCTTTAAGTCAGGCTTTACGGTATCGGAAACAACCTTAAAGGTAAGAAAGGCGGGGCATCCATTNGGNTCGGTCACCTTCAGACTATATTGGCCGAAAGTATTCGTTTGAGGTTTTGATTCGGTGTGGATTGTCCCATCGGGAAATGTCCATTCGATACTTGTTATTGGAGTGGAGGACGTCGCCGAAAGAGTAGTTGATGGCTTAGAGCAGGAAATATAATTCCCCGTGACTGAAATCACCGGCTTCACCGTATCCGGAGTGACATGCACAAAGGTATCTAACTTACATCCATAAAGATTTTCAATAAAGAGGTGGAAGGTATCCTCAGCAATGGTATTGAATTGATAAGTGTTTATTAAAGTATCGCCGGCAGGAGTTACCCAGTAAAATGAAGCATACGTTGGATCATTTGTCAGCTTTATTATAGCTTCATTGCGATTGCAGTTGATGCTATCCTGAGTAATGACGGCATCAGGCTTNTTGGTAATATCATGTATGATGAGCGATTTNTTGGTAAAACAACCGGTAGCCTTGTCAATGACCTTTACCCAATATTTACCCGAATTGGAAACCCATGGCGATGTATCATTAGATTGAAAGCCATTGGGGCCTGTCCACAGAATAGTTGTATTGGCCGGTTTGTTGACGTTGACCAACAATTGAACACTGTCCATTTGGCATGTAATGGTATCATCCTGAATTGTTATTTCCGGATTGTTCTTGTTGATATCGATGAATACGCTATCCTCCTTTGTGCCCNNATTGAGAGCAGTAATGGTTACAAAATACCAGCCTGTTTCATAGACAAATGGCCTTGCATCCCCTGAAACATATTGTTTGGGTCCTGTCCATTGGAAGATAGAATTTGCCGGACTAAAGGTAGTATTGATTCTTAAACTGTCATTTTTACAACCAAAAGATGGTGAGTTCATACTAAGAGTAGGTTGGTCAAAGTCTGCTGAAACATTGACTGTTACGGTTGTAGTGCAATTGTTTAATGCTGTTGCAATACCTGTATATACCCCTCCGGTGTTGATTAGGGGNCTTAGATCATTCGAAGTGAATCCATTTGGACCTGTCCATGTAATGGAAAAATTGTTTAATGGAGTACTCACCGGTAGCCGGACTATTGGCGTAATGCAGTTGATAAAGGTATCTCTGGTAATTAATTGAGGGGTTTGTGTAAGGAAGTTGATTATAGTGCTGTCTTTNTTCTGGCATCCGTTTTGAGCTATGATGGTACAGTATATTTTGCCATTTTGATTAGTCGTTATTGACGGGCTTGACTGAGTGCTTCCATCCGGTAATTCCCAATGAAAACTAGTGATACTGTTTTGTGTCTGGATTCCTATTGTAATAGTATCTATCGAACAAGTTTTGGGTGGAATAACGAAGTTAAAAGCAGGAGCATTAAAATCACCCGACACGATTACGCTCTGTGTATTTTCACATCCATCAACCTTAGTTACAGTCACTGTATATATTCCGGGNGTTGATACAGTTGGTGTGGAGGAGGTTGAGGTAAAGCCACCCGGTCCAGACCAATGGTAACCTACATTAGGCGGAATAGTTGTGTTATTGAGTGGAGCGGTGGGCATGTTACAATCAAGGTGTACCGAAGGTATAGTAATCTTCGGGATGGAGATATCTGAAGAAACCGTAATCGAAATTGTATCCCGACATCCATCTTTCTCCAAGGCCAGGTAATAGGTCCCCGGCACAGTAACGATAAGGGAATCCAGATCGACTCCTCCTTGAATGTTCCCAAACGCATCATACCATTGATAGAATGTCAAAGGAGGTACTGATGAAGTCGGTCTGATGGTAGCTTTNTTATTGGTGCATGTTATTTCATTTGAAACAGCAAGGGATGTATTGAAAACGATGGGTAAGACAGTATAGGTTAGGGCTGAATCACAGCCTTGACTGTTGGAATAATGGTAGGTATAAATCCCGGGAGCTGTAATGGCTTGGTTGCCGATATATATCGGTCCATTGCCGCAAATATATTTTGTAAATAGTTTTTCCGGACTTTTGGGTTTAATTTTTACCGAAATACACGAGAGAGTCATGTCTCCACATAATGGAGGCAAGCCATTGTAGAACATATTTTTCCATGCAGATAGCAACTCTCCTGTTCCGGGAATGGGTAAGTATTGGTCATGGCCGCTGTCATAGACGATACCGCATATGGTAAAGTTGCCGGGAGGAAACATCCTTAAGTCCGGAATTGTCTGGACTGCAATGATCTGATCATCAGCTGAGGCGACCAGATAGCTATATGAAGTATTTCCACTATTGGGACCATTAGGATAATTTATCGTCAAAGAAGGCTTCAACTCATTGCTGCCTTCACAGGCAGTTATTTCAGAAATCTGAAATACTCCTGCGGATTTGTAACATGATGAGCATTGGATTCCTGTAGCGTCACAAAATTCGATGGAAAAGGAAATAAGCTCTCCTTCATCGAGCATCGATCCATCGGTAAACTCAACAATCCACAAGCCATTGACAGGTCCGGAGTTTATTTGACCCAGCTGATTTCCCGCAACCGGATAATAGGTACCTGTATAGCTGGTGCCGGCTTGCCAGTTTGAAGTATTGGACCAAATCGGAAAGATACCGATATCAGGGGCAGAAGGACTAGACTGAGGAACAAAATGAACATTCCAAAAGCTTCCGGTTGTATTGTAGCTGTTCCCAATATTGCCAACTAAGACAATGGCTTGTCCGCCTGGACTCAACAACCGGATACGAAGATCGCCTACGTGAGGATGCTTGAAGCTGATGTTGACACGACAAATGCCTTGTTGGGCGCTACTTAAGTCATTGTTCAATGCGCCAGATACTTCAATAAAGTGTTGAGTTGTCGTAGCATCAGGAATTCTAAAGGTGTCGTTTATTCCACATTGCGCCATAAGTATATTGTAAAAAAATATATTTACAACACAGAGAATCAATCTTATATTAAGCCTTTTGAACGTCATAATCAAGGTAAAGGTCGCAAAATCAAATAAAGGTAAAAATTCTTTATTTAATATTATTATTGCCCTACATTTTTTAATTAGTGTGAATTTGTGGGTGAGGCTAATTGTGTAAAGATAAGGTAAAATCTGATAGTAATTTATTTTCCGCAATAATCATTTAAAATTTGTTTCCTTTAACTTGATCAATGAGTTGAATCCCAAAATGGATAAAAATTATACCACTGCAAGGCATGATTACGTGCCATTTGCTCAAGTAAATGCACATAAGCATGTAGTAGTTCTTCCGACGTTTTCAGTCGATATGCCTTACTACAACTGAATTGATAATGGAATTTTCGGTCCTTGATGGCATATACAAAGACAGCAGGGGCTTTCAATCGTGTACCCAGGTAGAAAGGTCCTAACGGAAATTTCGCACCTTTGCCTAAAAATTCGGCTTCCAGTACTCGCATACCATCCATATATCTATCAGCATGCATACACACAAAGCCACCATTATCCAGGGCTTCCTTAATTTTGATCACGAATGAAATATCTTCTGAAATCGGAATGGTTGAAAATGATTTGCCAGTCGAATTTCTTTCAATCAAGCTTTTTATTTTNTTNTCTTCATTGTCCAGCAAGACAACATATATAGGCACCTTAATTCTGTGTAACAATTGGCTTGCAATCTCCCAGTTGCCCAGGTGGGCGCCTAATAAAATAGCTCCCTTCCCTTCCTGAGCCAGTTGGTGGAGTTGTTGTTCGTTTTCGAAATCAAAAGACAATTCCTTGCCAACTTGTAAATATATCGCTAACTTATCGATCAAAGCCTGACCGAAAAGATTGAATGTGGCATACCTCCTGAGTATTGAATAAGGACGATTAAGCTTCAGTGTAGTATAGAATTCAATAAGTGCGTTATTGGCCTTTGCTGAGAAAAATAAGTAAAATATTGCTACTAAGCGCAGTAGTAAATAGGAGAAACCAAGCGGAAAATGCTTGATTGTCCATATAAAAATTGAGAAACCCAGAGAGTTTGCCTGGGATCTCCCGGTCCATTTTTCCGGCATAAATTATGGATTATCAGGCCTCTATTTTATGCTCCAGGCGTGAAAAAACGTAATTGTAAAAATCTTCGAAATTCTTTAATGATACAAAGTCCTCACCTGCCATCTTAAAACCAAAATGCTTTTCTATCAACACAACCAAATCAACGAAGTCAAGACTATCCAAACCAAGAGTGTCCTTGATGTTGGCTTCAGGGGTGATGACCGATTCCTCAACCTCGAATTCTTCTGCGAGAAATGAATTGATCCTCTCTATTAATTGTAATTTGTCCATGGGGCAAATATAAATAATAATTTATTTATTTCGCTTATGATTGGGTATCTGATGTAGGTCACAAATTTGCCAACCGGATACAAATAAATATTTGCAAGGGACAAACGCTGTATCGGACGGGTCTCGGCTGTCACCTGCAATTTAATCGGGTCATGAGCCGGAGGAAATTTAATTTTAGTCAGGTATTTTGGGTTATTCATTGTGGGAGTATTGTATAGAAATATAACCCGTCTTGATTAATTCAGCTTATTTCGCGAATAGGTTACAAATGATTAATATGTATAAAAACATAATATCAAGTTGTTAATATCTAGCATCCTATAGCTTCCTTACTAGAAATGACTCAACTTGTCTTCCGGATAGATGAAAAGTACAATTTGTGAGATACAAAGGTTTATGCAAGCAACATCAGAATTTTCCTTAAAATTTGCAGGAAATCCTGGTGAGGTAGAATCGTTTTTTTCATAATCTATACCGTATTTTTCGCAAAACAGCCCTGTTATTTGAATGAATCGGACACTTTTCTATAACATTTAGAAATGGAGAAATATGTATTAATATTTTCATTATTTAGATTAACATCGAAGACAAAGGCAATTTTGGGGGACATTACTTATTTTTACGAGAAATTTTAAAAACAAGAATGGATGAGTGAGGAATTGGATATCAAAGTCATGCCTGTATTTTTTGAAAATGAAAAGATGACTGCATTGGAAGCTATTTCCGAAGCACAGCGGATTGCATTTGGTCCGGTTGTCTTCCAGGTGGTTAGACTTCTCAGAGATAAGGGAATTTTAAAGGTTCTCTATGATAACAGAGAGAATGGTGCAGACGAAGCAGAGATTTCCGCAACAACAGGTGTTTCAGAATATGGCGTCAGGGTACTGCTCGAATCAGGATTGGGGGCAGGCGTATGTCTGTTGAAAAATGGCAGATATTTTATTTCGAAGACCGGAACATTCATTTTGACGGATAAAATGACGCGGGTCAATTTGGATTTTGTACAAGATGTATGTTATAAGGCAATGTGGCATCTTGAAGAATCGATCGAGCAAGGTAAGCCGGCCGGACTCAAGGAGTTGGGGCCATGGGAGACCATCTATCAGGGCTTGAGTATCCTACCTGAACCGGCTCTTACTTCATGGTTTAACTTCGACCATTACTATTCCGATCAGGTTTTTGGGAAGATTATGCCGGTAATATTCATGGAATCGCCAAAACAAATATTCGATATTGGTGGCAATACCGGCAAATTTTCTGTAGCTTGCTGGGAATATGATCAAGATGTACAAATCACTATTTGCGACCTTCCGGTGCAACTGGCAAACGCTGAAAGATTTTTAGCGCAAAAGGGGTGCAATGACAGGATCAAGGGGCATGCTGTCAATGTGCTTGAGGATAATCTTCAATTTCCGGGCAAGGCGGATGTCATCATGATGAGTCAATTTTTGGATTGTTTTTCCAAGGAAGAGATAGTACATATACTTAAAGAGACAAAACAATGGTTGAATCCGGGTGGAAGCATTTTTATTCTGGAAACATATTGGGATCGTCAAAAATTTGAGATATCAGCTTTTTGCCTTCAACAGACCAGTGTTTATTTTACAGCCATTGCCAATGGCAACAGTAAGATGTACCATTCCCTGCAAATGAAAGAATGTATCGAAGCTGCAGGATTGACGGTTGATCTTGAAATGGACAACCTGGGCATTAGTCATACTCTTTTCAGATGTAAATTACAATAAAACAAGTAAAATGAAAATTGAGGAAACGGATGTTCTGATAATAGGTGCAGGCCCGGCAGGGAGTGTTGCAGCCGGAATACTTCACAACCACAATATAAGAGTTATCATGGTGGAAAAAGAAAAGTTTCCACGTTTTGTGATTGGTGAAAGTCTTTTACCAAGATGTATGGAAGCTTTTGAAGAGGCAGGATTTATGGATGATCTTAAGAGGCAAGGTTACCAGACTAAAAATGGCGCTCTATTTATAAGGGGTGATGATAAATGTGATTTTGATTTCAACACTCAGTTTACCCGAGGTTGGAACTGGACCTGGCAGGTACAAAGGGCTAAATTCGATTCATGCATGACAGAAAATCTTGTCAACAGAGGTGTGGATCTTCGATTTGAGCAGACTGTCAAGGCTATTGAATTTGAAGGAAGTGATTCTACCACAACTGTAGAGGGAAAGGAAGGAAATCAATATAAGATTAGGGCCAGATTTATCATTGATGCGAGTGGCTATGGGAGAGTCATACCTAAATTATTCAATTTAGATCGGCCTTCAGATCTCCCACCCAGAATGACTTTATTTGCACATGTCGATGATCCAAGGAGAGGTCAGTTTCAGGCAGCTGACAGGATACATGCGATAGTCCAGGAACCGCATACCTGGATCTGGTCAATTCCATTCTCAGATGGTACTACATCTGTAGGTTTTGTAAGTAATCCGGAATATTTTGAAGGTCTAAATGGCAGCCCTGAAGAGAATCTTCGCGCTCTTATAGCCCGGGAGCCATCTGTAANNGCGCGTTTTCAAGGAAATAAATTTTTGTTCGTTTCANGAATTCTTAAGGGTTGGAGTATCTCAACGGATAAGTTTNTTGGCGATGGCTTCGTACTTACTGGGAATGTGACAGAGTTTTTGGATCCGATATTTTCAAGTGGTGTGACACTTGCAGCTGCTTCTTCACAGCTTGCCGCCAATATTGTAGTCAGGAAATTCAGGNGGGAGCAGGTCGATTGGGCCGCCGACTACCTTGCGCCTATGCTTGAAGGCGTAGATGTATTCCGAACCTATGTTATGTCTTGGTATAATGGACGATTGCAGAAAATATTCTTTTCAAAGACTATTGACGAAACCATCAAGGCCCAATTGTGTAGTGTATTGGCGGGCTATGTATGGGATTATTCCAATCCTTATGTCCGTAAACATAAAGAAAGGGTGGAAAGTCTTGCTGCCATGGTTGGTGGTGACTAAGATTCCGGTTATTTTTGTGGATTTATCTGAGTATGCAAGGTTTGGGCATAGATTATGGCTATGTGAAGATATGCCTGTCTTTCAAAGGGGGAGGTTGGAAAAACGAAGTAGGTAGGAAAGTAATAACTTGAAAACCAGCTGCCATCAGCCTTTCATGAGGTTACCAAAAACAAAACGACTTGATTTGGTTAAGTTTTTAGAATGAAGTAATGATTATGCCCGATATTGGTGCGACATCGGCTATTAAACATCTACTTAGTTCTGGGGAGAGCATCGGCTCTCACATCTTTTGTTTTCGTGTCCTTCGTGTTCTGTTTGAGTTGTTGCCGAAAAAACGAAGTAGGTAGGAAAGTAATAACTTGAAAACCAGCCATCATCAGCCTTTCATGAGGGTGTCAAAAATAAAACGACTTGATTTGGGTGAGTTTTAGGATGAAGTAATGATTATGCCCGATATCATTGCCATTGCGGCTATTAAACATCTACCTAGTTCAAGGGAAGGGCATCGGCTCTCATTTCTTTTGTATTCGTGTCCTTCGTGTTCTGCTTGAGTTGTTGCCGGAAAAAACGAAGTAGGTAGGAAAGTAATAACTTGAAAACCAGCTATCATCAGCTTTTCATGAGGTTGTCAAAAATAAAACGACTTGATTTGGTTGAGTTTTTAGGATGAAGTAATGATCATGCCCTATATCATTGCCATTGCGGCTATTAATCATCTACCTAGTTCAAGGGGAGAGCATCGGTTCTCACTTCTTTTGTTTTCGCGTCCTTCGTGTTCTGCTTGAGTAGTTGCCGGAAAAACCGAAGTAGGTAGGAAAGTAATAACTTGAAAACCAGCTATCATTAGCTTTTCATGAGGGTGTCAAAAATAAAACGACTTGATTTGGGTAAGTTTTTAGGATGAAGTAATGATCATGCCCGATATTGGTGCGACATCGGCTATTAAACATCTACCTAGTTCGGAGAGAACTCATTACCCATATTCCATCAATTTTACCTGGGTAAAAGATCCTGAGAATTGAAAAAGTACAAGGAAGTAAACAAAGACTTTAATCTATAAAAGTTTTGTAACTAACTACCTTGTACTTTCAGTTATAACCGGTACAGCAACCGGTATAAAAATTTGTATTAGTTGCCTAAATAATGCTTCAACAACTTACTGCGTGAAACTGAACGCAACTTGTTGATTGCTTTATCCTTTATTTGGCGAACCCTTTCCCGAGTCAGGCCAAATTTGTCACCTATATCTTCCAGAGACATTGGATGGTCGATACCTATACCGAAATAGAGTTTGATTACATCACACTGCCTGTCTGTCAATGTCTTCAGAGAGCGCTCAATCTCCCTTCTCAGTGATTCAAAATATTCAAGAGCAGTATCCGCGCCNGGTGTGGAATTGTTTTCCAGGACATCCATCAATGAATTGTCTTCTCCATCCACAAAAGGAGCATCCATGGATACATGTCGTGCAGCCACCCCAAGAGTTGTCTCAACTTCTTCCGTCGGTATATCGAGTATTCCCGCCAATTCTTCTGCTGATGGCTCCCTTTCGTATTGTTGCTCCAGCTCGGAGAATGCCCTGTTAATCTTGTTGAGTGAACCAACCTTGTTCAACGGGAGTCGGACTATACGTGATTGTTCCGCAAGTGCCTGGAGGATAGACTGCCTGATCCACCATACAGCATAGGAAATAAACTTGAATCCCCTGGTTTCATCAAAACGCTGAGCGGCTTTGATAAGCCCGAGGTTCCCTTCGTTGATAAGGTCGCTTAATGAAAGTCCCTGATTCTGATATTGTTTTGCAACAGAAACTACAAAACGAAGGTTACCCTTGGTCAATCTTTCCAATGCCTCCTGATCGCCTTGTTTGATGCGTTTCGCCAGATCGACTTCTTCCTCAGGCGTTAGCAAATCCACTTTGCCTATTTCCTGAAGGTATTTTTCAAGGGATTGANNCTCTCTGTTGGTGATTGACTTGGTAATTTTTAACTGCCTCATTAAAAGATTTTATTTAAAAACGGACGCAAAGATAGAGTTTCCTCGCGTTTTTGAGTCTGTAACATCTAAAAATGATATAATGTTTATTATTGATCAAAAGTTCCACTATGCCTGAATAAAGTGGAAAAAATAATATTTTGGCCTAAAAAACCATTTGCATATTAAAATAATATTTATTTTACCCCGAATTTTAATATTTGCCGCTTTTGGACAGTACAAAAAGTAATTTTTTAAGAGGTAAAATAATTTTAATTGGAAATGAAAAACGCAGTTCGAAATAGAATTTCTTTTCAGGGCATCACCGACGATGGTCTATTCCTTTATTACATCGCCGACTTATCTCATTAGATGGTTTTGCGATGAGGCGGACGTTGAAAGTGATGTATATACTTTCAGATGGAAAGATTCGGAAGAAACTGCCGTTTTGGTTGATGATTTTGAGGATGAGCTATTGCGTTTCCGTTGGGAAGATGCAGTATCCGATAATGAATTTTTGGAGTTTCATATTGAAACTTCCCCAGTTACCGAAGAGACGATCCTCAGGATTATAGGGTGGGCTGAACCAAGTGATCATCAATTTCAGATTGATTTTTGGACTACGCAATTGAAGTCGCTCAAAAGCTATGGGCGAGAATTAATCCCTTTGTTATTAAAAGTATCATTTTTTACACAACTAACTCCCAAGTATATGGCAGAAGGCCAACCGGGCTTCAAACAATCACTCAAGTTGACCGATGCCACCATGTTGGTTGCAGGGTCGATGATAGGATCCGGAATTTTTATCGTAAGCGCTGATACGGGCCGTATGCTGGGTAGCTCAGGTTGGATGATGGCAGCCTGGTTGTTCGCCGGTATTCTTACTTTGATAGCAGCCTTGAGTTATGGCGAGCTGGCGGCAATGTTTCCTAAAGCCGGTGGCCAATACGTTTATTTAAGAGAGGCATACAATCCTCTCATTGGCTTTCTCTACGGATGGACTATGTTTACCGTGATTCAGGCAGGAACCATTGCGGCTGTTGCAGTGGCCTTTGCCAAGTTTACTTCCTATTTTGTACCATGGTTTGGTGAGGATAATATACTTNTTGGTATAGGTAGCTGGCATTTTAAGGGTTCCCAGGTACTGGCCATTTTGAGTATTTTAGTCCTGTCGGGTATCAACTTGAGGNGGATTAATGTGGGTAAGGTTGTCCAAACCTCCTTTACACTTGCGAAAATCATAGCTCTTTTCGGTTTGATCCTTCTTGGTCTTACACTGGGATACAATGCTGATGTTTTTTCTGCCAATCTGAAAGATATGTGGCATGCCGGACGGTGGGATGGCACCGGTTTTGTTCAGGTTACGGGCAGCGCATTGCTAATTGCTTTTGGAGGTGCCATGGTAGGTACGCTGTTTTCCAGCGATTCCTGGAACAATGTTACTTTTATTGCCGGCGAGATTAAGGATCCAAAGAGAAATATACCGAGGAGCTTATTCTTGGGCGCTTTGATAGTGACTATATTATATCTTTTGACTAATTTGACTTATCTCGCTCTGCTTCCACTACAGNGAAGTCCTGACGGCGTTGATGCAGTAAGCAGGGGAATAACCTTTGCAGTCAATGATAGGGTGGGTACAGCTGCTGCCTCACTCATTTTTGGAGCATCTGCTGCTGCTATCATGAGCATCCTGATAATGATTTCTACTTTTGGATGCAATAACGGTTTGATCTTGTCCGGAAGTAGATTATATTATGCTATGGCTGAAGATAAATTGTTTNTCNCAAAGGCCGGAGTTTTGAATGATAAGGCGGTTCCGGGCTTTGGCATAAAAGCTCAGGCAATATGGGCTTCTGCACTTTGTCTCACAGGAACTTATTCCGACTTGCTGGATTATTGCATCTTTGCTGCACTCTTGTTTTATATATTGACAATTGCAGGTATATTCATTTTGCGCAGAAAAAGGCCTGAAATCGTACGACCATACAAAGCTTTCGGATTCCCCATCCTGCCAGCATTCTATATCATTGCCGGTTTGGTTATTGCCGTGATATTATTGATAGACAAGACTGAAAATACCTTGCCAGGTTTGGTGATTGTTTTACTGGGAATTCCGGTTTATTTTTTATTGAGAAAAATTATCAAATTGAATTGTGTTGCCAATTAACTCTTCAAGCAGTTATTTTATCAACAAATTTTTGAAGTAAGATACATGTCTCTTAAAAGCATCGTATCATTGATACCTGATGTAATCAAACTCCCAATGTTGAAAGTAGTTGTAAAGATTTCTTCGACCTCTTTTGTGATTCGCACCTTTATTGTTTCGTGATTTTATCATCTTTGTCCCTTCTAGATTTGTTTTTAGTGGTCATTTTCCCAATCTTCTTAATTTCTTTTGGTGATAAAAATTTAATTTTTTTCCTTTGTATTAAAGAAACGGTTACTTAAGGCCGTTTATTAAAATAAATTCCTAAGATGCAAATAGTTCAGAATTATATTGCCGGACACTGGATTTCAGGCGATGGCGATGGACAGCCTCTTATCCATGCCATCAGTGGTGAAGTATTTGGTTCTGTCTCCTCCAAAGGCTTGGATTTTCAGTCCATGTTTGATTATGGGCGCAATGTGGGCAATAAAAACCTGCGCAGAATGACTTTCCAGCAACGAGCCTTGATGCTGAAGGCTCTGGCATTGTATCTGTTTGACAGAAAGGAAAGGTATTATGAGGTCTCCTATAAAACAGGAGCGACCCGGATGGATAGCTGGGTGGATATCGAGNGAGGCATCGGGAATCTGTTTGCCAATGCGAGTTTGAGGCGTAAGCTGCCGGATCAGCCTTTTACAATCGATGGTGAATATGCACAGCTATCAAAAGGTGGAAGTTTTATTGGACAGCATATTCTCGTTCCGAAATTGGGTGTGGCCTTGCATATCAATGCTTTTAACTTTCCGGTATGGGGCATGTTGGAGAAAATTGCTGTCAACCTGCTTGCCGGTATGCCTGCTATTGTTAAGCCGGCAGCCATAACTTCTTTTCTGACAGAAGCAGTGTTTAAGGATATCATCGACAGCGGCATCCTTCCGGAGGGAGCTTTACAGCTTGTGAGCGGCTCGGCTCACAACCTGATTGAGTATGTGAGAGAACAAGATGTTGTTACCTTTACCGGCTCTGCTGAGACAGGTCGTAAACTAAAGGCCAATCCAGCCATCATCGACTATGCTGTACCTTTCAATATGGAAGCTGATTCGCTCAATTGCTGCATATTGGGTGAAGATGTGGAGGTGGGAAGTGTCGAATTCGATATTTTTATTAAAGAGGTTCGACGTGAGATGATTACGAAAGCCGGACAGAAATGTACGGCTATCAGGCGCATCATCGTACCGGAACAAAAGGTGGATGTGGTGGCGGAAGCTTTGAAGGAAATTCTTTCCAAGGTAGTCATAGGCGACACCAGAGAGAAAGAAGTTAAGATGGGTTCTTTAGTTGGCAAGAATCAGGTTGAGGAGGTACTCTCAAAGGTGGCATTGCTGCTCAAGGATGCCGATCTGGTCTGCGGTATGTCGGGCCATGTAAATCTCTTTGGGGGACAGGTAAGTGGAGATGCCTTTATGGAGCCTGTTTTACTCAAGGCCAGAAATACAGATGCTAATAGCAGCGTACATGAAGTGGAGGCATTCGGTCCTGTGTCGACCATCATTGGTTACAAGAGCTTAGAGGAGGCCATCGATCTGGCAAATAAAGGAAAAGGTTCACTGGTTAGTTCCATGGTCACATATGATGACGGGATTGCTACTGATTATGTTTTGGGAGCAGCACCTTATCATGGTAGGATACTTGTTCTTAACCGGGATTGTGCCAAAGAGAAGACCGGACACGGAAGTCCTATGCCTCTCTTAGTACATGGAGGACCCGGTAGAGCCGGTGGTGGTGAAGAGATGGGAGGGCTTCGTGGGATTAAACACTATATGCAACGATGTGCAGTGCAAGGCTCACCGACCACATTGACTGAAATTACTCAAGTGTATCAACCGGGAGGAAAATACAAAGAGCCGGCAAAACATCCATTCCGACTGCATTTTGAGGAACTGACCATCGGAGATACTCTGATTACTCATAAAAGAACTGTTACTGAAGCAGATATTGTATCATTTGCCAATGTAAGCTGGGATCATTTTTATGCACATACGGATGTGACGAGCCTGGATGGAACAATTTTTACGGAGAGGGTGGCACATGGTTATTTTGTACTTTCTGCGGCTGCAGGGCTTTTTGTTGATCCCGGCAAAGGCCCTGTCCTGTTGAATTACGGATTGGAAGAATGTCGTTTCCTTAAGCCGGTGTATGCAGGAATGACTATCGGAGTCAAATTTACAGTTAAAGAAAAGGTCAACCAGGAGAAAAAGTCAGACGACGATATCGCTAAAGGTATCGTCAAGTTCTATGTGGAAGTATATGACGAAACTGACGAAACGGTTGCTGTAGCTACTATTCTCACAATGATTAAAAAAATAAACCAGGAATAAATGGAACCTTATGTCCATACAACAATTAAGGAAGACAGGATTGAGATTGAATTTNTTCACCCATCCGGCAATTCACTTCCGGGTGAATCATTAAGCAGGTTGGTATCAGAGATACAGCATGCAGAAAAAGCCAAGCCGAATGTCATCTTGTTGAAAAGTGGAGGTGAAAGGACGTTTTGCGCCGGAGCAAGCTTTGATGAACTTACTTCGATAACAAATGAGCATGAAGGGCTTCATNTTNTTTCAGGATTTGCCAATGTAATTAATGCTATGCGTCAAAGTCCGAAGCTAATTTTGACAAGGGTACAGGGTAAGGCTGTTGGTGGTGGAGTGGGACTGATATCCGGGTCGGATCACGTCGTGGCTACCAAATATGCTTCTGTCCGTCTTAGTGAATTGGCTATTGGCATCGGACCATTTGTAATCGGGCCGGCGGTGGAGAGAAAAACCGGTGTTTCAGCATTTGCCAGGATGGCGCTCACTCCTGATGAATGGCAGACCGCCCAATGGGCAAGGGATCATAATCTCCTTCAGGAGGTCTTTGAAGATATCCGCCAGGTAGATGCATATATCGAAGCATTGATTGCAAAATGGAATACCTATAGTCCGGATGCCATCCGTGAATTAAAGAAAGTTATCTGGCAAGGGACAGATCACTGGGATGAACTGTTGAAGGAAAGAGCTGCAATATCGGGTCGTCTGGTTTTGAGCCAATTTACACGCGATGCGATAGAGGCATTCAGGAATAAGGCTTGAATAGCGTTCCTACATCCTTCGACGCTTTTTTATCTTGCCATTTCAAAGCAATATGAAAGGATTAGTAGTCACTATTTAGGGTTGTAATTATTCCAACTCTGCCATATTGCCATTCCTGGTATTTATTTATCACTGATGGGCTGGATCCTGATAATGTCGCGTAAAACTCACGGAATTTTGGAGTTTTATTTCTCACCATAGGGGAGAAGCATTGGCAGGAAGAAGGCCAGAAGACTTGATTGCCGGTCCGCTCTATAGGTACGAAATTTCACCGACCAAACTCATTGATCCGGATAGGATATTCAGGAATTATAGGATAGGTTAAGTAGCCTCCTATTTCTCCTCCTTATAGACACAGTAAATATTCGGATCCCAATGGCCAAAAGGACTGCTCAGCTTTACGGATACAGGATCTTCCGATACATTTATCCTTACAGGACTACCATCTTTTAGAAACAAAATCACCGGCATTTTGAACCCCTTAACGACATTGGTCCAACGAAGCGTCATAGCATCGTCATTGATGGTATAAGTCAGTGTGGGTATCATTGTTGTCCTGAGATATTGGTCGAAAATGGGTTTTAGGTTGAAGCCGGTCGATAAGATCCAATAATCTTCTATGTCATTTGACTTCACGATACTGTGGTAATACTTGCGCGCCTTACCTTGAAGAATTGCATAAAACTTCTTATCATCATCGATAATAGTTCTGATCGTGTGGATCAGGCTGGCCCCTTTGTCATATATATCGCCTGGTGCGTCGTAATTGACACCATATTGATTGATCATGGGCTTGTGGTTGGTTATGATGTGGCGTTGGCCAATGACATACTTTTGTGCATCTTCCTTCCCGGAAAGACATTCAGTGTATATGGTCTCCATATAAGTGGTAAAACCTTCATGTATCCACCCATCGTTGACATCTTCTGTAGTGATACTGTTACCAAACCATTCGTGGCCTGATTCGTGTACAAGGATAAAGTCCCACGTCAATCCGACACCGGTTTTACTTCGGTCAGTTCCCTTATAACCTCGCTGGAAGTTGTTGCCATATGCGATTCCGCTCTGGCGCTCCATCCCCAAATGGGCAGTTTCTATCATTTTGTAACCGTCTTCATAAAAAGGATAGGGGCCAACCTTCTCTTCAAAGCAGTTCAACATGGAGAATATCTCAGGAAAAAGCTTCTTGCCCTTCTCGAGGTTGTAATCCAACACAAAGAATTCGACATCAAGGTTACCTTGCTTTCCATGGAATGTATCCTGGATTTTTTCATAGTGGCCTATATTCATAGAGATGTTATAGTTGTTGATTGGCTGTGTCACACGCCAGTGCCAGGTTCGTTTACCATTTTTGGTATCAGTGACACTTACAAGCTTTCCATTGGCGATGGCGGACAAGTCAGCCGGAATAGTATAGAAAAGGTCCGCTCCCTGTTCGGGTTCATCACTTTGGATATCTTTACATGGCCACCAAATACTGGCACCAATACCTTGACAGGCTGTACTAATCCATGGTCGGCCCTTTGCATCATGATTCCAGTCTATTCCTCCGTCCCATGGTGGTTTGACAGCTACTCTGGGCTTGCCTTCATAAAATATGGTGATTGCATCAGTTGATCCAACCTTACCTTTACCATCCTTCGCTATCCACCAGAAACGGCCATCATGCCGATAGCTTACCTTTTGATTCCCACTCAATACCTTGTATATCTTGAGTGGTGCTTGCAGATCGATCATCATACCGGCACCTTCCGAAAGTACCTTGTAAGTTATGGTGACAGTTCCGGTAAGTGTGCTGTCTTGTATTGCGGGAATGATAGCCAGATTGTAATGTTGTACATCCCACCAGTTACGGCCGGCATGATTGGAGCCGGCAAGGCTGTCAGGCGAGATGGCCGGTGATTGTCCGAATGAAGAATCGATAAGCATTAAAAGGCAGAGTAGAGAAAGAATGATATTTTTCATCGTTATTAATTGAATGAATTTTTCTAAAGATAAAATGAATCCTTAAATCTACAATGCCTCAGACATAGAATTTTTATTAGTATCCGATAAATTGGTGATGGCCAATAATGCAATTCCACAGATAAAAAATAGGCCCAGAGCAAATATACTGTTACGCATATTATCCGTCACATTTTCTATGAAGCCGAAAGTAAATGTTCCAAGTAACGTGGAGATCTTATCCACAACATCATAAAAACTGAAAAACTGGTTGTCTCTCCCTGATGTGTGTATATCAACTTGGAGTAAGTCGACCGGGAAAGACTCTGTATGCCTCCCATCACTAACCCAACTGTCGCTGCCAGAATATAGAATTGTGTTTTTGTCACTACTAAATAACCGGTTACACAGATGGCTACCCAGATCAATAACATGGTCATCAGTGAGAATTTGTTGCTCCGCCAACCGGACAGCTTTGAAAAATATTGCACCGACTACGGCCACAAGTTGCAATATTAGTATGATGATGATGAGATCGGATGTAGAGAAATTCAGTTCTTTCTTAGCAAATGTGGCTGCAAGAAGCATGACAGTCTGTACACCTGCATTGTAGAAGAAAAAGGCAGTAAGATAGTGTTTGATGGCAGGAAGATGTCTTAGCTTGTACCAGACATCTTTGAGGATATATAGCCCTTCCGCTATTTTTGAACGTTTCAGTTGAAGGCGAAAGCTACCGGGCAGATAATGTAATGGTATGGTGGCAAAGCCGATCCACCAAATTCCCACCATGGCAAAACTTACTCTGGCTGCTTGTCCTGAGGATGAGAGACCGAAAGTATCGGGATAGGTTATTAAGGCAAGGTTGACTAATAGGAGTATGACACTTCCGATATACCCCATCGAAAAGCCGCGTGCAGAAAGGGAATCAAAGCGGTCTTCCGTGGTGATCTCCGGCAGGAAAGCATTGTAGAAAACAATACTGCCAATAAATCCGATTAAGGCAAATATGAAGGCCGTAGCACCAAATTGTAAATTGGACATTCCATCGAANAANAACAACAGGAAACAATTGAAAGAACCAATGATAGTAAACAAAAGCATCATCATCTTTTTATTATTTGCACTATCTGCAAAGCCTGATGCAAACGGACTCATGATAGCAACAAAGAGATAGGCAGTCGCTATGATGTATGCGTAAAATGAGCTGTTACTCATCGTTATGTTGCCTATATGCAGGACTGGGTCGGTTACATTTAGGAAATAACTGGGAAAAATGGCTGAGGTTATAACTAATGAAAACGCTGAATTTGCCCAATCATAAAATGTCCATGCGGTCGTAACCTTCATCTTCGTTTTGTTTTGAAATGTCTTTTCGAAGATAGAACTTTATTTCTCAATATGCCGAATTATCCGATAAATATTTTAGTGGTAAACTTGTCGATTGTCGTCAGTGACTGCTTCCTTTATTCCTTGCTTTTTTGTCGTATTTGAACAAAAGAGTTCAGCAGTATCATGTTTGAATGGTATTATGTAGGATGCTTAGTCCTTATTGAATAAAAGTAAAACCATATTCAATTCAAATTTTATTGACTTTAACCATCCATTGACCTGAAATTGAACATCCATTTTAGGGAAGATGCCTGTCATGATGATAAAGTTCAATATCAATCTAATGGGGTGATCTTCCGATTCCTTGTCCCGGACCGTTACAATCCTGGCTTAATGCCTAACATTACCGGATCATTAATTTGCCGGTGGAAAAACTATTCTTGCCCTCAAATTTTACAAAGTAGATTCCGGGATTAAGCCTGATTTCAAGGGTGGTTTCTTCGACTATCTTCCTATGCATCAACACATGGCCACTTATTTCATAAATTTGGATAAATCCAGCATCACGTGTATTAAAGTGGACTATTCCCGAGGAGGGATTGGGATATATATTAATCTTGCCATTTTCGATAGCCCGGACGGAATTTGTTATGCCACATTCAAATGGGTCGAAAGTTACCTCNCCTAATTTTTCGTCATCAGCCTTGTGTACGATAACTGCTTCCACTTCTTCTACGTTGGATTCATGGTCTTCTATCCAACAATTGTGCAAAGCCTTGACCGGGTTTTCAGTATTGTTGTACAAAGCATAGGTTTGACCTTCGTTGCCATTGTTACTGAATATATTGCCGCCTGGATTGTAATCCTCCGGATCGTCACTTCCCAGATTAGCCACTGTTTTGTCGATTAGTGTAATGCCCCAAAGATTGTTACGAATCTGGTTGCCTGAAATGATGACCATATTGGTATTGTATAATGATATGCCACTGCCGCCGACGAGGGGATTAGTCTCGGTGTTGTTATTTTCAATGATATTGCCGATGATATAGCCTGTTGAGTTTCCGGCTGTGGTTATACCATAACGGTTGTCACTGACAAGGTTGTTCATTATGACAAAGCGGTTTTCAACCCCGACAAGACTGGAAACGGATATTCCACCAACGACAGTTAGGTCGCGATCACCAATGATGACGTTGCCAATAATTCTGGTAGAGTCAGTTGTTCCACTCGGACCCATATTGATTTGGGGACGATTGTTGTTNTTNTGATTGTTTCCTTCGAAGTAGCTGTCGAAAAGTTGGAGGGCAACGGAAGTATTGGCCCCGGAACTTAAAGCCGGATGAATATTATTCCTGAAGATGCATTTATTGATTATTGGACTTCCATTGGAAAATACTACAGCGCCTCCGGTGGCCGAGCCTTTATCATTGTGATTGTTGGATACCTCGCAATTTTCCATGACAAACAAAGGTGTAATGACCCGGATTCCGCCTCCGTTTTCTATCAGTGTATTGTTGAAATATCCTGTTGATGTATCGTAAAACCAGAAACCCTTGTATGGTTTTTCGGGATCGATGGAGGTGATAATTATCTCTTCAGCGTCTGACGAGAAATAACCNCTGACAGCTATTTCTAAACCATCCCCGATAGCTAGGGTCAAGACGTGATTCAGCAAAAGGGAGTCATTTTCTGCAATGGTCAGGCCTTGCAAAAGTTGGTACTCAGTACCGGAGACAGCCATAGTCGCGGGAGAATGAGCTACTATTGAATCCAGTGTCCATCGCACACCTGTTCCCGGAGTGGTAAACTGTCCAAATGCTTGAGTAGTGAGAAGTAAAATAAAAATCGGTAAAAACAATCTCATTGTAATTAAAATTTTGATTACAGGATGCAAGGTACGGTATTTTCAAAATTTTGGGCTGAATTGGGAATGAAAAGTATGTATGGCAAATTAAATTTTTCTTCTATTCGGAAGAAAAATAAGCCCACTAAATTAAGAGTGGTTGTAANNTATAAAAGCGGTACAAAAATCGACAGTGAATGTNTTTTAGGTGAATTGAATTATTACTTTATGTAAGTATCAAAAATTCATATATGTATAAAATTAATGGTACTGATAGGTCATTCAAGATCGTTTTTGCCCGGGATATAATTTGAACAAATACTTGAATTTTTAATAATATAAATTAGAATTGAAAATGGGTTTGAAATCAAGATTGATTCAAAATGAATTATCAAAGAATTTTATAAAAATAGAAAAACTATAATAAAAATATGAAAATATCTTATTTATAAGATAGTCACTTACATTGTGTTATATTAAATATTGAAAATATACCGATGAAATTTACTTTCAGGTATTTAATCCCATCGATACAGATAATCCAGCCCTTCCTCAATGATTGAAGGTGGTACATCCTTGTTGATTGAAAAGCTGCCGATGCCTGTCAGTAATGAAAATAGAACTCTGCCGGATTCATTCTTTTTGTCGTTTAGGATAAAATCTGACAAACGGGAGCGGTCGATTTTTCCGATTTTNTCTGGATTACAAATTTTTCCAAGTAAGGATTGGATCGTATCGTGATGGTCTTTTAATATCAATCCCGAACGGAATGAAATGTAGGTTTCGACGATCATCCCCAGTGCTACTGCCTCTCCATGCGTCATCACATTGCCGGAAGCCATCACCGCAGATTCTATGGCATGACCGATGGTGTGACCAAAATTGAGGGCCTTTCGCACACTGCTTTCCAATGGGTCGCGCTCTACCAGTGTNTTNTTGACAAGAATACTTTGATACAGTATCTCATGATTGATCAAGGGGCGTGTATGGCCAAGACTGCCGGGCAGCAACCTGAACAAGACATTATCGGCAATCAATGCATGTTTGACAATTTCCGAAAACCCGCTCCACATTTCATGGTCAGGAAGTGTACTCAGAAAAGGAGTATGTATGAAGATTGCCTTGGGCTTATGAAACAAGCCGATCGCATTTTTGATATTATCAAAATCGATGCCCAACTTACCACCTATTGAACTGTCGGTCATGGCCATCAATGTTGTTGGCACATGGATAAAATCTATTCCCCGTTTGTATGCTGATGCTATAAATCCGCCCATATCGCCGGTTACACCNCCACCCAACAAGATGGCCAATGCCTTCCTGTCGATTTTTTGGTTAAGCAGTTCCCTCCATAGAGATTCGCATGTGTGAAGATTTTTATTNTTNTCACCGGATGGGAAGGTGATGACAGAGTGGGTGGAGGGAAGGATGTCTTTAATCTTGGGAAAACACAAACGGTGTGTATTTTCATCAGCTATCACTACGTAAAAGCTATAGGAAGAAGAAGTCAGAAAATTTTTCAGGTGGGCGAGCTCAGCGTCCAGGTATAGAACNCCATCAATGTGGATAATGTCACGTCTCATATAATCAAATTAGACTTCACGGATGATATAAGTTGACCAAGCTTCTGCGCGTTCTTCAAACATTGTTTTGACAAATGTCCAGGTCGATTGGAACAACTCAGAATGCCTGTATTGCTCCAGCGCATTGCTCTCCCAAAGGCTATATGTAAAAAGAATATTCTTGTTTTGGGTATCTTGTAGGAGTCTGAGGCCGAGGCAACCGGGAAACGTGGCTATCTTGCCCTTTATTGTGTCAAAATGAGACAGAAATGTTTCCGTTGATTCCGGTTTAAGCTGCATCTTGACAATTCTCTGTAGATTCTTTTCTTCCATCGTTTGGCAAATTACCCAAAGGTAATATATTGAATGAAAATGGCAAACTTCGGTTATACATTCAGGATATCATGGAAAGAAATTCATCAGAAAGACTTTTTGATATAATATTTCATGTTGAGACAATAAAGAACGTTTTAGGTAATGGAATGAAAGTTGGTCGTTGAGGGTGGATGGTTGAAAAATCGAAGTATGTACGAAATTAATAGCTGTAAGTCCTTGTGTCGCGTGGGTTTCAGGGGGTCGAAAAATCATAATCAACACAAATGCTGATTACTTTTCATTCGGTGTCTTTGAAAATCCTTGTTACCTCTGGTTGCCCGGTTATTAATCATCTACCTACTTCGGGATAAGCCTTTATTTCCAGGTAAAAAATCGAAGTATGTACGAAAGTAATAGCTGTAAGTCCTTGTTTCGCGTGGGTTTCATAGAACTGGAAAATCATAATCAACACAAATGCTGATTACTTTTCATTCGGTGTCTTTGGGAATCCTCGTCACCCCTGGTTGCCCGGTTATTAATCATCTACCTACTTCGGGATAAGCTTTTATTTCCAGGTAAAAATCGAAGTATATACGAAAGTAATAGCTGTAAGTCCTTGTGTCTCGTGGGTTTCAGGATATCGAAAAATCATAATCGACACAAATGCTGATTACTTTTCATTCGGTGCCTTTGGGAATCCTCGTCACCCTTGGTTGCCTGGTTATTAATCATCTACCTACTTCAGGATAAGCTTTTATTTCCAGGTAAAAAATCGAAGTATGTACGAAAGTAATAGCTGTAAGTCCTTGTGTCTCGTGGGTTTCAGAAGACTGAAAAAATAATATGCACAAATGTTGATCACTTTTGATTCGGCGCCTTTGAGAGTCCTCGTCACCCCTGGTTGTGCGGTTATTAATCATCTACCTACTTCAGGATAAGCTTTTATTTCCAGGTAAAAAATCGAAGTATGTACGAAAGTAATAGCTGTAAGTCCTTGTGTTTCGTGGGTTTCAGGGGATCGAAAATCATAATCGACACAAATGCTGATTACTTTTCATTCGGTGCCTTTGAAAATCCTTGTTACCTCTGGTTACCCGGTTATTAATCATCTACCTACTTCAGGATAAGCTTTTATTTCCAGGTAAAAAATCGAAGTATGTACGAAATTAATAGCTGTAAGTCCTTGTGTCGCGTGGGTTTCAGGGGATCGAAAAATCATAATCGACACAAATGCTGATTACTTTTCATTCGATGTCTTTGAAAATCCTTGTTACCTCTGGTTGCCCGGTTAATAATCATCTACCTACTTCGGGATAAGCTTTTATTTCCAGGTAAAAAATCGAAGTATGTACGAAAGTAATAGCTGTAAGTCCTTGTGTCATGTGGGCTTCATAGAACTTAAAAATAATCGACACAAATGCTGATCACTTTTCATTCGGTGCCTTTGGGAATCCTCGTCATCCATAGTTGTGCGGTTATTAATCATCTACCTACTTCATGTTTGCCCCCTACATACCCTTTCTCATTCGCCTACAACACATTTTGCCTCAACGAAACCCATGGCCAACGAGATTTTTACAAGGATTGAATTTCAAGTCATCCGGACAACTTCATACGCCTGATTAATTCTCTGCCCGATTTTAAGATGAACAGGACAGCATGGAGCAGCCGGCCTTTGTTCGTCTTCAATCAGGCCTTCTGACAAACCATCTGTCATATTCCGGTTGGTCTTCGTAAGGCTTTCGTAACATCTCATACAATTCATCTACCAAGGTATAATCCCCTTTATAAGCAGCATCAATGGCCATCTGAGCCATATAATTGCGCAATACATATTTTGGATTGACCGACTTCATGTCTAAATGCCGTTGATGAACCGGAATATTTTCACGTTTTAATCTGGCTATATAATCTACAAACCATCTCTCCCAGTCTGTCAGTACAGCGCTATTATTATCAGGAGATGAATAGAACGCTTCACCCATCCAGCTAGTAATTCCTGTTTTATCCGGTTGAAAGGCTGATATATCCAATGTGGACAGTTTGCGAAANAATATAGTCATATCGGTTTCATGTTGTTGTAACAACTTTCTCACTCTGTCCACCAAGTCAATACTTTCCTCGTCCAGATCTCTAAGGCCGAGCTTTTTGATCATCATCGAATAATAACCTATGGGAATCAGTTTTTCAGCTTCGTCCAAAATGTCGCGCAGCGCATCTGCATGGCCGATGATTGTGTGGAGCGCATTGGCTAATTGGTATAGATTCCATAGTGCGACACTATCCTGTCGGCCAAATCGGTAACGACGAAGTTCGGCATCGGTTGTATTGGGTGTCCAATCTTCATCGTAATTATCGATCCAACCATATGGGCCATAGTCAATAGTCAGACCGATTGCTGACATATTGTCCGTATTCATGACCCCATGCACGAAGCCTACTCGTTGCCATTCGATGATTAATGCAATAGTCTTACGGCATATCTCCCGGAAGAAATCAAGGCCTGAGGATTTGGAGGTAGAATCAATAGATGGATAAAATTCGCGAATAGTATATTCCAGCAACTTTCGTAGATTTTTNTCATCTCCGTTTGCTGCAAANAATTCAAAATTGCCGAAACGCAGAAATGTTGTACTTAGTCTGCACACCACTGCACCCGGCTCCGGTGCCGGATGGCCATCATAAAACATATCGCGGATGACTTGATCGCCTGTTTTGATGACACTCAAAGAGCGAGCCGTCGGGACACCAAGATGATGCATGGCTTCGCTGCAAAGATGCTCTCGTATGGAACTCCTGGCNGCGGCAAGGCCATCGGCATGCCTTGAATAGGGTGTGCTGCCTGCACCTTTCAACTGAGTCGCGATGCGCCTGCCTTCATGTAAGGTCTCAAATAGGTTGATGGCACGGCCGTCTCCCAATTGACCGGCCCAATTACCAAACTGATGACCTGCATAGGCCATGGCATATGGCTTTGTATTGGGATAAATCCTTTGCCCACTGAAGATTTCGAGAAAATAGCTTGATTTGATATCTGCTGATGTTAGTCCGATGAGTGTGGCAGCTTCCGGGCTGACATGTATAAGCTCGGGTTTGGAAAAATGCATGGGATTAACAAATGAGTATGCGGCATTACGTACCTGACGTACCTTGTTGGTAGTGTCAGGGTCTGCCGGTAGCGATCGGGTGAATGAATTGTCTATATTGAGTTGTATCATTGATTAGTCTCCTGTTTTAAATATGCCGTATAATCTCTACGCAACTTGTCTACCTTAGGGGCAATTACAATACGGCAATAGGGTGCGACCGGGTTTTCTTTGAAATAATTTTGATGATAGTCTTCAGCCGGGAAAAATGGTGGGAGAGGGCTGATCTCCGTTACGATCTCATCCTCATAAATGTGTTTTAATTCAGACATTACCTTATCTATCTCCGCCTTTTGCCCATCGTTATGGTAATAAATGACGGAACGGTACTGTGTGCCTTTGTCGGCTCCCTGCCTGTTGAGTGTCGTGGGATCGTGAGTTGTCATGAAGATCATCAGCAAATCCTTATAAGACAGGATGTCGGCATCAAAGGTTACTTGCACCACCTCAGCATGTCCGGTCAATCCTGAACATACTTCCCGGTAAGTAGGTGCGGGAAACTTGCCTCCGGTATAGCCACTAACCACACTCTCCACTCCGCGAAGCTGTTGCATCACCGCCTCCACACACCAGAAGCATCCTCCTCCCAAGGTCGCTTTTTGAATATTAGACATGGTTGTTATTGTTTCTTTAGTTTTGAAAGACACATTGATTTATGTATCTTTTTATATTAATGCCTTAGGTTAATAGAATGTTTAATAGGGTTGACTTCACGGAAAGTTCAAGTTATTCGGAAATTTCTTTTATTACTGTTAAATCGTAAAAGGATATCTAATATAGTTTCTTCATAATGATAAAAATGGTGTAGTGTGTCGGACATTTCTAGTTGCTACCTTAATGGTTGGCCTTATTATTTAATGGTAAAGTCCGGAGTCTGATTACACTTTTTGACTGTCTTATCAGGCATTCTGCATTTGCTGTCTTCAGCTTTTTTATAGTCAGTTTTNTGAGTTTCTTTCGTGATATGCTCCCAGTTTGCAGAGAATTTGTTTGATAATTTTCCAACTGATTTGGTTATATTGTCACGTAAGTTGAAGGTGAAGAAACCGCCATCGATTGCATTACCGGCTGAAAGTTGTCCCTTGGATGCGCCTGTCATAAGTACAGATTTNTTNGTATTCAGGAAAAGATCGGAGCAAAAGTTTTTATTCCATCCCACTGAAGATGATCGCAGACTTGCTGCTTCAGAACTTATTGAATTAGTAGAGAAAATATCATTATTACAACAATCACTCAAGACTAAATTAAGCCTTGCATTTTTTCCTTGAACAAGTCGATAGATGTCTTCAATGTTGAGTGTATTTAACCCNCCGATATCATCCGATTCTCTTTCTCTAAGGTCAAGGTTTGGATATTTTTTATTGCCCGTCTCTGGGTTGTACCCGTGGCCTGTATAATAGAAAACAACAATATCATTCGGTCCCGGATTTAATTTTGAAATTGCGATATCGACATTCTTTCTGGAAAAATTCTGACCCTCTATGACTTGTTTATCATATCCTATTTCCAAAAANTGAGTAACGTCATCAAATAGCTTAAGTATATTATCGCGATCTACAACACATGTTTTGCCTATGATGGGGTCAAGGGTGTTGGCTACAAGGATCAGGTGGAGCTGAATATTTTTCATGAAGGGAGGCACCGGTTTGACCTCATTTATAAAAAGATTTTGATAGATCTCGTCTTCGGGNGTAAAATATATGGAAATATAATCCTGAGTAAGGTCAGATTCTTTTAATAATGTTACACTTTCAAAGTTTCCGATTTCCTCTTCTCCTTCATCAAAAGAAATTACCATGGACGGTTCATAATAGCCGGTATTTTTGTTTTTNGAGAGTACAAAATGATCAGGCGGATAAGAAATATCGCCTTTGATCTGGATGGGATTGGATGTTATATAATACAAATCATCGAGATTGTTCTTTTGATCGGTATCGTAAAATTCATCGACATCAAAGTCTACCACATTGTCACTTCCGGATTCCAAATCCTTGAATGCAATTCGAATAAACCCCGTGCCATCTTCATAAATTACTAGCAAAGCCCTGTATCGTTCAAGACCGAATTCTGTATCGTAATTGTATTGTAGCTCATAGAGGGTTTGTCCATTGGATGTAAATGACCATGCAATCAACAGTATGAATGCAATCAACCATCTTGATTTTATTGAAATTACTTTATACATATCCTTGTCTTTGAAGTGTAAATATACGGAATCGCAAAGATTAGCAGGATTATTTTAATCAATAATTCAGTGTTTGTAGAATAATGTTTTGTATTATTGGCTTATGGTAAAATATGTATAATTGACAATTAAAATGATTTGATTTTTGATGCCTTGGTGTGTATGAAGGATGTGGTTTTGATAATTTTTAAGGGATTCAGGGAGATCTGTTTACCATATTTTTACGGCATCATCTTTTTCCACAGGGATTTATCAACATTCACTGTGATATCGACAAACAATGCTTCTTCGGTATACAAGTTGAAGAGTTGGGCTATTTCTTATTTAAGCATGGCAGTACGTAATTCATTCAGGTATAGAGATATTTGGAGAATAGGTTAACTTTAGATTTTAATAATACAGCCGCACTAACTACAAATACAAATGATATGATCGAGTATTTAAAGAAATATACTGATTCTATAGTTATTATCATATGCTTGATTGTTTTATCAGGCTTGTGTTGCTTAGGTCAGGACTACAATAAGAAAAGTTTGCTTGACTCGCTGCAATCCGCCACGGATCCTGAGACAAGGGTGAGGTTACTATGGAATCTGGCTGATGAATTACAACGCTATGATCTGGATTCTTCGTTGATACTCAGCCATCAGGCAATTGTTATCGGACGGGCTATAAATTATAAGGAAGGTCTTTCTCGATCCTATGGCATTATCGGCAATGTATATAGCCGCATGAATGATTTTCCGAAAGCCTTGGAATATTATTTCAGTAAGCAGAAAATAGACGAACAGAGTGGAAATGCCCGGAATTTGGCAAGCACTTTGATTAATNATCGGTGTGGTTTTTCTCTGCAGACCGATTTCAAGGAGGCATTGGCTTACTTCGAAAAGGCTGATTCCATTTCCCATAAAAACAACCTGACTGAAATGTATTACCATCTGGACATCAATTTGGGAAATGTTTATGAGAAGTTGAAACAGGCAGACCGTGCTGCTATTTTTTACAACAAGGCATTGAATAGTGCATTGATGAAAGGAGATAGCTTGAATATGGCATTGGCACACATTGGGTTGGCTAATGTGTATTCAATGAAAGGTGATGAATTTAAGGCGTTGAACAATTATGATCTGGCTATTCCTGTCATCAAGGAGAGTAAAGACATGGAGATGTATTCAGAAGCTTTATTGGGAAAGGCTAAGATTTATTTTGATTTTGGCGACAATGTCAATGCACTTTCAGACGCACTGAAGTCATACCAGGAGGCAAAAGCTATCGAATCATTTNTGAAAATGTATGAAAGCAGTGATTTTATTTCAGGCTTATATCAAAAACAGCAAGCGTATGATAGTGCTTTTGCTTACTTGAAGCTTTCAAAAATGTATGGGGATTCCTTAAATAATCTATCCAGGCTGAAAAATATCCAGGCATTGACGGTCAACGAGAAGATTCGTCAAAATGAAATTGCAGAATATAAANAACTTGAACATGAGAGGGCTAAATTTCGCCTTCAGGTGATTCTGGTAACTGTTTTTATTCCAATGCTGTTCCTGGTTAGCATTATACTGAGTAAGCGGAGGATTAAACATTCTGTGATTAAATTTCTGGGAGTAGTGTCCCTGATGTTCGCCTTTGAATTTATTACCTTGCTTTTACATCCATTGGTGGAAAATATAACTGGCCACAATCTGTTTATTGAAGTATTTATTTTTGTAATTATTGGTTTTATTCTTGTCCCTGCACATCATCGGATCGAAAAGACGATCATCAGGATACTGATTAATAACCGAATTCAACTTGAATTATCAAAAAAGCCCGACCAATAGGGCCGGGCCTTTTATTTATGTTCAAAGATTAATCTTGTCTGCTGATTAGTTTGGCCTGGAAACAGGCTTGGTTTCGTTGATCATAGTATCTGTGGCCGTGGTGTCTGCCATAGGCTCAGCATCTGTTTTTACTTCAGTAGTAGCTTCAGCCTCAGTTGGTTCTGTAGAGGCATTATCTTGCTTACATGCAATGAACATTGACATGCCCGCAAAAACTAAAAATGGTTAATAAACGCATAATTCCGGTTTTAGTTAGTTAAAAAATTGTTTATCAATTACCAAATATATTGCTTTTNTTATTAATTGTATTGTTAAGTTTCAATCTGTGATCCGCATTGATGTGTCCGATAACNGGCTCTATTCCTGCTCTCTTTTTATGCGCCTTGCTCAATTTATTTCTTTTGTAGTAACTTTCTTTNTTCTTTGGAGTGCCTGGAATTAAGATTTTCATCCCTTCTATTTCTATTTTACCCCGGTATCCTCTGTCTACTTTGGCTACTTTAGGTATTTTGTTTGTCATTCGTTGGATTTGTTCTATTACAGCTGGTAGGGTGTGTCCATCGTACTCATTTCGAAAACCCATCGCTCCCACTATTACACCTGTGTCAGTCTTTGCAAAAGAGGCTTTATTCCCAAATTCATACTTCTTATGTTCCTTTCCCTTTGAAATACAACATACATCAGGCTCGTGAATGGAATAAATTTTATCCTTTGAATCTTTCGTCTGTGCCAGTATCTGTTGAAACCGTGCCAATAAGTCTTGGCAAATCGAATTCGGTGGAAGATTTCGCTCTAATTCTCTTACCAATCTTCCCGCAATCGTCTTTATCTTCTTATCTGCTTTTCTTGCTTTTGCTTTGTTCTTAGGATGATTTCTAAATCTTTGGTCCCTTGCCAGTTTNTTCAATGTATGTGTATAAGTCTGTCTCACCGGTAAGCCTTCCTGTGCCGCTATCTTCTGACATTTCTTAATCATCTTTTTGTAAAGCTTCCCATCCGTTGGAAATGTGATATTNTTCTCTTGAACCGTGGTGTCAATATTTACATTGTCATCATCAGAATCCTTTCCATTTACCCGGATACTCTCTTTCAATATCAACTCGATTCCACGCTCTCCTATCCTTTTCCTAAAATGTACCAACTCTGATGGCTGACACGGAATGCCGGGAACGAAAAGACATTCTCCACAAAAATATTGGTAATAATTGTTTTCACTCCATTGTTCCACTACGCTTTCATCTGAGATGTTTCGAATATGCTTGAGTATCAATAACCCAACCATTAACCTTATCGGCTTTGCAGGCCTGCCATTGTCTTGGCTGTACAATGGTAAAAANGCATCTTCAAACACCTTCCAGTCTATTTTATTAGCCAAAATAAACAGTGGATGTCTTTGATCAAGAATATCTTCAAAAGAAGTGAATAAACTCGTTAGGGTATTATTTTTCTTATGTGGTATCATAAAATAATGCAAGATTTAATCCCTAAAGATAATAAATCTTGCATTATTTTAATAACTTTATATTATAATTTACTGTATAACAAGAAGTTAATATGTTTTTAGGGACGACTACTTAATAATATTAAGAATGGCCAAAAGAAAAATTGCATAGTTTTGTATAATAATTGTCCATGGATTACGCTAGCCCACTACCTCTATAAAAGATGATGATGAAGAGAATATTATTTTTTGTATTGTTCCTTTTCTACTTTCACAATATACTATTGAGTCAGGATTCTATAGTGTTTAATCGACTATATGATAAGACAAAAGATGAAACCGCACAAAAAGATTTAGATGAGGCATTAAAAGCAGCTGATACGCTGTATAGAATGTCAGAGAAACCTCTTTATAAAATTAGGTCTTTGATTCTAACAGCCAGATTATACCAGCAAAAAGAAGACCTCGCCATGACACTGGAGTACGCTCAGAAAGCTGAAAAACTGGCAGAAGAAATAGGTGATTATGATTGGCAGGTAAGATCCATAGGGCTTATTGCCGGACAATACCGTATGATGGAATTGTATCAAAAAGCCAAGCAATATGTAGAGAAAGCTATGCAAATCATACCTAAAATAAAAGACCAGAACAAAGCTAATAGCACATCCGGTCTAATGCAACAGGAACTTGCATTAACAAATATGGATCAGNGAAATCCCAAGCAGGCAATCGTTCATTTAATAAAAGCAAACGATTATTTTCATCATGTAAAAAATAACACGTATTACCTAATAAACAATGATCGATTACTCGGTGATAATTACTATGACATAGGTCAATACAATACGGCATTGAAGTATTATCATGAAGCTTTAAAATTTAGTAAAGAGTTTCCGGTGAATTATGTTACCGGGATGATACAANAAGGCTTAGCAGAAACCTATCTCGCATTGGGCCAGTTAGATAAAGCAAAAGTACACATAGAGGAAGCTGAAAAAATAGGTGATGAATCTCAATACCTCCAAATANAAAATGCTATTTTAGATGCATCTAAACGATTTTATGCAAAAATCAAGGATACAACTAAGTTTGTAGAAGCTCGCGAAAAGAAGGATTCAGTGGTGGACTTGTTGTTAGACAAACGTGCAAGTCTTCTGGACACGAATTACGCTAAACTGGATCAANAAGAAATAATCCTTGAAAACAAGGTANAAAGATCGAATAAAACCCTTGTCATTTTTCTCATTTTATTTTTAGGGACTTTAGTGGGAGTGATTATCTATTTTATTAAGAAAAGANAAAAAGACCTGGTAAAATACAAGTTGATTTTGGAACAATTAGCACATGCTAAAAATCGTACTGTTCTACCTGCCGAAGAAGCGGTCACCCCATTAGCTACTTCTAAAGTTGAGGAGAAGAAAGAAGCGGAACCAATAAATACCAAAATANAAAATACAGATCAAAGCTACATTCGCCCTGAAACAGAACAAAAGTTGATATCAAAACTAAATGAATTTGAGAAAGAGCATCTTTACTTAGATAAAAACGTATCTCTTTCCTCACTTGCCGCATCATTCGAAACAAATAACAAGTACCTATCGAATGTAATAAAGCAGTATAAGCATATGGATTACAATACGTATATTAATGAACTGCGTATTAAATATATCATCTTAAAACTCACTGAAAATCCTGAATGGAGACAATACAAGATGAGTTTTCTGGCAGAAACTGCTGGATTTTCTTCTCATAGCCAGTTTGCATCTATTTTTAAAGCCCTAAAAGGAATTTCCCCATCTGTATTTGTTCGCTTTTTAGATAGTGAGGAAGAATAGTTATTAATCTATGTGAAAATGAATTTTTGTCATTCTTGTTACACCTACAGAGTTTATTTCTATTAGTGGATTAAGAAATTATAATTATCATATGTTGCTGATATTTAGTGCAGTATAAAAACTATTTAGGTTTTTACTAGTAGAGCAGGCTACTTATTGCCTATCAAAATACGGAATTCCTATATTCTCTCATTTTTCTACCTCGTGGGAGTGCAGTTACCTTTGCTAGTAATTCTAATTAATTAAAGGTTAGTATTAAGCTACGCTCACTAAGTGTCTATTTCCTAACACAAAAATTTATTTACAAAAAATAGTTTGCAGTTCACTGTTACATTCAATTAAAATATATTACCATGAAATTATCTACATTCAGATTATTATTGCTCATTGAATTAGCCATAAGTAGTACTTCATTGCTCAATGCTCAGGCTCCTTATTTTACCTCCGTAGCTTTGGAGTCCAGAGAAAAGCCATTACCTATTACAGAGCGCTTAAAAAAGTATGCTTTATATCAAATAAATATAGAGGATTTACGAGCGCATTTATTACCTGCTCCCTTAGATGTAACTAAAAGGAGTAGCACAGGTATACTTTTAGATATTCCTATGCCTGATGGATCAGTAGAGACCTTTATGATGTATGAAGATCCGCTATTGGCTCCTGAAGTGGCGAAAAAACATCCTGAGATAAAGACGTATACCGGCTATGGTATAAAACACAAAAGTTATACCATAAAAATCAATTTTACCATCCGAGGACTAAGTGCTGTGATAGTAGGCTTACAAAAAGGAGAGGTATTTTTCGAAAAGCAAAATAATACAGAGACACCCGTATATGTAAGTTATTATTCGGATGAAGTGATTTATACAGAAAATAAAGGTACTTCTAAGTATCATAGTAGATGTGGTACTATGGAGCATGAAAAACAAGATGGAAATATCGAACCCAGAGAANAACCAAAGCAAAGATTATCAGAAAGTTTTACAAATGGTACTAATCTAAGGACTATAAGACTAGCTATGGCTGCCGATGCAGAGTTTACAGCTAATAGAGGAGGGACTAAAGCGCTGGCTTTTGCTGCATTAACTGATTATGTAAATACCTTAGATGCAGTGTATAAATATGAGTTAAGTGTAAAATTTACTTTAGTAAGTGGTGATAATATAGTATATACTGATCCAAATACGGACCCCTATACCAATAGTGATCAAGTAATGATGCTGGATGAGAACCAAACGAATCTCGATAATGTAATAGGAAACAGCAATTATGATGTAGGTCATGTATTAGGATATGCAGGTAGTTCAGGTGGAGGTATAGCTTCTTCGCCCTCAGTCTGTGAAAGCGCATATAAAGGTCAGGGTGTGTCTGGGGTGAGAGATGCAAATGACAATAACTGGCCTATAGTTTTCGATAATCAGTTAATCGCTCATGAAGTCGGCCACCAGTTTAGCATGAGCCATAGCTATAACAGCAATATTCCCGTATGTACCACCAGAGAATACAATACTTCTGTAGAACCCGGTGCCGGTACTACTATCATGAGCTATGGATTTACCTGTGATGGGGATGACTATGAGAGACCGCCCTACGAGCCATTTCTAAATTTTCATGTAGTAAGTATTAATCAAGCATTAACATATTTAAGTAATAACCCTACATGCGGAACTTCTTCCAGTACCGGCAATAATATACCTGTCATCACAGTTCCCGGTACCTCTTATACCATACCTAAATCTACACCCTTCAGTTTGTCAGGCACAGCCACGGATGCAGACGGTGATGATCTTAGTTATTCTTGGGAAGGAACGAACATCAGCAATGAACCTGATAATAATAATTTAACAACAAATACAATCTATGAGACGGATAAACCTCCTTTTTTTAGATCGTATAAACCCTTATTAGCCAGTCAGAATTCTCAGCCAGGCCTTAGAGTCTTTCCTAGGTTAGAGGGTATCCTGAACGGTACTAATACAGCTAAGGGTGATAAATTGCCATCTATTGCCATTACTACCACCCACACTCTTTCCGTCAGAGATAACTATGGTGGATTGGCCACTCAGGATGTCACAGTGACTATTGATGGGACATCAGGTCCGTTTGTCATAACAGGAGATCCTAGTGGAACACATAATGGAAACAGTAGTTTGACAGTAACCTGGGATGTAAGTAATACGGATAATGCTACTATTAACTGTACTTTAGTTGATATCTTTCTATCTACTGATGGAGGACATACTTTTCCTACAGAATTAAAACACGCTACTGCAAATGATGGTAGTGAGAGTGTGACATTGCCTAATATAAATACCAGTACAGCCAGGATAAAAGTAGCTCCAAGTACTCCTAATATCTTTNTCGATATCTCGAACCAAGATTTTATTATTAGCGAGGTCCTTCCGGTAAATCTTCTTTCATTTGAAGCCAACTTGGATAAAAATCAGAATGTACTATTGAGATGGACCACTTCCAATGAAGTTGCAAATAAAGGCTTCGAAGTACAAATTAGTTCGGATGGGACAACATTTGCTGCTATAGATTTCGTAAAAAGAAATGAAAATGCCGCATCGATTAAAAATTACACATATTCTGTAGATCGATTGTCACCCGGTACATACTATTTTAGACTAAAACAAATAGATTTTTCGGGTTCTTATACATACTCGGAAATTAGAACCTTGACGATAAAATCTCATTTGAATGATCCTACACTGTATCCTAATCCTACTAAAGAGAAACTTATGTTAAACCCCGGAACATTTAATGAAAATCTTTGTAAAATAGAGATTGCTGATATAGCCGGAAACAAGGTGCTGAGTCTTCCTTCGAAAATGTATTCAGATGGTTCAGAGATAAACATTTCATCTTTGCCCAATGGAACCTATTTCTTAAAAATAAGCAATGGAAAAGAAGACTACCTGATGAATTTTATAAAATACTAACCTTGCATTTTCCTTCTAAAGGCGTGTAGTATTTATATAAGCCTAAAAACAAAGGAACTGAAATTTCAGTTCCTTTGTTTTTTGGGGCTATGCTTGTGATATAGGTGCATATATCAAATCAGGCTTTCAAATAATTAAGATGAAAAGATATTTAAATCCCCACTATTATTAAAATCAGTGTTGTATCCGTAAATTTTGTACTATATAATAACTCTTCTCTAACACAAGAATCAAGGATATGTAGAATTCTTTACCCTTCTTCCACGGTGTCAATTTCTTGCACAACTTACTTCTTGAGGATACTTGATTTTTTTACCAGGCAATTTGATATTTATATCTTTTTACCTTTCCGGATGCAATCCTATCGAATTGCGGAGCGTTATTGTATTTACCCATTTTCAAAAAGTGTTAAAATAATTCATTTTTATTGCGATTGGTAATACACCTATAAAGAATATATAGCCCGGAGAGGGATTTTCAATCAAAGTCTTTCCGTCAGTTAATACTTTGTAACCGGAATGCTGCAATTTATCAGCATCAGATAGGATAGGCAGATTGAGTATCTTGAATGATCTCCTCAAACTAATCTTTTACTGCACCCTGATTGTCTGGCCAATTTTAATACCTTCATCGCCCAGATTATTCAGTGACTTGATTTGGTCAATCGTGGTATTGTATTTNTTNGACAAGTTGTACAATGTGTCTCCTTTTTCTATTTGATGGTAGGTCCAGCGACTGTCATCGGCAGGCTTTTTAGTTTGATTTGTGGCAACTCCATTTGTGGCAGGTTTGGCAGTAGTAGCTACCGCATTGGATGCAGGAGTTGTTCCGGTTAAATGGTCTTGATCCTGATTATTGGGCTTGGTGGGCTTTGGAGGAAGGATATTTTCTTTTTCACTCCTCAGTATGGGTTTCTTATTGAAAATAGACCATCCGCGAAGGGCAAGTTTTTCACCGATGGCAGGTTCTTCACCCTTTTTAGGTTGTTCTTTCGCAATAAATGAGTTTCCTTGNATTGCATAATGTTTTGCGATGGATTCTATATTTTCTCCTTTCTTGACGTAATGCCACTTATTTTTGCCTCTATAGCTATTGCGTCTTGGTTGGAGGAAAATCATGGATTTCTCAGCGAGCGTCTCGCTTTTGGATTTGATTTCCTTATTGTATTTCATTAGGGCATGGACAGAAACATCGTATTGCTGGCTTAGCTCCTCGATCGTTGAGCCATCATTGACCATCACCACACGTACATCATTGATGGTGGATAGTCTGTTGATACTGCGTTTGGCTTTAGCGCCNGTGGGTGAACCTGTTGTAGCTTGTATATTATCACTTTTGTCATTGGATGCCAGGTCAAAGACTGATACTTGATCAAATTCGTACAATTTATAATCTTCAATTGTTTTGATCAGCAAATTGGCATAGTTGGGATTGGTAGCATAACCTGCCCTTTTCAGTCCTATCGCCCACTCCTTGTAATCTCTCGGATCTATATTGAATAAAAATCCGTATCGGGATACTTTAGCCGGATTTCGCAAAAATTCGGAGTGAGCAATATAACTCTCTGTGGCATCTGTATAAGCTCTGAAACAACTTTGTATCAGGATACCTGTCGTGTCATAATCATCGTCCTCACGGCTGTATGTCTTGCCCAGCCAGTCTTTACCGCATTTTATTCCAAAATGGTTGTTGGCATTGACGGCAAGTTCACTTTTGCCGGCTCCGGACTCCAGAATGCCTTGAGCCAGCTTGATACTTGCTGGAATGCCGGTTCGTTCCATTTCCCCGATTGCGATGTCTTTGTAGGTCTGGATATAATTGTTGATATCCGCCTTGTATTGTGCTGATGCTTCAATCGCAAATCCTTTAGTCATCAATACAATGTATAGCAAAAGCACAAGTCGCCGATAAATTGCTTTCGGTGTTCCTTTGATTATTTGTTGACCAATTGACTTTTTNTTCTGGAACTGCATAGTCACATCCGGCTTTTAAATCTTAGTATAAAGCTGTTAAAATAAAATGCAAACATATAATATTTATATTTAATATGAAAATACTTATTCCAAATTAAAGTGTTAATACAGGGCGAATATGAGATTTATTATTTAACGGCAAACTTATGCCCGTCATTGGAATGTTATTTGAAATTATTTGGTTAAGATTATTACTTTAAAATTTTTTTAAATTGTAATTTAGCTCTTAATCATTGTATTTTGTGGCCGATATTTTAAACTTTACGAATGAAATTCGCCGATATTATATTGCCTTTGCCAATCCGGGATACCTATACCTATAGTGTGCCGGACGAATTTCTTTCCGATATTCAGATCGGACACAGGGTTGAAGTTCAATTCGGTTCCAGAAAGAAATACGCCGGAATCGTAGCCAGGCTGCATGAAGATGCACCGGATTACCAACAGGTAAAACCTATTCTGACTTTGCTTGATGACAGGCCTATCATCAGTGAATTACAATTGAACTTATGGCGGATCATTTCTGCATATTATGTCGCAACACTTGGTGAAGTAATGAATGCCGCTTTGCCGGCAGGTATCAAACTCAATTCTGAGACCATTTATATCGGCCATGATGAATTAAATCACAGTTTGGATCAACTAGATGGCGATGAGTATACACTTGCTGCCGCCATTCTTTATCAGTCAGAGATCAAACATCGTGACGTAGAGATTCTATTAAGCAAGAAGCGGGTTTATCCGGTTATCAAAGCATTACTCAACAAAGGTCTGATTGAAATCAAGGAAGTCCTTAAATCCATATACAAGCCTAAANAGGAGAAAATCGTTGTTCCTTTGTTTGAAAATACCAATGAAAGTCTTGGACCGATCCTGGAACAGGTCAAAAATGCCAGAAAGCAGGGTGAGATTATCCTTTTCATTATGCAGAAGCTTTATGCACGGGAGGTGATCCGGGTTAAAGATATCGAAGAGCGTTTCCCGCCCTCTGCGGCTGCCCTTAAAGGACTTTTGAATAAAGGTTTGATTTCCTTCGAATATAGGGAAATTTCTCGGCATGGCGATGACAGTGAGGTGGATTTTGCCAATATTGTCCTTTCACCTGAGCAGGAAAGGGCATTTAACGAAATAAAAACTAATCTGGTAGAGAAAAATACTGTTTTGTTACATGGCATAACCGGAAGTGGCAAGACACTCATCTATCTCAAGCTCATTGAGGAGGCCCTTGAGAGTGGAGGACAGGTGTTGTTACTTGTGCCTGAAATATCGCTGACCACACAATTGGTTGGCCGCTTCGCCAGTCATTTTGCCAATGAGGTGAGTGTATATCATTCGTCTGTTGGAAGTAATCAAAAGATTGATCTTTGGCATGATATCAGCAAGGGCAAACCCTTAGTCATTGCGGCGCGGTCAGGTGTATTCCTGCCGTTTACCAATCTGAGCCTGATCATCATGGATGAAGAACACGATCCATCATTCAAGCAAAACGAGCCGACACCCAGGTATCATGCGCGGGAAACTGCGATGTTTCTAGCAGCGCAGCATGGAGCAAAGGTAATTCTTGGTAGTGCCACCCCGTCTTTTGAAACCTATTATAATGCACAGAATGGCAAGTTTGAANCCGTTACTTTAGATCATCGTTATGGCGAAGGGCGATTACCTGCTGTCAATTTGGTCAATCGCAATCATTTGGAACACAACGACGGTAAAGGCAGCCACTTTAGTAAGCTGGTTATCTCGGAGATGTTGACCTGCCTCAAACAAGGCCGGCAATCCATCGTATTCATCAACCGACGAGGTTACAGTAAGATGTTGGTATGCCCTCTGTGTGAATGGACGATGCGCTGCCGAAACTGTGATGTCTCCATGACCTGGCATAAGTATCAAAATAGATTTCTATGCCATTATTGCGGATGGGGATCTGAACCTCTGCCTGCATGCCCTGACTGTGGCAATGTGGACCTCGAACACAAAGGATTGGGAACCCAGCAGATTGAAGAGGAATTGCGCTTATTGTTTCCGGAAGCGAATATCGATCGCCTCGATTTTGACTCTGTAAGGTCTCGTACTTCTCTTTCTGAACTATTGCAANAAATGGAATTGGGAAGGATCGATATATTGATTGGGACACAAATGGTGAGTAAAGGCCTTGATTTTGACGGAGTCGGTTTGGTATGTGTCGTCAGTGCAGATCAGTTAGCAAGATTTCCTGATTTTAGAGCGCATGAAAGGGCCTTCCAATTGATGGTCCAGGTGAGTGGCAGGTCGGGCAGAAAGGATGGCGACGGCTCGGTATATATTCAGTATGGTAATATCAGGAAAGGTTTGCTTGAGTATGTAGTTGATGCTGATTATAAGGGATTTTATACACAGGAACTTGCGGAAAGGAAGCAATTTGTATATCCTCCTTTTTGTAGGTTGATTCGAGTTACGGGAGGCCATAAGGACCCGGCTCTGGCTTTAGGTGCAATGGAGTACATGGCAGAGAAGTTGCGAAAGCAATGGNGGAGACGTATCATTGGCCCCGCACAGGCACTGATACCTAGAATCAACAACAATTATCTTNTTGAAATTCTTATAAAGATTGAACGTAGGAATGAAATTATTCTCAAAGTAAAGAAAGAGCTATATGATACCATCTTCATATTGAACACTTCCGATAAATATCGCAGTGTTAGGTTGACCGTGGATGTGGACCCAATGTGACAATCCGGTCTGTGCGTATCTCATTGAATTTATTGAGAACAACGTTTTTTATTTGAACTGAGGTTGGTATGACTTTGAAAAAAATGGAAAGAAAAAGGAAAAATGAACCAGATGGTATTATCTTTGTTGAAGAATTAACAAGGAGTCGATAAAGATGATTTATTGTTTTCTTTGTCAAAAGATTTTTATTGTAAGGTGTTTTTATATTGGGTGCCGTTATCTCTCAGGTAATGGCATCTTTTTTGCCTCTNTTGTTCATTTTTTCAAGCCGGTTANNTTTAGAGGTTAAAGAAAATGTTAATATGGTGAAAATATGAAAAGAATATTTGACAACAATTTTGGGATTTGTATCTTTGCTTTGTGAATTTGACAAAGGCAAATTATTTGAAAATATTTTGGTTTAATTAATAAATATTTTACTCCAAATAAAAATAAATTTCATTTCTTTGCCTGCAAATTGTTGAAATACAAATTTACTTAATTAAGGATTTTTATTGTAAGGTGTTTTTATATTAAGGGTCAACATCTCCCCGATGTTGGCCTTTTTTATTGCCTTTTTATTCTTTGTTTACAACACATTGGTTTGAAACCCTTCGGGGTAGTTCGTTTTGATGTTCGCAACTTATTGTAAGGTACAGGAGCTTCTTTTAACCAATGCAAATCCGAGAATAAGATCAATTCGACTATTCTCTCTAAAGTTTCGGAGAAATAACTTAGGGTAAAACCTTTGAACCGAATATTTATCAGTACCTTAATATTCTGCCTGAAGGCCTGAAAGAAGGGCGGCAAAGTCGCTGAGAGGGCAAGGGCAAGAAGGTGGAGCGTGTATCAACTGAGTATAATATGAAAGGTGCCATATACCAGCAATGTTTCTTTATTGATTATTTTCCAAAACCCGGGTAAATATTCGTTCAGAACATTATCGTAAAATAAATATCCTTGACCATTGTAAAGTGAAATTAAACCTGGTGATGACTGGAATATTTCGTAGATTGGCTGAGAATATTTATATTTACACTTCCTTATTACTACAACTTTCAAATCAGAGATAATAATTGTGTGAAATTTGCTCATCGCCTATGTATGAGATAGGTTTATTAATTTTTGAATGCTACCAGGATTTTGACCACACGTTGAAAACTGCCTTTTAATTTTTAAATTAATAAATCCTATTCCGGCCACCGACGTACAATCGGTGGTTTTTTTGTTTAAAGAATAGCCCACTTAATCACAAAAATTTCAAAAGTATAAAATCGTATTTTTTTATCCCACGCAATTAAAATAAAGTATTTGCATATTTTTTGATTAAACGGTATAATAATTTAATTAATATAGCCAAATGTTAAATATTATATAATTCCTAAGATGGTTTTTAATTTGTAGTTATAAGAATATTAATGTAAAATTTACATTAATTTAAAATATAATTTCAAGATAATTGAGTATTGAAAAATATATACTCTTAAAATAGGAAGAATTCTCTGTTTATTGCTATCTTTGCAGTTCTAAAAATTTCTATTATTATGCACTATCATAGCGCGGGACAAATCCCCCATAAGCGACACATTCAATTCAGAAAGCCGGATGGTGGACTTTATTGGGAAGAAGTGTTTTCAACTGAAGGATTTTCCAATAAGTATTCCATTCTCTATCACATCAATCCGCCAACGAGATTGGCGCAAATCGGCAAACCGGTAGATATTGCTCCTGTCAAGGCGGTTACTGAAGAACTTAAGCATCGTAGTTTGAAGGGTTTCAATATCAAGCCGGAGGATGATTATATCAAATCAAGAAAGGTTGTTCTGTTCAATAACAATGTTCAATTATCTCTGGCTGCGCCAACAAAAGGGACTGAAGGTTATTTCTTTAAAAATGCTGACCATGATGAGGTGATTTTCATTCACAAGGGAAGTGGAGAATTTCGCACAGTGTATGGAAGCCTTTATTTCAAATATGGGGACTATATCATGGTACCAAGAGGTACAGTGTATCAGTTGCACTTTGACAGTGATGACAACAGGTTGCTTATCATTGAGTCTACTTCTCCTTTTACAACACCCGGACATTACCGCAACGAATATGGCCAATTGTTGGAGCATTCTCCTTTCTGCGAACGGGACATTGTTAAGCCGACCTTCAATGAGCCGATCGACNGGCGCGGTTCATTCAGGATCTATATACAGAAAATGGGTAAATTGTATCCATATGAATACCTGGATCATCCTTTTGATGTGGTTGGATGGGACGGATACCATTATCCATATCTGTTTTCGATTCATAATTTCGAGCCGATAACCGGCCGAATTCACATGCCCNCGCCTATTCACCTGACCTTTGTTACCAAAGCTGCGGTAATCTGCAGTTTTGTACCGAGATTGTACGATTATCATCCTCAGTCCATTCCGGCGCCATATTTCCACAGTAATATCGACAGTGACGAGGTATTGTACTATGTGGATGGTGAATTCATGAGCAGGAAGCATGTGGAAAAAGGTCAGATCACTCTTCATCCGGGTGGAGTACCACACGGCCCGCATCCCGGCGCCATCGAGAAGAGCATCGGTGCTAAGGAAACCGGAGAGTTGGCAGTCATGTTTGATACATTCTCGCCTTTATTTCTGACCAAAGATGCCATCGATATCGAAGATCCTGATTACTACAGGAGTTGGCTGGAATGATCTTGCGAAATAAGATTTGGATTTGACTAAATATTTTTAAAAATACAAAATTTTATCATGGATACACAGATTAAAGAAAGTAAGGAAATCGGCAAGGATATATTGCCAATCAATGGTACCGACTATATTGAGTTCTATGTCGGAAATGCCAAGCAGGCCGCAATATATTATATGGCCGCATTCGGTTTTGAGCAGGTAGCCTATAAGGGGCCAGAGACTGGGAGCAGGGATGTTGTCTCCTATGTATTACAACAAGGGAAAATCCGTTTTGTACTGACTTCAGCTCTTCATCCTGAAGACGAAATATCCAGACATGTGGCATTGCACGGCGACGGAGTTAAAGTACTGGCCCTTTGGGTCGATGATGCAGTTGCTTCATGGGAGGGGACAACTGCCCGTGGCGCAGAATCAGCATTTGAGCCAACGGTGCTGGAAGATGAGTATGGCAAAGTAACGGTTTCAGCGATTAAGACCTATGGCGAGACCATCCATACCTTCGTTCAGCGAAGTGATTATAAGNGGGCATTCCTGCCGGGATATAAAGCATGGAAGTCCGAAAGAAAAGTGGAACCACTTGGCTTCCTTTACGTAGATCATTGTGTCGGTAATGTAGAATTGGGTCAGATGAATCAATGGGTAAAATTCTATGAGGATGTCATGGGTTTCAGATTGCTGATTACTTTTGATGATAATGACATTTCTACCGAATACACTGCCTTGATGAGCAAGGTGGTATCCAATGGCAATGGTTACATCAAGTTCCCGATCAATGAACCCGCACAAGGTAAAAAGAAATCCCAGATAGAAGAATACCTTGATTTTTATAAGACATCCNGAGTACAGCATATTGCAATTGCTACCAATGATATACTGAAAACAGTCGATGGCTTGCGTAAAAATGGTGTAGAATTTCTGGTTGTGCCAGGAACTTATTATGAAGACCTGTTTGACAGATTGGGCGAGATCGACGAATCCATCGAGGAATTGAAGCGCTTAAATATTCTGGTGGACAGGGATGAAGAGGGCTATTTGCTCCAGATATTTACAAAGCCTGTTTTAGACAGACCAACCGTCTTTTTCGAAATAATCCAGCGAAAGGGGGCAACCTCATTCGGCAAAGGAAATTTCAAGGCTCTCTTTGAGGCCATCGAGCGAGAGCAGGCAATCAGGGGTACATTGTAATTTCCGGTTCATGGATTTCAATGCTTTGGGTTGATTTGGCAGAACATGGATCCATGTGATTTCAAATCATGGATTATTTGCACAACCAATTTTTGCGATTGCCGAAGCTTTTTAGAATAATAGTTCAAGCCCATTCGCTATTTTACGGATGGGCTTGTTGATTTGATATTCGGTATGTAGAAGGAAAGTTGACCGGCTGCTTTATTTGCAAGAAATAGGAAGGTTTGACACAGTTGATTTGTATTAATGGTATGCGACTGATGCAGTTGGAAAAAGGCATTACATATCTTTGGTCAGTCTCTTTTCACGAATGGAATTTTTCCCGGATAATGGTAATCCCGAAAGGAGAGTTTTAAAATAGGAATTTACAAAATTGGATCTTTTATAAAGGATATGGGCAGATCTGGTCCATTCCTTTAGTTAATTGTCCTTTTAATCTTTGGATTTATTTTAGATACTATTGGATTGATTGATTTGTATAAGATGCCAATACGACTAATTTTTACCGTTCACTGGAGGAAATTCTATATTTTTGCAACTTTGTTTCAATTAATTCAGAAATAATGTCCGTAAGAGTAAGGTTCGCTCCAAGCCCGACCGGCGCCCTCCATATCGGGGGTGTCCGAACAGCGCTGTATAATTACCTTTTTGCAAAAACATCATGGTACTTTTATTTTAAGGATCGAAGATACTGATCAAAACCGACTTGTGGAGGGTGCGGAAGAGTACATCATGGATGCATTGAGATGGGCGGGGCTGGATCCGGATGAAAGTCCTGACAACCCCGGTGACTACGGGCCTTACAGACAAAGTGAACGATTGGATATCTATAGAAAATATGCGGGTGAGCTGATTGAATCAGGCAAAGCATATTATGCCTTTGATACGCCGGATGCCTTGGAAAATGCCCGCAAAAATGCTGAATCATCAGGTGGTGCTTTCCTTTACGGATCCGCCAACAGGCTCAACATGCGCAACAGTCTTTCCATGTCTCCTGAAGAGGTTAAACAGGCTTTGGACGCAGGTGAGCATTATGTTATCCGCCTGAAGGTGGAGGCTGATGAGGTGATAGAATTTACCGATCTGATTAGAGGACAGGTGCAATTTTCTTCCAATGAGCTGGATGACAAGGTTTTGATGAAAGGAGACGGTTTCCCTACATATCATCTGGCCAACATCATCGATGATTATCTGATGAGGATTACCCACGTCATTCGTGGTGAGGAATGGCTTTCAAGCACGGCACACCATATCCTGCTATATCGTGCCTTTGGATGGGAGGATCAGAGGCCTGACTTTTCTCATCTCCCACTCATCCTGAAGCCTTCTGGTAATGGCAAACTGAGTAAGCGGGATGGCGATAAGCTTGGAATACCTGTATTTCCATTGTCATGGGAGCATCCCGACTTAGGTAAGTTCTTTGGATTCCGGGAAGCAGGTNTTTTACCGGAAGCAATGCTCAATTTCATTGCTTTATTGGGTTGGAGTCCCGGAGAGAATATCGAAATGATGAATATGGGTGAAATGATCGATCATTTTTCCATTGAAAAGATCGGAAAGTCGGGAAGTCGCTTTGATTTTGATAAAGCTCAATGGTTCAACCAAAAGTACATTATGCAATCCGGCGCCGACAAATTGGCTTTGCTGGTGGAAGGCAGGTTTAGAGAGGCCGGATACCAGGGACAGGTGGCTGAGCTGGAGCGCATTATAGATCTGTTCAAGGAGCGTGTCACTAACATCAACGATTTTGTAACCATATCCCGTTTTATTTTCACGGAACCTGAATCATTCGATACTGCTCCCATTATAAAGAAATGGAATGATGCGGTTGCGGAGGTTTTTCTTGCCATTATTGATAAAATAAGGACTATACAGCCATTTCAGGATTCGGTGCTGGAACCCGAGATTAAANGTACCATAGAGGCTAAGGGAGTAGGATTGGGTTCGATATTTCCTGCTTTAAGAGTGGCTTTGGCAGGTACTGCAAAGGGGCCGGACCTTNTTACCATGATGGAGTTGATGGGTCGTAATTTGGTTGAAAGACGCCTTGAAAATGGATTCGAAATGTTTAATAATAAATAGGCAATGGGAAGAAAGAAGAAAGATGAATTATCTCCCCGCCCAGCCATCGATCTGGATATTCACATCAATGAGTTCGGTGAGATTATGCATGGGTTCGATATCGACAAAATCAATGAATTCCTCAATCAAAACACCAAGGATTGGCGAATCAAGGCAGAAAATGAAAATGAATCTCCGTTTNTTGATGAAGAGGAATAGCAATTCTGTTTCTATAGCTGTCGTATAGTCCGGTTGTAGCCCTGATTTTAGTGGCAGTAACAACTAATATGGAATCAGATTTGATTTTAGCCGAAATTAATATACCTGTACATTAGATATCAACGGGCAGGCTTTAGCATCCTTAATCCATATTCTCAATTTGGATGTGATTGTTTCGGGTATTTCAATGATTCTTTTATATCCAATTGTTGTACCCTGGCCGACAACTTTCCATTGGTCTCCATCAAGTGCTTCTATTTCAAAGGACTTCACCCTTTGTCCAAGCGGGATATATTCCTGGATCAGGACGTATTTGACCAGTTGATTTTGATCAAGACTGATGTTAAATGAGGCTGATGTTACACCATCGTCCGTACACCAATAGGAATCCATATCGTCATCCAGCATTCTCTCCGGTGCGCATTCCATAGCTCCTCCTCTGACATTGGAGGCAGTTACAGTAGCGTTTTTTGCCAGATTTTTTCCCAGTCTTTGTTTTAGTAATCTGGAAAAGCCTTTCAGGGCTATCAGATCTGCATCATTGATTAGCCCATTCTTATCGGGTGGAACATTGAGCAATAGGACAGCTCCTCTTCCTACAGAAGTCAGGTAAATATCAAATAGTTGTTCCGGGCTTTTGACTTTCGAATTTTCCTTGTCATGATAAAACCATCCCGGCCGTATGGAAACATCTACTTCTGCGGGAATCCATTTTTTACCATCAGGTGATCCAGAGGCTAATATGGCGTTGATGCCTTCTTTCCCTGCGTAGAGGGTATCATTATTGATTGTATTCCAATTGGTGATTCCTGCCTGTCCTTTTTCATTGCCTACCCATCTGATATCAGGGCCGGCATCGCTAAANAANAGTATATCCGGTTGAAGTTTTTCAGCGGTTTTGATGGTCTTGGGCCAATTGTAATATTTTTGCTTATTTACAAATACATTGGTATTCTTGCCTCCGTAATAGCCATCCCCACCATTGGCTCCGTCAAACCACATCTCAAAGACCGGGCCATAATTGGTGAGTAGTGATTTCAGTTGTTTCCGATAATATTTGATATAGCTTTTACTACCGTAATCTCCTCTGTTTCGATCCCATGGGGATAGGTAAATACCGAATTTCATGCCATACTTCGCAGCAGCATCGGCTGTCTCTTTGACCAGGTCACCCTTTCCGTCCTTATAGGGGCTATTCCTGATGCTGTATTCGGTATTTTCATCCGGCCAAAGGCAGAACCCGTCATGATGCTTGGCTGTAAGTATGATTCCTTTGAAATGATTTTCGCTAAGTGCTTTCGCCCATTGGTCCGGATCGGCAGCCGTAGGGTTGAATACCATTGCCGGTTCGTTTCCATATCCCCATTCTTGATCGGTGAATGTATTGATGGAGATATGTATGAAGGCATTCATCTCCATACGATGCCATGCCAGTTGCTGAGGAGAGGGGATCGGGTAGACAGGCAGCGGGGCGCCTGTTTGGCCATATCCCGGATGACAGGATATTAAAATAATGATTAGAATCCAGTTTATGTTGGACCACCTTGCGTAAACTTCCATAGGAAAATGTTAATCTATCATATTTTTTTGAACGAATTCAAGCAAGAGGCTTATGCCGAAACCTGTAGCATTCCTCATAGATCCGTATTCATTGTCTGTAAACGAAACTCCGGCGATATCCATATGCGCCCAGTTGGGATGATCCTGAGTGAATTCTTTCAGAAANAGAGCAGCAGTGATGGCTCCTGCAACAGGCTTTCCGTTGAAATTCTTTACATCGGCAATATCCGACTTCAAATCTTCGGCATAATGGTCCCAGATAGGCAGTCGCCAGCATTTNTCACTTGTGGCTTGACCTGCCTGATACAACTGACCGGCGACNTCGTCGTTATTGGAAAANAGCCCTGCAACCTGATATCCTAATGTCTGTATAATCGACCCGGTCAAAGTTGCAAAATCGATGATTGCATCCGTCTTGTAATTTTTGGTCAGATAACCCAATCCATCAGCCAGAATAATCCTCCCTTCTGCATCGGTATCTATGACTTCTATGCTTTTGCCAATATAACTGCCTACTACATCACCTGGTTTGGTCGAACTGCCGTCCACCATGTTTTCTGTCAAAGGGACTGCCGTTATCACTTCGACCGGCAGTTGGAGCCGNGCGCATAGATCGGTAAATGTAAGGACCAAAGCTGCTCCCGACATATCACTCTTCATAAAATGCATATTGGTTGAACTCTTGATGCTTATGCCGCCGGTATCGAAAGTTACGCCTTTGCCGACGGTNTCAAGGGTCTTTACCTTACCTGCATTTTTGGGTTTATAATGGCAAATGACGAATCTGGGCGGATGATCACTGCCATTGTTTACTGATTGAAGTGCTGCAAGATTAAACTTTTTAATATCTTTNTCAGAGAAGACTTCCACTTTGTAGCCATTCCTTTTACCGTTACGGGCGACATGGTCCGCAATGTATTCGGGAGTCTTAATGTTGGAAGGTGTATTAATAAGGTCCATCATCTCCAACCGTGCATTGGCTATGGTTTTNTCCTCTTCCAGGACTCCCGCATCAGGCAGATTGCCTGAAATAGTGCAAATCACAACATCTTGTGGCCGGGGTAATCCATTAGGTTTAAATTTATACTTTCCAAGATAATTGGTTGACAGCATGCACGCCCTTACCACATTNTCAGTACATCGTTCATCGGATTCCGAATCGCCATCCGGTAATAGGAAAGTGATTTTCGAACCGAACAGATTCCTGTTTTTGATAAGTGTCTGCCTGATTACTTTACTGCTATTGCCATTGCATTTGTTTTCATCTATTTTAAGGAAGACGAATTTACCTTTNTGTGGGTCGATGGTGGTAATCATCTCACCATTTTCCTTCAATTGGTCTTTGATAATGGAAGCTTTTGCTTTAATCTCCAATTTGGCCAAGACCTTNTTGATTTGTTTTTGATCAGTGATGATTGAAACTGTAGAGTCAAATCCTCTTTGGCATGATTCTGCAAATTTAATTTTCATCTAATTTTTCTTTGTTTTAAAATCCTGATAATTCTGACTTTAGCAGATTGACTATTAGGGTAATGGATTTTTATATCCGGTCTGTAAATGATGATCTAAACATTTAACCGAAAGAATTCCGGTCCTTATACCGAAAGAAAATTTTGTATTCAGCCTGTTTAATACATTTTTAACCTTAATAATGGTGCAAATTATGGAAAAAATATCAGTTGATATAAAATATATTCCTCAATGTGGACTTATTAAAATGAATCCTTTCTTCTGCCGGGAAGAACAGGTGGATTATAAAAGATTTTACGGGTTATGAAAAAGTGATAATGTATAGATAATATTTATTTTATATATTAATATAAATTAAAATATATTATGAAATAGGGCAATTAATTAAAGTTGAATAGTATACATAATGGTGTAATAAAAAGTTAGGAAACTTCACGCTGCTCTTTAAAACTTTGCTATTAGCAGCTTTGTCATTAGTCAGATTCAATGTCCGGTCTTTCTTGAATCAAACAAGTGTTAAGCCGGCAAACCGCCCTAGAGCATCAGGTTATTATCAATTTAATACGCTGCTTTTTTGATTAGGCACCGATTAATCCTTTCCTAAGGAACAATTGATATGGGGCAAGCTTTCATTTTGATTATTTTCCAATTAATAACGAATGTACCTTCGGCATCCCGGAATAGCATAGCTATCCGGACAAGTATACCAAAAATTTGTGGGCAATTATACAAATCATCTTGGTATAATTTGTAAGTGCAATATTGGACAGGTCTACGCTGAACTAGTTCTTATCAGATGCTTTATTGATTTGGAGCTATTCGTTGTATGCACGCCTTAATCTCGCAACTTGATTGTATTAAGCTCCAATTTTCTGAGCGTTGGAGCGAACCTGGCAACCAGGGCCACCACGAGCAGTGTAATGGATCCACCAATAAGAACAGAAGGTGCTGTTCCAAGTAACCTTGCTGCAGTACCTGATTCAAAGGCACCGATTTCATTGGAAGATCCGACAAACATAGTATTGACTGCACTAACACGGCCACGCATATGGTCAGGGGTATATATCTGAAGAATGGTGCTTCGGATCACTACACTGACAGCATCGAAGGCTCCACTGGCAAATAGNAANAATATGGATAACCAAAGATTGGTTGAGAGGCTGAAGGCAATCATGCACAATCCAAATCCGGTTACTGCCAACAGTAGTTTGATTCCGGATTTACTTTCAGGAGGCCTGATTGACAGAAGAAATAACAAAATAGCGGATCCTACGGAAGGTGCAGCTCTCAACCACCCAAGCTCGACAGCTCCTACATGTAGAATTTCACTGGCAAAGGCTGGAAGGATTGCCGTTGCACCACCAAANAGAACAGCAAATAAGTCCAGGGTGATGGCTGAAAGTATGATTTTGTTACTGAATACATATCTGATTCCCTCGCTGATTCTCTGCCTTCTGGACTGTTCATCCCTCTTTTTTCTNTCATAGGGAGGTTTAGGTGACAGGAAGCTTGCCAGGATAACACTACTCAGCATAAAAAGGCATACCACGAAGGAGGAGCTGGGAGCATCAGTGAGTGCATATACGAAGCCGCCTGTAGCGGGACCAAGGATGGCACCAACCTGCCAGGCAGTACTGCTTGCCGGAGCTGCCTTTGGAAGCATTTCGAGAGGGAACAGATAGGATAGGATGGAAAAGGATGCCGGAGTCGCGAAAGCCCTTGCCAGCCCCAGCAACATCGAAATGCCATAGAATCCCCAAACTACGAGCTGATGGGATAGGGATGCTGCATATTGTGTGCCTAAAAATGTAAATCCGATACCACATACCAGGTACACACTGAAGGCTATAATCAATACCTTTCTTTTATCAAATTTATCGACCAGATCACCGGCAAACAATGCAGAGGAAAGTGCCGGCAATGCTTCAGAGAGGCCTACCATACCTAATATGAGCGGATCCTTTGTTAGTTCATACAGGTACCAGCCTGTAATGACGTTCTGCATCTGGATGCCGAAGGTCATTAGAAAACGTGTCGCAAGGTAAATCCTAAACTCCCTGTTTCTATATACGTTGGCTGTTTCTTTGCCGGATTCCATCAATACAATTCGGAAGAAATATCGAAGGCTACAATCCTTCCCTTTTCATTTTTCCGGACACGCGCTACTGCATTGACAGGATCGTGCTGGAAAAACAGGACATGTCTTTCAGCAACGGCCTGTTCCAGTACAGCTGTTTTTTCCTCTAAGGTGTCCCAGGGCCAAAGATCATAGGCCATGATGTAAGGGAGTGGCACGTGATGGACGGATGGAATAAGATCGGTGAGGTAAATCATTCTGGTATCTTGATAGGGGATATCCAACATGGTGAGTCCACGGGTGTGACCATTACACTCAATCAATCGGATACCCTCCAGCCAATTGGTAGAATTCTCACCCCGAAAATCAATCAGGTTGAGTACTCCGGCCTCCTGTAGTGGCATATAGTTTTCGGGGAGGAAGGAAGCTTTNTCTCTCGGATTGGATTCAAGCGCCCACTCCCAGTGTTTTTTGTTGATCCAATATTGGGCATTTTCAAAGGTGGGGACGTAATTACCTTGTTCGTCAATCTTGACAGCATCACCACAGTGATCAAAATGCAGATGCGTTAGAAATACATCTGTGATATCGCTTGACTTGATCCCGAGATCAGAAAGGCTTTCCAGGACGTCCTTCCCATAGGGATGAAAGTGGGAGCGAAATTTTTCTCCTTGCTTTTGACCAATACCGGTGTCGATGAGGATTTTCCTTGTATCGGTTTCGATCAGGAGGCTGCGCATTGCCCAGGAACACATGTTGTCTTCATCGGCCGGATTCATCTTGTTCCACATGACTTTTGGGACGATACCGAACATGGCACCTCCATCCAACTTAAANAATCCTGCGAGGACTATGGATAGTTTCATTGTGTTTTTGTTGAATTGTTTTTGCAGGGTGAAGCGATGGATTCATTATAGCGGGCCAGAAAGCGCCTCCCTCTTGCTTTCCATTCCGACTTTATCCAGGAATTTGATTTTTCTGATTTCCAGAGAGTCGATCCTGAAACTTACTTCGGCGATTTCATCCACCAATCGTTTATCCACCGTATCAGCGTGATCAATAATCATCCGGATGGAATCCGGTAAGGAATGATAAGCCTTGAAGGACTTGATGATTGGTGCATTCTTAATCTCCACCATTCTTTTTCTGGTGACAGAATCGACTTCTGCTCCAAGATTAATGTTGATATGGTAAGCTACATCATCCCAAAGTGATTGAAAGACTGTCAGCCAGAAGTTGTCTTTGACAAAAAGATGGTTGGCATTACTCAAAATATCCTCTTCATCATGTTCACAAGAGCAAAAAAGGAAGACAGCATGATAAACATGAATAAAGGATAGCCTGCCTTGTTCATTAACAGAAATTTTCCAGCGCATCCATCAGATCACCTGCAATCATGGCTGCGCTTCTTCCTTCGATGTTGTATCTTTCTATGAAGCGCACCAGCTCACCATCCTTAAACAAAGCTATAGAAGGAGACGAAGGAGGATATGGCGCCAGATATGTTCTCGCCATTTTAGTGGCCTCATTATCCACACCTGCAAAAACAGTTACCAGATGATCCGGATTCCTGCCGTTTTCCAGGGCGTATCGCACTGCAGGCCTTGCATTGGCAGCAGCACAACCACAAACTGAATTTATCACAAGCAAGGTGGTGCCTTCTTTNTTATCAAGGGCGTTTTTTACTTGTTCCGGATCTTGAAGCGATTGAAAGCCAATGGATTCCAATTCTTTGGCCATGGGTTGAGTCAACTGTATCGGATACATAATATAACGTTATTTAATTTGATTTTTATAAATAATGAATAAAACAAGAAGGAGCGAAATTGGTTCAGTATTTCCTGACTTGTATTGAATTTTATGCGATTCTATTCGTATTTTATATTTTAAATGTTAAGCACATGTTAACGATCTTAACGGTGTTGGATTTCTCGTTTTTAATAGAAGCTTTTAAAAGCCTCAATCTATAAGCCTTTGAGCGATACTTTCCGAAATTGGGAAGTAAATTTTTCATTTTTTCTCAGTAGATTTTGAATGGTTACTTTGGGTCCGGAATTGGATATTTAAAATGCATATTTCACATTTATTATGATTGCTTTAGTTGTAAAAATTATAAAATACAGATAATCAGATATATATGATATCGCAAAATACATATTACATAAATATATATATAACAAACGTAAAAAATGTATTTGTACGAGGCTGATTATTGCCTCATCTTTGTATTGAATATTTACTGAAAGAAGTAGCTAGGTAAAAGTTCTTCTAAAGTAATGAAGAATGTAAACCAATGGTAAAAGAATCATTTGGGTTTAGATTTGGATATGTTCATGGGATTATAATTGTTGAGAGAGGGTCGTAAATCGGCCGATTTACGACCCGAACTTTAACTCCCGCTTAGTTTTGATTTAAGAAATATTAAGTGTCTTGAGCATTTAGTTTTGGATAAAATTTGGATTTCGTTTGGATGTAAGTCTTAGTGCCGCAATACTAAGACTTATTTTTTGCCTTACCCTTCGGATCAGTTTACAGATTTACTCATGTTTCGATTAAAGTGTCTAATCACCCCATAGAGGATTAATCTTTCTTTGTGGCTCCTGTTCAACAACTCTTCAAGTGAGCCATGGAATATTGGTTCCTCCTGAGGGGTATGAACTTAGATCAAATTGTGAGCATGGATCTCGATAGCAGATTATGTAACGGTCTTTTGTAAGTTTCCTTAGGCAGGTCGGGGCGTTGTGTTCGTCAAGGTATATGACAATCGTGCGTTTGGGCAAATTTGCGGGGTATGGTAAATGGAGGAATCAAAAATTTATTTTTAAGTATATTCTACCCTGATGGTAAGGATTTTTACGTCAAACAGCCAGCCCTGATTTACGATAATTAGTAAAGAGCCTTTTGCTTGCCATTTTCAAAACACCCATAAAACCCTCCTTGACGATGCCCTTCGAGATCTTTGATGTGCCTAATTCACGATCTTTGAATGTAATAGGGACCTCTTTGATTTTGAATCCAAGTGAAAGAACGGCATATTTCATTTCTATCTGGAAGGCATAGCCGATAAATTTTATCTTGTCCAGATCTAATGTATTAAGTACTTCATGCTTGTAGCAGACAAAACCGGCTGTGGGATCCTTGATATTCATCCAGGTGATGATTCTGACATACAATGATGCGCCATAGGACAACGCCACCCTGGTCCACGGCCAGTTTTCAACCCTACCTCCTGTGACATACCTTGAACCGATGGCCATGTCGTAACCTCCCTTATGACAAGCCTGATACAACCGGATCAAATCCTCGGGATCATGCGAAAAATCACAATCCATCTCAAAGATATAGTCGTAATTACGTTCCAGTCCATAACGAAATCCGGTGATGTATGCTGTTCCCAATCCCAGCTTTCCTTTTCGTTCTATCAGGTATAGATTTTCGGAAAATTCTTTNTGAAGTTCACGGACAATGGCTGCTGTACCATCCGGACTTTCGTCATCGACAACGAGAATGTGAAATGGTTTCGGTAAGGAAAANACCTTCCTGACCATATTCTCAATATTTTCCTTCTCATTGAAGGTGGGAATGATTACTAGACTATCGGACAAAGGACGATGGATTTATTCTTTTATCAGTTCTATGATCTTCTCCACCACATCTTCAGCATTAGGTTTGGTGAAATAGTCACCATCAGAACCGAATGGTGTTCTGTGGGCTTTTGCCGTAATGCACAACGGCTTCGCGTCTAAAGAAAAATATCCATCCTGACTTTCCAGTATTTCTTGCAACATATAAGCCGTTGCACCTCCCGGTACATCTTCATCTAGGATTACAAGTCTGTTTGTCTTAGCGAGGGATGCCCCTATGATATGGTTAAGGTCAAAAGGTAAAAGTGTCTGCACATCAATCAATTCGACGGATATATCCATCGAGTCCAATAGCTTGATGGCCTCCTGAGCGACCCTGACGCAACTACCGTATGTGACCAGTGTTACATCTTCTCCTTCCTGCAATATCTCAGGGATTCCCAGAGGAACGGAGAAGGTGTCAAGGTTGACCGGACATTTCTCCTTCAAACGATATCCGTTGAGACATTCTATTACCAGCGCCGGATCCATGCCATCCATTAGGGTATTGTACATGCCTGCTGCCTGGGTCATGTTGCGTGGAACACAGATGTGCATACCCCGGAGGCTGTGGATAAGCATCCCAAGATGGCTTCCTGCATGCCATATTCCCTCAAGGCGATGTCCTCTCGAACGAATGATTGTAGGGGATGCCTGCTTGCCGGCTGATCTGTATCTCAGGGTCGCCAGATCATCGGATAGTGGAGAAATTGCAAACATGATGTAATCCAGATACTGGATCTCGGCGATCGGCCTGAAACCNCTCATACCCAGACCAATAGCCTGTGCGGCGATGGTCCATTCCCGGATTCCGGTATCAAATATCCTGTTGACGCCATATTTGGCCTGTAGTCCTGCCATCCCCTGATTGACATCCCCAATGTTGCCAACATCCTCCCCAAAGGCAACTACCTCCGGTCTTCTTGCGAATAGATTATCAAAATAACGATTCAAGACCATATAGCCGTTGATCTTTTCACTATCATCATAGATAGCGGGAACGCCTTTGTTGAGTATAGGCGATGTTGATCCCTCCGCCACTAAATGGTTGTGCAGTGGGCGATCGTATCGTTCCTCAATTTCATGAATGATGTTTTCGATATTTTCAGCCTGAATCCCGGACATGTTTAAAAACAATCGGGCCTTTCTGGCAAACTTCATGATTTCAGAGGCTACAGGATCTGTTGTTGTATTTAATTCTTGGATCAGTTCCGAAATCCTACTATCAGCGGCATAACCAGCCATAGCACTGATAAGTTTTGCAGTAATCGATTTGAGGGGCCGGTTGAATGACTCCCAGGCTCGATTTCTACCTTGTTTTACATATTCCTTTGCTTTTATGCGAACTTCCTCCAATTGTTCAGCGGTTGCAAAGCCCGACTCTATCATCCAGTCACCCATGCAGGCAATACCATCCATATCCTTTTCCCATTGCAGCCTTTCTGCCGACTTATATCTTTCATGACTTCCGGAGGTCGAATGTCCCTGTGGCTGAGTCACTTCCTGAACATGGAAAAGAACAGGAATGTGGGTCTTTCGTGTTTTATTGACTCCTGCTTCGAAGGTCTCTACCAGAGCCGGATAATCCCACCCTTTTACCGCATATATTCTTATACCGTTGTTTTCTTCATCGAGATAGAAGCCTTCAAGAGCTTTGGAGATACTGCTTTTAACTGTCTGGAGTTCTATAGGCACTGATATACCATATCCATCATCCCAAACACAGGTAGCTAACGGCACCTTCATTACCGCAGCAGCATTGATTGATTCCCAGAACACACCTTCAGAGGTGCTTGCATCACCAATCGTAACAAAAGTCACCCCATCACCTTGATCGTAAAATAATTCAAAGGACGCCATTTCATCATTGGCGCGAAATAATTTGGTGGCTAAGGCATGACCCAACGCACGACCCATCTGTCCACCGGTACAGGAAATATCGGAACTTAAATTGTAGGATTCCGATTGATTGATCCATTTACCTTCCCTGTCCAGAAGATCTGAACTGAAATGACAGTTCATTTGCCTGCCTGCTGAAAAGGGGTCATTATCCTGATCTGCATATAGCTGAGCAAAGAAATCTTCAATGGAACATACTCCCAAGGCCATCATGAAGGTTTGGTCCCTATAATAACCTGCCTTGAAATCTCCCTTTCTGAATGCCCGGGCTAAGGCTACCTGAGGTACTTCTTTGCCATCACCAACGATGCCGAATTTTGCCTTTCCTGTAAGGACTTCCTTGCGGGCTAAAATACTTGCCTCTCTGCTGATATTGCACACCCAGTAGTCCTTCCATATTTCCCGGATATAATCCGAAGAATCGTCACCATGCAATGAAACAATATCGTCTATTATTTTCGGAAATTCTATCATCTCCTTTGCTTTATACTGTATATTAGGAATCGCAAATATAACAATTTAAGCGGTGTTATGACATCCATAACCTATTTAAACTTGTACTACAGGGTGCTGATTTTTGAATGAATCGGTATAAATATCAGCCAAATAAACGATTACATATTATAACTATTTGTACTCCCGTATTCAATTTGATCAACCGAAATTACAATTATTGTATCAATTATCCTGGAATCAGACACATTGAAGGTTTATCCTTCAGAGAAAGATAATCAGATTCTATTTTACCGGCAATGGTTATGCCTTTATGATGCTATACTATTTCACCTTATTGTATCTTCATGTGCATGTGATGTTAATGTCCTGATATCGCGGGATTCAAAGGGAGAGACAGCACAATGAAGTGTGTCGTAATCTTGATCAAAGGAAAGACACCCATACATGACACTCGGTTTCCGGATTGCATCATTTTAATATTTGACAAAATGTAAAAAACTGAAGGCTATTTTGGATTGGAAAGATTGTCACAATAAATATTGTGTTGCTAAATAATTCCATCGCCTGACCAATGACTCTTCCGGCAGCAGATTAAGCCATTGCATCAAAATATATAGACATGTAGGTAACTGTTGGCGAAATATAGTATTGTCTTGATTGGAATTTTTTGTGAATATATAATAGGCGTAATATAGAAGTCATTCACAAAATTTTAAAATGTATTAACATAATATATTGAAAATAGGGCATTTATAAAGAAAAATTATTCTAATTCATTATAAAAAAATATATGTAAACCTTTCTATGTTAATATTAATAATAAGGACAAAACTGACTTAACCTATTGTTAACAGCGAAAACCTTACTGTAATAATACTTTGAGCGTGTTTTGACGTTAATTTTGTGAAGTCAATTATTCAAAATTTTTAAAAGAAAAATATATTACTGATGAAAAATTTATCTTATTCTTCATGGCATTTGCTCTGATTTCTACAGGTGCAATTGCTCAAACAGGTAAANAAACCACTAAACAAGCAGCGCCTGCANAAAAATCCGCTCAGACTACAGCACCTGCAGTTTCAGCACCAAAGGTTAACGGTCCTGATATGACTTTTGAATCTATGACAGTAGATTTCGGTACAATTGAGCAAGATGCGGATCCTTTCCGTTTCGCGAAATTTACCAACAATGGTACAGAGCCACTTTTGATCAAATCTGCTAACGGCAGCTGTGGATGTACTGTTCCTACATGGCCTCAGACTCCGATTCTTCCCGGAGAATCCGGTGAAATCAAGGTTCGTTATGACACACACCGTGTTGGAGCAATCAACAAAACTGTAACTGTCAATACTAATATCGAAGGCAAATCTTTTGTACTCTCCGTTAAAGGTGAGGTCAAGGCTAAAGCTGCTGATGCAAGCGCCNCTGCCGGTACTAAGAATATGCTTAATAAGGGATAATTTGAATTTTCATATTGGAAAGACCCGGATTGTTTAAGATCCGGGTCTTTTTTGTCCTTAATTTTCTCGAAACGGTAAATTTCCGGGTTATAAGGTTCCATGAGTATTGTGATTTATGTATCTTTGCAGAGTTTTTGCAAAATTCAATATGTCCAATAAATCAATACTCTACATATTATTTCTGTGTATAATATCTAGTGGGGTATTACAGGCGCAAATTTCAGGCACGGTCACCGATGAATCAGGGGAACCGTTGCCCGGCGCTTCTGTTTTGCTTAAAAACACCACCCGTGGCGCAACTACCAATACAGCGGGGTACTTTTCTATCCCAACTACACCGGACACCTTCACACTGGTCATTTCATTCGTTGGCAGCAAGACAAAGCTTGTTGAAGCAAGAAAGAATTCCCGAATAAGAATCACCTTACAGCAAGAAGTGATTGAAATGCCTGAAGTGGTTATCAGGTCAGGTGAAAATCCGGCCATTCCCATCATTAGAAAGGCTATGGAAAAACGAAGGGAACTGGCCGCTATAAGTGATCACTATCGCACTCGCGCTTATACCAAAGGTATCATTCTCTCANAANAAAGCTTTGGTACCTTGTTGTCCTTAGGTGCAATTGACTCATCCGAAGTGCGTGATACAGCAGGGAATATCATCATGTACCTAGCTGAAACACTCACCGAATACACCAAAATTGGAGATAATGCCAAGNAAGAAATCCTTTCCTCACGACGCAGTGGTGATACAAGGGGAATAGCAATGAATTTCCTGGGACTTTTTAATTTGAATTTCAATGATAATTATATCAACTTTCAGAGGAAGCTGATCAATCCAATTGGGAATAACGCCTTTCTGTATTATAACTTTTATCTCGAAGGAAGTTATTTTGAAGGCGCACAGAAGTTTTATAAGATTAAGGTCATTCCCAAAAGAAAGGAAGAGCCTGTCTTTNTTGGCAATATCTACATTGCTGATGACTATTTTACCCTGAAACAAGTGGATCTATATACCCGGNGGACCAATCTTGGCATGGAACTCATCGACACATTTACCGTCAAACAGTCTTTTATAAAAGTCGATGGGTTTGAAAAATGGATGCCTCTGACCCAAATCATATCTTTCAATGCCGGTTTATTGAACCNNGAATTCGAAGGCAGCTTTNTGGGAATGTACCAGGATTACAAAATGCTGGATGTTGATGAANAAATAGCGGATAAGAAAGTAGTCGTTGAGTTTGACAAATTAGCTGCANAAAAAACGGAAGACTATTGGGAATCTTTGCGCCCGATTAAGTTGACGGATGGGGAAGCACTCGATTACCGGAAAAGAGATAGCCTTGCTGTTTTATATGAATCCAGGGCTTATCTGGATTCAGTGGACCGTATCTCCAATAAGTTTAAGGTGCAAAATCTGCTAACCAGATATTCTTTTAAAAACTCTTACAAAGGAGTGACCCTATCGGCGGGTAATCTGCTTTCAGGCCTCCGTTTTGATGCAGTTCAAGGTGTATCCATTAGGCCGGATGTTCATTTTCGCAAGTGGTGGAAAGAGTCTGCCAATAACCTGTCCGTCAAGGGCGGTCCGGTTTTCGGATTTTCAGAAAAGAAACTTCGGTATGCCGGGGAGGTTACCTTTGCACGTGCTGGGGTCAAGGCATATAGAATTCAATTGTCTGCCGGGAACACAGCAGATAATTACAATACACTGGAACCGATCTCACCTNTTTTGAATGAATTGACCAGTCTGTTCTTTAAAAGGAATTACATAAAATTTTACGACAATACCTACATTAGGCTTTCCGGAATGCATCAGGTCAGCCCCGGCTTTTCCTTAATCGGGTCTGTTGNNTCCCAGCACCGGGAAGGGCTGCTCAACCATACAGATTACAGCTTCAGACTCAAGGATGAAAATTATCAGTTTAATTACCCGGAAGAGTGGAGCCTTGAAAATTTCTATAAGAAGAGTAATGCATATACCACATCCCTGACATTAAGATGGCAGCCCGGCAACAAGATCATCAAGCTGCCCGAAAGGTCCTTCATCCTTGGTTCTTCCCTGCCGGTTGTAGATTTGTCCCTGATCAATGCCTGGGCTTTTTCAGCAAGTGATGCCAGATACAATCGGGTCAATCTGGAAGTAAGTAATATCAAAGTTGCCCTGGGCGCCCNNAAGACAATAACATCAAACATACATGGCGGCCTTTTCTATGGCAAACGCCCGCAATATGAAATGGATTATGCTCATTTCCCCGGCAACCTGGTGTATGTTAAGAATACTAATTCTTATATCGATGCTTTTAAGCGGTTTTCCTATTATAAGTACAGTACACCTGATAAGTATCTTACCATGTTTGCGGAATGGAATCTGAAGGGCTTCCTTNTTAAGAAAATTCCATTGTTGGATAAAACCGGTTTTGAGGAGGTTTTCGCAATCAATGCGATGGCGACTCCGGAAGCAGGATCCAGAATCGAGGTAAGTGCAGGAATTGACAGGATTGGATATTCCGTATTCCGTGGCGTTAGATTTGATTATATCTGGATTTTTGAAAATGGCAAGTACCTGACCGACAACTTTGTAATTGGATTGAATCTGGATGCCATTACAAGTTTGTTTAAAGGAATCAGCCAATAAGTAATCTCTGTTATGGGTAGAAAACGTAAAGGATTTAAATCAATTATTTTCGAAAACCGGGAGATTACGGGTATTGCAGAAGAAAGCAGATCGGTATGCAGGACCGATGACGGAATCGTTTGCTTTGTTGAAGGGGCAGTTCCGNGGGATGTAGTGGATGTCCTGGTTACACAGAAAAAGAAAGGCTTTTATTTCGGAGCAGTCCATAATTTGGTTGAAGCATCACCGGATAGAATAAAGGCACCCTGCAAACACTTTGGAATTTGCGGGNGTTGCAAATGGCAGCACTTTCATTATGCGGGACAATTACGTGAAAAGGAAAATAAGGTTTTGCAGGCAATGTTGCGTATCGGTAAGACAGAGCCTCAGGAGTTCCAGCCCATACTGGGTTGCGGGGAAGAGTTTTTCTATCGTAACAAACTGGAATTTACCTTCTCTAATAAACGCTGGTTAGAGCCGGAGGAAATGAGTAGTGAGGGTGATATATTAAAAGAGCCTGGCCTTGGTTTTCACCGGGCGGGAGCCTTTGACAAGGTTGTCGATATCGAAGAATGTATGTTGCAACCCGATCCATCCAATGCCATTCGCAATTTTGTCAAAGCATTTGCCATCCGGATGAACTGGACTNTTTTCAACGTCAGACAAAGAGAGGGCTTCCTGCGTAACCTGATGGTTAAAACCTCTTCCATCGGCGAAGTGATGGTGTTACTTTCTTTCCATTACAAGGATGATGAAGCGATTGGGGCGCTTATGGAGGCTATCATGACTAATTTTCCCGAAATTACAACGCTGGTATATGTCATCAATGAAAAGGCGAATGATACTTTTCTGGATCTTCCTATTGAGATTTACCACGGCCCGGGTTATATCGTGGAAAAGCTGGGTGAAGTCAAATATCGGCTAGGCCCTAAGTCATTTTTTCAGACGAATACTAAGCAGGCTGTAAGGTTATACGATCTGGCCCTTGAGTTTGCCGGGCTGCAGCCCACCGATCATGTTTATGATCTCTATACAGGTTTGGGCAGTATCGCCCTGTATGCTTCGTCTCGTTGCAAAAGTATAGTTGGTGTCGAGAATGTCGCCCCTGCCATAGAAGATGCCAGGGCCAATGCAGATTGGAATGGTATCTCCAATGCCACCTTTGTGGTTGGTAATGTTGAGGATGTGGTGGATACCGGATTTATAACAAAATATGGAAGACCGGATGTCGTGATTACCGACCCTCCCAGAGCCGGTATGCATGAAAGGGTAATAGATACCCTCTTGCAATTGGAATGCCCTAAAATAGTATACATCAGCTGCAATCCATCCACTCAGGCACGTGATGTCGCCATGCTGNAGACTAAATACAATCTTGAAAAGTTGCGGGCAGTAGACATGTTTCCTCAGACCAATCATATAGAGTCTGTTGCCTTGCTGACCCTGAAGAAATAAACGGAATCACTTTCTAAATCCTGAAATCAAGTAGCCTCTGCTTGATGTAGTTATCAAACAGGTGTGCATTGCTACCGATGAATTTTACTTCTACAGGCAAAATGAATATTGGCAATTGTTGTGCTATTATCTGCTCCCGGTGCATGGCAAGGCGTACAGCATCCTTTTCCGTTGTCAGGATGATCTTTTCAGGAGCATTCAGGACTGTATAGGTATTTTTAGCTGTAGGATCTCATCTCCTGTAAAAAGTGATGATCCTGAAATTCGATGGAGTGGATCATCTTGGTCTGAGTTTTTAGGTATTCCATCAGATAATCCGTCCCTGCGATTGCTGAAAATAAGATTATTTCCATGCTTTCCTGAAGCTTGATCCTTTGTGCAGGCTGAAAAAGTCGGTAGGGGTCACCATACGAAAATGTGCTGAAATATACCTGCTGATTTGGCCCGGGCTTGATTTTTTTNCGGAAATATTCTTCTTGTTCCAAGGTGATTTCAGGCGGGCATTTGGTCACGATGATTGTGTCGGCCCGCTTTGCACCCATGGGCATTTCCCTGAGCGCACCGACCGGTAGAAGGAAGTCGCCAAAGTAGGGNAGGCTGTATTCTGTAAGCAATATATTCTCATGTGGTATCACTGAACGATGCTGGAAGATATCATCCAGAAGGACAACCTGCGTCTGTGGTTTCCGCCCCATGAGTTCCGGAATGGCAAATGCCCGGTTGGAGCCTACAAATACACTGATATCGGGAAACTTCATTTTTAACACCAAAGGCTCATCACCCACCTGTTCGGAAGTAGCATTATTCATAACCTCGATAGTTCCGGTCGTCTTTCGTCCATATCCCCGACTAAGCGAAGCAACATGGATGTATGGTGTCAGTATTTTTACCAGATATTCGATATGCGGTGATTTACCGGTCCCTCCCACAGCCAGATTGCCGACTCCGATCGTCGGTACAGAGAATCTGACAGGCCGGATCACTTTCAGGTCATACAGTAAATTCCTCAAATAGACAATGATACCGAAAAGTATGGCAAAGGGTAACAACAGAAATGTAATGGATAGCAGCGGATTTTTGCGTTTCACTTTAAAGGCCACAGGGAAAGTCTATTTTAAGCATATGGGACGGAAGAGTTAATTCGGTTATTCGGCTACTTGATTTGCAACTTCAAACCTTTTGCATTTTGTTAATTTAAAACCCACATTCAAATCCTTTTTATCACTCATATCGAATGAGATTTCCGGATTGCCTTTGGGAGCTAATTCAAACATTAACATTTGTTGTTTTACAATGTTCATTTAATATTGTAAATTTGCACGGAACGAACTAGCACGCCTCTTATTTATTCACTCTTAAGCGAATCTTTTCCGGTAACTTCTCCAGTCATATTATAAATTTTTATATCTTTGCGGAGGAATTTACCCGGGTGACAAACTTTGATGTATTTAATTAACTGATCAATCTGTAATGTTTCTCAATATTTGTATCATATTGCAAAGTCTTTTCTTCCCTTGGTTGAATAATGAACATTATCAGACGCCGACCCTTGAGAAGTTAAATACCCGGATTAATACGGATGCTTATGATGAAACCAATCCGGTAGTCAGCAAGGACGGGCTTACGATTTATTTTACAAGAGTGGGACATCCGGATTTCAACCGCACTTTGATGGACGATAATACCGACCTGAGTGCGACATTGTCTTTTGCCGACTATCAACAGGAACTATCATCCATATATCAAACCTTGTCCGGGAGACCGGTCAGGGACATTTCACAGAACAGCTTCAATCAAGATATCTGGATTGCCACCTGGGCAGGCGGAGACTTTAATAACATCGAGCATCCGGATTATCCTCTTAATAGTGCATTACCCAATAGTATATGTTCGCTAACACCAGATCCGGACAAATTCATTATAGTCAATGAATTCTATAAGGATGGGAGTATGTATCGGNGGTTTTCAACAATACAGGATTTGGGCAATGGCAATTGGTCTTTTCCCAAACCATTGTTTATCTATGATTATTTTACTCAGGGCAATGAGGTGAATCTCACCATGGACGAAGACGGACGTATCATTATCATGTCATTGAAAAGACCGAGCGGCAAAGGGGATAATGATTTGTATGTAAGTATGAAGGTGGCAGACAACCTGTATTCTACCCCTCTTCCTTTAAATGGTGTGATAAACACGGCATATCGAGAATCCACGCCATTTATATCACGTGACGGGCAGTTTCTTTATTTTTCGTCCAACAGACCCGGAGGGTATGCAGGCAATGATATCTATGTCTCCAGGAGATTGGATGAGACATGGCAGAATTGGAGTGAACCGGCTTTATTGCCCAAACCCATCAACTCAGAGTCCGATGATTCTCAGCCCTTTGTCAATGAAGCCAGCGGATATATTTATTTTACATCCAGAAGAGATGGGACAAGTGATATTTTCAGGACATCATTCCATCCCGTCAAGGAAGAAGAGAGAAAGAAACTTCTCATTGTTCATGTGGTAAATGCCCTGACAGGACAGCCCCTTGATGCAAAGATTGCCTTAGGAAAGCAAAAGGATGGATTCTTCACCAGGACTATCGAAGCTAAAACCGGCAAGGCCAATTACTCTTTCGTTGAAGAAGATAACCTTATTATGAAGCCCAAGAAATCAGGGTACAAGGCGGAAAAGGTTGAAGTCAATCTTCCGGAAATGTATAAAGATGATGCAACTATATCGGAAATAACTCTTTATATGGATCCGGAAGGGGATAGTGAGCGCTTTACTTTGGACAATATTTATTTTGTCCAATCTATGGCAATAATCAAGGACGAATCCTACCCTGTACTTGACAGAATCATCCCGATATTTAAAAGAAGGCCTGACTTGAAGATCACCATTTATGGCCATACAGACAATATAGGTCGGGAAAATGACCTGGTTGAATTATCTCAGCAAAGGGCAGATGCCATCAAGAATTATCTGGTACAAAAGGGAGGTATAGCCGCTGATCGGATTAAAACGGTCGGAAAAGGTAGAAGTATGCCTGTAAATGATAATTCTACCGAAGAAAAAAGAGCAAAAAACAGAAGGGTAGAATTTGCTGTTTATAAGTAATTTATATATTTATATTATCAATATATAAATTCATTTTTACTAAATTTTCCTTAAAAATCTTAAATTAAAAATTTTTGGCATATGTTTTGCATGTATATATGCAGAATGTAAACCTTTAGTCTTTTACTGTCCAACCGATAGTCCCAAAAACAGAATATCATGCACAAAACCATTCTGACACCATCGGTTGGACTTTTTATCCTTCCAGATCTTCGATGATTTCGTCTTCACCTTCATATTTGTCTTTTCTGGAGATAAGGCGATTAGCCACCAAATTGCTATATTCATTCCTGTTGCGAAGTATGTCCAGCGCAAGATAAGTTGCATGACGGAGGGATGAAGGGTTGGCGATGTTTTTACCGGCAATATCAAAAGCGGTCCCATGATCAGGAGACGTCCTTACGACCGGCAGGCCTGCAGTAAAATTGACTCCTCCGCCAAATGCAATGGTCTTGAATGGAACCAGCCCCTGGTCATGATACATGGCAAGTATACCATCAAATTTNTTGAAAAGTCCCGAACCGAAAAACCCATCAGCCGGATATGGTCCCATCACGATATGACCATCCTTTTTNAAATCGTTAATAGCAGGAATGATAATGTTTTCCTCTTCATTGCCAAACATTCCCTTGTCTCCGGCATGAGGATTTAAACCCAATACAGCGATTACAGGCTTTTCGATTCCGAAGTCAACTTTTAGGGATTGAAGCATAATCTTTGCCTTGGTGATAATTGCTTTCGGATTGATCCCGGAAGCAACTTCGTGTAAGGCTATGTGTCCGGTAACAACACCGATACGAAGGTCCTCGTATACCATCAGCATCAGTGATTGCTGGGGAGGGAAGGACTTTTCCAGATATTCTGTATGTCCCGGAAAACCGAATCCTGCCAACTCCATAGATTTNTTATGGATGGGACCGGTAACCAGTGAATCTATATATTTACTTTTAAGACTTTCAATGGCCTGCTCAAGTGAAAGTTTGGCAAATTTTCCACCTTCCCGGCTAACCTCTCCATGGCTGATAGTCGCCTCTTCTTCCCAACAAGTAAATATATTTACTTTCTTTGGCCTTGGATTTTCTCCAACCTTAAGAAACTGAAATATGTTATCATCAATGGATAGCATCTTGCGATAATAATTGATTATCTTGGGCGAGCCGAAAATAACGGGAATAAAACGGTTTGAAAAACGGTTGCTGAGGAGNGATTTGATAATAACCTCAAGGCCGATGCCATTTGTATCACCTATAGAAAATCCGATTTTAGGAAGTGTCATCCGGAAAAATTTTGTGTCGCAAATATAGAAGTTTCCTCCGTATAGGTTAAGATGTATCCGTAACATTTCCAAATTCAATCAATAATCAATTGAAAATAATGGGGTTGGGAAGGCAGGTCAAAGTAGATGTAATAAATGTAAACAAGGGCTAACTCAATCAAACTTCATTGATGACCAGCCCTATTCTGATTTGAGCTGTTGAACAGGCGCGGACCCAAAAGAGCAAAATTATTCGAGATATAAAAAATTGATGTATTCAGGTGGGCCTGCATTCGTTTGATCTGCTCAAAGATGGAATTTAGCTCAAGCGGAGCATGCAATCTATATCTATGATCAAAGAAACACATGAGCTTGTTGCCGAAAATGGATGGGGTAATCCGGAATGATTAATTTATTCACTGTTCGAAGGGGAGAATGGATTGGGGAACAGTATTCCATAGAGAATTTGATATGTAGTTATAATAAAAACAAGAAAAATTCCCGGGTAGCGTTTTTAGCGGCACAATTTCTATGATTCCTGTGAAATATTTGCTTTTAGAGAAATTCAATTTACCAATGATTGCAACTGTATCGGACAAGGTCACTATTGGAGGAGTCGCTAAGTATGCTTGTCAGTATATTGAATAATTATGACTCAATGATGGAACGTCGTTTAACAGTGCTGCACAGATAATACTTTTGAAGTAAATGATTTTTGGATAAATTGCAGCCTTAAATTCTCTAAAAATGAAAAGAAGTTTTTTTAGCAGTACTTTGCTTGATTGGATGGCGTGGTAGCAGCCAGGAAACTTTCCCGATTTATAATTTTAAGCAGGAAGTAGAAGAAAACAGGTCGGTAACTTATGATAAAGCTATTGAATTGTGGAAGATAATGTCTTTATATGATAAGCGGTTGGTGGTAAGAGAAACAGGCAAGACAGATGTAGGCCGGCCCCTGCATGAGGTCATCGTCGATGGTGATAGCGACTTTGATCCTGTCAAGGCTCGACGCAGGACCAAGAATGTCATTTTTATTATTAATGGTATTCATCCCGGAGAGCCGGATGGAATTGATGCTACTTTGTGGCTGGTTCAGGATCTTTTGACCGACCCTAAGAAGGGTGAATTGCTTAAAAATGTTGTATTGGTGATCATTCCGGTGTATAATGTCGGTGGTCTTTNNCTGGAGCGAAACTCGACTCTTCGTGTCAGCCAAAACGGACCTGAATGGTATGGCTTCAGAGGCAATGGACAATATCTGGATCTGAATCGAGACTTTATCAAATGTGATTCGAAGAATGCGCTAAGCCTGGTGTCCATTTTTACCAAGTGGGACCCTGAGATCCTGATTGATAACCATGTTTCCAATGGAGCTGACTATACATACGTGATGACCATGCTGGTTAGCCAGCCCGATAAACTGGGGCATGGACAGGATGCGTTCCTTCGTCAAAAAATGTTACCTGACCTGTATAGGCGTATGGAGAAANAAGGATTTGAAGTTCCACCTTATGTCAATGTGTGGCGATCAACACCCGATAAGGGTCTCCCGGGATTCATGGATACACCCAGATATTCGTCGGGCTATGGATCTTTATTTCAGACTTATTGTTTTGTTCCGGAGTCGCACATGTTGAAGCCTTATGACCAGCGGGTCAAGGCTACTTATGCTTTTATGATGTCCATGTTGGAGTATCATGCTAAANATTTCATTGACATCAAGATAAGCCGTTCCAAAGCAATCAATGAGGTGCGTGATGCTGCCAGGCTGCCGGTGTTGTGGAGTTTTGACAGAAGCAGGGCAGACACCTTCCTGTTCAAGGGATATGATTATGAATACATCGCCAGTGAAGTTTCAGGGTTGTTGCGATTGAAGTATCGCAGGGATAAACCCGTTACCTGGAAGGTCCCATTCTGGAACTATGCCGATGCTGTTGTGGAGGTTGATGTGCCGAAAGCGTATATTGTCCCACAGGCGTATGCAAGAGTCGTTGAAAGGCTCGATGCTAATCGGNTTAAATACCTGCCCATAAGGCAGGATACAATCATAAAGGGCAAAATGTACCGAATTGTAAGCACGGACAGCCCAAAAGAGCCGTATGAAGGGCATTTTGGCCACTCGAACACAAGGGTAGAAGAATTTGAGGCAGAAAAGAAGTTTTTGAGAGGAGACCTGATCGTATATACGGATCAGCGTACCAGAAGGTATTTGGTTGAGACGTTGGAGCCTCAGGGGCATGACTCATTCTTCAACTGGAATNTTTTTGATGGTATATTAGACCATAAAGAAGGATTTTCGGATTATGTATTTGAAGATGTAGCGGCTGAAATGTTGCGGAATGATCCTGATTTGAAANAATCCTTGGAGCAGGCTAAGGAGAATGATCCAAAATTGAGAGAAAGCGCTTATGGACAATTGAATTATATTTACGAGCATTCCAAATATAAGGTTCNNTGGCAGAATGTCTATCCGGTGATGAGAGTCATGAATTAGACTTGTATTTGTTTATGAAAAGCTCAAAAAAGACATAAATATTGAACTTCATGCCATCCTCTTTGTTAAGGGAGGGCAGTGAAACTAAGATTTAATGGAAGGAAGTAGAAATAAAGAATTAGACTGGTTGAGGATCATAGCTTGGGGGAAGGTACATCATTTCTGCTTATACTCTTTGTATCCATGCCGTTGAAATATATTTGGGAAATGCCAATGGCCAATAAGATCATAGGCTATGTACACGGTGTACTCTTTATCTTATATATAATCACGGTATGGCTGATTGCTGAAAAACGTGAATGGTCAACCAGGGTTAGAGTCATATCTTTGGTTGCATCCTTGATTCCTTTTGGGGCATTTTGGGCGGATAGGCGTATATTTGCCCGGAAAGTCGATTCCGGCAAATGATGGATGTATGGATTTGTTCTGCAATCCTATTACAAATGTTGGACAGGAATTTCAGGCAATCGATAATTCATGAAATGGTATTATGTTGATAATCATGATGTTGTGTATTAATAAAGTTGTCTGGCCAAAAAAAAAAAAAATTGATTTTTTTCAAGAGGATATTTGAAATATCAAAGTTAGTCGTATCTTTGCAGTCGCTTATGAAAAAGTTCATAGGAAGTGATTGAAAAGACCGAATTGGCGCTAATATTGCGCTTGAAAATAAAGTAAGTTGAAATCCTTGTACTTTGGCCGGAAAGCTCCGATAAAAGTAGAACGAAATTCAATGCCAGTGTAGCTCAGTTGGCCAGAGCAGCTGATTTGTAATCAGCTGGTCGGGGTTCGAATCCCTCCACTGGCTCTGTTTATGTGTAGGGTAGATGGCCGAGTGGTTAAAGGCGACAGACTGTAAATCTGTTCTCTCACGAGTACGGAGGTTCGAATCCTTCTCTACCCACCAAGGTTTTGCAGGGTGTCCCTTTCAATGACTCAAGATAAATCAACCATTTGCGGGAGTAGCTCAGTTGGTAGAGCGACAGCCTTCCAAGCTGTAGGTCGCGGGTTCGAACCTCGTCTCCCGCTCTATTTAGAAAGCGGGCTATTTTCAGTAGAAAGCAACAACGAAATTCATTATGCTGATGTAGCTCAGGGGTAGAAGCTTCCTTGGTAAGGAAGAGGTCGAGGGTTCAAATCCCTTCATCAGCTCTAAGTAAAGTAAGAAAATGAGGCGGGTTTTCCCGTTGAATATAAGGATAAAGTCGGGACTTAGGGTTCAGGCTTATTTGTATTTAAAGCTTTTAATTGTATAATTTAAAATATTAAAAAATTTCATTAGATGGCAAAGGAAACATTTGACAGGAGCAAGCCACACCTTAACGTTGGTACAATAGGTCACGTGGATCATGGTAAGACCACTCTTACGGCTGCTATCACTTCAGTGTTAGCTGCTGATGGATTGGCGGAGAAANAGAGTTATGATTCAATTGATGCTGCTCCGGAAGAAAAAGAAAGGGGTATTACTATCAACACTGCTCACGTAGAGTATCAGACGGTTAATCGTCACTATGCTCACGTTGACTGTCCTGGTCACGCCGACTATGTTAAGAACATGGTTACCGGTGCTGCTCAGATGGACGGTGCAATCCTTGTGGTTGCTGCAACCGATGGTCCTATGCCTCAGACAAGAGAGNACATTCTTTTGGCACGTCAGGTAGGCGTTCCTAAGATTGTTGTTTTTATGAACAAGGTAGATATCGTCGATGACCCCGAAATGTTGGAACTTGTTGAGATGGAAATTCGCGAACTTCTGGATGCTTATGGCTTCGATGGCGAAAACTCTTCCGTTATTCAGGGTTCTGCATTGAAGGCTTTGGAAGGAGATCCGGTTTATGTTGCGAAAATCAAGGAATTGATGGATGCAGTTGATAAGGAAATTCCTGAGCCGGCTCGTTTGGTTGACCTTCCTTTCTTGATGCCGGTTGAAGACGTATTCACGATCACTGGCCGTGGTACTGTTGCAACAGGACGTATCGAAAGAGGTGTTATCAACGTAAACAACCCTGTTGAAATCATTGGTATGATGAAAGAAGGCGAGAAGCCACTTACATCTACAGTGACTGGTGTCGAGATGTTTAGAAAACTACTCGATCGCGGTGAAGCTGGTGATAATGCAGGTCTGCTTCTGAGAGGTATCGACAAGACTCAGATCAAGAGAGGTCAGGTTATCTGCGCTCCTGGTTCAGTTAAGCCACACAAAAAGTTCAAGTGTGAGGTATACGTACTAAGCAAAGAAGAAGGTGGACGTCATACTCCTTTCTTCAACGGATATCGTCCTCAGTTCTATTTCAGAACAACTGACGTTACAGGAGATTGTCAACTTCCGGCTGATGTGAAGATGGTTATGCCTGGTGATAATGTTTCACTGGATGTTACCTTGCTAAGCACTATCGCAATGGAGAAAGGTCTTCGTTTTGCGATTCGCGAAGGTGGCCGTACAGTTGGTGCCGGACAGGTGACTGAGATCATTGAATAATAATTTTCTGAAAAGAATTTGATGATATTAAGCACCTCATGTTTAATGGGGTGCTTATTTCACTTAATTACGGGAATAGCTCAACTGGTAGAGTGGCGGTCTCCAAAACCGCAGGTTGCGGGTTCGATCCCTGCTTCCCGTGCAAATGTTATTAATATGGATAAAATAACTTCTTACTTGAAAGAATCTTATGATGAATTGGTGCATAAAGTAGAATGGCCGACCGGAGTTATGTTGGTTCAAAGTACTGTAGCTACCATCGTTGGATTATTGATCCTTTCCCTGCTTGTACTTGGAATGGACGGTTTGAATAAAACACTGTTTGATTTTATCTATAAAATAAAATAATAAATGTCTGAAACTCCTGAAATAACGGTTCCGAGTGATCGAAAATGGTATTCACTCAGAGTTATCAGCGGTAAGGAANAANAAGCTAAGGAAGCAATCGACCTGGAACTTTTGCGCTCAGGGTGGAAGGATATTATTACCCAGGTAGTTGTTCCTACCGAAAAGGTATATAAGATTGAAAAAGGGAAGAAAGTCATCAGAGAAAGAAATATCCTTGGTGGCTATATTTTGATTGAAGCGGTATTTAAGAAAATGACCGGAGAAATTATCCAGACAATCAATAATATACCTAATGTCATACATTTTCTGGGCGGCCAGAAACCAATTCCAATGCAGGACGCCGAAGCTAATCGACTGCTCGGTAAGATCGATGAGTCCCAGGATATGGATGAAGCAATGCTCGAACCGTTTATCGTGGGTGAAACCGTCAAGATCATCGATGGCCCATTCAACGAATTTGTCGGAGATATCAAAGAGGTGAATGACGAAAAGAAGAAGTTAAAGGTTATAGTAAAAATATTTGGCAGGGGTACTGAAGTTGAATTGAACTTTGTCCAGGTCGAGAAGAAATAGAATCATCCGGAACTGAATTATTAAAGACAATACAAATAATTATTTATCATGGCAAAAGAGGTTGAATATAAAATCAAATTGCAGGTAAAAGGAGGCCAGGCAAACCCTGCTCCACCCGTTGGTCCTGCATTGGGTGCCAAAGGTGTGAATATCATGGAATTCTGTAAAAGATTCAATGCAGAAACCCAGGATAAAATGGGCAAAGTCTGCCCGGTTCTTATTACGGTGTTTAAAGATAAGTCCTTTGAATTTGTAGTTAAAACCGCTCCGGCCTCTGTGCAGCTGATGGAATTGTCAGGCGCAAAGAAAGGTTCGGCAGAATCAAACAGAAATAAGGTCGGAAAAGTGACTTGGGATCAGGTTAGAGCCATTGCTGAGGACAAGATGCCGGATTTGAATGCATTTACGGTCGAAAGCGCTATGAAGATGGTTGCCGGTACAGCTAGGTCACTGGGCATTACCGTTGAAGGTACAGCACCCTGGGACAATTGATTTGAAAATTAACGATCCGGATGGGTCAGATGTAAATATTTATTAACTGAAGGGAGTTGGATTCCTCCAACGATATACCTTAAAACANTTTTGAGATGTCTAAATTAACAAAAGCAGAAAGCTTCTCAAGATAAGATAGATGCCAATAAGTTCTATCCCATCGAAGAAGCAATGGCTGTCGTAAAAGATGCCAACTATGCCAAGTTTGATGCATCGGTTGATGTTCACATCAAATTGGGCGTGGATCCAAGAAAGGCCGACCAGGCTATTCGCGGTACAGTTTCCCTGCCGCACGGAACCGGAAAAACCAAAACAGTTGCAGTTNTTTGTACCCCGGAAAAAGAAGATGAGGCTAAAGCTGCAGGTGCCGAATATGTCGGTCTTGATGAATTAATTGACAAGGTTGCAGCTGGCTGGACTGATGTTGACGTGGTGGTTGCAATGCCGGGAGTTATGGCTAAAATGGGTAAAATAGCCAGGATTCTTGGTCCTAGAGGCTTGATGCCTAACCCTAAAACAGGTACAGTAACCAATGAAGTTGGAGCAGCAGTGTCTGAAGTGAAGAAAGGAAAAATTTCCTTCCGTGTGGATAAGTACGGTATCGTCCACTCTTCTGTAGGAAGGATTTCGTTCTCTCCGAGTCAGTTGGCTGATAATGCCAATGAATTACTGCAAACACTCAATAAAATGAAGCCTTCTTCCGCAAAAGGAACTTATATGAAGTCGATCACTGTCGCTTCAACCATGNGCNCGGGCGTGAAAATTGATANNCCCGATCTATTAAATAATTACTATCAACACTGACAGATATGAATAAAGCACAAAAGACACAGGTAATTGAAGACCTGAAAGAGAAATTCGCCAATGCGACTTTCTTTTACATCACTGATGCTTCTACACTGACGGTTGCTCAGGTAAATAGCTTCAGAAAGCTATGCTTTGAACAGAATGTTCAGATGCAGGTAGTAAAGAATACATTGGTGAAGAAAGCATTCGAGGCGTCTGATGAGTCAAAGAACTTTTCCGGTTTGTATGATTCACTTCATGGGCCTACAGCATTGCTTTTCTGCGAGACTGCAAATATTCCTGCTAAGATTCTGGAGAAATTCAGAAAAGCCAATAGCAAACCAATCCTAAAGGCCGCATATATTGATTCTTCCGTCTATATTGGCGATGATCAGATTGAAGTTCTGACTAAGCTGAAATCCAAGGAAGAATTGGTTGGCGAAATCATCGGATTGTTGCAGTCTCCTGCGAAANATGTTATCTCCGCACTCAAATCCGGAGGTTCTACCATCGCAGGGTTACTCAAAACTTTGGAAGAAAGAGCGAATTGATCTTTTCCAAAGGCATCATGATGCCACCTATTGAATACGGCTTCCAAGCTTTACGCAATAATATATTTATTGACTAAAATTTAAAAATTTATTACAATGGCGGATTTAAAATCTTTCGCAGAACAATTAGTTAACCTTACTGTTAAAGAGGTTAATGAATTAGCAGCTATCCTCAAAGAGGAATATGGCATCGAGCCAGCTGCAGCAGCAGTAGCAGTTGCCGGACCTGTAGCAGGTGGTGGCGGTGGTGAAGCAGCAGCAGCAGTTCAAACTGAATTTGATGTTATCCTGAAGTCAGCAGGTGCAAACAAACTTGCAGTCGTTAAAGAAGTGAAAAACTTGTTGAACCTGGGCTTGAAAGAAGCTAAGGACATAGTTGATGCTGCACCTGCTCCATTGAAGAATGGTGTTTCTAAGGATGAGGCAGACTCCATCAAAGCGGCTTTGGATGCTGCAGGAGCTGAGGTAGAGATTAAGTAATATTTAATTCCATAGCCAACAGCATTTCGGTGCAGTTGGGTACATACATAGTGTTGCTGAATAAAGTGATTTACTATATTGATTAGGCTTAGTAGGACTGTGCACAGTCTTGCTAAGCCTATGCCTATAAGTGGATATGAATTAAAACTACTTAATGACGTCCCAATTATCTTGATTTCATCTATCCCAGGTTATCCCGGATAACATTATATTCTAAAACAGATCGATCTAATGAGCTCAAACATAGCCTCTCTCAATAGCGAGTTGAAAAGACATAATTTTGGAAAAATCAAACTTTCAGACCATCAGCCTGACTTACTCGAAATTCAGCTAAAGTCTTTTAAAGAATTTTTCAGCNTGGAAACCACTCCTGAAAACCGTATCAATGAAGGTTTGTATAGAGTGTTTCAGGAAAATTTCCCAATCAGCGATGCCAGAAATATCTTCGTTTTGGAGTTTCTGGATTACTACATTGATCCACCAAGATACGATATCGACGAATGTATGCAAAGGGGATTGACCTATAGCCTCCCCTTAAGGNCTAAGTTACGTTTGTCCTGTAATGACGAAGAACATGTTGACTTCCAGACTATTGTTCAGGATGTGTTTCTGGGCAATATTCCTTATATGACACCAAAGGGTACCTTTGTAATTAATGGTNCTCAACGCGTTGTAGTATCGCAGCTGCATCGCTCTCCCGGTGTGTTTTTTAGTCAAACTTTTCACCCGAATGGTACGAAGATTTATTCGGCAAGGGTAATCCCCTTTAAAGGTGCCTGGATGGAGTTTGCCACCGATATCAATACGGTGATGTACGCCTACATTGACCGTAAAAAGAAATTCCCGGTAACCACACTTCTTAGAGCCATCGGTTTTGACTCCGATAAAGATATCCTGGAGATTTTTGGTCTTTCGGAAGAGATCCCGGCAAAAAAGAAGGATTTGCAGAAAGCAGTCGGCCGAAAATTGGCCGCACGTGTCCTTAGAAAATGGACCGAAGACTTTGTCGATGAAGATACCGGCGAAGTTGTCACCATCGAAAGAAATGAAATCATCCTCGAAAGAGACGTTATCCTGGAAGAGGCGCACTTTGATCTAATTCTTGATGCAGGAATCGATACTGTGATCTTGCAGAAAGAGGACATTGAGGAAGATTACACCATCATATACAACACACTCCAGAAGGACCCGGCAAGTAGTGAAATTGAAGCTGTCGAGTATATCTACCGCCAGCTCCGTGGCGCTGAGCCACCAGACGAGGAGACAGCCAGAAGCATCATCGATAAGTTGTTCTTTTCAGATAAACGATATAATCTGGGTGAAGTAGGACGTTACAAGGTTAACAAAAAACTGGGTCTCTCTACTGATCCTAATACGATGGTGTTGACAAAGGAGGATATCATCATGATCGTTAAGTATCTGGTTTCATTGATGAACCAGAAAGCTGAACTCGATGATATTGATCACTTGAGCAACAGGCGTGTTAGAACTGTAGGGGAGCAGTTGTTTGCTCAATTCGGTATCGGATTGGCCAGAATGGCCCGAACCATCAGAGAAAGAATGAATGTACGCGATAATGAAGTATTTACTCCGGTTGACCTGATCAATGCGAGAACATTATCTTCAGTTATCAATTCTTTCTTCGGTACTTCACAACTTTCTCAGTTTCTTGATCAGACCAACCCGCTTTCTGAGATTACGCATAAAAGAAGGATTTCTGCCTTAGGACCGGGTGGTCTTTCCAGGGAAAGAGCCGGCTTCGAGGTGCGTGACGTTCACTATTCGCATTATGGACGTCTTTGTACCATTGAGACACCGGAAGGACCGAACATTGGATTGATTTCTACCCTTTGCGTACATGCAAAGATTAATAAGATGGGCTTCCTTGAAACACCATACAGAAAGGTGGCAAAAGGAAAGGTTGATCTTAAATCTGAAGTTGAATATTTGTCTGCTGAAGCAGAAGATTATAAAAGAATTGCGCAGGCTAATACGCCTATTGATGATAAGGGAGATATTCTTACTGAAAGGATCAAATCCAGAGATCAGGGAGAATTCCCTGTATTGGAACCAAGTGAGGTGGAGTACATCGATGTGGCACCAAACCAGATCGTTGGTATCTCAGCATCGCTCATTCCATTCCTCGAGAATGATGATGCGAACAGGGCATTGATGGGATCAAACATGCAACGTCAGGCAGTGCCTTTGATTAGGCCGTCCTCTCCGATAGTTGGAACAGGCCTTGAAGGTAAAGTAGCCAGAGACTCAAGGATGTTGATCAATGCGGAAGGTAACGGTGTAGTTGATTATGTCGATGCCTCCAAGATCGTGATTCGCTATGACAGAAGTGAGGAAGACCAATTGGTCTCCTTTGAAGATAATGTCAAAACATATGTATTGACAAAATTCCTCCGCACCAACCAGGGTACATGCATCAACCTGAAACCTATTGTTAAGAAGGGTATGCGTGTGGAGGCCGGAACAGTGTTGTGTGAAGGATATGCTACAGAAAATGGCGAGCTGGCACTGGGACAAAACCTGAAAGTAGCCTTCATGCCCTGGAAGGGTTATAACTTTGAGGATGCTATCGTTCTGTCGGAGCGTGTAGTAAGAGAAGATATCTTTTCATCCATTCATATTGAGCNNTTTGAGCTTGATGTACGAGATACTAAGCTTGGTGAGGAAGAACTCACACCGGATATACCAAACGTCAGCGAAGAAGCCACTAAGGATCTGGATGACAATGGCATAATAAGAATCGGTGCCTGGGTTAATGAAGGAGATATTCTGATTGGAAAGATCACACCAAAAGGAGAAAGTGACCCAACGCCTGAAGAGAAATTATTAAGGGCCATCTTCGGTGATAAAGCCGGAGATGTCAAGGACGCTTCACTGAAATGCCCGCCTTCTATTGAGGGAGTGGTGATCGATAAGCAATTGTTTGCACGTGCCAAGAAGGACAAGGTACAGAAAGTTCAGGAAAAAGATCTTCTGGATAGACTGGAGGATGACCATCAGGTAGTTCTCAATGAATTGAAGACTACTCTGATCGATAAACTTATGGTACTTGTTAAAAATAAAGTGACCAATGGCATCAAATCCATCTACGGAGAAGAAATGTTGGCCAAGGGATCCAAGTTCAATAAGACAGTACTTAAGGCAATTGACTATAATACAGTGGATTATGCCAATTGGACCGATGACGATGCCGTCAACAGTCAGATTGTCAGGATGTTGCACAACTACAGTATAAAGGTCAATGAGGAATTAGGCCACTATAAGCGTGAGAAGTTCAATATCAGCATCGGAGATGAATTGCCTGCTGGAGTATTGAAACTTGCAAAAGTTTATATCGCCAAAAAGAGAAAGCTGAAGGTGGGGGATAAGCTCGCAGGTCGTCACGGAAACAAAGGAATCGTATCTAGAATCGTGCGAGTCGAAGACATGCCATTCCTCGAAGATGGTACACCGGTCGATATCGTACTAAACCCACTTGGTGTACCATCAAGGATGAACCTGGGTCAGATTTTTGAAACTGTATTAGGCTGGGCCGGCGATAAATTGAATATTAAGTACGCAACACCTATCTTCGATGGTGCTAACCTCGATGAAATTGCTGTAGAGTTGAATAAAGCTGGATTGCCTGAATTGGGTCAGACCTATCTTTATGACGGTGAGACCGGAGACAGATTCCACCAGAAAGCTACAGTAGGTGTCATCTATATGCTTAAGCTATCGCACATGGTCGATGACAAGATGCACGCAAGAAGTATCGGGCCATACTCTCTCATCACACAACAACCACTCGGAGGTAAGGCTCAGTTTGGTGGGCAGCGATTTGGAGAGATGGAGGTATGGNCGCTTGAAGCATATGGCGCTTCTAATATCTTACAGGAATTATTGACCATAAAGTCGGATGATATCCAGGGAAGGGCTAAGGCTTATGAAGCCATTGTAAAAGGTGATAACCTGCCGGAGCCTAATATACCTGAGTCATTCAATGTATTGGTACATGAATTGAGAGGATTGGCTCTTGATGNNTTGGATTTGACTGATGAATTGAATCGTTAAATCCCCATAGACAGCCATTTTTAAGAATCCGATAATTTTTATATAAATTATGTCTTTAAAGAAAAAAATTCAACACCAAAGCAAAATTTCTCTTCCATTACCATTCGGTTGGCAAGCCCGGATGAGATTTTAGAGCGGTCATATGGCGAGGTTCTAAAACCAGAGACAATCAATTACCGCTCATATAAGCCTGAAAGAGACGGCCTTNTTTGTGAAAGAATCTTTGGTCCGGTAAAGGATTATGAATGCTATTGTGGCAAATACAAAAGAATCAGATATAAGGGCATCGTCTGCGATCGCTGCGGTGTCGAGGTGACTGAAAAGAAAGTAAGACGTGAGCGTATGGGTCACATCAAGCTTGTTGTGCCTATTGTTCATATCTGGTTCTTCAGATCTTTACCCAACAAAATAGGTTATCTGTTGGGAGTATCTTCCAAGAAACTGGAGTCCATCATTTATTATGAAAGATATGTAGTGGTACAACCCGGTGTAAAGGAGAGCAGTGGTGTAAATCGATTGGATCTCCTTGCAGAAGAGGAATACTTCGAAATACTTGATTCCCTTCCAAAGGAAAATCAATTGCTGGATGATACCCATCCTGATAAGTTTATCGCCAAGATGGGTGCAGAAGCAGTGAGGGACCTTTTGATGAGAATAGATCTGGACCAACTATCTTATGAACTGCGACACCTGGCCAGCACCGAAACCTCACAGCAAAGAAAGTCAGAAGCCTTAAAGAGACTCCGTGTTGTAGAGTCCTTCAGGGAAGGAATGGAGACAACTGAAAACAGACCGGATTGGGCAGTAATTCAGTATCTTCCGGTTATTCCACCAGAGTTAAGGCCATTGGTTCCATTGGATGGAGGTCGTTTTGCCAGTTCAGATTTGAACGATTTGTACAGAAGAGTTATCATTAGAAACAACAGGTTGAAGCGCCTTCTGGAGATCAAGGCTCCCGAAGTCATCCTTCGGAATGAGAAGAGGATGCTTCAGGAATCCATTGATAGCCTGTTTGATAATTCCAGGAAGTCCAATGCTGTTAAGGCCGAAGGAGGCAGANGCCTGAAGTCACTTTCTGATATCCTGAAAGGTAAGCAGGGACGATTCCGTCAAAACTTATTAGGTAAAAGGGTGGATTATTCCGGCCGTTCCGTGATCGTGGTAGGCCCAACTCTCAAGCTGCATGAGTGCGGTATTCCTAAAGGAATGGCTTCTGAGCTGTTCAAACCGTTTGTGATCAGAAAATTGATTGAGCGGGGAATCGTTAAGACTGTAAAGTCTGCTAAAAAATTGGTCGAAAGAAAAGAACCTGTTATATGGGAAATTCTTGAGAATATATTGAAAGGTCATCCGGTATTGCTCAACCGCGCACCGACACTCCACCGATTGTCCATACAGGCTTTCCAGCCTAAATTGATTGAAGGAAAAGCGATCCAATTGCATCCTTTGGTATGTAGTGCATTTAATGCCGACTTCGACGGCGACCAGATGGCTGTACACGTACCATTGAGCCAGGCATCCATCATTGAAGCTCAATTGCTGATGCTGTCTTCACACAACATGCTCAATCCACAGGATGGTTCGCCGGTTACCTTACCCTCTCAGGACATGGTACTTGGACTTTATTATTTGACTAAACCAAAGGTATCTACTCCTGAATCTCCTGTAAGAGGTGAAGGCATGAAGTTCTACTCTTCAGAAGAAGTACTTATCGCACTGAATGAAGGGAAACTGGACCTGCATGCTCAGATAAAGGTTAGGGAAAGAGTTGAAGAAAATGACAGCATGGTACTCAAATTGATCGACACCACCGTTGGAAGAGTGTTGTTTAATAAGGCTGTTCCTGCTAATGTACCATTTGTCAATGAGTTGTTGACCAAGAAAAACCTTAAGAAAGTTATTAATGATATCATCAAGAGGACAAACTTTGCTGTTACGGCTGACTTCTTGGATGGCATCAAGGAAATGGGTTATTTCTGGGCGTTCAAGGGTGGATTATCATTTAACCTTGGTGACCTGATAATTCCAAAAGTTAAGGTAACTGCGATCTCAAGTCGCCAAAATCAGGTTGATGAGATTATGGAGCATTACAATATGGGTCTGATCACAAATAACGAGCGTTATAACCAAACAATCGATAAGTGGACTTTTGCTGATAATATGATTACCAACTCACTCATGAAGGAGCTGAGTAATGATAAGCAGGGATTCAATTCAGTGTATATGATGCTTGATTCTGGAGCGCGAGGTTCCAAGCAACAGATTAAGCAGTTGTGTGGATTGAGGGGCTTGATGGCAAAACCAAGAAAATCCGGCGATACCGGAGGAGCTATTATCGAAAACCCGATTCTTTCTTCCTTTATCGAAGGGCTTTCCGTATTGGAGTACTTCATTTCCACGCACGGCGCCCGAAAAGGTCTTGCGGATACAGCTTTGAAGACTGCGGACGCCGGATACCTTACCAGGAGATTGGTGGATGTTGCCCAGGATGTGGTCATCGTTGAAGAAGATTGTGATACGCTGAGAGGTATTGAAATTTCTGCTTTGAAAGACAATGAAAAAATCATTGAGCCACTAAGTAATAGGATCGTAGGAAGATTTTCTCTTCATGATATACTCCATCCGGATACGGATGATTTGATCTTGGAAGCAGGAGAGTATATCGATGAANACCGTTGCTGAAAAATCGAAGAAGTTGGAATTGAAAGTGTTACAATCAGGTCTGTACTTACCTGCGAAACCAAANAGGGAGTATGTACCAAGTGTTATGGTAAGAACCTGGCTACAGGAAGGATTGCAGAAATCGGTGATGCTGTAGGTATCATCTCTGCACAGTCAATCGGTGAACCGGGAACACAGCTTACACTACGAACCTTCCACACAGGGGGTACAGCTTCAGTTTCCAAGTCAGATAGTGAAATACGAGCGAAGTATGATAGTAAACTTGAATTTGATGGTATACGAACATCTGTTCAAGATGATGAAGAAGGTAGTAATGCAGTCGTTGTTATCTCACGAACAGGAGAGATTAAGAATGTCGATATAAAGACAGGCAAATTGTTGCATACCGAGCATGTGCCATATGGAGCCAAGCTTAGATTTAAGGATGGAGATAAAGTAACAAAAGGTGATTTAATCTGTGATTGGGATCCATTCAATGCTTTGATTATCTCTGAATTTGCCGGAAAGGCGCAATTCGAATCAATAGAGGAAGGGGTAACCTTCAGAGTGGAAAGAGATGACCAGACAGGATTTGCTGAGAAGGTAATCATAGAGAGTAAAAACAAGCGAAAGATTCCTATGATTAAGATCGTCGACAAGAAAGGTGACGAACTTAGGAATTACTCAATTCCAGTGGGATCTTACCTACAGATAAGTGATGGTGATAAAATAAAGGCAGGCCAGGTGATTGTTAAGATTCCTCGAAAACTAGGAAAAATCTCGGATATCACAGGTGGCCTTCCAAGAGTAACTGAATTGTTCGAAGCTCGAAATCCTTCAAATCCTGCAATTGTGGCCGAAATTGACGGTGTCGTCAAATTTGGAATGATCAAAAGAGGTAACCGTGAGGTGTCCATTAGCTCAAAGGATGGTCAGGAGCGAAAGTACCTGATTGGATTGTCCAAGCACATTCTTGTGCAGGATGGGGACTTTGTACGTGCAGGAACACCACTTTCCGATGGTGCAATCGCACCCAAAGATATCCTGGATATCAAGGGACCTTTTGCAGTTCAATCTTATTTGGTAAATGGTGTACAAGAAGTATATCGTTCACAGGGTATTGCTATCAATGACAAACACATTGAGGTGATAATCCGACAGATGATGAGAAGAGTTGAAATCATCGAACCGGGAGATACTAACTTCCTGGAAGGAGAAGCTGTTGAAAAATACTACTTCCTGGAACAAAATGATTTTGTTTTCGATAAGAAAGTCATTACTGATTCAGGAGATAGTAACAAGTTCAAACCCGGGCAGTTGGTTACCATTCGTCATATTCGAGAAGAAAACTCTATTCTGAAACGAGACGATTTGAAATTGGTCGAATACAGAGATGCCGCAGCGGCAACTTCTATGCCTTTACTTCTGGGAATTACCAAGTCTTCATTAGGAACAGAAAGCTGGATTTCTGCTGCCTCATTCCAGGAAACTACCAAGGTTTTGAGTACTGCGGCAATAGCAGCCAAGAAAGATATGCTGGCAGGCTTGAAAGAAAATGTCATTATCGGTAAGAAAATTCCGGCAGGTACCGGTGTCCGAAAATTTAATGACCTTCTTGTCGATGTGGATGGCAATGGAAATGCCAATAATGAGGCGGAAGTAATGTATTGATAGTCAGGTTAAATCACCTGAAAAGGTCGCTTAATAATGTTAAGCGGCCTTTTTATTGCCGATTGCAAAAGTTCCAAGGTTTTTTTATTTTCAAAGTTGTTATACCAAGATGATTTATATAATAGTCCATAAATTTTTGGTATAACGCCTAGGATACAGTTGTTTAGATCAATGAAATTAGTCTGTAACGAATGCACCTTCGGTATTTATTCTTCCTTCCGATTGTAAATATTTACAAATACATTTGGAATATCACAAGGCAATGATTATATTTGCAAAATGAAAACTTGAAAGTTAATTCCTCTCAAGCTTTCTTATTTTATCACCAACCCAAAATATTTATTATTATGGAAACAACAACCGAAAGCAAGATGTGTCTTTGCTGCTCTAAAAAATCAATGGTAGGGCTGACANAAAAGTTTTGTGATGATTTTTGCCGAAACACCTACAACAATCGGTTAAAAGGCAATATCAACAATGTTATCAGGAATGTTAATGGCGCTTTGACTAAAAACAGACGAATCCTGGAATCACTTTTACCGGAATCTGAAATGCATAAGTTTGTCACAAAGGAAAAATTGGTAAAATTAGGTTATAGAATGAAATACCATACCCATGTGGTAAATAACCAGAAAGGCCAGACGTATTTCTTCTGTTATGATCATGGATATAAGGAAGCGGATGGTGGCAACGTCATGATTGTCAGAAGTTATATACCGGAAAGACCAAGTGTGTAAGTATCTGGGATTCCGATAGTCTTTTACCTTATCAAAGTTACATCTCCTTTAAAGATTCGTATTCCCTCACCCGGTATATTGATTGTTGCTACCCAGGCGAATACTGCGGGGTTCATAGCCTGACCCCTGAAGTTCCCGTCCCAACCTTCAGCCTCAATGTTAGGTAAGAAATTGGATCGTTCAAACACCAATTCACCCCATCTGCTGAAGATCTTCAGATTGTCAATGATCTTAATGTGGGAATCAGTGAAAATCGTTACAAAATCATTAAGTCCGTCTCCATTTGGTGTGAAGATATTTGGTACGAAGACATCAATTTTCTTACGAATAATGATGCGTACGTCAATGGAATCCTCACAACCTTGTTGATTGGTAACCGTGACCAGATATGTGATTTCCCTATCAGGAGTTGTAGTCGGTGTCGGACATTGTGTACAGGAAAGATAATCTGCAGGTGTCCATACAATTGACGTATAAGGGCCGTTGATCTGAGGTATCAGCACGGCACTTTCACCTTCATCCACAACATAGACAGGTAGAATATCTACATCAATGGTGGAAGATTCAGTAATCTCGAAATTATCATTGACTATACAACCGTTGGCATCCTTTATCTTTAGCGTATGTTTACCTATTTCCAGATGGTCTATCTTTACCGGTAGGGTTGTTGTTGTGAGAGTATATTTATCATCTAAATATACATCTAGAGGCAGAGTTAAATTCTGAGTCGAAACTATATCTATAAAATTNGATTCAACCGGTGCGCAAGCTTTGGTAATAAGGCGCCATTGAGCTGCTACCAACGGCGGCGGGTTGATGGTAAAATTTTTGCTGGATTGACAACCGGAGATAGGGTCTTTATAGATTAGAGAATAATTACCCGGAGCGAGATCTCCGAAGACTGGCAGATCAGTAAATGTATTTCCATTGTCTACACTAAAGATAAACCTGTTGGACGCAGGTGGAAGTACCGTTACACTGCCCCTATCGTGACCACAGTCTGTATCATCGATTTTTAGATTTACGTCCATCAAGGTAGTGATCGATAAGGACATCATGTCAGTTTTGGCTTCACAAGGCCCGTCGTCATCCGGATCAGGGCTTGTAATGGTAAACGAAATGATTTGTTTCTCTCTATCAGCCTCTGTGGGGGTGTATTGAGTCACAGCGCTATATCTATCAGAGAATGTACCTGTGCCATTTGTGGACCATACTACCGGAAAATTGCCATTCACTGAACCTTTCAGTGTAACTGGTTGTAAATCACATATATTGATATCAGGGCCGGCATTCACATTCACCAGAGTATTACAACCGCAATCCTTCACAGTTAAAGTAAATGAATCTTCTCCTTTACAAGTGCCGTTGATATAAGTATATGTAAGCTTATGATCGCCAATGCCTGCGTTGGCCGGGTCAAATTTGTCATTCGAGACGCCATTTCCACTCCATGTCCCGCCTTGAGGGGTCGCAATTAATGTTAATATTGCTCCATCCTGGCAAATCTCATTAGGAGGTGTAATAATGGATACTTTAGGTAAAGGTATGATAGTAATGGTAAGTTGGTCAGAATATGGATGGCACGGGCCATTACCATCAGGATCCAGGGTAGTCAGAGTGATTTTAACAGAACCTTTCTTAATATCTGTTACACTAGGCTCGTAGGTTGTAGAAAGTGCATTTGCATCCGAGAATAATCCGGTGCCATTACTACTCCAGACTGCCCCGGGTGCGTTAGTGATGGTACCTGTCAGGGTAACTGTTTCACCTTCACAAATCGTAATATCCTTTCCTGCATCCGCAGATGCCGGGTCAGCACAACCACAATCTGCCACCTGAATATCAACTGAAGAGGAGTTGACACATCCGGCATTGTTGGTATAAGTGTAGGTAATGGTATATACTCCGGGTTGAACCGGATCAAATCTATCACCACTTACATTTTGTCCCGTGAATACTCCTCCTGGAGGATTAGCTGTCAGGGTAATGGCCGGATCCCCAACACAAAGATTAGATATTGGATTAATAGTTACGCCAGGCAAGGGCAGTACATTGATATTGAAATCTACGCTGCCGGGACAATTACCTTCGATTGTATAGGTTATAATGTGGTTTCCTACTCCTGCCTTAGCAGGGTCGAATATATTACCGGTTACTCCGGGACCGGAGAATATTCCCCCNAAAGGAGTACCACTTAAGGTTATTTCTTTGCCATCAATACAAACATCAGGGACAGGATTGATTTTAATAATCAATTCGGTTATTGTTATTGCGATGGCGTCACTGACTGGATTACAAGGGCCTGCTCCATCAGGATCCAAAGTGGTTAAGATCAATACGACTGAACCATTAAGGATATCATTTGGCCCTGGTGTATATAAGGTATTTAGAAGATTTGGATTGTCAAAACTGCCATCGCCTGATGTTGTCCACTGACCACCGGTTGCCACTGTAACAGTCCCGTTTAATGGTAATTTTTCTGTTGAACAAATGGTAGTATTCGAGCCGGCATCGGCAGTTGCCGGGTTTAAACAGCCACAATCATTGACTTTTATCGTAAGGTCATTTTGGCCGGTACATCCATTGCCATCCGTATAGGTATATTTTATTGTATATGTTCCCGGAAGACCTGGGGTGAATATACCGTTATTGACATTATTTCCACTAAAGGCACCTCCTGCGGGTGTTGCACTCAAAGTAACCGGATCATCATCCTTACAAAGGGGACCCACAGGGTTAATGACCGGTACAGGAAGTGGATTTACTATAATAGTTATCGACTTGTCAACAGGGCAATTTCCTCCTACATGGTAACTTATGGTATGANNGCCTACACCGGCAACCGCCGGATCGAAACTGTTTCCAGTAACTCCGTTCCCGCTGAATACTCCACCATTAGGCGTTGCGATAAGTGGAATAGACCCTGCATTGATACATAAAGGATCGACTTGTGCAAAAGAGATAATTGTTTTATTTATTGTTATTGTAACCTCGTCCGTAGCTTCGTGACAAGGACCGTTTCCATCCGGATCATTCGTTGTGGCTGTTATATGTACGGTTCCCGATAAAATGTCATTTGTGCCGGGAGTATATTGTACCGGATTACCTGAAATATTATCGAAGCTACCGTCGCCAGAAGTCGTCCATGATAATGAAGTGGCATTGGTAAATGTTCCACTGAGGTTGACGACCTCACCAGCACATATACTTTGGTCTGCTCCGACATCGATGGTGACAGGATCGAGGCATCCACAATCATTGACTTTGATATTGATTGTTTTTTCAGCGTGACAACCATTATTGTTGGTATAGCTGTATTTTACAGTAAAGGTTCCGACAGAAGAAGGTGTAAAGATATTGCCTGTTACTTTCTGACCGGACCAGGTGCCACCGGAAGGAGTTGCTGTAAGGGTGACTGCCGGATCATCAAGGCATAGATCCGGGACAGGGGTAATATCAAGGACAGGCAATGGGTTGACCACGATAAACATGGCATCTGATTTTGGGCAGGTACCTCCGACCGAATATTGTACTGTAAATGTACCGGGTCCTGCAATTTCTGGATCAAAGGTGTTACCATTGGTTATACCGGGTCCGCTCCAGGTACCGCCCTGAGGAGTTGCAATCAATGTGACAGGTGTCGCATCTTCACACAATGGCGACTGCGGTGTCAGGGTTATTTTAACATTGATGATTGTCAGTTCCACTTCATCTGAGGCAGGACTGCAAGGCCCGTCGCCATCCGGATCCTCTGTGGTAAGGGTTAATACGACAGATCCATTGTCAATATCGGATTGGCTTGGTGTATACGTTGCATTGAGCAAGTTGGGGTTGTCGAATGTTCCGGTTCCTGAAGATGTCCAGGTAGCCTGCGTTGCTACTGTTATTGTACCGGATAATGTATAGCTGCTCCCCGCACACACAACGTCATCGATACCGGCATCTGACGTGGCTGGATTGATACAAGAACAATCAGTCACCTTAACAACGATATTCTTACTATTGGCACATCCATTTGAGTTGGTATAGGAATAAGTTAAAGTGAAGTTACCTACAACAATCGGATTGAATATATCTCCTGTTACATTAGGCCCACTCCAGATGCCTCCGGAAGGACTAGCGAAAAGTTGCACAGGAAGCCCATTCAGGCATAAGTCATTGACAGGAGTGATGGTAATGACAGGTAATGGATTGACGATAATCGTGATGGTTTTGCTTACCGGACAATTGCCATCAATGGTATATGTGATGGTATGGCTTCCGGCTCCTGCTTCTGAAGGGTTGAAAACCCCACTGTTAACCCCATTCCCGGTCCATGTCCCACCTGCCGGAGTGGCGCTGAGTGTCACCGGTGATGCATTAAGGCACATCGGGTTTATGGGGTTAATAACAATAGTCTTCACATCGAATGTAATGATAACTTGATCCGATGCAGCCTCACAAGGGCCGTTTCCATCAGGATCCATTCCGGTAAGGGTTAGGGTGATAGAGCCGGAGGATACATCTTCAGCACTCGGCGTATAAGTCGTTGTCAGACTGTTGAGATTGCCAAAAATTCCGGTGCCGGATGTAGTCCATTGGTAAGATGCAGCATTATTCCCGGTGCCTGATATAATCTGAGCGCCTGTCGGACAGAAAACCAAATCGGGTCCTGCATTGACAATGACCGGATTATGACAGTTACAATCTTTTACTACTGCAATAGTGGAAGCTGTCGCTGAGCATATATTGGAATTGGTATACAGATATTCTATGGTAAAGGTACCCGGAATAGAAGGTGTAAACACAGAGCCATTGACCCCGCTGCCAAAGAAGGTTCCGCCTGCCGGAGTACCGGTGAGTGTTACTGGAGCATCATCCGTACAAAGAGTGTCTATTGGGTTAATAGTCACAATGGGAGATGCTTTTACGGTTATAGTGACTGAACTACTGCCAATACATCCACCGGTCAGGGTGTAGGTAATAGTGTGAGTTCCTGCTTGGGCGACATCAGGATAGAAATAATTACCGATTACTCCGGGGCCGTCCCAGATTCCGTTAACCGGTGTGGCGAGGAGTTCAACTGCCTGATCATTATCACAAAGTGGAGAGATGGGGATTATGGTAACCGGAGTATTGGTTATAGTCAGTTTCATTTGATCTGAGACGGGACTACAAGGGCCGTTGCCATCATGATCCTGAGTCGTCAGCGTCAATATTACTGATCCGGCAGCAATATCGGCCACACTTGGTGTATAGGTTGTATTTAGTGAATTTGGATCACCGAAGACTCCACTTCCGCTCGTAGACCAGACAGCACTGGTCGCTGTCCAGATTTGACCGGACACATTGTAGACACCACCTATACAGATACTCCCATCCGGTCCTGCATCAACTGAAGCGGGATCCTGGCATGAGCAGTCATCGACCGTGATATTAATAGTGGAAAGATTGGTGCATCCACTTGGGTCAGTAAAAGTATAGGTTACAGTAAACTGTCCAACAGATAAGGGATTGAATATATTACCATTGACATTGGTCCCTGACCAGATACCTCCGGTAGGTGTAGCAGTCAGGGTAATTGCTGCACTATCTTTGCAAAGATTCTGTACCGGGTTGATGGTTATATCGGGCAATGCTTTAATATCGACTGTAATCGTGGTTGGATTTGCACACTCATTGTCATAGGGNGTGAAGGTGTACTGGCTTGGCCCTATGATGCTAGTATTGATGGTCGATGGAGACCACGAACCGTATATTGGAGGGTTGTTAGTAGAGGCTGTTGGCAGGTCTGCAGGTATGTCACCATAACAGTAGGGTCCTGGTTGGATAAAGGTTGGAGTGGTTGGGGCTACGACTGTAATTGCCATTTGAGTTGTCGATGCACATTGACCTGGATCCGGAGTGAATATATAGGTTTGAGTTCCAATTGTAGAGGTATTGACAACCGCCGGATTCCAGGTGCCTGTAACAGGAGGATTGTCATTGGATACAACAGGGAGTGTGGCGCCCGGTGAAAACTGACAATACGGACCTAGTTGACTGAAGTTAGCCATAGGAGGCTGATATATAGTTATTTGAATGGACGTTGGTGTCTTGCAAAATCCCGGATCTGGATAAAATGTATAGGTTTGCGTTCCAATCGTAGAGGTGTTGATTACAGCAGGTACCCAACTACCTGTAACCGGNGGATTATCATCGGATACAGATGGCAGGTTGGGCGGTAATGTATTCTGACAGATTGGATCTATTGGTTGAAACAATACCGAACTGGGCTTATCCACATAGATCGTCATTGTATATGGCGGACTACAAAACTGGGCATCTGGTGTAAATGTATAGGATGCACTTCCCGGTGAGGAAGTATTGATAATAGAAGGATTCCATGTGCCTGTGATAGGAGGGTCATTTTCGGAAGATGTATTCAGGAGATCCGGAATATCGCCCATACAGTACGGTCCTAATTGCGTGAAAGTAGCCAGTACCTGAGGTTTTATTTCTATATCCATAGAAAATGGAGTCGCACACTCAGCCGGTCCCGGTGTGAATGTATAGGTAAAAATTCCTGGAACTGAAGTTTGGATAACTGATGGACTCCAGGTACCGCTTATTGATGGCGCATTCGTAGAAAAATTGGGAAGGGTAGGTGGGTTGCTGAATTGACATAATGGACCTATAGGGTTGAAAGTTGTCACAATAGGCTCGTTGATCGTGATGTTTATAGATGTAGGTAATGCGCAAAGACCATCATCCGGAGTAAATGTATAGGTAAATGTCCCGCTCGTACTTGTTGAAATGGTGGAAGGATTCCATGTGCCGGTTATCTCAGGGGTGTTGGTGGAAATCGATGGCAGATCGATTGGCACGGCGTCCTTGCAAAGTGGCCCGATCGGATTGAAAGTCGGAAGCACCGGTTCTTCTATCGTAATGGACAGAGTGGTTGTAGTCGCGCAAAAACCTGCGTCTGGAGTAAATGTATAAGTAAAAGTCCCACTTGTACTTGTTGAAATGGTGGCAGGATTCCATGTACCTGTGATGGACGGGTCATTGGTCGGAGAGGTTGGGAGATTATCCGGAGTGTCTCCTTTACAATATGGCCCTATCGGATCGAATATCGGTTGAAGTGGATCAGTGACGGTGATTGTCATAGTGTAGGGTGAGGCGCAGAATGCTGCATCCGGTGTGAATATATAGGTAAATGTACCCGATGAAGTAGTGGTAATGACTGCCGGACTCCATGTTCCGGTTATTGCTGGAGAATTAGTCGATGATGTGGGCAATAGATCCGGTGTTTCGTTAAGGCAATACGGACCTAAAGGATCAAAAGTGGTTGTTATTTCAGGGTTTACTTCAATATCAAGTGTCGTGGGAAGNGCGCATTCTCCCGCAATTGGGGTAAATGTATAGGTAAATGTACCCGGTTGAGAAACATCGATAAGCGAAGGTGACCAATTTCCATTTACCGGAGGTGAGTCATTCGAAGTACTGGGTAGTGTAGGCGCACTGTGATTCTGGCACAAAGGGCCTATAGCAGAAAATGATGGTATTATCGGCTCCTCAATGGTAATGTCCATTGTCGTTGGCAAAGCACAGAATGCGGCATCCGGTGTAAAGGTAAATGTAAATGTACCGGATGTGCCTGTATTAACCTGAGATGGACTCCAGGTTCCGGTGATAGCCGGATTATTGGTGGATGTCGTTGGCAGGTCTATTGGTGTATCATTTTTACAAAGTGGATTGATTGGATCAAATGTAGGTAATGTACCATTGATTGTGATAGTCATGGTAGCTGTCGCAGCGCACAAGCCTGCATCCGGCGTGAATGTATATGTAAATGTTCCGCTTGTAGAGGTGTTTATGACCGCCGGATTCCATGTACCCGTGATAGATGCGTCATTGGAAGGTGATATTGGCAGATCATCCGGTACACTTCCCTTACAATAGGGTCCCAACTGATTAAATACGGGAATAGTCGGGCCGGTTACCGTAATTGTCATGGTTATTGTTTTGGCACATATTCCTGCGTCCGGGGTAAAAGTGTAAATAGAAGTGCCAACATCTGCGGTTGAGATGACAGCCGGATTCCAGGTACCGGTGATAGCCGGATTGTCTGTGGAGGAATTGGAAAGAGGATCCGGAGCTTCATTTTGGCAATATGGTCCTAACTGGTCAAAAGTTGGAGTGATTTCAGGGGTAATTTCAATATCCATTGTGGTTGAAAGCGCACACTCGCCGGATGATGGGGTAAAGGTAAAGGTAAAAATTCCTGGTTGAGAGACATCAATGGTGGATGGAGACCAGGATCCATTGACAGAAGGTGAGTCATTTGAATTGTTGGGCAAGGTAGGTGGAGTTTGATTCTGGCAAAGTGGTCCGATTGCGTTGAAGGTCGGGGTAACTGGTGCCTTAATCGTTATATCTAAAGTGGCTGGTAAGGCACATTGCCCTGTAGTAGGTGTGAAGGTATAGGAGAAGGTACCTACGGTTGATGTATTGACATTGGCCGGTGACCAGGCACCTGTTATTGCGGGATTGTTAGTCGATGTGTTGGGCAATACGATAGGTGTTGAGTTCTGGCAAAGTGGATCCACCGGATTGAATGTGGGTAAGACAGGTGGGTCGATTACAATATCCATGGTTATTGGTTCAGCACAGTAAGCAACGTCCGGAGTAAACGTGTAGCTAAATGTACCGGGCGTAGAGGTGTTAATTATCGCCGGATTCCAGCTCCCTGATATACCGTTATTAGAGGTGTTGGAAAAGGTTGGAGGTACATCATCTTTACAGAATGGCCCTAGCTGGTTGAACACCGGTATTACGGGTGTCTCTATGACTATGGTCATGGTCGTGCCTTCAGCACATTCTCCTGCATCCGGCGTGAATGTGAAGGTATAACTATCGGGTGTGGACGTGTTGATGGTCGATGGGTTCCATGTTCCTGACACACCATTGGAAGAGGATATCGGAAGTGGGTCAGGAGTCTCATCCTTACAATAAGGCCCAAGTTGGTTGAATGTCGGAGTGACTTTTGGCTCTATGGTTATGTTTATCGATGTGGGTAAGGCACATTGTCCGGAATTTGGTATAAAATTGAATGTGAATGCGCCCGGTACGGTGGTGTTTATTGTTCCCGGTACCCATTTTCCTGAAATTCCCGGATTGTCATTCGATGGATTAGGTAAACTTGGTGGCGGATCACCTTGACATAAGGGACCTATTGGGTCGAATGAAGGCACTATGGGAACCNNAGTTATTTCGATGTTGATGGTGACGATATCAGCACATAGCCCTGAGGTAGGTGTAAAGGTATAAGAAAATATTCCCGAGGTGGAAGTATTGATTACTGAAGGACTCCATGTTCCGGTAATTCCGTTAGTAGAAGATGTTGGGAGGCCGGGAGCGGTGTCACCTTTGCAAAAAGGTCCAATAGGATTGAAATTTGGCATCTCAGGAGCATCTACGGTTACATCTATTGTTACAGGAGAACTGCATTGTGTCCCATCCGGTGTAAAAGTGTAACTGGTAGTGCCGGGAATGGAAGTATTGATTACTGAGGGATTCCATGTCCCGGTGATGCCGTTGGTGGAGGTGTTGGGCAAACCGGGAGGAGTATCTCCTTGGCAGAAAGGTCCATAATTTGGAAAAAGAGGCGTGACGTTCGGATTGACCGTAAGATTCAAAGTGATGATTTTGTCACAATTTGGTGGATCAGGGACTGTATCCTTTACTCCCAATGTCGTCGAGGTATAGGTCATTCCATTGAAGGTATAACTATCCCCCTCACATATCGATACATTTAACTCCTCTTGGCCATAGGGTAGAAAATTAATGGTTATTCTGTTGCTCTCAAGTTTTGTTCCGCTACAATTGATATCCGCACTGACAACAAGCCATACCACATCCCCATTTTGAAGCCCATTAATGGAAATCTGATCCGAGTTTACATTTTGTTCAATTCCATTGACAAACCAAAAATAGTTGATTGGGGGATCTGCTCCGGTTAATGTTGAGGTAAATGTAATTGGGTCGACAGGGCAAGTAGGAAAGGATGTTGTAGCATCGATGGATAAAGTAGGTACTTCGGAAGAAAAACTGTTACTTTTGATGAATACTCCGGAATCATACAGCCTATCGGTGATATCTGCAATGGCTAATTTTATGGTATAAATTTCGCACGTCTGGATTTCCTGATGTGCAGTCAAGGTCGTAGTTAATCCATCAAACTTGATAGTAGTACTACCGGAGTTATCGATATAATATTGCGAATATGGTGGGTTGCCATTACACGCGGCCAAGCATATGGAATAAGTGCCAAATGTACCGGCAGTTCCGCTATTGATGGTGTTGATAGCAACCGGTATAGTCGTTCCGGGAACCAATGCCAGATTTTTNTTACCGGTTATCCCCGGACCACTGATAAANAATCCAAATACATCATTATAGGAAGAACAAACATATTCCGGGTATTCTTCAGAGCCAAATACAAAATCAAAATTTATTTCTGTTCCAATTGCCTTAAATTGAAATTCAAGGTAAGCAACGTCTTTTACGCAATTGGCACAATTGTTGACCAGGGTTTTAAGGTCAGGATCATTCGATCCCCCACTGGTAGAGGTACTAGCCTGTGCGCTTGCATTGCCGGCAATATTTGTCACATAGCCTGTTGAAAGGACTACACCATTTGTCATTGGCAATGAAGTGCCCGTTGCGGCAAATATACCTTTGGAACTTGGATCGCCGGAATAAGTAGCGGAAATCACTTCAACACCGGGACCTACTAATTCCTGCGCCATAGCCATTGCCGTGACACTTGTGTTGACCGTAAATTGAGCGAAAATGGAAAAACTTAAAAANATCCCAAGTGAAGTAAGTAAAAATCTCCGAATAAATAAAAGCATGATCGTCTTAAAAAAGTCCAAAAAGAGATGACTGAAATTATAATTCGTTTTTACAAATGTAAATGTAATAAAATTGTATGTAAAATAATCTTTATTGAAGAATTTCTATAAGAATTGAGTGCAAGAACATAAAAGAATTGGTAGGTATTATTTTGATTAAAAGAATTATATTTATTAAAATATGTATACTGAAAAATTAAATTATGTATTTGCGTAATTGATGTATATTTTGAGTTGTCGTGTATTTATAGAATTATCAAAAGAGAAATATTTTTAGTCGAACAACGAGATTCTTGGGAAAAATAATTGTCCCGGAAATTTTTGGAAAATACTTCAACTAATTTTGTATAAATCATATCTTAGCACCTGTATGTCACAAGTTAACTATTCATTGATCAGAATCGAACATTTGAGTTTGCGATTGAAGAGCAGCCAGTTGTCTGAACTTATAAACAATGCTCTGAGAATGGCATTGCAAAAAAAGATTCATTTGCAGTCAATATCCTCAACGATCAGGAAATCCTGATTACCCCACAGCCAAGTGTTACGATCAATATCGAAGATAACAAGATCAAGGGGATCTTGCCGTTACGAATAAGTACCAACCTGAAAGGACCAATCAAACGGGTAAGTGTAAAGGCCGGTATCCTTGCGCATTTTGAGGCTGAGATTAAGAGACTTGATGAAAATAATCTGGGCATCCATTCTGATATTTCAGCGATTGAGTGGACTAATGAAATAGACATACAGCCACCTTTGCTGGATTTTGTCCTGCGTGATAGTTTTGTGAAGGAAATGGTGGAAAATCAGTTACCTGCCATCAATATTAAGATCAATGAAACGTTGAGAGACTTTCTCGATTTTGGTAATTTACTGTCCCAGGCCGAATTGAATAGGAAGATCAGGATACCATTAAAGAATAAACAGGAGATGTTCCTTTTTGTATCGCCTGAATCAATTGAGGTTAATAAAATGGGGCTGGATGGTGATAACTTACAGTTTAGTTGCAATATTTCAGGTCGAATCCTTCCCTCTGAAAATATGGATGACACATTTCCAACTGTCACACCCCGGGTTATTTTTCTTGACCAACCTGCATCCGGAAATGAATTGTTGATCGATATACGACTTGATTTGGCGTCGCTGGGTGAGCCGGTTCTGGATGTTGTGAAGTCCATGCCAAATATTGAAAATGCAATAGGATGCAATATTGAAAAGGTAGTAGTCCGGCCGGTAGGGACCGATGGTGTTGCCATTGGATTGAAACTGAAAGGAGCTCAATGGTGGTCTGTCCATAGCAGGTCGCCCGGTAGTCGATCAAAATTCACTGATGCTCGATATTGAAAATCTGACTTTTGACTTCAGTGGTAAAAATATTCTTTCCTCGCTCAAGGGAAACATAGCGCTTTCAGTAGCCAAATCCGTCATCAGAAAACAATTTCCAATTGGATTGAGGCCGTATATCGATAGTATGATCCGTGCCACCAATGATATGATTTCTTCATTCAAATTGATTGACGGCCTTATACTGCAAGGCAATATCGGCGAATGGCATCTTCAGGAGATGGATATTGTAGATGGTCGTCTGGTTATTATTTTCCGTACGGAAGTTGTGACCTTTTAAGTCCGGCATAGATCAAATGTCCCCCAGTTGAGGCCGCAATACGATTTCTTCCACTACACACGCCGGGCTTAATCTCGATATGTGATAAATCATTGCGGCGATGTCATCTGCTTCCATAAACCTTGATCTGGGCAGACCCGAATTGGACCAGCTGTCAGTCCAGGTTGCACCCGGGATGACTGCCGTTGCCTTGACACCATGAGGGGCCAGTTCAAAACGTAAATTCTTCGTTAAACCCAANAGGGCGAATTTCGACACAGAATAAGAACCTCCATTTGGATAGGCCTTTAGCCCCGCAACAGAACAGATATTGAAAAGGTGGCCTTTTCGGGCCTCGATCATCGTAGGAACCAGCATTCGACATAGTGTATAAATACTTCTTACATTGGTTTCCATCACCAGATCAAAATTTCCTTCATCTTCATTTAATAAATTACCCGGAGTAAATATTCCGGCATTGTTGACCAAAATATCCACTGCGGTGCAATTGTCCAATACAAATCGTGCAAAGGCAACCACATTGTCATGTTTAGAGAGGTCAGCGGCAAATTTTCTAACAACCAGGTCAGGATAATCACTCTTTAATCGACTTTCTTGCTCTGTTAACGCTTTTTCGTTTCGCGCCGTTATGAAGATTATGGATGCATCCGCTGCAAACCTTTCTGTTATTGCCTTACCTATGCCTCTTGTGCTACCTGTAACTACAATAACCATGAGGCTATAATTTTGTAATTCGTTGACTTCTGGGCAATGCTCCCGGTTCAATCAGAGAGATGACATAGACTCCGCGAGGNNGTAGATAGTGAGATCCACATTGACCTCACTATCTCCATGACAAAGATCTATCTTTTGATTGGCGGTACCAATGATATCCTCCAGGACCAAATAAGATCCTGGTGCTACCTGGTCCTCCAACCTGATGGATACGATGCTTTCATTACTTTGTTCGATTGTAAATTTTCTTATTTTGGGNAGAAAATTTCTCCCTTCTGTTAATGCTGTAGTATGAACAAAATGTAATAGAGAATAATCACCTTTATCGCCAATAGCATCCTGACCAATCTCCCATAACATCACACCACCGCATCTTTCTCTTGCCAGCTTGGTCTTTTCTATTATTGTAGGGATGCTATTGTAAAATATCTTTCTGATGTTGTCCGTAAAAGCAAACTCCTTTTTNTCACTAACCAGGGATGAAAAAGTCTTGCTTTTGACTGACTTGCCAAACTCCCACCCATAACATGGTATGCCGAGAACGATTTTTTCTTTTGGAAGCTGACAAACTTCTGCCCAGAAATCGATGGAATTTTGAGCAAGTTCATAGGAAGAATGTTGGCGGACTACCCTTGGCTGCCACGGACCACTGTTGTCATAGGCCATGATGTTGATATAATCAAACATTTTCAGACTTTCGGGATTCAGCACGCTGTATAGTTTCATAGCAGGGAAGGCAGCACTTATCTCCAGGTTGTTGCTGCGTAGAGAATCACTTAATTCCGCTACAAATTCAGGGTATTCAGGAGTAACATTGCCCCATTCCAGATCGACGTCCACTCCGTCGAAGTTATTCTTTCTGACGAAGTCCATAATCTGACGGATGAATTCAGTCTTTCTTCCGGGTGCCATATTCCTGCGCCAATTGGCAAAGGTGGCACCCTTGATTCCTCCTCCGGCCAATGACACCAAAACCTTTAAGTCAGGATTCCGTTCTTTGGACCTCGATACAATATAATTGAAATTGCCACCCAAAACCAGTTTGCCATCATAAGTCGCCTGGGCAAAAGCGAGATTAAGATGTGTCAATTTTTCAACCTCCAGTTTTTCAAGCGTTGCAAACCGGTAGGTAGGGAGGTAGCCAATAATCCTGAAATGATCAGCGGAAAGTGAGAATTTGCAAAGGGTGAGAAGCGAAAGAGTCAATAAAATCCTTATATTCATCCTGCAATGTATTAACATACAATGCGCAAATATAATTAAATTTCATATATATAAAAATTTTTAAATTATTCTTTCTTTATATGTGTAAATATTGAAATTATATGGCTTAAAGAATCCGATTAGGGTGATGCCGTACTGATGAGCTGTTTCAATAGCCAAACTGGTCACCGCACCAATACAGATTACTGTTGTGCAATTCATACGGATTGCCTTTTGGATGAGTTCATAACAACCCCTGCCACTTAGGCAAAGGACATATTCTTCCTTTTCCAGTAAATTATTTTCCCATAGATAGCCGGCACATTTATCCACAGCATTATGCCGGCCAACATCTTCTCTTCCTGTTATCATATGCCCTTCGTAGTCAAATACTCCGGCACCATGGCAGCCACCTGTTTCAGCAAAAGCTTTTTGTTCTTTTTTCAACCGTTCATACATGGATGAGATGTTCCTGTGATCCAAAGTGTGAACGATTTTTCTTATCGGTGCATTTATTTTTAAATCATTGAGTTCTGATTTACCACATACACCGCAACTGGAAGTCATTAAAAAATTTCTTTTGGATGCCTGTCCTTGTATATTGTGGTTCATTTTTATCAAAATATTATTATCGGTGTGATTTGCGACTGATGCTGCATCACCTGTTTGCAATAGGCCTTCATTGAAAAGGAAGCCTAAAGCCAATTCGGCATCATGACCCGGAGTGCGCATGGTGATGCTTATTCTGGACATGTTACCTTCTGGACCTAATGCATCCATCTGCAAAGGCTGTTCGATCATGACAACGTCTTGTTTGGAAAACACCATGTCTTCGCTAAGGCGTTCAATATTTACAGGGATAATTAATTTTTCTTCCATGATTCTAATCTTTTTGCATCTCTTCGTGTTCCTAAAGGATGATTCAGGGACTTGGGTTTACAAAATAACAAATTTTTCGTAATTTGATTTTTCAAGCGAATTAATTAATGCTGTATGGGTAATAAAAAGGCATTTTTAGCTTTGGTGTTGATTTGTATCATCTGGGGAACGACTTATTTGTTTCTCAAGATTGGAGTCGACCATATGGAACCTNTTTTCTTTTCAGGTATTCGTCAGACTTGTGCCGGTGTGCTGCTTTTATTGATTATGTGGTTTTTGGGCAAATTTGGGAAGATTACATGGCGCCAGATTTTGATGCAGACTGTTGCCGGTTTGCTCATGATCACTCTGGGTAATGGTCTTGTTGCCTATGCTGAGGTTAGCATCCCAAGCAGTATGGCAGCGGTCATTTGTGCTACTATGCCTGTGTGGGTGAGCTTGATCAATCTGCTATCCCCGGGTGCAATCCGGCTGACCGGGTGGGGCTATCTTTCAGTCATGGTTGGAGTGGCAGGCATTTTCTGGCTGTTTTCCGATTCTATTGGTGACTTTGGTAACAAGGCTTACATATATGGCGCTCTTCTTACCCTTTTGGCGACATTGGCATGGATTGCAGGAAGTTATATCCTCAGAAGAGGGGGTAATAATAATCATCCATTTATCAATTCCGGCATACAGATGGCCACCGGTGGAATTGGTCTTTTTGCAATATCGTTTGTTTTGGGCGAAAGTCATCATTTGTCAACGGATTCGCAAGGATGGGTGGCTCTCATCTACCTCACCCTGATTGGCTCTTTGGTAGCTATGGCGGCCTATTCCTATGCATTGAAGCATCTACCCATGCCGATTGTATCGGTCTACGCTTACGTTAATCCGGTCGTAGCCATCATTCTTGGCTGGATGATCCTGGGTGAGTCCATGACTTTGAATATGCTGTTGGCTTGTATGGTCATCATAATCAGCATCATCTTGCTGAATCAACCATTTTCCAGAAAGCCCGCCACTGCAGTTGCCTAAATTAAGGAGGCAAGCCGTATTATGATCGCTTGATAATCAGGCCTAATGTGTTTCCTTGTCAACTCTTATTGATGGTATTGATCAACACAACCAAAGTAAGTATGGCTGTTGCCTGTGCGACAGATTCACCCAATACCTTGACCCAGTCGGTCTTTTCCTTGGGTTCAGTCCTGATCTTCTTGGGATCCTTATAATCCACCACTATACTTGAGCCTTTTTTGACCTTCGGATATTTCTTGAAGAAGAGAAAGGTGTGAACCTTTGATTTNTTGCCGTTAGCGTCTTTTACATATACTTTCGCTCTGTCAGCATTTTCCGCAAAACCTCCGGCAAACTCCCTGATATAATATCTGGCAGATTTTCCTTCGATAAAGGCAACATTTATTTTGTGGTTTTCATTTATAAGTTCCTGGCTTGCGATATCTTGAATATTTACTGCTCCCTGTATGGATACCAGATCATTGTTCTTAGGGATATTCAAGGCATCGCCATGTAATAGGGTGATATTGTAGGAAGCGCCGGGCCGTTTCATGATTTCATCCAGTTCGATGATCACGAGACCTGTTTTATCCATATTTCGGTCAAGAGTTGCACCTCCTGTAAACGCTTCCGGGGTGAGGCCACCGGCCCGTTTGATTAGTTCGTATATCGTCTCATTGTCTTTGACAAGGGCATACTCACCAGGAAACCTGACTTCACCGGTTATGGACACTACTTTTTGAAGACCGAATTTTGGCACTGACCTTACTTCAATCATATCGAACGGCTCAAGTAGGACATGGCTCATGATTTCCTGTGCCATTATGAGGTCACGAGGAATTTCAAAGGTGGATGCCGTTACCTGTGTCGGTTCATTGTTGTTAAGTATGACTCGATATATCTCCACTCTGTTGGTTGCTGCTTCGGCTTTCAATCCTCCACTCAAAGTAACCGCATCCAATAAGGTCATGGAATTACCGTATTTGAATTTGCCGGGATTTTTAACAGCGCCACCTATAGATACAGTACTTTCGGTATTAATGATGGAATTGGATAATATCACAATTCTATCCAATGGCTCCAACGAAAAATTGTCGTTGGATGTAAGATCTGTCATGGCCTTTTCCAGGTTGAACAATGCGTACGTTCTTGCTCCCGTTGCTGTATCTGTCCTGACTACATAGGCTTTCGGTAAGGCATCCGGCCTCAGTCCACCAGCCAGATTCACCGCATCATATACACTGATATTCCTTGCGGGATCATATTCAAACTCACCGGGCATACGCACTGCGCCATTTACTTCTACTTTATAATATTGGGTAAAATCTGCCTGGGATAAAAAAATCAGTTTATCATTAGGATGTAATAAGAAATTTCGAAGGTTATGTACGTTTCTGCTTACTGTGTCTGGGCTGAATGCCAAAAGGTTGAAACTATTATCCGGGTTGAGTCTTTTGATGTAGGCCAGATCCATACGTGTGGTCCTTTTAATTCCTGCCAGGGTTACCACATCACTGACCCGCATGCCTTGTTTCCACTCAAATTCTCCCGGTCGCTCTATGTCTCCGACTATGGTAAGCATGTTTTTCACTTCTCCGGATGAAGGTATTACCGTCACCTCATCTCCATTTTGAAGGATGAATTTTTGTGACTCAGTATATTTTACGGAATAAATTTTTCTTGCACCATTTTCAAATCTAATAATCTGAATATTGTCCAGATACGCATCTGCCTTAAATCCTCCGGCATATTTTATCAGATCCATCAACCCTTCTTTGGGAAGTAACTCATATCGATGAGGTCGATTGACGGAACCATTGATGGATACAACTTTTTGGGCCACAGGGACCTGGATGAAGTCATTGTTTTGCAGATAAATATTAGCGGCTTGTAGCGGATCCATCATCGCTCTATATACGTCATACGTGCGAACTTTTCCTCCCGGTGTAACAATCTGAATATTTCTCACACTACCAAGATCTGTCAGACCTTTTGCAAGAGCTATAAGGTTGAAGGCTGTATTGGCGGCTGAATAGGTATAAGAACCGGGGCTTACTACTTCTCCGAAAACACTGACAGTAATATTTCGGGTCTTTTTCAGAGTAATCGCAATCTCACCGGTATTGAATGAGTATCTTTGCTTGTATCGCGCTTCTATAAGCTTNTTGACCTTTCCCCATTCAATCCCTTTCACAAATATTTGAGGTAAGGTTTTTGGATCAATGTAACCTTGCTCATCAACCTCAAGATTGCCATCATAGAGCGACCGGCCAAATATGACGATCCTGATCACATCTCCGGGGCCTAAAAGATAGTCATTGGCGGGATTGATGTCATCAGGNGAAGTGAAGAGCTTGGGATTTCCATATTTGAATATTTGCTGGCCGAAGATTGCAAATGGAATGGTGTCCGCCGCTTTTAATGAGTCACTTACAAAACGGGCAGTTTTCTGCTTATTGCCCTTAAGATCAAAGGATTCTTCAATGGATTTGGTGAAATTCCTGGAAAATTCGAAATTATCCAGGTCAACTTCCTTTTCTTTTTTGTCCGACGTAGACGGCTTCGTTTCAATCTCAGATTTGGCCTTTATNTTTTCATTTTCAATTTCCCGAATGGCTTCGTCAACCATCAATTCCAGCGTTGGAATCTGCTCGGGTTGCAGGTTCTGAAGGTCGATTCCTTTNTGCTTTAATTTACTTGAAAGTTCTGCTTCTGTTATGCCCTTTGCCTTTATATCCGCTTTTATTTTGTCTATCTTGCCACTGTTTTGCAACATCAACATTTTCATGTCCTTATTGTCTATCTGCGAATATGACAATGCAGGAATAATAAGTAAAAGAAATAATATATATATCTTATTCATATATGTAAGTTGGTTATAGCATTAAAAGCCATTCATCATTTCAGGCTGCAAATTTAATACCATTTTTCTGTTATTTAATATTTTAGCTTATGACAGGGCTTTCTTGAAATATTCGAAGGTAGCTCTTAATCCCTCATTCCTGCTGACTGTAGGCTCCCAGCCCAGCAATTGCCTTGCCAGCGTAATATCCGGCCTCCTTACCTTAGGATCATCTTTCGGCAAATCATGGTACTCAATTTTGACTTCCGGATTTCCTACGATCTCGATTACTTCATCGGCACATTGGTTGAGGGTGATTTCCTCCGGATTGCCAATGTTGACAGGAAGATGATAATCCGACAATAAAAGTCTGTAGATACCTTCTACCAGATCATCGACATAACAAAACGATCTTGTCTGGCTGCCGTCCCCAAAGACGGTCAGGTTTTGTCCTTTTATTGCCTGACTAAAGAATGCAGGTAACGCGCGCCCATCATTGACACGCATGCGAGGTCCGTAGGTGTTGAAAATCCTTACAATACGTGTTTCCAGCCCATGGAAGTTATGGTAGGCCATAGTCATTGCTTCCTGAAAACGCTTTGCTTCGTCATACACCCCTCTGGGCNNGATTGGATTTACATTACCCCAGTAATCCTCCCTCTGAGGATGCACCAGCGGGTCACCATATACCTCGGATGTCGATGCAATCAGCATCCGTGCATTCTTAGCCTTGGCAAGTCCTAAAAGATTATGTGTGCCGAGGGTTCCNACTTTGAGTGTCTGAATTGGCATCTTCAGATAGTCAATTGGTGAAGCCGGTGATGCAAAATGAAGGATATAATCCAGATGACCTGTTATGTGAACGAATTTTGAGACATCGTGATGGTGGAATTCAAAATGTTTTAACGGGAAAAGATGGGCGATGTTATCCGGATTGCCCGTTATAAAGTTGTCCATCCCGATGACATGATTACCTTCTCTGATGAATCTGTCACAGAGGTGGGAACCCAAAAATCCGGCTGCTCCGGTTATCAGTACTTTTTTCATAGATGTGCTACTACTTTTTCTATTTTTCCTTGGTGATGTCGGGGTAGATAGGAAGGCTCAATACTTCATCACAGGCACATTCGGTTACTGGAAATCGGCCGATGGCCCCTCCTGCAAAGGCAAACGCCTTTTGGATATGCAAGGGTATCGGGTAATAGATCATGGAGGATATGCCCGCCTCACCCAATCTGACCCTTACCTTGGATCTATTCTTGACGCGAACGGTGTATTGATGATAACTGTGAGTGGCATTCTCCGTTGCTATAGGCGAAGTAATCTCTCCATGCCCATGAAGCAATTGATCATATATCGCAGCTGCTTTTATTCTTGCACTGATATCCATGTCAAGGTATTGCAGTTTAACATTCAGTATGGCGGCTTGAATAGAGTCCAGCCTACTGTTCACCCCGATGATTTCATGATTGTACTTGACCTTTGTACCGTGATTGGCAATCATTCGTATCTTTTCGGCCAATGCCCTATCTTTGGTAAACAGAGCCCGCCATCTCCAAAGCAACCTAGGTTTTTGAGGGAAAGAAGCTTGTTGTCCCTATATGACCGATGGTTCCGGAGTGGACAGTATTCCCATCATTCATCTTATACAATGATCCCAAAGATTGAGCAGCGTCCTCTATCACATAAAGGCCATATAAGTCAGCAATGGCCATGATAGCATTCATGTCTGCATTTGTTCCGAAAAGATGGACCGGAATGATACATCTGGTGGCCGGTGTTATTGCCTCCTCGATTTTTGTTGGGTCAATACAATAGGTGTCCGACCTGATATCCACAAATACAGGCTTCAGTTTCAAAAGAGCTATCACTTCTGCAGTCGCAGCAAAGGTAAAAGGGGTAGTTATGACTTCATCGCCTTCCTTCAGGTCCAGAGCCATCAAAGCTATTTGCAATGCGTCCGTACCATTACCGCAAGTGATTACTTCAACACCTCCCAGATATTTAGAAAGATCCGCTTCAAACTGATTGACAATAGGCCCTTTGATAAACTGTCCACTATCGATGACATTTTGAATGGCCCGGTCAATCTCGTCCCTGTATCTTAGGTATTGGGCGCCCAAGTCGTTCATCGGAATTTTTTGATCCAAAAGTTGTATGTTTTGGTGTAAAAGAAAACAGGGCAAAAGTAAGCTATTCGTTCCTATTAATTATGCCATATTTGATGATTCAATTTACTAACTTTGCATTATGGTTTTTGTAAAAGATTGATTTACATCATTGTCCTGTGTCATATACTGGTTGTTTCAGCCATTTCTCAGGAAAAACGAGCAAGGCAAGAAGTGCGTTACTCATACACCTGGATTATGGCTTCAACCTGCCCGCTGCAGATTTGGCCAAACGCTTCGGCAGTAATTTTCAGGTTGGTGGAGATGTGGAATATAAATTTCCGGTTGATATCTTCATTGGAGTGAATTATTCCTATTTGTGGGGTAAAAAGTTAAAGAGAATATTGGTGAAAACTTGTTTAACGCCAAGAATGAAATAGTCGGAATTGACAACCATCTTGCAAATCTTGTCATCCGGGAAAGAGGTTTTTCTTCTTCCCTGAATGTCGGAAAGTTATTCAGAATTTTTCCAAATGAAGCCGCAGCACTGAAAGTTGGCATTGGTGGAGGCTTTTGCAACATAAGGTGAGAATCGTGGATGATTATGGAGTCGTGCCACAGATAACTGGCGACTATCTGAAAGGTTATGACAGGCTTACCAACGGCTTTATGACCCGGCAGTATATTGGATATCAGTATCTATCCACCAATAGAAAGATCAACTTTTCCGTTGGTTTTGTTTTTGCGCAGGGATTTACCCGCAGTGCACGCGGATTTAATTACGACACCGGCAAGAAAGATACCGAGAAGAGATTTGATTTGCTCAATGGCCTTCAAGTTAGCTGGATACTGCCTATTTATTTCAACGATTATTCAGAAGAGATTATCTATTGACCCAATCTGTGGCCTATATATTATATAATTTCGGTATTCGAATTTACCACCTGTTGTTTTTGTGCTATTCATGCATCAATTCTAAAGCTGCTAAAATTAGAATCGGAAGAAAGCAACTCATCCGATATTTAGGATCCACATCTTCCGGCTTGCCTACCGTTTGGTTTCATTGCTCTTCCCTTGGTGAGTGGGAGCAAACGATCCCTGTGGTTGAAAGATTAAAAGAGAAGTCCAATGTCCAAATTCTGGTGTCCTTTTACAGTTCATCCGGTTTTGAATATGCCAAACGGCGCGATTTGGTGGATGCAATGATTTATTTGCCGGTTGATTTTTATAAGGCTTATGCACCCGTTTTTAATACATTGAACCTTGTCGGTATCAGTTTTACGCGTTATGATATCTGGCCTAATCTTGTCAGACATGCAGTCGACAGGAATGTGCCTCTGTTTTTGATTGGTGCTGAGAGTGCATCTTTGAAGAAATACAGGAGGTCAAATGGGTTTTTCGCGAAAATGTTGCAATCATTCTCGTTTATAAGCTGTAATACGGTAAGTGCGGCAACACTATTGAACAATTCGGGATACAGACATGTGTATACTGATGGAAGTTCCAAACTGGAAAGATCGGCGCAAATTGCTGCTCAAGAGTATGTTAATGCATCCTTGGATATCTGGAGGAAGGATGCATTCGTGATCATCGGAGGTAGTATATGGCCACCGGAGGCTATCATGATGGAAAGGCTTTTTATAGAGGGCGCTATAGAAAATATGAAGATGATTCTTGTGCCTCATGAGCCTTCCCATGATGTGATCGGAANNCTTCAGGAGAAATATAAAGACACCCGGGTGCTTTTCAGTCAAATGGACGGGAACAGTACGGAGAGTAAGGTGATTATTATGGATAAGGTAGGTNTTTTATCAAAAATATATAGATTTGCAGATGTTGCCATTGTTGGGNGAGGATTCGGAAAGGGAATACATAATATAGCTGAGCCGGCTGCTTCTGGATTGGCCGTGATTTCAGGTCCGAATAATTCAGGTTTTTCGGAAGCTGCCATGCTACAAGACGCAGGTGTGTATTTTCCAATTGAAACCTATAAAGAATTTCGTGAGTTAGTGATCGATTTTGCTGAGAATGAATTGAAAAGAAAAGAAATACGGACCATTGCCAACACATTTTTTAATGCCCAGTCGGAGGCAGCAGAGCGAATAAGTCAACATATTGTGGATTATGCCGGAATTACTGAAAGATAAGTTTACATCGTTAAATATTTGTGTCATAGGAGATTTGATCCTGGACGAATACATCATCGGTAAGGTAACCAGGGTCTCGCCTGAGGCTCCTATTCCTGTGGTGGATCAGCAGGCGAGGGAGTACAAGCCGGGCGGAGCTGCCAACGTCGCCCTCAATTTGATCAACCTTGGCGTGAATACGTATCTGGCAGGTGTTGTGGGGGATGATACACATGGATTAATTTTAAAAAATTGATTGAGGAAGTGTTGCCCGAAAAAGGTCAAGGTATCATAACATTGAAAGGTCGGATCACTACCACCAAGACCAGAGTTGTCGCCCACAATCAGCATGTGGTCAGAATTGATCACGAAGAACACACGGACATCGGGAATGATGTAAGTCTTCAACTGATGGACTATATTGCTGACATTCATAAGAATAATAAACTGGATGCAGTAATTCTTCAGGATTATGAAAAAGGCATGTTGCATCATGCGAATATCCCTGCTTTTATAGAATTTCTGAATGAATGTGGGATAAGGATTATAGTGGATCCGAAAGATAAAAATTTCTGGATGTACCGTCATGTTCATTTGTTTAAGCCTAACAGAAAAGAGGCAGAAAAGGCGATTGGCAAGAAGATACCGATGACGGAGGATGCTCTGGCTGATGCGGCCCTACTGTTGGAATCCCGATTACATAATGAAGTCACTGTAATCACCTTATCAGAGTATGGTATATATATTAAAGATGCAGAGAATAAAGTCTGGAGGCATTCGGAAGTGATGGAAGTGATCGATGTATGCGGTGCTGGAGATGCTGTAATCGGCATTGTGGCTGCAGCGTATTGTGCAGGCCTACCCATGCCCCAAATTGCACTTTTGGGCAATATTGCCGGGGATTGTTTGTGGTGAGAGGGGGTAGTAGCAGTTAGCTTGGACAGGTTGGAAAAAACATATAATAATATGTCCTTATAAAAAATTAACGAAATTTATTTTTGAGTATTCAATTCTTTCCTTATAATTGTGTCTTAATTTGTAATCATTTAATCTTATTACATTAATAAAAAGTTTAGTATTATGAGAAAATTTTTGACTCTAAAGGTGTCAATGAGTTTTTGGATGTTGTTGGGCTTTCTGGCTGTAGGCAATATCGCAATGGCTCAAAGTTTTTACATTGAGTTTCTATCGCCAGCTGAGATCAGAGGGCAGCGTGTTAATTTTGTGGCAGGCGCATCAACAGTTGTATGCCACTTACCATTTGGTGATTCATTGAACACTCAGTTGACGGACCCAATTCTTGCGGGAGATCCAAATGATCCGAACAACACTCAATTTACATTTGCGGAAGCTCTGAACGGCAATGTTGGTGTATGCAAGAGAGGAAGTTTTTCTTTTAACGTAAAGGCCTCTAATATTGAATTCAATGGTGGTAGCGGATCCATTATAGTCAACAATGATCAGGCTAATAAGGATGCTATCATATCAATGTCACAGGACACTTCCTTTAGTATTTGGAGTGTTGCTGTTTCATTTAATTCAGGTGAGAATTTCTTCCTGAAATATCCCGGCCTGAGCTTTAAGTTTGTCAATGATTTCCCTGCAGAAACTGACAATATTCTCTGGTCAGATAATGGATTCAGCGGAGGTCTGGATGGCTGGACCACTGTTGGTGTCGCTTGTGGAGACGGCAAGGATCCTGTGGGCGCTGAGTGGGAATGGACTGAATTTGGCTCTTCAAAAGGTGCTTATGGTAGCACAAACATTCTTTCTGCGACAGCATGTAATGGTGCCATGACCTTTAATACTGACTTTAAGGATAATGATGGTGTTCAAGGTAATTTTGGCGGTGGTATATGTGGTGTCAATCAAATAGGTGAGCTTATTTCTCCGGACATTGACCTTAGTGCCTTACCGGAAGAAACTGCAATCTCCCTGAGATTTAACCAGGCAGTTAGACAATTCCAAAGTAGATTCTTTGTTTCATGGTCCAATGACGGCGGAGCTAATTGGCATGATATTGAAGTAAATAAGGATCTGGTAATCAATGATAATCCTACCAATGGATTTTACAGATTGAAGCTGGGAGGTGCAAAGCCAAGTGCCAACTTTAAGCTTAAATTTACAATACAAGGTAATTACTACTATTGGATCGTTGACGATGTGAAGTTGATTGAACCTGAAGATTTCAATTCATTGATCGATAAAGATTGGCTTGCAGGAGCTCCATATGCAACGACTCCAATCAGTCAGGTTACTCCGGTTAAGTTTATGACTGATGCTCATAATATTGGAGGTAAATCACTGACTGGCATGAAATTGACAGCAACAGTTACAGATGAGGGCGGCAATGAGGTTTATACGGCAAGCTTTGCACCGACAAGCCCGGGCCAGGTTGAAGGTACAGTGTTGAGCGGTGATACCATCCAGAATCACATCTTTGGCTCATATACTCCGGATGCTGCTGGTGTTTATACAATCAAGTATGACCTGACATCTGATCAGGAAGACTTTGATCCTTCAAACAACAGTTATTCCACCACATTTACAGTAACTGATGATAACACAGGTGAAGGTGATTTCAGTAGAGAAAATGAAGTTACTACAGCTTTGACTCTGGTGTTTGGTGATTCTGATCCTATCAACTGGATATATGCCAATGTCCTGAGAGGAGAAAATGAGGGTAGTGTAGCAAAAAGGGTCAAGTTTGGTGTAGCCAATGCTAATGATCTGTCTGCAGGTGGAGCATCTCTCTATTGCTATGTTTGGGAATGTGAGGACTCTGATGGCGATTACCAGATTACTGAGGCGGAAAGAACCTTGGTAGGATTCAATTTCCATGACATGCTGGAGTCTGATCCTGATGAACTATATCTGGATCTTCCAATTCTGGATTTCGATACAGAAGAAGAAAAATCAGTTGAGATAAAGAAAGGAAAGTGGTACATCGTAGGAGTGGCATACGAAGCTACATCAGTGGCTCCACGACAAGTTGCGTATATTCTTGCAGGTGGAAACTCTAACCAGAATACAGTTGAATTTATTGCATTAGCTGAAGACCCGGCTAGTTATGTTCCTACTCACTTCCAGATGAAAGGCTGGAACTTCAGTTCTACCTTCAATCTTACTCCAAATGTTGTGACTGGTGGTAGAGGTGCATGGGAGCAGGCTCCTTATGCTCGCTTGGTTCTTGATAGCCGTTCTTCTGTTAAGAATCTGAAACTTGCTGATAATACATTCTCAGTATACCCAACCAATGCATCTGAAAACATTTCTGTGAAGTTCAACTTTGAGAATGGAACTGATGTGAATACAGAAATCTATGATGTTAACGGAAATAGAGTGTATTCTAAGAAAATGCAAAATCAGAAAGATCAGACTAACATTATTGAAACCGGTAACTTTGTTCCGGGAGCATATTTTGTAAGGGTTACTACTTCTAATGGCGCATTATCTAAACCGTTTAATGTAATCAAGTAATCATTGATTGAGTGAAAATGAAGAAGGGCGGTTCTTAACCGCCCTTTTTTGTTTTATCCGTTCCGACTTTGGTTTGCTGATTTAAGTCCCCGATTTTTCATTAATTTTTGAAGACCATTTTAATTCCTTAATTTTGAACTTTAAAATTATGCTATGCGTAGAAAAATTGTAGCCGGTAACTGGAAGATGAACCTTGATATGAATGGTTCCNGGGAGTTAGTACAATCCATTCTGAAAAATATTGCACCGGAAAATTGCTCTGTACTGTTTTTTCCTCCCTATCCTTTTTTATTTAGAGTCAATGAGATAATCGGGGCCAGGAAAAATATTTTCATAGGAGGGCAGAATATCAGCCGGCACGATAAAGGGGCTTTTACCGGGNAAGTATCTGCGGGTATGCTCCATTCAGTCGGTTGCCAGTATGTTTTGATCGGTCACTCAGAATGCAGAGAACATTTTCATGAAAATGGTGAAAGCCTCGTTGGTAAGATACTTCGGGCTTTTGAACATAACCTAACACCGATCTTTTGTTGTGGCGAATCCTTGAAAGAAAGGGAATCGAACTCATACGCCGACTTTGTCGCAAATCAGATCAGAGAAGCCTTGTTTGAATTGTCTGAAGAACAATTGGGAAGGTTAGTCATTGCTTATGAGCCGATATGGGCCATTGGGACAGGTCATACAGCCAGACCGGACCAGGCTCAGGAAATACATGCGATTATCAGGGAGATTTTGAAGGAGCGATTTCCTGAAACATTGGTGGAAAATCTGTCAATTCTATACGGAGGAAGTGTTAATGCTGGTAATGCTTGTGAATTATTCTCACAACCGGATGTGGATGGCGGACTGGTGGGAGGTGCATCATTGAAGGCTGATGAGTTCGTTTCTATTATCAATGCAATGGAGGATAGGTTTAATTAAATTAATAAATTGGAATATGGAACATTGGTTGATTAAATCCGAGCCGGAGGAATTTAGTTTTGAAGATCTTGAGAGGGAAGGGACGACTGAGTGGACCGGTGTACGCAATTATGCTGCCAGAATCAATCTGAATAAAATGAGAAATGGCGATATCTGCCTTNTTTATCACAGTGTCACCGATAAAAGAATCGTTGGCCTGGCTACAATTGTTGAAGAAGCTTATCCTGATCCTACCGATGAAACCGGAAAATGGGTAGCAGTTAAGGTTGCTTACCTCAAACCGCTCAATAAACCGATTGAGTACAAGGTGTTGAAAGAGATGGATCACATGAAAAAGTTCGATCTGATCAGAATATCCAGGCTTTCCGTAATGCCTGTTCCCGACGAATTCTGGTACGAAATCCTTGAAATGTCAGAAACTACCGTTTGATCGATGAAGAATCTGTTACTTTTAATTTTGGGCGTCTCTTTGTTCACCTCTTGCAAAAAAACTATTATATCCNCCNCTGTTACTTACAAGGGAATTTGGCAAGCAGGATCTTTCGTAGTGAAGGATAGTTCTGTTACCNTTGATGTCAGCAATATCATTTTAAAACTGAATGAAGATTCCCGGTACAGTTTTGTAAATAATATTGGTCAGAATGAAGCAGGTGTCTATGTGGTAAGGGATAGCCTTCTGATTGTCACCGACACAACGGTATCTCCTTCAGTTGAAAAAGCCATGCAGATCACCGGTTTGACTTCAGACAGCCTGGTATTGCGTATGAATTTTGGAGGAAAAGAATCCTGGATGCATTTCACCAAACAAAAGAATCAAAGTAAACCTAACCCTGCATTTGATTATTTTCATAGAATAGGAACAAAAATGGGCTGCTTATGGCAGCCCATTTTTTATCAAATAACCTTGTTTTCAATTATCCAAGGAAGGGATATCTGTAATCGGTTGGCGGTACGAATGTTTCCTTGATGGTCCTGGCTGATACCCATCTGTAAAGGTTAAGTACAGAACCGGCTTTGTCATTGGTACCTGACCCTCTGGCACCTCCAAATGGCTGCTGTCCTACAACAGCGCCCGTTGGCTTATCATTGATGTAGAAGTTGCCGGCACTGTTTTCAAGTGCTTTTACTGCCAGATCAATCGCATACCTGTCTTTTGCAAAGATTGGTCTCGTCAGTGCATAATCAGAAGTTTCGTCCAGTAATTTCATGGTCTCTTGGAATTGATCATCTTCATATACATATACCGTTAATACCGGCCCGAATAACTCAGTACAAAGGGTATCATATTTAGGATTGGTAGTTTCGATGACAGTCGGTCTGATGAAGTATCCTTCTGAATCGTCATACTCACCGCCGATAATGACCTTTGCTACATCAGATTGTTTAGCTCTATCTATATAAGATGTGATAAAGTCAAAGGCTTTCTTGTCGATTACGGCGTTGATGAAATTGGAGAAATCTTCAGGTGACCCCATTTTCATAGACTCTACATCCTTTTGGAGCCTTTCTTTGATAGCAGGCCATAAGGAACGGGGAATATATGCCCTGGATGCTGCTGAGCATTTCTGGCCCTGATATTCGAATGCGCCACGTGCAAGTGCCACTGCAACCTCATCAGGGTTAGCACTTTTGTGTACCATTACAAAGTCCTTGCCTCCTGTCTCACCTACTATTCTTGGATAAGAACGGTAATCGTCAAGATGACTTGCAATTTTTCTGTATATTGTGTTGAAAGTCGATGCGCCCNNGGTAAAGTGCAACCCGGCAAAATCCCTGTGGCTGAATATTACATCACCTGCCACCGCTCCGGAAACAAAGACAAGGTTGATCACACCATCTGGCAATCCGGCTTCCCTGAATACTTCCATAATGACATTGGCCGCAAATATTTGGGTTTCAGATGGCTTCCATACTACCGTATTGCCCATTAGTGCAGGAGAGCTTGGCAGATTCCCGGCTATCGCAGTAAAGTTGAAAGGAGTCAGGGCAAATACAAAACCCTCTAATGGCCTCCATTCCAGTCTGTTCCAGATCCCGGGCGATGATTCCGGCTGGATTTTATATATTTCTGTCATATACTCGACATTGAATCGCAGGAAGTCAATTAATTCACAGGCACTGTCAATCTCAGCCTGAAAGGCATTCTTGGACTGTCCCAGCATAGTTGCAGCATTGATCTTCATACGGTAAGGGCCGGCAATCAATTCGGCTGCCTTAAGGAAGATGGCTGCTCGGTGTTCCCAGGGCATACTGCTCCATTGGGCTTTTGCTCCAAGGGCAGCATCTATTGCAGCCTTGACATGATTTTCATCCCCTTTATGGTAATAGGCAAGCGTATGCTTTATTTCATGTGGTGGGCGTATCGCAACTTTATTATCTGTCCTGACTTCTTTTCCACCAATATACATTGGGATATCATGGGTCTTACTCTTGGCTTCCTTGATGGCAGCCTCCAGTTGCTTCCTGTCTTCAGTACCGGGAGCGTATGAACGGACGACCTCATTGACCGGCCGTGGAGTTTTAAATATTGCGTTTGACATAAAAATGGTTTATAATTTATGATAATTAATTAAGGTCGTGTGAGGCAATTGATACATATGAACGAGAAGAACCGAACAAAAGGAATAATCGTCATTTCTTATAACACAACTCCTTTGGGCAAAAATGGTTTAACATCCCCGCCACCTTTAATCACCTCCCGCACGATCGTGGAACTAATATGAGAATACTTGGGCGCACTAATGAGGAAGATGGTTTCGATTCCTCCTGTGATGATGTAATTGACCTGAGAGATGGTCTTTTCATAATCAAAGTCTGATGAATTTCGAAGTCCCCTGACTAAAAAGTTAGCTTTGACTTTTTACAGAAATCTGCTGTCAGCCCCCGATAATGGTCAACCTCAACCTTATCATATTCAGCAAAGACTATACGTAGCCATTCCATTCTTTTTCAAGCGGATACAAATATGACTTGGCATCATTGATGCCAATAGCGACAATAACCTTGTCAAAAAGTGCCAGACTGCGGACAATCAAGTCAAAATGTCCAACGGTAATCGGATCGAAAGAACGGAAATACTGCTATTTTCATCAAACGTTACTTTCAGGATAATGGTTATTCAAAATCATTTGATATCGAAAAATATGTTGTGTTTTTGCTAAATAATGAATTGACCGGGAAAGATAGCGATTCGTCATCAGTCAAACAAATATCATATTATATGATATTGAACTGTATGAATATTAGTGGATAATGCATTATTGTAAAAATATATGTGGTTATTAACAAAAAGTTGTTAAACTATTGATTATTTTTGTTAACTATTTTTATATTAGGCTACTTCTTATGAGATCATTGATATGGTTGTTATGCTTCCTGGTAATCGGGCATGATGTTGCAGATGCGCAGTCAGTTCCATGGTATGCGTTGAACGGAAGCGACGTGAGGGCTGCCAGATCCCTCAATCCGGCATTTTTGCAGAATCCCCATTTCGAGTCTTCATTAGGGATTGGGTCGATCTCTATGGACTACAACAATAATCTTGGATATTTCATTGATAAAAGCTTCATGAGTCTTCCGATACATTTTAGTGAAATATCTGTACCGGAATTACAGTTCAGAAAACTTGGATTTAATCCGGCTCTTGGTATCGACAGAGAACTACGCGGTTATGAAATGAAACTGAATGAGACTGATTTGGCCAGAATGTACTTTTCGACCTCTTTGTCGATCGCAGGCCCTTCTTATTTCAGGAGATTGAAAAGCGGGATGATCGTAGGTATAACAACGGGGTCTTCATTCATCGGAGGATTAAAGAATTACCCGGCACATATGACGTATGGTCCATATAGAAGATATTCCTCCGGAGATCGGATGCCTGTACCAGAGTTTTCAGGTACAGCCGATGGTAGGATGTATGTCGGAGTCAATATAGCCAGGGAGTTTGCCTTGTCAAGTGATACACGACTTGGCGTGGGCGCGAATATTCGTTATTTGGGAGGGCTGATGCATTTTGAATTATCAAATGACGAAGCGATTAGAGAATATNTTTTTAGAGAGAGGGACAGGGTAGAAGTATCCAATATGCGGTTGGATTATAAATATTCACACTCAAACGCGAATGATCTTCATGCACCATGGATCAGGNGGAATGGAATGGGAGGCGACTTGGGGATTTATTTCGAAAGTAAGCTCAAATCCCAGCAATTCAGTTCCATACGAGGCGGAATCGCCCTCAATAACCTTGGTTTTGTAAGATATTCCCAAGGGCTTAGAAGCGGATCCTTTAATATTTATGGTTTCACTGAAATCTCCTTTGGAAAATTCGATACCTTGATAGGCTTCGATCAATTAGTAGATAGTTTTGAATATATTGTATTGAAAAATCCGGTCAATGAGCGCCTCCAGAACCGGGGAGGGACAATCTATACGCTCCCGTCTCTTAATATGGCATTTAGTTTTGGACTACGCGAATATGGGAAAATACATTTCTTCGCTTCTTCACCCTTAACAGCCAACAATCCTGAGGCCTTTCAAATCGGAGTGATACCGGAACTGACCTTCAACCTGGTAAATATCATTACACCTTTCTCATATAACCGGTGGACAGGATTCAGGTTGGGCGCAGGACTCAATTTTGGTTTTCTGACATTTGGTACCGACGATGTCAGAACTNTTTTCAAACGAGAGCGATTACAGTCAGGGTCGTTCTATTGTGCGGTTCATATCAATTATTTTTCTAAGTCAAAAAATGGAAAGAAGAAGTGAGCATAGATGGTTTTGCTTGGTGAATTATAAGAATATCCGGTCTTTCCTTCCCTTGAGGTTTCCATTCAGGATATCCCGGGCAATATATTAAATAAATAATGAGACTTATTCGTTTTTAAGGATTCTTAAAACCTGCATTGTAAGGATGTTGATTGTATCTGTCATCATGAACCTATTTTTGAAATAGCATACATTCTAATGGCCATTTAAGCAATTTTGGCACATTATGTTTACTTATAGGCATCAGAGCCGGAAATTTTTCGTTGATACTAAGGTACTTTCTGAATCAAATAATTTTTACTTTGAAAAACAAATACTTGCATTATCTTTGCGCCCTTATGATGAGAAAGCATTCACTTGTCCTGATTTTACTTGCTATGATGGCCTTTGCATCCTGTAAGTCGGAGTATGAAAAACTTCGGGCCAGCAGTGATGTAGCATTGGTTTACAAANAAGCACTGGAATATTTTTCCAAGAAGGATTATTACAAGGCGCAGAACCTGCTGGAGCAAATCCTTGGTCGCTATAGAGGANAAAAGGAAGCTGAGGACCTGTATGTAAAGTATGCATATACCCATTATTACCAGGGGAATTATATCCTGGCAGCATCTTATTTTCAAAACTTTGCCAATACCTATCTGACAAGCCCTCTAAGAGAGGAAGCTGCCTATATGTCGGCTTACTCCAATTACCTTCAAAGTCCTGACTATAAGCTTGATCAGACATATACCGGCAAGGCGATTGATGAATTACAGATCTTCGTGAATACTTTTCCGAAAAGCGAGAGAGTAAAAGAGGCCAATAAATTGATAGACGAACTGCGTGCCAAGCTTGAAAAGAAGGCGTTTGAGGAAGGTATGCTATACTATAATCTGAAACAATATCAATCGGCCACGATAACTTTCAATAACATGTTGAAGGAATTTCCTGATTCCAAAAACGTTGAANAAATCAGGTATTTCATTGTAAAATCTAATTTTACTCTTGCGGAAAACAGTATTTACGCANAAAAGCTGGTACGATATCAGGAAACTTTATTGTCCGCTGAATTGTTTAAGGAGAAGTTTCCTAGAAGCAAGGACAGAAAAGAGATAGACTCAATACTCAAAGAAACAAAAATTCATATTAAAAAACTGGAAAATGACGGACATCAAGACAAAAGTGCAGGGAATCGATCCTAATAGTCATGCACGAAATATCAGAGGGATGGCTTCAAAGACAGGAAATATCTACGAAGCGATCTGTGTTATTTCTGCAAGAAGACGTCAACTTCAGGTCGGCATAAAGCGGGAACTAAACAGCAAACTGGATGAATTTACAGTTGCAACTGATACAATCGAAGAAATTCAGGAGAATAAAGAGCAGATAGAAATATCAAAGTTCTATGAGAAGTTGCCTAATCCGGCGATAATTGCGACAGAAGAATTTATCAACGGAGAACTTTCATTTCGGTATAAAGAAGAGCATCAGGATTGATTTCCCGGATAGGCCTTGCCTGATTGCCAATTCCTATTAAAAATGGAACTGCAGGGTAAAAAAATAGTATTGGGCATATGTGGCAGTATAGCAGCCTATAAGGCGGCTTTCCTGTGCAGATTGCTTATAAAGAAAGGAGCAGAAGTCAGGGTTGTGATGACCCCTTCTGCTTCTGATTTTATTACACCTGTTACCATGTCCACGCTTAGCAATCATTCCGTGTATAATTCCATCCATGATGGGAACACCTGGGCCGGGCATGTTGATTTGGGGCTGTGGGCGGATTTGATTCTTATTGCTCCGGCATCAGCCAACACCATAGCCCATATGGCAAACGGTATTTGTCAAACCATGCTTGATGCTGTTTGTCTTAGTGCCAAATGTACGGTATGCGTAGCTCCGGCCATGGATCTCGATATGTGGAAACACCCCGCGACAGTTGCCAATATCAATCGATTGCGAAGCTTCGGCACCCAAATCATTCCGGTAGAACATGGATTCCTTGCGTCAGGAACCATTGGTGATGGCAGGATGGCCGAGCCTGAGCATATTTTGGCATATGTCATCGATTATTTCAACCGGGGAAAGGATCTCTTAGGCCAANAAGTACTTATTACTGCAGGCCCGACACACGAANAAATCGACCCTGTGAGATTCATTGGCAATGCTTCAAGCGGTAAGATGGGTATAGCCCTTGCATTCGAATGCCTGCGAAGAGGAGCTACAGTTGATCTCGTCCTTGGTCCTGCATCAGAAAATCCGGCTGCTGCGCTTGGGATGACTATACATCATGTAACAGATTCTGAGGAGATGTACCTCAAATGCTTCAATTTGTACCCTGATACCGATATAGCCATTCTGGCCGCTGCTGTTGCTGACTATCGACCGATAGAGCCGTCAGAACAGAAAATAAAGAAAACAGAGGATACCCTTTCCATTACATTGCAANAAACGAAGGACATCGCAGCTGAATTGGGCAGAATAAAACCTGCCGGTAAGATCCATGTCGGTTTTGCCCTTGAGACTGATAATGAATTGGAATATGCGATAGCAAAAAGAAAGCGAAAGAATTTTGACCTGATCGTACTGAATTCTACAAGAGATAAGGGCGCAACTTTTGGCAGTGACAACAATAAGGTTACCATCCTTGGAGAGAGCGGAATAATTCGGAAAACAGAATTGTTGCCTAAAACAGAAATTGCCACAATCATTATCGATGAAACAATCAAATTATTAAAAAATCGTTATGAAGCGTATGATCATGAGATGTACTTTTTTAATAGCTTTATTGCTGATATTCTTTAGTTTTAAAGGATTCAGTCAGGAATTCGCTTTTACGGTTAAGGTCAATACACCCACCTTGCAGATAGCCGATCCCGGGATTTTCAAGAACTTTGAAAAGTCAATTTTGGAATTTCTCAACAACCAACGGTTCACGGATATGGATTTGCGTGATGAGGAAAAAATCAAGGTAACCCTCAATTTTAATCTGGTAAAGGAGCAGTCTGAAAAAGACTTTGTTTTCAGCCTTGCCATTCTCGCTGTTCGCCCTGTATATGGCAGCAGTTACGAATCCGTCATTTTCCAATACGTTGATGACAAAGTTGTGTTTTCTTACGAACCGGGTAATGCATTGATTTTTAATCCGAATTCGTACAATGACAACCTGACTTCAATTCTTGGTTATTATACATATATTATTCTCGGCCTGGACCGGGATTNNCCTTTGCGGAAAAAGGCGGCGATCAAATGTTTGTCAACGCCCAGACCGTGATAGGCTCATTACCTACCGGGCTGTCAAACGGGGATGAATATGGATGGGGAGCAAATAAAGCCGGATTGAATAAGTCGCGTTCTTCTTTGTGGAAAATTTGCTGAGTCCCAAACTCAATGATTTCAGGATTGGATTTTATGAATATCACAGACAAGGGCTTGATCTGGCTTCGACCAATATAGATGAAGCTCGTAAGAATATCATCAATGCCATGAAAAGTATTGAGAAATCTTATGATACATATACCAACTCAATCGAAATAAACTCATTTGGTACCGTAAAAGGGAATGAACTGGTGGAAATTTTTAAACCTGCATCAAAAGCTGAAAAGCAAGATATTTACAAAATTATGTCTAAGTTAGATCCGGCAGGTCTTCAGAAGTATATTGATCTTCGTTGAAATGATTTGGCTACGATGAAGCACCTCGCCATATTTGCTTCCGGAGGCGGCAGTAATGCTCAAGCTATCATGAAGCACTTCCGGAATCATCCAACCATTCAAATTGCATTGGTTCTTTATAACAAAAAGGACGCCGGGGTANAAAACCATGCGGCCCATTTCGGTATTCCGGCTCGTTTTTGGTCCGGAAAAGCAATGGCTGACCAGGAAAGGACTGAAAGCCTACTTGGTGAATACCGGATTACAGGTATCATTTTGGCCGGATATCTTTCCTTGATTCCTGAATATCTGATCAATCAATTTCCGGACAAAATTCTTAATATTCACCCGGCACTACTACCTTCCTTTGGTGGTAAGGGAATGTATGGCCACTTTGTTCATGAAGCTGTAAGTAAAGCCGGTCACATTGAGACCGGTATAACTATTCATTTGGTCAATAAGGAATACGACAAGGGCAGAATCTTGTTTCAAAAGGCAATCTCCATAAGACCGCACGAAGATTCCGGGGTCATTGCCCGACAAGTTCTCAAGATTGAGCATCAACACTATGCCCACGTCATTGAGGATTATTTCGAATCCCTTCACTAAAATTTGTTTTACCAGAGTCGCGAATCACCTGTCGATAACTTAGTTCTATTCGGCAGATGCATTTAGTAACTTCAGATTACTCACTGTCCGGCCAAAGATGTGTGAGTTTAACTATATATTCAAACCGACTGTTATTGTTGGCATCAATGCACTCCATGGTCATAGTGACCTTGCCTGGTTCNCAGTCAAATGTCAACAGACCAAAGTTACCCATCACCGGCCCCTCAATCCTGTTAGCATTGGGAGTAGCAAAATACTTTTGCGTGTTGGTGGCACAGGTATAGTCGTAGATGGGGTAGTAGCCGTCCCTTTTNAATTTACTGATTTCAGAGTAACCGGCATGACTTGATAAGAAGACTACACCNAAAGTTCTTGTCTTATCAAGGAGCTTAAACAACCGGTTTTGTTCATGTGGGAAATTTGCCCAACTTTCCATGCCATTGTATTCTGCACTGAACGGTATAGGTGATACAATGAGGTGAACCAGGGCAGGTTCCATCAATTGTCTTTCCAGCCAAATCCATTGATCTTCACCCAGAAGTGTGCTGTCAGCAGATTTATAGGGAGAATATTGCAAAGGATGGAAGAATCTTGGGTCGTCTCTTCTATCACCCTGATACGGCAAAAGATTGTCGCGAAATGTCCGGGTATCAAGTAAAATGATGCTGACGCGAGAGCCGGCATTCCCGTAGCCGTAAGCATTATAGACACCTTCATGGCTTTTGCGCAGCGTATTATCAGGATCACCTGCGAAGTCCAGGAAAAGTTGCTTGTATGCTCCTTTGTCAGAAAAGTGTTTGCCACCTTCTGATTCGCCATATTCATGGTCATCCCATGTAGCAAAAAATTTTGTCGATTCCTTCAACTTTTTNAGGCCTTGCCATTCTGACAAAGTACCGTATTTTTCGCGCATTTCGACCAGATTCGCACTTTCACCTGTAATCATATTTCCCAGAGAAATGAATGCATCGGGTTTCCTCCGTGCTATCAGATCGAAAATTCTTTGAGAACCCTCCTGATCCAGATTGCTTCCTATAGCTATCCTGTGCATGATTGTTTGGGTACTCCCGGTCATAATTGACATAAAAGCCAGGGAGATAATAATAAAACTTCTCTTTATCATAGGTCAAAAATATAAATTTATCCTGACCCGACTATCCGGTTGAATTTCTTGTCATTGCATTAATATTATATTTTATATTTAACCTTAATATATATAATAACTTATATTGGGTTCGTTGTAAAATTATCACTCTGTTAAAATTTGTCAACCTAATCATGTAGTTTTTTGAAGAACTTGCCCGGATATTCATGGGTCCATTTTAAGTGATAAGTAGGAATAGTACCAACCGATGAGGTTTATTATTGTCTATTGAGCTAAATTCAACCTGTTGTTCGCGGCACAACATTTTTTCGGGATAGGAGGAGAGTGCAATTCGTTTTGGACGCATTGGTTTGATGCCCAGGATCCTGAAATTAGCTCAAAGGTACGGGTAGATTCATTGTGGCGACTGCATTCTATATACATTGTCAATCGGGAAATGAAGTGATTTTATCCGATGTTTCACTAAATATGGAGAATAAATGCCTTTTCCTGCCTTATTCTTGAGTACTCTTGCTTATATTTGATACTTTCATTAAAATTCTCGATATGGCAAAGATGTATTATATATTGATTTTCCTTTCTCTGGGTACTATTATGCTCGGACAATCTAAAGCTGAAGACAAAGGCAAGCCAAGGGATGAAAAGCCCGGAAAGTATGATCGCAGCCTTGATTTTGACTATAAGGTCGAGAAGAATATTCAGTCCGTGATCAATGGCAAGAATGTTCCTTATAAGGTAACTGCTGCCACCCTACCGGTATGGGATGAGGAGGGTAAGGCGATGGCGGGAGTATTTTATACTTATTATGAGCGTACGGACATATCCGACAAGTCCACACGTCCATTGGTGTTTTCATTCAATGGAGGCCCCGGAACAGCTTCTGTATGGATGATGCTGGGATATACAGGCCCCCGATTGCTGCACATCGATGATGAAGGGTATCCGCTGCAGCCATATGGCCTAAAGGACAATCCCAATTCCATCCTCGATGTGGCAGATTTGGTTTATGTCGATCCGGTCAATACCGGTNTTTCGAGACCGACTAACAAGGATGTACCGCGTGACAAATTTNTTGGGGTTAATGCCGACGTAAGGTATCTTGCTGACTGGATCAACTCTTTTGTCAACAAATACCAGCGGTGGGCCTCTCCCAAGTTTCTGATTGGAGAGAGTTATGGCACCACACGTGTTTCCGGGCTGGCACTTGAGTTGCAAAACAGCCATTGGATGTATCTCAATGGTGTGATTCTGGTATCTCCGACTGATTTGGGGATAAAGCGAGATGGGCCTGTAGGAAGAGCGCTCATGCTGCCATACTATACGGCGACTGCATGGTATCATAAAGCCCTGGCACCGGCCTTGCAGAATAAGGATTTGCTGGACATCCTGCCTGAGGTAGAGCGATATACGATAGAGGAATATCTGCCTGCTTTGGCATTGGGAAGTTCGATACCGCCGGAGAAGTACAATGCAATGGTCAAGATGGTAAGTTATTATTCAGGCATTAGTGAGAAATCAGTCCGTGAAAACAATGGTATCATATACACCAATTTCTTTTGGAAGGAGTTATTACGCGATCGCGGATATACTGTTGGTCGTCTTGACTCGAGGTATCTGGGTATCGACTCACGTGATGCAGG